>NZ_BJFL01000018.1:480-112023 GCF_005405885.1 Gandjariella thermophila
CGTGGGCCGGGGTTCCACAGATCAGCCAGCTGACTAGTCCGTGAAAACTGGCCGTGAGCTGGGGAAATGCTGATCGGCCCGGTGACGGGGCGTTCACTAGGCCGTGGTGTTCGTCCTGGTCAGGGCGTCGCGGGGGTGGCCTCGAAGATGCGGCGTGGTTCGGGCAGGCCGAGCGCGGCGAGGATCTTCTTCTGGCCGGCGGTGAGCTCGGTGCGCTGCCGGAAGGAGCCGGCCGGGCCGGTGAAGGTGCCCAGGTGCAGGCGCTGGAGCTCGTCGCGGATGGCGGCCCAGGTCTGCCCGGTCTTGGTTTCGGCGATGCGGATGAGCAGCAGCGCCAGCCAGCACAGCAGCACGTGAGCACGGATCCGTGCCTCGACGCGGTGATAGACGGGCCGCATGTCGATAACCGACTTCATGTCCCGCCAGCCGCGCTCGACTTCCAGTAGCTGCTTGTAGCCCAGGGCGATGTCCTCGGCCGAGGGCTTCGGGTCCGAGCAGCGCAGCAGGAACTTGCCGTCCAGGTTGGCCTCGGCGTCGATGGCCTTCTTGTCCACCCGCAGCAGCCCGCCGGGCGTGGTGCGCAGGTAGCGGTTGAGCCCGGGCTTGGTCGAGATGACGCCGCGCAGTTCGGCGCGCTGGTCCCGAGACAGCGTGTCGGAGCCGTTAATCATCTCCTCGAGCAGCGCGACGATGCGTGCTCGGATGGCAGCGTCGCGGATCGCGGCGTCGGGGTTGAAGCAGATCACGAACCGGTCCTCAGCTAGATCCGACGACAGACGGACCTCCTTGACCTGCAGGTTGTCGGCGACGTGGCGGTAGCGGCCCTGTCGGGACAGCGCGGCGTCGGCCTCGGCGGTGCCGCCGCGCAGCTTCTCCCCGAGGATGTAGTGCCCGCCGGCGCGCTGCAGGTAGCGCCTGTTGGCGGCGGAGGCGAAGCCGCGGTCGGCGACCCACACGATCCGCGACAGCGACCAATCCCGCATGTCGTGTTTCACCTGCCGGATCAGCGCGGAATCGGCGGTGTTCCCGGGCCAAGACCAACACCTGACCGGGATCCCGTCCCGGGTCACCGCCATGCCGACCACGATCTGCGGCAGATCCGGCCGGGAGTCCTTGCTCTTGCCGAGGGTGCGAAACCCTGCCTGCTTTGCTGCGGCCGAGGCGTCGGCGACCGGCATCCCGCGCTCGTCCCGGCCGACCGGCGCGTCGGCGTCCTCGGCCTCGAAGTACGTGGAGATGGTGTCGAAGAACAACAGGTCCACCTCCAGATTCAGCAGGTCGGCGGTGTTGTCGAACACGATCCGCCCGAGCTCGGGCTCGGCGTCGATCAACCAGTCCATCGCCCGATAGCAGGACTCGTCCACGACCGGCACGTCCAGCCCGTCGATGACCACGTCGTGCTCGATCCACCGGGTCGCGCCCAGCTTGGAACTGGGGGCCAGCGCACGGTTCGCCACCAGCGCGAACAGGATCCGCTCCACGCGCGGCTCCATCCGCGTGGTCACCAGCATCCGCCGCATCACGGCATCGATCCCCAACGCATGCCACAGCCCGTCCAGCGCGAACGCCCCGCCCAACGCCTTCGACTCGGTGAACCGCAGTTCCGCTGGCGCGGTCGCGACCAGCGCCTCGCCCTGCTCGAGCAGTCGGCACAACGCCGCGACCAGCCGCCGGATCCCGGCGACGTCGAGCTGGTCCTCCCGGCCGAAGGAGTACAGCACCTTCGTCCGCGACGCCTTCGCGGCCGGGTCCCACTCGTTATGGGCCAGCTGCAGATAGCCCACCGTCTTGCCGTCGGCCATCCTGCGCGTCGAGCGCTTCACATACACGGACGGCGACCTTAACGATCAAGCCGCTATGAGAACAAGACCACGCAGCAGTTCACAAGCAGGCCACGGCGCACACCGTGTCACTAGTACTTTCCGCCGCTTCCGCTAGGTCGCAACCCTCTGACCAGCGGCGCGAGCCTCCCACGAGTCCCGGATCATCTGTGGAACCCCGGACTGGGGTCGTCCGGCCGGCGGCGTGCGACGCATATCGCGGGTGCGGTTGGCCCGTTGGCCCGCCCGTTAAGGGTGCCCCGGCGGCGATGCTGGCCGGTGGTCCCTTCCGTGTCTCGACGCGCCACCGGCTGCCTCGTGGCTCCGAGCCTGCGCAGCAGGTATCACGTCGAAGTGTGGCTACATGCGTTCGGGGGCGCTGATGCCGAGCAGGCCGAGCCCGTGTTGCAGCGTGCGCGCGGTGAGCTGGCAGAGGGCGAGTCGGTTGCTGCGAATGGGTTCCTCGGCGCCCAGCACGTGGCAGGACTCGTAGAACGTGGTGAAGTCGCGGGCCAGGTCGTAGAGGTAGCCGCACAGTCGGTGGGGTTCCAGGGTGTCGCCGACCTCGGTCACCGCGGTGCCGTAGGCGTCGAGTTCCAGGGCCAGCGCGCGCTCGGCGGGTTGGAGTTCGACGGTGGGGTCGATGTCTACGTCGGGGTCGCCGGCCCTGCGCAGGATCGAGCGGATGCGGGTATGTGCGTACTGGAGGTAGACGCCGGTGTTGCCGGTGAACGACACCATGCGGTCGACGTCGAAGACGTAGTCCTTGATCCGCGAGCTGGACAGGTCGGCGTACTTGACCGCCCCGATGCCCGCCTGCTCGGCGATTCGGTCCAGTTCGTCGGCGTCAAGCTCAGGGTTCTTCTCGTGGACGACGGCGCGGGCACGGGCGACGGCGTCATCGAGCAGGTCCATTAGGCGGACGGTGCCGCCCGAGCGGGTCTTGAAGGGGCGCCCGTCGGGGCCGAGTACCGTCCCGTACGGGACGTGGGCGGCTTCGATGCCGTCGGTGAGCCAGCCCGCGCGGCGAGCCGCTTCAAAGATCATTTGAAAGTGGAGGGCCTGGCGCGAGTCGGTGACGTAGAGCAGGCGGTTGGCCTTGAGGTCGTGGATGCGGTAGCGAATGGTGGCGAGGTCGGTGGTGTCGTAGCCGTAGCCGCCGTCGCGCTTGCGCACCATGAGCGGGGCGGGGTTGCCGTCCGGGCCGGTGACCTCCTCGGAGAAGATCACGATGGCACCTTCGCTTTCCACGGCGATTCCGGCCTCGGTCAGTTCGGTGACGACATCGGCGAGGAGATGGTTGTAGAACGACTCGCCGACCGAATCTTCCGGGGTGAGGAGCACGCCGAGCCGGTCGTAGATGTCGCGGAAGGCTTTCTCGGATTCGGCGACGATTTCCTTCCAGCGGGCGATGGTGGCCGGGTCGCCGGATTGCAGGGCGACCACCCGTCGGCGGGAACGGTCGGCGAAGTCGGGATCGGCGTCGAAGGCGGCGCGGGCGGCCCGGTACAGCTCGTCCAGCGCGGAGACCGCCGAGGTGCCGGGCTCCAGCTCGTCGTGGTGCCAGGTGGCCTGCGGGTGCTCGTCCAGGTACTGGATGAGCATCCCGAACTGGGTGCCCCAGTCACCGAGGTGGTTCTGTCGGATGACCTCGGCACCGAGGAAGCCGAGCACGCGGGCCAGGCTGTCCCCGATGATCGTGGTGCGCAGGTGCCCGACGTGCATCTCCTTGGCAATGTTGGGCGCGGAGTAGTCGATGACGGTCCGCTGGCCGTCGTGGGGCGTGCCGACCCCGAGGCGGGGGCTGGCCAGGCGCGCGGCGAGTTGGTTCCAGATGACCTGGTCGGGCACGGTGATGTTGAGAAAGCCCGGTCCGGACACCTCGACGCGGGCGATCGGCCCGCGGTCGTCGGCGAGGGCCGCGCTGAGCGCTTGGGCGAGGTCGGCGGGCTTGGTGCGGGCGCGTTTGGCCAGGGCGAGGGCTGCGTTCGACTGGAAGTCGGCGTGCTCGGATCGGCGAATCACCGGGTCGGCTCCGGCCAGCTCGGGGCGGGCGTGGGCGATCGCCTGGGACACGCTGTCGGCCACCTGGCCGAGCAGCGGCAGCACCTCATGGTTCGTCACTGAGTAGACCCTCCTTCTCGGCGTGCATTGTCCCAGGTCCTAATAACTGTCGTGTCAGCACGTCGGTGGCACCCGGCCGGCGTGGTGCCCGAAGTTGTTCGATAGCGGTCAGGCAGGCGCCGTAGTCAGGTTCGAACCGGGTTCCATCGAGGTGGCGGAGGATGCCGTGCCGTGCAAGCCGGGCGAGTCCGCGGCGCAGCGTCGCAGCCAGGTGCCGGTTGGGGGTGTAGCCGAGGAAGTCTTCGCCGGTGGCCTGCTGTGGACCGATGGTGACGGCGGTGATCGTCTCGTCGAGTGTGATGCTGGTCGCTTCACCCAGGAGGGTGATCGCCAGTAGGGCGACGGCGTGTTCGGCGCGCTCGCGATGCCGCCTGTAGGTGATGGCGTCGCCGCCGAGGAAGACGTGCGGGCTGGTCAGCGCGTTGAGTAGGAGTCGGTGGGCGAAGGTGCGGGAGTTGAGAAACCACGGCTCAACCACCACGGCGGACACGCTGAGGTGTCCGTCGGCGTTGGTGTCGAAGCAGCTCAGGCTGACCGCTGCGTCGACATCGGCGAAGCTCGCGTACACCTTGACCGCGTAGTCGACCTCGGTGTCCAGATCAAAGCCGTGGACCCGGTGCAGGTCGCAGACGGCCTCGATGAGCTGGGCCAGTTCGTCGTCCGCGATGGGCTGGGGGCCGATCAGCACGAGGTCGAGGTCGGAGCGTGGTGTCGCGGTGCCGGCGGGATGGGAGCCGTAGGCCAGTCCGTAGCCGGCGTCTCGAACGAACCTGCGACGCAGGGCGCGCGCAGTGGCGAACGCCGCGCGCTGGTTGGCCTCCACGGCGCTACCTCGGTAGGTGGTGGCTGGGGTGTGGGATGGCGTGGAAGTCGGCCACGTGCACCCCGCTCGGTAACGTCACCTCGCCCGAGGGCTGCTCGTAGTGGTCGATGAAGTCACGGATCTCGTGTTGGACGCCCGCGTCGTTCACCAGTGCGGGGAAGCTCTTGAGGTGGACGACGTTGAACCAGGCGATCGCCGCTTCGGCGTTGGGTGCCCATGCGGTGCCGCTGCGGCGGGTGTGGGTGAGGGCGCCGTGGCCGGAATCTTCGAGCTGCCGAAGTGCGGTGAGCAGCAGGTTGCGGGTGTAGCTGCGGCCTTCCTCGGGAAACGGTGCGATTCGCTCCCAGAGACGGGTCACCAAGCGTTGTTCGGGGGTGTCGGAGTCGAAGAACAGCGCCAGGAGGTGACCGCCGGGGGCGAGCAGGCGGGTGATGTCGCGGACGAATGCGATGGCCTGTCTTCGGGCGGCGGCCACGTCGGAGACCGGTTGGATGCCGTCGGCGGTCATGGTTTCGAAGAACTCGCCGAGTGGGTAGCTCAGCGACCAGAACGCCCCGACGAGGTCGAAGGAGCCCGCCCGTCCCTCGCCCAGCAGTTGGGCCACGGCATCGCGGGTATCCGCACGGATGGTGCGAGCCAAGGGGTATTGCACGCGGACGGTGTCGATCATGGTGGTGCTGTAGTCGGCGAGGATGAGGTGTCGCGCGTAGGGGGCGAGTCGGGCGGTGACGCGCCCGGTGCCGCACCCGAACTCGACGACCGTGAGGTTGCCTGCCGGCTCGCCGTGGTGGGCGGTCACTAACTCCCTGACCAGGTCGAGGTCTTCGCGGCCGTCGTAGTAGTGGGGCAGTAAGCAGCGGTCGTACACGCCGCCGGTTTCGTAGACCGAGCGGAACTGCTCGACATCGGTCACCGGATCTCTCCTTCGATCTCGCCGCCGAGCTTGGTCACGTAGTCGATCACTTCGGCCATGTGTTGGTCGTCGGTGCGCGGATTGTTGGCCATGAACCGCAAGGGGTACAGCGTTGATCCGGCCCGAAGGCGCGCGTGATCGTCGGGCAGGCTGAACTGGTGGAGGTGCCAGGTTCCTTCGGTGAGCATCCGATCGTGGATGCGTTGGTTCACCGTGTTGATCCGCGCGATGTGGTGCTCCGGCACGGGTGGTTCGCGCCGGATGTCGGTGGGCAGGTAGACGAACGCCACCGCGGCAAGGTCAGGATCGTGTAGGCGCAGCAGGCGCGGGTGTTCGTCGAGCAAGGCGGCGAAGCGGTGCGCCTTGCCCACCCGCTCTTCGGCGAGCGCGGCGAGGCCGGTGCGGCCGTGGGCGAGCATCATCATCCACAGCTTCAGCGACAGCCAGCCTTTGGTACCGATGAACGGCGTGACCTGGCCGAAGGCGTAATCCTCTTGCATGATCAGATCTGAATAGCTCGACACCGCGCGCAAACTGGCTGGGTCTCGGACGAGCAGGGCGCTCAGGCTGTAGGGCACGGCCATGACCTTGTGTGGGTCGACGGTCACGCTGTCGAACTCGGCGATGCCGTCGATGCGGTGGCGCAGCCGGTCGCTGAACGCCGCGACCAGTCCCCAGCAGGCGTCCACGTGCAGCCAGACTGCGGGGTCGGCCGCGCGGATGACATCGTGCACCTGGCGCAGATGCTCGACGGTCTGGGTGCGACTGTCCCCGGCGTAGGCGACCACGGCCATGACCTGCCCACGGTGCCGGTGGACCGCCCGCTCCAGCGCGGCGAGGTCGTAGCGGAACGCGCGTGTGTCGACTTCGATGGCCTGGTTTCCAACACCGATCCAGGTGAGCGCGCTTTTGATGCTGTAGTGCCCGATCCCGCGCGGCACGATGACACCGAACTGGCTGGGATCGCGGACACCGGCGCGCATGGTGTCGGGAGCCTTGTGCTCGCGGGCGAGCATCATCGCGGTCGCGTTGCTGCTTGTTCCACCGTGAGTGATCACACCGCCGACATCCCAAACCGTGCGGATGTCCGAAACCGGCGGGTTGTCGTAGCCCAGCAGGTCCCGTAGCCACCGCAACACTGCGATCTCGACGAATGTCGCGCTCGGCGAGTCGAAACTTTGGTTGATCAAGTTCTGTTGCGTGAACAGGGCCAGCAGGCCACCCACGAGCGCGGCGGGGTCGTCCCCGGTGTCGCCGAAGCCGAGGAAGCGGGGGCTGGCCTCGTTCTTGCACAGTGGGAGGACGACCTGCTCGAACAGCTCCAGAACGACGTCCAGCGTGCATCGTTCCCGGGGCAGATCGGACACCAGCAGATCTCGTATCCGCTCCGGCGGTAACCGGTCACGGAATATGTCTGGCTGGAGCTTGAAGCGCACACCGAGGTCGATCACTCGACGCAGCAGCTCGGACGCCGCGTCGACAGAAGCCGTGGTAGACATCCTGGGGGTCGATTCGTGATCCACCGGCCGGGCACTCACGTGGACTCCTTGTCACCGCAGGAAATACGGGCACAAACGATCAAGACTAGTCACCGGATCGGCTGCGGCTGTTCCGCCGAACAGGTCGCGCACCGAGCCGCGCATCACACCCCGCGACGACGGACGGTGATCGTCGGGGACAATGCCGACCGTGCAGAGGACGCCAACCACCCCGTACGAGCCGTGGATGCGCCGAGCACTCCAGGTCGCGCGCACATTGCCCGACCCAGGAGCTGACGATCCGCCCGTCGGCGCGGTGATCTACGACCGCGACGGCAACGAGATCGCCGCCGCCCACCACGACCGCGCCCGGACCGGCGACCCCACGGCCTACGCCGAAATCCTCGCGCTGCGTCAGGCAGGCCAAGCGTTCGGTACCTGGCGCCTGGAGGGCTGCACCCTCGTAACCACCCTCGAACCCGGAACCATGTCCGCGGGCGCACTCGTACTCGCCCGCATCCCGCGCTTGGTCATCGGCTCCTGGGACAAGTACAACGGCGCGGTGTGCTCCCTGTGGGACGTGGTCCGCGACCGCCGCCTCAACCACTACGTGGAGGTCATCCCCGAGGTGCTGATGGCCGAGACAGACGCCCTGCTCAACGCCTACCTCGACACGCCACAAGCGTCCTGATCCCGCGTTCGCCGTGTCTGGGCGGCCACGGCGCGATGTCGCGCCTGTTCAGGCCGCTTGATCCCGCTCGCCGGGTGTGGTGGCGTCGGGGTTGAACCAGACCAGGCGGGCGCGGATGTGGCTGCCGAAGTGGAAGGCGGGCAGCGTGTCTTTCGGCTTGCGCAGGCTCATGCGCAGGCTGCGGTCGACCGAGACGACCTCGGCGTGGTCGGCGAAGGCCATGCCCCATGCGACGATCTGGGCGTCCACGCGGTTGCCGTACTCCTGGACGACGGCGAACAGCCGAGGTGCCTCGTCCGCGACCATGCTTTCCAAGATCGCGACGAACTGTTGCTCGTCGCACAGCGGTGGGACACCGGTCGGGTCGGGCACAAGCGCGTCCAGCGGGTGGCGTTGTTGCTGCTGGTCGTGGGCGGTCTCGTTGAGCTGCGCTGGGGTCGGTGCTGCTGTCATGTGCGCCTCCCTGGGTTGGCCGTACACGGTCGTGGTGAGCGTGGGTGGCGCGGTCATGGCGGGGCATCCGCGTCGTCAGGAGGCCACCCGGAAAGGTCCGCCCTGGTCAGGGGTCGTAGGGCCGACGCCGTGAACCGGCGGGCACGTCGCTGGTGGCCAGCAACCAGTCCAGGGCATTGAGGACGTAGCCGGATCGGTGTTCCACGATCCGGCCGTGGTCGGCGGGGTGCTGGTAGTCGAAGGTGGCCTCGGCGCGCACGGCGTGGGCCAGCCCGTTCGGGCGCAGCGCGAGGTATTCGACGTATCCGGAGCGCACCCGCCACAGGCGGGTGCCGATGAGCATGCCGCCGTTGTCGGCGTCGGGCAGGGGGCGGAAGCCGGCGGCGTACAGGCGTCGCCCCAACTCCTGGGCTGTTTGCCGAGATAGAGGGCTCATTGCTTCTCCTCCCGGCGCGCGTGGCGGGCGGCGATCTGCCCGTCCACGCGGGCGCGGTAGAGCGCCGCTGAGAGCCGGACCAGGAACACCAGTGCGGCGATCGCCACGAGGATGGTTTGCGCGGCGGGGCTCATGCGTGGGCTCGCACGGTGGGGATGGCGTGCTGGTGTTCGTCGAGCGTGGCGCGGTTATCCAGCGCGTACACCACGTCTCGCAACGCACCCCGGAGCCGACCGGCCTGTAACGGGTCCAGCACGGCCACCTCGCCGGACGGCAAGACCAGCGCCACGCGGTCGTCATCGGTGGGCACGACAAGGATCTGGCGTCGTCGTCTCGCGATGTCCCGCCACGTTGAGACCTGCTCACCCGGCTTGCGTCGCCTCCGCCGCATGGTCACTCCCCGGCTGCCACACCAACCCGCGTGGGGTCGGCCGTCGGTACCGGCGGAGCCGGGGCCAGGTCGGGGGCTGACTGGCCCGGCTCCGCCAGGCTGGTCCTGACGCAGCCCTGATCACGAACGGCGAGGGCGGTGATCAGCGCCGCGTCAGGAGGGCTACGGTGTGCTCTGGCACACCATCCATGCAAGGCATAATGCCAGGCATTATTGCCGATCGGGAAGTGGTCCAAACGGGTGGTCGCGCGCGTCGCGCGTGATGGCAGCGTGGAGTGCGAAGCGGAGGAAACAGGGATGCGACCCACCGTGCGCAGCCGCCGACTCGGCAGCAGGCTGGCCCACTATCGGCGCGAGAGCGGCTTGTCCGGTACCGAGGTGGCCGCGCGGCTCGGCATCCACCAAGCCACCTGGTCCAAAATCGAATCGGGCAAGACCAAAGTGTCGCCGACGGTGTTGGCCAAGGCCGTCGAGGTGCTGGACATCCCCGCCTCCGTGGCCGCCCAGTTGGACACCTTGCGCCGCAAGTCCGAGGAGCAGGGCTGGTGGCAGGACTACGGCGACATCCTCTCCGAAGCCGTGCAGATGCTCATCGAGCTGGAAGCCGACGCCTCCTGGATCCGCACCTACGAAGGCCATCTGATCCCCGGCCTGCTGCAAACCCGCCGCTACGCCGAACGCGTCATCACCGCGGTCTCGCCCCACATCCGGGTCGCCGACATCGACCGGTACCTGGAACTACGGATGCGCCGCCAGAAACGCATCGATGAAGGGCTCCGGCTGACCGCGATCCTCGGCGAGGCCGCGGTCCGCCAGCAGGTCGGCGGACCCGACACGCTGCGCGAACAGCTCCGCCACGTCACGCGCATGGTTCGGGAGCACGACGTGACCGTCCAGATCGTGCCCTTCACCGCCGACGCCCACGCCGCGCTCGGCGACTCATTCACCGTGATCCAGTGGCCTGACGAGGCCGATCCCGAAGCCGTCTACGTGGACGGGGTGACATCCTGGACCGTGCATGAGCGCGACGGTGTGATCCGCAGCTACCTGCACGCGCTGGCCTCCGTGCAAGCGCAAGCCCTGGCTCCGCGAGAATCACTTGACCTCATCCACGACGTGATCAAGGAACTGCCATGAACACCCCCGCCCACACAGCGCAGGCCCCGACCGCGTGGCGCAAGAGCAGCTACAGCACCGGCACCGGAAACTGCGTCGAGGTCGCCCCCGCCGCGGGCGGCGTGGTGATCCGGCACAGCAAGCACCCGACCGCCGGAACGATCACCTTCGGCTTCGCCGATTGGAAGTCGTTCATCCACGAAGTTCAGAACGGGCCAAACAGCACGAACAGCGCCGTCACCGTCACCCGCAGCGGCACTGACACCCTGGTCAGGTCGCTGCACACCGGCGTCGAACTACGCTTCGACCAAGCAGAATGGTCCGCCTTCGTCGCCGGAGCCATCGACGGCGAGTTCGACCTCGCTGACCGACTCACCACGACCGTGAACTGACCGCAAACACCAGGCAGCGATCGATACGGCCGGCAGCCACACCGCGATCTCGAACGCTCGGCCGGGGTTCCACAGATCAGCCAGCTGACTAGTCCGTGAAAACTGGCCGTGAGCTGGGGAAATGCTGATCGGCCCGGTGACGGGGCGTTCACTAGGCCGTGGTGTTCGTCCTGGTCAGGGCGTCGCGGGGGTGGCCTCGAAGATGCGGCGTGGTTCGGGCAGGCCGAGCGCGGCGAGGATCTTCTTCTGGCCGGCGGTGAGCTCGGTGCGCTGCCGGAAGGAGCCGGCCGGGCCGGTGAAGGTGCCCAGGTGCAGGCGCTGGAGCTCGTCGCGGATGGCGGCCCAGGTCTGCCCGGTCTTGGTTTCGGCGATGCGGATGAGCAGCAGCGCCAGCCAGCACAGCAGCACGTGAGCACGGATCCGTGCCTCGACGCGGTGATAGACGGGCCGCATGTCGATAACCGACTTCATGTCCCGCCAGCCGCGCTCGACTTCCAGTAGCTGCTTGTAGCCCAGGGCGATGTCCTCGGCCGAGGGCTTCGGGTCCGAGCAGCGCAGCAGGAACTTGCCGTCCAGGTTGGCCTCGGCGTCGATGGCCTTCTTGTCCACCCGCAGCAGCCCGCCGGGCGTGGTGCGCAGGTAGCGGTTGAGCCCGGGCTTGGTCGAGATGACGCCGCGCAGTTCGGCGCGCTGGTCCCGAGACAGCGTGTCGGAGCCGTTAATCATCTCCTCGAGCAGCGCGACGATGCGTGCTCGGATGGCAGCGTCGCGGATCGCGGCGTCGGGGTTGAAGCAGATCACGAACCGGTCCTCAGCTAGATCCGACGACAGACGGACCTCCTTGACCTGCAGGTTGTCGGCGACGTGGCGGTAGCGGCCCTGTCGGGACAGCGCGGCGTCGGCCTCGGCGGTGCCGCCGCGCAGCTTCTCCCCGAGGATGTAGTGCCCGCCGGCGCGCTGCAGGTAGCGCCTGTTGGCGGCGGAGGCGAAGCCGCGGTCGGCGACCCACACGATCCGCGACAGCGACCAATCCCGCATGTCGTGTTTCACCTGCCGGATCAGCGCGGAATCGGCGGTGTTCCCGGGCCAAGACCAACACCTGACCGGGATCCCGTCCCGGGTCACCGCCATGCCGACCACGATCTGCGGCAGATCCGGCCGGGAGTCCTTGCTCTTGCCGAGGGTGCGAAACCCTGCCTGCTTTGCTGCGGCCGAGGCGTCGGCGACCGGCATCCCGCGCTCGTCCCGGCCGACCGGCGCGTCGGCGTCCTCGGCCTCGAAGTACGTGGAGATGGTGTCGAAGAACAACAGGTCCACCTCCAGATTCAGCAGGTCGGCGGTGTTGTCGAACACGATCCGCCCGAGCTCGGGCTCGGCGTCGATCAACCAGTCCATCGCCCGATAGCAGGACTCGTCCACGACCGGCACGTCCAGCCCGTCGATGACCACGTCGTGCTCGATCCACCGGGTCGCGCCCAGCTTGGAACTGGGGGCCAGCGCACGGTTCGCCACCAGCGCGAACAGGATCCGCTCCACGCGCGGCTCCATCCGCGTGGTCACCAGCATCCGCCGCATCACGGCATCGATCCCCAACGCATGCCACAGCCCGTCCAGCGCGAACGCCCCGCCCAACGCCTTCGACTCGGTGAACCGCAGTTCCGCTGGCGCGGTCGCGACCAGCGCCTCGCCCTGCTCGAGCAGTCGGCACAACGCCGCGACCAGCCGCCGGATCCCGGCGACGTCGAGCTGGTCCTCCCGGCCGAAGGAGTACAGCACCTTCGTCCGCGACGCCTTCGCGGCCGGGTCCCACTCGTTATGGGCCAGCTGCAGATAGCCCACCGTCTTGCCGTCGGCCATCCTGCGCGTCGAGCGCTTCACATACACGGACGGCGACCTTAACGATCAAGCCGCTATGAGAACAAGACCACGCAGCAGTTCACAAGCAGGCCACGGCGCACACCGTGTCACTAGTACTTTCCGCCGCTTCCGCTAGGTCGCAACCCTCTGACCAGCGGCGCGAGCCTCCCACGAGTCCCGGATCATCTGTGGAACCCCGGGTGGGGGCCGGAGTGAGATGCCCATGTAGTCGAAGCCGTGCTTGCGGCCGTGGCCGCAATGGAGTCGGGCCGTGGGAGCCGGAGTGAGGGAATTCAGCCGCTCCGCTACCTCAGCCGTGATCGGGCCGCAATGGAGTCCGGCCGCGGGGGCCGGAGTGAGCAGGACCGGGCTCGGGCGACAGTGAGCCCCGGGTTAGGCCGCAATGGAGTCCGGCCGCGGGGGCCGGAGTGAGGCGCCTGGTCACCGCCGCGATCCGAGCCGGAAGCCGCGAGCCGCAATGGAGTCCGGCCGCGGGGGCCGGAGTGAGCAACGGCGCGCTCGCCGCGTCCGACGTGCTGGTCATGCCGCAATGGAGTCCGGCCGCGGGGGCCGGAGTGAGCGCCGCGCGCTGTGGCAGCAGGCGTACACCGCGCTGGGGCCGCAATGGAGTCCGGCCGCGGGGGCCGGAGTGAGGGAACAGGCGGCGGCCGACGACGGTCAGGCGGACCTCGCCGCAATGGAGTCCGGCCGCGGGGGCCGGAGTGAGGATTACCGGGCTGATGTAAACGACCAGGTGTTTTGATGGCCGCAATGGAGTCCGGCCGCGGGGGCCGGAGTGAGAGCGCCGGCATCGACGACGTGCCCGACGAGCAGTGGGCCGCAATGGAGTCCGGCCGCGGGGGCCGGAGTGAGCCGCGAAGAAAACGAGGTGATGCAGTGACATGATCTGCCGCAATGGAGTCCGGCCGCGGGGGCCGGAGTGAGGACGTGGTGGCGTCGGCGACCTCGCTGCGTTCCCGGCCGCAATGGAGTCCGGCCGCGGGGGCCGGAGTGAGACCCAACCGGACCCATTCCGGGTGTCGACACTCCCTACGCGCCGCAATGGAGTCCGGCCGCGGGGGCCGGAGTGAGCGCTGGCGATCGAGCTGGCCGCCGTGCGGCTGGGCACGCCGCAATGGAGTCCGGCCGCGGGGGCCGGAGTGAGGTCGGTGGCGTGCGTGTTGCCCGGGGTGTAGTTCCGGCCGCAATGGAGTCCGGCCGCGGGGGCCGGAGTGAGCGTCGAGGATGGCGCCGATCTGAAGCGTGAGATGACGAAGCCGCAATGGAGTCCGGCCGCGGGGGCCGGAGTGAGCGCACACCTCGTCGAGCTGGCCGAGACGCCCAAGGGTGCCGCAATGGAGTCCGGCCGCGGGGGCCGGAGTGAGGCACCGCCGAACTCCGCGCCCTGCTCCTGTCCGTCGCGGCCGCAATGGAGTCCGGCCGCGGGGGCCGGAGTGAGCAGGGCCTCCACCGCTTCCGGCAGGCTCATACCAGCCGGCCGCAATGGAGTCCGGCCGCGGGGGCCGGAGTGAGGCCAGGTCGTCGGCGGGAGATGTTCCCGGCAGTTGAGCCGCAATGGAGTCCGGCCGCGGGGGCCGGAGTGAGGGCCACCACGTGCGTGCCGTGCAGTAGCGCCACGGAGCCGCAATGGAGTCCGGCCGCGGGGGCCGGAGTGAGCGCCGCCCGGGCAAAGAAACCATCTCTGTGTGGCTGCCGCAATGGAGTCCGGCCGCGGGGGCCGGAGTGAGGTACTCGGGTGTCGATCGTGTTGAGCGCGACGATGTCGCCGCAATGGAGTCCGGCCGCGGGGGCCGGAGTGAGGCCAGGTCGTCGGCGGGAGATGTTCCCGGCAGTTGAGCCGCAATGGAGTCCGGCCGCGGGGGCCGGAGTGAGGCGTCAAGATCTCGTTCGCCTTGAACGCCTGGTTGCTGGTGCCGCAATGGAGTCCGGCCGCGGGGGCCGGAGTGAGCCTACAGCCCATACGCCTTCGTGGGCACCGAGCCGTTGCCGCAATGGAGTCCGGCCGCGGGGGCCGGAGTGAGTACTCCACGTGCTTCCCTGTGCAACTCAACTACAGTGCGCCGCAATGGAGTCCGGCCGCGGGGGCCGGAGTGAGCCCGCTGCCCGCGCACGCGTAGGCCATATGTAGAAATGCCGCAATGGAGTCCGGCCGCGGGGGCCGGAGTGAGAACATGATGATCACATCCCGGTGGAGTCGGTTTTGATGCCGCAATGGAGTCCGGCCGCGGGGGCCGGAGTGAGCGGCCAACGCGTGCAGGGCGGCTTGGCCTTGCACCGAATTGCCGCAATGGAGTCCGGCCGCGGGGGCCGGAGTGAGCGTGCCGTGGGACGAGCTCGGGTTGCTTTCGGTGAAGAAGCCGCAATGGAGTCCGGCCGCGGGGGCCGGAGTGAGCGGGAAGCAACTCGGTGTAACCCTTGCGAAGGTTGCGTAGCCGCAATGGAGTCCGGCCGCGGGGGCCGGAGTGAGCTCGCGGGGCGAACGACCAGATGTTGGCCCGGTTGAAGCCGCAATGGAGTCCGGCCGCGGGGGCCGGAGTGAGCTGCAGGTCCCGCCGTGGATACCCCCACAGCACCTGCTGGCCGCAATGGAGTCCGGCCGCGGGGGCCGGAGTGAGTCCCGAAGCATCATTTCGAACGACATTGGGCAGTCGGCCGCAATGGAGTCCGGCCGCGGGGGCCGGAGTGAGAGGGACTCCGGACGTGCCCCCCCTGGCCCTCACTCTGATTGCCGCAATGGAGTCCGGCCGCGGGGGCCGGAGTGAGCATGTCGCTAGAAAATATCGACGGTGGGTTGTTCTGCCGCAATGGAGTCCGGCCGCGGGGGCCGGAGTGAGGGCTCGGCTGATTCGGTGGGTTTGACCTGCGGAAATGTAGCACGTTGCGAGCAACCCCGGAAGAGGGATCTTCGACGAGATCAACAAGCCTCCACTGAATCGCACAAGATGGCCCTGACCTGCATGCGAGCATCTACGCCTGACGGTGTCGGCACCGGGATGCTCGCAGAGATCAAACTATCTTCGGGCCTGCGTCCGGCAGCCGGCGGGGACGTCCGAGGCTGCGCACCCGGGCCGGCGAGGACGTCAGGCCGAGATCGATCTCCACCACGCTGTCCTCGCCGAGATCCATCACGTCGGTGACGGCGGACTCCAGTTCGGCGAGTTCGGCCACGCTCAGATCGCACAGGAACACTGAATACTGCAGCCGTTCGCCGTGGTCCTCCATGAGCGCGCAGACCCGGCGCAGCCGCTTCGGGTCCGCGATGTCGTAGGCCATCAGGTATCGCCGCCTGGCCATCGGCTCACCTCGTGACCATCGGCGTGTACTGGGGTATCTCGCCGACCAGGACGGCGGCGAGCAGACGGGCCTGGAGGTCGAGCACCCGCCGGTAGCTGATCTTGTAGCCGAAGAGCGGGTGCCGGATCTCCGTGTCCAGCCGGCGTTCGTAGGCGCGGAGCACGGTGCGGCGGCCATCGGGCGTCAGCGAGACCGCCCCGGCACGGCGGAGGAAGTCGGCCGTGGTGATCTCACCCTTGTTGATCAAACCGAGGACCACCGAGTCGGCGATCAGCGGCCGGAACTCCTCGGCGAGATCGAGCGCCAGCGCCGGTCGGCCGTAGCGGGAACGGTGATAGATGCCGAGGTGGGGATCCAGTCCGACGCCGAGCGTGATGGCGACCAGATCCTTGGTGAGCATGGAGTAGCAGAACGAGAGCGGGGCATTGACGGGATCCGGAGGTGGCCGGCGGTTGCGCCCGAGTTGGGAGAATTCGGCGGCGAGGCCGTCGGCGCCCGGGTTGACCATCGACGGGAACGCGGCGAAATACAGGCGAGCCGCCGTGCCCTCGACGCCGAGCAGCGTGGAGAAGTTCTCCGCCGTGCGCGCCTGCTCGGCGAGCCTCTTCATGGCGTCGAGCGTCCCAGTGACGTCTCCGCGCGCATTGCGACGCAGCAGAGTCCGGCAGTTGAGGATCTTGCCGGCGATGATCTGCCCGGCGATGCCGTTACCGCCCTGCGCGTGCACGGCGGTCTGGCGGCGGCGTAGCTCGACATACTTGGGCGGCTGGCCCTGCGCGAACCCGTGCAACCACCCTCCGCTGCTCAGCCAGAGCACCGGAATACCGCGGGCGAAGCATTCCTGGAGGGCCTGTGTGCTGATCTGGACACGGCCGAACACGGCGAGCTGTGCCACGTCGAGCATTCGGAACGAGGCGAGCTTCGCCTTGTCGCGGGTGACTTCGAGGCGCCCACCACGCACGCCGACGAAGGCGCCGGGTTCGGTCACATAGACGGGGCGCTGGTCCGGGTCTCGGGGCACCAGCCGTCGGGGTGGCTGCTGCCGCCGGGCGAGCAGGGCGTTCACCTCGTCGGGAAGGCAGAGGCCGACGAGTGAACACCGGACGCACTTGGGACTGTCGACCAGCGGCAACGGCGGGCGGGCTCGGTCCGCCACGGCACGGGCGCCGGCCACGACATCCCGCACCCAACCGATTCGCTCCGGGCTCAGCTCGACACGGACCCGCTGCCGGGTCTCGGCGTAGTACAGCTCGGCGTGGTCACAGCGATAACCACGATCACGCAACACGAGCGCTTGCAGGCAGACCTGCGCCTCGTCCGCCGGCCACGGTGTCCCGTCCGACCGTGGACCGCCCTTCTTGAAATCGACCGGGACGACGCTGTCACCGTCACCCTGGATGACGTCCACCTTGGCGATCACGCCGAGGTCGTCCGAGCTCAGCGTCACCGCGCGGGCGGCACGGAGATCGCCTTCCCCGGGCAGCGGCGCGGCGCCGGACTCGACATCGACCTTGCGGTGGACCTGCTGCCCGAGCCGGGTGTCGTCGTTGTCCGCGAAGCGGCCCTCGACCCATTCCAGATAGAACAACCGCGGGCAGTAGACGTACTCGTTGACCATGCGCGCGGGAATGAGATCACTGTCCACCGTCACCTCCGATCGGGACGGAACAAACCCAATCCAAAGTGGGACAGGTGGCCGAGGGCAAGGGGCCCACGGACAGGGTGGTCGAGAGCCAGCCGCAGGAACGCACCGGGACGGCTGGCCTGGCCCTGGTAAGGGTCCCGGCGCGCTCGCGCGACAGGACGGTAACGGCGGAACGCCCGCCAGTCACGGTCGAGCAGTTCGATCTCACGGAGGCGGACGGAGTCGCCGTAGCGGTACGAGAGCTCCCGATTGATTTCTTCGCGGAGAAAGGCGATCCAGTTGGTATGGCGCTTGGGGTAGCGGGACGGGGTGAACGGCGTGGCCGAGCACCAGTCTGCGGTTTCCACGGCCAGATCGGGGGCGGCCTGCTCGACGTCGCCCAGCCCGGCGACGCGGATGGTGAGCCGCCAGTCCTCGTTCCGCCGCGAGTAGAGGCGGCGGACGGCGGTGAGTGCCTTGAGTTCCTCCTCCGGCAACCCGTCCGGCGCCCACACCAGCAGCCCGGCGAGCCGGCCCTCGTTGAGCACAGGCAGGTAGTGGGCGTGCCCGTGGTTGGTCCGGGCCACCGCTCCCCCGAATCTGCCGCCGAGAACGGTGCGGTCCCGGCCCTCCCGGTCGCCGGGAAGGTTGCTGAGCGCCGCCTGACGCAGCAGGTCGGTGTACACCACGCTGTCGGTTTCCGGTGGGCAGGCGGGTTGCAGCACGGAGAACCGCACCGCGGTCACCGGACGTCCCGGCCCGCGGACCGCGGAGACCCTGCCCACCGGCGGGGCCGGCTGCTCCCGGTAGTAGCCGAGCAGGCGGGTGCCGGCGGGGAACAGCAGGCCGCCCCGCCGCACGTCGACGGGCCGGGCGAGCAGGGTGTCGAGCCGCAGCGGAAGTTCGGGCGCGAGGACGGCGGTGGCCGGCCGGTCGTCCGGGACGGTCTCGGCGACGTCCGTCGGTTTCCACACCTCGTGCCCCGAGGGTGTCCACTCGTGCGGCACCGCGCCCGAGCAGATGCTGTCGGCCCGGCCGAAGTACGGAAGGGAGATGGCCAGCCGGGTCAACGCCTTCTGCTGCTCGGCCGGCAGGTCGAAGGGCCACCGGACGGCCAGGTCGGCGTCGCGTTCGAAGACCGCGGAAGCGTCGAGAGTGTTGTCCGTGCTACTGCTGCCGCGGCGGTGGGTGGTGTCCGGGTAGTAGTGCCGGGTGTGCGCGAGCACGTGCCGAGGCACGTAGAACACGGGCGGTTCGGCGAGCCTGGCGAGCAGCCGGTGCACCGTCTCGGCGTCCAGTTCGGGCGCGCGGGTCCGCCACACCGCGTAGAGGGCACGCAACACGCGCCACGGGGACGGCGGCAGCTCGACGGCGCCCTCGTTCACGTGCCGTCCCCACGGGTTGGCGTGGTAGCGGCCCCACGGGAAGGTGAGGACCAGCGTGGTGGGCATGCGGTTCAGCCCTTCTTCCCCGACCACTCGACGGTCAGCGGCGCCTCGCCGCCGAGAACGTCCCGCGCCGCCGGCACCAGCTTCTCCAGGCGGTCGGTCAACTCGGCCAGCGAGGGTAGCGCGCCGCCGCGGCGGGCCTGGACCTCGCCGACCACGTCCAGGTCGCATGCGGTACGCAGGCGCAGCCCGCCGTCGAACAGGCGGCGGACCTCCCACAACGCCATGGTTTCCAGCAGTTCGGTGAGCGGGTCGGGCAGGCCGTAGGAGGCGATGAGTTCCGCGTCCACGACGACGTTGGCGACGATCCGCCTGGCCGTCCACTCGGTACGGTGGAACGGCACCGATCCGTACCCCTCGGCGGCGCCGCCGCTGTTCTCGTCGATCTGGTGGCGGACCCGGTCGGACTTGCGGCCACCGCTGACCGCGCGCCGCACGTCGTGGGCCTCGATCACCGCGGAGATCGCCCGCACGAACTTCGGCTGGCCCCACCAGTCCTTCTGCGCGAAGAACACGCCGTGCAGCAGGCAGAACGGGTCCAGTTGGGCGACCGCACGGGCCATCGCACGGTAGTCCAGCGGGGTGTCCTTGGCCAGGCCGAGGCGCTCCCGGATGAGGTCGAACATGCCACGTCCGTCCACGGTGGACGCATGCACGAAGGGCGAGGCGAGCCGGTGTGCCTCCAGGCGGCTGGCGGTGAGGAACTCGCCGGTGCCGGCCCGCACGACGCGCACCCACGGCAGGTCCGCCACCTCGGGCACGGGCTGGTCGGCCGCGCTGTCCCAGGCGGTCGCCTCCAGCCGGTTGGCCATCGACTGCACGGATTCGACCAGCAGTGCCGGCACCTCCCGATCGTCCTGGAACCGGGTGAACGTGGCCGGGCCGATGTCGGGGAACCCGGTGGGCTGGAAGGTACTGCCCAGCACCGGGGTGAGTTCGGCTTCGTAGAGGTGGCGGCGGGTCATGCGGATTTCTCCTTGGACTTCTCGGACAGGACGGCGACGCGACGAAGCGCCGCCTTGTGGTCGTTTTCGGGGAAACGCAGCAGCAGCACGGCGGCCAGCGCCGCGCCGTCCAGCCGCGTCCCGGTCGGTGTGATGACGTGGCGCAGGCCCGCGATGCGCAGCCGGCGCGCCGCGTCGGCGAGCACCTCGTCGGCGCGGCCCGCGGCAAGGAGAGCTGGCCAGTGCGCGCCGGGACGCGGCAGGATCCGCCGCTCACCGTCGTCGGTCGGGACGACGATCGGGTCGACGGAGGTGAACGGCACGAGCAGGTTCACCGCCGGGTCGATGGTCGGGCCATCGCCGAGCTGGTCGTCCGGGGTGCGGTGCCAGTCGACGGTGAGCAGCCCGGCCAGCAGGTCGCCCAACCGGTGGGTATCGACTCGGTCGCGGGCGAACGCCTCGGCGTCGGCGGGACGCGGCCGCAGGCCACGGCGCCAGGCCAGGCGGACCCCGCGCACCGCCGCCGGCACCTCGGTGACGACTTCGCGTACCTCCCCGGGGAAGCCGCGACGGCGGGCCGCCTCGGCCAGCGCACGCGCCACTCCCCCCGCGAGCGACACCCGCTGCGGCGCGTCCGACCAGCGCGGCACCCAGTCGCGGCCAACGGTGCCGATCACCGGGGACAGCAGGGGCCGGAGGCCCCCCATCGTCGGTACGGCACGTGGCCGACGCACATCCGCGCCGGTTTCGTCGGCGGCTTCCGCATCGGCTTCGTCGGCGGCTTCCGCCTCGGTTTCGCCGGTCGCTTCGGGCGTGTCGCGCGCGGTGGCCCAGGCCAACGCCAGCCGGAGTTCGGTGTCGGTGGCGCAGGCGGGCCGCAGTGCCCGCCACAGCGCGGGCCCCTCGTTCAGCACCAGCGGCCGGACGCGGTCCCGCACGACCCCCGAACGGGCAACCGCCTCGTGGCATCGGCCCACCGCCAGGAACACGTCGACCAGGTCCCGCGTGTCGCCACGGGCGGCGTGGGTGAAGACGGCCTGCTCGACGGCGCGCACGCGGGTGGCCACCGCCGCGGGCGGGTCCGCGCGGTTGAGCGCGTCCAGCCAGCCGTCCAGCGCGGCCAGCAGTCTCACCCCGCCCCGGCGCCGCACCTCGACGCGGCCGGCAGGGATCGCGAGCGGGTTCTGGCCGAGCCGGTTGACGAAGACGTTCCGGTTGAACGCGGTGATCCCGCGGTCCACGCCGAGGGTGGCGACGGCGCGGACGAAGTCCAGCCCGGAGCGGGCCGGGTGCTCGTTCCACTCCGCGCGCCCCTCCCCCAGCAGGTGCGCCACCTCGCCGAGCGTGGCCGGCGACCCCCATTCGGGCGCCCACAGCTCGCCGAGCGCGCCCTCCTCCGTGGCGGCGGAGGCGTAGCCGGCGGCGGTCGCCCGCACCTGGAACGGCAGGGCCGCCCGCTGGTAGCCGGCACCGTGCCGGCGCACGACCGCGGTGGCGAACAGCAGTGCGCCCTCGATGGTGAGCAGGAACGCCCACGGGTTGACGAATCCCTTGTCGTCGGACTTCTCGTTCGGCGAGGACTGGATGCCGCCGGCCCGACCCGGGTCGAACTGGCCGACCGCGTCCCGCAGGTACGGCACGTCCTCCCGGCTGGTCAGCAGCGCGCGCAGCCACCGCAGTGACCGCCGATCGGTCCGGACTACCGACGCCCGCGCCAGGTAGGTGACCGACAGGTCCTGCCGGCCGAAGTTGCCGCCGGTGCCGAGCAGCCGGCTGTAGGCGGGGTCGGCGTCCTGGCCGAGCGCCACCGCGGCGTCCACCCACGCCACCGCGCGGTCCGGGAACTCGTTGCGGCACAACCGAAGCACGTCAGGCTTGCGGGCCTTGTCCCACAGCTCCGGTCCCTTGCCGGCCCAGCCCAGCCGCCGGCCCGTCTCGACCACCCGGTCGCCGGCGGCGACGGCCTCGCGGAGGACCGCCCACCGCTCGTCGGTGGAGTCCCGCACCTCCCGCAGCAACCGTTCCGCGGTGGGGTTCCTGCCGTTGCCGGCGAATCCGGAGCCGGCGTTCCACGGCGACACGACCGCCTCGGGTTCGAAGCGTGCGTGCAGCCGGTCGGCCAGTTCGTCGACGGTGGTGCAGCGGCGGGTGTCCAGCACGAAGCGCTGCCGCTGCCACCGGCCGGTGACCTCGTCGTCCAGCAGGCGGGTGACGGCCCGCACTAGGCCCAGCGCGGTCAGGTAGCCGCCGAGCGGCGTGCTGCGGCAGCCGTCGAGCACGAGTTCGGTCACCGGGCGCTCCCGTCGTAGCCGGCGCTGGCCCGCCAGTCGGCGGCCCGGACGACTGCCTCGCAGAAGGCCAGCCGGAACGGACCGAGGTCTTCACGGTCACGCAGTGCCAGGGCTTGTGCCGTCAACGAATCGCGTCCCATGCGCGTCGGAGCCAGGGACAGCGGCCGCGCTCGCAGCACGGTTCCGTTCGGAAGTGGACAGTCGACAGTGGACTCTCCGTCGGTGACGCCGAGGATCTGGTCCGCGGGTTCGTCGGGCCGGCCGCGAACCGTCAACCGCACCTTGCCGTGATGCGCCAGCGCCAGGTACACGACGAGGTCCGGCTCCTCGACGGCTTCGAGGAGGCCGGTGGTCTCATCACGCAGTAGTAACGCGGAGACGAGTTCGTGCCGGAAGTGGCGGGGTTCATGGCGCAGCGGCCGCTGTCCCGGGGACTTCGCCCAGATGCCGTCCTCCGGTGTCGGGTAGTCCGCGGCGATCTTCTCCAGCGAGCGGGCGAACACCGGGTGCGCCTTGCCGATGTCGTGGTACCGCGCGGCCAGCGCGATCGCCTCACGATGCGGGTCCGTCAGTCCCGGCAGCTCACCCAACCGCTCCACGAGGTTCCGCGCTTCGCGTTCGGTGTCCGCCAGGTGCTCGGCCAGTGGCACCCAGCGCCGGCAGCCCACGGTCTGCGGATCGGATTCCACGGCGTCCGGCAGCGTTTCGGGTGGTATCAGGGGATCCACGGCGGCGCGGCTGTTCGGGTCGAAGCCGTACTCGGGACGGTATCCGCCACGGTCGGCGTCCAGCACGACGATCGCGCCCGGCCGGACGTCCTCGGGCCGCGCCCATCGCCACTCGCCCCTGAGGTGGTCGTAGACGAGTCCTCGGGTGACCTTGTGACGAAGCATGTCCTGAACGCCCGCGATCGGCGCCGGGCACAGCTCGCGGCGTCCGACCGCGGGCATGTCGGCCAGATCGTCCGGCCACGTCCGCCACGCCACCGACACCGTGCTGTCCCGGGTGTCCCGGATGAAGGGGCTGACGTCGATGTCGTTGCCCGAGAGGTCCGGCGCGGTGTCGAACAGGTCCAGCAGATCGCGCCGCCGTAGCACCGGGTGAACGGGCAGGGTCGCGTCCCGCGCCGCCTCGACCAGATCGGTGCTCGTCACCGTCCTGCCTTCCAGGCGGCGGAGCACCTGCTCCGTGTGCTGTAGTTCATCGTCGTCATAGGGCAGCGAGGCACCGCGCCCTGGTGGAGGAACCGTCCACAGCAGCCGCGCGCCCCTGGCCTGCCCGTCCCGGTTGCACCGGCCCGCACGCTGCACGATCGACGACCACGGGGCCGTCTCGGTCACCAGGGTTTCGCTGGTGACGTCCACCCCGGCCTCCAGGACCTGGGTGCTGACCACGATCAGGCCCGCCGGCCCCGGCTGCTGCAGCGCCCGCTCGATGTGCTCCGCGCGATCGTCCGGCCGGAACCGCGAATGGACGAGCACGACGCCGGCTTCGGTCCCTGCCCTGGCGAGGGCATCGAAGACCTGCACCGCGCGATCCACGGTGTTGAGCACGACGAGCGTCCGGGTGCCCGGACGGTGCTGGGCGACGACCCGCTCGGCGAGTACTCGCGGGTAACGCTTGGCATCGGGTTCACCCAGGTCCAGCCGCCGCACCGTGCGGCCGGCGTCCAGCCGCACGCCGAGCGCCCCAGCGCGGTCCTCGTCGTCCAGCCCGACCACCCGCAGCACGCGACGGAAGTCGACGGTGGACAGCTCGCTCGGGACGGTGGCCGACATCCACATCGACCGGCACGGCTGCGCCACACCGAGCAGCTCACGGAGGCCCTGGAGTTGCAGCGAGGTCGTCAGCCCCGGTCCCATGAGCTGCACCTCGTCGAACACGAACTGAACGCCCGCGTTGAGCAGGCCGAAACTCATCGGCCAGCCGGCGCGGGATTCGGCGAAGCCCCGCATGAGCACCCGTGACAGCACCATGTCCTGCGTGCCGATGAAGATCCGCTCCCGCTGCGGGTCCCGCTTCCAGTCGGCGTCCTCGGGATCCTCCCCGCCCATCAGCACGTGGACGGGAATCCCGTCACCCAGGTTCGCCATCCAACCTCGAACGACCGTGACCGTCTGCTCGACCAGGGTCCGCTGCGGAAGTACGACGACCAGCCACCGTAGCGTTTCCGCGCGTACCGCCGGGTCGGGATGACGCGTCCGCCGGAACAGCCAGGGCAGCACGGCGGCGAGCGTCTTGCCCGACCCGGTGGGCACCCGAAGCACGTCGGGTAACCCCTCCTCGGCCAACCGCCGCTGGTACGGATAGGGCACCGTCTCTGGTCCGGCCGCAGCACGGACGAACTCCACAAAGCTCATGGTGCACTACATGTCTCACCCCCGTGCTCGCGTGTTACACGCCCGCACCACGGCAGGCCCCGGCGCTGCACCCAGAGCTCCACCGCGACTGTGCGGGAATGCCCTGCCGCCATCGGATCCGACCGCGGAAGCCGGAGCCAGGGCTACGCCTCGGTCGACACCACGCTGCGGACCTAGCCGCAATGGAGCCCGGCCGCTCGCCGGGGGCCGGAGGCAGGTGACACGGTGTGGCACCTCGGCGACGTCGGCATGGGAGTCGCAATGGAGTCCGGCCGCGGGGGCCGGAGTGAGCCGCGCGCCGCGCGCCCCGTTGTTCCCGGTCGGCCCGCCGCAATGGAGTCCGGCCGCGGGGGCCGGAGTGAGCCCCATGTGCTGACAGATCAACGCTACCGGTCACACGCCGCAATGGAGTCCGGCCGCGGGGGCCGGAGTGAGATCATGTTGAACATGATCAAGCTGAAGGCCGAAGGCGTCGCAATGGAGTCCGGCCGCGGGGGCCGGAGTGAGCGGATCGCGGACAGCCCGCTCCGGCCGTCCGGATCGCCGCAATGGAGTCCGGCCGCGGGGGCCGGAGTGAGGTCCATCGACGAGCCCTACTGGATGGCGCCGGTCGAGCCGCAATGGAGTCCGGCCGCGGGGCCGGAGTGAGGCCCCAGCCCGTGGCGCTGCCCGGCCTGCCGGGAGTGGCCGCAATGGAGTCCGGCCGCGGGGGCCGGAGTGAGGCGTTGAGGTCGGTGGCGTGCACGATCTGGCCATCCGTGCCGCAATGGAGTCCGGCCGCGGGGGCCGGAGTGAGCTCGCGTTTGGTGCCAGGCAGGACTACGTGACCAGGCCGCAATGGAGTCCGGCCGCGGGGGCCGGAGTGAGGCCCCCCCTGGCCCTCACTCTGATCGAGTATTCGGACGCCGCAATGGAGTCCGGCCGCGGGGGCCGGAGTGAGTAAAGCTGTCGGAGTCGGTATCACGGTGACCGCCTACGCCGCAATGGAGTCCGGCCGCAGGGGCCGGAGTGAGTGTCCACGCGAACTCCACGGCGCTGGGAGACGGTCTACGCCGCAATGGAGTCCGGCCGCAGGGGCCGGAGTGAGTGTCCACGCGAACTCCACGGCGCTGGGAGACGGTCTACGCCGCAATGGAGTCCGGCCGCGGGGGCCGGAGTGAGCCGACGGTGGCGTGGAAACCGAGATCGAATACTTCCGCGCCGCAATGGAGTCCGGCCGCGGGGGCCGGAGTGAGTTCCTCCTCGGGCAGCTCGATAAGCGCCCAAAGTTTGAGCTGCCGCAATGGAGTCCGGCCGCGGGGGCCGGAGTGAGTTCCTCCTCGGGCAGCTCGATAAGCGCCCAAAGTTTGAGCTGCCGCAATGGAGTCCGGCCGCGGGGGCCGGAGTGAGATGAGCGGCCAGCCAATGAGGATCCGTAGGAAGCAGCCGCCGCAATGGAGTCCGGCCGCGGGGGCCGGAGTGAGCGACGAGCTGGTTGACCTCGCGGTGTTCAAGGACACCGCCGCAATGGAGTCCGGCCGCGGGGGCCGGAGTGAGGGCGGCCCCACTTCGGACATGGTCCCGGCGCTGTTGTCGCCGCAATGGAGTCCGGCCGCGGGGGCCGGAGTGAGAAGCCTGGCGATTTGGTCGGCCAGTTCTGGCTGCCCACGCCGCAATGGAGTCCGGCCGCGGGGGCCGGAGTGAGTCCTACCAGCGGAATGCTCCGCGCCCGCACTGCCCGAGCCGCAATGGAGTCCGGCCGCGGGGGCCGGAGTGAGTCTTCCCGGCGAACTCGTCACCCTCGATCACCACGCCGCAATGGAGTCCGGCCGCGGGGGCCGGAGTGAGGGAGGAGCTCGTAGCCGATCACCTTTTCCAGGAGATCGGGCCGCAATGGAGTCCGGCCGCGGGGGCCGGAGTGAGCCGGGCCAAGCAGATGGGCCTGACCAGCAAGGACAACTACCGGCCGCAATGGAGTCCGGCCGCGGGGGCCGGAGTGAGATGTGGCCACGTCGTGGTTGGCCTTGCGCTGCTCCACAGCCGCAATGGAGTCCGGCCGCGGGGGCCGGAGTGAGCCGGATGAAATGAGTCTCATTGCTTGGGCACACGGACGCCGCAATGGAGTCCGGCCGCGGGGGCCGGAGTGAGAGGCCGTCGCATGGGTACGACGGTACACGCAGATTGTCGGGGCCGCAATGGAGTCCGGCCGCGGGGGCCGGAGTGAGCCTGGAGCCGTGGGAAAACTGCAATCTCGGGCATATGCCGCAATGGAGTCCGGCCGCGGGGGCCGGAGTGAGCAGCGACACCACCATTAACTCTGCTCTAGACTTGATAGCCGCAATGGAGTCCGGCCGCGGGGGCCGGAGTGAGAGCCGAGAATGTCAAGGGTCTGATGTCCAAGCTGGCCAAGGCCGCAATGGAGTCCGGCCGCGGGGGCCGGAGTGAGGGCTCGGCTGATTCGGTGGGCTTGACCTGCGGAAATGTAGCACGTTGCGAGCAACCCCGGAAGAGGGATCTTCGACGAGATCAACAAGTCTCCACTGAATCGCACAAGGTGACCCTGACCTGCATGCGAGCATCTACGCCTGACGGTGTCGGCACCGGGATGCTCGCAGAGATCAAACTATCCTCCGGCCTGCGTCCGGCAGCCGGCGGGGACGTCCGAGGCTGCGCACCCGGGCCGGCGAGGACGTGAGACCGAGGTCGATCTCCACCACGCTGTCCTCGCCGAGGTCCATCACGTCGGTGACGGCGGACTCCAGTTCGCGAGCCCCGGCGAGGATCTTCTTCTGGCCGGCGGTGAGCTCGGTGCGCCGCCGGAGCGAGCCGGCCGGGCCGGTGAAGGTGCCCAGGTGCGGGCGCTGGAGCTCGTCGCGGATCTCGGCCCCGGGTCTGCCGGTCTTGGTTTCGGCGATGCGGATGAGCAGCAGCGCCAGCCAGCACAGCAGCACGTGGGCGCGGATGCGGTCCTCGACGCGGTGGTAGACGGGCCGCATGTCGATGATCGATTTCAGGTCGCGCCAGCCGCGTTCCACGTCCAGCACCTGCTTGTAGCCCAGGGCGATGTCCTCGGCCGAGGGCTTCGGGTCCGAGCAGCGCAGCAGGATCTTGTCGTTGGCCTCGGCGTCGAGGCGCCGCGGTCGGCGGTCTGGATCATGATCGGTGTGCGGGGTGAGCTTGCGGAGCCTGGTCATCCGGTTCCCACGATGGTGCGCGGGTCGAAGGCGTGACCGCGTTGCGTGTAGGGAACACGGTTGCCCTCCTTGTCGGCCGCGGAGGACACGTAGACACACCGGGCGCCGAGGGAGGCCGCGACGCGCAGCATGCCGATGGTCATCGCGGCGGTGCCGCCGGTGACGTCCACGAGGATCCGTTGCGGGGCCGCGCCGATCGCGCGGACGGCTTCCGCGATGCGTTCGCTTTCCCCAATCACGGCAGCGGGGCTGTACGCGTCGATGATGCGGACCGGGACGAAGGTGATGCCGTCGGCGTCGAATTCCTTGGTGAGGGCATCGACCGCACTGTCCAACTGGGGTGTGACGATCCCGACGACGCTCCGCGGACGGGTACCTTCGCAGAGAAATTCTGGTACCTCTGGTTCGCGGTCACCCCGGCCGGTGCGGTTGTAGGGCAGCCGATCTCTTCGCGGGCTCAACGGCACGACGAGCACATCGGCTTCGGGGAGTTCAGTCAGGGGCAGGGGTCGGCGGGCGCGGCCTCGCACCCACAGGTGACGGGCGAACCCGACGACGAACGCGGCGACGAAAGCCGCGGCGACGGCGGCCGCGCGGAGCCATGCGTTGCGGGGAGAGTTCTCTGGGCTGCCCCACAAGTCGACGAACACGTCGGGCGCCACTGGCACCAGCAGCACAGCCGTGAACACGCCTTCGAGGTGCCGGCGGGCACCGAAGATCCGGTCGCCCAGCCACCGCGTCACCTTCATTCGATGTACTCCTTTAGCATCCGCTCGCCCAATTTCGGAAGTGACTGCGCCTTGCCACTGAGACTGGCTTTCTCGTTTTTGACGAACCACTCGTAGCCGGGTTCACGCGGCTTGTTCCTCGGATAGCTGACCTGTTCGTCGGCGGGGTAACCGGCGGCGGCCCGGCGGAAGGCTTCCAGGATGTCGGAATTCATGTGTGCGGCGAACTCGGTCGCCAGATGCGCGACGTCGGTGGTGGGAGTTTCGGCGCGCAAAGTGCGCAGGCCGTGCCGGATCTGGGCTCCCGTGGACGCGGTATGCGCGGTCGCGCTGAGTTCGACGGAACCGAAGCCCAGGGGCTTTCCCCAACCCAGTCGCAACCGTCCTGGTTTGCCCGGTTCACCGATGAGATGGGGGTCGAGAAGCCACAGCAGGGCGCCGAGCTCGGCCCGGTGCAGGTTCTCATACTCCACGGTGAACGTGAATTCTGCGCCGGGCTTGATCCAGCCGTGGATGGTCGCGTTCTGCTTGTCCTCCCGCTGCCTTCCATCGAGTAGCTGGTAGCGGATGTGGTTCACGATCTCGTTCGTCGAGGCGTTTTCCATCCACTGGTGGTGCGGATACACCTTCCGGCCACGGACCTTCTGCCCGCGCCGGAACAGCCCGGACCGCTTCACACCGCCCCCGAGCGGGCGGTCCTCGTCATCGGCGAGATAGAAGCGGCCTTGCGTCGGCTTCGGCGTCGCAAGAGGGGGCAGAGTCAGTGGGCTCAGGCTCTGGACGGCCTCGCGGGTCGGGCAGGTCAGCCGGGTGATGCGGAGCTGGGCACGGTGTGCGCCGGTACCGTCCTGGTTCGACCAGCCGAAGACGCGGTCCGCCGGCGAGCACTGCTCCGCGGATTCGGCAGGACGTAGGGAAGGGTCCAACAGCTCGATCGGTGCGCGATCGTACGGGAGCCGGCTGACCATCACCGGACGCAGCCGCCAACCACCGCCCGGCAGGGGTTCCGCCCAGCACGGCAGTGGTGCCCCGTCCTCGATCTTCTCGACCACCGTGTCCGGTCCGGTCCAGGGCGGCGCGCTGCCACCGGCTTCGTAGAGGTGCCGGGACCAGGCCGTGCGACCAGGCTCATGGCCGAGGTATTCCCAGGCGTGGTGGCCGTCGCGGTCGCGGATCTCGCTGTTCCCGGCGTGCTCGTTCACCTCGATCTGGTCTTTGATCAGCGCTTTCAACTCGTTGACGAGTTCGCCAGATTCCGGGATGCGCCGGGGCTCCTTGCATGTCAGTTCGCCCCGGCCGTCGACGACTTCGGTGACGAAAAGCCGTTCGGCCCGCTTGCTCTCGATGTTCGGGCCGGTGATGTGCAAGATCCCACGAACGTGGTACCAGTCGTCGCTCTCCGGCGCGAGCGGAAGTTCTTCGTCCTCCGACAACAGGGTTTCCACCCGCCAACCGGTTCGCGTCCGGGAGATGAGCGCCTCAACGACCTGCCGATGCGTGAAGGAGCCGAGTTGCCAGTCCCGCCGGTTCTTGTTGTGCTTCCACGTCGGGATCGGGATGGCAGGCTTGCACCGCCTGTCCCCGTGGACCAGATCGCCGAGGATCTCGACGCGCGGGCCACTGTGGATGAGAGCAGGTTGGAGCTTCTTCAGCTCGTCGGAGACCTCGCAGCGGTAGCCGAGCCGGCGGTCGTGGTCGAACACGGACAGGCGGGAGTTGGTGACGGCCTCGTAGGCCGAGCGCAGCATGCCTTTGACCGAGGTGGCGGGAAGATCGCACCGTTCAACGCCGTCCGGATCCGTGGTGAGGGCGACCTGGAGGTGTGTGTGGCCGTCGATCTCCTCCCCACGCATGACCAACAGTGGAGTGACGACGGTCATTCGCACGTCGATGCGGCCGCTGAGCAGGTTCTCGTGCCATCGGTGGTGTCCCGCGGGTGGGGCATCGCGTAGGCCTTCCGGCATGCGGTCGCCGTCACGCCGCAGCGCGGGAATGAAATTGTACGGGTTGTGGAACGGCATCTCCTACCTGGTCTCCCCATACGTAGGCGTCGTCTCGGCCAGGCCGAGCAGTCGTTCCTCGGCGACGCCGGTGTTGCCGAACTCGTCGATGGTCAGATATTCGCGGTAGCGCAGGCAGAGATACCGGCTCGGGAAATCCTGGCCGGCCTCGGTCTCCGGCGGATCGGCAGGCAGCTCCACCCCATTCAGCCGCCCCTCCAACGCGCGGCACCATCCGGGCATGATCGCCTCGAACCGCCCGCCCCACAGGGCATACTCCCCATCCACCGTGGACGTCACCGGGATCTCCTCAGCGGCCCAACCGGAATGCGCGCCGGGGTTCTCGGTGACGGCGACCGCGCGTCCCCGGCCGCCGCCGTCGTGCAGCCAGCGCAGATCGGTTTCCCCGTCGAACAGCCGCGCGGAGAACACGCCGGTCAGCTCGCAAGGCCCCCGTGCGGTGCGGAGGACTTTCCCATCCCAGCGGGTGACCTGATGTGCGGTCGCGGAGCTGAGGAAGGCGATCGCACCGGCGGGACGTCCGGCCGCGCCGAGCGTGTCGGCGAGGGTCAGCGGACCCGGTGCGATGCACCAGTAGGCGGTCATGCCGTTACGCCTTTCTCGATGCCCAGCAAGGAGTCCAGGCCGGTCCCGTCGGCGAGTGCGCGCAGCCAGCTCCACCAGTCGCCGGCGAACTCTGGCAGCCCGGCCGCTCCGGTCACGGTCACCTCGCGCACCTCGACCTCGCCCAGCCCGCGGGTGCTCGCGTGACCGAAGCCGGCCGCGCCGTCGATGATCCGGGCGAGGGCGACGCCCAGCAGGACAACGGCGGCGCGGAGCCGGTCGGCGGGTATACGAGCCGGGTCGAGCCGCACGACAATCGGATCCCACTCCCAGACACGCGGTTCGGCCGTGGTGAACAGGCGCGCGTCGGCGGCACCGCCGGTCCAGCGATCGACCGCCACCCGGGTCCGCTTCGCGAGCCATCCCGGCGTCCGCGCTTCCACCCCCGTGAACTCGCGATCCCCATCTGCCGGCGCCACCGGCTCGTCTGGTCGCGCGGTGACGTCGGCGATCCGGATGGCGGCAGCCCGGTCCGGAGAGCCGAACAGCATCGCCAGTACCGGGACCCGGGTGGCGAGGTCGGCGACGCTCGCCACCGGATCGCCTGTCGGGTCAGCGTCCGGCCCGAGCAGCGTGCGCACCACGCGTTCGGCCTCGGACCGCAGCACGCCCTTGATCGACGAGCCGGGCAGCACCGGCGCGAATCCACCGTCCACAGTGGTCAACAGCGGGAGCAGTTCGCCCTTCGCGCCGGCCGCGGACGCGGCGACGACCACGGGCTGCCGCGGGCGCCAGTCCAGCCTGATCTCCATGCCGGTCGTCTCGCCGGCCGGTTCGATCTCCTCCGGTTCCGTGCGTCCGGCGAGCATGGCCAGCACGGATCGGCGCGAACGCAGGTCGGCGCGCCTGACGGTGGCCGAGACGCAGTCCAGCAAGCCGAGACCGCGGCTGCTCGCCGCGCCGATGGTCAGCCCGTGAGCCCGGACGTGGGCGATCAGTTTGCGCAGGCTGGGCCGGTTCAACCCTTCGTAACGCAGGTCGAGGACCAGCTGCTGGCCGGAGGGCAGGACGAGCCGGTCGTAGAGCAGCGCCGTCGCCGCGGCACCGGTGCGCCGGTCGATACCCACCCCGGTTCTGAGCTCGACACCGCGGTCGGGGACGACGGAGTCGAAAACGCTGAGCCGGCTGGCCTGGCCGTCTTGACCATCGGCGTAGCCGAACACCTCCATTTCGTCCTCCGGAGCGATCTCGCGGATCAGCGCCCGCAACACCCCGGTCCACGAACTCCCCGGAATAATCAACCGGTCCTGACCGTCCGCCGCCAACGGCAGGTCGGCCACCGCGTCGGCTCCTGCGGCGCCGACGTGCACCGGCGTCCTAGCCCGGAATTCCAGCCGATAGTCGTCGCGCACATAGTGGGGTGGCGTCACGCGGCATCCTCCCGCCGCAGCTTGTCGACCACGTCGGCCACCAGTGCCGCGAACGCGGCGGCTCGATCACGATCGCTTCGGACCGCGATCCCTTCCGCGGCAAGCACGTCCCACCAGGACCGCAACGACCGCATCGGCTGACGCCCGACCAAGCAGTTGATGACCTCCGCGGCCTGGCGCTCGGGTTCGCGCCTGGGGAGCCTGCGCTGGGACACCTGCCCGATCTTGGCCGTCACCGGCCTCAGGTTTCCGGCGACGGCGGCCGCGACCGCCGTCGCCCGCCAGGCGCCTCGCTGGCTACGGCTGAGCTTGCCCAACGTCTTCGCCAAGGCGTCGTACTCGGGCTTGGCGCGGGCGTCAGGCAAGGCCATACGAGCGCGCTCGGCGACCACCGCCGCCGTCACCACCTGGAAGACCTGCTCGTCCGCACCAGATAGTTCCACGGCTGCCTCCACAGACGGGCCGGGCGGTTCCGTCGATTCGGCGATCCGGGCGCTGCCCACGGCGAGCAACGGGGCGTCGGCGACCAGTTCGCCGTATCCCTCGGCCACCCGATCTCCCAGTCCGTACCTGAGCAGCTCCGCCCATGCCGCGGCCGGTGGCGGGCCGTCGGGGAAACGGATCGTCAGCACGGTGCCGGCCGCGAGCCCGACGATGCTTTCCCTCGGCAGTTGCCAGCTTCGCTGCCAGCTGTCCCGGCGACGGGTCCGCGCGGTGACGTCGACCAGTTCCACCGCGACGCCCAGCTGCGCGGCCATCGCGGCCACCGCGTCCCGCGGGCTCGCCGACAACCGGAGTCCCCGCCCACGCACCGCAAGGTCCGACACCGCCCACAGCGTCGCCACCTCCCCCGGCGCGGCGAACTCGGGCATCGCGGTCTCCCGCGCCTCGACGGTGACCGCGCCGTATTCGCCGCGCCGTCGAGCGCCCAGCCGCGCCGGTCCCGCCAGCGCCTGCCACGGGTCGGCCAAGCCGTCCAAAACGGACCAGCGCACGATCACCCGCCCGCGTAGCCGGGTGCCCGCCGGGATGACCTCCAGTTCGAAAATGCCCATGTCGGTGTTCGGGCGCTGGCTGACCTCCTCGACGGTGTTGTGACTGATCCGCGCCAGCGACGACGACCACACCGTGACCTCGCCGTCGGTGACCTCGCCGTCGGTGTAGGCCTCGCGCACCTGCCGCCACCCGAGCGGCAGATCGTCGACCGGGTGGCTGGCCGAACGGAGATCACGCTGGTCGCCGTCGCGCGACCGGTACAGCGACAGCGGCACCGGCATCCCGCGCCGCCCCGCCACTTCGGGCAGCGCATGGCGGATCACCAGGGCCTGCTCCCAGATCGCCCTCCGGACGCGCTCGGCGCCCCACCGCTGGGACAGCCACGGCAGCAACAGGCTGCCCGGCACGTAGTCGAGCCCGCGCACGATGTTCCCGGTCACGTGGCTGGACACCCGAACCGGCGCGGTCGTGGTGACCATGAGATCCGCCGCCACCCAGTCGCCTCCCGCCGGGTGCGCCGGAATCGCCGGTGGCGCGTCGGATCGTGGCTCGGCGGGCCGCGGCTCCGGCGGCGTCCATCCCGTGTCCGCGAGCCAACGGACCCACCTCCCCGAATCCTGCCCCCCGCCGATGCCGATCTGGACCCGCCCCAGGCCGCGCCGCCGATCGCCGCCCAGCTGGGCGCACCACCCCGCGCCCGCCATCAGCAGGGCCGTCACCGCGGTCCGCTGATCGGCGTCGTCCGGAAACGGGTCGATCACCAGCTCGGCGTGCAGTTCCATGCCGCCGCGCGCGACTTCGGTGAACCGTAACGCCCTGTCCAGGGCCCGGCCGGTGTCCCGATCGATCGCTACACCCGCGCGGCGAATCGTCGTCGCCTCGACCAGCCCGGCCCGGCGAAGTCTCGCCCGCAGTGCCGGACTCAGTCGCGCCGCTCCGATCCCCACCAGCGCCGCGCCGAGCTGCCGCTGCTGGCCGGGCGGGGCCGTCGGGGGCGCGCCGAAGACGTGCCGATGCCAGCGCTGCCACACGCCGTCGACCGCGCCGTCGTCCAAGGCGATCGCCACCACCCGGCAGGCCTCGCGCAGCACCCCGGTCAGCGACGTCCCCGGCACATAAGGCAGACCGTCCGCGTCGCGACGCACCACGGCGTCCACGTCGCCAGGAATCCCGTGCCCGGCCCCGACGTGCCAGTCCGACAACATGCGCACCACCACCGGCGACACCGCCGGCAGTGCAGCCGGAGCCGCCCTCACGCCGACACCTCCAGTTCCGCGAACTCGGCGAGTTCCAACAGATCCAGCGCCGGCAGCACACCCGTCCCGTTCCTTACCCCGGCGGAGTCGCCCGCCAGCGCCCGCAACATCGCGCGGTCTTCTTCGGTGACCGCCCGGCGCTTCAGGTCGGACAGCCGTCGCTCGGCGCGCTTCACATCCCGACGCAGCTCATCGCGCAACGCGTGCAACTGGGTCCGGGTCACCACGCGGCCGTCCGCCGCGACCGGCATTTCCCGTACGACAGTCAGACGCTCGGCCAGCTTCGTCCAGTCGCGGTCCGGCGGGATGGTCGCGGATTCCCTCGTGGGCACCAGGAACGGCCTCGCCGTCACGGAAAGCTCGCCGTCTCCGTCGACGACCTGATAGCCCTGGCGAATCCGCTCAAGATCGGTGAACGTCGAATCCAGCAGCACGTGGACGTCCAGCGCATGACTGCCGCGATGTTCCTTCGCGACGCTCTTCGCGCTGTCGCACAACTCGCCGGCCAACTGGTAGGCCGTCGAGAACGGGAAATGCGGCTTCACCACCGCGACCCCGGCGGACACCGTCAACGCGCCATTGCCGATCGCGTGCACGGCCGCGCGCACCACCGGATCCGCCGCGGCGTATTCGCCGAACGCGGTCAGATACCTGGTCGTGAACGCCAGCGCGTAACGGCCGTCGACCAGAGCGGTCAGGTCGTCCCCGCCGATCACCAGCGGTACGACGGGCAGTTCCTGGGTCCGCTTCGCCAGGCCGGCCACCTGAGCCACCGCCTCGCCGAACGCGTTCTCCGCGCACCGCTGTATCGCCGTGCTCAACGCGCCCATCTGCGTATTGGGCAGGCCAGCCGCGTCCACGAAGAACTGGCCGAGCCGGTTGGCGTCCGCGTGCACGACACCCACCCACTCCACGTCCTCGAACAGCTCCGCCGTGCCTACCAGCCGGAGCCCCTTGCCGGCCGGGGTTCGGTCGAGCAGCGCTTTCATCCGCCGATCCGCGGCCGGACGAGCCCGCCGCTTCGCGATCACCTGCGCGGACAGGGGCCGCGGCACCTCGGCGTCAGAAGGCGTTCCCCTCCTCGGGACGCTGTCCGAATACCACGCCGCCGCCGGCGCGTCGGTGGAACCGCAGGCCGCGACCACCGGCAACCGCGGCCACCGCGCCGCCACCCCAACCGACCGCGACGCATGCCACCGCCACAGCCGGTAGATCTCGCGGATCTCATCCGGCGACGGAGGCACGGCACCGATGTCCATGTGCACACCCAGGACCTGCAATCCCGGCGCCTTCCGCACCGCATGCTCGGTCACCGCGGCCACCAGCCCCCGAGCGTGCCCCTCGGTCGGCACCACCACCAGCGCCGACCCGGAGGAACACTGCAACACCTCAGCTTCGTGGTCTTTGCCAAGGTCCCGCACAACCGAGGTGGTCGCCTCCGAGATCAGGTACGACGCCCCGACGGCCTCCCGCAGCCGGTTGCTCGCGAAGACATACGCCTGGTTCCCGCTTGTCCCGAAAAGCACCAGACGCATCAACACCCCCCTACACCCGGCAGCAACGCCGGTCACGTCCGCTAGAGGCCTACACTCTTACACCAAGACCCCCTCCCCTTTCAACGACCCAGCCACTCACCCGACGCCTGACTCCCGGAGAAACACGAAAAATTACCGTTTGCCCGCTCCGAGGTTCGTGCACATCGACCATTGCCATATCGTTGCTGTTCATCGAACGTAGATTCCCCACCAGTGGCCAACTTCCATGAGCAGCTTGGGCCTGCACACGGTAGATGATTCGGTAACGCCGACACGATGCCGGAGACTGCAGGGCACGGACTTCACCGCTACGACACCGACCGGCGGGGTTCTCGGTAAGTTTGTCGATCGCGCTTCTGACCTCGGGCCGAGGCCACGGGAGGGAACACCACACCACTATGGAATCCGGTCGTTGGGGGCCGGAGTCAGGCCCGAACACCAAGCGTCCCTTCCACGCCAGGGCCACCATCATGGTCCTGCCGCCCCTGAGCCTCCCCTGAGCCCGGCGGAGGTCGGGTCCATGCTGGAATTGGACGCCCCGGACGCGTTCGACGCTTACCTGGTTACCGGCGGGCTGCCCCTGGTCTGCCAGGAATGGGAGCCCCGACGGTCCCTGGAGTCCTTCCTGGCCAACCCACGTCGGCGCTGCTGGTCCACCCGTCCCTCCCGGGAGCGCCGCTATCGCATCGCAGATCCCTACCTGCGCTTCTACCTCAGCTTCTTGAGCACCGCGGTCAGCCGCAGCGGGGTCGCCGACGGCTTGCCCGTGCAGGCCGTCGGCCCGGACGAGCTGCTGTCGGGATGGCCGGCCAGCGACGCCGACGTCCGCTGAATCGCCGCGGAGGGCCGGCCCACGAGGTCGACGTGGGCCGGCCCTCCGCCGATGATGCGTCAGTCGAAGGTGATGGAGCGGACGACCTGGGCGCCCACGGCGGCGCCGATGGAGTCGGTGACGCTGCGGTCCACCGGGCGGTCCACGCGGAGCAGCATGATCGCGTCGGTGCCGTCCTTGGTCTGGCTGATCTGGGCGGCGACGATGTTGACGCCGGCCTCGCCGAGCAGGGTGCCGACGGTGCCCATCACGCCGGGGCGGTCCGGGTACTCCAGCAGCAGCATGTTGCCCTCGGCGCGCAGGTCGAAGTGCCGGCCGTTGACCTCGACGAGCTTCTCCACCTCGTCCAGACCGGACAGCGTGCCGGAGACGACCTGGGTGGAGCCGTCCGGCAGCACCGCGCGAACGGTGACCAGGCTGCGGTGGCTGGCGCTCTCCGGCTCCTTGGCCAGCTCGACGGTGACGCCGAGGTCCTCGGCCAGCCGGGGCGCGTTGACGAAGGTGACCTGGTCGTCCACCACGCCGGAGAACACGCCGCGCAGCGCGGCCAGCGGCAGCACGGTGACGTCCTCACTGGACAGTTCGCCGCGCACCTCCACGGTGACCGAGGACGGCGCCTTGGCGGCCAGCGCGGACACCACGATGCCGAGCTTGTGGGTGAGCGAGAGGAACGGCCGCACCTCGTCGCTGACCGCGCCGGTCTGCACGTTCACCGCGTCCGGCACGAACTCGCCACGCAGCGCGTGCAGCACCGAGCGGGCCACGTCGGTGCCGGCCCGGTCCTGCGCCTCCGCCGTTGACGCGCCGAGGTGCGGGGTGACCACCACGTTGGGCAGCTCGAACAGCGGGCTGTCGGTGCACGGCTCGGTGGCGAACACGTCGATGCCGGCGCCGCCGACCCGGCCGGAGCGCAGCGCCTCGGCGAGCGCGTCCTCGTCGATCAGCCCGCCGCGGGCGGCGTTGACGATCAGCACCCCCGGCTTGACCTTGGCGAGCTGGGCGGCGCCGATGATGCCCTTGGTCTCCGGGGTCTTGGGCAGGTGGATGGAGATGACGTCCGCGCGCTCCAGCAGCTCGTCCAGGGTGACCAGCTCGATGCCGAGCTGGGCGGCGCGGGCCGCGGACACGTACGGGTCGTAGGCGATGAGCGTGGTGCCGAACGCGCCCAGCCGGGCGGCGAAGAGCTGGCCGATCTTGCCCAGCCCGACCACGCCGACGGTCTTGCCGTGCAGCTCGACACCGGTGAACGCGCTGCGCTTCCACTCGCCGCCGCGCAGGCTGGCGTCCGCGGCGGCGACCCGGCGGGCCACCGCGAGCAGCAGCGCGACGGCGTGCTCGGCGGCGGAGACGATGTTCGACGTGGGCGCGTTGACCACCATGACGCCGCGCTCGGTGGCCGCGGGCACCTCGACGTTGTCCAGGCCGACGCCCGCCCTGGCCACGACCTTCAGGTTCTTGGCGGCGCCGAGTACCTCGGCGTCCACCCGGGTCGCCGAGCGCACCAGCAGGGCGTCGGCCTCGGCGACGGCGTCGAGCAGTGCGGGCCGGTCGGTACCGTCCACGTGGCGGACCTCGACCTCGTCCCCGAAGACCTCGACCGTGGACGGCGCGAGCTTCTCGGCGATCAGGACTACGGGTCGGCTGGAGTTGGTCACGCGCTGGCTCCCAAGACTCGTCGGGCTCGAAGGAGACGCGGGCCGCACGGCAGCCGTGACGCCCGGCTCGAGCACCCGTTCCGCGTCCCGGGATGCCGGACGCGGCGGAAAGCCGAGGGGTCGGGCGCGGCGACGCCGCCCGCGCCGACCGGCCACCTCACTGTGCCCGGACGCACGCAGTCTAGAGCCTGCCGCCCGGGGCGCCAGTCCCGGCCGAACCCCGCCCGGGGATGGCCGGCGGGGTCACCAGGGCTCGTCGAACTCGCCGTCCTTGGCTCCCTCGATGAAGGCCTCCCACTCGGACTCGGTGAACACCAGCACCGGACCGTCGGGCTGGGCGGAGTTGCGCATGGCGACGTAGGTGTTGCCGTCGGTGTGCTCCACGAAGGCCACCTCGACGTGCTCGCCCTCGCCCTCACCGGCCCGGATCCACTCGGCGTCGGTGAGGTCGAGGTGGTCCCGCACCTCGGCCTTGTCGTCGTAGACCGGTACCTGCTTGTTGCTCATCCAAGGTTTCCCTTCGCTTCGTCCCGGTGACTCCGGGTTACGTCGCGCTCACGGTATACCCGGCGCGCCCGGGGCTCAGCGTGGCCGCACGGGTGAAATCGGGTGGCCACCCGCGGGTGCCGCGCCGTCGCCGGGGAGCGGGGTCGCGGACGGGCGGGAGCCCGCGGCGCCGTTGCGGCGCCACGGGCTCCCGCGACGGTGGCCTGCGGGTTACTGCAGCGGGCGGCCCACCCAGGACATCAGGCCGCGCAGCCGCTTGCCGACCTCCTCGATCGGGTGCTGCTCACCCTCCTTCTGCAGCCTGGTGAAGTTCGGCCGGCCGTTCTCGTCCTCGGTCACCCACTCCTTGGCGAAGGAGCCGTCCTGGATCTCGCCGAGGATCCTGCGCATCGCCTCCTTGACCGCCGGCGTGATCACCCGTGGGCCGCGGGTGAGGTCGCCGTACTCGGCGGTGTCGGAGATCGAGTACCGCATGTTGGCGATGCCGCCCTCGTACATGAGGTCGACGATCAGCTTCAGCTCGTGGAGCACCTCGAAGTAGGCGATCTCCGGGGCGTAGCCGGCCTCGGTGAGCACCTCGAAACCGGTCTGCACCAGCGCGGACGCGCCGCCGCAGAGCACCGCCTGCTCACCGAACAGGTCGGTCTCGGTCTCCTCCTTGAAGGTGGTCTTGATGACCCCGGCGCGGGTGCCGCCGATGCCCTTGGCGTAGGAGAGGGCGAGCGCCTGGGCGTTGCCGCTGGCGTCCTGCTCCACCGCGATCAGGCAGGGCACGCCCTTGCCGTCCACGAACTGCCGGCGCACCAGGTGCCCGGGCCCCTTGGGGGCGACCATGGCGACGTCCACCGTGGACGGTGGCTGGATCAGGCCGTAGCGGATGTTGAAGCCGTGCCCGAAGAACAGCGCCTTGCCGGCGGCGAGGTTCGGCTCGATGTCCCTGGCGTAGATCTCCCGCTGCTTGGTGTCCGGCGCGAGGATCATGATGAGGTCCGCCTCGGCGGACGCCTCGGCCGGGGTGAGCACCCGCAGACCCTCCTCCTCGGCCCTGGCCCGCGACTTCGAGCCCTCCGGCAGTCCGATTCGGACGTCCACACCGGAGTCGCGCAGGCTCAGCGCGTGCGCGTGGCCCTGGCTGCCGTAGCCGATGACGGCAACCTTGCGGCCCTGCACGATGCCCAGGTCGGCATCGTCGTCGTAGAAGATCTCGGCACTCATATCCGTTCCGTACTTCCTTCCTGGGAGAAACCTGGGGTCAGCGCACCGCGGTGGCGGTGATGGAACGGGCGCCTCGGCCGATCGCCACCATCCCGGACTGCACCATCTCGCGGACACCGTACGGCTCCAGCATGCGCAGCAGCGCGTCGAGCTTGTCCGCCGTGCCGGTGGCCTCGATGGTGACCGCCTCCGGCGACACGTCCACCACCTTGGCCCGGAACAGCTGCACCGTTTCCAACACCTGGCTACGCACCGTAGCGTCCGCCCGCACCTTGACCAGCAACAGCTCCCGCTGCACCGAGGCGGACGGGTCCAGCTCCACGATCTTGATCACGTTGACCAGCTTGTTGAGCTGCTTGGTCACCTGCTCCAGGGGCAGCTCGTCGACCGAGACGACGATGGTCATCCGGGAGATCTCCGGATGCTCGGTCGGCCCCACCGCCAGCGACTCGATGTTGAAGCCGCGCCGCGAGAACAACCCGGACACCCTGGCCAGCACGCCGGGCACGTTCTCCACCAGCACGCTCAACGTATGCCTGCTCATCGTTCACTCGCTTCCGTCGTGAACAGCTCGTCCTCGTCGAACTGCGGGCGGATGCCCCGGGCGGCCATGATGTCGTCGTTGCTGGCGCCGGCCGCCACCATCGGCCACACCTGGGCGTCCTTGCCGACCACGAAGTCAATGACCACCGGCCGGTCGTTGATCTCCATGGCCTCCTTGACGACCCGGTCCACGTCCTCCCTGGACTCGCAGCGCAGCCCCACGCAGCCCAGCGCCTGGGCGAGCTGGACGAAGTCGGGGATGCGGTGCTTGTGCGTGCCCAGGTCGGTGTGCGAGTAGCGCTCCTCGTAGAAGAGGTTCTGCCACTGCCGGACCATGCCCAGGTTGCCATTGTTGATCACGGCGACCTTGATCGGCAGCCGCTCGATCGCGCAGGTGGCCAGCTCCTGGTTGGTCATCTGGAAACAGCCGTCCCCGTCGATCGCCCAGACCGGCTTGTCCGGCTGGCCGGCCTTGGCGCCCATCGCGGCCGGCACGGCGAAGCCCATCGTGCCCAGCCCGCCGGAGTTGATCCACGTCCTCGGGTGCTCGTAGCGGATGAACTGGGCGGCCCACATCTGGTGCTGGCCGACGCCCGCGGTGTAGAGGGCGTCCGGGCCGACCAGCGCGCCGATCCGCTCGATCACGTACTGCGGGGAGAGCGTGCCGTCCTCCGGCCACTCGTAGCCCAGCGGGAACGCCTCCCGCCACGAGTTCAGCGTCTTCCACCAGCCGTCCAGGTCGGGCTCGTTGCCGGCCTCCCGCTCGGCGCGCACCGCGTCGACCAGCTCGGCGATGATCTCCCGGCAGTCCCCCACGATCGGCACGTCGGCCTTGCGGTTCTTGGAGATCTCCGCCGGGTCGATGTCGGCGTGCACCACCGCGGCGTCCGGCGCGAAGGTGGACAGCTTGCCGGTGACCCGGTCGTCGAACCGGGCGCCCAGGGCGATGAGCAGGTCGGACTTCTGCATGGCGGTGACCGCGGCGACCGAGCCGTGCATGCCCGGCATGCCCAGGTGCTGCGGGTGCGAGTCGGGGAACGCGCCGCGCGCCATCAGCGTGGTGACCACCGGGATGCCGGTCAGCTCGGCCAGCGCGCGCAGCTCGTCCGAGGCGCTCGCCTTGATCACACCGCCGCCGACGTAGAGCACCGGGCGGCGGGCGCCGGCGATCAGCTTGGCGGCCTCGCGCACCTGCTTGCCGTGCGGCCGGGTGGTCGGCCGGTAACCGGGCAGCCGCAGTTCCGGCGGCCAGGAGAACGAGGTCACCGCCTGCTGGACGTCCTTGGGCAGGTCCACCAGCACCGGGCCGGGCCGGCCGGTGGCGGCCAGGTGGAACGCCTCGGCGATCACCCTCGGGATCTCGTCCGGGTCGGTGACCAGGAAGTTGTGCTTGGTGATCGGCATGGTGATGCCGCAGATGTCGGCTTCCTGGAAGGCGTCGGTGCCGATCAGCGCCCGGGTCTGCTGGCCGGTGATGGCGACCACCGGCACCGAGTCCATGTACGCGTCGGCGAGCGGGGTGACCAGGTTGGTCGCGCCCGGCCCTGAGGTCGCCATGCACACCCCGACCCGGCCGGTGGCCTGCGCGTACCCGGTGGCGGCGTGGCCGGCGCCCTGCTCGTGCCGCACCAGCACGTGCCGCAGCGCGGTGGAGTCGAGCAGGGCGTCGTAGGCGGGCATGATCGTGCCGCCCGGGATGCCGAACACGACGCTGCAGCCGGCCGCCTCGAGCGAGCGGACGAGCGCCTGCGCGCCGGTGACGCGCACCGGAGCACTACTGGGCGCCACCGGCTTGGGACGGTTGGCCTGCGGCGGAGGTTTCGGGACCGGGTTGGATCGCGACGTCGCGCTGGTCATCTGTTTGCCCCAGTCTGGTCGAGTGGTAGGCGGGTCCGGACACGAAAAAACCCCCGTCGGCCGCCTTGGGCCGTACGAGGGTCGCGCGTCGACGCAGTCGCTCTCGCTAGGCGTCGACGCGCCCACTAAGTACGAGGACGAACTTGCGCTGCATGATGCCGACGGTAGTGCGATCGGCTCGGCCGCGTCAATTGTGCGGGACACCACTCCCGAAGCTTGGACTCGTCCGGGCGACGGCGGGTGCACCCACCCGGGTCTGTCTCCCCGCGCCCGGGCCGGCCGCACCGGACGTGGCGGGGATGCGACGATGGGGGCGTGGAAGCCGAGCCCGCCACCCCCGAGGAACCCACCGGCCGCCGGCAGCAGGAGGCCCCGGCCCCCGCCGAGGTGACCGAGCCGGCAGCGGCCACCGCCGAGGCGGACGAGTCGGCACCGGCCACACCGGGGAAGGCGGAGGAGCAGGGGCGCGAGGCGGCGGAGTCCGCGCCCGCCGACCGGCCGTACGCGGCGCCACCGGCCCCGGCGGCGGTGGTGTTCCGGGTCCCCACCACCGCGCTGCTCGCGGTGGCGTTGCTGGCGCTGTGCATGTCCCCGGTCGGGCTGGCCTCCCCGGCGCTACTGGTGATCTTCGTGGTCCCGGTCGCGCTCGCCGTGTGGCTGCTGCGCACCCGGACGCGGGCGGACGCCGAGGGGCTCACCGTGCGCACCCTGTTCGGCCGCAGGTTGATCCCGTGGTCCCGGGTGACCTCGCTGCGGCTCACCGAGAAGTCCGCGGTCCGCGCGGTGGTGGACGGCGACGGCGAGGTCACGCTGCCCGCCGTCCGGGTGCGGCACCTGCCGCTGCTGGCCGCGGTCAGCGGCGGACGGATCGCCGACCCCCGGCAGCCTCACCCGGGCGAGTGACCGCGCGGACCGGGTGCCGCGCCGGGGAAGTCGACCGGCGCGGGTCGCGGCGGGAGTAATCTCCGGACCACCGCATCCTCCCCCGGCGCCCTACCCCGGTGCCCCTCGTATGTCCCCGCCGGCCCGCCGGCGAGCAAGCCGATTTGGAGGAGCCGTGCCCGAGCTGCGCTCCCGGACCACCACCCACGGCCGCAACGCCGCCGGGGCCCGCGCCCTGTGGCGGGCCACCGGGATGAGCGACGACGACTTCGGCAAGCCGATCGTCGCGATCGCCAACTCCTACACCCAGTTCGTGCCCGGCCACGTGCACCTGCGCGACCTGGGCGAGCTGGTGGCCGGCGCGGTGCGCGAGGCCGGCGGGGTGCCGAGGGAGTTCCACACCATCGCGGTGGACGACGGCATCGCCATGGGTCACTCCGGGATGCTCTACTCACTGCCCTCCCGCGAGATCATCGCGGACTCGGTGGAGTACATGGTCAACGCGCACCAGGCGGACGCGCTGGTCTGCATCTCCAACTGCGACAAGATCACCCCGGGCATGCTGAACGCCGCGATGCGGCTGAACATCCCGACCGTGTTCGTCTCCGGCGGGCCGATGGAGGCCGGCAAGGCGGTGGTGGTGGACGGGGTGGCGCACGCGCCGACCGACCTGATCACCGCGATCTCCGCGTCGGCCAGCGACACCGTGGACGACGCCGGGCTGCTCACCGTCGAGCGGTCGGCGTGCCCGACCTGCGGCTCCTGCTCCGGGATGTTCACCGCGAACTCGATGAACTGCCTCACCGAGGCGCTCGGCCTGGCCCTGCCCGGCAACGGTTCCACGCTGGCCACCCACGCGGCGCGGCGAGACCTGTTCCTCCGCGCGGGCTCGCTCGTGGTCGAGCTGGCCAAGCGCTGGTACCGCGACGACGACGAGTCGGTGCTGCCCCGCTCGGTGGCGAACCGGAAGGCGTTCGAGAACGCCATGGCGCTGGACATGGCGATGGGCGGGTCCACCAACACCGTGCTGCACATTCTCGCCGCCGCCCGGGAGGGCGAGATCGGCTTCACGCTGGACGACATCGACGCGATCAGCCGGCGGGTGCCGTGCCTGTGCAAGGTGTCGCCGAACTCCGACTACCACATGGAGGACGTGCACCGGGCCGGCGGCATCCCGGCCATCCTCGGCGAGCTGGACCGGGCCGGGCTGTTGCACCGGGACGTGCACGCGGTGCACAGCCCCTCGCTCGCCGAGTGGCTGTCCACCTGGGACATTCGCGGCGCCGCTCCGGATCCGCGGGCGGTCGAGTTGTTCCACGCCGCGCCCGGCGGGGTGCGCACCACCGAGGCGTTCTCCACCGGCAACCGGTGGTCCTCGCTGGACACCGACGCGGAGTCCGGGTGCATCCGGGACGTGGCACACGCCTACACCGCGGACGGCGGGCTGGCCGTGCTGCGCGGCAACCTGGCCGAGGACGGCGCGGTGATCAAGACCGCGGGCATCCCCGAGGAACTGTGGCACTTCCAGGGCCCGGCCCGGGTGGTGGAGAGCCAGGAGCAGGCGGTGTCCGCGATCCTGAACAAGGAGATCCAGCCGGGTGACGTGCTGGTGGTCCGCTACGAGGGTCCGGCGGGCGGGCCGGGCATGCAGGAGATGCTGCACCCCACCGCGTTCCTCAAGGGCGCCGGGCTGGGAAAGGTGTGCGCGCTGATCACCGACGGCCGGTTCTCCGGCGGCTCGTCCGGCATCTCGGTCGGCCACATCTCTCCGGAGGCGGCCGACGGCGGCGCCATCGGGCTGGTGGAGGACGGCGACCAGGTCCTCATCGACGTGCCGTCGCGGCGGCTGCAACTGCTGGTCGACGACGAGGTGCTGGCCGAGCGGCGGGCCAAGATGGAGTCCAGCGAGCGGCCGTGGCAGCCGGTCGACCGGCAGCGCCCGGTGTCGGCCGCGCTGCGCGCCTACGCCCGGCTGGCCACCTCGGCCTCGTTCGGCGCGGTCCGCGACCCGAACCGCTGAGCACGAAAACCGGAGGCCCCGGCAGCGGGAAACGCCGCCGGGGCCTCCGGTTTCGCCGGCGCGGGTTCAGCCGAGCCGGAAGCCGCGGTAGCCGTGGAAGGCGAGGTAGACGCCGGCCGCCGCGGCGCCGGCGATGACCAGGAAGGTCCACGCGAAGGCCACCGGGTGCCGGTACCACACCCGCCCGTTGTCCAGGGACACCCGCCCGGGACCGGTGAACAGCAGACCGAACGCCAGGACACCGATGGCGGCCTCGAGTTCGAAACCGCCGGCGGTGGCGAAGAAACCGTGGCCCACCTTGAGTGCCGCGGCGTTCGCCATCACTCCGAGGATGGCCGCCGCCGCGACCGGAGTGAGCAGCCCGAACACCAGCAGCGCACCGCTGCCGAGTTCGACGCTTCCGGTCACCATGGTGAGAATCTTCGTGTTCTGGTAACCGTTCTGTTCAAGGAACCTGGCGAAACCGTCCGGCCCGGGCCCCTGGAAGGTGCCGAACAGGATCTGCGCCCCATGCGCCAGGAACGTGCCCGCGAGGAACAGCCGCATCACCAGCAATCCGAAGTCGGCGCCGCCGTGCCACCGGGTCCGGGGCCGCTCGTCGTCGCCGAACCTGCCCTCGGGTTCGGGAAGCGACGGCTCGTCCAGGCCGATCTCGCGCTCGTCGGCGGACCGGGACGGCACGTACGCCGTCTCGTCGGCGGCCCCGCCCTCCCGCCGCTTGCCGACGCTCAGCGGATCGGTGCGCTCATTCGGCACGCGGTCCTCCGGTCCGGTATCGAGGTGATGCGCTCCTCGTGTCCCCCCGCTCGTCGATCGGTCGGCCGCGAAATAGTCGCGACTCGACCAGTTAGTCGTCGTGCGGTCGTCATGAGTAGCCACGGCCAGGCAGGTTAGACGCCGCCGTGGGTCCACCGCGACCCCCGCGAGGAGAAAAGCAATACGACCCGGCCCTTTCCGGGCAGGGGAAACAACGCGCTGATCGATCAGTACTCCCCGTGCACAAGATTCTCCAGTTCGGCTCCCCGCGCGAACCGGGAGATCTGCTCGGCGGCGACCGCGTAGGCGCGCTCCCGCTGCCCGTGGCAGCTCGCCGCGACGTGCGGGGTGAGCAGCAGCCCGGGCGCGGACCACAGCGGGTGGCCGGCGGGCAGCGGCTCCGGATCGGTCACGTCCAGCGCGGCGCGCAACCGGCCGGCGCGCAACTCGGCCAGCAGCGCCTCCGTGTCCACCACGGGGCCGCGGGCCGCGTTCACCAGCACCGCACCGTCTGGCATCCGGGCCAGGAAGGCGGCGTCCGCCATGCCACGGGTGCGGCTGGTCAGCGGCACCGCCAGGATCACCGCGTCGTGCCGGCCGACCAGATCGGGCAGCGCGTCCTCGCCGTGCACCCCGTCCCGCGACGTGCGGCCGACCAGCGTCACCGACACGTCGAACGGCTCCAGCCGGCGGCGGATCCGCTCGCCGAGATCGCCGGCGCCGACGACCAGTACCCGCCTGCCGGACAGCGTGTCCGTGTAGTGGTAGTCCCACCGGCCCTCGCACTGGGCGTCGCGGAAGGCGGGCAGGTCGCGGTAGACGGCCAGTAGCACGGCCACCGCCCACTCGGCGGTGACCCCGCCGTGCGCGCCGCGGCAGGTGGACAGCGCCACGCCGTCCGGGAGCCGACCCACCCACGCCTCGGCGCCCGCGGAGAGCAACTGCACCAGCCGCAGCTTCGGCAGCGCGTCGACCAGCGCCAGCGCCTGGGAGCCGACCAGGAACGGCGGCACCAGCACCTCGGCCGCCGCGGCACCGTCCGGCAGCGGCTGGTCGATCCGGTAGCGCACCGGGCGCACTCCGTCCACCCGGGACAGCACCGCGGCACCAAGCTCGTCGGGCACGAGAACGGTGAGCGTCACGGCGGCACGGTAACCCGCATGCGGGCCTCGCCCGCCACCGGGCGGGCGACCCGGCCGGGCGGGCACGCCGGCCCTCGGGAGACCCGGCCGGGCGGGCAGGCCGGTGAGCGACGCGCCCGCCGGGCCGCTCACCGGCGGTTCACGGCGGGCTGCCTAGCCTGGGTCACCGTGCCAGGTCCGCGCCGCCCGTCCCGCGTGCTGATGGCCGGGGCGCTCGCCGCCGGTGTCGCCCTCGGCGGATGTGCCAGCTTCCCGGACGCCGCGCCGCCGCAGGCCTGGCAGGCCCAGCCGCAGCTCACCGCGCGGCCGGGGCCGCAGCCGCAGATTCCCGGCGAGGGCGGCGAGGGCGGCGGCAGCAGCGGAAACCCGCCGGCGCCGTCGCGCGGCCCGACCCAGGTTCCGCCGCCCAACGGCTGCCAGGACTTCCACGCCGAGGTGGTGGGGACCTGCCTGAACACCGTCTCCGCGGTGGCCGTGCTGCCGGACGGAAACACCGGGCTGGTGGCCGAGCGCACCACCGGCCGGGTGCTGCGGGTGGCCAGGCACACCGACCCGGTGGTGGTGGCCACCATCCCGGTGGACGCCTCGGGCGGCGGTGGGCTCACCGGGCTGTCGCTGTCCCCCACCTACGAGGAGGACCAACTGGTCTTCGCCTACGTGACCACGCCCGCGGACAACCGGGTGGTCCGGTTCGCACCGGGGGACGCGCCGAAGCCGGTGCTCACCGGCATCCCGCGCGGCGCGACCGACAACGCGGGCGCGCTGACCGTGGACCGCAGGGGCGCGCTGCTGGTGGCCACCGGCGACGCCGGCAACCCGGCGGCCGCGGCCAACCCGGGCACGCTGGCCGGGAAGGTGCTGCGGATCGACGGCACCGGCCACCCGGCGCCCGGCAACCCCACGATCGGTTCCCCGGTGGTGGCCAGCGGCCTGCACGCGCCGCAGGGCATCTGCACCTCGGCGGACGGGACCCGGTCCTGGGTGACCGACCGGGCGCCGGACGAGGACGTGCTCTACCGCCTGGCGCTCGGCCAGCCGCTGGACGTGCCGGCGTGGACCTGGCCGGACCGGCCGGGAGTGGCCGGCTGCGCGTCGTTCTCCGACTCGGTGGTGGTGGCCACCGAGCAGGGCGCGGCGGCGCAGGCGTTGCTGCTGAACCGGGACGGCTCGTTCAACGGCAAGCCGGTGGTCGCCGAGCAGAACACCTTCGGCCGGCTGTTCGGCATGGACACCATCGGCGACCAGAAGGCGTGGGTGGGCACCGTCAACAGGTCCGGTGGGCAGCCGGTGTCCAGCGACGACCGGGTGTTCGAACTGCTGCGTCCCTCACCCGTCGCCGGCGGCAAGGACTGACGACGGGCTCAGGACGCGGCCGGCTCGGCGGGGGCGTTGCTGGCGAGCAGGTCGAGGAGCCCGGGGAAGCGGGCCTCCAGGTCGGCCCGGCGGAGCCGGGTCATCCGGCTGTTGCCCCGGTCCACCTGCCTGATTAGCCCGGCCTCGCGAAGCACGCGGAAGTGGTGGGTGCGGGTGGACTTCGACACGGGCAGGCCGAAGGAACTGCAGGTGCGCTCGGTGCCGTCGGGTTCGCGGACCAGCGTCGCCACCACCCGGTAGCGCATCGGGTCGGCCAGGGCGTGCAGCACGGCCGGCAGGTTGATCTCCTCGCGGTTCGGGTGACCGTCCGCGTCAGGCATCTCGGCGGACCTCCCCGGCAGGCACGACCACGCAGGTTCAACAAACATCATACCTGCGACGCCGACCCGAGCGGGCGGATCGGCCGCGGGCCGGGCCGGCGAGCATCGTCGGCGCGCCGGCCCCGCCCCGGCCGATCCCTCCGCGGGTCAGCTGCAGCGTTCGATGACCAGTTCGCGGACGCGCTTGGCGTCGGCCTGACCCCTGGTCGCCTTCATCACCGCGCCGACGATCGCGCCGGCCGCCTGCACCTTGCCGCCGCGGATCTTCTCGGCCACGTCCGGCTGCGCGGCCAGCGCCTCGTCCACCGCGGCGAGCAGCGCCGAGTCGTCGGAGACCACCCGCAGGCCGCGGGCGGCGACCACCTCGTCCGGCTCGCCCTCGCCGGCCAGCACGCCGTCCACCACCTGGCGGGCCAGCTTGTTGGTCAGCGCGCCCTCGGCGACCAGCGCGATCACCCTGGCGACCTGCTTCGGCGTGATCGGCAGGTCGGCGATCTCCACGCCGCGCGCGTTGGCCTGCTGGGCGAGGTAGGACACCCACCAGCCGCGGGCCTCGTCCGGGCTGGCCCCGGCCTCCACGGTCTCCGCGACCAGTTCCAGCGCACCGGCGTTGACCAGGTCGCGCAGCTCCGCATCGGACAGGCCCCACTCCTCCTGGGCCCGCTTGCGGCGCTCCCAGGGCAACTCGGGCAGGGTCGCGGACAGTTCCTTGACCCATTCCCGGGACGGGGCCAGCGGCACCAGGTCGGGCTCCGGGAAGTACCGGTAGTCCTCGGAGGTCTCCTTGCGGCGGCCGGCCGCGGTGCTGCCGGTGGACTCGTCGAAGTGCCGGGTCTCCTGCACCACGCTGCCGCCGCCGGTGAGCACCGCGGCCTGCCGGCACATCTCGTACCGGACCGCCCGCTCCACGCTGCGCAGCGAGTTGACGTTCTTCGTCTCGGTGCGAGTGCCGAACTCCGCGGTGCCCTTCGGCTTCAGCGACACGTTGGCGTCGCAGCGCAGCGAGCCCTGGTCCATCCGCACGTCCGAGACGTCCAGGGCGCGCAGCAGGTCCCGCAGGGCGGTGACGTAGGCGCGGGCCACCTCGGGTGCCCGCTCGCCGGCACCCTCGACCGGCTTGGTGACGATCTCGATCAGCGGCACCCCGGCGCGGTTGTAGTCCAGCAGCGAGTGCTCCGCGCCATGGATGCGCCCGCCTGAGCCGCCGACGTGCAGCGACTTGCCGGTGTCCTCCTCCATGTGGGCCCGCTCGATGCCGACCCGGAACACCTCGCCGTCGTCCAGCACCACGTCCAGGTGGCCGTTGAACGCGATCGGCTCGTCGTACTGCGAGGTCTGGAAGTTCTTCGGCATGTCAGGGTAGAAGTAGTTCTTCCGAGCGAACCGGCACCACTCGGCGATCTCGCAGTTCAGCGCCAGGCCGATGCGGATGGCCGACTCCACGGCCTTGCGGTTCACCACCGGCAGCGACCCGGGCAGGCCCAGGCAGGTGGGACACACCTGGGTGTTCGGCTCGGCGCCGAAGGCGGTCGGGCAGCCGCAGAACATCTTCGTGTTGGTGTTCAGCTCGACGTGCACCTCGAGCCCGAGCACCGGGTCGAACCGTTCCACGACCTCGGCGTAGTCCATCAGTTCCGCGACGGCAGTCACTTCTCCTCCCCCCCGCGCACGCTGCGCACGGCGAGCGCGGCGCCGGTGATCACCGCGAGAATGTTCAGCACCGCGTTGGCCAGCGCGAGCCGGTCCTTCTCCCGCCGGGCCTCGCGCACGTCGGACACCGCGTTCACCGCGGCGAACGCCGAGGTGGCGAGGCTGAACAGCAGGCGGAGCTTGGCGAAGGACGTCATCGTGCGGTCACCTCCAGGTCGGGCACGCGGTGGATCAGCGGGCCGCCCTCGGCGTCGTCCCTGGCCGCCTGGTAGGCGGCGGCCACCCGGTACATCCGGTGATCTTCCATGGCCGGGGCCATCACCTGCAGCCCCACCGGCAGGCCGTCGTCCTCGGACAGCCCGCACGGCACGCTCAGCGCGGCGTTGCCGGCCAGGTTGGCCGGGATGGTGCACAGGTCGGCCAGGTACATCGCCATCGGGTCGTCCACCCGCTCGCCGATCCGGAACGCCGTGGTCGGCGTGGTCGGCGCGACCAGCACGTCGACCCGGTCGAACGCGGCTTCGAAGTCCCGCACGATCAGGGTACGCACCTTCTGCGCCTGGCCGTAGTACGCGTCGTAGTAGCCGGCGGACAGCGCGTAGGTGCCGAGCATGATGCGCCGCTTCACCTCCGGCCCGAAGCCGGCCTCCCGGGTCAGCGACATGACCTCCTCGGCGCTGTGCCCGTTCTCCCGGCTGCGCAGCCCGTAGCGCATGCCGTCGAACCGGGCCAGGTTGGACGAGCACTCGCTGGGCGCGATCAGGTAGTAGGCCGGCAGCGCGTAGTCGAAGTGCGGGCAGGACACCTCGACCACCTCGGCGCCCAGCCTGCCGAGCTGCTCGACGGCCCGCTGGAACGCGGCGAGCACCCCGGGTTGGTAGCCCTCGCCGGAGAACTCGCGCACCACGCCGACGCGCACCCCGGTCAGGTCGCCGGAGGCGCCCTCGCGGGCCGCGGCCACCACCGGCGGCACCGGGGCGTCGATCGAGGTGGAGTCCAGCGGGTCGTGGCCGCCGATCACCTCGTGCAGCAGGGCCGCGTCCAGCACGGTGCGGGCGCACGGGCCGCCCTGGTCCAGCGAGGAGGAGAAGGCGACCAGCCCGTACCGGGACACCCCGCCGTAGGTCGGCTTGACCCCGACCGTGCCGGTGACCGCGCCGGGCTGCCGGATCGAGCCGCCGGTGTCGGTGCCGATGGCCAGCGGCGCCTCGAACGCCGCCAGCGACGCCGACGAGCCGCCGCCCGAGCCGCCGGGGATGCGGTCCAGGTCCCACGGGTTGCGGGTGGGGCCGTAGGCGGAGTTCTCCGTGGACGAGCCCATGGCGAACTCGTCCATGTTGGTCTTGCCCAGGATGACGATGCCGGCCTCGCGCAGCCGGCGGGTGACCGTGGCGTCGTACGGCGGGATCCAGCCCGCCAGCATCTTCGAGCCGCAGGTGGTGGGCATGTCGCTGGTGGTGAACACGTCCTTGAGCGCCAGCGGCACCCCGGCCAGCGGCGACGCGGGGGGCTCACCGGCGGCGAGGGCCTCGTCCACCCGGCGTGCCGCCTCCAGCGCGCCGTCGGTATCGACGTGCAGGAACGCGTGCACCGTCCCGTCCACCTGCTCGATCCGGCCCAGGTGGGCCTGGGTCACCTCGACGGAGGTGATCTCGCGCGCGTGGATCTTCTCGGCCAGCTCGGCCGCGGTCAGCCTGGTGAGGTCGCTGCTCATTGCTCCTCCCCCAGGATGCGCGGGACGCGGAACCTGCCCTCCTCGGCCGCGGGTGCGCCGGCCAGCGCCTGGTCCCGGGTCAGCCCGGGGCGCACCTGGTCGTCGCGGAAGACGTTGGTCAGCGGCACGGCGTGCGAGGTCGGCGGGATGTCCTCGGCGGCCACCTCGCCCACCTTGGCCACGGCCTGCAGGATCTGGTCGAGCTGGCCGGCGAACACGTCGAGCTCGTCCTCGGTGACGGCCAGCCGGGCCAGCCGGGCGAGGTGCGCGACCTCGTCGCGGGAGATATTGGGCACTCGGGACCCCCGAAGGTGTTTGCTTGTGGTGGGACCCGGCGAGTCTATGGCGGGGCCGCTGGACTGCCCGAACGGGTTGTCCGAGGGGCGGCGGACCCGGCAGGCGATTTTACCGTCTCGAAACGCGGACGGAGGATCGGCCGCCGATGCTGGGTCTGCGACAATCGGCGGCCGGCGAGGCGCGGGGCCGATGCTCCCGCGCCCTCGACACGCGCGGGCGGCGAGGTACCGCGCACGAGGCAGGAGGCGTGCACCTTGTCCTTCCTGATCCGGGTTCAGCTCCCGGACCGTCCCGGCACGCTCGGCGCGGTGGCCACCGCGCTCGGCGAGATCGGGGCCGACATCCTCAGTGTGGACGTGGTGGAACGGGGCAGCGGCACGGCGGTGGACGACCTGGTCGTCGAGCTGCCGAATGGCAGACTGCCGGACGCGTTGATCACCGCCTCGGAGTCCGTCGAGGGTGTCGAGGTGGACGCGGTCCGACCCTACGCCGGGGTGCTGGACACCCATCGTGAGCTGGAACTGGTCGAGGAGATCGCCGCCGAACCGGCGCGCGGCATCGCGGTGTTCGCCGAGGGCGTGCCGAAGATCATCCGCGCTGGCTGGGCGATGGTGGTGACCGACGACGGCGCCGGGATCCGCCGGCTCGCGGCGAGCAGCGCCGCCCCGGAGACCAGCGCGGTCGAGCTGCCCTGCCTGCCGTTGCACCGGGCGACCGTGCTGGATGGCGAGGAGGACTGGGTGCCGCAGACCTGGCGGCAGCTCGGCACCGAACTGGCCGCCACCCCGCTGGGCAAGCCGGACCGGGTGCTGCTGGTCGGCCGTCCCGGTGGCCCGATGTTCCGCGCCGCGGAGGTGGCCCGGCTGGCCCACCTCGCCGGGATCGTCGCGGTCGTGCTGGCGGACGCGCAGAACGGCACCACCGTGCCCGCCGACGACACCGTCTGAGCACCCTCTCCGCACCCGGCGGCCCCGGTCGGGCCGAGACGCGCGGCTCCCTCCTCCCGGCCGGCGCGGTCGCGCCGGGTCACCGGGCGAGCACGGCGACCGTATGCCCTGGTTCGTCCAGCCACACGGTGTGCGAGCCGTCCGAGGTGACCGTCAACCCGAACCGGCCCCATGCCGGCTCCCCCCAATCCCGCCACCGCCGGTGGGCATCCTCCACGATCGACCACAGTCGTCGGGGGCCGCCTTCGGTGACCTGATGCTGGCCGTCGTCGGCGACCAGGCTGATCTCGGCCCAGGAACCGTCCGGGGTGGCAATCCAGGTCGACCTCGGCCCGTCCGGCGAGCATCCGGCATACCCGTAGGAGATGCCGGGACCGAGGCCGAAGGACGCCAGGAACCACACGACGAGCGACGTCCACGGCGTGCGGGGGTCGACCGCCGTGATGCGGTGCTCGGCGTGGTGGTGGTCGCGGTCGACACGGCCGGCGGCCGGGTTGCCGCCAGGCTGCTGGCGCAGGTCCAGGAACGCCGCGTAGGTGGGGTCGAAATGTCCTTCGGCCCGGTCGGAGTCGATGCGGGTGAGCCGGACCAGGCTGCCGGCGCCGAGGGCGGGTTTGAGGTCGGTGAGGATAACCCCGCCGGGCGGGACCTGCTCCACCCACGTCCACGGAACGCGCGGCACGGCGCAGGTGGCGATGATCCGGTCGAATGGCGCGTGCTCCGGCAGCCCGGCGGCGCCGTCACCCGCGACCAGGGTGGGGTGGTGACCCAGGACGGCGAGCCGCTGGCGGGCGAGTTCGACCAGCTCCGGTTCGACGTCGACGGAGAACACGTGTTCGTCGCCGAGCCGGTGGGCCAGCAGGGCGGCGTTGTAGCCGGTGCCGGTGCCGATCTCCAACACCCGCATTCCCGCACGGACGTCGAGGGCTTCCAGCATCCGCGTCATCAGGCTCGGCTGGGTTGAAGAGGACAGCACCGTCGTGCCCGTCGGCCCGTCGGCGAGCGCGGTGATCAGCACGGTATTCGAGTAGACCTCCGCAAGGCCCTCGGCGGTGCCGCTGGAGATCCGCCACCACGACCCGTCGGCGTTCTGCCGGTGATAGCTGGGAACGAGATGGTGCCGGGGCACCGCGCGGATCGCGTCCCGCCAGCGCGGGTCGGTGAGCTTGCCGGCCCGTTCCAGGTCGTCGGCCAGCCGCCGGGCGTGCGCCCGCCAGTCCTGCGCCATGGTGGTGGTCACGGGCGGGCTCCTTCGGCGAGTAGGTCGGCGAGTGCGGCGGTGATCGGTGCCCCGGTCTGGGCTTCCAACCACCCATACTGGCCGGAGCTGTTGGATTCCAGGAAGAACCATTGCCCGTCCGCGTCGATGGCGAAGTCCACGGCGGCGTAGGCGAGGCCGAGCGCATTCATGTAGCTCCGTAGCCCCTTCGCCACCTCCGGTGGTGTGTCGACCAGCGCGTAGCGCAGTGCGGGGAAGTCTGCCCGCCAATCCACCTTTGCCTTGGCCGAGTCGGTACGGATGGTGATGGTGAACATCCGCTCGCCGATCACGATCACGCGGGCCTCGTGGGTCTTGTCCACCCACCGCTGCACCTGCGTGGCGGTCGAGGCGGCGCCGGACATGCCAGGGAGGTCGGCTGACCGCAGGCAATGAGTGAAGGCGACTTTCAGCTCACCACCTTCCGTGATCGTGTTCGGCCCGAACGACTTGCACACCACATCTCCCTGGTCCGCGGCGAAGCGGACGAGTGCCTCGGGCGAATTGGTGACGAGGGTCGGCTGAACATTCAGCCCGCAGGAATGGGCGGTGGCGAGCTGTAACGGCTTGAAGATCGCGTCGGCGGCGCGGTTGGGGTGGTTGACCCATAGCACCGGCATCGCGGCCAGTACCCCGCCGAACCCGAGCCTAGCCTCGCGGTGGGCGTAGGCGCGCTCGACCTCGGTCAGCTCGGCGGGGAAACGGAATGCGGCTGGATCGCGGTACCAAATGGAGCGGACCGCCTCCAATTCGACGCTGCGGTACTTGGTGCGCAGTTCGCCGGCCCAGCGGCCGACGGCCGGGTCGAAGTGCGCGTCGAGCACGAGCTGGCCGGGGAACCAGCTCGTGTCGGCGCGGAACACCGGGACCCCTCGCTCGGTCAGCTCGCACACCACCGCGTCCACGGGGGCATCAGCTTCCTGGGCGAAGATCACCACGGTGTCGGAATTCATTTCTCTTCCCAACCCCAGTTCTCCTCCGGGCCCTCGTCGCCGTCGGTGGAGGACTTGGACTCCCACTCCTTGCCCATCGTTTCGATCAACGGCCGCCCCTCGCCGTCGACGGCCACCTGCCGGTCGGGGCAGTAGCGGAACTGACGGGTCACCGGAGTAGGCACTGGCTGAGCGAACCGCAATGCCAACGGCCTGGTAGGCGCCGGACCAGGATGGTCGGCGACGACCGCTTGGCGGACCAGGTAACGCAGGCTCGCCGAGGACAACGGATTGTTGCTCAGCACCGCATCGCCGCCGGGATCGAGGGCGACGCCCATTGAGATGGTCACTGGTTTTCTCCTATACACGGACGGGTGAACCGTCGGCGGAACCGCCGTGGTGAGCCGTCAACGGCTGGTACTGGCGGAAGGCCGCGGGCGCTGCCGCTGTACCGGGACACCGCCGACGCTAGGGATCGGCCCGAAGGCGCAACAGGTCTTCCTGCCAGGCGCGCACGGCGGTTGCGCATTCGGCAAACCCCCTTGACATCGTGACCAGATGACTACGCTGAGAAACCACAGCATCTGGCATCGAAGTCGGGATGGTGAATTCACGGTGCGGGAGTGGTCACCAGCGCTATGGCAGGCCGCCGACCGCGGCGACCACGCCGCCGTGCTTCGGCTGGCCCGCACCGAGTTGGGCTGGACCCAGGACGAACTCGGCAGGCGGTTCGGCGCCTCCGGCTCAACGATCTCCCGTCTGGAAACCAAGCACCGCCCGCTGCGCGACATCGCCACTCTGCGCCGCTTGGCCTCCATCCTGGGACTGCCGGTGGAGGCATTTGGCTTGACCGGCCACGGCGACACGGCCGCCCAATCCTCCCGGACGACGGCGGAAACAGGACATAGGGTGGGCCGGGTCACGGTCCGACGCGCGGAGGAGGACGACCCGGTGCGCCGACGCGCGTTCCTCCAACTCGCCACCCTCACCGGTAGCGGACTCGCCGTGCCCAACACGACGACTGCCGTCGCGGCCGATGTCGACCCTGCCGCGTTGCTCGCCAGCAAGCTTGGTGACGTACTGCTCGGCTCGGCACAGTCCGGCGAGCCGGCACCGATCGGCGTGCTGGCCGAGGCCCTGACCACGGCCCGGCGGGAATTCGCCGCGTGCCACTACCTCCCCCTCGCGTCCCGACTGCCGGCACTGATCACCGCCGCCGAAGTCACTGCCAGCCACCGGGTCGACCCGAGCGTCCAGCAGGTGCTCGCCGAGTCCTACAACCTGGCCACCCGCGCGCTGATCAAGCTGGAAGCATCCGGGCTGGAATGGATCTCGGCCGACCGTGCCCTGCACGCCGCCCGCACCGCCGAGGACCCGCTGACCCTCGCCGAGGCGCAGCGGCTGGTCGCCTCGGTCGCCCGCCGCGCCGGACACCATGCCCGTGCCCAGGAGTTGACCCTGGCCGCCGCGGCCCATCTGGATATCACCGGTCAGCACCCGGTACCGGGTCATCTGGCCATGTACGGCACGCTGCACCTGTCCGCGGCCTACGCCGCCGCCCGTGCCGGCGACCGGGACCGCGCCGGCGACCTGCTTACCGAGGCCGAGGCCACCGCCGAGCGGTTGGCCGCCGACCCCAATCGGCAGCGTGCCCTGGTCGCGAATCTGGTCAGCCACAAGGTGTCGGCGGCCTACGTGCTCGGCGACGCCGGCACCGCGCTTGCGCACGCGTACAGCCTGCCGCTGGCGACGATTCCCACCACCGAACGCCGCGCCCGGCTCCTGGTCGACGCCGCGCAGGCGTGGGCGCGGTGGGACAAACCAGACCGCGCCTACGCCACCCTGCTGGAGGCCGAGCGGACCGCCCCGGGCGAAGTCCGCACCCGCAACGCCGTGCGCCGCCTGGTCACCGACCTCCTGGACTCACCCAGACAAGCCGCCATGCCCGGCCTGCCCGCGCTGGCCCACCGGGTGCACGCTCTCGCCTGATCGCCGCGGGCCCACAGGTACCACCGATCGAACGCCGGCCTATGGTCGGCTGAGCGCGGCACCCGACTGTTCGATGACAACGGGTTCGGCGGCGCCGGCCAGGCGCTCACGCTGCGGGATGACGACGTACTTCGGGTCGGCCGCGGATGCCTTGCCGGCCTCGAACACGCCGAACCGGGTGCACAGGCCGGCAGCGAGGTAGGCGGCGCCGGCGATCGCGGACACCGCCCGGCTGCGCCGGCCCAGCACGGACAGGCCGGCGCCGACCGCGGTGAGCGCCCGGCCGGCGCGCAGCAGCTTGCCCGGCCGGCCCTGCCGGTAGGGCTCGCCGACCAGGCCGAGCCCGCGTTCCATCCGGTAGGCGGCGGCCAGTTCCATGCCCGCGCCGATCAGCCCGATCCGCCGGGCCGGGCCCTGCTCGGCCGCCGGGGCCGCGATGAGCGCCGCGCCCGCACCGCTGGTCAGCGCGCCGCCGGCGAACAGGAACGGCAGTTCCCGGTGCGCCTCGTGCCAGGCCGGGATGGCGGTGTCGGCCAGCAGCACCGCGGTGTAGGTGCACATCGCCGGGCCGAGGCCGGCGGACGCCGCGCCGGCCGCGGTGCCCAGCCGGGGTAGCAGCCCGGTCAGCTCGCTGGCCGCACTCGCCGAGGCCAGGCCGGAGAACGGGGCCAGGATCCACGAGCCCACGGACAGCGGCGAGGTCGGCTTGAGCACCCGGAGCATGTTCAGGAAGCGTTCCGGCCGGCCCAGGTCGTGGATGAGCGCGCCCACGCTGGCCACCGCCGACCCGGCGGCGACCAGCCGGGAGGCGCGGGCCAGCCCCGGCCGGCCGGTCGCCCCGCCCAGCGCGCCGAGCATGGCCGACGAGCCGGCCAGCCCGCCGAGGAACAGGTAACCGGGCACGTCCGGCACCTTCCAGGCGGGCTGCTTGAGGATCGGCCGGCCGTAGTAGGAGCGGAACTCGGCGCGCGGCACCATCTCCTGCTCGCGCCGCGGGCTCACCGCCGGCCTCCCAGGAACGCGGCGAGCGCCCCGGCCGCGGCCGCGACCGCGGCCATGCCCATGTGCTTCCACATCGCGGGCAGGTCCCGGGTGGTGACCACCGGGTCCGGCGGCAGCCCGTACACCTCGGGTTCGTCCAGCAGCAGGAAGAACGCGCCGTCGCCGCCCACCCCGTCGTCCGGGTCCTCCCCGTACAGCCGGGCCTCGGGCACGCCGCGGTCGTGCAGTTGCTCCACCCGGCGCTCGGCCCGCTCGCGCAGTTCGTCCAGCGGGCCGAACTGGATCGAGTCGGTGGGGCAGGCCTTGGCGCAGGCCGGTTCCAGGCCGTCGCGCAGCCGGTCGTAGCACAGCGTGCACTTGAACGCGCGGCCGTCGCTCTCCCGCCGCTCGATCACCCCGTACGGGCAGGCGGGCACGCAGTAGCCGCAGCCGTTGCAGATGTCCTCCTGCACCACCACGGTGCCGAACTCGGTGCGGAACAGCGACCCGGTCGGGCAGACGTCCAGGCAGGCGGCGTGCGTGCAGTGCTTGCACACGTCGCTGGACATCAGCCAGCGCACCCCCGCGTCGTCGGTCTCGGCCCGCTGGGGTTGCTCGGGGGCGCCGATGCCCGGCATGCCGAGTTCGACCCGCTCGGCCGGCACCCGCTGCTCGACGAACGCCACGTGCCGCCAGGAGTTCGCGCCCAGCGCGCCGGTGTTGTCGTAGGAGCTGCCCAGCAGGTCCAGCCCGGTGTCGGGCACCCCGTTCCACTCCTTGCAGGCCACCTCGCACGCCTTGCAGCCGATGCAGATGGAGGTGTCGGTGAAGAAGCCCATCCGAGGTGGGTGGCCGTCGGCGTGGCCGGCCTCGCCCGCCGGGTCGGCGAGCGGTCCAGCGAGCCGGTCGCGCCACGTGGTACCGGTGGTGCCGGTGTGCCCGGTGGTCATCGTGTGCCGTCCTCTCCGGTCGGCTCGGTGATGCCGGCCCGGCGCCGGTAGTCCGCGACGAGGCGGGGCAGCGCCGGGCCCCTCGGCCGCCGGCCCGGGCGGATGTCGCAGGTGGCGGCCTTGGACTCCTGGATGTAGACGTTCGGGTCGAGCACCACGGGCAGCAACTCGTTGGCGCCGTCCCCGGTGGACAGCCCGTTGCCGCCCCAGTGGTAGGGCAGGCCGATCTGGTGAATGGTGCGGCCGCGGATCCGCAGCGGCCGGACCCGGTCGGTGACCAGCACCCGCGCCTCGATCGCGGTGCGCGCGGTGACGATCGTGGCCCAGCCCAGGTGGTCCAGGCCGCGCTCGGCGGCCAGCTCGGGGGACACCTCGCAGAAGAACTCCGGCTGCAGCTCGGACAGGTAGGGCAGGGTGCGGCTCATCCCGCCCGCGGTGTGGTGCTCGGTGAGCCGGTAGGTGGTGAACACGTACGGGAACACCTCGCTGCCGGGTGCGCCGTCGCTGGGCTGGTACCGGTTGGCCGGGTGCGGGTACTCCCGCCGGGTCGGGTTGGCCTGCTGGCGGTACAGCGGGTTGTCCACCGGGGACTCGGCCGGCTCGTAGTGGGTGGGCAGCGGCCCGTCGGCCAGCCCGGTCGGGACGAACAGCCAGGCGCGACCGTCGGTCTGCATGATGAACGGCTCCGCGCCGGCGATCGCGTCCTGCGCCCTGGCGCCCGGTTCGGGCTGGTAGTCCGGCGGCTTGCTGGCCTCGAAGTCGGCGTTGTCGGCGCCGACCCACTTCCGCTGCTCGGCGTCCCACCACACGTACTTCTTCCGCTCGCTCCACGGCCGTCCGTCCGGGTCGGCCGAGGCGCGGTTGTAGAGGATCCGGCGGTTCGCCGGCCACGCCCAGCCCCACTCCGGGGCCACCCAGCTCTGGTCGCGGCCCGGCCGGCGGCGGGCCGCCTGGTTGACGCCGTCCGCGTGCACACCGCAGTAGATCCAGCAACCGCACCGGGTGGAGCCGTCGGCGCGGAGCTGGGTGTAGGCGGCGAGTTCGTTGCCGCCCGCGTCGACGCCGCCGATCTCGCGGAGCACCGCGTCCGCGGACGGTTCGGCGATCGCGCCCTCGGTGGGGTAGTCCCAGGTGAGGTCGAGCAGCGGGCGGTCCCGCGGGTCGGTGCTGCGGGCCAGCTTGTCCCGGATGATCCGGCCCAGGTGGTAGGTGAACCACAGTTCGCTGCGCGCGTCGCCGGGCGGGTCGACGGCCTTGTGGTGCCACTGGAGCAGCCGCTGGGTGTTGGTGAAGGTGCCGTCCTTCTCGGTGTGCGCGGCCGCCGGGAGGAAGAACACCTCGGTGCCGATGTCCTCGGTGCGCATCTCCCCGGTGTCGATCTCCGGGCCGTTCTTCCAGAACGTGGCGCTCTCGATCAGGGAGAAGTCCCGCACCACCAGCCAGTCCAGGTTGGCCAGGCCGAGGCGTTGCAGCTTGGCGTTGGCCGAGCCGACCGCCGGGTTCTCGCCCATCAGGAAGTAGCCCTTGACGGTGCCGGCGATCTGGTCCAGCACGGTGCGGTAGTGGCCGTGGTCGCCGGAGATCCGCGGCAGGTAGTCGAAGCAGAAGTCGTTGTCCGCGGTGGCGGCGTCGCCCCACCACGCCTTGAGCAGGCTGACCGCGTAGCTGCGCATGTTGCCCCAGAACCCGGCCTTGCCGACGTCGGCGGCGGTGTAGCTGTCCAGGTCGAGGTGCTCGCCGGCGTGCGGCATCGGCAGGTAGCCGGGCAGCAGGTTGAACAGCGTGGGGATGTCGGTGGAGCCCTGGATGCTGGCGTGGCCGCGCAGCGCCAGGATGCCGCCGCCGGGCCGGCCGATGTTGCCCAGCAACGCCTGCAGGATGGACGCGGTGCGGATGTACTGTGCGCCGACGGTGTGCTGGGTCCAGCCCACGGAGTAGACGAACGCGGTGGTGCGGTCCCGGCCGGAGTTGCGGGTGATCTCCTCGGCGACGCGGCGGAACTGCTCCGTGCTGATCCCGCAGATGTCGGCCACCACCTCCGGGGTGTACCGGGCGTAGTGCCGCCTGAGCACCTGGAACACGCAGCGCGGGTGTTCCAGCGTCGGGTCCAGCTCCGGCTTGAACGGCACGGACGGCCCGCCGCTGCCGTAGGCCTCGGCGCGTGCCGCCTCCCGGTGCTCCGGGCCGCCGTGGTGGCGGCGGGTCACCCGGTGGGCGTCCTCCTCGGGCTGGCCGACCTCCTCCTCCGTGCTGTGCTCGCCGGTGGCGGGCGCGGCGACGGCGCCCTGGTACGCCCACGTCGAATGGTCGTAGCGCCGGCCGTCCGGGTCGTAGCCGGAGAACAGGCCGTCCAGGTCCTCGGTGTCGGCGAAGTCCTCGCGCAGGATCGCCGGCGCGTTCGTGTAGGCGACGACGTACTCGCGGAAGAACTTCTCGTGCGTGAGCACGTAGTTGACCAGGCCGCCGAGGAAGGCGATGTCGCTGCCGGCGCGCAGCGGCACGTGCACGTCGGACACCGCGCTGGTGCGGGTGAACCGCGGGTCGACGTGGATCACGGTGGCGCCGCGCTCCTTGGCCTCCATCACCCACTGGAAGCCGACCGGGTGGCACTCGGCCATGTTGGAGCCCTCGATGACGATGCAGTCCGCGTTCCGCAGGTCCTGCTGGAACGTCGTGGCCCCACCCCGACCGAACGAGGTTCCCAGACCGGGAACCGTGGCGGAGTGTCAAATACGCGCCTGGTTCTCGATCTGGATGGCGCCCAGCGCGGTGTAGAGCTTCTTCATCAGGTAGTTCTCTTCGTTGTCCAGCGTGGCGCCGCCGAGGCTGGCGATCGCCATGGTGCGCCGGACGCGCTGGCCGCCGTCCTCCTCCTGCCAGTGCCGCCGGCGGGTCTCGATGACCCGATCGGCGATCATGTCCATGGCACGGTCCAGCGGGAGTTCCTCCCACTCCGTCCCGTGTGGACGCCGGTACAGCACGGTGGTCACCCGGTTCGGGTTGGTCACCAGTTGCTTGCTCGCGGATCCCTTGGGGCACAACCGGCCCCGGGAGATCGGCGAGTCCGGGTCGCCCTCGATCTGGGTGACCTTCCCGTCCCGGACGTAGACCTTCTGTCCACAACCGACGGCGCAGTACGGGCACACCGAGGCGACCACGCGGTCGGCCTGGCTGGTGCGGGGCCGCAGCGCGCTGGTCACCCGCGACTCGGCGGCCGCGCCCCGGCCGAGCGGGTCGGCCCCGGTGAGCTGCCGGACCACCGGCCAGCCCTCGATCCACTGCCGCACGCCCATGACCGCACTCCCCACCCGTCGCGCTATCACCGGCACCCCCGAACCTAGTCACCCGACCGGGCCGGCGCAGCACGAAGCGCCGACCGAATCGATCAGCGCAGCCGGCGGGTGTCGTCGGGCAGCCGCACGGTGATGCCGCGCCGGTCGAGCAGTTCCAGTAGCGGCACGGCGACCCGGCGGGTGGTGCCCAGCGCGCGGCGGGCCTCGCTGAGCGTGAACGGCTGCGGCAGGTCGGCGAGCGTGGCGGCGGCCCGCTGCTCGGCGCCGGGCAGCAGCACCACCCCCTCGGCGATCTTGACCAGCCGGCCGGCGCGCACCGCCGCGGCCAGTTCGCGGTGGCCCAGCCCCAGTTCGGCCAGCCGGTGCGCCTCGGGCGCGGCGAACGGCCGGGCGCGCAGGTCCTCGGTGACCGCGTCCACCGCCCTGGCCACCTTCGGCGGCAGCTGCTCGGGTGCCGCCCCGGTCCGGATGCGCCCACCCGCGCTGGTCAGCCCGGCCGCCCGGACCAGCGGGGCGACAAGCGCGGTGTCCGGCAGATCCAGGGCGTGGCGGACCACCTCGACCGGCACGCCGGGTTCCAGCGGGTGGCCACGCTGCCAGCGCTCCACGTCCGGGCCGATCCGGTGAACCAGGGCGGCCCACCGCTCGGCGTCGACCTGCCAGCCGCCGGCGACCGGTTCGCCGGGCGCGGGCAGGCCCATCGCGCGCAGTTCCGCGCCGGGCACGAAACCCCGGTGGCGCACGTGCAGCCGCGCTGCGCGCTCGGCGGCGTCCCGGGACATCTCGACAGCGCCCCGGGCCAGGTCGGCGAGTTCGGCGGCGCGGGCGCGGGCGGCGCCTCGGCGGCGCAGCGCGGGTGGCCGCACGTCGAGCACGGTGGCCCCGCCGGCCACCCGGTGCTGGCCGGGGTCGCGTAGCAGCACCCGGTCGGCCACCCGCAGCGGCAGCGGCCGGGCCAGGGCCAGCCGGGCGGTGTCCGGCCCGAGCGGGCGGAGCCGCACCGGCACGGCCGCCGACCCGGCGTGCAGCACCAGGTGCCCGGGCAGGTCGCCGACCGGGCCGCCGGTCACGACCACGTCGACCGTGCTGGTGGAAAGCCACGCCCCCGGGGTGAGCAGCGCGTCGCCGCGGCCCACCGCGTCCCGGTCGACGCCGCGCAGGTTGACCGCGGCCCGCGCCACCGGGGTGAGCACCTCCCTGCTCTCGCCGAGCGCCTGCAGCCCGCGCACCCGGACCCGGCGGCCGCTGGCCGCGAGCACCAGTTCGTCGCCGGTGCGGAGGGTGCCGGCGGCGAGCGTGCCGGTGACCACGGTGCCGGCGCCGCCCACGGTGAACGACCGGTCCACCCACAACCGCAGGTCCGCGTCCGCGTCGGCCGCGGGCAGCGCGCCGGCCAGGTCGGCGAGCGCGGCGCGCAGCGCGTCCAGGCCGGCGCCGGTGGCGCCGCTGACCACCACCGAGGGCACCGCGCCGAGCGAGGTGCGGGCGATCCGCCGCAGCGCCTCGGCCCGCGCCGGTTCCGGGTCGGCCAGGTCGGACCGGGTGACCGCGAGCAGCCCGTGCCGCACGCCCAGCGCGTGCAGCGCGTCCAGGTGCTCGGTGGACTGCGGCATCCACCCCTCGTCGGCGGCCACCACGAACAGCACCGCCGGCACCGGGCCGACCCCGGCGAGCATGTTGGGCACGAACCGCTCGTGCCCGGGCACGTCCACGAACGCGATCTCCGCGCCACCGGGCAGCCGGGTCCAGGCGAAGCCGAGGTCGATGGTGAGGCCGCGGCGGCGTTCCTCGGCCCACCGGTCCGGCTCCATCCCGGTCAGTGCGCGTACCAGCGTGGACTTGCCGTGGTCGACGTGGCCCGCGGTGGCGATCACGTGCACGGGAACTCCCCGCGCGCGCCGGTTGCCGCGATCACGTGCATGAGTGCTCCCGTGCCGCTCGCACGGCCAGCACGGCATCGGCCAGCCGGTCGTCGTCGGCCGGGTCGACGGTGCGCAGGTCGAGCAGGCAGCGCCCGCGCTCCACCCGGCCGACCACCGGCGGGTCCCCGGTGCGCAGCGGCTCGGCGTACGCGGCGGGCAGGGCGAGCGCGGCGCTGGGCAGTTCGACTCCGGGGGCACCACCGCCGCCCACCGCGGCCACGCTGTCCGCCGCGTCGGCCGGCACCCCGGCGGCGGCCAGCCGCTCGGCCAGCCGGGCGGCGCGCCCGCGGAGGCCGGCCGGGTCGGCGGCGAGCGCGGCCGCCACCGGCGGGGCGGGGCCGCGCAGGGTGGCTTCCAGCGCGGCCAGGGTCAGCTTGTCCACCCGCAGCGCGCGGGCCGACGGGTGCCGGCGCAGCCTCTCGATCAGATCGGCGGCGCCGAGCAGCAGCCCGGCCTGCGGCCCGCCGAGCAGCTTGTCCCCGCTGGCGGTGACCAGGTCGGCGCCGGCGCGCAGCACGGCGGCGGCGTCCGGTTCGTCGGGCAGCAGCGGGTGCGGCGCGAGCAGGCCGGAGCCGATGTCCACCACCAGCGGCACGCCCAGCCCGGTCAGCTCGGCCACCGGCACGGCCGCGGTGAACCCGGTGATCCGGAAGTTGGACGGGTGCACCTTGAGCACGAACCCCGTGTCCGGGCCGATCGCCTCGGCGTAGTCGGCCCGCCGGGTGCGATTGGTGGTGCCGACCTCGCGCAGCCGGGCGCCGGCGCTGGCGAGCAGTTCCGGGATGCGGAACCCGTCACCGATCTCCACCAGCTCGCCACGGCTGATCACGATCTCCCGGCCCTGGGCCAGGGCGAGCGCGGTGAGCAGCAGCGCGGCCGCGTTGTTGTTGACCACGTGCACGTCGCCGGCCTCGGGCACCGCCTCGGCGAGCGCGGCCAGCGCGCCCCGGCCGCGCCGGGCCCGCCGCCCGGTGGCCAGGTCGAACTCCACGTCGGTGGCGCCGGACGCGGCGCACACCGCCTCCCGCGCGGCCGTGGACAGCGGAGCCCGGCCCAGGTTGGTGTGCACCAGCACGCCGGTGGCGTTGATCACCGGGCGGAGCCCGGTGGCCCGCGCCGGGAGCAGCGCCACCGCGGTGTCCACGACCTCCTCGGGGGCGATTTCCCCGGCGCGGGCCCGCTGCTGCGCCCGAACCACGGCGTCTTTCACCAGCGCCCGGCCCAGCGAGCCGGTGACCGCGGCCAGCCGAGGGTCCGCGAGCACGGCGTCCACCCGGGGGATGCGACGTCGCGGATCGGTCATGAACCGACCCTAGAACGGCGGCGACGCTGCCGCCGTGACCGGTCAGGGCGCCGGCGCCCAGTAGTCGAGCATCTCGGCGAAGGTGTCGAAGGCGGGCTTGGAGTTCCCGTAGGGCGCCTCCAGGTGGATGGAGAGCGGGAAGCCCAGATCGTGCACGCCGTCGATGATCCGCTGGTACAGCTCGACCAGCGCCCGCCGGCGTTCCGCGTAGGAGCGCTCGGCGAGGTCGGCGACCCAGCGCTGCTCCGCCTCGACCGCCGGGTTGCCCGGGTCCTTGATCAGCCAGTCGATCAGCCTGACCCGGCTCTCCGCGCTCGGCACGAAGCCGAAGGAGAGCAGGATCTCCGGCCGGTGCCCGGTGTGCCGGGCGAACTCGCGTAGGAATCCGACGATGGCGTCGGAGTACAGCAGCTGGGTCAGCGCGAAGGTGGCGCCGCGGTCGCACTTGAACCCGAAGCGACCGTGCTCACCCTCGCGGGTGGGGATGAGGATGACGCCGCGGTTGGCGACGACGTCCTCGAACTGGGACAGGGCGTCGGTGGGCGCGACACCGGGGCCGTCGCCGTCGGCCATGGTGCGGGGCACGCCGACGAAGATGACGCCGTCCATGCCGGCGTCCCGCAGGTCGCCGATCCGGTCGGCGAGTTGCTGCTTGTCGTGGAACGCGGTGACCTGCGTGCACAGGCCACGGATGTCGCCCAGCTCGGGCCGGACCGCCCGCCAGAAGTCGAGAGTGTCCATCTTGGGCTTCATCTCGACCGGGCGGTCGTCGTCCTCGGCGATCATGCCGGGGATCATCATGTGCCTGATGCGGCCGTCCAACCCGCACGCACGGGCGTTGTCGGCGACCTTGCGGCCTTCCGCGACCGCCTTCTCCACGCCGCCGTCGAGGTCGGGCGGAACCAGTTCGAGTGCGATGGTGTGCATGTCGGCCTCAGGTTTCCCTTCTGTCGACGTGTCACCCGTCTCGGCAGAACTCGAGGATCGCGCCTGAAGCCTCACCCACCTCGCGGTCGACTCCGCTACCAGTGAGTAGTCACGGTAGGGGGACCGACCTCGCGGGGTATAGGTCCGAATGGTCCAAGACACTGACATCCAACGGCCCAACACCCGGCTGGGTGTCGACCCCCGGTGGGTGGCGGAGGCGGACGGGAATCGAACCCGCCGGCGGCAGATCCTGCCACCCTACGGTTTTGAAGACCGCGCCGATCACCAGATCGGATACGCCTCCCCGCGGCCACCGTGGTGCCCTCCCCGCGGAGTATTCCCGCTCGTTGGGCACGCGCCACGCCGGGGTCGCCAGCGGGTTCCGCGCCGGCACGGTGCTGCGCGCCTCCCCCGATCGCGGGACGATGTGCGGGTGACCGCGACGACGTACCGGCTGACCCAGTACGCGCACGGCGGGGGCTGCGCATGCAAGATCCCGCCCGGCGAACTAGAGGAGATGGTTCGCGGGCTGGCCGGGACGCCGGTGGACCCGGCCGGCGACCTGCTGGTGGGCCTGGACGGCGGGGACGACGCGGCCGTGGTGCGGCTGAACGGCGCGGGCCCCGCCCTGGTCGCCACCACGGATTTCTTCACCCCTGTGGTGGACGACCCGTACGACTGGGGCCGGATCGCCGCGGCGAACGCGCTCTCCGACGTGTACGCCATGGGCGGGCGGCCGGTGGTCGCGCTGAACCTGCTCGCCTGGCCGCGCGGGATGCTCCCGTTCGCCCTGGCCAGGGAGGTGCTGCGGGGCGGCCTGGACGTCGCGGGAGCAGCCGGCTGCCACGTGGCCGGCGGGCACAGCGTGGACGACCCGGAGCCGAAGTACGGCATGGCGGTGACCGGGCTGGTCGACCCGGCGCGGATCATGCGCAACGACGCGGGCAAGCCCGGCCTGCCGCTGTCGCTGACCAAGCCGCTGGGCGTCGGCGTGCTCAACAGCCGGCACAAGGCCACCGGCGAGGTGTTCCCGCAGGCCGTGGAGTCGATGACGCGGCTCAACCGGGACGCGGCCGAGGCCGCGGTGGGTGCCGGGATCGGCTGCGCGACCGATGTGACCGGGTTCGGCCTGCTCGGCCACCTGCTCAAGCTGGCCAGGGCCAGCGGGGTCACCGCCGTGGTGGACGCGGCCGCGGTGCCCTACCTGCCCGGCGCCCGCGAGGCTGCCCGGGACGGCTACGTCAGCGGCGGTACCCGGCGCAACCTGGACTGGGTGCGGCCGTGCGCGGACCTCGACGCGGTGGACGAGGTGGAGGCGCTGCTGCTGGCCGACGCGCAGACCTCCGGAGGGCTGCTACTGGCCGGCGAGATCCCCGGCGCCAAGGTGATCGGCGAACTCGTCGCCCAGCGTGACCACCCGATCGCGGTGCGTTGATCATCGGACCGTCTGGTTACCAGACAGTTGCGCTATCAGGCGAGGTCGCGGGCGAAGGCGAGCAGGCGGATGTCCGAGGTGGGCGACCAGTCGCGCTCCGGCAACCGGCGGAAACCGAGATCCCGGTAGATCCGGTGGGCGCGGTGGTTCGCGGTGGTGCTGCACAGCACCACCCGCCGGGCGCCGAGTTCGGCGGCGCGGTCCAGCACGGCCCGCACCAGGCTGCGGCCCACGCCGCGGCCCTGGGCCGCCGGGTCGGTGGCGAGCATGCGGAACTCCGCCTCGCCCGGCCGGGAGATCTCCGCCAGCGGCGTGCCGGGCAGGCAGACGGTGACCGTACCGAGCAGCGCGCCGGTGTGATCGGTGGCCACCAGGACCTCGGCGGCCTCGGCGCGGGCCGAGGCGTCGCGCAGTTCCTCGACGTAGAACTCGGGCACCCCGCCGTCGGCCAGGTAGGCGGCCGCGGTCAACTCGCCCACGGCGGCTAGTTCGTCGGCACGCGCCGGGCGCACGGTCAGCGTGCCGGCCATGGCGTCCCGGACGGCGCCGCCCGGGCGGCCGGCGGACCCGGCACCCGCGGCACGGCCAGCGAGGTCGGCGCCAACGCGGTCAGCGGTGCGGGCCCGGTCGGCACCGTCGGCGCCCGCGGCAGGATCGGCGTGGTTGACGTGGTCCACGGCTCGGCACGGTAATCCTCGGCCCCGACACAATGCCGTCGAATTCCGCGTCACTCGACGTGGGCGACCTCGGCGGCGGCTTCCGGGCCGGAGTCCAGCAGCAGTCGGAACCCGTCCTCGTCGAGCACCGGCACCTTGAGCTGGACCGCCTTGTCGTACTTGGACCCGGGCGAGTCGCCGACCACGACGAAGGCCGTCTTCTTGGACACCGATCCGGCCGCGCGGCCGCCCCTGGCCATGATCGCTTCCTTGGCCTCGTCCCGGGAGAAGCTCTCCAGGGTGCCGGTGACCACGATGGACAGCCCCTCCAGCGTGCGCGGCACCGACTTGTCGCGCTCCTCGGCGAGCCGCACCCCGGCCCGCCGCCACTTCTCCACCACCTCGCGGTGCCAGTCCTCCTCGAACCACTCACGCACGGCGGCGGCGATGGTGGGGCCGACGCCGTCCACCCCGGACAACTCCTCCTCGCCGGCCTTGGCGATCGCGTCCAGCGAGGCGAACTCGCGGGCCAGCGCCTGCGCCGCGGTGGGGCCGACATGCCGGATGGACAGCGCGACCAGCACCCGCCACAGTGGACGGTCCTTCGCGGACTCCAGGTTCTTCAGCAGCTTCCGGCCGTTCTCGGACAGCTCACCGGCCTTGGTGCGGAACAGGTCAACGCGGAGCAGCCGCTCCTCGTCGAGGTCGAACAGCTCACCTTCGTCGTGCAGCACGCCCGAACCGAGCAGCGCGGTGGCCGCCTCGTAGCCGAGCACCTCGATATCCAGCGCGCCGCGACCGGCCAGGTGGAACAGCCGTTCCCGAAGCTGCGCCGGGCAGGACCGCGCGTTCGGGCAGCGGATGTCGACGTCGCTTTCCTTCTCCCGGCGCAGCGTGGTGCCGCACTCCGGGCATTTCGTCGGCATGTGGAACTCGCGTTCCTTGCCGGTGCGCACGTCCACGATGGGGCCTAGCACCTCGGGGATCACGTCCCCGGCCTTGCGGATGACCACCCGGTCGCCGATCAGCACGCCCTTCCGCTTGACCTCGTTGGCGTTGTGCAGGGTGGCCAGGGAGACCGTGGACCCGGCCACCTTCACCGGCTCCATCACCGCGAACGGGGTGACCCGGCCGGTGCGGCCGACGTTGACCTGGATGTCCTTCAGGGTGGTGGTGGCCTCCTCGGGCGGGTACTTGTACGCGATCGCCCAGCGGGGCGCGCGGGAGGTGTTGCCCAGCCGGCGCTGCAGCGGCACCTCGTCGACCTTGACCACCACGCCGTCGATCTCGTGCACCGCGTCGTGCCGGTGCTCGCCCCAGTAGGCGCTGTACTCCTCGACCTCCTCGATCGTGCCGAGCACCTTGGTGTGACTGGACGCGGGAATGCCCCAGGCGCGCAGCGCCCGGTACGACTCGGACTGCCGCGCGGGCTCGAAGCCGTCGCGCTTGCCCAGGCCGTGGCTGATGAAGTGCAGCGGGCGGCTGCGGGTGACCCTCGGGTCCTTCTGCCGCAGCGAACCGGCCGCGGCGTTGCGCGGGTTGGCGAACGGCGGCTTGCCCGCCTCCACCAGCCGCGCGTTCAACTCGGCGAACTCCTCCACCCGGAAGAACACCTCGCCGCGCACCTCGACCAGGGCGGGCACCGGGAACTCGTCGGTGCCGGTGAGCCGCTCCGGCACGTCGGAGATGGTGCGCACGTTGAGCGTGACGTCCTCGCCGGTGCGCCCGTCGCCGCGGGTGAGCGCGCGGACCAGCCGGCCGTCCCGGTAGAGGAGGTTGATCGCCAGGCCGTCGATCTTCAGCTCGCAGAGGTAGTGGACCTCGGTGCCGACCTCCTTCTCCACCCGGTCGGCCCAGGCGCGCAGTTCCTCGGCGCTGAACGCGTTGTCCAGGCTCAGCATGCGCTCCAGGTGGTCGACCGCGGTGAACTCGGTGGAGAAGGTGCCGCCGACCTGCTGGGTGGGCGAGTCCGGCGAGACCAGCGCGGGGTGCGCCGCCTCGATCTCCTGCAGCCGCTGGAACAGCCGGTCGAACTCGGCATCGGAGATGACCGGGGCGTCCAGCACGTAGTAGCGGTACTGGTGGTTGCGCACCTCCTCGACCAGGGCCGCGTGCTCCTCGCGGACCTCGGCCGGCACGTCCTCCAGCCCCTCGGCGTGCTGCCGGCGCGCCGGGTCGGTGGGCAGCGCCCGATCCTCGGGGACCTCGTCGTTCCTGCTCACGGTGCCGAGCCTAATCCGCACCCCCGACAGCAGCAGGTCAGCCGCCGGCCCCCTCGGGGGTGTCCTCGGTTTCGCCCATGCCGCGCACCAGGGCGCGGAGCTGGAGCAGGTCCACGGCGTTCTCCGGCTCCCGGTCGGCCGGCTCCACCCGGCGCAGCCGCCGCCCGGCGAGCCGCTCGCCGAGGGTGGCGTCCAGCGCCAGGAACACCATCGCGGTGCGTTGCTCGCCGGCCAGGTTGGCCAGTTCCGGGTGGTGCACGGCGACGTCCACCACGCCCTCGGACTCGTCCACCTGGGCGGCCACCCGGACGTCGGCCAGCCGGACCCGGCGCTCGCCGAGGTTGACCGTGACCGCGGTGGGATCGGGCACCGGGGGCACCGCGTCGTGGTATTCCCACATCAGGTCCTCGGGCGGGGCGGCGGCCTTCCACGCGTCGGTGTAGGGGCGCAGCCGCGGGTCCTCCTGGCCGCTGACCACCAGCGCGTACACCGCGCGCTCGCCGCGCTCGATGGACCAGTGCAGGTCCGGATGGATGCCGGCGACCAGGTCGCACATCACCGCCTCGTACCGCTTCGGGTCGCCGTCGCCCAGGGCGGCGCTGACCAACGGCAGCACCACCGTCCAGCTCCGCCAGAACTGCTCCGCGACCGCCCGGGGATCGGGCCCGACCGGCTCGCTGCGCCTACGCCGCCGTAACCACCGCATGGCCGCCATTCTCGCGTGGCCGGCGCGCCCGCTGGCCCGGTTTCGCTCGACTCACCCGCCAGCAGCGCGGATATCCCCGTGACTGCCAGCGCCCAGCGCCCGGGCCGGCGAGGACGACACGGCCGGTTCCTACCAGTCCTCCGGAGGTTCGACGAACGCACGGCCCAGGTCGCGGACCAGGGAAAGCGCCCTCCGGGCCCAGGCGGGGGTGGCGCCGGCGAGACCGCACCGCGGGGTGGGCACCGCGCGCTCGCCGAGCAGCCGGCGGTTGAAGCCGAGCCGGTCGGTCATGCGCAGCGCGGGTTCCGCGGCGGCGCGCAGGGCCAGCGGGCTGGCCGGGTCGGTGCCGGGGACCAGGCCGAGCAGCAGCACCACGCCCGCGTCCCACGCCTCGCCCAGCTCGTCCCACAGCGCGGTCGGGGCCTGGTCGAGCAGCGTGGCGTCGAAGGCGATCCCGTCCACGCCGGCGGCGCGGAACAGCGCGACCGGCGGGCGCGGCGCGCAGCAGTGCACCAGCACCGGCTGGCCGGTCGCGTCCCGTACCGCGTCGACCGTGCGGGACAGCAGGGTGCGGGCCTCCGGCTCGGGCACCGCGGGCACCGTGCCGTAACCGGACGGGGTGGGCAGTGATCCGGCGAGCACCGCGGGCAGCGTCGGCTCGTCGAGCTGCACCACCACCGGTGCGCCGGTGCGCCGGGTCACCGCGGCCACGTGCGCGGCGACGCCCTCGGCCAGCGACTCGGCGAACTCGCGCACCGCGCCGGCGTCGGTGAGCACCCGGTGGCCGCGGGGCAGTTCGACGCCCGCGGTCAGCGTCCACGGCCCGGCGAGCTGGATCTTCACCCGGGCCGGCCGGGTACCGCCGCGCTCCACCGCCTCTTCGAGGGCGTCCAGGTCCCGCTCCATCAGGTCGAGCGCCCTGCGGTGGTCGTGCCCGGGCCGCGCGGCGACCCGGTAGCCGGACGGGACGACCTCCACCGGCAGGTCGACCAGCAGCGCGGCGGTGCGGCCGATCAGGTCGGCGCCGACGCCGCGGGCCGGTAGCTCGGGCAGGTGCGGCAGGTCGGGCAGCTCACCCAGCACGATGCGCGCCGCCTCCAGCGGGTCGGTGCCGGGCAGCGATCCGATGCCGGTCGCGGTTCCGGGTGGCCAGGGTGCCTCACTCACGCGCACCAGTGTCCGGGGCCCGGCGGCGGGCCCACACGGCGGGTCGCCGTCCCGACCCATCCGGCGCCGGACGTGTCGGGCGGGTCGCGCCCGCCCTGCCGGGCGGGTCCAGCCTCGCTCCAAAATGGGTCTGGACCATTGACGCGGTGGTCTAGGCCACTTACGTTGGCTCATCGCAGCGCCGCTCCCGGCGCTTCCCGTGGCGTAGCCCGTTCCCCCTGCTGACGGAGGCACCCATGCGCACCGCCCGTACCCGGCTGGCCGCCCTCGCGGCCGGAGCCGGCCTGCTCCCCCTGGGCCTGTTATTCGCCGTACCCGCCTCGGCCGCGCCCGGTCCGACCGCGACGTTCGGCACCGATTCCACCTGGGGCTCCGGCTACCAGGGCAGGTACACGATCACCGCCGGCGACACGGCACTGTCCGGCTGGCGGGTGGAGTTCGACCTGCCGGCCGGCACCACCGTCGGCTCCTACTGGGACGCCACGGAAACGGTCAGCGGCAACCACTACACGTTCACCAACCGCGAGTACAACGGCGCGGTCGCCGCCGGGGCGTCCACCGGCTTCGGTTTCCTCGCCAGCGGTTCCGGGCAGCCGACCAACTGCGAGCTGAACGGCCAACCATGCGGCCAGAGCACACCGCCGCCCACCACGACCACCACCACGACCACGTCACCGGTCACACCCCCGCAGAGCGGCGGCGGTCAGCGGGTGGCCCCGTACGTCGACATCACCTACGCCAGCCCGACGCTGGCCGACGTGGCCAGGGCGACCGGGCAGAAGGACTTCACCCTGGCGTTCGCGCTGGCCAGCAGCACCGGGTGCGAACCGCAGTGGGGCGGCACCGTCCCGCTCGCCGACCCGAGGGTCATCGGCGAGGTCAACGACCTCAAGGCGCTCGGCGGCAGCGTGATCGTGTCCACCGGCGGCGCGATGGGCCCGTACCTGGAGAACACCTGCGGCTCGGTGGACGCGCTGTACAACGCCTACACCAAGGTGCTCGACGCGGTCGGCGCCAACAGCCTGGACGTGGACGTCGAGGCCAGCATCCCGGTCGCCACGGTGAACCAGGCGCTGCTGCGGCTGCGACAGTCCCGGGGCACGGCGGTCAGCTACACGCTGCGCGTGCAGGGGCAGGACTACGGCGTTGACCCGTTCTCCGTGCAGATCCTGCAGGACGCCGCCGCACGCGGCCTGAACGTCGTCGTCAACCCGATGCTGATGGACTTCGGCTACACCGGCTCCTGGAGCGACGCGATGATCTCCGCGGCCAACGCCACGCTGAACCAGATGAAGAACATCTGGCCGAGCCGCGGCGACGCCGCCCAGCGCGCCATGCTCGCGATCACGCCGATGATCGGCCGCAACGACAGCGGCATGGTCACCGACGAACCCACCGCCCGGCAGTTGCTGTCCTGGGCGCAGAGCAACCACATCGCCCGGATCGGGTTCTGGTCCGTCGGCCGGGACAACGGCGGCTGCCCCGGCGCGGTGCAACCCACCTGCAGCGGCATCTCCCAGGGAACCTACGACTTCACCAACATCTTCAAGACCTACCAGGGCTGACGGTTCGTCGCAGGGCCGGCCGCGTCCTGCTCATCGCTGCGGGGCCGCACCCCTTCTTTTCCGGACATCCGCCGGCCGGCGGGTACCCGCGCCGCCGGCTCGCGCGAGGGCGTGCCGAACATCACCGGCGACCGGACCGCCGGCCGACCGCGCGCCCCGCCCGACACCTCCCCGGTCATACCCGTGTTGACCTGCGGAAACAATCATTGACCGGCCGGTGGGGCGCGGCTAGCGTGAAGCCACCAAGGCTCCGGTGGTGCGAGGGTTCGGTGGGGACGCATCCGGTCGAGGTGAAGAGTTTCGTCGGACGCCGGCACGAGATGGCGGAAGCGAAGCGCCTGCTGGCTTCCGGCTCCGCGGTGACGCTGACCGGCCAGGGCGGGGTCGGCAAGACCCGGTTGGCGCTGCGGCTGGCCGGTGACGTGGAGCACTCCTTCCCGGACGGGGTGTGGCCGGTCCACCTGGCCGCCGTGCTGGATGGCGAGGAGGTCGCGCACCAGGTCGCGGAGGCGCTCGGGCTGTACCCCGACGTGCACCGGCCGGCGCCGGCCGCGCTGCGCGAGCACCTCGCCGGCAGGCGGCTGCTGCTGCTCCTGGACAGCTGCGAGCACGTCGTGGACGCCTGCGCCACGCTGGTGGCCACGCTGCTGCGCGCGGCGCCCGGGCTGCGCGTGGTAGCCACCAGCCGGACGCCGATCGGTTTCGCCGGCGAGCGGGTGCTCGCCGTGCCGCCGCTGTCGGTGCCCACCGGAACGGTGCGGCTGCCCGCCTACGTCGCGCGGCGGTTCGACGCGGTGGCGCTCTTCGCCGAGCGGGCGGCCGGTGTGGCGCCGACCTTCGCACTCACCGACGGCAACAGCCGCGAGGTGATCCGCCTGTGTCAACGGCTGCACGGCGTCCCGCTGGCCATCGAGTTGGCCGCGCTGCGGCTGCGCTCCGAGCCGCTGGCGGCGCTGCTCGAGCGGTTCCGCAGCGACCGCGCCGCCGAGCCGCCCGACGCCGCCGACTGGTCGGTGGCGGTGTGCCCACCGAGGGAGCGGGAGCTGTGGGCGCGGCTGTCGGTGTTCACCGGCGGGTTCGACCAGGAGGACGTGCACCAGGTGTGCTGCGGCAGCGACCTGCCGAGGGCGGAGGTGGCCCAGTTGATGCCCGCCCTGGTGGATCGGTCGATCCTGCTGGTCGAGGAGCGCGGCTCGCGGCCGAGGTACCGGATGCCGGAGACGGTGCGGCACGCCGGGCGGGACCTGCTCACCCGCTCCGGGCGGGACGCGGAGCTGCGCCGGCGGCACCGCGACTGGTACCGACGCCTGGTCGAGCAGGCCGACCGGGAGTGGTTCGACCACCGCCAGCTGGAGTGGTACCAGCGGCTGACCCGCGAGCTGCCGAACATCCGCTCGGCGATGGACTTCTGCGTCACCGAGCCGGGCGAGGCCGAGGCGGGGCTGGCGATCGCCGCCGGGCTGTGGCACCACTGGCTGATCTCCGGGGCCCTCAGCGAGGGTCGGCGGCGGCTGGACCGTGCGCTGGCGCTGGTGCGCGCGCCGAGCCCGGTGCGGGCCAGGGCGCTGTGGGTAGACGCCCACCTCGCCATCATGCAGGCCGACCTGCCGGCCGCCCGGCACCTGCTGGCCCAGTGCCGCCTGCTGGCCAGGCAGATCGGCGACGCCACCGCGGCCACCCGGGCGATGCAGTTCGCCGGGATGGCCGCGCTGTACCAGGGCGACCTGCCCAGGGCGGTGGAGTTGCTGCGGGGCGCGCTGGCCAGGCACCGGGCGGCGCGCGACGCGGACGGCATCTGGCTCACCCTGTTCCATCTCGCGGTGGCCGCCTACGACCTGGACGAGCCCGACCGGAGCAGTGTGATCGACGGCCGGGCGGCGTCCTACGGCGAGGAGTGCCTGGCGATCTCCGAGTCCAGGGGCGCGGAGTGGGCCCGGTCGTACGGATTGCTGCTGGTCGGCCTGGAACGGTTGCGCAGCGGGGACACCGCGCAGGCCGCCATGCTGGTGCGCGCCGCGCTGCGGCTGAAGCGGTCGTTCCCGGACCGGTGGGGCATGGCGCTGTGCCTGGAGACGCTGGGCTGGGTCGCCGCGGCGGAGGCGCGGCATGCGCAGGCCGCACGCCTGCTTGGGGCGGCGGCGACGCTGTGGCGGTCGCTGCGCACCTCGGTGCCCCGGCTCGGCCACATCGCCCGGTCGCACACCAGGTGGGCGTTCGAGACCAGGCACGCCCTGGGCGAGGTCGCGTTCAGCGCCGCCTGGCACGAGGGCGCGGCCCTGGACGTGGCGGACGCGGTCAGCGAGGCGCTGGACGAGGGCACCTACCACCCGGTCCGGCACCGGGAACCCACGCCGCCCGGCCGGTCCGCGCTCACCCGGCGGGAGCGGCAGGTCGCCGCGCTGGTCGCGCAGGGCCTGGGCAACAGGGAGATCGCGGAGCGGCTGGTGATCGCCCAGCGCACGGCCGAGTCACACGTGGAGAACATCCTCAGCAAGCTGGGCTTCACCCGCCGCACGCAGATCGCCGACTGGGTCGCCCGCGGCATCGGCTTAACGCGGCCGGTGGCGGGACGGCCCGGCGCGCACGGGCCGGCGCCGAAGCCAACCGCCTGGCCGAGGGTGCGGAAAATCGCCTGGCGTCGCCGGGCGGCGCGGGCGAGCCTGGCGGCATGACGACGACCGCGCCGATCCCCACCGCCGCCGACGTGACCCGGGCCGCCGAGCGCATCCGCCGCCACCGCAGGCGCACGCCGCTGCTGCGTGCCGAGGTCGACGGCAAACCGTTGCTGCTCAAGCTGGAGCACCTGCAGTTGACCGGTTCGTTCAAGCTGCGCGGGGCGCTCAACGCGCTGCTGTCCGGTCCCCGACCGGAGCGGGTGGTCACCGCGTCGGGCGGCAACCACGGGATCGCGGTGGCCGCCGCGGCGGCCCTGCTCGGGCTGCCGGCGCGGGTGTTCGTCCCGGTCGGCGTGCCGGAGGGGAAGGCGCGCCGGATCGCGGCCACCGGAGCCGGCCTGGTCCGGCACGGCGATACCTACGCCGAGGCGGCGGCCGCCGCCCGGACGGACGCGGAGGCGCCGGGCAGCCGCTACGTGCAGGCGTACAACGACCCCGCGGTGATCGCCGGCCAGGGCACCGCGGCCGCCGAGGTGGTCGAGGACGCCCCCGAGGTGGACGCGCTGGTGGTCGCGGTCGGCGGTGGCGGGCTGGCCGCGGGCACCGCACTCGCCGCGGGCGGGCGGACCACGGTGGCGGTGGAGCCGGAGGGCTGCCGCTGCCTGCACGAGGCGCTGGCCGCCGGTGAGCCGGTGGACGCCGCGGTGGACTCGGTGGCCGCGTCCGCGCTCGGCGCGACCCGGGTCGGCGAAGTGCCCTTCGCCGTGCTCACCCGGCGGCCGCTGCGGTCGGTGCTGGTCAGCGACGAGGAGTTGCTGGCGGCGCGGGACCTGCTGTGGGAGGAGTTCCGGCTCGCCGTGGAGCCGGCGGCGGCGGTGCCGTTCGCGGCCTGGCTGGCCGGCCGGGTGCCCGGCGAGCTGCCCTGCCTGATCGTCTGCGGCGCGAACACCGACTGGAAGCCGAGCTAAGCCGTCGCGGAGATCGTCGCGCTGCCGAGGACGAGGTCACCGGCCGGGTCGGGACGGTAGAGCACCACGGCCTGGCCGGGGGCCACGCCGCGCAGCGGCTTGCGCAGCCGCACGGTCAGCCCGCCGTCCACGGCCTCGGCCACCGCGGGCGCGGTGCCGCCGTGCGCGCGCACCTGCACCACGCACTCCACCGGACCGGCGAGCGGCACCCCGGACGGCCACACCGGGCGCTCCCCGGTGATCTCGGTGACCCGCAGCCGGTCGGCCGAGCCGACCCGGACCGTGCCGGACACCGGTTCCAGCGCGAGCACGTAGCGCGGCCGGCCGTCCGGGGCGGGCGTGGAGATGCCCAACCCGTGCCGCTGGCCCACGGTGAAGCCGTGCACCCCGGAGTGCCGGCCGAGCACCTGCCCGGTGGCGTCGTCGATCAGCTCACCGGACCGCTCGCCCAGCCGTCCGGCCAGGAAGCCCCGGGTGTCGCCGTCCGGGATGAAGCAGATGTCGTGGCTGTCCGGCTTGTCCGCGACGGCCAGCCCACGCCGGGCGGCCTCCGCGCGGACCGCCGTCTTCACCGAGTCACCAAGCGGGAAGAGGGCGTGGGTGAGCTGCTCCGGGGTGAGCGAGGCGAGCACGTAGGACTGGTCCTTGGCCTCGTCCGCGCTGCGCCGCAGCTCAGGGCGACCATCCACAAGGGACAGTCGGGCGTAGTGGCCGGTACACACCGCGTCGAAACCCAGCGCCAGCGCCTTGTCCAGCAGCGCGGCGAACTTGATCTTCTCGTTGCACCGCAGGCACGGGTTGGGGGTGCGGCCGGCGGCGTACTCGGCGACGAAGTCCTCGACCACGTCCTCGGTGAACCGCTCGGCGAAATCCCAGACGTAGAAGGGGATGCCGAGCAGGTCGGCGGCGCGGCGGGCGTCCCGCGCGTCCTCCACGGTGCAGCAACCCCGCGCCCCGGTACGCAGCGTGCCCGGCTTCGCGGAGAGCGCCAGGTGCACGCCGACCACGTCGTGCCCGGCCTCCACCGCCCGCGCGGCGGCCACTGACGAGTCCACCCCGCCGCTCATCGCCGCGAGCACCCGCATGCCGGTCATGCGTGCCCCCGGGAGCCGACCGCGACGCCGGTGGTCTCCTCGCCGGCCCGGCGCAGCCCGGCCAGGCCGGCCCGGCGGGCCCGCTCCACCACCGGGCCGATCGCCTCGGCCACGGCGGTGACGTCGGCGGCGGTGGAGGTATGGCCGAGGCTGAACCGCAGCGACCCCTTGGCGGTGGTCCGATCCACGCCCATGGCCAGCAGCACGTGGCTGGGCTGGGCCACGCCCGCGGTGCACGCGGAGCCGGTGGAGCACTCGATGCCGCGCGCGTCCAGCAGCATCAGCAGGCTGTCCCCCTCGCAGCCGGGGAAGGTGAAGTGCGCGTTGCCCGGCAGCCGGGACGGCCCATCGTCCACATCGGACTGCCCGGGGTCGCCGTTGAGCACCACGTCCGGCACCACCCGGCGTACCGCGGCGACCAGGTCGTCGCGCAGCGCGGCCAGTTCCGCGGCCCGGCGCGGCTGATCGGCGACAGCCACCCGCAGCGCGGTGGCCAGGCCGATGATCGCCGGCACGTCCAGCGTGCCGGAGCGGACGTCGCGCTCCTGGCCGCCGCCGTGCAGCAGCGGCGCGCACGGCACGTCCCTGCCCAGCAGCAGCACTCCGGCGCCGTAGGGTCCGCCGAGCTTGTGCCCGGTGAGGGTGAGCGCGGCGGCGCCGCTGCGGCCGAAGTTGACCGGGAGCGCGCCGACCGCCTGCACCGCGTCGGTGTGCAGCGGGATGCCGTGCGCGGCGGCCACCTCGGCCAGTTCGCGCACCGGGTTGACCGTGCCGACCTCGTTGTTCGCCCACATCACGGTGGCCAGTGCGACGTCGTTCGGGTCCTCGGCGATGGCCGCGGCGAGCGTGTCGGCGTGCACCCGGCCGAACTCGTCGACCTCCAGCCAGGTGACCTCCGCGCCGGCGTGCTCGACCAGCCACTCCACCGCGTCCAGCACGGCGTGGTGCTCGACCGCCGAGGCGAGGATGCGCCGCCGGGCCGGGTCGGCGTCCCGGCGCGCCCAGTAGATGCCCTTGACGGCGAGGTTGTCGCTCTCCGTGCCGCCGGCGGTGAACACCACCTCGGACGGGCGGGCGCCGAGCACGGCGGCGATCTCCTCGCGGGCCTCCTCGACCGCCCGCCTGGCCCGGCGGCCCGAGGTGTGCAGCGAGGAGGCGTTGCCCAGGCTGGGCAACGCCTCGGTCATCGCCGCCACCGCGTCCGGAAGCATCGGCGTGGTCGCCGCGTGGTCGAGGTAGGTCATCGCCGTCCGCGGACTCCGGTCGCGGGTAGGTACAGAGACCATAACGAATCCAGGGTAGCCCGCCGGACGAGCCGGCAAGACGCGCGCCGACGGACGTGAGACAGCCCACAGTCAGTCGCTCGTCGGCCGAACCCTCCTGGTCACCAGGGCCGCGCCGGCCAGGGCGACCGCGGCCAACACCAGGTCGAGCGGCACCACCGCCGCGGTGGGCTGCCGGGGGCTGGCCAGGGTGGCCACCGCGACCCCGCCGAGCCCGATGAACGTGGCCTGGCCGAGCATGTCGGACAGTTGCATGGCCGCCGAGTTGAACCCGCGGTCCTCGGCCGGGGACAGCCGCAGCACCAGCACCGACACCCCGGTGGTGCCCAACCCCATGCCCATCCCGGCGAGCAGCCACGCGGGCAGCGCCAGCCACGGCGGCGCCCAGTGCGGGCCGACCGCCGCGGCCACCGCGACACCCGCGGCGAGCACCAGCAATCCCCGCCGGACCAGCACCTGCCTGGGCAGATCAGGGTGCCGGCCCTGCCACCAGGACGCGATGGACCAGCCCACCGAGCCGACGGTCAGCGGCACTCCGGCGGCCGCCGGCGACCAGCCGTGCACCGCGGTCAGGGTGAGCGGCAGGTAGGCCTGCACGCCGAAGAACGTGCCGGCGAGCAGCGCGCGGGCCAGCACCACCGTGGCCAGCCCTGGCCGGGCGGCCAGCGTGCCCGGCGGCAGCAGCCGGTGGACCGCGGCCAGCAGCAGTGCCAGCCCGGCCGCGCCCAGCGCCAGTGAGGTTAGCGACGGGTGCTGCGCGGCCCAGGTCAGCGCGGACAGCCCGGTGGCGGCGGCCACCGCGGCCAGCGGCAGCCCCCGCCGCGACGCGCCCGGTGACGGGGTGGCCGGCTCCGGCTCGACCGGCGGGCTCACAGCCGATTCGGGCTCGGCCACCCGGCCGGCGGCCGGGTCGGCGAGCGCCGGCACCGGGGCCGGCCGCGGTTCCGGCGCGGCGAGCAGCCGACGGGCCACCAGCAGCAGCGCCAGGATGCCGGACAGTTCCAGCGGCGCGAGGCCCAGGAACACCCACCGCCAGCTGGCGAACTGGGTGAGCAACCCGGCGATGGTCGGCCCGACCAGTGCCGGCACCACCCAGCATGCGGAGATCACCGCGAACGCCCTCGGCCGGTCCCGCTCGCCGAACACGGTGGCGATCATCACGTACAGCGCGACCACCACGACGCCGCCGCCGAGCCCCTGCAGCACCCGGCCGGCCAGCAGCGCGGGCATGGCGGTGGCCGTGCCCGAGACCAGCAGCCCGACCAGGAACAGCGACGGCCCGGTGACGAGCGCCGGGGCCGGCCCCCTGCGGTCGCACACCCGGCCGGAGACCACCGTGCCGATCACCTCGGCGGCCAGGAAGGTGGTCAGCGGCCAGGAGTACAACCGCTCCCCGTGCAGGTCGGCGACCAGGGTGGGCAGCGCGGTGCCCACGCCCATCGCCTCGAACGCCGCCAGGGTCACCACGAGGACCATGCCGACCGTGGCGGCCCGCCTGGTCGCCGCCGGTACCGTGCCCGTCCCCACCGCCCGCTCCGTGGTCACCGGCCCAGCCTGCAACCTCGACCCCGCTGCAGGTCCAGCGATTAACCCGCCCGGCGGACGGGATCTGCCGCGGTCCCAGCGTCGCCGACGGTGTCCGAGTGCCGCGAAACCGGACCGGTGCGGTCGCCACCCTCACCGGCGGCCTACCCGCCCGGCGTGACCAGCCCGGTCTCGTAGGCGAGCACGACCAACTGGGCGCGGTCCCTGGCGTCCAGCTTGGTCATCGCCCGGCTGACGTGGGTCTTCACCGTCAGCGGGCTAAGGTGCAGCCGGGCGGCGATCTCGTCGTTGGCCAGGCCGGTGCCGACCAGGGCGACCACCTCCCGCTCCCGCTCGGTGAGCCGGTCCAGCCCGCCCGCGCGCGGCCGGGCGTCCGGGCGCGGCACGGCGCCGCCGGCGATGTCCGCGATGAGCCGGCGGGTGACGCCGGGTGAGAGCAGCGCGTCGCCCCTGGCCACCACCCGGATCGCGTGCAGCAGTTCGGCCGGGTCGGTGTCCTTGACCAGGAACCCGCTCGCCCCGGCCCGGATCGCCTGGTAGACGTACTCGTCCGCGTCGAAGGTGGTGAGGATCAGCACCCGCACGCCGGCCAGGTCGTCGTCGGCGGCGATCATCCGGGTCGCCTCCAGCCCGTCGGTGCCGGGCATGCGGATGTCCATCAGCACCACGTCCGCGCGGGTGCTGCGGGCCAGCGCCACGGCCTGCCGGCCGTCCGTGGCCTCGCCGACGATCTCGATGTCCTCGGCGGCAAGCAACACCCGGAACCCGGCGCGGATGAGCGCCTGGTCGTCGGCCAGCAGGACGCGGATCACGTGCCGCTCCCGGCCGGGGAGGCGTCGCCGGCCGCGGGCGCTCCGGCGGAGGCGCCACCCAGCGGCAGCCGGGCATGCACGGTGAACCCGCCGTGTGGCGCCGGCCCCGCGTCAACGGTGCCGCCGATCGCGGCGGCCCGCTCCGCCATGCCGCGTAGCCCGTATCCGTGGTCAGCGGGCTGCGCCTGCGGCCCCACGCCGGTGTCGGTGACGTCGATGCGCAGTTCGGTGCCGGCGAAGTGCAGCGTCACGGTCGCGGTGGCCGGGCCGGCGTGGCGGACCGCGTTGGTCAGCGACTCCTGGACGATCCGGTACCCGGTGAGATCGGCGGCCGGCGGCAGCGGCACCCGCTCGCCGGTGACCCGCAGCGTGGTGGGCAGGCCGGCCCGGCAGGTGGCCGCGACCAGCGCGTCGATCTGGTCGACGCCGGGCGCGGGCCCGGTGGGCTCGGCCTCGTCCTGCTGGCGCAGCACGTGCAGGATGGCGCGCAACTCGCGCAGGCCGTCCCTGCTGGCCGAGGTGATCGTGCGCAGCGCGTCCCCGGCCTGCGCCGACCGGCCCTCGGCGAGCAGCCGGCCCGCGGCCGCGGCCTGCACGTTGATCGTGGCCATCGTGTGCGCGACCACGTCGTGCAGTTCGCGGGCGATGCGCAGCCGCTCGGCGTCGACCCGGCGGCGGGCTTCCTCCTCACGGGTGCGTTCCGCCCGCTCCGCCCTGGCCTCCGCCTCGGCCACGTAGGCCCGCCGGTTGGCCACCGCCAAGCCGACGGCCACGCTCGCCACCACCTCGAACGGCACCACCGGGGCCGGCCCGCCGAACGCCCCGAACGGGCCGGACACCGCCTGCGCAGCCAGCAGCGACCCGGCGGTCACCGCGCCGAGCGGCACCACGAGGCGGGCGGACATACCGCTCGCCGCCACGGTGTAGAGGGCGATCATCGGGGCCAGCAGCGCCGCTCCGTTGACGTAGCCGAGGGCGGTGTAGCCGAGTACCGCGCCCGCGGACACCGCGAACACGGCCAGCGGCCACCTCCGCCGCGCTGCGAGCGCCAACCCGGCGACGGCGACCAGCGCGTACGCCGCCGGGTGCGGCACATGCCCCGGCGGGATCTTGTCCGCGGGCTGGGTGGGATGCGACTCGCCGATCGAGGCGAGCACGAGCACGGCGGTCAGCGGCAGCGTCCCCACCGTGTCCCGCACGATCGGCGGGGGCCGCCACCACCGCCGTCGCCGGGACGGGACGCCAGTCATGGCGGAAAGCGTAGGCCGGCGGTACCCGCCGGTCCTCCTCCCACGGATGTCCTGCCGACTACTTCCCAGGGAGTACGACCGGGCGCGGCGCACGTCCCTGGCAGCAGGCGAAGTGTCTCCTCCGGGCAGACGTGCGGAGGGGGTCGGAGCGGTGAGGCTTCCCGGCCGTCGGCACTCCCCGCTCGGAAAGGCACCGGCCATGTCCGCGATCACCCGGTTCGTGTTGCGTCACAGGTTGCTCGTCGTCGCGTTCTGGATCGGCCTGGCGGTGGCCGGCGCGCTCGCCGCCGCGCCGGCCACCGCCCGGTTGACCACCAGCTTCGCCATGCCCGGCCCGGCGTTCGCCGCCAACGACGCGATCGCCGCGCGCTACCACACCGGCACCGAGGACCCGGTGGTGCCGGTGATCACCGTGCCGGCCGGGCAGTCGGTCACCGATCCCGTCGTGGCCGATGCCGTTGGCCGCGCGTTCGCCGCGGCCGCCCGCGCGGTTCCCGGGTCCCGGATCGTCGACTACGCCGGCACCAGGGATCCGGCGTTCACCACCCGGGACGGGCGGAGCAGCTACGCGCTGGTGACCATTCCGGGGTTCAACCCGATGACCGGCACGCGGGCGCCGGCGGCGATCGAGCGGGCGGTGCGCGCCGCGTCCCCACCGACCTGGCGGGTGCAGGTGACCGGCATCCAGGCGCTGGCCGACTCGCAGCCGCGGGGCAGAGACCCCGGTGTGCTGGTCGAGTCGCTGCTCGGTGGGCTGGGCGCGCTGGTCGTGCTGCTCTACGTGTTCGCCAGCTTCCTCGCGGTGCTGCCGCTGGTGATCGCCGCGGTGTCCATCCTGACCACGTTCCTCGCCGTGTTCGGGCTCACCCAGGTCACCGGGATCAGCCAGATCGTGCAGTTCCTCATCGCGCTGATCGGGCTGGGCGTGGCGATCGACTATTCGCTGCTGGTGGTGACCCGGTGGCGGGAGGAGCGGGCGCGCGGGCGCACCAACCGTGCCGCGGTGCAGGCCGCGATGGCCTCGGCCGGCCGAGCCGTGGTGTTCTCCGGGCTGACCGTGGGCATCGGCCTGCTCGCCCTGGTCGTGCTTCCGGTGCCGTTCCTGCGCAGCGCGGGCATCGGCGGCGTGCTCATCCCGCTGATCTCGGTGGCGGTCGCGGTGACCCTGCTGCCGGTGCTGCTGGACACCGTCGGCCCCCGGCTGGACTGGCCGCGGCTGCGCACCGAGAGCACCGCGAGCCGGGGCTGGAGCGCGTGGGCACGGCTCACCGTGCGGCGCCGCGGCGTGGCCGCGAGCGCGGGGGTGCTCGCGCTAGCCCTGCTGGCGGCGCCGGCCCTGTCGCTTTCCGTCGGCGAGCCGAGGACCGGCGCGCTGGCCCAGTCCGGCCCGGCGCACGACGCGCTGGCCACCCTCACCGGCGGCGGTGTGCCATCCGGCGTGCTCACCCCGATCGTCGCGCTGGCCGATGCGCCGAGCGCGCCCGCCGTCGCGTCCCGGCTGGCGGCGCTGCCCGGGGTGGTCGCCGCGGTGGCGCCCGCATCAGGCGGCAACCGCGCCGCCGGCACCGCGCTGGTCACCGTGCTGCCGAGGGACGAGACGTCCGTCCCGGCCGGGCAGGACACGGTGCGCGCGGTGCGGGTCGCGGTCGCCGGCGATCCCGCCGTGCTCGGTGTGGCCGGATCCGGCGCCACCACCATCGACTTCGCCCAGGACGTGTACGGCAGCTTCCCGCTGATGCTCACGCTGATCACGGTGGCCACGTTCCTGCTGCTGGCCCGCGCGTTCCGGTCGCCGCTGCTGGCGGCCAAGGCGGTGGCGCTCAACCTGGCCTCGCTGGGCGCCGCGTACGGCGCGATGGTGCTGATCTGGCAGTTCGGTTACGGCTCCCGCGCGGTGTGGGGCATCCCGGCGACCGGGTCGATCACCATGTGGGTGCCGATCATGGTGTTCGCGTTCCTGTTCGGCCTGTCCATCGACTACGAGGTCTTCATACTGGCGCGGATGCGGGAGGGCTACGACGCGACCGGCTCCACCCGGGCCGCCGTGGTCACCGGCATCGGCCGCACCGGCCGGCTGGTCAGCAGCGCCGCGCTGATCCTGACGCTGTCCTTCGTGGCGATGGCCACCACACCGCAGACGGACATCAAGATCCTGGCCACCGGGCTCGGGGTGGGCATCCTGGTGGACGCCACCGTGGTGCGCTGCCTGCTGGTGCCGGCGCTGGTGGGGCTGTTCGGCCGGTACAACTGGTGGCTGCCGGTCTGGGCGGCGCGGGTGCTGCGGGTGCCGCCGTCGCCGCTGCCCACCGTCCCGGCCGCCGCCCCGGCACACGAGCCCGCGGAACGGGTTCCCACCGGCCGGTGACACCGATGGCGACCACCCCGTGCCCGCGGGCACGGGATCCGCCATGGGTTCAGCTGGCCTGGGCCGCGGGGACGGCGGCCGGTTCGGCCGCAGGCCGCGGCGGGTCGAGCGCCGGGCCGGCGGCGCCGAGCACCCGTGCGGCCGCGGACTGGGTGGCCGCGGCGAGCGCCCTGCGGTCGGCGCTGGCGGTGATCTCGTCCAGCACGTGCAGTTCGACCACCAGCCGGCGCAGCCCGACGGTGCGCCGCACCGAGGACCACAGGGTCGCGTCGCCGACGAACGCGGCCCCGGTGGTCGGCGTGCCGTCGGAGCGCCGGTAGCGCAGCACCACGGGTCGCACCGGCACGCCGGCGTCCAGCGCGGCCTGGAACGCGGCCGGGCGGTACCGGCCGGCGGCCAGCCCGCACCAGGTGGTGCCCTCCGGGAACACGCCCACCGTCGAGCCGGAGCGCAGCGCCTCGGTGAGCGCCGCGACGGCGTCCGGCAGCGCGGACAGCCGCTCCCGGTCCAGGTACAGCGTGCCGGCCCGGCTGGCCAGCGGGCCGATCACCGGCCAACTCCGGATCTCCCGCTTGGCCACCATGCGCAGCGGCTGCACCGCGTTCAGCGCCACGATGTCCAGCCAGGACACGTGGTTGCAGGTGACCAGCAGGCCGCGGCCGGGCACGGCGCCGAACCCGGCGACCCCGTCCGGGGCGTGCACCCGCAACCGCGCGCCGGTGGCCCGCAGGATGGCGCCGAACCAGCCGCGCACCGCGGCCTGCCGTGCCCGGCCCGGCAGCACCGGCACCACCAGCCCGATCAGTAACCCGGCGAGCAGCGCCGCGGCCAGCGCGGCGAGCCGGAACACCCGGCGGCCCAGGCCGGCGTCCAGCGGCACTCCGGCCACGCAGCCGTCGCCGCACGGGGACACCGGCATCCACGAGTGCGTGCCGGCGGTCGCGGCCGGGCCGGACGGGTGAGCGCCCGGGTCGGCGAGCGCGGTCATGCCGGTTCCCCTTCGCGCGCGGGCCCGGTCACTCCGACTCCCCGAGGAAGAACTTCAGGTAGCGGCGGTCCACCCGGTCCAGGGAGAGCAGCACGAACAGGTCGGCAACGCCGAAGTCGGGGTCGTGCGCGGGCCGGCCGCACACCCACGCACCCAGCCGCAGGTAGCCCTTGAGCAGCGGGGGCAGCACGGTGCGCGGCGGGCGCGACGCGGCGTCGACGTCCCACGGCAGCAGCGGGTGCACCCGGTACTCCTCGGGGGCGTAGTGCTTGGCGTGCACCAGGTCCCACACCCCGGCGGCGAGCGCGCCACCGTCGGAGAGCGGTACCGAGGCGCAGCCGGCCAGCCACGCGTGCCCGGAGAGCAGCATGTAGCGGGCGATGCCCGCCCACACCAGCCCCACCACGGCGCCGGTGCGGTGGTCGGGGTGCACGCACGAGCGGCCGGTTTCCACCAGCGCGGGCCGCAGCTCGGCCAGCGCGCCGAGGTCGAATTCGGTCTCCGAATACAGCCGGCCGGCCTCGGCGGCCCGTTCCGGCGGAAGCATCCGGTAGCACCCGACGATTTCCTCGGTGCGGTCGTCCCGCACCACCAGGTGGTCGCAGAACTCGTCGAACTCGTCGGAGTCGACGCCCGGCTCCGCCGCGTGCAGCGTGGCGCCCATCTCATCGGCGAACACGCGGTACCGCAGGCGCTGCGCCGCGCGGACCTCCTCGCTGTCACGCGCCACGAGCAGGGAATAGCGGGGGGCGTCCTGCGGCAGGTCGGTTCCCGGCTTTGCGGTGCTCACCAGGAGCTGCGACTGAGTCATGAAAACTGGTGTACCTGCTCCGCAGCAATGAGTGAGCGGATTGCGGATGACACCCCGGTGGAAAGTCGGTGAATCCCCGGTTTGGGTGGGAAAAGCCGAAGCGTGTTCGCAGATCCCGGCGGTGCCGGGCGCGGGATCGCGGCGCGTTCAGGGGCGCACAACAGCGAGAAGCGGTTCCCGGGCGGGCGCCGGGAACCGCTTCTCGCGGGCTCGGGCGGGTGTTCAGCCCTTGCGCTTGGTGACCTCCTCGGTCAGCTGCGGCGCGACCTTGAAGAGGTCGCCGACCACGCCGAAGTCGGCGATCTCGAAGATCGGCGCCTCCGGGTCCTTGTTGACCGCGACGATCGTCTTGGAGGTCTGCATGCCGGCGCGGTGCTGAATGGCGCCGGAGATGCCCAGCGCGATGTACAGCTGCGGGGACACGGTCTTGCCGGTCTGCCCGACCTGGAACTGGTGCGGGTAGTAGCCGGAGTCGACCGCGGCCCGGGACGCGCCGACCGCGGCGCCCAGGGCGTCGGCCAGCTTCTCCACGATCTCGAAGTTCTCCGCGCTGCCGACACCGCGGCCGCCGGAGACCACCACGGACGCCTCGGTCAGCTCCGGCCGGTCGCCGCCGACCACCGGCTGCCGGTCAGTGATCCGGCCGTGCTTGGCGGCGTCCAGCGCGGGCAGTTCGACGGACTCCTCCGCCGCCGCGCCCTCGGCCGGCTCCACGTCGATCGAGCCGGGCCGCACGCTGATCACCGGGGTGCCCTTGGTGGCCTTGGCCTTGACCACGTACGAGCCACCGAAGACGGACTGGGTGACCACCACGTCGCCGCCGTCGGCGACCACGTCCACCGCCTCGACCAGCAGGCCGCCGCCGATGCGCACGGCCAGCCGGCCGGCCACCTCCTTGCCCTCCAGGGTGGACGGCACCAGCACCGCGGCCGGCGAGACCCGCTCGGCCAGCGTGGCCAGCGCATCGACCTTCGGCGTGACCAGGACGTTGGTCGCCTCGTCTGACTCGGCCGCGTACACCTTCGCCGCGCCGTGCCTGGCCAGCGCGTCGCGCAGCTTCGCCGCCGTGCCGGGCGCGCCGACCACGACCGCGGCGGGCTCACCGAGCCGGCGGGCGGCGGACAGCAGCTCGAAGGTGACCTTCTTGGCCTCGCCGTCGGTGTGGTCGACGAGGACCAGGACCTCGGACATTGGTGTCTCCTTCTCCTCGCTGCCTTCGTCAGATGAGCTTCTGGCCGACCAGGTACTCGGCGATCTTGGTGCCGCCGGTGCCGTCGTCCTCCACGCGCTCACCGGCGGTGCGCGGCGGCTTGGGCGCGGCCTCCAGCACGGTGGTCAGCGCGCCGGCCAGGCCCACCTCGCCGGCGTCGATGCCGAGGTCGGCGACGGTCACCGTGTTCACCGGCTTCTTCTTCGCCGCCATGATGCCCTTGAACGACGGGTACCGCGGCTCGTTGATCTTCTCCGTGACGCTGACCACGGCCGGCAGGCTGGCCTGCACGGTGGTCAGGCCCTCCTCGGTCTCCCGCTCGACGGTCACCGTGGAGCCGTCGAAGGAGACCTTGCGCGCCTGGGTGAGCTGCGGCAGGCCGAGCAGTTCGGCGATCATCGCCGGCACCGCGCCGGCACGCCCGTCGGTGGCCTCGTTACCGGCGAGGATGAGGTCGTAGCCCTCGACGGTGCCGATCGCCTTGGCCAGCACCCTGGCGGTCTGCACGGCGTCCGAGCCGTGCAGCGCCTCGTCCGAGACGTGGACGGCCTTGTCCGCGCCCATCGACAGCGCCTTGCGAATGGCGTCGGTGGCCCGATCCGGACCCATGCTGACCACGGTCACCTCGCCACCTTGGGCCTCCTTGATCCGCAGCGCCTCCTCGACCGCGCGCTCGTTGATCTCGTCGAGCACGGCGTCGGCGGCCTCACGGTCGAGGGTGTGGTCGGCGTCCGTGAGTTTGCGCTCAGACCAGGTGTCGGGCACCTGCTTGACCAGGACGACGATGTTCATGGGTCCTCTTCGACCTCCTGCGGATGGATGGCGTGTGGGCTGGTGACCCGCTGTTCGGCCAAGTGTCCTGACCCTGCCACGTCATCGCTTCCATGGCACGGTGGTGTCGAACACCCCGCATGTTACTAGCGAGTAATGCGGGTGCAAGCACCAGCAAGCGCAGTTGACGGTGATAGTACTCACGCGGGCCGGCTGCTCCGCCGCCGGACCGGCCGGCCGGGCATCCCATCGCTCGTGGCCGAACTGCAAACACAACGATTACCGCAGAGGGGCTAATCTCCCGCCATGCAACGGCGAGTAGCAGTCGTCACGGACTCCACAGCGGACCTGCCGCGGGAGCTTGCGAGCCGACTGGGCGTCTCCGTCGTCCAGCTCCAGCTCCAGGTGGGCAGGACATGGAACGAGGAACTCCGGGTGCCCACCGAGCAGGTGGTCGGGGCCATGTACCACGACATTCCGGTGACCACCGCCCCGCCCAAGCCGGAGACCTTCTTCTGGGCCTACCAGGACCTGGCCTACCGGGGTCACGAGGCGATCGTGTCGCTGCACATCTCGTCCCGGATGTCGGAGACCATCAAGGCCGCGCGCCAGGCGGCCCAGCAGGTCCGCACGCCGGTGTACGTGGTGGACTCGCTGACCACCGCGATGAGCCTGGGCTGGGCGGTGGTCGCCGCCGCCGAGGCCGCCGAGGCCGGCGGCGACGTGGCCGCCGTGATCGGGGCGGCGCAGCAGCGCTGCCGCGACACCATCCAGCTGCTCTACGTCGACACCCTCGAGTATCTGCGCCGGGGCGGCCGGATCGGCGCGGCCCGGGCCCTGCTGGGCACGGCGCTGTCCATCAAGCCGCTGCTCACCGTCGAGGAGGGCGAGGTGGCGCCGCTGGACCAGTTCCGTGGCGCGGAGCGGGCGGTGAAGAAGCTGGTCGAGTTCGCCGTGAAGAACGCGGGCAAGCGGCCGGTGGACATCGCCGTGGAACACTTCGCCGCACCCGAGCAGGCCGAGGCGCTGCTCCACCGGCTGCGCAAGAAGATTCCCAACGCCAGGGAGTTCGTCGCCACCCAGACCAGCACGATCATCGGAATCCACGTGGGCCCGGGCGCCCTCGGTGTCTCGGTGTCCCCGCTGGCCACCGACCGCACGCCGAGTCGGATCTGATCCCGACCGCGGCGCCGGTCGGCCGGTTCGGCCGGGTTCGGTCAGCCGGGTTCGGGGAGGGATAACAGCGCGGGGATCACCTCCGCCGGATGGCCCTCCTGGTTGAACACCAGCTCCCCGGCCCGGTCGCCGACCAGCAGGGCGCGGGCCACGACCACGCGGTCCGGCCCGTAGATCCGGATGACGTCGAGGTAACCCAGGCCGGTGCGAAGGCCCTGGACGGCGACCAGTTCGCCGCGGACGTGTACCGGCCGGAAGTGCCAGCCGGAGTCGGTACGTTCGGCGATCGCCAGCAGCGGCGCCAGTTCCGGATACTCGGCGATCGCCTGGTACGGATCGATCGACCGCGGGTCGGGCACGTCGGCGGCGCCAGTTCCGGTGTCCGGAGAACCGGCACCGTCCGCCGCCGCGGCAGGGAATACGCCGGCTGTATTGACCGCCGCCTCCGCGGGAGGGAATCCGCCGGCGGGGCCGTATGCCGCCGCGGGAAAGCGAGGCTCCTCGGGGCGGTCCCCCGGTTCGGTCGCGCCGGGGCACGCGGAACGTCGGGTCCCGTTGCAGTCACGCACGTGGGCCGAGGCTAGAAGTGGTGGCGCGGCGAAGTTGTCCCTGCGGGACACACCGCCCGCTCATCACCCGGTAGGCGCAACACCCATCCGCCAGGCCAGGCCACGCAGCTCCCGGCCGCCGGCGTCCCGGCGGGCCGTGGTGAGCAGGTTGGCCACCGTCTCCCGGACGAACACGTTGTGCCGCACCCGTTGCGGCGCGATGGACTCCGCCTTCACCAGCGCGCGGATGCCCTCCTCCCGGGTGGCCCGCTCGGCGACCAGCGCGCGCCCGAGATCCGAGTAGAACATCGCCTGCCGCGCCGCCGCCGGGATCGCCTCCGGCCGCACCCCGCGGGCCAGCTCCGCCACCTTCGGTCCCTCGCCCAGTTCGGTGGCCAGGCTGACCCGCCACACGCCCACGTTGTCCGGACCGAAGTAGAGGTAGCCGAAGTTCTCCCGGTGCTCGGGCAGCCGCGCGGCGACGTCCTCCGCCTCGGCCAGGTGGGCCCGGGTCTCCTCGGCCCGCCCCTGCGCCGCGCACGCCAGCGCGGCGTTGAGCTGCAACATGCCGTAGACCTGGGCGGCGTTGGATTCGGCCAGGTGCGGCCGCAGCTCGTCCGCGGCCCGCACGCTGAGCTGGTACGCCAGCCGCCGGGTGAGGTGCCCGCAGACGTGTCCCCGCATCCATGCCGTCACGCCGAGCCAGGCCGGGTCGCCCAGCTCCTCGGCCACCGTCTGGGCCAGCCGCACCGCGAGCAGTGGCAGCCCGCGCACGCCCTGGTTCCTGGTGAGCACCGCGGCCGCGTGGTAGGCGTGCAGCAGGCCGACCAGCGCCTCCCGCCGCCGCCTCGGGTCGCGCACGTAGGTGGCGTGCAGCTCGGCCAGCAGGCCGGGCACGATCGTGCCCTGCTCGGCGTAGTCGGCGCGGGCCCGCACCACCTCGTTGAGGTGCCGAAGCGCGGCGACCAGCTCCGGCCACGGCCGCGGCGTCACCTCCGGGTCGGTGCCCAGCTCGTACTCCGCCAGCGCGGTCTCCACGCCCGCGACCGCGGCGTGCGCGTCACTGGACGGCGGGTCGGACGGCGGGTACGGCTGGCCGGTCAGCTCGGTCGGCGACACCCGCAGTGAGCGGGCCAGGGCGTCCAGCACGGACCGCTTGGTCACCGGCTTCTCGCCGCGCTCGATCTTGGCCAGGTAGCCCCAGGACAGCCCGGACAGCTCGGCTACGGCGCGGATGCTGAGCTGCCGCCAGGAGCGGATCTCGCGTAGCCGCCGGCCGATCTCGTGCCCGTCGTCCATGCCGCCACCTCCCCGATCGGCTCACCGATCGGCCAAATGGTGCCTGCCGCGGCGGGCACGGGAGGTAACAGCGCGGCGACAATTCGTCGTCAGCAGGTTACCGAACAGTCTCCCCCGCCGGCCGCCGTTCGGCGCATCGGACGCGGGGACCGGCGCGTGGCCGGGCCGGGGCGGATGCGGATAACGTCGTCCGGTCCGCCGGGCGAGGAGGCTGCTGATGCGCGTGTTGATGCTGTCCTGGGAATACCCGCCGGTGGTGGTTGGCGGGCTGGGCCGGCACGTGCACGCGCTGGCCGCGCGGCTCGCCGAGCAGGGGCACGACGTGGTGGTGCTGTGCCGGCAGCCGTTCGGCACCGACGCGGTGACCCACCCGACCGAGGACACCGTGGTGGCCGGGGTGCGCGTGCTGCGGGTGGCCGAGGACCCGCCGCACCTGACCTTCGAGCGGGACCTGGTGGCGTGGACGCTGGCCATGGGGCACGCCATGGTGCGGGCCGGGTACGCGCTGCTGGCCTCGGGCTGGCGGCCGGACGTGGTGCACGCGCACGACTGGCTGGTGACCCATCCGGCCGTGGCGCTGGCCGAGGCCGGCGGGGTGCCCCTGGTGGCGACGGTGCATGCCACCGAGGCCGGCCGGCACCGCGGCTGGCTGTCCCAGCCGCTCAACCAGCAGGTGCACTCGGTGGAATGGTGGCTGGCCAACCGGGCCGACGCACTGATCACCTGCTCGGCGGCGATGCGCGCGGAGGTGGCGCACCTGTTCGAGGTGGATCCCGCGGCGATCACCGTGCTGCCCAACGGGATCGATCCGCGCCGGTGGCGGGTGCGGCGCGCCGAGGTGGCCGCGGCCCGCCGACGCGCTCTTTCCCGCGGAGGCGGCAAACAGCACGGCCGGCGGCACGGCGGCGACGGCGGCGACGGCGGCGACGGCGGCGACGGCGGCGACGGCGGCCCGCTGCTGGTCTGCTTCGGCCGGCTGGAGTGGGAGAAGGGGGTGCACGACCTGATCGCCGCGCTGCCCCGGATCCGCCGCCACCATCCCGGCACCCGGCTGGTCGTCGCCGGCCAGGGCACGTATGCGGGTGCGCTGGCCGAGGACGCCCGCCGGCTGCGGGTGCGCCGCGCGGTGGACTTCGCCGGCTACCTGCCGGACCGCGATCTGGCCGCGCTGCTCGCCGCCGCGGACGCCGTGGTGCTGCCGAGCAGGTACGAGCCGTTCGGCATGGTGGCGCTGGAGGCCGCGGCGGCAGGCGTCCCGCTGGTGGCGTCCACCGCGGGCGGGCTGGGCGAGGTGGTGGTGGACGGCGACACCGGGCTGTCCTTCGCCCCGGCCGACGTGGCCGGTATCGCGGACGCGGTACGCGCCGTGCTGGACGATCCGCCGGCCGCACGCCGCCGGGCCCGCGCCGCCCGGGCACGGCTGGCCACCGACTTCGACTGGTCCCGGATCGCCGCGGCCACCGCCGAGGTCTACGCGGCGGCCACGGTCCGGCCGGCCACCCCGCTCGGCCGCCCGAAGATCGCCACCGGGAACGCCTTCGACGGCTGATCCGCTGGCCCGCGCGGGCCGGCGTGGGCGAGGATCAGGGGGTGACGTCCCCGGCAACACCGTTGATCATCGACACCGACCCCGGCGTGGACGACGCGTTCGCCATCGCGCTGGCCGCGACCAGCCCGGCGATCGACCTGCTCGCGGTGAGCGCGGTCTACGGCAACGTGACGCTCGCCGGCACCACGGCCAACGCGCTGCGGGTCCTCGCCGCGACCGGCCGGGCGGACGTGCCCGTGCTGGTCGGGGCGGAGCGCCCACTGGTGCACCCGCAGCCGCACCGCGCGAGCCACGTGCACGGCGCCGACGGACTGTCCGGCCGGGCCGGCACGCTGCCCGAACCGGGTCGCGCCGCGGAACCCGGCGACGGCGTGGCCCGGCTGGCCGCGCTGCTGCACGCCACCGAGCGGCCGGTCACCCTGGCCGCGATCGGTCCGCTCACCAACGTCGCGCTGCTGCTGGCCGCGCACCCCTCGGTGCGGCCGAAGATCGACCGGCTGGTGGTCATGGGTGGCGGGCTGGACGGCGGCAACGTCACCGCGGCCGCCGAGTTCAACGTGTGGAGCGACCCGGAGGCGGCGCACCGGGTGCTGGCCGAGGAGGACGTGCCGACCGTGCTGGTACCGCTGGATCTGACGCACCGCTGCGCGGTCGACGCCGGCTGGCTGGACCGGCTGGCCGAGTCCGGGCCGCTGGGCGCGGCGCTGGTCGGGCTCACCCCGAGCTACCGGGAGAACTACCGCCGCATGCTGGGCATCGACGGCATGGTGCTGCACGACGCGGTGGCGCTGGCCGAGGCGGTCCGGCCGGGCATCCTGCGCACCGAGCCGATGCCGCTTTCTGTCGAGTGCTCCTTCGGACCGGGCCGCGGCGCGGTGCTGCCCGACCGCCGCCCGGCACGGGTCCGGGAGGCGGCCGGCCGCACCGGCCGCCCGGTGGACGTGGCCGTCGACGTGGACCTCGCGGTGCTACGCGAGTTCCTGCTCGACCGGCTCGCCACCGCCCGCCCCTCCGGCGCGGTGTCACCGGCCGGCAACCGTTGACGCCGACCGGGCCGGGGCGACTTTCCGGAGTCCGCGCCGACCGTCGCGGAAATGTCCGCGGATAGCGGCGGATTGCGCGATCTGGTCGCCTCCGCCTCGCACTGGGGTCAGCGGGACCCACGGCAGACACCAGGACCCCGGTCGCGATGACTGGGGTTCCGTCGTGTTTTGGCCGTCAGCGCCCCAGGACGGGGGCAAGCTGCTTGAGTATGTAGGCACCCGCACCAACGCGACTCGGCGTCGTTGGGGTCGGTGACTTCCACTGAAGATCGAGTAGTGGAAGCTGCGGGTGCGGCTGAGTTCCCCGTTGGTGCCGGATGACCGCTGGATGGCCGACGCCGCACGCGCGGCGGGCCTGCCGGTAGCCATGCCCGGCATGGAATGAGCATCTCCGCCTGACGTGGGGTCGGCTGCTAGGTGCGCTCGGCGGTGCAGAGGAACGCGACGGGGTCGCGGCCGATGCGGGTGAGTACGGCGGTGGCCTCGGCGTCGCCGGCGGGGCGGAGCCGGCGGCGCAGCGCGTCCGGGTCCACGTCCAGGCCGCGGACCAGGATCTCCAGCCGGCCGACGCCGCGCCGGCGCAGGGCCTGGCGCAGCGCCTTCTCGGTGTACCGGCCGTGCTCCAGCACGCGGAACGCGCGGATGCCCGGCGGCGGGGTATCGCCGGTGAGGTAGGCGATCCGCGGGTCGAGTTGGCCGAGGCCGTGCCGGGCCGCGTACTGCTGGACCAGCCCGGCGCGCACCACCGCGCCGTCCGGGTCGACCAGCCAGGCACCCGGCTCGCGCACCGGGCAGCCGTCCGGGTCGGCGTCCGTCACCGTCCACATCGGATGGCCGCGGCGCAGAACGGTGGCCCGGCGCCGCACGCCGGGGGTGGCCAGCGACCCGGTCCACAGGCATGCCTCGCGCACCTGGCCGGACAGCGACACGAGTTCGATCTCGCCGGCCCACGGCACGGTCTCGAAGTCCAGTCCCGGCGCGCATTTCACCGCCAGGTCGCGGCCGTGCCAGGCGGCGGCCAACTCGTCCAGCGGCGGCACCAGGTCGGCGGGCCGGAACCGGCGGCGCCCGGCACCGTCCCGCCGGGCCGGGTCGGCGAGCACCACGGCGTTCCGCGACACCGGGCGCAGCGCGTCCGCCCGCACCAGCAGCGGCTCGACGCCAGCGGCGGCGCAGTTGTGCGCGGCCATGGCCAGCCGCACCGCGTCGACGTCGGAACCCACGCAGCGGTCGGCGACCCGGGCGGCGACCGCCAGGTCGGCGCCGACCGAGCAGGTCACGTCGTGCACGTCCCGGCCGGCCAGCCGGCGGGCGCGGTGCTCGGCGACCGGGGTGGCGGTGGCCTGCTGCACCGCGTCCTGGGTGAACAGCCACTCCCCCGCATCGTCGAGTTTGGACTCGGCGCGGCGGCGCAGCAGCGCGGTCTCCAGCACGGCGGCGGCGAACCGCTCACCCACCGACCGGCGCAGCGCCGCCACGTCGGAGCGCCGGGACGCCGGGGTCAGCGGCAGTTCCGCCGCCTGGGCCAGCGCGGCGCGGCCGGCCGGCGAGCGCAGGAACGCCACGTCGTCCAGGGAGAACCGGTAGGCCACGCCGGGTCAGCGGGCCAGCCCCGCGGCACCGGCCGGGCCGCCGGCCACCGCGTCACCGGCCAACGAACTTCGCCTTGCCCGGCCCGCTCTCGATGAACGAGCGCATGCCGATGGTCTGGTCCTCGGTGGCGAACAGCGCGGCGAACAGGTGGCTCTCCAGCTTCAGCCCGCTGCCCAGGTCGCCGTCCAGCCCGCCGTCGATGGCCGCCTTAGCCGCGGCGAGCGCCCTGGCCGGGCCGTTCGCGAACTGCTCCGCCCAGCGCCGCGCGGTGTCGTAGACGTCGTCCGGTTCCACGACCTCGTCCACCATGCCGAGGGACAGCGCCTCGGCCGCGGCCACGAACCGTCCGGTGTAGACGATGTCCTTGGCCTTGCTCGGGCCGACCAGGCGGGCCAGCCGCTGGGTGCCGCCCGCGCCCGGGATGATGCCCAGCAGGATCTCCGGCTGGCCGACCTGGGCGTCCGACGCGGCGATCCGCCGGTCGCAGCACAGCGCCAACTCGAAACCGCCACCCAGGGCGTAGCCGTTGATCGCCGCGACGGTGGGCTTGGGGATCTCGGCCACCGCGCTGAACGCCGAGGACAGCGCGTGCGCGCGGGTGGCCATGTCGGCGTAGGAGGCCTCGGCCATCTCCTTGATGTCCGCGCCGGCGGCGAACACCCTGGGCCCGCCGTAGACGACCACGGCCCGGATGTCCTCGCGGCCGCTGACCTCGGTGGCCACCGCCCGGATCTCCTCCTGGACCTGCTTGTTCAGCGCGTTCATCTTCGGCCGGTCCAGCCGGATGGTGCCGACGGCGCCGTCCACCTCGAGCCTGACGAACTCTCCCACGCCCGCGTCCTCCTCGACGTCACCGAGAACCGTGTCGACGGCAGGCTACCTGGGGGTGGCGCACGTCAGTGCTGGTTCCTGCCCTGGCGCGTTCCCGTGCTCGTCATCACAGCTCAGTTCAGTCCCGGAACAGGCCTGTCAGGTGCGGCGGCGGGCGAAGAACCGGTCGCCGGCGCGCTGCAGCTCCAGGTCCTGGCCGAACGTGGCGGACAGGTTCTCCGCGGTGAGCACGTCGTCCAGCAGGCCTTGGGCGACCACGCCGCCGTCGCGGAGCAGCAGCGCGTGGGTGAACCCCGGCGGGATCTCCTCGACATGGTGGGTGACGAGGATCGTGGTCGGCGCGTCCGGGTCGAGGGCCAGCTCGGACAGCCGAGCCACCAGGTCCTCCCGGCCGCCCAGGTCCAGCCCGGCGGCGGGCTCGTCCAGCAGCAGCATCTCCGGGTCGGTCATCAGCGCCCGGGCGATCAGTACCCGCTTCCGCTCGCCCTCGGACAGGGTGCCGAACATGCGGTCCGCGAGGTGGCCGACCCCCATCGACTTGAGCAGGTCCGCCGCGCGGCCGGTGTCCAGCTGGTCGTAGTTCTCCCGCCACCGGCCGAGCACCGCGTACCCGGCGCTGACCACCACGTCGGAGACCTTCTCCTGGGACGGCACCCGGTTGGCCAGCGCGGCGGAGCAGAGGCCGATCCGGGGCCGCAGTTCGAAAACGTCCACCCGGCCGAGCCGGTCGCCGAGCAGGTGGACGGTGCCGGACGTGGGGTGCAGTTCGGCGCCGGCGATCTGCAGCAGGGTGGTCTTGCCGGCGCCGTTGGGGCCGAGGATCACCCACCGCTCGTCCAGCTCGACGCTCCAGTCCACCGACTTCAGCAGCAGGTTGGTCCCCCGGCGGACGTTAATGTCCGCCAGGTGCACCACGAGGTCGGTCACGTCGACCTCGTGCCGCCCGTCCGAGCCCTGCCGCACCGTGCCCTGGGTCGCGCCGTGGTCCGTCACGGCGCCCATTGTTGACGACGCGCACCACCCGTCCGTGCACTGGGTCGGACAGTTGGGCAGGATCGGCGGGATGTCGCGACCCACCGAGACACCGCCACACGTGCTCGCCGGACGCCCGTTCCCGCTCGGGGCGCACCCCGAGGCGGGCGGCGTCCGCTTCGCCGTGGCCTCGTCCATCGCCGAGGCCGTGGAGGTGTGCCTGGTCGACGACGACGGCGGCGAGCGGCGGGTCGAGCTGACCGAGCGCACCTTCGGGGTGTGGCACGGCGTGCTGGCCGGCGTCACCCCCGGCCAGCGCTACGGCTACCGGGTGTACGGCCCGTACCGGCCGGCGGCCGGGCAGCGGTGCAACCCGGCGAAGCTGCTGGTCGACCCGTACGCGCGGCGGATCACCGGGGAGCAGGTGGACCTGGCCGCCGCGCTCGGTTACCTGGACGACCCGATGACCGGGCCGCCGTCGCCGGCCGACTCGCTGGGCGGCGTGCCGCTGTCCGTGGTCACCTCGCCGGGTGGCCCGGACACCGGTGTCACGCCGGAGGTGCCGTTCGAGGAGACGGTGATCTACGAGCTGCACGTGCGCGGGTTCACCAGGTGCCACCCGGAGGTGCCGGAGCACCAGCGCGGCACGTACCTCGGCCTGGCCCACCCGGCGGTGCTGGACCACCTGCTCCGGCTCGGGGTGACCGCGGTGGAGCTGCTTCCCGTGCACGCGTTCGTCGACGAGCCGCCGCTGCTGCGCACCGGCCGGCGCAACTACTGGGGCTACTCGCCGCTGGGTTTCCTCGCGCCGCATCCCGGCTACGCCAGCGAACCCGGCCGGGAGGTGGAGGAGTTCCGCACGATGGTGGCCGCGCTGCACGCGGTGGGCATCGAGGTGATCGTGGACGTGGTGTTCAACCACACCGGGGAGGGCGATCTCACCGGCCCGACGCTGAGCTTCCGCGGCCTGGACGCCCCCGCCTACTACCTGCACGCACCGGACGGCACCCCGCTGGACCTCACCGGCTGCGGCAACACCCTGGACGCCGGCTCACCGGCAGTGGTCCGGCTGGTCACCGACTCGCTGCGGTACTGGGCCGAGGAACTCGGCGTGGACGGGTTCCGCTTCGACCTGGCCAGCGTGCTGGGCCGGCCCGGCGGCGGCCCGTTCCACCCGGACGCCCCGCTGCTCACCGCCATCGCCACGGACCCGGTGCTGTGCCGGCGCAAGCTGATCGCCGAGCCGTGGGACGCCACCCCGGACGGCTATCGGGTAGGCGGGTTCGGCGCGCAGTGGGCGGAGTGGAACGGCCGGTACCGGGACACCGTGCGGGACTTCTGGCGCGGCGTGGTGGACGTCCGCGACCTGGCCTACCGGCTGTCCGGGTCCTCGGACCTGTATGCGCCGGGCGGCCGCCGGCCGTGGCAGTCGATCAACTTCGTCACCGCGCACGACGGGTTCACCCTGCGCGACCTGGTGTCCTATCGCCGCAAGCACAACGAGGCCAACGGCGAGGACAACCGGGACGGCACGGACGACAACCGGTCATGGAACTGCGGCGTGGAGGGCGAGACCGACGATTCGGAGGTGCGCGCACTGCGACTGAAGCAGGCCCGCAACCTGCTGGCCACCCTGCTGCTGTCCACCGGCACCCCGATGCTGCTCGCCGGGGACGAGCTGTGGCGCACCCAGGGCGGCAACAACAACGCGTACTGCCAGGACAACGCGACCTCCTGGGTGGCGTGGACCGGCGACGGCGAGGCCAAGGACATGGTGGCGTTCACCCGCAACGTGATCGCGGTCCGCGCCGGCTGCCCCGCGCTGCGGCAGCCCGAGTTCTTCGAGGGCCGCACCACCCCGAGCGGCACACCAGACCTGATGTGGCTGCGCGAGGACGGCGCGGAGATGACCGAGGCGGACTGGTTCGACGCGGACCGCCGCACCCTGGTGATGTGGATCGACGGCTCGGACTGCCGGTCCCGCAACCGGGAGGGTGAACTGGTCGCCGACCACTCCTGGCTGGTCGTGCTGCACGCCGCGGCCGAGCCCACCGAACTGGTGCTGCCCGGGCCGGAGTACGGCGGGCTCTACGAGCCGGTGCTGGACACCGGCAGCGCGGACGGCGTCCCGGCGTCCACCGAACCGCTCGCCCCCGGCACCGCGCTACCGCTTCCCGCCCGCACCCTGCTGCTGTTCCGCGCCCGCTTCTCGCATCCCCCCATCGCGACGCGTGTTCGGTGTGCGGCTGCCGGGCTTCCACGCCACCGGCTGACCGTTCAGTAGACGGCGATGTGGGCGTCGTGCCCGGCGGATCGGCCGAGTCGGGCGTCGCGGGTGACGAGGGTGCATCCGAGTGTTTCGGCGAGCGCGACGTAGGCCGCGTCGTAGGCGGAGATGTTGTTGCGGAGCTGGAAGGCTCGACGCCGCAGGCCGTCCTCGAAGGCCCACCGGTGGAGTGGTAGGTCGTCGTAGTCCGTGAGCAGGTCGTGGGCTCGGGCTGGGCTGAGGTGTCCGGCCACGGTGAGGCCGCGCAGGGCCGACACGACTTCGAAATCGAGCAGCGCGGGTGCGTGCAACTCCTCGGTCGCGAGCACCTTGCGGAGGTCGCCGGTGCCGTCCACGCCACTGAGCGCGTCGACGATCGCGGCACTGTCCACGACGATCAAGGCCGGGACCCGCCTCGCAACTGCCTGTCGCGTTCCGCTCGCGCGTCAGCCACGCTGTCAAGCGCGGAGACGTCGGCACGCTCGGCGCGGCGGGCGGCCCGGTCGAGAACCTCGGCCGCTGTTGGCCGGGCGGCCTCGCGGTTGACCAGGTCCAGGAGATAGCTGTTGAGCGACTTGCCACATGCGGCGGCGCGCGCCTTCAGGGCACGCCGGGTCTCCTCGGGCACCCCCCTGATCTGCAACAACGAATTCATGCTGCCATATTAGCTCACTGTCAATACATTTTGTATACATACGCCCGCTCCCGGCCCGCGTCCTGCTGCTGTTCCGCGCCCGCTTCTGAAGCAGCGCGATCGGTCCGCTTTCCGGGGCGGGACTGTCGGTGCGCGCGGCTAGCCTCCGCGGCATGGTGTCGTTGTCCGAAGACGAGTCGCGGCAGGCCGGCACGTTCCGGGTCCGCATCCCCGTCCGCGTCTACGAATTGGACGTTCAGGGGCATGTCAACGGGGCGATCTACCTGCAGTACAGCGAGCATTCCCGCTGGGAGTGCCTGCGCGCGGCCGGGGTCGGCCAGCGGGCCTTGCACGCGCGCGGCGTCTCGCCGGTCCGGCTGGAGGAGACCCTCCGCTACCACCGGGAACTGCGCGCCGGCGACGAGGTGACGGTGAGCTGCGGGTTCGTCTGGGATGAGGGCAGGACGTTCCAGGTCCGGCACGAGTTCCGGCTGGACGATGGCACGCTGGTGGCCGAGGTGACCGGTGTCGGCGGCATGCTCGACCTGCGCACCCGCCGCCTGGTCGCCGATCCCGGCAAGCACTTCCGCGCCCTGGCCACGGCCCCGGAACTCCTCGGCCTCTGATCCCGCACCGGTGCGACGTTTGATGCCGCACCGGTGCGACGTTCCGCCCCGCGGCGCCCCGAACGCCCGGTGCCGCAACGCGGCGGGCCGACCACCGCGCGTCGCCACCGGTGGGGCGGCCGGAACCGGACGCACTTCGTCCACATGATGGGAGCCGTTGTCCGGGCGGTGGCGCGGCTGGCAGGATGCCTTCCGTGTCCCGCCCGCTGCTGACCTGGCGCGATCGCACCGTCGACCTGCTGCTGGTCGCCTCCTGCCGGTGTAGCCGGACGCGGCGCGAGCGATGATCCTGCCCGCCTGCCGCACCGCGCCCGCGGATGCGCGGCGGGTTCAGGACGTTCTCGGCTGACGAAGAGCCCCGTCCGGATCACGGCCGGCTGGTCGTGCGGGAGGCGACGTGCGCCCGGCACGGTCGCCGCGGACCACCGCACCGGTCGTCACCCCGGGAACGTCGGCATGCCCGCGCCGCGTCGGTTCCTCCGCTGTGCCTTTCCGACCGAGACGACCAGGAGCGGACCCATGACGGCCTCCACCACCCCGGTGGACATCCATCCCGAGTTCGACCTTCCCCGGCTGCGTGACCTGATCGCCCCTGAACGTCCACTGTGGACAGCGAGCGAGCTGCGTGACCTGACCACCACGGTGGCCACCGACCTGGCCGCCCCGCTGCTCGGTGTGCTCCGCTTCGAGCCGAGGCAGCGCTGGTGGACCCGGCTCGCGCTGACCGGCGGGGTGGAGCTGTGGCTGCTGTCCTGGCTGCCCGGCCAGGGCACCGAGCCGCACGACCACGGCGGCGCGTCCGGGGCGTTCACCGTGCTGCTCGGCGAGCTGACCGAGGACTACCGCTACCCCGGCGGCCCGATCCGCGGCCACCGGCTCGGTGCCGGCAGCCGGCTCGGCTTCGGCCCGTACCGCGCGCACCAGGTACGCAATCTGGGCACGGAGCGGGCGGCCAGCGTGCACGCCTACTCGCCGCCGCTGCTGCCGGTGCGCGAGTACGCCTCGCTCGCCGACGTCCCGGCCGACTCCGCCGGCACCGCGGCGTCGTCCACGGCCGTGGTGGCCGCCGGGGACTGATCACATGACCGTCGACGAACTGCTCGCCGAGGCCCGCGCCGGGCTCGACCGGGTGGACCCGCACCGGGCCGACGCGCTGCGCCGGTCCGGTGCGCTGCTGGTGGACATCCGCCCGCATGCCTTCCGCCTCGCCGAGGGCGAGATTCCGGGCGCCGTGATCATCGAGCGGAACGTGCTGGAGTGGCGGCTCGACCCGGCCGGCGAGCACCGGATCGCCGGATTCACCGAGGACACTCCGGTGGTGGTGCTGTGCAACGAGGGCTACGCGTCCAGCTTCGCCGCCCGCGACCTGCGCCGGCTCGGCCTGCGCCGGGCCACCGACCTCGTCGGCGGGTTCCGGGCCTGGCATGCGGCCGGCCTACCCACCGTCCCCGGCGGACGCCCGGCGATCCCCTGACCGCCAAGGTCACGAGTACCTGATCGAGTCCTGCCGCACCGGTCAGATCTTCACGACCGTCACCCGGCCACCACAGAGCGTCGCGAGGTCGTCCGGATCCGAGGTGAGGATGGTGACCGGCGCCGCGGCCGCGAGTGCGGTGGCGGCGAGCATGGCGTCGATGGCGTGCTTGTGCCCGTGCCGGCCTGCCTCGCTCAGCAGTGCCGCAGCAGCACGGGCAATGGCCTCACTCACCGGCTCGACGACGATACGGGAGAGCGTCCACTCCAGGGCCGGACGATTGATTTTCGGGTGCACCACTTCAACCAGCGTTGCCGCGCTCGTCAACACACGGAGATCGTCGGCGCGCGCCAGCGCGAACCACCTGGTGATGCCGCGGTCGCGGGACACAGCCTTGGCAAGACCTTCGCTGTCCAGGACAACGGTGCCGGCAGGCACGGCGCGAGAGGGGCTCACGCGGTGTTCGGCCCGCTCGGCTGCTGTTGCTCGCGAGCACGCGACAGTGCGTCGCGCGTCTGCTGGATCTCCTCGTCAGTGACGGGTCCGTGCTCGGCTTCGGCCACCGCGATCAACTCACTGAGGTTGTCGCGTTCGAGCTGGCGAGCAACGGCGGCCGCCACGTAGGAGGAGAGGCCGGAACGGCCGCTGCGGGCCCGGGCGGCCTCCGCGACGTCTCGTGGCAAGGTGATGGACACCTTCTCGGTAGTCTCGCCCATACTCCGAATCCTACCAATGGTGGCATACAACCCGGCGAACGGCGATTTTCCGGCTACCCGGCCAGGACGACCTTGCCGAGTTCGGCGGGGGTGGCGAGCAGGCCGTGCTGGGGCAGCACCCGCACGGTGTAGCCGAGGGAGCCGGCGTGCGGCAGCGGCAGCTCGACGGCGTACCCGCCGTGGCCGTCCTCCGCCATGGACGTGGTGACCACGTCGTGCAGCTCGCCGGACTCGGCCACCTTGCCCACCACCGCCTGGACATCCACATCGGACGGATCCAGCCCGGCCAGGTCCACCTGGGCGCGCACCGTGACCGGGGCGCCGAGCAGCGGCGGGCTGGCACCGCCCGCGGACAGGTCGCTGTCCACCACCCGGACCCTCGGCCACGCGGCGCGGACCCGGGCACGGAACTCGGCAAGCTGCTTGGCGCCCTGGTAGCCGTCCGCGCGGACCGCCTCGGCGGACGCGGCCGCCGGGGCGTAGTAGGAGTCCACGTACTCGCGGACCATCCGGCCGGCCTGGACGCCGGGGCCGAGGGTGGCCAGGGTGTGCCGCACCATGGCCATCCAGCGGGCCGGCACGCCGTCCTCGCCGCGGTCGTAGAACAGCGGGGCGACCTGGGTGGCGATCAGGTCGTACAGCGCGGCGGCCTCCAGATCGTCCCGGCGGTTGGCGTCGGACACCCCGTCCGCGGTGGGGATCGCCCACCCGTTGCCGCCGTCGAAGAACTCGTCCCACCAGCCATCCCGGATGGACAGGTTGAGCCCGCCGTTGAGCGCGGCCTTCATCCCGGACGTGCCGCACGCCTCCAGCGGCCGCAGCGGGTTGTTCAGCCACACGTCGCAGCCCCAGTACAGGTAGCGGGCGAGCTGCATGTCGTAGTCGGGCAGGAAAGCGATCCGGGCCCGCACCTCCGGGTCGTCGGCGAACCGCACGATCTGCTGGATCAGCGCCTTGCCGCCGTCGTCGGCGGGGTGCGACTTGCCGGCCACCACGACTTGGATCGGCCGCTTCGGGTCGAGCAGCAGGGCGCGCAGCCGGTCCGGGTTGCGCAGCATCAGGGTGAGCCGCTTGTAGGTGGGCACCCGGCGGGCGAAGCCGATGGTGAGCACGTCCGGGTCGAACACCGAGTCGGTCCAGCCCAGCTCCAGGTCGGAGGCGCCGCGCTGGCGCCACGCCGCGCGCACCCGCCGGCGCACCTCCTCCACCAGCCGGGCGCGCAACCCGCAGCGCAGCTCCCACAGCAGCGCGTCGCTGACCGGTTCCATGCCGCGCAGCCCGACCGGACCGTCCACATCGGGCTCGCCGATCAGCTTGCTGATCTCCCGGGCGGCCCAAGTGGGCCCGTGCACGCCGTTGGTGACCGAGCCGATCGGCACCTCGTCGGTGTCGAAACCCGGCCACAGCCCGCGGAACATCTCCCGGCTGACCCGGCCGTGCAGCTTGGACACCCCGTTGGCGCGCTGGGCCAGCCGCAGACCCATGTTGGCCATGTTGAACAGCCCGGGGTTGTCCTCGGCACCGAGCGCGAGCACCCGCTGCACCGGGATGCCGGGCAGCAACTCGCCGTGGCCGAAGTAGTGCTGCACCAGGTCCACCGGGAACCGGTCGATGCCGGCCGGCACCGGGGTGTGCGTGGTGAACACGGTGCCGGCGCGGACCGCGGCCAGCGCCTCGTCGAAGTCCAGCCCGTCGGTGGTGACCAGCTCGCGGATGCGTTCCAGGCCGAGGAAACCGGCGTGGCCCTCGTTGGTGTGGAAGACCTCCGGCTGCGGATGGCCGGTCAGCTCGCAGTACGTGCGCACCGCACGGACCCCGCCGACGCCGGCCAGGATCTCCTGGCGGATCCGGTGGTCCTGGTCGCCGCCGTAGAGCCGGTCCGTGACGCCGCGCAGGTCCTCGTCGTTCTCCGGCACGTCCGAGTCGAGCAGCAGCAGCGGGATCCGGCCGACCTGCGCCTTCCAGATCCGCGCCCGCAGCACCCGCCCGGCCGGCATGGCAACGTGCACCAGGATCGGCGCGCCGGAGGGCTCGGTGAGCAGTTCCAGCGGCAGCCCGCTCGGGTCGATCACCGGGTAGTGCTCGACCTGCCAGCCGTCCGCGGACAGCGACTGCCGGAAGTAGCCGGACCGGTACAGCAGGCCCACCCCGACCAGCGGCACGCCCAGGTCGGACGCGGCCTTGAGGTGGTCGCCGGCCAGCACGCCGAGCCCGCCGGAGTAGTTGGGCAGCGCCTCGGTGACGCCGAACTCCATGGAGAAGTACGCGATCGACGCCGGCAGCCGGCTGCCCGCCGAAGGGCGGTGCGCCAGCTCGTCCTGCCGTCGCTGGTACCAGCGCGGCGCGGTGAGGTAGCGGCGCAGGTCGTCGGCCACCGCCCTGGTGCGGGACAGGAAGTTCTCGTCCCGGGCCAGCTTCTCCAGCCGCTCCGCGGACACCTCGGCGAGCAGCCGCAGCGGGTCGCCGCCGACCCGCTCCCACACGTCCGGGTCCACCGACGCGAACAGGTCCTGCGTCGGCGGGTGCCAGGTCCAGCGCAGGTTGGTGGCCAGCATGCCGAGCGGGGTCAGCGGCTCGGGCAGGCTCGCACGGACGGTGAAGCGGCGGAGAGCTCTCACGCCAGCCGACCCTATCCCGCGTGCCGCGGTCTCCGGCAACGTTCCCGGCGCGGCCGCCCCTGACGGGTGGCCGGACGCCTGGCCCGGCGGGTTTTGGGCCGAAGGACGGATCCGGGTGGGTGCCGGCGCGCCGCGAAAGGCAGACTAGGGAGCGCCGGAACCGGGGGCACGACGATGAGAGGGACGGTGGCCGGTGAGCGGGCGGATCGGCGTCAGTGACCTGTCCCCCCTGGTGGACTGCGGCGAGTACCCGGCGAAGGCCGTGGTCGGCGAGCACGTCCCGGTCGGGGCGACGGTGTGGGCCGAGGGGCACGACGTGGTGGCGGCCACGGTGTGCTGGCAGGGCCCGGGTGACCCGGCCGCCCGGCGGACGCGGATGGTGGCCGGCGGGCCCGACGTGGACCGGTTCGGTGCGACGATCGTGCCGGACGCGCAGGGCATGTGGACGCTGTGGGTCGAGGGCTGGCGGGACCCCTGGTCGACCTGGCGGCACGCGGTCGAGGCGAAGGTGGCGGCCGGTCAGGGCGTCGACGACCTGACCAACGACCTGGAGATCGGTGCCCGGCTGCTGGATCGGGTGGCCGGCCGGACGGACGGGCACGCCGGGCGGGAACTGCTGGGCACCGCGGCGCGGGCGCTGCGGGATGCCGGCCGGCCGCTGCCGGAGCGGATCGCCCCGGCGCTCTCCGATGCGGTGCGGCGGATCGTGTCCGCCGACCCGCCGCGCGACCTGGTCACCCGGAGCCGCACGCTGCGCCTGTGGGTGGACCGGCCGAGGGCGCTGTTCGGCTCGTGGTACGAGCTGTTCCCGCGGTCCACCGGCGGCTGGGACGCCGAGGGCCGGCCGGTGCACGGCACCTTCGCCACCGCGGCCAAGCACCTGGACCGCGTCGCCGCGATGAGTTTCGACGTGATCTACCTGCCGCCCATTCACCCCATCGGCCAGGTGAACCGCAAGGGCCGCAACAACGCGCTCATGGCCGAGCCGGACGACGTGGGCTCGCCGTGGGCGATCGGCTCGGCCGAGGGCGGGCACGACGCGATCCACCCGGACCTGGGCACGCTGGCCGACTTCGACGAGTTCGTCGCCGCGGCGGAGCGGGTGGGCCTGGAGGTGGCGCTGGACTTCGCGCTGCAGTGCGCCCCGGACCACCCGTGGGTCAGCGAGCACCCGGAGTGGTTCACCACCCGCCCGGACGGCACCATCGCGTACGCGGAGAACCCGCCGAAGAAATACCAGGACATCTACCCACTGAACTTCGACAACGACCCGGAGGGCCTGTACGCGGAGATCCTGCGGGTGCTGCGACACTGGATCGACCACGGGGTGCGGATCTTCCGGGTGGACAACCCGCACACCAAGCCGCCGAACTTCTGGCACCGGCTGATCTGGGAGGTCAAGCGGGACCATCCGGACGTGCTGTTCCTGTCCGAGGCGTTCACCCGCCCGGCCCGGCTGTACGGGCTGGCCCGGCTGGGCTTCACGCAGTCCTATACCTACTTCACCTGGCGGACGTCCAAGCAGGAGCTGACCGAGTTCGGCAACGAACTCGTCGCGCACGCCGACGAGGCCCGGCCGAACCTGTTCGTGAACACCCCGGACATCCTGCACTCCTCGCTGCAGCACGGCGGGCCGGCGATGTTCGCGCTGCGCGCCGCGCTGGCCGCCACGCTGTCCCCGTCCTGGGGCGTGTACTCCGGCTACGAACTGTTCGAGCACGTCGCGAGGGAGCCGGGCAGCGAGGAGTACCTGGACTCGGAGAAGTACGAGCTGCGGCCCCGGGACTTCGCCGCGGCCATGGCCGAGGGCCGCTCTCTGGAGCCCTGGCTGCGCCGCCTGAACGAGATCCGCCGCACCCATCCCGCCCTGCAGCAGCTCCGCACGCTCCGCTTCCACCACGTGGACAACGACGCGCTGATCGCCTACTCCAAGACCGACCCGGCCTCCGGGGACGCGGTGATCTCGGTGGTGAACCTCGACCCGTTCGGTGCTCAGGACGGCACCCTGTGGCTGGACCTGCCGGCCATCGGGCTGGACTGGCACCACCGGTTCACCGCGTACGACGAGGTCACCGGGGAAAGCTACGACTGGGGCCAGGCCAACTACGTCCGCCTGGAACCGTGGCACCACGTCGCGCACATCATCCACGTGCGGCGTCACTGACCCCACCGTTGCGGGACTGGACGGAACGCCCGCGTTCATGATCGAACGCTGAGCCGCGACGGCGGGCGAGGCGGGGCCTCCTCGCCGGTGACGGTGGCGAAGGCGTCCCACAGGTCGGCGAGGGTCGGCCGGCGGGCCGGGTCGCGGTCGAGGCAACCGTCGATGGCGGTGGCCAGCGCCCGGGGCAGCCGGCGCAGGCTGCGCACCGGCGGCGCGGGAGCGTGCAGTTGGCGGCACTCGTCGGCGTGCTGGGGTTCGCCGCCGGGCGTCTCGAACGGCTGGACGCCGGTGGCGGACTCGAACAGCACCAGGCCGACGCCCCACACGTCGGCCGGCGGGCCGAGGTGGCCGCCCGTCACCTGCTCCGGGGCCATGAACGTGGGTGTGCCCTGCCCACCGGGGCAGGGTCCGGGGCGGCGGGCGTGGCCGAGGTCGATCAGCCTGGCCCGGCCGGCGTCGGCGATGATGTTGCCGGGCTTGAGGTCCAGGTGCAGGTAGCCGCGGTCGTGCAGGTAGCGCAGCACCGAGCAGAGTTGCCGGCCGAGCTGCGCCAGGTCCGGCGTGGCCAGGCGCTGGCCGCCGCGGTGCAGCAGGTAGCTGAGGGTGGCGCCGGTCAGCGTCTCCAGCACCAGCACCGGTGGTTGGCCGGGGCGGGCGCGGACAAGGTCGTAGGCGCGGACCAGGCCGGGGTGGGTGAGCCGGAGCAGCAGCCCGCCCTCGGCGTGTACCTGGCGGCGCACCCGTGGCCGGTGCGCCCGGTCCGGTCGCGGCGTCTTGACGAAGCAGCGGGTGTAGCGCTCGTCGCTCCACGCGTCGTAGGCGTCCAGGTCGGCGCCGCGGCGCAGGTGGGCGATCACCCGGTAGCCCGGGGCGAGCGGGTGCCCCGGCGGGTACGGTGGCGGCCCTTCCAGCGGCGGCGGCACCTCCGGTGGCGGCCCGTCCGGCGGCGGTCCCGCCGGTGACGGCCGCGCGGCTCCGGTCATGCCGGCTCCGAGCGGGGCGCGACGTGTGCCGGTGCCTGGCGCTGGTGCACCCGGTACATCTGGGCGTAGCGGCCGTCGCGGGCCATCAGCTCCTCGTGCGTGCCGCGCTCCACCGCCCGGCCCTCCTCCAGGTAGAGGATCTGCGCGGCGTCACGCACGGTGAG
>NZ_BJFL01000019.1 GCF_005405885.1 Gandjariella thermophila
CCATGATGGCAGGGCAGGCACGGTCTCTCCTGTGATCACGAAGCGTCAGCAACTTCATGATCACCGAGCCCGTGCCTGTGCCACATCCGGGGTCAGCGCACCACTCCAATCTGCGCGACCTCTAAGCCGACCGGCGCGGCAGCAATTTCCCTTTGGGCGTCCAGTGTCGACAGCAACCACCACGCCAACCGCCACCAACCACCACTCCAGCCCAGCCACGCCAACCGCCGGCCGACTCCCACGCACCCGCCAGCGGCGTCCACGGCGCCGGTCGACCATCAGCGCCAACCTTGGGCGTGACCAACGCCGCTGTCGCCCGTTATCTGAAACAGGTTCTCGTTCGAGACTTGGGGCTGATGCATGGGCCGTCTTGGGGTGATCGCAGTGCGTGCGACCGCACTTCGCGCGGTGATGTTCCGATTGGCGCTGGTACTCGGCATCGTGGCCACCACGATCGGTGCCGTGCCGGCCGACGCCGCGTCGGACGTCGGCGTGCGGCCGGCGACGTACGGCGTCGCGGTCGACAAGGACGTCCCGATCACGATGTCCGACGGCGTCGTCCTGGACGCCGACGTGCTGCGGCCGGCGCTCGCGGACGGCAGCCCGGCCCCCGGGCGGTTCCCGGTGATCCTCACCCAAACGCCGTACAACAAGAACCTTCCCGGCACCAACTTCCGCGACGACTTCCTGATCACGCGCGGCTACGTGCAGGTCATCGTGGACGTCCGGGGCACAGGTGGTTCGCAGGGCACCTGGGACTCCTTCGGCAGCCGCGAGCAACGCGACGGCTACGAACTGGTGCGCTGGGTGGCGAGCGTGCCGCCGTGGAGCGACGGGCGCGTCGCCACCTACGGCATCTCCTACGGTGCGATCAACCAGTTCTTCACCGCCGCGCAGCAGCCCCCGGGCCTGAAGGCCGCCTTCCCCATCGTTCCGGCCGGCGACGTGTACCGGGACGTGTCCATGTCCGGCGGTCAGCCGGACTCCGGGTTCATCCCGCTGTGGCTCGGCCTGGTCACCGGCGCCGGCCTTGTCCCGCCGGCCTACACCGCGCAGGACCCGGTGCGTGCCACCGGCGTGCTGTCCGGTCACCTCAGCGGCGCCGGCGCATTCCAGCTTCCCACCATGCTCAACACGCTCAGCGGCGACGACCTGGCCTACGACGGCCCGTTCTACCGGCTGCGGTCGCCGCTGGAGGTGGTCGACAAGGTGCGGGTGCCCACCTTTGTGGTCGGCGGCTGGTACGACCTGTTCCAGCGGAGCGAGCCGCTGCTGTTCCAGCGCCTGCAACGCGACGGTGTGCCGGCCCGGCTGCTGATGGGACCGTGGGAACACGCGCAGACGGTCAACCCGCCGGGACTGCCGGCACCGGGGATACCGAGCCTGGACGCGGCCGCGCTGCGCTGGTTCGACCACTACGTCCGCGGCGTGCCCGACCCGACCCTGGACCGGGACATCGCCCCGGTGACGTACCAGGAGCTGGGCAGCGGTCGGTGGCGCACCGCGCGACACTGGCTTGACACCGACGTGCACGCGCGGACCCTGCAACTGGACGGCCCCGCCACCCCGGCGGCGCCCGGTTCGATGACCACCGGCACGGCCGGCCACCCCGACCCGGACCGGGTGCTGCCCGTCCCGGTGAGCGGGCTGTGCACGCGCAGCGCCTCGCAGTGGACCGGCGGGGTCCTCGCGCTCGCGCTCGGCGACACCCCGTGCGCGCAGGACCAGGCGGCGGACGACGCGACCGGCACCTCCTACGAGATCCCGGTGACCCGGCCGCTGCACCTGCTCGGCCCGGTCGCCGCGAACCTGTTCGTCGCCACCACCGCCCGGGACGGCATGATCGCCGCGCGGCTCGAGGACGTCGCCCCGGACGGCTCGGTCCGGCAGCTCACCGGCGGCTGGCAGGTGCTCTCGCTGCGCGCCCTCGACGCCGGGCGGTCCGTCACCCGGGACGGCCACATCGTGCAGCCCTACCACCCGTTCACCAGGGACTCGGCCCAGCCGATGTCACCGGGCCAGGCGGCCGAGGTGTGGGTGGAGCTGTTCCCCACCGGCGCGGACGTGCAACCGGGCCACCGACTCCGGGTGACCTTCCAGTCCTTCGACACCCCGCACCTGGCGCCGACGCTGCCGCAACTCGCCGGCACCATCGGTGGGGTGATCTCCATCTACCACGACGCCGCGCGCCCGTCCCAGATCGTGCTGCCGGTTCGGGACTGACTGCCCGGACTCACCCGAGCCGGGCCAGGTTGACGTGCCGGCGCGCCGGCACGGTGAGCCGCCGGTCGATGGACGCGAAAAGCTCGGCGGCCAGGCTGCCGTTCCAGTTCTTCGGCAGCAGCTCTCGGGGTAGCCCTGGATCGGCGTACGGCAGCAGCCGCCATTCGGTGTGCATGCGGACGATGTCGGCGAACGCCTCCCGCTCCGGGATGGCCCGCCGGCGCGACCACCGCCGCCACACCGGCCGGTACCTGGCGAGAAAGTCCGCGTACGACTGCTGCAGGCCGTCGAGGTCCCACCACTCGGCGACCTTCGCCGGCAGTTCTACGAAGGACAGGTGGTCGGCGCGGAACAGTTCGACGTAGCCGCGCAGGCCGTGCCGGTCCAGCACGGCGGCGGTCTCCTGGTGCAGGTGCGCCGGGGCGATCCACACGCCCGGCGCGGCGGTGCCGAAACCCAGCCGGGTGAGCTGGGAGCGCAGCGTGTGCCGCTTGCCCCGCTCGGCCTCCGGCACCGAGAACACCGCCAGCAACCAGCCGTCCGCGACCGCGGGGCGCGACTGGTGCACGGCGCGCTGGTGACCGTCGTGCAGCAGCCGCCGTGCGCCGTCGGAGAGCTCGTATCCGGCCGCGCCACGCACCCGCCGGGCCTCCAGCAGCCCGCGCCGCTTCAACCGGGAGATCGACGAGCGCACCGCCGGCTCGTCCACGCCGAGGTCGGCGAGCAGGCGCACCAGGGAGGCCACCGGGAACCAGCCGTCCAACTGGTCGGCGAACAGCGCGCACACGGTGACGATGAGATGGCGCGGCTGGATACCCCTGCCGTCGACCACGTCCTCGGCCATGTCGGCGCCCGCCGTGCTCGTCACGAAGAAACGATAGCCCGGCAGGGCCGGAAACCATGCCGGAAAAGCAACAACGCACTCCGATGACAGGAGCCGGTCCTATGATCCGCGAGGTGACCGGTTCCGGACCGCCTCGGGGCGCGGTGCTCGACGCCGTGCTGGAGCGCATCACGTTCGCCAACGAGGAGACCGGCTACACCGTCGCCCGGGTGGACACCGGCCGGGGCGGTGAGCTGGTCACCGTGGTTGGCGCGTTACTCGGCGCCCAGCCCGGCGAGTCGCTGCGCATGCGCGGCCGGTGGAGTTCCCACCCGCAGTACGGCCGGCAGTTCCTGGTCGAGGACTACACCACCGTGCTGCCGGCCACGGTGCAGGGCATCCGCCGCTACCTCGGCTCCGGGCTGATCAAGGGCATCGGCCCGAAACTCGCCGAGAAGATCGTCGACCATTTCGGGGTGGACGCGCTCGACGTCATCGAGCAGGCGCCGGAACGGCTGATCGAGGTGCCCAAGCTCGGCCCGAAGCGCACCAAGCTGATCGCCGACGCCTGGGAAGAGCAGAAGGCCATCAAGGAGGTGATGGTCTTCCTGCAGGGCGTCGGGGTGTCCACCTCGCTGGCCGTGCGGATCTACAAGCAGTACCGGGACGCGGCCATCGACGTGGTCAAGACCGAGCCGTACCGGCTGGCCAGCGACGTGTGGGGGATCGGCTTCCGCACCGCGGACACCATCGCCAAGGCGGTCGGCATCCCGCACGACAGCCCGCAGCGGATCAAGGCCGGCCTCCAGTTCACCCTGTCCGAGGCGGCCGGCGACGGGAACTGCTTCCTGCCCGAGCAGCGGCTGATCGCCGACGCCATCAAGATCCTCCAGGTGGACGCCGGCGCTGTGATCGACTGCCTGGCCGAGCTGGTCGCCGAGGAGGGCGTGGTCCGCGAGGAGATCCCCGGCGAGGACGCCGAGGAACCCACCGCCGCGATCTACCTGCTGCCGTTCCACCGCGCCGAGGTGTCGCTGGCCAACCAGTTGCTGCGGCTGCTGCACGCGGACACCGACCGGATGCCCGCCTTCGCGGGCGTCGACTGGGACCGCGCGCTGGCCTGGCTGCACCAGCGCACCGGCGCGGAGCTGGCCCCGGAGCAGGAGAAGGCGGTGAAGCTGGCGCTCACCGAGCGGGTCGCGGTGCTCACCGGCGGCCCTGGCTGCGGCAAGAGCTTCACCGTGCGCTCGATCATCACCCTGGCCCTGGCCAAGCGGGCGAAGGTGGTGCTCGCCGCGCCCACCGGGCGGGCGGCGAAGCGGCTCACCGAGCTGACCGGGCACGAGGCGGCCACCGTGCACCGCCTGCTGGAACTGAAACCCGGCGGCGACGCGGCGTACGACCGGGACCGCCCGCTGGACGCCGACCTCGTCGTCGTGGACGAGGCGTCCATGCTGGACCTGCTGCTGGCCAACAAGCTGGCCAAGGCTGTGCCGCCGGGCGCGCACCTGCTGCTGGTCGGCGACGTCGACCAGCTACCCTCGGTGGGCGCCGGCGAGGTGCTGCGCGATCTGCTGGCCGACGGCTCCCCCATCCCCCGGGTCCGGTTGACGCACATCTTCCGCCAGGCCCAGGAGTCCGGGGTGGTCACCAACGCGCACCGGATCAACTCCGGCGAGTACCCGCTCACCCGGGGCCTGCCGGACTTCTTCCTGTTCCCCGTCGAGGACGCCGAGCCGACCGCGGAGCTGACCGTGGACGTGGTGGCCCGGCGGATCCCCCGGAAGTTCGGCCTGAACCCGCGCACCGACGTGCAGGTGCTGGTGCCGCAGCACCGCGGCCCGGCCGGCGCCGGTGCACTGAACAACCTGCTGCAGGAGGCGCTCACCCCGGCGAAGCCGGACGCGCCGGAACGCCGGTTCGGCGGGCGGGTGTTCCGGGTCGGCGACAAGGTCGTCCAGATCCGCAACAACTACGACAAGGGCCGGAACGGCGTGTTCAACGGCACCCTGGGCGTGGTGACCGGGCTGAGCCCGGAGGACCAGCGGCTCACCGTGCGCACCGACGAGGACGAGGACGTCGACTACGACTTCGCCGAGCTGGACGAGCTGACCCACGCCTACGCGCTGACCATCCACCGCTCGCAGGGCAGCGAGTACCCCTGCGTGGTCATCCCGATCACCACCAGCGCGTGGATGATGCTGCAACGCAACCTGCTCTACACCGCGGTGACCCGGGCGAAGAAGCTGGTCGTGCTGGTCGGCTCGCGGAGGGCCATCGGCCAGGCGGTGCGGACCGTCGGCGCCGGCCGCCGCCACACGGCGCTCGATCTGCGGCTGGCCCGGGTGATGACGAACACGGGAAGCACCCGGTGATCGGCTGGTAGCGTCCGCCGCGTGGGCGCCGCCGCGGGAGGGAAGCTGCTGGCCACGAGTGACCTGCACGTGGCCCACCCGGACAACCGGAAGATCGTCGAGGAGCTGCGGCCGGAAACCGACGAGGACTGGCTGCTGGTGGCCGGTGACGTGGCGGAGAAGGTCGCGGACGTCGAGTGGGCGCTCGGCCTGCTCGCCGAGCGGTTCGCCACCGTGGTCTGGGTGCCCGGCAACCACGAGCTGTGGACCCCCAAGGCCGATCCGGTGACGCTGCGCGGCGAGCAGCGTTACCGGTACCTGGTGGCGACCTGCCGGCGGCTGGGCGTGCTCACCCCGGAGGACCCGTTCCGGGTGTGGCGGGGTGCCGGCGGGCCGGTCGTCATCGCCCCGCTGTTCGTGCTGTACGACTACACCTTCCGGCCGGAGGGCACGCGCACCAAGGAGGAGGCGCTGGCCCGCGCCTACGATGCGGGTGTGGTGTGCACCGACGAGTTCCTGCTGCACCCCGACCCCCACCCCAGCCGGGACGCCTGGTGCCGGGCCCGGGTCAAGGAGTCCGAGCGCCGGCTGGCCGAGCTGGACGGCGACCTGCCCGCCATCCTGGTCAACCACTGGCCGCTGGTCCGCGAGCCGACCCGCATTCTCCGCTACCCGGAGTTCGCCCAGTGGTGCGGCACCGAGCTGACCGCGGACTGGCACCGCCGGTACCGCTGTGCCGCCGTCGTGTACGGCCACCTGCACATCCCGCGCACCACCTACCACGACGGCGTCCGGTTCGAGGAGGTGTCCGTCGGCTACCCGCGGGAGTGGCGCAAGCGTGGCCTGCCGCGCGGCACGCTCCGCCAGATCCTGCCGTGCGGAGAGAACCGGTGATCGAGGAGCTGCTGCCGGAGCGGGTCGCGGCCGCCGAGGCGACCACCGACCCGACCGACGCCGTGCTCTTCCCCGAGGAGGAGGCGCTGCTGGCCCGGTCGGTGGAGAAGCGGCGGCGGGAGTTCACCACCGGCCGGGTGTGCGCCCGCCGCGCGCTGGCCCAGTTCGGTGTGCCGGCCGTCCCGATCCTGCGCGGGCCGAAGGGCGAGCCGCGGTGGCCGGACGGGATCGTCGGCAGCATCACGCACTGCGCCGGCTACCGGGCCGCCGTCGCCGCCCGGGTCACCGACCTGGCCAGCGTCGGCATCGACGCCGAACCGCACGGCCCGCTCCCGGACGGCGTGCTGGGCGCCGTCTCGCTCGCCGAGGAACGCTCCCAGCTCGCCGAACTCGACCGGGCCGAGCCGGAGACGCCCTGGGACCGTCTGCTGTTCTGCGCGAAGGAGTCGGTCTACAAGGCGTGGTTCCCGCTGGCCGGGCGCTGGCTCGGCTTCGAGGACGCGGCCGTCACGATCCACCCGGACACGCGCACCTTCGAGGCGAAGCTGCTGGTGCCCGGGCCGGTGCTGGCCGGCCGCCCGCTCACCGGGTTCACCGGCCGCTGGCTGGTCCGCGACGGCCTGGTGCTGGCCGCCATCGCCGTGCCGGCCCGGCCGACGGGTTAGATCCGGCGGGATTTCACCAGCATCCGGATGATCGTGCGCAGGACCAGTAGCGCGGCCACACTCGCCGCGGCACCGGCCAGGATCGCCCGGTTCACGTCGATGGCGGGCTGCCACGTCACCGTGCCGTCACGGACCACGAACGCCCCGGTGGGGTGGGCGGACATGCCCAGGCCGGCGCCGAGGCCGTGGCCCTTCTCCTCCGGCTGCGCTCCCTCGCCGCCGCCACCGCCGCCGCCGATCTTGGCGGCCGGGATGATGGTCACCCCGTTCTCGCGGATGGGCTCGCCGTAGACCCGGTTCGTGGTCACCGCGTCCCGCGCGCGATCCAGGATCTCCTGAACGTTCACCGCTTTTCCCTCCCAGTCGGGTCCGACCGCGGTCGTCACGGCCCTGGGTACCCGGGTGCCGGGCGGTCACACGCGCACCCCTGCGTGCCGCCCGGCCCGCTCCTACACTCGAAGCCATGGCCCGGTCGAACGATGAGGTGGCGGGGCTGCTGCAGGAGTACGCCGACCTCATCTCGATCACCGGCGGGGACGCCTACAAGGCTCGCGCGTACGAGAAGGCCGCGCGCGCCGTCGCCGGCCACTACCAGGACGTCGCCCAGCTCGACGCCAAGGGGTTGCGGCAGATCCCGAACGTGGGCAGGTCGATCGCCGACAAGGTGGCCGAGTACCTGGCCAGCGGCAGCGTGCCGGAGATCGAGGAGCTGCGGGCCCGGATCCCGGCCGGGGTACGCCAGCTCATCGCCATTCCCACGCTCGGCCCGAAGAAGGCCAACGTGCTGTACCAGGAGCTGGGCATCTCGTCGGTGGAGGAACTGGTCGACGCGATCCACGCGGAGAAGCTGCGCGGCCTGAAGGGCTTCGGCACGAAGACCGAGGAGAACATCCTGCACGGCGTGCGGCTGATGCAGTCCGCCGGCGACCGGGTGCTGATCAACGTGGCGCTGGAGCTGGCGGACGAACTGGTCGAGGAGCTTTCCGCGGTGACCGGTTGCGTGCGCTGCAGCTACGCCGGCTCGCTCCGCCGGTTCCGGGAGACCATCGGCGACGTCGACCTGCTCGCCGCGGCCGAGGACCCGGAGCCGCTGATGCGCACGGTCACCGAGCTGGACACCGTGGCCGAGGTGATCGCGCACGGGCAGAAGAAGACCTCGGTGCGCACCCGCAGCGGGCTGCAGGTGGACGTGCGGGTGGTCGCGCCCGAGGCGTGGGGCGCGGCGCTGCAGTACTTCACCGGCTCGAAGGCGCACAACATCCGCACCCGGGAGATCGCCGTCCACCAGAAGCTGAAGCTCTCCGAGTACGGACTGTTCGATGTGGACTCGGGCGACCTGGTGGTGTCGCAGACCGAGGAGGAGGTCTACCGGCGGCTGGGCCTGCCGTGGATCCCGCCGACGCTGCGTGAGGACCGCGGCGAGGTCGAGGCGGCGCAGCGTGGCGAGCTGCCCGACCTCCTCACCGAGCAGGACATCAAGGGTGACCTGCACACGCACACCGATCTCACCGACGGCGTGTCCACGCTGGAGGAGATGGTCGAGGCGGCGGCGCGGCGCGGGTACTCCTACTACGCGATCACCGACCACGCCCCGAACCTGTACATGCAGCGCATGTCGGACGAGAAGATGCTGGCGCAGCGGGAGCGGGTGCGCGAGATGGACGGGAAGCACCGCCGCATGCGGCTGCTGCACGGCACCGAGTTGAACATCGACGCCGACGGCGAGGTGGACTGGCCGCCGGAGTTCCTGGCGGGGTTCGACCTCTGCGTGGCCTCCGTGCACTCGTACTTCACGCTGCCCCGGGAGCGGCAGACCCGGCGGCTGCTGAAAGCGATCGAGAACCCGTACGTCAACATCATCGGTCACCCGCTGGCAAGGCAGATCGGTCGGCGGCCGGAGATCGACGTGGACCTCGACGCGGTCTTCGAGGCGTGTGCCCGCACCGGCACCGCGCTGGAGGTGAACTCCTTCGCCGACCGGCTCGACCTGCGGGACGAACACATCATGCACGCCAGGCGGTACGGGGTGAAGTTCGCCATCGACAGCGACTCGCACTCCACGGTGCACCTGGGGTACCTGCGCTACGGCGTGGGCACCGCCCAGCGCGGCTGGCTGACCGCGGCCGAGGTGATCAACACCTGGCCGCTGACCAAGCTGCGCGCCTTCGTCAGGGCCAAGCGGCCCCGCTAGTTGCCCGGCCGCCGCGCTGGCCGCGGGCGGTCCCGCTGGTTGGCGGGCGACCCGGCTAGTTCGCGCCGAGCACCACGTCGACCTGGGCGGCCGCGCCGGCGGCCAGGTCGACCCGCACCGCCGTGGGGTGGTAGAGGCTGCTCACCAGGGTGTACTCGCCTCGATCGAGGCCGCGCAGCGCGTAGCCGCCCGCCGCGTCGGTGACGGTGGTCGCCACCACCTGGCCCGCCGGATCCAGCACGGTCACCGTGGCACCGGCCAGCGGGGCTCCGCCGGGCGCGGACACCACGCCGCGGACGCCGCCCTCGGCCGGCAGCACCAGGTCGACCGCCACCGGAGCGCCCAGGGTGACGGTGACCAGCCGGGTGTCCGGGCGGCGGTCGGCGGCGCTGGCGGTGACCACCACGTCGCCGCCGGGCAGGCCGTCGAGCCGGAAGCCGCCGTCGGCGCCGGTGGTGGTGCGCGCGGCCACCTGGCCCGAGGCGTCGGTGGCCAGCACGGCCGCGCCCGCCACCGGCTCACCGTCCACATCGGACGTCACGGTGCCGGTGAGCACGCCGTTGCCGTGCAGCACGAAGTCGGCGAGCGCCGCACCCTGCCGGGACACCCGCACCGCGCTGGCCTCGGGCCGGTAGCCGGGCGCGGAGGCGATCGCGGTGTAGCCGCCAGGCGGCAGCCCGGTCAGCGCGTAGCCGCCGTCCCGGCCGACCAGGCAGCGGTCCACCTGCCGGCCGTCCGCGCCGGTCACCGTGACCACCGCGCCGGCCACCGGGGTACCGGCCGGGGTGCACACGGTGCCGCGGACGGCCGGGGGCTCGTCGGCGTTCCGCCCGCTGGTGCGGTGACCGTTGCCGCTGGCCACCGCCGGACGGTCGACCGGAAGCACCAGCTCGCTGGGGGTGCCGCTGGCCTCGCCCGCGACGCCGGCCAGCTCGGCGCCCAGTTCCTCGTGCTCGGCGGGGGCGGCGCCGGGGGCCGCGGCGGGCACCGCCGGGCTCGGCCGCCGGCACAGCGCCGAGGCCACCGCGGCCACCAGGCACGCGGCGATGGCGAACCAGAAGGCGACCTTCAAGCCGTCCGAGAACGGTCCGGAGATCAGGTTGGGGAAGAAGCTGCGGCCGGTGAGGTAGCCGGCCTGGTCGGCGGGAAGCCGGCCGAGCACCGGGCCGAGCAGCGTCTGGATCGGGTTGTACCCGAGGAACGCGGCGAACAGCACCGCGATCGGCGGAAGCTGGGCGATCTGTGCCGCGTCCGAGGCGGGCACGCCGTGCGCGGTCAGGCCCTGGGTCATCGCCGAGGGCAGGTTGGTGGCGAGCCCGGTGACGATCAGGCTGAAGAAGATGCCGATGGACAGCACCATCGCGGAGTTCTGGAACGTGGCGCTCATCCCGGCGCCGGCGCCGCGGGCGTTGGCCGGGAGCGCGTTCATCGTGTCGGCCCGGTTCGGCGACGAGAACAGGCCCATGCCCAGGCCGTTGGCGAGCAGCAGGGCCGCGAACCGCGGGTAGGAGAAGTCGACGGGCAGGTAGGCCAGCAGCAGGAAGGTGACCGCGGCGACCAGCATGCCGCCCACGCTGAACAGCCTGCCACCCAGCCGGTCCGACAGCACCCCGGACAGCGGCGAGGACACCAGGAAGCCGACCGTCATCGGCACCATGTAGATGCCCGCCCACAGCGGGGTCTGCTCGAAGGAGTAGCCGTGCAGCGGCAGCCAGATGCCCTGCAGCCACAGGATCAGGATGAACTGCAGCCCGCCGCGGCCCAGCGAGGCCATCAGGTTGGCGATGTTGGCGGCGGTGAAGTTCCGGATCCGGAACAGCGAGAGGTGGAACAGCGGGTTCGCCACCTTCGCCTCGATGACCACGAAGACGATCAGCACCAGCGCGCCGCCGCCGAGCGCGCCGAGCACTCCCGGGTTCGTCCAACCCATCGCGTGGCCGCCGTAGGGCTGGAGCCCGTAGGTGATGCCGACCAGGACGGCGATCAACCCCACCGCGAAGGTGATGTTGCCCCACCAGTCCATCCGGGCGCGCTGCCGGGTGCCGGTGTCGTGCAGCTTCAGGTAGGCCCAGATGGTGCCGAACACGCCGAACGGCACCGAGACCAGGAAGACGTAGTGCCAGTTGACCGGGGCGAGCACGCCGCCGAGCAGCAGGCCGAGGAAGGATCCGGCGATCGCCGCCACGCCGTTGATGCCCAGCGCCATGCCGCGCTGGTTGGCCGGGAAGGCGTCGGTGAGGATGGCGCTGGAGTTGGCGAACAGGAACGCGCCGCCGATGCCCTGCACGACCCGCCAGCCGATCAGCCACAGCGCGGCGGCGTCACCCTGCATCCAGGTGGCCGCGAGCAGCACCGAGGAGATCGCGAACACGGCGAACCCGAGGTTGTACATCCGGACCCGGCCGTACATGTCGCCGAGCCGGCCGAACCCGACCACCAGCACCGCGGTGACCACGAGGAAACCCATGATCATCCAGAGCAGGTAGCTGGTGTTGCCCGGGGCCAGCGGGTTGATGCCGATGCCCTTGAAGATGTCGGGCAGCGCGATGAGCACGATCGACGAGTTGATCGTCGCCATCAGCAGGCCGAGCGTGGTGTTGGACAGCGCGATCCACTTGTAGTGCGGCCCGAGTTCCTCGACAGACCGAGCCGACCGCGGCGACCGCCGCCGGGACGCTTGCCGATGCTCCGGAGCACGCTCCGCCACGCGGGTCTGCTGAGCCGTCACGGCCACCTCCCCCAGCCGGAATGCCAGTTCCGGGCCGAACCCTCGACCTGCCGATTTCCTTGTTCAAACTAACATCTTTTCGTTGCTTGTCCAAACTATCTTTCCGCGCGCGGGTCCGGGTATCGCGGCGACCCCGCAGGTCAGCAGTGGTGTGCGGGGTGCAGGCCGGGTGACGTGAGATCAGTCTCCCTGGGTTTCCTCGGCCACCCAGCGGAGGTATGCGGCGTTGCCACCGATGATGGGCGTGGCGACGATCTCGGGCACGTCGTAGGAGTGGTTGTTCTCGATGTGCTCGATCAACCGGTGTAGGCGGGCGGTCGTCGTCTTCACCCAGATCTGCCACTCCTGGTCCACCTGGACGGCGCCCTCCCAGCGGTAGGCGCTGCGGATCGGCCCCACCACCTGGGCGCAGGCACCCACATGCGCCTCCACGATGCCGCGGGCGAGCCGCTCGGCGGCGTCGGCGGAGTCGATTGTCGTGATCACCATGCAGTGCGTCTCGGCCACGCCCGGAAGGCTAGTTCCGCACCGGGTGTCGGGACATTCCCGCCGGAAATCCCCTACAGTGGCAGGTTGCGTCGCGGGGCTGGTCCACTCTCGGCCGCGCGTCCTTCCCAACACGGCACGCCCGGGCCGGCCGGCCGCCACCGGTCCGGGAGCAGTCTCGCCGGCGGCCGGAGAAGCGAGAGGATATCCCCGACGCCGATGACCGAGAGCCTCGTCACGACCCACCCACCGGAAACGGGCTCGCCGCGCCCCGACACCGCGCGAACCCCCGGGATCAGCGCCCCGGTTCTGGAGTTCCTGCGGGAGCGACGACCGGAGACCCCGTGCCTGGTGATCGACCTCGACGTCGTGGCGCAGCGCTTTCACCAGGTGCGGGCCGCGCTGCCGTGGGCCGAGGTGTACTACGCGGTGAAGGCCAACCCCGCGCGCGAGGTGGTGCGGCTGCTGGCCGAGCTTGGGGCCAACTTCGACGTGGCCAGCCCGGCGGAGATCGACCTGTGCCTGGCGCAGGGCGCCCGCCCGGAGTGCGTCTCGTACTCGAACCCCATCAAGAAGCTCTCCCACATCGAGTACGCCTACCGGCGCGGCGTGCGGCTGTTCGCCTTCGACAGCGAGCAGGATCTGGAGCACATCGCCGCCGCGGCGCCAGGGTCGTCCGTGTTCTGCCGAATTCTGGTGGCCTCCCCGACGACCGAGGGCGGCGCGCGGACGCCGTTCGGCACCAAGTTCGGCTGCGCCCCGGAGATGGCGGTGGATCTGCTGCACCGCGCCGCCAGGCTCGGCCTGGACGCCTGTGGCGCCTCCTTCCATGTCGGCTCGCAGCAACTCGACCCGACCGCGTGGGACGCCGGGATCGCCACCGTCGCCCGGGTCGCCGAGGAACTGGACCAGCGCTCGGTCCCGCTGCGGGTGCTCAACCTCGGCGGTGGTTTCCCGGCCACCTACCTGGAGACGCCGCCGCCGCTCGCCGGGTACGGCGCGGCGATCGAGGAGTCGGTGCGCCGGCACTTCGGCGACCGCCCGCTGCGGCTGCTGGTCGAGCCGGGCCGGGCGATCGTCGCCGACGCCGGCGTGATCCGCTCCGAGGTCGTGCTGGTGGCCCGCAAGTCCGCCGACGACGAGCGGCGCTGGGTGTACCTGGACATCGGCCGCTACGGCGGGTTGGCCGAGACGGAGAACGAGGCCATCGCGTACCGGCTGGTGACATCCCGGGACAGCGGGCCGACCGGCCCGGTGGTGATCGCCGGCCCGACCTGCGACGGTGACGACGTGCTGTACCAGCGACGGGTGTACCGGCTGCCGCTGGACCTGCGCGCCGGGGACCACGTGGACCTGCTCGGCGCCGGCGCGTACACCGCGAGCTACGCGTCGGTGGCGTTCAACGGCTTCGCCCCGCTGACGACCTATTGCGTGCCCGCCGACGCGCTCTCTCCCACGGAGGCGGCATCCGGCACCGCCGACGCCCACGGCAACGGCGTCGGCGACAAGGAACGCCGACGATGCACCACGGATGTGATCTCAAAAACCGTGGTGGGCCAATGATCTCGCGCGCCCGCGAGTGACCGGGCTAACCTACGCGTCGCGCATACCGGCGGTAGCCGGTTCCCGCCTCAACCGTACGGGCCCGTGTCCCATCGTCCACCGTGGACGGATCGACAATCCACCGAAGATGTTCGTTCCGCGCCGCGCGGGGCGGATCCTGTCGCGCACCGGTTGTGCGCCACTTCCAGAAGTAGGGAGGTTGATAGATGTCCGATGCTCCGGGGTCGGTGCAGACCGTCGGCTTGTTCACTGGACAACACGTGATCGCCGAGTTCGAGGGCGTTGACGCCGATCGGCTGGACGACGAGCCTTTCCTCCGACGCACCCTGGCCGACGCGCTGGTGCGTGCCGGCGCGACGGTCCTGGAGGTGATCTCCAAGAGGTTCGACCCCCAGGGGGTGACCGTGCTGGCACTGCTGTCGGAGTCGCATGCCTCCCTGCACAGCTATCCGGAGGTTGAGTCGATTTTCGTCGACGTGTTCACCTGCGGGACGCAGGCCAACCCGGAGCTTGCCGTTCGGCTGCTCGCCGAGGCGTTGGGGGGAAACTCGATGCGGACCGAGACCATCCATCGCGGCTGGCCGGAGCCGGCCGTCGCGGCCAGCGGGAAGGAGCAGGTCAGTTGACCGGTTCGGACGGTCGACGGGTGATCCGGGAACCGTTGGGCCCCGGTCTTTCCCGGCTCTGGGAACTCGACGACGTGATCTGGGAGGGCGACACGGCGTTCCAACACGTGATGATCGCCAAGACCGCCCAGGGCGTCTCGCTGTTCTGTAACGACGACCGGCAGAGCACGGAGTTCAGCCAACTCGTGTACCACGAGGCGCTGCTGGTTCCGGCGCTGCTGCTGGCCGATCGGGTGGCGCGGGTACTCGTGGTCGGTTCCAGCGAGGGCGTGGTCAGCCAGATCTCGGTGGCCGCGGGCGCGAGCCTGGTCGACCACGTGGACATCGACGCCGAGACCGTGCGGCGCTGCGCGCAGCACCTGCCGTACGGGTACGGCCAGCAGGAGTTGGCCAGGGCGGAGGCGGGGGACGGACCGGTCCGGCTGCACTATGCCGACGGGTGGGAGTTCGTCCGCGCCGCGGCGGAGTCCACCTCCGAGTCCGCCGAGAACGGCTACGACGTCATCGTGATCGATCCGCCGGACGAGCACGAGGACGAGCACGCGCAGCACAACCGGTTGTACGGCACGGAGTTCCTCGGCCTGTGCCGGTCCGCGCTCGCCCCCGGGGGCGTGGTGGCCTCGCAGGCGGGCTGCCCGACGCTGTGGCGCAACGACACGCTGCTGCGTTCCTGGCGGCGGTTCACCGAGGTGTTCGGCACGGTCGCCTACTTCGGCTCGGACGAGCACGAGTGGGCGTTCCTGTTCGGCCGGGCGGACGAGGTGGCCGACCCGACCGCCCGGATGACCGAGCGGTTGGCCACCTGCGCCTACCGCCCGGTCTCGATCGACGCCGACGCGCTGGTCGGCTGCGGCATCCCGCCGTACCACCTGCGTCACGCCGGGCGCTGATCCCGCGCGACGCCAGCCGCCCCCGGATCCCGCCGATCCGGGGGCGGCTGGCTTTCCGGCTCAGTGCCGGTCGAGGTGCTTGGCGGCGATGAACTGGCGGACGCTGGCTTCCAGCGTCGACGGGGCCGCGGCGTGCGGCTGGACCTGCGCGGGCGCGGTGTCCGCCGGGATCGGCGGCCGCGGGTCACCCGGGCACACCGAGCGGCTGCCGGGCAGCACACCGTCCAGCAGGTAGCGGTCCACGATCGCGGTAACGCACGCGTTGCGGCTGTACAGCCCGTGGGTGCCCTCGTCGGAGACGGAGACCAGGTTGTCCCGCAGCCGGTAGGCCATCGCCGGCCCGCCGTCGTACTGCGTCTGCGCGTCACCCTCGGCCTGGATCACCAGACCCACCGGGTAGTTGTCCCGGCGCAGGTCGGTGACCCGGTCCGGCGGGGTGAACGAGCGGAACGTGCAGGTGGTCGGCGCGGCGCGGGAGACGCCGAAGCCGTACGGGTAGCGCTCCCGGTACAGCCGCATGTCGGCGTAGTAGGTCTGCAGGTCGCGCGGCCAGTCCGCCTCGCAGGTGACGGTGTCGAACACGCCCTCGCGGGTCTCGGCGATGCCGAGGTCGCTCAGCAGCCGGGCGGCGGCCGCCGCGTCCGCGCCGGCCGCGGTCTGCTGACCGTTCGCGGCCGCGCGCACCTCGATGAGCAGTTGGCCGAGCACCGCCCACAGCGGCCGGTACCGGGCGCCCTGGCCCATCACCAGGTCCAGCGTGTTGCGGTCGAAGTCGCCGACCGGCTTCACCGCCAGCTTGGCGGCCAGGTCCTCCACCGTGCCGAGCACCTGCTGCGCCGAGGTGCCCAGCCCGAACGCCTTGTTCCGCTGGCCGGTCCACTCCGCCCAGGCGTCCACATCGGACCGGTAGGCGATGGCCTGCTCCTCGAACTGCGGCCGCCAGATCCACTCCGGGTGCACCGAGGAGTCCAGCACGTTGCGGTCCAGGTTGCGGCCGAACAGGCTGCCGTACACCGCGCCCAGGTAGGTGCCGTAGGAGAAGCCCAGGTAGTTGATCTTCTTCTCGCCCAGCACGCCGCGGATGACGTCCATGTCGCGGGCGGTGTTCGGGGTGTTGATGTACGGCCGGATGCCGCCGCCGGCCCGGTCGCAGCCCTGCTCGGCAGCCTGCGCGTCGGCCGCCCACGCGGCGAACTCCGCGTCGGTGGGCCGGGTGTTCGGGGTGGCCAGTTCCGGGGTGACCTCACAGACCAGCGGGGAGGACTTCCCGACGCCGCGCGGGTCGAACCCGATCAGGTCGTAACCCTTGGCGATGTCGTTGTCCAGGAAGGCGGTGGGCAGCAGCAGCCCGGAGCCGCCGGGCCCGCCCGGGTTGAGCAGCAGCACGCCGCGCCGGTGTGCCGGGTCCGTCGCCCGGTGGCGGCTGATCGCCAGGGACAGCCGGTCGCCGTCCGGGTGCCGGTAGTCCAGCGGCACGGTGATCGTGGCGCACTCCAGCTGGGCGCCCGGGCCGCTGGTCTCGCACGGTGCCCAGGTGGGCCGCTGGTCGTAGAACGCGGCGAGTTTCGCGTCGGGCGCGGTTCCGGCCCCGACCGCCGGCGCGGCCAGCGCCGCCGGCGCGGCCGCCACCACCGCACCGGCCATCGTGCCGGCAGCCGCGAAGACGCCGAGGCGCCTCCCCCAGGATCTCGATAACGTCACGGACTCTCCCATCCACTCGCTTGCCAGTCAGGCACGGCGGATCTTGGAGGGTCCCGGGACGGGCGCACCAGGGCCGCTTGGCGGATCGGCGGGGATTCCCGACCGTCGTCGTAGCCCGAACGGCCGCCGGAGGCGTGGCTATGGCAGCCCGAGCGCTCCCCTGAGGAAGTTGACCTGGATCAGCAGCAGGTTCTCCGCGACCTGCTCCTGCGGGGTCATGTGGGTCACCCCGGACAGCGGCAGCACGGTGTGCGGCCGGCCGGCGGCCAGCAGCGCGGCGGACAGCCGCAGCGTGTGCGCGGCCACCACGTTGTCGTCGGCCAGGCCGTGGATGAGCAGCAGCGGCTGCTCCAGCTTGGCCGCGTCACCGAGCAGGGAGTTGGCGTCGTAGACGTCCGGCCGCTCGTCCGGGTGGCCGAGGTAGCGCTCGGTGTAGTGGGTGTCGTACAGCCGCCAGTCGGTGACCGGCGCGCCGGCGATGGCGGCGTGGAACACGTCGGGCCGGCGCAGCACGGCCAGCGCGGCCAGGTAGCCGCCGTAGGACCAGCCGCGGATGGCGACCCGGGAGGTGTCCAGTTCCGGGTGCTTGGCGGCGACCGCGTGCAGGGCGTCCACCTGGTCCTCCAGGGTGGCGCCGGCGAAGTCGAAGGCGACCGCGCGGTCCCAGTCCGGGCCGCGGCCCGGGGTGCCCCGGCCGTCCGCGACGAGCACGGCGAACCCCTGGTCGGCCAGCCACTGCGAGGTCAGGTACGCGTTGCGGGCGCGGAGCACGCGCTGGGCGTGCGGGCCGCCGTACGGGTCGAGCAGCACGGGCAGCGGGCCGGACTCCGGCCGGTACCCGGTGGGCAGCAGCAGAGCGCAGCGCAGCCACCGTTCCCCGGCGGTCAGCAGCGTGACGTTCGGCTCGACCACCGGCCGCTCCGCGTGCGAGGCGATCTCGGCGACCACCTCGCCGTCGCGGAGCACCCGGTTCCGGGTGCCGAACCAGTCCATGCCGGACGAGGACAGCACGGTGACCGGGCCGCCGCGGCGCGCCGTGTGCACACCATCCACATCGGACACCTCGGTGGCGCCGCCGCGCGCGACGCGCAGTACCCGCACCTCGGTGGGATCGCCGGTCGAGGCGGTGACCAGCACGTCGTGCTCGGAGACGTCGAGCACCGCGCGCACCTGGACGCCGTCCCCGGTCCAGTCCTCACCGCCGACCAGCAGCCGGTACGCGCCGTCGCGGGCGACCACCCGCACCAGCCGGCCGTCCGGCGTCCACACCGGGGCGCCCGGCACCAGTTCCACCCAGTGCGGGTCGGTGTCCTCGGCCAGCAGCGTGGTCGCGCCGGTGTCCGGGTCCACCGCCAGCACCCGGAGGGTGCGCTGGTTCCGGGACTGCACGGTGACCAGCGGGGCACCACCGGAGGACCAGTGCACGTCGGCGAGGTAGGGGAAGGCGGCGTCGTCCCAGGTGACGTCCAGCCAGTTGCCGTCCAGGCCGACCACGGCGAGCCGGACCACCGCGTTGCCGGTGCCCGCGACCGGGTAGGCGACGCTGGTCGGCGCGGCGTCCGGATTGGCCGGATCGGCGATGTGCCAGCGCCGCACCGGTCCCTCGTCGACCCGGGTGACCAGCAGCCGGGTCCCGTCCTGCGACCACCAGAAACCCCGCGACCGGCCCATCTCCTCGGCGGCGATGAACTCGGCGACGCCCCAGCTTGAGTCCGGGTGTTCCGGCTCGACCAGCGGCCGGTCCGCGTGACCGTCCACATCGATCACCCGCAGCGCGCCGCCGGCCGCGTAGGCGACCCGGCTCCCGGTCGGGTCGGGGCGCGGGTCGACGGCGGCGGTGACGGTGCCCAGCGCGCGGACCTCGCCGCCGAGGAGGTCGGCGACGAACAGCCGGCCGGACAGCGTGAACGCGGCGACCCGCACGTCGTTGTCCGTGGCATAGCCGACGATGCCGCCGGCTCCCTCCCGGCGGCGCTCGCGCATCGCACGTTCCTCGGGCGGCAGGTCCTCGCCGTCGCCGGCGAGCAGCGCGCCCGGGTCGGCCACGCAGGTCTCCTCGCCGGTGGCCGTGTCCAGCGACCACAGCCGGGTCTGCCGGTCGGTGCCGCCGGCCGAGCGCAGGAACACCACCCGCGAGCCGTCCGGCGCGACGGTGAACGACCGCGGCGCGCCGAGCGTGAACCGCTGGGTGCGGGCGTACTGGCGGGGAAAGGACGTCTCGATAGCCACGACCGTGACCCTGGCAGAACCGCCGCCCTTCCGCACCAGCACCCGGCGGATCGTCGGCTAGACCTCCCGGACGACCTCGTCGTAGTCCAACCGGGGACTGCGCGGGAACGTCGCGGAGTGGTCGATGTGCCCGATGTTGACCACGACGAGCGGCTCCAGCGAGGTGCCCGCGAAGAACTCCTGGTGCACGCCCTCGACGTCGAACCCGGTCATCGGGCCGGCATCCAGGCCGGCGGCCCGCACCCCGAGGATGAAATACGCGACCTGCAGCGTCGCGTTGAGGTGCGCGTTCCTCCGGCGGGCCGCGACGGAGCCGGCGAAGGCGTCCCTGGCGTCCGGCTTGTGCGGGAACACCCTGGGCAGGTTCTCGTGGAAGTCGACGTCCGCGGCGAGCACGGCGACCAGCGGAGCGCTCGCGGTCTTCGCCCGGTTGCCCTCCGACAGGTGCGGCAGCAGCCGCTTCCTGGCCTCGTCGGAGCGCACCAGCAGCAGCCGGAGCGGCTGCATGTTCATGCTGGTCGGCGCCCACCGGACCAGGTCGTAGATGGCCCGCACCTGCTCCTCGGTGACCGGCTCGTCGGTGAACGCGTTGGCCGTCCGTGCCTCGCGGAACAGCAGGTCCTGCGCGGCGCGGTCCAGCGCGAGCAGGTCGGCGAACTGGTCCGTGGCGGCAGCGGTCATGCTGGGCAGCCCCTTTCCGGTCCCGCGCGCGGGCCCGGAACCGCCCGCGCGTCCTCACTGGCCGCCAACCTCATGAACGCTTCAGCCAATTCCGCCTGCCGCGGTGACAACCCTCACAGCTGCGGGTACAGCGGGTGCTTCTCCGCGAGCCGCTCCACCCGGGCGCGCAGGCCGGGCAGGTCGGCGTCCGGCCGCAGCGCCGCCGCGATCACGTCGGAGACCTCGGCGAACTCCTCCGCGCCGAACCCGCGGGTGGCCAGCGCCGGGGTGCCGATGCGCAGGCCGGAGGTCACCATCGGCGGCCTCGGGTCGAACGGCACCGCGTTCCGGTTCACCGTGATGCCCACCTCGTGCAGCCGGTCCTCGGCCTGCTTGCCGTCCAGTTCGGACTCGCGCAGGTCCACCAGCACCAGGTGCACGTCGGTGCCGCCGGTGAGCACGCGCACGCCCGCCTCCGCGGCGTCCGGCGCGGTCAGCCGCTCCGCCAACTGCCTGGCCCCGGCCAGGGTGCGGCGCTGCCGCTCGGCGAACTCCTCGCTCGCCGCGATCCGGAACGACACCGCCTTGGCCGCGATCACGTGCTCCAGCGGGCCGCCCTGCTGGCCGGGAAAGACCGCGGAGTTGATCTTCTTGGCGTAGTCCTGCCGGCACAGCACCACGCCGCCGCGCGGTCCGCCCAGCGTCTTGTGCGTGGTGGTGGTGACCACGTCGGCGTACGGCACCGGGTTCGGGTGCAGGCCGGCGGCGACCAGGCCGGCGAAGTGCGCCATGTCCACCATCAGGTAGGCGCCCACCTCGTCGGCGATCCGGCGGAACTCGGCGAAGTCCAGTTGCCGCGGGTAGGCGGACCAGCCGGCCAGGATCAGCTTGGGCCGGTGCTCCCGTGCCAGCCGCTCCACCTCGTCCATATCGACCCGGTGGTCCGCCTCGCGCACGTGATAGGCAACCACGTTGTACAGCCGGCCGGAGAAGTTCAGCCGCATGCCGTGGGTGAGGTGCCCGCCGTGCGCCAGGTCCAGCCCCAGAATGGTGTCGCCCGGCTCCAGCAGCGCGTGCATCGCGGCCGCGTTGGCCTGGGCGCCGGAGTGCGGCTGCACGTTGGCGTGGTCGGCGCCGAACAGCGCGATCACCCGCTCGATGGCCAGCCGCTCCACCACGTCGACGTGCTCGCAGCCGCCGTAGTAGCGCCGCCCCGGGTAGCCCTCGGCGTACTTGTTGGTCAGCACGGAACCCTGCGCCTGCAGCACGGACCACGGCGCGAAGTTCTCCGAGGCGATCATCTCCAGCGTGCCGCGCTGCCGGCCCAGCTCCGCGTCGACGGCCGCGGCGATCTCCGGGTCCACATCGGACAGAGCGGCGGTGAACAGCTCGGTCATCGAAACTCCTCAGGGGCTCTGGCGCTGCCGGCGGTAGAACGGCAGCTCGGTGACCTCGACGGCTTCCTGGCGGCCGCGCACGTCGACCGCGAGCTTGGTGCCCGGCGCGGCGTACTGGCGCCGAACGTAGGCCATGGCGATCGGGTGCCCCAGGGTGGGCGACGGCGCGCCGCTGGTCACCGTACCGATCTCGGTGCCGGTGGCCGGGTCGAGCACCGGGTAGCCGTGCCGGGGCGCGCGCCGCCCGGTGCCGGTGAGGCCGACCAGGACGGTGTCCACGCCCCGCTCGGCGATCTCGGCCAGCGCCGCACGGCCGACGAAGTCCGCCGGCTTGTCCAGCTTCACCACCCGACCGAGGTTGGCCTGGTACGGGTTGGTCGCCACGGTCAGTTCGTTGCCGTACAGCGCCATGCCAGCCTCCAGGCGCAGGCTGTCCCGGCAGCCGAGCCCGGCCGGGCGCACGCCGTGCGGCCGGCCGGCGTCCAGCAGCGCCCGCCACAGCGGGACCGCGTCGCCGGCCGGGCAGAACAGCTCGAAGCCGTCCTCGCCGGTGTAGCCGGTGCGGGCGAGCAGCACCTCCCGGCCGGCCACCCGGGCCGGCACGGACGCGTAGTAGCGCAGGCCGTCCAAATCGGCGTCGGTCAGCTCGGCCAGCACCCGGGCGGCCACCGGGCCCTGCAGCGCGATCAGCGCGGTGTCCGCCGAGTCGTCCACCACCTCGGCGGCGAAGCCGGCGGCGCGTTCGCGGAGTTCGGCGAGCACCAGGTCGGCGTTGGCGGCGTTCGCCACCACGAGGAACTCCGACTCGGCGGTGCGGTAGACGATCAGGTCGTCCAGCACGCCGCCGTCCGGCCGGCACAGCAGCGAGTACCGGGCCCGACCGACGGCGATCTTGGAGGCGTGCCCGACGACCGCGTGGTCCAGCGCCGGGCCCGCCTCGGCACCCCTCACCCGGATCTCGCCCATGTGGCTGAGGTCGAACAGTCCGGCGGCGTCACGCACCGCGTGGTGCTCGGCCAGTTCGCTGTCGTAGCGGACCGGCATGCGCCAGCCGGCGAAGTCAACGAACCGCGCCCCGAGGACCTCGTGCTCGGCGTGAAGTGGCGTGCGGCGGCCGGCGGGCTGCTCCGGAGTGGACGGCGACATCGGTTGCTCCTGGCGGTGGTGACGGTCGGTCACGCGGGCGGGACCGGGCGGCGCCGGCACCGTACCGGCGCGCGCACCGGCCACGGCGGCGACGATCGGTGGGGAAGCGCTGACACGGACCATCGGGGACTCCTCGCTGCGCCGCCGCGAGCGCCGGGCTCGCGGCCGGGTGAGTCCTCCCCCTCTGTCATGGGCCTGAGAGCTTCACCGCGCGGCGGGCGCGGCTTGCACCGTGGGCGAGGCACTCGCGCGCCTACTCTCCAGAGTTGCCTTCGCCGGGCGGTAGCTGTGCCTGAGAGTTTCCGGGGAGGATTTGCTCCTTCGGCGCCCCGGGCGACCGGGGTCTCTCCCGCTCGGCATCGACGGCCGTGTTCAGTTTGATTGGCACGAAACGCTAGGCGGGCCGCACGTCGCGGTCAACCCGCGCCGGCGGTGATCCGCGCCCGTGCCGCCCGCAGGTGTGGTCCCTGCCGCCACTCCTCGGGCAGCGCGCGCAACGCGGTCCGCAGCGAGAACACCGCGGCCGTGGCGCCGAGGTCGGTGGTGGGCAGGCCAGGCATGCCGTACATCCGCCGCGCCCACCGGGGGAGCAGCGCGAACGCCAACGCGGCGATCCCGGCCCAGGCCGGCCGGGCCGGGGTGAGCAGCGCCACCCGGGCGGGCATGGGTGGCAGCAGCAGGAAGCCGAGCCCGCGCACCGCGGCCGGGGTGCGGCGCAACTGCGGGCGCACCCCGTCGAAGTAGCTGGCCAGGTCGGCGGCGCTGCGCGGCAGCAACCGGTCCGGCACACCGACCAGCCGGCCGGCCCTGGCCTGCTCGGCCACGTAGGCGTCGGCCTCGTCGGGGTCGAGCAGTCCGATCCGCCGCGCGGTCGTGAGGAAGGAGTCGACCTCGCAGCAGTGCACCCAGCGCAGCAGTTCCGGATCGTCGGCCCGGTACGGCTGCCCGGTGACCAGGTCGACGCCGGTGACCGTGCGGTGCACCGCCCTGACCCTGGCCACGGCCGCGTCCACGTCAGCCCGGCTACCGAACGTGACCGTACCGACGTAGTCGGCGGTGCGTCGCAGCCGGCCCCACGGGTCCTCCCGGTAGCGGGAGTGCTCGGCGACGCCGGCCATGGCCAGCGGGTGGAGTGCCTGCAGCAGCAGCGCGCGCAGGCCGCCGACGAAGAGCACCGGTTCGCCGTGCACACGCCAGGTCACCGAGTCGGGCCCGAACAGGCCCGTGTCACTCCCCACGTCCCCGATTGTCCCACCGGAACCGGCGGTGTCGGGAATCAGACGCGCAGGCCGGCCTCGGCGCGGTGCGCCACCTTGCGCTCGGCCACGAAGGACAGGAACGGGATCGTTCCGGCCAACATCACCAGCACGGTGCCCTTCACCGACCAGCGGGACTTGATCGCCAGGTCCGCGACGGCCACCAGGTACACCATGTACAGGAAGCCGTGGATCGGCCCGACCACCTGGACCAGCATGGGCTGGTCGGCGAAGTACTTCAGCGGCATGGCCACCAGGACCAGCAGCAACAGGCCCACACCGACCACGTAGGCCATCACCCGGTACCGGCTCAGGGCACCCTTCATCGGCAGCTGTCGCCTTCCTTGTCGACGTGGAGAATCCTCACCCGGCGGTGACGCCGGGGGGTCAGCTCGGTCCGGCCGGTCAGCTCGCACGGCCGGCGTCCCTGGCGTGGAGTTCGGCGAGGTACCGGTTGTAGGCGGCGAGTTCCTCGTCCGGTTCGTCTTGCGGCGACGGCACCCTCGGGCGCGGCGCCCGCCACGGTGGCGGGCCGGCACGGCGGCTCCGGGGCGCCGGTTCGGGTGCTGCCCGCGCGGCCGGAGACTCGGCGCCGGTCTCGGCCGTGATCGGGGATTCGGCACCGGTATCGGGCGTGGTCGGTGGGTCGCCGGCGGGACGCGGGCGACCGGGCTCCTCCGGGCCGGTCTGGTCGGGTTCGGCTTCCGCGGACTCCGCGGCGTCCCGCGCGGCCGCGAGCCGGCGCATCCGCCAGAACATGTAGAAGGGGAACAGGCCGAACAGCGGCCACTGCAGCACGTAGCCGAGGTTCTGCAGGGTCCCGGTGGCGGACTCGAACCTGTTCCACTGCCACCAGGCGAGCAGCACGCAGCCGACCAGGCACAGCCCGCAGAGGCTCAGCAGGGCCAGCCCGCGGGCGCTGAACAGGTTGCCGCGCACCCTTCGACGCTAACACCGTCGCCCAGGTGACCTGCGACGCACCGGAGGACGGCGCCGAACGCCGCCGGACCGCGGCAGTTCCCGCCACGGGCGGCCGGGCCGGGGAGGAACCCGGACGCCCGTGGCCGGGTCGATATCCGCTGGACCGGGGGGACCAGTCGGCCAGTCTCGGTTGATCTTGCTCGGTCTCGCTCCCTCGCCGTCAGGCGATGTCCCGGCGCTGGCGCTGCAGCCGGGCCACGCACCAGGCCGGTGCGCTGCCGCGGCGCAGGTGTTCCAGCACGGTGAGCGGGCCGAGCCGGCGGCTCAGGTCGGCGGGGCGCAGACCGGCCGCCCGGTACTCCAGGGCGCGCTGGTCGAGTGGGCTGATGCCGGCGTCCCACCACTGCTCGGCCTCGGCGAGATCGCCGATGAGCTGCCACCAGCTGGCCGCCGCGGCCAGCAGGCTGTCGGGCACGCCGGGCAGCCGCCTGCGCATGGCGGCCAGGTAGGCCGGGTCGGCGTCCTCACCGGCGAGCAGGCCGCCGCCGGTGGCGGGGCCGCTGTGCCCGCGCGGCGCCGGGATGCTCGGCGTGGCCAGGGTGGCCTCGGCGAGCCACGCGGCCTTGAGCTCGTTGGTTTCCTGCAGCTCGGCGTCCTGCGCCCGCTCGGAGGTCCACTGCCTCAGCAGCTCGTCCACACCGGAATCGTCGACCATCCCTGCCTCCTCGACCGGCCTGATGATCACCCAATGCCTGCGAACCGTATGCCGGACCACCGACACATCGCTAGACCCGCGAGGGAAGTGGGGCGGCGTTACCAGGGCGTTATTGGTGAACTCCACCCGGAAGGCCCAACGGAGGTGCCGCCAACCGGGCACAAACAACACCCTCCGTAGTCGCAGTGAGCCCCGCCCGCGATCACTCACCGGGCCTTCACACCGCTGGCTCATGGTGGGAAGTTCCCACCATGAGCCAGGACAGGTCAGCCGGTACCGACCTTGACGAGGGCGGGCCGGACACCGACGATGTCGGCACGACGCGGTCGGGACCGGGGATCCGTCGGGGAGATTGGGTGCCACGCTGATCGGGGTGCTGCGTCCTGCTGCGTGCCGGGATGAGCGAGAGATGCGGCGCTGCGTCTCGCGGGACCGGCTCCGTGTCTGTTCTGAGAACGCGCGTTCCGATCGTGTCGCCGGGGCTCGCGGTGACCGGCACGCCCCTGTTTGTCCTGGTAGCTCGCCCCGCCCCTACGATCGCGGGGGCTTCGCCCCGGCGCGTTCCGCACATCAGCATCGCAGGTCGGTCCAGTTCCGGAATCGGCTGTCAGGTGAACACGGTCCGCACGAACGTGATCAGGGCTTCCGCTCCCTGCCTGGCCCAGTCGAGAACCGTGTGCACCGCGTTCGCCGACTCGACGGGCCGGCCGATGAGGAGGTACGCCACGAGGGCGACCACGAGCCACGTCACGAGTTTCTTCGCGTTCACCGCAACCGCCTCCGTCCGATCGTGTCCGCCCTGTCGGCACGTCCCCGTCAAGGGATCATCCGGTGTAGCGAACGGTACCCCGTGCGGCCGACCGAGGGTTCCGCCCGGGATCTCCGTTCCCCTGTCCGGTGCACTGTCACCGCGCGGGGTGCCGTGCGGGTGTCAGTACCTGTTCTTGCGAACTCGCCCCGGCGCGTTCCCGTGCTCGCCATCGCGGGTCGGTCCAGTTCCGGAACAGCCCGTCAGCCGACCAGGCCCTCGGCCCGCAGCCGGCGCACCTCCTCGGCGGGCAGGCCCAGTTCGGCGAGCACGGTGTCGGTGTCCGCGCCGGGGTGAGGCGGCGGCGCGGGAGTCGACGCGGGCGTGCGGCCGAACCGGGGTGCGGGCGCGGGCTGCACCGTGCCGGCGACATCCACGAACGTCTGCCGCTTGCGGTTGTGCGGGTGATCCGGCGCTTCGCCCGGCTCGAGCACCGGCGCGAGGCAGGCGTCGCTGGCCACGGCCAGCTCGGCCCACTCGTCGCGGCTCCGCCGGCGCACCGCGGCCGCGATCTTCTCCCGCAGCTCCGGCCACCGCGCGGTGTCGTCGCGGTCCGGCAGGTCGGCCGGGTCCAGCTCGAGCAGCCGGAGCAGCTCGGCGTAGAACTTCTCCTCCAGCGCGCCGATGCTGACGTAGCGGCCGTCCGCGGTCTGGTAGGTGTCGTAGTAGGGGGCGCCGCCGTCGAGCAGGTTCTCCCCGCGCCCGCCGGACCAGGCGCCGGCCGCGCGCATGCCGTGCAGCATGGTGGTGAGCAGCGCGGCGCCGTCCACCATCGCCGCGTCGACCACCTGGCCGCGGCCCGAGTTCTCCCGCTCGTACAGCGCGGCGAGTACCCCCATGGCGAGCAGCATGCCGCCGCCGCCGAAGTCACCCACCAGGTTCAGCGGCGGCACCGGCGGCCGGCCGGGCCGGCCGATCGGTTCCAGCGCGCCGGCCAGCGAGATGTAGTTGATGTCGTGCCCGGCGCGCGGCGCCAGCGGCCCGTCCTGGCCCCACCCGGTGAGCCGGCCGTAGACCAGCCTCGGGTTGCGGGCCAGGCAGTCCTCCGGGCCGAGACCGAGCCGCTCGGTGACCCCGGCGCGGAAGCCCTCGACCAGCACGTCGGACCGCTCGACCAGGCGCAGCACCAGTTCCACGCCCTCGGCGCGCTTGAGATCCACCGCGATCGAGCGGCGTCCCCGAGCCAGCGGGTCCTGGGTGACCCCGAGCACGTCGGCGCCCCGGCCGACCCGTTCGACGCGAACCACGTCCGCGCCCAGGTCGGCGAGCACCATCGCGGCGAACGGCGCCGCGCCCAGGCCCATCAGCTCCACGACCCGCAGGCCGGCCAGCGGCCCCTGCCCCATCACGCCACCCTTCCGAGAGCCCACTACAGCGAGCGGGCGATCAGTTCCTTCATGATCTCGTTGGTGCCACCGTAGATGCGCTGCACCCGGGCGTCCGTCCAGGCGCGGGCGATCGGGTACTCGGTCATGTAGCCGTAGCCGCCGAAGAGCTGCACGCACTCGTCGACCACCCGGCACAGCCGGTCGGTGCTCCACCACTTGGCCATCGCCGCGGTGGCCGCGTCCAGCTCGCCGGTCAGGTGCCGCTGGACGCAGTCGTCCACGAAGGAGCGGGTGACCGCGGCCTCGGTGGCGCACTCGGCGAGCACGAACCGGGTGTTCTGGAACCCGAGCAGCTCGCGGCCGAACGCCTTGCGCTGCTTGACGTAGTCCACGGTGACCTCGACAGCCCGCTCCAGCGCCGCGATCGAGCTGACCGCGATGATCAGCCGCTCCTGCGGGAGCTGCTGCATGAGCTGGACGAAGCCCTGGCCCTCCTGCCCGCCGAGCAGGTTCGCCGCGGGCACCCGGACGTCGTCGAAGAACAGCTCGGCGGTGTCCTGGCCGTGCAGGCCCACCTTGTGCAGCACCCGGCCGCGGCGGAAGCCCTCCGCGCCGTCGGTCTCCACGACCAGCAGGGACACGCCCCTGGCGCCGGCCGCCGGGTCGGTCTTGGCGACCACGATCACCAGGCCGGCCTGGCTGCCGTTGGTGATGAAGGTCTTCGCCCCGGTCAGCACGTACTCCTCGCCGTCGCGGACCGCCCGGGTGGTGATGCCCTGCAGGTCCGAGCCGGCGCCCGGTTCGGTCATGGCGATCGCGCCGACCAGCTCACCGGAGGCCAGCCGGGGCAGCCACCGCCGCTTCTGCTCCTCGGTGCCGTAGCCGAGCAGGTAGTGCGCCACGATCCCGCTGTGCACGCCGATGCCGAAGCTGGAGTCCCCGGCGCGGGCCTGTTCCTGGTAGATCACCGCCTCGTGGGCGAACGTGCCGCCGCCCCCGCCGTATGTCTCCGGGATGCTGGGGCAGAGCAGGCCGACCTCGCCGGCCTTGTGCCACAGCTCCCGGTCGACGTGCTGCTGCGCGGCGAAGCGCTCCTGGTGCGGCGCAACCTCCTTGGCGAAGAAGGTGCGCGCCAGGTCCCGGATCGGGTCCAGGTCCTCGGTCAGCCATGGCGAGCGTCGAGTGAGCACGGCCGGCGCCTCCCCGTGGGACCGCCAACCGCGGCCCAACTGGACGGTAACTTCCCGGTGGGGAACCTACCTCCATAGTGCCGGGCCGTCGCCGTCCACCCGGTGGGCCCGCCGTGGCTGGCCGTTCGGGGCAGCCGGCCACCGCGCGGGCATGGTCGCGGCCGGGGACGGCGGCTAAGAGATAGCCTGCCAGCGGGTGGATCGGTCGCCGGTGCGGAGGGATCGGATGCGGTGGCGTAGTTCGGCGGCGGCGGCCGGCTTGCTGGGGGCAAGGCGGATGTAGGCGCCGAGGGCGTGCAGTTCGGTGATGTCGCGCAGCAGGGTCCAACCGGGCCAGTCGAGGATGTTGTAGCCGTAGGCGGTCAGGAACCGCGACCGGTCGGCCTCGGGTTCGTGGAAGTGGTCGGGGATGCCGGCGAGCAGGTCCAGTTCGCGGGGACCGAGGCAGGTGCCGTCCCAGTCGATCAGCAGCCAATCGCCGTGGTCACGGACCAGGTTCTCGTTGTGCGCGTCGCCGTGGATGAGGCCTTCCCCCAGCGGGAACTCGGTGTCCGCGAACGTGTCGGCCACGGTGGCCGCGCGGTCGAGCAACCAGGCCCGGTCATCTGTGGTCAGTGCGGGCTGGGGACGGTCCAGGTCGATGGCCAGCGCCTCGTTCAACCGTTGCAGCGGCTGGTAACGGGGCATCGGGAACGGTGGGGCGGGCTGCTTGTGCAGCCGTCGCAGGGGCGCCGCCAGGTCGGCGAGCGAGGGTGGTGGGGTGAGGGCGCGGTGGGGCCAGAAGGTGACGACCGCCCCAGCAGCGATCACTGGTTGCTCACCGGGAAGCGGCGGCAACGCGATCGGATCGGGTTGGGTCGCCAGCCAACGGGTGACCTCGATGCAGGTCTGGGCGCGGCGGCGGCGTACCGGGGTATCGGGGGCCAGGCGGGCGACAGCCCGCTCATGGGGAAGTAGGTACACCGCATTGGAGCGGTGGTGCAGGAGGCGGGCGTCCGCAGGGTTGGCTCCGAAGATCCGGCACGCGGCGTGCAGGGCGTCCAGGCCGGGCAGGCGGGCGTCGGTCGCAGCTGGGTGGCTCATGCCGCAGCGGTCAGCGCGGCGCGGATGTGTTCGCGCAGGTCAGCGACCTCCGGTTTGCGGCTGTGCGGCTGGGCCATCCTGTCCAGGACTCGCAGCCGGGCGTAGCCACGGGTGGAGGACAGCCCGATGATCGCGTCCACCGCCTCGTAGCCGGTGGCCACCGCCGCGTCGATGTCGCCGGCCTGGAACTGCACGGACGCCAGCGGAGGCAGGATGACGGCGCGGCTGCGTTCGTACTCCGCGCCGTAGCCGGTGGCGGCCGCGGTCAGCTTGTCGATGGCGTCGGGGGCGAACTCGGGGCGGGTCAGCGACAGCAGGTAAAGCGAGTGGCCCTGCTGGGCGGTGATCTCGGCGTCGGTGACGAACCAGGCCCACGGCGGGGTCGTGTCCGGGTCGGCAGTGGCGTAGGTGTCCTGGGCGTTGCCGATCGCGCGGCGGGTGGGCTCGGCCTCGCCCAGAGCGGCGCGGCACCATCCGAGGACTGCCGAGATGTAGCCCTGGGTGATCGTGCTGACCGGATGCTTGCGGTTGGCGGCGGTGGCCGAGGCGAGCTGCACGAGGTGCAGTGCCTCGCTGGCGCGGTCGAGGTGCAGGGCTTGGTGCGCCATGTCCAGCAGCACATCGACGGCGAGGTCGGGCGCGCGGGGGTGGTCGTCGGCGCGGCGGGCGGTGTCCAGTGCGTAGGTCCACAGGCGGCGCGCGGCGTCGTGGTCTTCGACGTCGTAGGCCATCCACCCGGCCATGCTGGCCAGCTCGGCGATGGCGACCAGCAGTCGGGTGCGTGTCTCCGGCGTGCAGATGGCGTTCTCCAACTGGCGCACCTGGTGCAGTTGCGTGACCGCCGCCGCGCGGCAGAGGCCACCGCCGTAGGCGAAGTCCGAGCGGCGGAACCCGTCGGTGATCGCCTCGATGGCGTCGACATCGGCCGCGCCGATACGGGGCCGGGTCACCGGTTCGACCTGGCCGGGCAGCAGTGAGCCAAGTCGGGCGAGTTCGGGATGCAGGCTTGATCCCAACGTGGCGGCCGTGACGAGGGCAAGGAAATCCCTGCGCTCCAACCAACTCACCTCCTCGGCGGTCACGGTACCGGCCACGTCGGTCGGGATGTCGGCGGGAAAACCGAGCAAGAATGCCGGAATGCGCAGTACGGTGGCCAGCCTGGCGGCCAACTTGACGTGGGTGAGCCGGCGCTCGCCGCGTTCGACGGCGGAGACCCGAGACTGCGACAGACCCAGCAGGTCAGCGAGCTGGAGTTGCGACAGCCCGGTCTGCTGCCGGACGGCGGCGAACACCGCGCCGAAGTCGTAGCGGGCCAACGCGGCGCGCAGGGCCGCGTCCTCGTAGAACCCCTCCGGGATCGGCGCCTGGAACCCGCAGGCGCGGGCGCAGGAGCCGCACATCGTGTCGTTCACGCCGACACGCAGCAGGGTGCCGCAGAACCGGCAGCGTCGTCCCGGACCATTCATGGTTCGCCTTCCAATACCAGACGTACCCGTCCAGGTTCACAGCGTAACCACCGCTCGGGCGGCGTGCGCCGGGCGTCTTCATGGCTGGAGAGGCACTAGTCGCTCGCTTCGCCTACCGCCGTGTCAAGCCCCATTGGGGCTAGCCCCAATGGGGATCGGATACCCCGGTGTCGGCCGGCACCGTGGACGACATGGCGATGCCGCTGTTGATGAACGAGGAGAACGCGCTCCGACCGCCCCTGGCTGGGTCATCCGGTTCGGCGCCCGCGCCGGTCCCGTCGACGGCGGCGGCCGACGCAAGCCCCCGGTGGTCCGACCCGGACCCCCGACCCGGGTCGGGCCACTGGGTTCCCACCGCATGGGTAGGAGCCGCGCGGCCAGTGCTGACCTTCCCCACCGGCGGTCACCGATGTGGTCTGTACCGGGTGGTGTGTGGGTTCTACGAGTGCCTGCACGGCCACGTCCGCCGGATCAGCGTCCGTGCCAGGGGAGGTACGGCATGAGCGCCGGCGCGACCACCCGTGAACAGCGGGCGTGATCGGGGTGCGATCGGTGACGGCGGACAGAACACCAGTGCAGCCCACAAGCCCAGTCGGATGGTGGTGGGGCACCAACCGGCCCGGCGGTACCTTCTATGCCGGCCGCGCCCACGTCGTGCAACCCGACCAGCCGATGGCCGGGTTGTGTGGCCTGCCGGTGTCCGACGTCTGGGAACTGCGCCCGCCGAGCCCGGAGCGTCTGTGCCCGGACTGCTGCGTGCTGGCGATGACCGCCTCCTATCCACCGTTTCCGCCGACACCCGCACCGCCGCTGCCCAGGAGGGCCGCAAGCCCCGGTGCCCCGCTTCTGGTACCGGCGGTATCGGCCGAGCAGACCGCCGTGATGCCCGTAGTCGGCGCGGACGACGCCCCATGAGCCCACCTGTGGACGCGGTGCCCACGGCCCGCCCTGCCCGGTGCTGCGCGCCCATATCCGCGCCCCGATCAGCCTCGCTCAGCTAGCCGCACGCCAGCCGTGCACACATCAGGGTCCTGACCGGAAAGTGCTTGCCCCGCAAGGGTTCCACGGCCAGGTTAAAGAAGATCAGCCCATCACCAACGAAAGGATCAGCATGCCCGCAACCCTCACCACCGAGGCCCTGTCCAAGACGGCCGCGGCCGTCCCCACGTCGGCTGTCGAGGACCCGTTCGCCCTCGACATCCAGATCATCACCGATGTACCGGCGGGTCATCCGCTCGCCGCCTGCAAGGGCGGCACCGACGACGGATGCGACCCGACCTGCGCGTCGGCGTGCATCAGCGACGGGGTGTGAGCCGATCCGTTTCGCGGGGGCCGGGAGCGTGTTTGCCGGCCCCCGCGGTTCCCGCCCGATCGCGACAGGTGGCCGGAGGATGAGGATGCGCGAGGCGAAACCGCTCTACCGCCACGTCGATGTCGCGTTGTTGCGCGCCGCCGCCGCAGCGCTGACCGACGCACCCGAGCGGTGGCCCGATCCGGGCGACATCGCCGGGTGCCGCACCTGGCTGGACAAGGTGTGGTCCAACACCGATTTCGCCGAGGCCATCACCATGGCCAGCCGGTCGCTGGCCGACCGCGTGATGGCGATCCGCACCGGCCGCGCGGTGGACGACAAACAGGTCCGCCGCGCCACCCTGGCCACTGCCCGCTATCTGCTGCGCAGCATCGGACGCCCCACTCCGTTCGGGTTGTTCGCCGGCGTGACCGGCGTGACCCTCGGGCGGTCCACTGACGTGCGCTGGGGCAGCGCCCACCGGTGCCTGGCCCGCGTGAACACCGTCTGGCTGGCCGATGTCATCGACCGGTTGGAGAGCTGCCCGGAGCTGCTGGACCGCCTGAACGTCCAGGTCAACGACCTCGCGGTCCGGCGCGGTGGGCGGCTGGAGGTGCCGCACGGTCCGAACCGGGTCAGCATCCGCAACACGCACGCTGTTGACGCCGTCCGCGACGCGGCGGCCATCCCGATCCGGTTCGGCACGCTGGCCGCGCACCTGGCCACGGCATTTCCCGCCGCCGATCCGGCCACGGTTCGCGCGATGCTCACCGACCTCGTGGGGCAGGACTACCTGATCACCAACCTGCGTGCCCCGTTCACCATGACCGACCCGCTGGCCCACCTGCTCGACCAACTCCACACGGCCGGAGCGGACACCCTGGCCGACGCCGCCCCGGACACCGCGGCGCTCGTGCGCGACCTGGACGACATCCACGCCGAGCTGGCCCGGCACAACGACGCGGACCCGGCCGAGCAGCCCGCCATCCGCGAGACGATCACCTCGCGGATGGCCGAGGTCTCCGGGCAAGGACGGACCCTGCTCACCGGTGACCTCGTGCTCGACTGCGCGGTGTGGCTGCCGCAGCAGGTCGCGCGGGAGATGGAGCAGGCCGCCAGCGCGCTGCTGCGGCTGACCCGGCATCCGGCCGGTGAGCCGACGTGGCGGGCCTACCATGCGGCTTTCGTGGACCGGTACGGCACCAGCACGCTGGTGCCGCTGGTCGACGTGCTCGATCCGGACACCGGCCTGGGGTATCCGGCCGGCTACCCCGGCAGCGTCCTGCCCACACCCTCCTCCGGCACAGCCGAACGCGATCAACGGCTGCTCGCCCTAGCGTGGGAGGCGATCAGCACCGGCACTGGCGAAATCACCCTCACCGACGAGATGATCGCGGCGCTGACCGGCGAGGGGTTCGCCGAGCCCTCCATCCCGCCGCACGTCGAGCTGGCCGCCCGCGTCCACGCCCCCAGCATCGAGGCGCTGGACCGGGGCGAGTTCACCCTCTCCGTCGCGCCGGCCCGCGCCGCCGGAACCCTCACCTCGCGGTTCACCCCGCTGGCCACCGGGACCGGGCTGGCCGAGGCGTACCGGGGGCTGCCCGCCGCCACCGAGAACGCGCTGCGGGTCCAACTGAGCTTCGGCCCGCTGTACCCGAACGCGGAGAACGTCTGCCGCGTGCCCGCCTACCTGGATCATCTGCTGCCGCTGGGAGAACACCGCCACCTCGACGACACCGGCGGGGCCAGGCTGCTGACGGTGAACGACCTCGGGGTCACCGCGACCCGCGACCGGCTGCACCTGGTCAGCCTCTCCCGGCGGCGTGTGGTGGAGCCGCAGGTGTTCCACGCGCTCGACCTGCGCAAGCAGCCTCCGGCCGTGGTGCGGTTCCTGGCCCACCTGCCGCGGGCGTTCTCCGCAGGCTGGTACCAGTTCGACTGGGGACCGCACGTCAACCTGCCGCGCCTGCCGCGGGTGCGCTACCGGCGTACCGTCCTGTTTCCGGCGCAGTGGCGGCTGACCCCCGACGATCTGGCCGACCCGCACGGCGGGCGCGAGTGGCGGCAGGCGTTGGACCGGTGGCGCGCTCGCTGGGACTGCCCCGCCGTGGTCGAGCTGCGCGACGCCGACCGCACCCTGCGCCTCACCTTGGACGAGCCCATCCATCTGGAATTGCTGCGCGCCCACCTGGCCCGGCACGGGCAGGCCATCCTCATCGAGGCCGCTCCGCCATCGGCGTTCGGGTGGCTCGGCGGGCACGTCCACGAAATCGCCGTGCCCCTCGTCACCACGGGCAAACCCGCGCCCAACCCCCTGCGCGAGCACCTGCCGGTCGTGACGAACAGCCACGGGCAGGTCCCCGGTGCCCCGGCCACCCGGTGGCTGTCGGCGAAGCTGTTCACCCACCCGGAGCGGATGAACGAGATCATCGCCGAGCACCTGCCCACGCTGCTGGCCACCCTCGATGCCCACGGGTTCGAGGCGGCGTGTTGGTGGCTGCGATACCGCGGCCCGCACGAAACTGACCACCTGCGGCTGCGTCTTCGCACCGCCACGGACCGTTACGGTACGTGCACGAACATTGTCGGGGAGTGGTCGCAGCGAATGCGGGACGCAGGGTTAGTCGGACGGCTCGTCCTCGACACCTACCTGCCGGAGGTCGGCCGCTACGGCCAAGGCCCGGCGCTGGAGGCCGCGGAGAACGTCTTCGTCGCCGACTCGGCCGCCGTGGCCGCGCTGTTGCGGCACCAGCCCACCACCGACACCGATCTCGCGCTCGTCGTGGCGAACATGGTCGGCATCGTCACCGGCTTCTTCGGTGACCCGGCCGAGGCCATGACCTGGCTGGCCGCCCGGCCCGTGGCCGCAACACCCGCCGTCAACCGGGCCGTGACCGACCGGGCCATCCTCCTGGCGACCGAGCCGGCCGCGTTGGCGCAGATTCCCGGCTGGGCAGCCGAGATCGGCCCGGCGTGGGCTCGGCGCGCCTACGCCCTGCGCCACTACCGGAAGGCCCTCCCGGCGCAGGCGAGCGTCGACGTGGTGCTGGAGTCTGTGCTGCACATGCTGCACAACCGGCTCGTCGGCATTGACCCGGACAGCGAACGCACCTGCCGCCGGCTGGCCCGGCAAGCCGCGCTCGCCTGGCGAGCCCGCCACCACGACGGCGGTACGGCCCGGTGACCGGCTACACCTCTCCCGGCACCCTGCCGCCGGAGCGGGAGCCCACGCCCGACTGGGGGCAGTCCCTGTCCGGCGGGGCCGGGCTGGCGCTGCTTCATATCGCCTACGCGCACGCCGGCATCGGCGACTGGCCCACCGCCCACAAGTGGGTGAAGGCCATGACCGCTCACCCGGTGGCGGCCCACGCCGAGGCCAGCCTGTACCAGGGCGCCCCGGCCGTCGCCTATGTGCTGCGCACCGCCGGACAACCGGCATACACCCCGGTGCTGGCCCGCCTGGACCAGCACGTCGCGGAGATCACCCGCACCCGCCTGGTCCGCGGCCACGAGCGGATCGACCGCGGCGCCTTGCCGGAGCTGCGGGAGTTCGATCTGATCAACGGGCTGACCGGACTCGGGGTGTGCCTGCTTCAGGCCGTCCACGCCGACCCGAACCACCCCGGCGGCGAACCGCTGCGCGACGTGCTGACCTACCTGGTCCGGCTGACCGGCCAAATCACCGTGAACGGCGTCGCGCTGCCCGGCTGGTGGACCGCCAACGGCCCGTCCGGCCGCTCCGATCCGCGGTGGCCCGGCGGCCACGCAAACCTCGGAATGGCACACGGCATCGCCGGGCCGCTGGCGCTGCTGTCCGCCGCCATGATCGGCGGCATCACCGTACCCGGACACGCCGACGCGATCGAACTCACCGACTGGTTCCTCAACTTCTGGCGCTGCGGCCCGGAAACCGGCCCCTGGTGGCCCGGCATGATCTCGGCCCGCGAATGGGCCAACGCCGCAACCGACCAGCCGGGGCCGCAACGACCGTCCTGGTGCTACGGCACCCCCGGCCTGGCTCGCGCCCTCCACCTGGCCGCCCAGGCACTGGACGCTCCCACCAGGGTGGCCGAGGCCAAGGTCGTGCTCCTCGCGTGCATCACCGACGACGCCCAGCTCGACCAGCTCGGCGATGACTCGCTCTGCCACGGCTGGGCCGGGCTGGTGCACACCGCCCGCCGGATGCTCGCCGACGCCGAACCCGGCAGCGAAGCCGAGGCCCTGGCTCGGCTGGAACACCGCTGGCGGCACCGCCGCACCCGGGCAACCCGAAAACTGTCGGAGTCCAGCGGGATGCTGGAAGGCGGCGCCGGAGTCGCGCTCACCGACCTGCCGCCGGGCACCGGATGGGACGCCTGCCTGCTCACCACTCCGCCCACGGGTGTGCCGATCAGCTCACCCGGATCGGTACCAACGCATACGGAAGGAACCGGATGACCGACTCCAGCACCGCCACCAGCACTCGTCCCGAGCACCTGCGTGAGCAGATGATCAGCAACATCCGCACCAGCGGTCACCTGCACTCCGAGCGCATCGAGCAGGCGTTCCGGGCCGTTGCACGGCACCGGTTCGTGCCAGCGGCCTCGGTCGAGGAGGCGTACGCCAACAAGGCGATCACCATCAAGCCCGGCGCGGATCGGCCCGCCAGTTGCGCCTCGGTACCCACCGTGGTGGCGATGATGCTCGGCCAGCTTGACCCGCAGCCCGGCGAGAACGTGCTGGAGATCGGCGCCGGAACCGGATACAACGCAGCCCTGCTGGCTGAACTCGTCGGACCTACCGGCAGCGTCACTACCGTCGACATCCACCCCGACGTCACCGACCACGCCCGCCACGCCTTGGCCGAGACCGGCTACGGCCGGGTGCGGGTGGTCACCGGCGACGGCGCCCTCGGCGAACCGGACCACGCCCCCTACGACAAGATCATCGTCACCGTCGGGCCGTGGGACCTGCCCCCGGCCTGGTTGGAGCAGCTCGCCCCCGGCGGCACCCTGGTGGTCCCGCTGCACTGGCGCGGCCAAGCCCGCAGCATCGCCTTCACCCGCCACGACACGTATCTGCGGGCGGAGAACAGCCAGCTCTGTGGGTTCATCCCCATGATCGGTATCGTGCCCACCGGCGAGCAGACCGGCAGCATCACCGACAACGTCGCGCTGCACTGGGATGTTGACCAGAACATCGACCCCGCCGCACTGCGAGAGGTGTTCACCGGACCGGAGACCACTGTGTGGTCCGGTGCTTCCGTGGTCGCCAACGAGCCGTTCGACCACATCTGGCTGTGGCTGACCGCCACCGAATCCGGCACCTGCCGCTTGGACGCCGACGACGAGGCCATCGAGGCCGGTGTCTGCCGTCCCGCGTTCTCCTACCGCACTCCCGCGATCGTCGAGGGCGACTCCCTGGCCTACCTCACCAAGCCTCGCCCCATCGACGAGCCCGGCCCGGACGGCGAACGCCGCTACGAACTCGGCGCAACCGGGCACGGCCCCGCGGCCGCCCAGCTCGCCGAGCGGCTGGTCAGGCAGATCCAGCGCTTCGACCGCGACCGCGCCGCCCAGCCCGTCATCACCGCCTACCCCGCCGGAACGGCCGACGAGGACCTGCCCACCGGCGTGGTCATCGACAAGCACCACGTCCGCATGGTCGTCATACCCTGACCGGCCAGCAACGGACGCGTCGAGCACGTGTTCTGTCAACGCGCTGTCCATCCGGGTCGCGCAGCCGCTCGGGGTTCGTGCAGACGGGCGCCACCGGGATATCCGGGCGTAAATCGCTGGTCTTTCGGCGAAGGGCACTGGCGCGATGAAGCTGGTACGAGCGAACGAGCCAGCTTGCGGATCGAGATGGGACCAGCCCTACGAAGGCGGTTGGACGCTGCTCATGGCGTCGATGGCCGCGACGAACTCGTCATCCATGCTGCCGCCGAAGTGCCCGGCGTCGTCGACCACCACCAAGCGGCTCGCGGGCCAGGCCTTGTGCAGTTCCCAGGCCGTGTCGAGCGGTCCGGATACGTCGTGCCGGCCGTGGATCAGCACGGCGGGGATGTGGGCGATGCGGTGCAGGTTGGCCATCACCTCGTTGTCGGCCAGAAAGCAGCCGTGCCCCCAGTAGTGGGTCACCAGCCGGGCGAAGACCTGCTGCCAGGGGAGTTCCCGCACACTGAGGTGCGGCGTGTAACCGGGCGCCAGGGACATGTGGGTGTCCTCCCATGCGCACCAGCGCCGCGCGGCCTCCTCCCGCAGAGCCGGGTCGGGACTGGCCAGCAGCCGGGCGTAGGCGGCGGCCAGGTCACCGGCGCGCTCAGCTTCGGGCACCAGTTCGACGAAGCGGTCCCACTCCCGGGGAAACACCCGCCCCATGTCACGGGTGATCCACTGCGTCTCGCGCCACCGACCGGAGGTCACGGCGACCAGCACCATGCCGAGCACTCGTTCGGGATGCCGCTCGGCATAGACCAGACCGAGGGTCACCCCCCACGAGCCGCCGACCACGACCCACCGGTCAATGCCGAGGTGGACGCGCAGCCGCTCGAGATCGCCGACCAGATGATCAGTGGTGTTGGTCGACAGGTCAGCGTCGGGATCAGTGGCCAGGGGCCGACTACGGCCGCAACCCCGCTGGTCGAAGATCACCGCCCGGTACCGGGAGGGATCGAAGTAGCGCCGGCTGCCCGGTGAGGCCGGAGCCCCCGGCCCGCCGTGCAGCCACACCACCGGAGTTCCCGCAGGCGAGCCGACCGTCTCCCAGTAGATGGAATGGCCGTCGCCGACATCGAGGTGGCCACGGTCGTAGGGCTCGATCGGCGGGTACATGCCGGCAATCCTGCCAGGCGGCAGCACCACGCCCGCCGGTCGCTGCGGCCGGGTGCTGGGAAAGCACGCACGCCCGGTTCTGGGGGGACCGGCGGGGCAACCCGCCGGTCCGCCCGACAGCCGACCAGAAGACCAGGCCCGGCCTGGCCGGTGGCTGTGAAACGTCCACCCGGTGGGCCCGCCGTGGATGGCCGTTCGGGGTAGTCGGCCACCCACGGCGGGGTTCTCCTCAGGGGCGCGGTCCCCTGACCACCGGGTCCGCCGCGCGCAGCTCGTCGTCGGTGAGCAGGCGCGAGCGGATGAGGAACCGCACGCCCTCGGGAGCCTCCAGGCTGAATCCGGAGCCCCGGCCGGTCACCACGTCCACGGTGAGGTGGGTGTGCTTCCAGTACTCGTACTGGCCGGCCGACATGTAGAACGGGGTGCCGGCCACGTCCCCGAGGTACACGTCGGACTCGCCGACGCGGAACTCGCCGCGCGGGTAGCACATCGGCGAGCTGCCGTCGCAGCACCCGCCGGACTGGTGGAACAGCAGCGGCCCGTGCCGCCGTTCCAGCTTGCCCAGCAGCTCCTCGGCGGCCGGCGTGATCGCCACCCGGGCCATCAGAACAGACCCATCGCCTTGGGGCTGTAGCTGACCAGCATGTTCTTGGTCTGCTGGTAGTGGTCGAGCATCTTCAGGTGGGTCTCCCGGCCGATGCCGGACTGCTTGTAGCCGCCGAACGCGGCGTGCGCCGGGTAGGCGTGGTAGCAGTTCACCCAGACCCGGCCCGCCTCGATGCCGCGGCCCAGCCGGTAGGCGGTGTTGGTGTCCCTGGTCCACACCGCGGCGCCAAGCCCGTAGAGCGTGTCGTTGGCGATGCGCAGCGCCTCGTCGGTGTCGGAGAACGTGGTCACCGACACCACCGGGCCGAAGATCTCCTCCTGGAAGATCCGCATGCCGTTGTGCCCGGAGAAGATGGTCGGCTCCACGTAGTAGCCGTCCGGGTACTTCGCCACGGTGCGCCGGTGGCCGCCGGTGAGCACCTCCGCGCCCTCCTGCCGGCCGATCTCCAGGTAGGACAGGATCTTCTCGAGCTGGTCGTTGCTCGCCTGCGCGCCGATCATGGTGGCCGGGTCGAGCGGGTCGCCGGCCACGATCCGCTCGGTGCGGGCGATCGCCCGGGACATGAACTCGTCCCAGATGGACTCGTGCACCAGCGCGCGGGACGGGCAGGTGCACACCTCACCCTGGTTCAGCGCGAACAGGACGAAGCCCTCGACCGCCTTGTCCAGGAACTCGTCGTCCGCGGCGCACACGTCGGGCAGGAAGATGTTCGGGCTCTTGCCGCCCAGTTCCAGGGTGACCGGGATGATGTTCTCCGAGGCGTACTGCATGATCAGCCGCCCGGTGGTGGTCTCCCCGGTGAACGCGACCTTGGCGATCCTCGAGTTGGCGGCCAGCGGCTTGCCCGCCTCGACGCCGAACCCGTTGACGATGTTCAGCACGCCGTCCGGCAGCAGGTCGGCGATCAGCTCGGCGAACAGCAGGGCGGTCGTCGGGGTCTGCTCGGCCGGCTTGAGCACCACGCAGTTGCCGGCGGCCAGCGCGGGCGCCAGCTTCCACGCCGCCATCAGCAGCGGGAAGTTCCACGGGATGATCTGGCCGACCACGCCGAGCGGCTCGTGGAAGTGGTAGGCGACGGTGTCAGCGTCGATCTCGCCGATGGACCCCTCCTGGGCGCGGATCGCGCCGGCGAAGTAGCGGAAGTGGTCCACGGCCAGCGGCAGGTCGGCGGCCAGCGTCTCGCGGACCGGCTTGCCGTTCTCCCAGCACTCGGCGACCGCCAGCCGCTCGAGGTTCTCCTCCATCCGGTCCGCGATCCGCAGCAGGATGGTGGACCGCTCGGTCGGGCTGGTGCGCGCCCATGCCTCCCTGGCCGCGTGCGCCGCGTCGAGCGCCAACTCGATGTCCGCGGCGGTGGACCGGGCGACCTGGGTGAACGGCTTGCCGTCGATCGGTCCGATGTCGTCGAAGTACCGACCCTCCACCGGGGCGACCCATTTGCCGCCGATGAAGTTGTCGTACCGCTCGGCGAACCTGACCGGGCTGCCCGGCTGTCCTGGCTGTGCGTACGCCATTGCTGCACCTCCGAACGCGCCTCCGCCCGCCTCCTCGCGGGCGTGGTGCGCGTCACGCTAGGAACCGGAGGGTTGGTGAAAGGTTGGTTCGCCCTCAGGCGTCCGCGGCGGCCAGGCGGGCACGCAGCAGCGCGGCCCTCGGATCGTGCTCGGGCAGCGTGCGCAGCGCGGCGAGCAGCACGCCGGTGTCCTCGGGATGTTCCTCGGACCAGCGCAGCGCGGCGTCCGGGTCGGGCCGGCGGAGCAGGCCCTCGCGCACCGAGACGGTGACGAACTCGGCCCACTGCGCCAGTTCCGGGGACTCGGTGCCGGGCAGCAGCGCGCCGGTGTACCGGGCGGCGGCGCCGCGCACGTCGCCGCGCCGCACCGCGTCGAGCAGTTCGGTGACGTCGCAGCGCACCTCGCCGAGCAGCCGGTACGGCCGGGACGCGATGCGCCGGCCGAGCAGCCGCCGCAGATGGGACACCTCCGCCTTGAGCGTCGCCCGGCTGACCGTGGCGTCCCCGTACACCCGGGCGTGCAGCTCGCCGGCGGTCAACCCGTCGGGCGCCAGGGCGAGCAGCGCGACGATCTCCGCCTGCCGCGGGGTGAGCGCGATCCGCCGCTCGCCGATGCGCACCTCGGGGCGGCCGAGCAGCCGGACGGAAAGCGGCGCCTCGGGCGGTTGGGGCTCGCGCGGGGTGGCCGCCACCGCGCTGGCCAGCAGCCGGCCGAGCGCCCGGGCGGTGGGCAGGCCGAGCGACTGGTCCCGGTCCCAGGTGGTGGACAGGTCGAGCACGCCGAGCTGCTCCCCGGTGTGCGGGTCGGGCACCGGGACGGCGTAGCACACCCAGTCCTGCACGTTGGGGTTGAAGTGCTCGGCGGACCACACGGTGGCCGGCCCCCGGGTGCGCCAAGCGAGGTCCAGGGCGTTGGTGCCGATGCTGGCCTCGTCCCAGCGGCCGCCCGGGGCGAAGTTCAGCCGCTCCGCCCTGCGGCGCATGGTCACGCTGCTCGCCGTCCACATGATGCGGGTGTCCTGGTCGGTGACCGCGACGATGACCTGGCCGTCGTCGGCGACCCGGTGCAGCTCGTCGCGCAGTGCGGTCACCGCCCTGCCGAGCGGGCTGTGCCGCCACTCCGGCGAGGGATCGTCGGCGGGCGCCTCGGTGCGGCGGTGCGCTCCCTCGCGCAGCGAGCGGCCCCAGCTCCCGGCAACCTCGGGCCGCAGGCCGTCCAGGGGGTGACCATTGGTGGCGACGAACCGCTCCCACCGCCGCGCGAGGCTGTCCCGGCCGGCACGCGTGCGTTCCACCGAAGGCCACCTCCAGCCACGCCGCTCTCGGAACACCTCAACCGGCAACTGTAGGGATCTCGGTACCGCCCGGCTACCACCCACGGCGCCGCCACAGCGCGGCCAGCCGCTCGACGCCGGTGTGCACCGCCTCCTGGGCCGCGAAGGGCAGCCGCAGCCGGTCCCGCTGGCCTTCGGTCGCGGAGAACACCGGGCCCGGGGTGAGCAGCACGCCGCCCGTGTCGACCATCGCGTCGGCGACCGCCCGCCCGGCCGAGGGCGGCAGTTGCACGCCGACCGGGGTGTGCACGGCCGGCAGCAGGTACACCAGCCGTGGCCGGCGGGCGCGGACCAGCCGCAGCAGCATCTCCACGTCCACCCCGTCCGCGCGGTGCGGCGCGGTGCGCAGCCGCACCCCGCGCTCCCGGAACACCTCCAGCGCGCAGCGTGGTGTACGCACTGACCAGCGTTCCGCGGCTCACCGCCAGCGCGCGGGCCAGCACGCGCTCGGACGGCAGCAGCGCGCCGGGCGGCAGGTCACCCGCGCCGATCAGCGCGGTGAGCGCCATGGCGAGTTGGCGGTGCAGCGGCTCCCGGGAGCCGGTGCACCAGCCGTCCAGCAACCGCGCGAGCTGCGTCTCGCTGATCCGTTGACCGGTCACGAAAGTCGTCCACTTCCGATGAACTGGACTCGCCGGCTTGCGGGCAAGCCTTACCGTGGACACGGTAGCGCCTCGGTGCGGTGATGGTGATCTTGGCGTCCACCGGTGCTACCGACGAACTGGGGTGATCGGGTGGGGCTGCTGTCAGGCTGGTACCGCCGGTGGGAGCTGCGGCGGTCGGTGCTGGACTACGTCGGGCACGGGTGGCCGGTCGTGCCGGCCACCTACTACAACGGCCGCCGGTACGTGTGCGTGCGCGCCGACTGCGCGGAGGACGGTCCGCACCCGGTGTGGCGGGCGTGGCGGGAGCGGGCCACCACCGACCCGGCCACGGTGCGCAGCTGGTACCGGCTGTGCGAGTTCGGCGTCGCCGTGCTCACCGGGGCGCGCTTCGACGTGCTCGAGGTACCGGAGCCGTGGGGCGAGCGGGTGCAGACGTTGCTGGCCACCGGCGGGTCGGCCGGCCCCGCCGCGGTGTACCCCGAACGCGGCCGCCGGCTGTTCTGGGTGGCCCGCGGGCTGCGGCTGGACGACGACCTGGCCGCGGCCGGGTTCCGGGTGCGGGGTGAGGGCGGCTGGGCGCTCGCGCCGCCGAGTCGCACCCGCGGCGGCCCGGTGCGCTGGACGGTGCCGCCGGAGCGGGTGTCCTGGCGGCCGGCCCACCTGTCCGCGGTGCGCGAGGCGCTGGACGTGGCCGCCGCCCGGGCGAGCACCTCGCCCTAGGCGCCCGCCGCCCACTGGTAGCGGTGCTCGGGCCGGCCGGTGGCGCCGTAGCGCAGGGTCATCGTGGCCCGGCCCTCCTGGGCCAGGCCGGCGAGGTAGCGCTGCGCGGTGGCCCGGGCGATGCCGAGCCTGGCGGCGATCTCCGCGGCCGAGCAGGGACCCTCCGCCGCCTTGAGCGCGTCCGCGACCAGCCTGGCGGTGACCGGGGACTGGCCCTTCGGCGCCGGCGGCCGGTTGCCCTCGTGCAGCAGCCGCAGCGCGCGGTCGATCTCCTCCTGGGTCACCGAGCGGCCCAGCGAGGACAGGTGCCTGCGGTAGCGCGCGTACGCGGAAAGCCGCTCCCCCAACTGCTCCGCGGTGAACGGCTTGACCAGGTAGTTGAGCGCGCCGGCGGCGAACGCGGCGCGCACCGACGCCGCGTCGGACGCGGCGGTGAGCATGATGGTGTCCACGGTCAGCTCGGCCAGCAGGGCGAGCCCGGAGGAGTCCGGCAGGTAGTGGTCGAGCAGGACCAGATCGGGTTCCCGGTCGCGGATCTTCCCGCGCGCCTCCTCGGCGGTGCTCGCGGTGCCGACCACGGTGAACCCGGGTACCCGCTCGGCGAACGCCGCGTGCACCTGGGCCACCCGGAAGTCGTCCTCCACCACCAGCACGCGGATCACGACCCCACCTCCGCCGCGTCGCCCGCGCCCTCCGCCGCCTCGTGGCCGCCCTCCGCCGGGTCGCTCGCGGTCTCCGCGAGCACCTGTGGCAGGCGGGCGACGAACACCGCGCCGTGGTCCGCGCCGCCCGGGTCGGCCAGCTCCACGTCACCGCCCAGGCTGCGCGCCGCCTGCCGGGCCAGCGCCAGCCCCAGCCCGCGCGACTCACCGTCGCGCGTGGACACTCCCTCGGCGAAAACCGCGTCGCGCAGGCGATTCGGCACCCCGTCGCCGGTGTCCACGACGGACACATGCAGAGTCCGGCCGTCGGCGAGCAGGTCCACCTCGACCCCGGCGGGGCGGCGGCCGCCCAGCCGCGCGGCCTCGATCGCGTTGTCCACCAGGTTGCCCAGCACCGTGGTCACCTCCACCGGCGCCACCACCTTGCCCGGCACCCAACTGGTCTCGCCGACCCGAAGGGTCACCGCCTTCTCCTGCGCCCGCGCGGTCTTCGCGGACAGGAACGCGTGCAGGTACGGGTCGCGGATCGCCTCCGCGCCCGTGCCGAGCGCGGCGACCGGACCGTCGGACAGCGCCTGCAGGTACTCCACCGCCTCCCGGGTGTGGTTGGTCTGCAGCAGGCCGGACAGCGTGTGCAGCCGGTTGGCGAACTCGTGCCGCTGGGCGCGCAGCGCATCGGTCAGCCCGCGCACCGAGTCCAACTCCCTGGTCAGCGTCTCCAGGTCGGTGCGGTCCCGCAGGGTGAGCACCCGGCCCAGGTCGGTGCCGTCCCGCCGGACCACCCGCTGGTTGGCCACCAGCACCCGGTCACCGGCTACCGCGATCAGGTTGTCCGCCTCGCCGTCGCCGGCCAGCGCGGCCCGCAGCCGCGGCGGCAGGTCCAGCGTGTCGACGTGCGCGCCGGCCGGCACCGCCACGCCGAGCAGCCGGGCGGCCTCGCGGTTGCACATCGACACGTGGCCGGTCGCGTCCACCGCGAGCACCCCCTCGCCGATGCCGTGCAGCACCGCCTCCCGCTCCCGCATCAGCTCTGCCAGGTCGTGCGGCTCCAGGCCCAGGGTGCGCCGCTTGAGCAGCCGGATCAGCAGCGTCGACCCGGCGACGCCGAGCAGCAGCGCACCGCCGGCGAACGCGCCCGCGATGCCGAGCAGTAGCAGCAGGGCGGCGTCGATCTCGTCCGCGTCGAAGCCGACGCTGACCTCGCCGACGATCCGGTCCGCGCGGTCGCGCAGCGGCACCTTGCCCCGGGCGGACAGGCCCAGGGTGCCGCGCTCGACGTTGACCACCTCCCGCCCGGACAGCGGACCGCTCGGGTCGGTGCTGACCCGCTTGCCCAGCTCGTCCGGGTTGGGGTGGGCCAGCCGCAGCCCGTTCTCGTCGGTGACCACGACGAACAGCGCGCCGGTGGCCAGCCGGGCCCGCTCCGCCTTGGCCTGCACCACGTGCTCCGGATCGTCCCGCTCGACGGCCTCGCCGAGGGTGTCGTCCGAGGCCACGCTGCGCGCGACGGCGAGCGCCCGCTGCTCGTACTGGTGGTCCAGCGTGGTGTCCAGCAGCCACCCGACCAGCGCGAACCCCACCCCGACGACCAGCACCAGCAGGCCGATCTGCAGGGCCAGCACCTGCCGGAGGAAGGGCATGGGGCGGCGCGCCATGGCTGGCAACGGTACCCCGCGAGCAAAACGAGCAGAACGCCGAGAACGTGCGATGGGCGAAGAAGTTTGACAAGGGTTCGCGGGGTGAGCCGGACCACTTACCGTCCTCCGCCAGCACCAACGGCGGAAGCGAACGGTAGGAGCCTGACGAATGGCCGACGACGTCATCGAGCTTCGGGGCGCGACGAAGCGCTTCCGGAGCACCTCGGGCGGAATCCACACGGCGGTGCACGACCTGACCATGACGGTCGCCGCCAACGAGTTTGTCGCCGTGGTCGGCCCGACCGGCTGCGGCAAGTCGACCACGCTGTCCCTCGTCTCCGGGTTGGAACCGCCCTCGGAGGGCGAGGTCCTCGTCGCCGGGTCGCCGGTGCGCGGCATCCCGGACGGGGTGGGCTACATGTTCCAGAACGACGCCGTGCTGCCCTGGCGGTCGGTGCTGGACAACGTGGCCGCCGGCCCGCGCTACCGGGGCGAGTCCCGCGCCGCGGCCCGGGCGAAGGCCAGGACGTGGGTGGAGCGGGTCGGGCTGGCCGGCTTCGAGGGTTACTACCCGCACCAGCTCTCCGGCGGCATGCGCAAGCGCGTCGCGCTGGCCCAGACCCTGGTCAACGAGCCGTCCATCCTGCTGATGGACGAGCCGTTCAGCGCGCTGGACGTGCAGACCCGCGCGCTGATGCAGGACGAGTTGCTGCGGCTGTGGTCGGGCACCGGCGCCGCGGTCGTGTTCGTCACGCACGACCTGGAGGAGGCCATCGCACTGGCCGACCGGGTGATCGTGATGACCGCCAGCCCGGCAACGATCAAGGGTTCCTTCCCGGTGCCGCTGTCCCGCCCGCGCGACGTGGAGGAACTGCGGCTGTCCACCGAGTTCCTGGAGATCTACCGGGAGATCTGGGAGTCGCTGCGGGAAGAGGTCGAGAAGGCCAGGAAGGGGAACGCCAGCCGTGCCGCCTGACCAGAAGGAGCGCGCCGCCATGCCGTCCGTGTGGAACTCCGGTCTGTCCGGCGAGCTGTCGCCGGCCACCGCCAAGGCCGCGCTGGGCAAACCCGACCGCCAGGCGCTGACCAGCGCCGCCACCGCGCACCGCCGCAGGAGGATCCGGGTGTGGGCGATCCGGGTCGCCCTCGTGGTGGCCTGGCTGGGTAGCTGGGAGGCCGCCGCCACCTACTGGATCGACCCGTTCTACTACTCCAAGCCGTCCGCGGTGTGGAGCAAGCTCGTCGACTGGTTCACCGTGGGCACCAGCCAGGGATCGATCTGGGAGCAGATCTCGGTCACCATGCAGGAGGCCGTCGGCGGTTTCGTGCTCGGCGCGGTGGCCGGCGTCGTGCTCGGCATCCTGCTCGGCCGCAGCCGGCTGCTCTCCGACATCTGCGCGCCGTTCATCAAGGCCGCCAACGCGATCCCGCGCATCGTGCTCGCCTCGCTGTTCGTCATCTGGTTTGGCCTGGAGATGTCGTCGAAGATCGCCACGGCGTTCGTGCTGGTGTTCTTCGCGGTGTTCTTCAACGCCTTCCAGGGCGCCCGCGAGGTGGACCGTAACCTGGTGAACAACGCGCGGATCCTTGGCGCCAGCCAGGCGCAGGTGCTGTGGACCATCGTGGTGCCCAGCGCCACCTCGTGGATCCTCGCCTCGCTGCACTCCGCGTTCGGCTTCGCCCTGATCGGTGCCGTGGTCGGTGAGTTCACCGGCGCCGACAAGGGCCTCGGCCTGCTGATCAACCACGCGCAGGGCACGTTCGACGCAGCCGGCATCTACGCCGGCATGATCGTGATCACGGTGATCGCCCTGCTCGCCGAGTGGCTGCTGACCGCCCTGGAGGGCCGGCTGCTCAAGTGGCGCCCGCCGGCCGCCGGCGCCGAAGCCCAGATCTGAGTTCCCCACCCTTTTGGAGCGATATCCATGAAGATCCGCGCCATCGCCGCCATCGGGCTGGCCGCCCTCGCCGCGATCAGCGTCACCGCCTGCCGCGACTCCCGCGGCGGCGCCGCCGCCGACAACGGCAACGTCACCATCATGGTCGGCGGCATCGACAAGGTGATCTACCTGCCGGCCATGCTCACCCAGCAACTCGGCTACTTCAAGGACGAGGGGCTCAACGTCTCGCTGAAGACCGAGCCGGCCGGGGCCACCGCGGAGAACTCGCTGATCTCCGGCGATGTGCAGGGCGTGGTCGGGTTCTACGACCACACCATCGACCTGCAGACCCAGGACAAGTGCATCCAGAGCGTGGTGCAGATGGCCGACGTGCCCGGCGAGGTGGAGGTGGTCGGCACGCGGCAGGCGGACGCGATCAGGAGCCCGGCCGACTTCAAGGGCAAGAAGCTCGGCTTCACCAGCCCCGGGTCGTCCACCGACTTCCTCACCCAGTACCTGGCCACCAAGGCGGGCGTGTCCACCGCGGACTACACCGGGGTCAAGGCGGGCGCCGGAACCACGTTCATCTCCGCGCTCAACAACGGCCAGATCGACGCGGGGATGACCACCGACCCGACGGTCGCCCAGCTCATCAACTCCGGCCAGGCGAAGATCATGCTGGACATGCGGACCGTGGACGGCACCCGGGCGGCGCTGGGCGGCCTGTACCCGTCCAGCTCGCTGTACATGAACTGTGACTTCGTCGCCCAGCACAAGCAGACCGTGCAGAAGCTGGTCAACGCGCTGGTCAAGACGCTGAAGTACATCAATACGCACTCCGCGCAGGAGATCGCGGACAAGATGCCCGCCGACTACGCGGGCGGCAACAAGGATCTGTACGTCAAGGCCATCAACGACACCAAGGCCATGTTCAACGCCGACGGCAAGATGGACGCCGACGGGGCGAAGAACGTGCTCAACGTGCTGGCCCAGTTCTCCCCGAAGGTGAAGCCGAAGAAGGACAGGATCGATCTGTCGAAGACCTACACCACCGAGTTCGTGGACAAGGTCGCCGGCTGAGCGGTCTCGACCTGAACGGGGGCGCCGGTGTCCGCCGGCGCCCCCGTTCGTCGCAGGGAAATGTCCGCCGATCAGGTCTTGCTTCCGGTGAGGTCTTGACAGTGGTTCGTTGTGCGCCACAACATATCCGCTCGCCCAGCGACGGGTGCAGCGAAAGGCGGCGGCGATGAGATCGAGCGGCGTGACTCGGCGGATCGGCATCGGCACAGGGACGGTGATCGCCCTGCTGCTGTCCTGCGCGGCTGGCGCGGCGGCGAACGGCGGCCAGGCACCGGGCGGCCCCGGCGCACCGTCCTTTTTCGACCTCGGGCGCAAGGACTGCGTGGGCACGGCCACCGGCACCGCGTCGAAGGTCTGGTTCACGGTGGCCGGCGGCGTGCTCTCCGACGTGTACGAACCGACCGTCGACAACACCAACGTCGGAACGCTGCAGTACGTGGTCACCGACGGCTCGACCTTCACCGACCTGCAGACCCGCGACCTGACCTACACCGTCGCCGCGGACCCGACCGGGATGTCCTGCACGGTCACCGCGACCAGCACCCGGCACCACTACCAGTTGGTCACCACGTACCTCACCGACCCGGCACGGGACACCGTGCTGATGCGCACCCGGCTGGTGGCCGGGGCGCCCGGGCTGCGGCTGTACGCGCGGCTGGACGCGCACGTCAACGGCAACGGCGGTGGCGGGCCGGACAACGGCGGCGCGGACACCGGCACGGTGACCACAGTGGACGGTGCCGCGGTACCGGTGGTGTCCGACACCGCCACGGTCAGCCAGGCGGCCAACCGTGACTACGCGGTGCCCACCTTCGCGGCGCTGCGCTCCACCGCGGCCACCGGCTCGGCGAGCGTCGGCTACGCCGGCACCGCCAGCGACGGGCTCACCGCGCTGGACGCCACGCACACCCTCGGCGCCACGTACGCCTCCGCCCCGAACGGGCACGTCGTCGCGGTGCAGGACGTCACCCCGCGCGCCGGCCAGGACGTGACGCTCGCACTCGGCTTCGGCCGCACCGGCGCCGACGCGGTGGCCACCGCGGGCGCGTCGCTGTCCCGGCCGTTCGACGCCGTGCAGGCGGACTACCAGCGCGGCTGGCGGGACTACGACGCCACGCTGCGCCGCCCGCCGGCCGCGTGGCGCGACGCCTACTACACCTCCGCCAACGTGCTGAAGGCCAGCGAGGACAAGACGTTCCCCGGCGCGATCGCCGCGTCCCTGGCGAGCCCCTGGGGTCAGGCGGTCAGCGCGGGCGCGCTGGTCGGCGGCAAACCGGTGTACTTCGGGTCGTACCGGGAGACCTTCGCCCGCGACCTGTACGAGACGTTCACCGGGCTGCTGGTCGACGGTGACCTGGCCACCGCGCGGGACACCGTGCGCTTCCTGTTCGGCCGGCAGCAACTGCCGGACGGCGAGATGCCGCGCAACTCGCTGCCCAACGGCAAGACCGCGCCGGACACCGGCGGCCGGCAGCTCGACGAGACGGCGTACCCGATCCTCATGGCCGACCAGGCCGGCCTCGGTGGAGACGGTGCACTGTGGACGGACCATATCCGCCGCGCCGCCGACTTCCTGGTCGCGCACGGGCCGTCGGACGGCGTGGAGCGGTGGGAGGAACAGTCCGGCTACTCGCCGTCCACCATCGCCGCGGAGATCGCCGGGCTGACCTCGGCCGCGCGGATCGCCACGCGGCACGGCGACACCGACCGCGCCGCGCTCTACCAGGCGACCGCGGACCACTTCCAGCGCAGCGTCAAGGCGTGGACGGTGACCACCACCGGCCCGTACGCGCCGCGGTACTTCACCCGGCTGTCCAAGACCGGCGACCCGAACGCGGCGATCAGCTACAACCTCGGCAACGGCGGCCCGACGGTGGACCAGCGCGCGGTGGTGGACGGCGGCTTCCAGGAACTGGTGCGGCTCGGCGAACTGCCCGCCGACGACCCGGACGTGCGCGCCTCGCTGACCGTGTTGGACCGACAGATCGGCGTGCACACGCCCAGCGGCACCGGCTACTACCGCTACGGCACCTCGGCGTCGGCGGGCAGCGCGGACGGCTACGGCGACTGCTACCAGCCGAGCCAGACCTCCTGCCGGGTGCCGGGCGCGCCGTGGCCGCCGGGCAACGTCGGCACCGGACACCTGTGGCCGGTGCTCTCCGGCGAACGCGCGGAGACGGCGCTCGCCGCCGGGGACACCGCGACCGCGGGCGCGCTGCTGGCCGCGATGACGCGGTTCTCCTCCGGCGTCGGCCTGGTGCCCGAGCAGGCGTGGGAGGACCCGGACCTGCCGCCGTCGGCGTACGGCAGCGACCCGACCACCGCTTCCATCGGGTTCACCACCGGCAAGGCGGCCGGCTCGGCGTCCCCGCTGACCTGGGCCCAGGCCCAGGAACTGCGGCTGATCGTCGACCTGGATGCCGGCCGGACGCTGGAACGCCCGGACGCCACCACCGCCCGCTACGTCGACCACGCCGCGCCGGTCGCCCTCGGGGTCACGGTGTCCGCGTCGGCCGACGGCTCGGTCACCGGCACGGCCCCGGCCGGTGCCCACGTGGTGGTGGGCGCCGCCGACACCACCACGGGCGATCCGGCCGGCACGGCGTCCACCACGGCCGGCCGCGACGGGCGGTTCGCCGTCACCGTGCCCATCGGGTTCGGCAGCAACGTGGTCACCGCGACGGCCACCACCGCCGACGGGACGGGATACGCGCAGACCAGCGTGGTTGGCAACGCGGTGGCCGGGACCACCGTGCTGGACGCGGCCGACCCGAGCGGCGACGACAACGGTCCTGGTACGTACCAGTACCCCACCGCCAGCGACTTCGCCGCCGGCTCGTTCGACATCACCCGCTTCCAGGTGGTCAACGCCGGGACGACCGTCTACCTGCGCACCACGCTGCGCGCGCTCGTGCCGACCTTCGGCAACACCATGGGCGCCCAACTCCTCGACGTCTACGTGCACATCCCGGGAGCCGCCGCCACCTCGACCGCGGCCGCCTTCCCGTCCCGCGACTACACGATCGCCTCCGGCGACGCCTGGAGCCAACGGTTGGAGGTGCAGGGCTTCGCCGACCCCGTCTGGGTCGACGCCGGCGGTGGGGTGCGCGGCACCGCCGGCGTCGTCGCCTCCACCACCGACCGCACCATCACCATCGCGGTGCCCACGGCCCGGTTCGGCACCCCCGGACAGGGCTGGTCGTTCACCGTGGTGCTGCACGGCCAGGACGGGTACCGCGCCGGCGAGGCGCGCGGCTTCGCGCCCACCGCGCAGCCGTATCTCTTCGGCGTCTGCCCGCCCGGCGGCACCGCGCCGGTCTGCTCAGCCGACCCGGCCGGCGTGCCCAGGGCCGTGGACGTACTCACCCCCGCCGGCGTCGACCAGGCCGCCGAACTCGACCCCACCCGCGGCCCGGTCACGATCCACGGCGTCCCGGTGCCGTAGCGGTGGGCGCGTTCTGTCGGTGCAGGCCAGTACGCTCGCCGCATGATCAATGGTGGACACGTCATCATCTACAGCAGCGACGCTGGCGCGGACCGGGCCTTCTTCCGGGACGTGCTGGGCTACCCGCACGTCGACGCCGGCCACGGCTGGCTGATCTTCCAGCTACCGCCAGCCGAGATCGCCGTCCACCCGGCGGAGGCGTCGGGCACACACGAGTTCTACTTCATGTGCGACGACGTGGACGCGACCGTGCGGGACCTGACCGCGAAGGGCGTCGAGTTCACCCAGCCCGTCACCGACGCCGGCTGGGGCCTGCTGACCCGGTTCCGCCTGCCGGGCGGCGGTGAGGTCGGCATGTACCAGCCCCGCCACCCGCGCGCTACGGATCTCTGACCTGCAGCAGCCGCGGCGAACCCGCGAAACCACGGCGGGTGTACACCGGAATCGCCCGGGTACCGGAGTGCACCGTCACCCGCTCCAGCCGCAGGGAGCGCGCGAGGTCCAGCACCGCGTCGATGAGCCCGCTGCCCAGACCGGCGTTCCGCTCGTGCGGCACGATGTACACGCACTGCACGTCGCCCGACGCCCGGTCCGGTTTGCGCGGCGTCGGTACCCGCCGCACGATCGCCAGCCAGGCCATGCCGATCACCGCACCGCCCCGCACGAGGACCAGGCAACGGTGGGTGGACGCGTTCTCCCGCGCCCATCTGACGAAGTGGCCGACAAACTCGTCGCGCGTGGTGATCGGCGGCGTCTCCGCGTTCTCCAGTAACCAAAGCGACGAACGGGTTGGCCGCTGCGGAGGTCATGCACTCACTGTAAGCGGCCGAGGCGGACGAGAGAGGGGAGGCGCCGAACCGAGCGGGGGGCGTGGCGTGCGCCCCGCCCGCCGCTCGGGCGATCAGGTGTCGGTCACTCCACCACCAGGTCGACCGGGATGTTGCCGCGCGTGGCCCGGGAGTACGGGCAGGCGGCGTGCGCCTTCTCGACCAGGTCGCGCCCCTGCTCGCCGTGCAGGTGTTCGGGCAGCTCGACGTGCAGCACCACGGCGAGACCGAACCCGCCTTCGTCCTTGCCGATGCTGACCTCGGCCGTCACCGAGGCGTCCCGAGTGTCGATCTTCGCCTCCCGGCCCACCATGCCGAGCGCGCTGGCGAAGCAGGCCGCGTAACCGGCCGCGAAGAGCTGTTCCGGGTTGGTGCCCTTGCCGTCGCCGCCGAGCGCGGGCGGGAAGGCGAGCCGGAGGTCGATCTGACCGTCGGAGCTGACGGCGCGGCCCTCCCGGCCGTTGGCGGTGGCGACTGCGGTGTAGATGGCGTCCATGGCGGGGTTCGCTCCTTACCTCCGGGCCGGCGGCTACCGGCCACACAGCGCAAACCATAGCGCACAACTAAATTGTGCGCAACTTAGTTGTACACTGTGAGCCATGTCAGCCCGCTCCACCCGCACACCCGCCCCGGACCTGCTCCACCTGGACAGCCAGCTGTGCCTGGCCGTCCAGACGGCGAGCCGGGCCGTCGGCGGCGTCTACCGCAGGCTCCTCGCCGATCTCGGCCTGACCTACCCGCAGTACCTCGTGCTGATGGCCCTGTGGGAGCACGGCGAACTGACCGTGAAGCGGATGGGCGAGCTACTGCGACTGGACTCGGGCACGCTCTCGCCGCTGCTCAAGCGGCTGGAGGCGGCCGGACTGGTCCGGCGGGAGCGCAGCGCCGACGACGAGCGGTCCGTGCTGGTGACGCTCACCGCGAAGGGCGGGGCGCTGCGGGAGCGCGCCGAGCAGGTGCCCTGCCGGCTGCTCGAGGCGTCCGGCCTGGACGAGAACGAGGCGGTCCAGCTGCGCGAGGCGCTGTACCGCCTCGCCGACGCCCTGGACCGCTCGCTGGAAACGCCCTGAGCGTCAGCGGAGATCGCCGGTGACCCGCCAGACCGTGGTTGCCCTGGTGCGCATGCCTTCGAGGTCCACCGGGACGGGCACCTCGTAGTCAGCCAGGCGTTCCAATCCGGCCCGCGGGAGGTAGTGCCGGCCGGGATCACCGACAAGCACCGTAGCGCCTCGCGTGTGAGCCCGGTTGAGGAAGGGGCGCACCCGCTCGGCCATGTCGCGGTCGTAGAACACGTCGCCGGCCAGCACCAGGTCGGCGTCCACCGTCGCGCCGGCGTCGGCCAGCACGTCGTCCAGGCTCGCGGTGAGGTGAACGCCGTTGGCCTCGGCGTTGAGGGCGATGGCCGCGCCGGCGAATCGGTCGATCTCGTTGGCCACCGCCGACGCCGCGCCAGCCCGCATGGCGGCGACCGCGACCAGTCCGGAGCCGGAGGCGAAGTCGAACACGCTGCGGCCGGCGACCAGGTCGGGATGGTCGAGCAGGTACCGGGCCAGCGCCTGGCCGCCGGCCCAGGCGAACGCCCAGAACGGCGGGGCCAGCCCGGAGACCCCGAGGTCGGCCTCCAGCTTCTCCCACAGCGCCACGATGTCCTCGGCGAGCCGGAGCCGGATCTCCGGGACGAACGGCGGCGCGTCCAGGCGGGTGGTGGCGCGCACGAACGCGTCGGGGGCCGGCGCGGTCATCTGAGACGTTCCACCGAGGTAGCCACGGTTCCAGGATGGCAGCAGGGGCGGCCCGTGGAGGACCGCCCCTGGTGGGCTCTGCGCCGCCGCCGAGCCGGGACGCCGTACCCGCGCGCCGAAGGGAGTTGGGAGTGGGAGCCGGCGCGGTGAGGTCGGGGCCCCGGAGGCCAGCTCTAGGCGGGCAACGCAGAGATGCTTTCGTAGATCGGCAGCCGGCTCACGCAGTGCACGCACGGCATGCCGGTGGCGGTGGTGAGTACCTCGGCCTGGCGGCCGGTGATCCGTTCCCCGCACAGCGCGGTGAGCTTCTCCGGCCACGCGCCGTCGCCGGGGACCGGAACGACATGCGAGACCCTGCGGCTTTCCCCGACCACGCCACGGCGCAGCCGCATCACCATCAGCGCCTGCTCGGCACCGGGGCCCGGCGCGGGCTGCGCGGCGGACACCTGAACCCCCAGCTCCGACACACCACTCACCATCTTCCCCGCTCGTCGGCTTGGACCGGATAACGGTGCCGGCTAACGGCACCTGGGGATGCGTCTGAGCTGGCTCGCCACGTCGTTGTCGCCCCGCCGCCTCATGGCGCGAACCCTAGGCGGCGGGGCAAGGTCATCGCTTCGTGCTGCCGGCCCAAGGCTGGCCGGAACCGCTGGTTCGGGAGAACGAAAGCGCCGGATGCCGGCGGACGGGCAGGCGGACGTCAGCGGGAGGACAGTACCGCCGAGCCCAGCCACCGGCAGAGCGTGAGCGCCAACTCCACGTCCAGCCGGTTGGCGGCGATGTCGCGGCCGAGTAGTTCCTCGGCCTTGCGCACCCGGTACTGCACCGAGTTCTTGTGCATCACCAGCCGTGCCGCCGCCGCGGTGTAGCTGCTGCCCTCGGCCAGGAACACCCGCAGCGTCTCCCGCAACCGGGCGTGGTGGGCGTCGTCGGTGGCCAGCGCGCCGAGCGTGTCGGCCACCCACGCCCGCGCCGAGTCGATGTCGGAGACCATCAGGGCCACCGACCCGACCTCGGCGAAGCACATCACCGGGTCGCACTCCGGCCCGGCGGCCAGGCCGAGCGCCTGCACCCGCAGCGCCTGCCGGTGGGTGCGGCGGAACCCGGCCAGCTCCCGGCCGGGTTCGCCCACGGCGACCCGGATGCCGCCGCCGGTGTCGGCCACCGCCCGCTCGAACACCTCCCGCGCCGGCAGCACCGGCTCGGCCAGCGGCAGCCACACCCACGCGCTGGCCTCGTCACACGGCACGAACAGCGGCCGCCCGGCACCCCCCGCCGCCTCGGCGACCGCGGCGGCCAACCGCTCCAGCTCGGTGAGCGATCCCTCGGCGCGCCGAGGTTCGGCGCGCCAGGCGACCAGGCCCAGATGCGTGCCGCGCAGCCGGTACCCGAGAGCGGCCTCGCTGGCGTCCACGTCCACCGCGTCGCCCTCCAGCACCGCCCGCACCCGCGCCGCCCGCATCGCGCTGCGGGTCGACAGCCACCGGTCCCGCTCCTGCTCGTACGCTGTCACCACCTGGTTGATCACTCGGTCGATGAACGCGTAGGTCACGGTGAGCACCCGGCGGGCCATCGCGCCGAGCACCTCCGAATCGTCGATCTGGCGGGCCGCCTCCTGCAGCGCCATGTCCAGCACGGCGGTCTGGCCGACGTGGTAGGCGCGGATCAGGTCGACCAGCGGCGTGCCCCGCTGGGCGAGCCGGCGGGCGTACTGCAGCGCGGCCACCGGCGCCTCCACCTGCGAAACGTCGATGCCATGCTGGAAGATCTGCAGCGCGGTCTCGACGTTCTGCTGCACGCTGGACGCGAGCAGGGCGACCGTCGGCTCGTCGTCCCGCAGCAGCCGGGGGACATCCTTCTCGTAGACGCCGACCATGACGCTGGTCAGTTCGCTCGCCCTGGCCGCGAGCGAGGCCGCGATCCGCGCGACGTGCTCGGTCACCACGGCCTCGTCCACCACAAGATCAGCCTAGGTGCTCCAGCGCCTTCTGCGGTACCGGCTTGCCCGGTTCCGGTCGGCCGGCCGCCGGGCGTGTACGCGCCGGGATCGGCGGCCAGACATGGGAGGATTCGCGTTCGTGCGCTACTACGCGGATCTTCACGTGCACTCGAAGTACAGCAGGGCCTGTAGCCGAGACTGCGACCTGGAGCATCTGGCCTGGTGGGCGCGCCGCAAGGGGATCACCGTGTTGGGCACCGGGGACTTCACCCACCCGGCATGGGCGGAACACCTGCGTTCCGCCCTGGTGCCGGCCGAGGCCGGGCTGTTCAAGCTGCGCGACGACCTCGACCGTGAGGTGCTGCGTACCCTGCCGCCGAGCTGCCACGGCGAGGTCCGCTTCCTGCTGCAGGTGGAGATCTCCACGATCTACAAGCGGGACGGGAAGACCCGCAAGGTGCACCACCTCTGCTACGTGCCGGACTTCGACGCCGCCGAGGAGTTCACCCGCCGGCTGGCCCGGATCGGGAACCTGAAATCCGACGGCCGGCCGATCCTCGGGCTGGACTCCCGGGACCTGCTGGAGATCACGCTGGAGTCCGGGGACGGCGCCTACCTGGTGCCCGCGCACGCCTGGACCCCGTGGTTCGCGGTCCTCGGCTCCAAGTCCGGCTTCGACGCCGTGGAAGACTGCTACGCCGACCTCGCCGACCACGTCTTCGCGCTGGAGACGGGGCTGTCCTCGGATCCGGAGATGAACTGGCGGGTGTCCCGGCTGGACCGGTTCCGGCTGGTCAGCAACTCGGACGCGCACTCGCCGCCGATGCTGGCCCGCAACGCCACCGTCTACGACACCGAGCTGGACTACTTCGCGCTGCGCCGGGCGTTACAGACCGGCGAGGGCTACGTCGGCACCGTGGACATGTTCCCCGAGGAGGGCAAATACCACCTGGACGGGCACCGCAAGTGCGGGGTGCGGCTGGAGCCGGCGGAGACCAAGGCCCACCACGGCGACTGCCCGGAGTGCGGCAAGCCGCTCACCGTCGGCGTGCTGCACCGGGTGGACGACCTCGCCGACCGGGCGCCCGGCGAGCGCCCGGACACCGCGGGCGAGTTCCTCAGCCTGATCCCACTGCCGGAGATCATGGGCGAGATCCTGCGGGTCGGCCCGAAGAGCAAGGCCGTGCAGCAGGCGGTATCCGACCTGGTCGGCCGGCTCGGCCCGGAACTGGCGATCCTGCTGGACCTGCCGATGGACCGGGTCCGGGAGGCGCGCTCGCCGCTGCTGAGCGAGGCGGTGGAGCGGCTGCGCGCCGGCAAGGTGCACCGCGAGGCCGGCTATGACGGCGAGTACGGCACCATCTCGGTGTTCTCCCCCGGCGAGATCGACGAGCTGAACGAGCGGGTGGTCGGCCTGTTCGAGGCGCCGGAACAGGCGCTGTTCGCGGCGCCGGCTCGGCCGCCGTTCGACGCGGCCGAGCCGAGGCCGAGGCCGGCGCCGAAGCGTCCCGAGCCGGCCGATTCGGTGGTCGAGCACCCGCCGGTTGCCCCCCAGGAGCCGACCGGGTCGCTGCTGGACGGGCTGGACCCGGACCAGCGGGCGGCCGCCGCCACGGTGGACGGCCCGCTGCTGATCGTCGCCGGCCCGGGCACCGGCAAGACCCGCACGCTCACCCACCGGCTGGCCCACCTGGTCGCCGAGCACGGTGTCGACCCGGAGCACTGCCTGGCCATCACCTTCACCCGCCGCGCCTGCGAGGAGCTGCGGGAGCGGCTGGCCGGGCTGGTGCCCGAGCAGGCGCCGCGGATAACCGTGCAGACCTTCCACGGGCTGGGTCTGAACATCCTCCGGGAGCGGCCCGACCGGGCCGGGCTGGGCAGGACCTTCGCGGTCGCCGACGACGCGCAGCGGCTGGCCGTGCTGCGCGACCTGGTCAGCGACGAGCGGGAGGCGCGCCGCTGCCTGGAGACGGTATCCCAGGCCAAGCGGATCCGGGCGGCCCGGTTCGCCGCGGCGGCCGCCGGGGAGTCAGCGGCCGAGGACGGCTTCACCCCGGAGATGGTCGACCTGCTGGAGCGCTACACGAAGACGCTGCACGGCCGGAACCTGGTCGACTTCGACGACCTGGTCGCGCTGCCGGTGACCCTGCTCGCCGAGCACGCCGACCTCCGGGAGCACTACCGCGACCGGTTCCGCCGGATCTGCGTGGACGAGTACCAGGACGTCGACGAGCTGCAGTACCGGCTGCTGCGGCTGCTCACCCCGGCCGGCGGCCACCTGTGCGCGATCGGCGACCCGGATCAGGCCATCTACCGGTTCCGCGGCGCGGACGTCGGCTTCTTCCTGCGCTTTCGGCGGGACTTCCCGACCGCGCGCGAGGTCCAGCTCACCCGGAACTACCGGTCGAGCAAGGTGATCGTGGCAGCCGCGGTGGCCGCGGTCGCGCCGAGCACGCTGGTGCCGGACCGGGAACTGCATGCGATGCGGGCGCTTCCGGCCGCCGAGCGGGTCGGCCTGCACGCGGCGGCCGACCAGGACGCCGAGGCGCGGTTCGTGGTGGACACCATCGAGGAACTGCTCGGCGGCTCGTCGTTCCACTCCCGCGACTCGGGCCGGGTCACCTCGGACGGCTTCGAGCACGGGCTGTCCTTCGACGACATCGCCGTCCTCTACCGCACCGACGCCCAGGCCCGGCCGATCGCCGAGGCGCTGTCCCGCGAGGGCCTGCCGTTCCAGAAGCGCTCGCACAACCGGATCGCCGACCACGCCGGGGTGCAGACCGTGCTGCGGCACCTGACCGGGTCGGCCGCCGACGAGCCGCTGCCGCTGGCGGTACGCCGGGCCGCGCAGCGGGCCATCGACGAACTCGACGGCGACCTGTTCGCCAGCTCGGACAACCGGGTGTACGCGGAGCAACTGGGCGCCATCCGGGAGGCCGTCGACCTGCTCACCCCGCTGGCCACGGCGCACGCGGACGACCCGCGCGGCTTCCACGGCGAGCTGACCCTGGGCGCCGAGGTGGACACCTGGGACCCGAGGGCCGACCGGATCTCGCTGCTCACCCTGCACGCCGCCAAGGGCCTGGAGTTTCCGGTGGTGTTCCTCGTCGGCTGCGCGGAGGGGCTGCTGCCGCTGCGCTGGCCGGGCGCCCACTTGCGGTCCACAGTGGACGATTTGGCGGCCGAGGAGGCGGAGGAGCGCCGGCTGTTCTTCGTCGGCATCAGCCGGGCGCGGTCGCACCTCTACCTCAGCCACCCGCTGCGCCGCACCCGCGCCGGGCAGACCAGCGAGGTACGGCCCTCGTCGTTCCTGTCCGCGCTGGGCGACGACCTCATCGAGCGGCTGAACCGCCCGGGCGCCAGCCGATCCCGGTCGCGCACCCAGCAGCTCCGGCTGCTGTAGACCAACGGGAGCACCATTGATCGAGTTGAAGAGTGACGCCGAGCTGGACGCGATGCGGGAGGCCGGCAGAGTGGTCGCCACCGCGCTGGACGCGGTGCGCCGCCACGCCACGGTCGGCGTGTCCCTGGCCGAGCTGGACGACCTGGCCGCCACGGTGATCGACGAGCACGGCGCGAAGCCCTCGTTCCTGCACTACCGGCCGACCTGGGCGCCGAGCCCGTATCCCGGCGTGATCTGCACCTCGGTCAACGACGTGGTGGTGCACGGCATCCCGGACGGCTACCGGCTGCGCGACGGCGACCTGGTCAGCATCGACTGCGGCGCGCACGTCGCCGGCTGGCACGGCGACTCCGCGATCAGCTTCGTGGTGGGCGAGGCCCGCCCCGACGACCTGACGCTGATCGAGACCACCGCCAGGGCGCTGGACGCCGGCATCGCGGCGGCCCGCCCGGGCGCCCGGATCGGCGACATCGCGCACGCCGTCGGCCGGATCGGTCGCCGCGCCGGTTACGGCATTCCCGCGGAACTCGGTGGGCACGGCGTGGGCCGCGCGATGCACGAGGCCCCGCAGGTGCCCAACGACGGCCGCCCCGGCCGGGGCCTAGCGCTGCGCCCCGGCATGGTGATCGCCATCGAGCCGATGTTCCTGGCCGGTGGCCGGGACGCCGTCCGGATGGCCCCCGACGGCTGGGCGGTGCTCACCCACGACGGCAGCCGCGCCGCCCACGTCGAGCACACGGTTGCCGTCACGGACGACGGACCACGCGTCCTCACCGCGCTCCGCTGACCCGCCGGCGAGCTGGCGCGGCGGCCGAGCACCCGGCACCACGGCGGGGGTGAGCGCGCCGGCCTTGGCCCGGTCGAGTAAGGCGGCGAAGGCGGGCCGGGCGACCACCACGGCCGGCCCGTCCAGGTTCTTGCTGTCCCGCACGGCGGCCCTGGCACCGACGAAGGCGACCTCGACGCAGTTGCCGGTAGCCTGGCTGCGGCTGCTGGTCCGCCACCGCGCGCCCGACAGGTCAAGCATGTTCGCCCCCTCCTCCCCGTTCGTTGACCATCGCTGCGATGAACCTGGCCGACTCGCGGACGCCGAGGGCGGCTTCCCGAAGGTCGTCGAACAGGGTGGCCATGGTTGCCACGTCCTTGGGGTCGTCGACAATGTTCCCGCCGAGCGGGTGCTCCAACCACCCGATGTCGGGCTCGGCGGCGTCGGCGAAGGAGAACACGCAGATCGGCCCGGACATGCTGCCGTGCGCCCCGACGTCGGCCGGTAACACCTGGATCTTGACGTTGGGCAACTGCCCCATCCGCAGCAGGTGCTCGAGTTGCTCGGTCATCACCTCGGGGCCGCCGACCATCCGGTGCAGCGCCGCCTCGTCCACCACCGCCCACAGCTCCAGCGGCGGGGTCGCGGTCAGCCGGCGCTGCCGTTCCATCCGGGCGGCCACCCGCTTGTCCACCGTGCCCGGCGGGGCCAGGTGCCGGGCGGTGAGGTGCACGGCCCGGGCGTACGGCTCGGTCTGTAGCAGCCCGGGGATGATGCCGAGTTCGAAGTTGCGCACCGAGGAGGCGTCGTTCTCGAAGCCGACGAAGGGCTTCACCCAGTCCGGCAGCCCGTAGGTGGACCACCAGCCGCGCCTGGCGCCGGCCTTGCGCAGCTCCTCCAGGACCTGCTGCTGCTCCGGGTCCGTGCCGTAGAACTCCAGCAGCTTCTCCAGCTCGGCCTTCTTGACGCCGGATCGGCCCTTCTCGATGTTGACGATCTTCCCGACCGAGCAGCCGAGTAGGTCAGCGGCGTCGCGCTGGGTCTTGTTCGCCGCGTCCCGCATCTCCACCAGGGTCGCCCCGAGCCGCCTGCGTCGCGCCGTTGGACCCGCCACGGACATGGCACGCCTCCTCGCGATCATCTTTTGATCAACTCTACTTCGCCGACGACCGCGTGGGCGCACCGTTCGACAGGTAACCCGTCAGCCACCCGAAAGTTGAGGCTCAACTCTTACCCACATAATCTGGAGACGGGTCGGGTCTGTACCCTGCCCTGACGAACCGTCCGGGTCCGGCCGCGCTCTGCCTCCGGCCACCAGTCCCAACGCGGCCGAAGTTAGGAGACGCCATGACGAGCCCCAGCGAGGAGACCGGAGCACGTCCCAGCCGCTATGTCTCCTGCACGGACGGGATGAACCGGGCGAAGCAGGTGACGCTGTACACGACCAACAACCACGTGGTGCTGCTCACCCCGCCGCCCGAGGCCGCCGTGCTCACACCGGAGCAGGCACGCGAGCTGGGTCACCAACTGTTCGCGCTGGCCAACGAGGTCGACGCGGCCGGCCGGCCGCGGAACGCGGGAAGCCCCGCCGGGCTGCGCCCCAAGAGCTGAGCAGGACGTTGCCCGGTTCTCGCCCCGGCGCGGAGCCGGGTGCCGTACGCTGCGCACACGGGTTGGAAGGTTCCGACCGGAGGCTAGCGTGCGCACCATGTGGGCGATCTCCAGTACCGCGGTGGTCGCTTCCGCCTTTGTCGGTGTCCTACTCGGCGCTTACATCCACGAGGTGACCGTCAACGAGCGGAACGCCTCCCGCCCTGCCGGCCCGGCGACGACCGTACAGACCGAGGTTTCCACGGTGATCGTCACGGTCACCGGCGGTTCCGACGGCCCGGCGGCATCGTCGGCGGGGTCCCGGCCGCGCTCGCCGAGCACCACCACGCAGCGGCAGGTGGCCGATCTCACATCGTCGGGAGGCCAGCCTTCCGCCACGTCCCCGCGGCCGGCTCCGGTGCCCACCACGAGCAGCACGACCGCCTGCGGCTCGCTGTACCCGTTCCCGCCGGGAAACTGCGACCGCCCGCAGCCGACCAGGGACCGGGGCAGCCAGCAGAGCTGATCCCGGTCGAATCCTGATGACACGGAAATCCTGATGTCTCGGGTCGGTAACAACCGCCGGCCAGGCTCGGATCCGTGGACATCGCGAGACGAACCACCGCAACGCCCCTGACCTGGCGGCTGCGCATGGAGTTGGACGACCATCCCGGCGCGCTGGCCCGGGTCACCACCCGCCTGGCCGACCGCGACTGCAACGTCCTCGCGCTGGCCGTGCTGCCGGTGCCCGGCGGCGTCGTCGACGAGTTGGTCGTCCGGATCTCTCCCGGCGTGCTGCCCGCCGACCTGGTTGAACTGGTCCGCGCGGAGGGCGGCCGGAACCCCGCCGTGGCACCCGCCGACGTGCGGGAACTGGTCGACACGCCCACCGCGGCCCTGCGCGCGGCGGCCGCCGCACTGGCGGATGGACCGGTGCAGGCCACCGGCGTGGCCGAGGCGGTACGCACGGTGCTCGCCGCGGACGCCGTCGAGGTGCTGCACGACGGGGACGCCGGCGGCCGAACGTCGGGCGGCCACCGGCTGGTGGTCAGCAACCCGCGCGGGCCGGACCTGCTGGCCCGCCGGGGGTGGACCCCGTTCACCGAGGTCGAGCTGGCCAGGGCGGCGGCGCTGACCGAGTTGCTGGCCGCCGCGCGCACCTCGCTCGGCGATCCGGTCGCCGTGCTCACCAGCGACGGCGCCGGGGTGGTGCTGCGTCTCGGCGGCCCGAACGACACGCTCGGCGTGGCGGCGATGCACGGCCGCTGCTCGATGCACACGCTGTTCAGCCGGTACCACGCGGGCACCCGGAACATGCCCCGGCGTTGGCTGCACCGGCTGCTCAGCCCGCCGCGCGGGAACACCGTGGTGGGCACCTACGGCCCGGACGTGGTCGCCATGGGTCAGTTGCTGCGCGCCGGCGCGCCCGAGGTGGCCGAGGTGTCCCTGCTGGTGGAGGACGCCTGGCAGCGCCGGGGAATCGGCACCGCGCTGCTCGCCCAGCTCGCCGCAGCGGCCCGGTCCTCCGGCTGCGCCGAGCTGGTCGCCTGGACGATGCCCGGGGAGACCGCGATGCACCGCACGGCCAGACGTGCCGGGCTGGCCACCACCGTCCGGCGCGAGCAGGGCCTGCTCCGTGTCGGGATCCGGCTGCACCACATGCCCGACGTCGCCGTCGAGCTGGGCTCGCCCGCCGCGGAGGGCCAGGCCGACCAGCGGTGAACCCGGCGACACCGCCCCGCACCGGGCACGGCTCGAATATCGTTTCCGGTGAGCCGCCGCCCCCGCGGCGAGAGGTGTCAACGCCGAGGAGTGGTGCCCGTGCACGTCCCCCCACGGCAGCCGGACGCCCGTCCGACGCTGGAGGACGTGGCGGCCCGGGCCGGCGTGTCCCGGGCGACGGCGTCCCGGGTGCTCAACGCCTCGCCCCGGGTCAGCCCGGAGGCGAAGGACGCGGTCACAGCGGCCATGGCCGCGCTCGGCTACCAGCCGAACCAGGCCGCCCGCACCCTGGTGACCCGCCGCACCGGCGCCATCGCCGTGGTGTTCTCCGAACCCGAGGCGAAGATCTTCGATGATCCGCACTTCGCCAGGGTGATCTCCACCGCGGCCACCGAGCTGTCCGCGGCGGACAACCAGATGGTGCTGCTGCTGGTGCACTCGCCGGAAGAGCAGCGGCGGGTGCGGCGGTTCCTCTCCGGCGGGCACGTGGACGGCGCGCTGATGTTCACCCCGCACCGGGAGGACCCGCTGCCCGCGCTGGCCCGTGAGCTGCCGCTGCCGATGGTGTTCGGCGGCCGGCCGTGGGGCTCGCTGCGCGGCATCCACTCGGTGGACAACGACAACGAGGGCGGCGCCGTGCTGGCCACCGAGCACCTGGTCGGGCTGGGCCGGCGGCGGATCGTGACGGTCGCCGGGCCGGAGGACGAGCTGTCCGCGGTGCACCGGATGACCGGCTGGCGCACCGCCGCCGGGCTGGACGACGCCACCGCGGCGCGGTGGTCCGCCTGCGGCGGCTTCACCCGGGACGGCGGCCGGCGGGCCATGGCGGAGTTGCTCGACCGGGTGCCGGACCTGGATGCGGTGTTCGTGGCCAGCGACCTGATGGCGGCGGGCGCGTTGCAGGCGCTCCGGGATGCCGGCCGGCGGGTGCCGGAGGACGTGGCCGTGGTGGGCTTCGACGACCACCCGATGATCGCTCCGCACACCGACCCTCCGCTCACCACCGTTCGGCAGGACGCGGTGTCCCAGGTCCGGCGGATGGTCCAGCGGCTGCACCGGTTGCTGTGCGGGGAGGACCCCCGCCCCAAGCGGGAGGTCCTCCCCGTCGAACTCGTCCGCCGCGCGTCCGCCTGACGGCTCAGGCGTCGACCATGGCGGCCACCACCGAGGTGCGGGCCGCGCGCCGGGCGGGAAGCACGGCGGCGAGCACCGCGGCCACCACCGCGGTCAGCAGCATCACGCCGACCTGGTCGAACGGCACCGCGAAGGTGATCACCTCGTCCTTGGTGGACAGCGACCGGTCGAGCAGCCAGGCGAACCCGCTACCCAGCAGCATGCCCAGACCGGCGCCCGCCACGCCGAGCAGCACCGACTCGACCAGCAGCATCAGCCGGAGCTGGCCTCGGGTCAGGCCGAGCGCCCGGAGCAGGGCGGACTCCCGGGTGCGCTCGATCACCGAGAGGGTCAGCGTGTTCGCGATGCCGAACAGCGCGATCACCACGGCCAGCCCGATCAGCGCCCACACCAGCGCGAGCACCTTGTTGACCTCGCTGTTGAGCTCCTCCTTGGTCTGCGCGGCGCTGTCGATCTCGGCGATCGGCACGGCACGCGTCGCCCGCTCCACCGCGTCCCGCCCGTTGGCCGCGCTCACCCCGTCGCGCAACCTGACCAGGATGCGGTCGAACCCGGCGACGTTCGGCTGCATCCGGGTGTATGCGGCGGCGTCGACCAGGGCGCTGGCGAGCGGGCCGCTGCCGTGGTAGATCGCCACCACCCGCAGCGTGGTGGCCGGCCCCCGGCCCGGATCGACCCGCTCGTCCTCGGCGAGGTCCGCCACGCGCACCGAGACCCGGTCACCGACGTGCAGGCCGGCCTCCCGCGCCGCGGTGTCCCGCAGCGCGATCTCGTCACCGCCGAGCCGGTCGAGCCGGCCGGCCACCACCGTCGGCCGCAGCAGCTCGCCCAGCGAGTCTGTGCCGACGCCGGAGATGCTGAACGTGTCGCCGGGGGTGGCGCCGGCGGTGCCGGGACGGTCGAGGGTGGCGTAGCCGCGGTACTCCGGGGCGACCAGGCGCAGCTCACCGGTCCGGCGCAGGTCGTCCACCAGCGAGGCGGGCAGCGCGCGGTCGGAGATGGCCGAGGTGACCGTGAAGTCGGCGGGGAACTGCTTGTCGATCTCGGCGTTCACGGTCTGCTTCCCGCTGTTCGCCACCACGGTGATCATGGTCACGATGGTCACGCCGATCATCAGCGCGGCCGTGGTGGCTGCGGTGCGCCGCGGGTTGCGGGTGGCGTTGGCCGAGGCGAGCCGGGCCGGCACGCCGAACAGCGCCCCGGGGATCACGCCGAGCAGCCGGTTGATCGGCCCCACGATCAGCGGGCCCGCGGCGACCACCGCGCCGAGCAACGCCACGGTGCCGGCGCCGGTGAGCAGCATGCCGGTGTCCCGGCCGGCCACCAGACCGAGCGCGGCCAGCCCGGAGCCGGCCAGCGCGAGCAGCAGCACGAAGGCGATCCGCTTCCTGCTGGTGCGCATCACCTCGTCGTGCCCCTCCGGCAGCGCCCGCAGCGCCGTCACCGGCGGCACGCGGGTCGCCCGCAGCGCCGGGACCACCGCGGACAGCACGGTGACCAGCACGCCCACCGCGAACCCGACGATCACCGTGCTGCCGCTGAGCGGGAGCCGCACCGTGGTGGCCGTGCCGCCCAGCGCGCCGACCGCCCGCTGCAGCGCCGCGGACAGCCCGAGCCCGCCGAGCAGGCCGAGCCCGGACGCGGCCAGCCCCATGGCGATCGCCTCGGCGAGCACACTGCGGAACACCTGCGGCCGGCTCGCCCCGACACAGCGCATCAGGGCGATCTCCCTGGTGCGCTGGGCGAGCAGGATGGTGAACGTGTTGTAGATGACCATGGCCGCGACGACCAGCGCGACCAGCGCGAACACCAGCAGGAACGTGCTGAAGCTGCCGGCCGACTCGGCCACCGAGCGCAGCCGCTGCTGGGTGAGTTCGGCGCCGGTACGCACGGTGACGCCGGCCGCGCCGAGGGCGCTTCTCACCCGCGCGGCGAGCTGTGCCTGGTCGACGCCGGGCGCGGCGACCGCGACAATCTGCTCGTAGCCGTGGCCCTCGCCCAGGGTGGGCAGCACGCTCGGCAGCAGCACCACCTGGTCGGCGAGGAACGCCTCGCTGCGGCTGGTGCCCTGCTGGTAGGTGCCGACCACGGTGAACCGGTGCGGCGTGTTCCGCCTGTCCAGCAAGGTGAGCTGGCCGCCGAGCGGGATGTGGTCGGCGGCCGCGGTCCGCTGGTCGACGGTCACCTCGTCCGGCCGCTCCGGGTCACGGCCGGACACCAGGTCGTACGGGCGTAACCGGGGGTCGCTGGCCACCGCCACGCCGAGCGCCGGCTTCGCCCGGCCGCCCGCGTGCACCAGCGGGACCGCCACGCTCTGCCGGCCGTCCGCGGCGGCGACCCCCGGCACCCTGCGGACGGTGTCCAGCATGGCCGGTGTGAGCCCGGCCCGTTCGGTGGCGGAGTGGCTGGTGTTCGGGTCGACGGCGACGTCGACGTTGCGCGCGTCCCTGGCGAACTCGTCGGCCACGCTCGCCTTGATCGCGTCGCCGAGCACCAGGGTGCCGGTGACCAGGGCGACGCCCAGGGCGATGGCCACCGAGGACAGCACCAGGCGCGCGGTGCGGGCGCGCAGGCCCGCGACGATGGTGCGCAGCATCGCCTCACGCCCCCAGGTGCTTCAGCGCGGCGAGCACCGAGTCTCGCGTGGGCTGGCGCAGCTCACCGGCCAGCGTGCCGTCGGCAAGCAGCACCACGCGGTCCGCGTACGCGGCGGCCACCGGATCATGCGTCACCATGATCACCGTCTGGCCCAGCCGCTTGACCGACATGCGCAGGAAGTCGAGCACCTCGGCGCCGGACCGGGAGTCCAGGTTGCCGGTCGGCTCGTCGGCGAACACCACGTCGGGCTGCGCGATGAGCGCGCGGGCGCAGGCCACCCGCTGCTGCTGGCCGCCGGACAGTTCGCTGGGCTTGTGCCGCAACCGGTCCCGCAGTCCGAGCACGTCGATGATCTGGTCGAACCACGCCTTGTGCGGCCGGCGGCCGGCGAGTTCCAGGCCGAGCAGGATGTTCTGCTCGGCGGTAAGCGTGGGCAGCAGGTTGAACGCCTGGAAGACGAAGCCGATCCGGTCCCGGCGCAGCTTGGTCAGCTCCCGGTCGGCCAGCCTGGTGATCTCGGTTCGTCCGATGTGGATGGTGCCGGCGTCGACCGTGTCCAGCCCGGCCAGGCAGTGCATCAGCGTCGACTTCCCGGACCCGGACGGGCCCATGATGGCGGTGAACTCGCCGGCGGCGAAGCCGATGCTGATGCCGGCCAGCGCCCGCACCGCCGTCTCCCCCCTGCCATACACCTTCACCACGTCCTGCGCGGTGACGGCGGTACGCACAGCGGCCTGTGGTGTCGCCACGGACATGTGTCCTCTCCCCTACTCGCTGTCTTGGCCTTGCTGCGATCTCGGCAGGGACGCTAGGCAGTGCGGGGATCAGCGGACATCGGCTCGAGGTTCCGTGCCGCCTCCGCCTGGGCGCGCACGGCCCAGCGGGAGCGCGTCAGACCGGGGGATGACGCCGGTGGCACCCGGGTCGCAGGGAACCCTGACAGGCTGTTCCGGAGCCGGACTGACCGGCGATGCTGATTTCGGGGGGAACGCGCCGGGGCGAAGCCCCTGCGATCGTGGGGCGGGGCGAGCCACCAGGACAAACCGGGGCGTGCCCGGTCGCCGCGAGCCCCGGCGACACGATCGCGGCGCGCGTTCCGGAATAAGCACTGAGATCAGCCGTCGGGGACGCGGGCGATGAGTCCGCGATCGTAGGCGATGGCGACGGCCTCCGCGCGGCGGCTCGCGCCGAGCTTGGCCATCACCCGGGACAGGTGCACGCTCACCGTCTTCTCGCTGATGAACAGCTCCTCGCCGACCTGGCGGTTGGTGCGGCCGAGAGCGACCAGATCGAGTACGGCGCGCTCCCTGGGGGTCAGCGGGTCGGGCCCGGCGGCCGGCGGGGCGGCGGCGGGGGCCACCGCGATCCTGGCCCGGCGGGCGAGTTGGGTCACCGCGTCCCGCAGCGGGAGCGCACCGAGGGACTCCGCCGCCTCGTGTGCGGCGCTGAGTTCCTCGGCCGCCTCGTCCCGGCGCTGCGCGGCGATCAGCGCGGCGCCCAGCCGCCACCGGCACACCGCGGCCCGGTACACCTCGCCGTACCCGGCGAATGCCTCGGCGGCGGCCCGCCACGCGGCCGGGTCACCCGCGCCGCCCAGCCGGCCGCGTTCCGCGGCCAGCCTGGCCAGCCAGGCCCGCCCCTCCGGGCCCAGCTCGCCGCTGCGCGGCCGCGACCCGGACGGGTCCCCGAGCCGGTCGACCAGCGTGGCGGCCGCGGCGACCGCGGCGCGTTCGGCCTCGGCGTCCCGGTTCCGGCGGGCCTGATCGGCGAGGTCGGCGTGCGCCGCGACGCCCAGCGCGGCCAGCCGGATGGCGGGGATCGGCCAGTCCGGGTCGATCTCACGCATCCGGCGCAACGCCCGGTCCAGCAGCTCCGCCGCCTCCCGAGGGCGGCCCTGCCAGCAGGCCAGCTCGGCTCCCGCGGCGGCGCTGAGCCGCACGATCTGCATGTCCAGGTGCCACTCGGCGGTCAGCTGCGCCAGCAGCCGCTCGGCCTCGCCGAAGCGGCCGCGGTTCACCAGCAGCGACGCCCCGGCGGCGGCCAGCCGGGCGGACACCGTGCTGGACACCCGCCGGCCGGGTGGCTCGGCGGCGGCCGCCGCGCCGTCCCAGTCGCCCCGGGCCTCCCGCACCACGATCTGCAGGATGCGCAGCTCCAGCCCGTAGGCGCTCCAGGTCAGCCCGGCGTCCCTGGCGCGGGCCACCGCCTCGTCCACCACCAGTGCGGCCGCGTCCAGCAGGCCTTGCTCGTAGCGGTTGACCGCGAGGTTGTACCGGGCGCGCAGCTCGACGTTCAGCGCGTCGACGCCGCGGGCCAGCTCCACCGCCTCGGTCAGCCGCTTGGCGCTGGTGTCCGGGCTGGCCGCCATGTCGTCCAGCACCGCCATGGTGATCAGCGCGTCCGCCTCGGCGCTGACCGTGCCGGACTCGCGCGCGTGCCGCACCGCCTGCTCGGCGCACACGCGCGCCTCCGCCATGCCCGCGGAGGCGCGCAGCACCCTCGCCCGCACCGCCAGCACCCAGGCGCTGGTGTGGCTGGGCGGGCGGTCCCGCACCAACTCCCAGGCGCGTTCGACGCACTCCGCCGCTTCGGCCTCCTTGCCGTCCAGCGCGAACAGCGCCTGGGCCAGCCGGCGGCGGGCCTCGGCGGCCCGCTCGGGAACGCCGGTGCGGTCGGCCAACTCCACCGCGGACCGCGCGTAGGCGACCGCCCGCTCCGGCTCGCCGGCCGTGCCAGCCACGTAGGAGGACCTGCCGTACAGCGAGGCCTCGTCCACCCCGGGCGGGCGGGCCGCCTCCGGCACCGCGCACCACAGCTTGAGCGCCTGCTCGAAGTGCCGCAGCGCGGCGGCCGGGGCGCCGAGGTCACGCGCCTCCTGGGCGGCGGCCACGGAGGCGGCCAGGGCCTGCGGCAACGCGTGACTTTCCATGCTGTGGTGGGCCAGCGCCGCCGCCGCGCCGCGCACGCCCTGCTCGGTCGCCAGCTGCCGGGCGTAGGCGGCGTGCAGCCGCACCCGCTCGCCGGGCAGCAGGTCGCCGTACACCGCCTCGTGCAGCAGCGCGTGCCGGAACGCCAGCAGGTCCTCGTCGCCGTCCACCACGAGCACGTGATGCGCCACCGCTTCGCGCAGCGCGTCGTGGAGTTCGGCGTCGGTCATGGGCTCACGGCCGGTGTCGTCGGCGTCCAGTGCGGCCACCGCGCGCAGCCGGGCGTGCCGCACCCAGCGACCGGACACCGAGGCCATCCGAACCACCCGCTGCGCGGCCGGGCTGAGCCGCTCCACCCGGGCCAGCAGCACGTCGACCAGCACCCAGGGCAGCCCGTCGGCGCAGTCCGCGTACGCGGCGACCAGTTCCTCGGCGAAGAAGGCGTTGCCCTCAGAGCGCTCCGCGATCTGCGCGACCGCGGACTCCGGCAGTGTGCCGTCGGCCAGCGCGGAGACGAAGGCGCGGGCATCCTCCGGGCCGAACGGGGCGAGCTCCAGCCGTTCCACCGCGGGCAGCCGGACCAGCTCGGCGAGCAGCAGGCGCAGCGGATGGGTGCGGTGCAGGTCGTCGGCGCGGTAACTGACCAGCACGAGCAGCCGCTGCGCGCGCAGCCGGGCGAGCAGGAAGGAGAGCAGGTTCCGGGTGGACGCCTCGGCCCAGTGCACGTCCTCCACGACGAGCAGCACGCATCGCTGCTCGGCCAGCTCACCGAGCAGGCCGTGCGCCGCGTCGAAGAGCTGAAGCTGGCCCATGTCCTGCGCGGTGCGGACGCCGACCTCGGGGGCGACCATGCCGGCCCCGGAGTCGTGATTGCGCTCGGATGCCGCGGGCGTGGCCAGCCCGGGCAGCAGCCGGCCGAGCGCGGGGCGGGCGCGGACGGCGCCGAGGGCTTCGGGTGGAACCTGCCCGAACGCCTCGGCGAAGGGCAGGTACGGCAGCCCCGTCTCGCCCACGTCCACGCAGCGCCCGGTGAGCACGAGGGCGCCCTGCTCCTCTGCCACCCTGGTCAGCTCGCTGACCAGCCGGGACTTGCCCACGCCCGCGTCACCGGAGAGCAGCACGGCTCCCGCCGAGCCGGCCGCGGCACGGTCCAGCGCGGCGCGCAGCCCGCGCATCTCCCGGCCGCGCGCCACCAGCGGAATTCCCGAGCCGAGCCGCGCCACGGTCGGCATGTTCGCACACCACCCCGACAATCAGCGGCGGCTTTCGCCGCGGGCATGTGCCCAGGTGCGCAACCGCCGCCACCAGCGGGGCTGGGGCCGGGAAACGCGCAGCCGCGGCTGCCCGTGCCAGGCGGCCGACCGCGCGTCCTCAAGCTGCCGTGCGGCGGCCAGCTCGCGCAGCTTCCGCTGCCGGTAGTCCACCTCCGCCTTGATGGCTTCCGGCGTCCAGTCCATCTCGATCACCTCGTCGTCGGTGCTTCTCGTACGACACTGAGGCTGGTCGTGAGGGGGTACGGCGGGCATCGGGCGATCACGCAGTGCTTCGGCGCGGATCCCTTACCCGTGACACGTGGACCCGGCGCGGCGACGAACCGGCCCGCCGAACTGGTCAGTGCACGGAGTAGCGTCCAACCGTCGCCGTCGTCAAGCCCACGACTCCCGGCCATCGGAGAACAAGCGCCGGGGCGAACGAACGCCATGGAAGTACGGACGCGGCGGGACAGCCATCAGGCCGTCGCCGCCGCGTTCGTGACAAGACAGATCAGTCAACTCATCGGCCAGTGCTCAGCCCTGCACGTCGACCGCACCGGTGTCCAGATCGAACACTCCACCCTTGGCGGCGGTCAGGAACGCCGCCCACAGGGAGGGACCGAACAGCAGGGCGCCGCCGCTGGGCCGCTTGGAGTCCCGCACCGCTGTACCACCGCCCCAGTGAGAGACCTCGACACAGTCGGCCCCGCTGCTGGTGCTTCGGCTGCTCTTCCGCCACTGAGCGGCTAAGAACTCCACGGCCACTACCTCCCGCGCGTCAGGACATGTCGCGAGCGATGGCAGCGATCAACGCGTCCGACTGGTCAGGGGGCAACGCCGATGCCGTCAGTTGCTCGAACATGCTTGCGTACCTCTGGACGTCCTCGCTGTGCTCCAAATAGACGCCACTTCTGGTGCTTTCGATGTATACCACGTCGGGATCGCGGTGCTCGGGGAAGCCCAAGATCACGAACGGGCCATCCATCCCGGCGTGTCCACCAGCGGAAAACGGAGCCACCTGAAGGGTGACGTTGGGCAGCGTGACGGCCTCCCGCAACCGGTCCAGTTGCTCGCGCATGACCGCACGGCCACCCACCAAACGGCGTAACGCGGCCTCGTCCACCACCGCCCACAGGGTGAGCGGGTCGTCCTCCACGAGGAGCGCCTGCCTGGCCGCGCGCACCTGGACGCGGCGGTTGATCTCCTCCTCGGACACGTCCGAGCGCACCTGGCGGATGAGGGCCCTGATGTATCCCTCGGACTGCAGCAGCCCGGGGATGAGCAGCCCCTGGTAGGTGCGCACCGATTCGGCCTCGGCCTCCAGGCCGACGTACGGACCCGGCACGACGTCGCCGTACGCCGTCCACCAGGCCTTGCGCCTGGCCTCCCTCGCCAGCTGGACGAGTTCGTCCACCTGGGCACTGTCCACTCCGTACAGCGCGAGCATGTCGCGGACGTCGCGGGGGCCGACGCCGACCCGGCCGGTCTCGATCCGGCTGATCTTGGACGCCGAGCACTCCAGCTTCTCGGCCACCTCCTCGATGGTGAGCCCGGCACTCTCCCGGAGGCGTCGCAGCTCGTTCACCAGGCGCCTCCTCCGAACCGTGGGACTTTTACCCCGAGCCACGACTACCTACCTCCCGTCACGCGCACAGTCTGTGACTGGCCGGATGACACGCAAAGAGCTGTCATCCAATCGTGTATTGCAACTTGCAGATTCCCCTCGACCAGGCGAAAGCTGATCAGCCGTCAGACAGTGTCCAGTCCACCGGGGAACACCGAACGAGGCGACAAGGGGGCAGGCGATGACCGACAGCAAGGATCGGGGCGACAGACGCCAGGACCGTTCCCGCCCTGACGGGCACGGACGGTGATCGCCATGCCCACACCGGTGTTCAAGCAACTCGACCGCTCCCTGCACGATCACCTGGCCGACGTCATGCGGCTGGCCTCGTACGCGGATGACCGTACCGCCGCCGGCCTGGCCAGGGACGAACTTCCTCGCATCGTCACGGCGTTAGAGGCGCTGCTGCGCGAGCATCGGCCGGACGACCACGGCAGATGCCCGACCTGCCGCACCAGGTGGCTGAGCCGCCGTGCGCCCACGCCCTGCCGCGCCTACCTGGCCGCGCACCTCTGCCTCACCCTGGCCACGGCGGAACGCGCCCGGCGCAACGCCACCTCCACGGGGTAGCCACCCCTTCCCGAACGGGCCTCCGGGGCACCCCGGTGGCTCGCACCCGGATGACGCATCCTCCTCGACGCGCCCGCTCCGTGCGTCATCCGGTTGCCCCACGGCGGTGGGGCCGGAACCGTCCCCGACCGGCGCCGGCCCCACCGCCTTCCCGTGTCTCCGCACCAGAACGGTCCGTCCACAGCGGACAAACCACATGTCCGGGTGGCCGTTCACCCGCCGGGCGAAGGTCATCTGTGGTATGAGTGGAGATGCGACGTTATGGACGTAGTTCGCGAAGTGGACATCGCCGTCGTCCGGGTCCCATTGCCGCGCCCCGACCGGCAGTTCCGTTGTCCACGGTTGAGCCGGGTCGCACTGCCCGCGCCCACGCTCGTCCCGACCACACCGACCCGAGGAGATCGGCATGGCCGACCGCCGCACACCCGCAGCCGAATCCCGCACGGCCGACCCACCACCCGCCTCGACCGGGCTGCACACGCTGTTGCGGCACGACGTTCCCGCCTCGCTGGTGGTCTTCCTGATCGCCATTCCGCTCTCCCTGGGCATCGCCGCCGCGTCCGGTGCGCCGCTGATCGCCGGCCTGATCGCCGCGGTCGTCGGCGGTCTGGTATGCGGCCTGCTGGGCGGGACTCCGCTGGCGGTGAGCGGGCCGGCCGCGGGGCTGGTCGCACTGGTCGCCGGGGTGGTCAGCGAGTACGGCTGGGCGGCGACCGCGGCCATCGTCGCCGCCGCCGGCGTGGTGCAACTGCTGCTCGGTCTGACCAGGCTGGGCCGCCTGGCGATGTCGCTGTCCCCCGCCGTGGTGCGCGGCATGCTGGCCGGTATCGGGGTGACCATCATGGCCGGCCAGTTGCACGTGGTGCTGGGCGGCAAGGCCGCCAGCGAGGTGCTGGACAACCTCAGCGGCCTGCCCGGACGGATGATGACCGGCATCAACGGGGCCTCGGCGCTGGTCGGCGCGGTCACCATCGCGCTGCTGCTGGTCTGGCCGAGGCTGCCGCGCATGTCCGTGGTGCCGGCGCCGCTGGTCGCCGTGGTGGCGGCGACCGCGCTGGCCACGACGCTGCGGCTGCCCGTGGAACGCGTGGACCTCCCGGACGCACCGCTGGCCGGGATCACGCTGCCACGGCTGCCCTCCGGCGAGCTGGCCGGCATCCTCGTCGCCGTGGTCACCATCGCGGTGGTGGCCAGTGTGGAGTCGCTGCTCTCCGCGGTCGCGGTGGACAAGATGCACGACGGCCAGCGCGCCGACCTGGACCGCGAACTCATCGCGCAGGGCGCGGCCAACACGGTGTCCGGCCTGCTCGGCGGCCTCCCGGTGACCGGCGTGATCGTCCGCAGCTCGACCAACGTGGCGGCCGGCGCCCGCACCCGCGCGTCCGCTGTGCTGCACGGCGTGTGGGTGGCGGTGTTCGTGCTGCTGCTCGCGTCCACCCTGGAGCTGATCCCGATGGCGGCACTGGCCGGCGTGCTCGTCGTGATGGGTGCGAAGCTGATCAGCATCGCGCAGGTGAGGGCGCTGTGGCGGCACCGGGAGCTGGTCGCCTACCTGGCCACCGTGGTGGGCGTGGTGCTGCTCGGCCTGCTCGAGGGCGTGCTGGTGGGTCTCGCGGTGGCCGCGGTCGGCGCGCTGTACCGGCTCACCCACTTCGCGGTGCGCACCGAGGAGCAGGACAACGGTGCGTGGCGGGTGGTCGTGCACGGCTCGCTGGTGTTCCTCGGTGTCGGCCGGCTGGCCCGCGAGCTGCGCCGCATCCCCCAGGGTCGGCGGGTGCGGCTGGAGTTGCATGTGGACCTGATGGACCACGCCGGCTTCGAGGCGATCGACGACTGGCGCACCAGCTACCAGCGGCTCGGCGGCACCGTCGAGGTGGACGAGGTCCACGACACCTGGTACGACCGCGCCGTCCGTGGCCGGCTGGGGCCGCGCAGGACGCTGCCCGGACCGCTGCCGCGCTGGTTCGCGCCGTGGTCGCACTGGCAGCGGGTGCATCACGAGGCGGAGGGGCAGGCGGCGCGCGACGGCGTCGACCCGATGCTGGTCGGGATGCGGGAGTTCGAGCGGCGGTCCGCCGAGCTGGTCCGGCCGTTCCTGTCCGAGCTGGCCAGCCGGGGGCAGCGCCCGGGGCAGCTCTTCATCACCTGCGCCGACTCCCGCGTGGTGCCCAACCTGATCACCAGCAGCGGGCCGGGCGACCTGTTCTGCGTGCGCAACATCGGCAACCTGGTACCCGCCGCGGACGCCGCGGACGACGCCTCGGTCGGCGCCGCCATCGAGTACGCGGTGGGTGTGCTGGGTGTGCGGCGGATCGTGGTGTGCGGGCACTCGCACTGCGGCGCCATGGCCGCGGTGCTGGCCGGGTCCGCGCCGCCCGGCTCGCACCTGCACACCTGGCTGCGCCACGCCGAGCCGAGCGTGCGGCGCTTCCACGCCACCGGCGCCGCCGGTCCCGAGGACCTGCCGGCCGAGGAGCGGCTGTGCCTGGTCAACGTCAGCCAGCAGGTGGACAACCTGCGCAGCTACCCAGCCGTGCGGGAGGCGGTGGACGCCGGCCGGCTGGAACTGGCCGGGCTGTACTTCGACATCTCCGCCGCGCGGGTGTTCCTGGTGGACACGCAGCGAGCCGCGCTGCAACCGGTTCCGGCCTGAGCTAGCAGGTTCTGGCCCAGGTGCACTCCAGGTCCGCGCCGCGCGAGGGTGCCGCCGCCCCGCGCGGCGCGGGCACGGCATGCGGCCGCGGCCGGTCGTCGGCTCCGCGGTAGCTGGCCAGCCGCACCGCGACCGCGTCCTCCAGCGGCCGCAGGTCGGCGGCGGACACCAGCGCGTTGTTCTCCATCAGGGAGAACACCAGGCGTTCCCCGTTCGCGGCGGTGACGTAGCCGGACAGCGCGGACACCCCGGTGTAGGAGCCGGTCTTGGCGTGCACGTTGCCCTCGGCGGGGGTGCCGCGCATGCGGTTGCGCAGCATGCCGCCGACCAGCCGGTCCGGTTCGCCGGCGACGGGCAGCGCGTCGTACCAGGCGGGGAACCACGGCTTCCCCCGTGCCGCGACGAGCAGCGCGGCGACGTCGTCCGGGGCCACCTGGTCCATTCTGGACAGTCCGGAGCCGTCGACCATGCGCACTCCGGACGCCCTCACCCCGAGGCCGGCGAGCGCGTCGGCCAGCGCCTGGGTGCCGGCGTCCCAACTGCCCTGCCCGGACACCTTCCGGCCGGCCGCCTTGACCAGGGCCTCCGCGTGCATGTTGTTGCTCAGCTTGAGGAACGGCACGAGAAGCTGGGACAGCGGCATCGAGTCGCGCCGGGCCACGGTGCGCGCAGCGGCCGGGGTGGCGCGGTAGGCGGTGCCGCCGAGCACCCGCACGCCGTGGTCGGCGAGCGCCCCGCGGAACACCGCGGCCACGAACGCCGCCGGGTGCCACACCGCGATGTACTCGGTGTCCGGCGCGGCACCGGCCGGGATCGACCCGGTGACCCGGACGACGTTGGTGCCGTGGTCGCGGTCCACGGTCACGGTGGACGCGCCACCCGCCGGCCCGGTGACCGCCCGGTTGTCCACCCGGATGACGCCGTTCGGCGGGTCCACGGTGACCGTGGCCGGCCGCCCGGCGGCGCCGGGGGCGACCCGGACGATGACCGAGCCGGCGTCGTAGTCGGTGTCCGGGGCGATGGTGAGGGCGGAGACCTGCGCGTCGTAGTAGCACGGCTCGTCGTCCCAGGCCCAGCCGGGTGCCGCGGCGGACAGCAGGACCCCCCTTTCCGCATTCAGCGGGCTCGACGGCGCTCGGAGAACACCCGAAACGCCCATCGAGCCCGCTGAATGCGGGGGAGTCGGCGTCAGGTGCCAATCTCGGTGCGGCCCTCCGACCAGAGGGTGTGGAACACGCCGTCCCGGTCCACCCGGCGGTAGGTGTGCGCGCCGAAGAAGTCGCGCAGCCCCTGCACCAGCGCGGCGGGCAGCCGCTCGGCGCGCAGCGCGTCGTGGTAGGCCAGCGCCGAGGAGAACCCGGGCGCGGGCACCCCGGACTCGACCGCGGTGGCCACCACCCGCCGCCACGCGGCCTCGCCGTCCGACACCGCGCCGGCGAAGTAGTCGTCCACCAGCAGCGAGGGCAGGTCGGCGTTGCCGTGGTAGGCCTGGCGGATGCGGTCCAGGAACCGGGCCCGGATGATGCAGCCGCCCCGCCAGATGGTGGCCATCGCACCGAGGTCGATGCCCCAGCCGTAGAACTCGCTGGCCGCCCGGATCTGGTCGAAGCCCTGCGCGTAGGCGACCACCTTGGAGGCGTACAGCGCCTGCCGGACGTCCTCCACGAACGCCTGCCGGTCGCCGACCTTCGCGGTGCCGCTGCTGGCGCCGAGCGCGCCCCGGGCCGCGGCGCGCTGGCCGGCCCGGGCGGACAGCGAGCGGGCGAACACCGCCTCGGCGATGCCGGTGACCGGGATGCCAAGTTCCAGCGCCTCCTGCACGGTCCACCGGCCGGTGCCCTTCTGCTCGGCCTCGTCGGCGACCACGTCCACGAACGGCCGGCCGGTGGCGGCGTCGACGTGCCCCAGCACCTCGGCGGTGATCTCCACCAGGTAGGACTCCAGGTCGCCCGAGTTCCAGGTGCGGAACACCTCGGCGATCTCCGCCGGCTCCAGGCCGGCCGCGCGGCGCAGCAGGTCGTAGGACTCGGCGATGAGCTGCATGTCGGCGTACTCGATGCCGTTGTGCACCATCTTCACGAAGTGGCCGGCCCCGTCCGGGCCGACGTGGGTGCAGCACGGCTGGCCGTCCACCTGCGCCGCGATGGACTCCAGCACTGGGCCGAGGTGCTGGTAGGACTCGGCGGACCCGCCGGGCATGATGCTCGGCCCGTTCAGCGCGCCCTCCTCGCCGCCGGAGATGCCGGTGCCGACGAAGTGCAGCCCGCGCTCGCGCAGCACGGTCTCCCGCCGGCGGGTGTCCGCGAAGTGCGCGTTGCCGCCGTCCACCACCATGTCGCCCGGTTCCAGCAGCTCCACCAGCTCGTCGATGACGGCGTCGGTGGGCTGGCCGGCCTTCACCATGACGATCACCTGCCGGGGCCGCTGCAGCGACGCGACCAGGTCGGCCATGGACTCGGCCGGCACGAAGTCCCCCTCGTCGCCGTGCTTGTCCAGCAGGGTCTGGGTGCGGGTCATGGACCGGTTGTGCACGGCCACCCGGTAGCCGTGGCGGGCCAGGTTGCGGGCGAGGTTGCCGCCCATGGTCGCGAGACCGGTGACCCCGATTCGCGCCGTGCCGTTCGTGCTGTTCACCATGCCCCAAGCCTGCCCTTTCCGCCGACGGACGGCCACCTCCCCCGCAGGCGAGTCACCCGCCGGCCGCCGATCCCCTCAGGGTTTACCGTCCAAATCCCCGACTCCGGTATGACAACCGGCGCCGACGAATACGCCGACGGGCGAGAGCACGGTTCGACACCAGACCGATTCGGGGAGCGGTCCGCCAGTCCTACGTTCACCCCCACAGATCGTGGAAACCCGGGAACGGAGGGAGAGAAACGCCTTGTACCGTCAGGCATTCGCGCCGGAATACCAAGGAGCGCTGAAGTCCCTTTCGGTCAACGCCTCCTATGCGGACGTGCTACGCAGCGCCGAGGAGCAGCGGCGGCAAGCGGAGCGGTCCGGCTCGCCACTGGCGGCGGCGCAGGCCAACCTCGCGGTCGCCGAGGCGTGCCGCCGGCTCGGCCGGGTGGACGAGGCGGACCGGGCGTGGAAGGAGAGCTACCGGGCGGCCCGCACCGCAGCCGACCTCCCCGCGATGGCCTGGGCATTGTGGAGCGGCGGCACGCTGGCCCGGCAGCGCGGGAACTTCCCGCTGGCCCGCCGCTGGCTGACCGCCGCGGCCCGGCTCGCCGAGCGCGGCGGGGACCGGCTCGCCCGCGGCTACGCGCTCGCCGGGATCGCCGAGACCGGACGTATCCAGGGCGACTACGAAAACGTCATCGAACTCCACCAGGAATTGCTGGCCGAAGCCAGGGAACGCGGCGAGGCCCGGCACATCGTGTGGGCGATGGAGGGGCTCGCGCAGATCTACCGGAACACCGGAAGGCACGATCGCGCGCTGACCATGTTCCGCGACGCGGTGCGGATCGCCACCGCCGCCGGTGACGCGCGCGGCCGCGCCTGGGCGTTACGCGGGGTCGCCGACATCGTCTCCCTGCAGGGCGATCCGGATCGCGCGCTGGAACTGCTCGACGAGGCCGCGGAAACGTGCCGGCGGATGAACCTGGAAAGCGCGCTGGCCTACAACCACAAGATGCGCGGAAACGTGCTCTACCGGGCCGGCCGCTACGACGAGGCCCGCGAGGTGTACGGCTCGACGGTGCGGGAGTTCCGAGCTATCGGCGAGCCGCGTGGCGAGGCCCTGGCCCGGCTCGGCCTGGTGAAGAGCCTGGCCCGGCTGGGTTGGCCACGGGCCGAGACCGAGCGGGACCTCGCCGAGTTGCGCGCCCAGTTCGAGCGGGCCGGCCTGCACCACGCCAGGGACATGGTGGACCGGGCCCGGGCCGAACTGTTCGGCGAACCCTGACTCACCCCGGTGGGGGCGCGTCCGCGACCCGAGCCCGGCGGTTCCCGGAGGGCCGGACTCGTTTAGGCTGCCGAGGACAAGCCTCGGGCGTCGCGGCGCCAGCCGACGCCCCGTGCCAGGACCAGGCACATCCCTCGTCGGAAGGCGATCGATGCCCGACTTGACATACCCCGAAGCGATCGTGATCGGCCTGCTGCAGGGAGTCAGCGAGCTGTTCCCGGTGTCCAGCCTGGGCCACAGCGTGCTGCTGCCCGCGCTGATCGGCGGCAAGTGGGCGCAGGACCTGAGCATCACCGCCGAGGGCTCGCCGTACCTGGCCGTGCTGGTGGCCATGCACGTGGCCACCGCAGCCGCCCTGGTGATCTTCTTCTGGCGGGACTGGGTGCGCGTGGTCGGCGGGCTGGTCACGTCGATTCGCCATCGCCGGATCGAGACGCCGGACCAGCGGCTGGCCTGGCTGCTCGTGGCGGGCACCATCCCGGTCGGCATCGTCGGTCTGGTCCTCGACCACGTGGCGCGGGAATACCTGGGCAAGCCCATCCCCTCGGCGCTGTTCCTGGCGCTCAACGGGGTGGTGCTCTACGCGGTCGAGCGGCTCCGCCGGGGCAGGGACCGCGACGACGACCTGCCGCTGGAAATGCGGGACACCGTGGTGTTCGCCACCGAGGACACCACGCCGCTGAGCGCGGTGGCCGTGGACGTCGCCTCAGACCGCCGGCTGTCCCGGCTGGGCGTCAAGGAGGCGGTGGTCATCGGCTCGGCGCAGATCTTCGGGCTGTTCCCCGGGTTCAGCCGCTCCGGCGCCACCATCGCCGCCGGGCTGCTGCGCGGGCTGCGCCACGAGGACGCCGCCCGCTTCGCGTTCCTGCTGGCCACCCCGGTCATCGGGGCGGCGGGCCTGCTGAAGATCCCGGAGCTGCTCACCCCCCAGGCGCAGGGTGTGCTCGGTCCGGCGATCCTCGGCAGCCTGCTCGCCGGGGTCGCCGCGTACTTCTCGGTCCGCTTCCTCACCAGGTACTTCGAGACCCGGACGCTGACCCCGTTCGCGATCTACTGCGTGGTCGCCGGCCTCGGCTGCCTGGCCTGGTTCACCCTCGTCTGACGGCCTGTTCAGGAGGCGATGCGCAGCAGGCCCTCCTGGACCACGGTGGCGATCAGCGTGCCGTCCCGGTCGAAGAACCGCCCGGTGGCCAGGCCGCGGCCGCCGGAGGCGCTGGGCGAGGCACAGTCGTAGAGCACCCACTCGTCGGCGCGGAACGGCCGGTGGAACCACATGGCGTGGTCCAGGCTGGCGCCGATGACCCGGTCCAGCCCCCAGTACACGCCGTGCCGGACCAGCACGGCGTCCAGCAGCGTCATGTCCGAGGCGTAGGCCAGCACGCACACGTGCAGCAGGTCGTTGTCCGGCAGGCTGCCGTCGGCCCGCATCCACACCTGGTGGCGGGCGTCCCGCGGGCCGCTCTCCCGGGACAGGAACGCCGGCTCGGTGACGTAGCGCAGGTCGATCGGGCGGGGCAGCTTCGCCATGTCGCCGAGCCGGGCGCCGTACTCGCTGACCCGGTCGGCGAAGCTGGGCAGCGACTCCGGGTCGGGCACCTCGGGCATCGCGTCGGCGTGGTCCAGCCCGTGCTCGCGGAGCTGGAACGAGGCGGACAGCGAGAAGATCGCCTTGCCGTGCTGGATGGCGACCACCCGGCGGGTGGTGAACGACCGGCCGTCCCGGATCCGGTCCACCTCGTAGACGATCGGCACCCGCGGGTCACCGGGACGGATGAAGTACGCGTGCAGGGAGTGCACGTGCCGGTCCTCCGGCACGGTCCTACCAGCGGCGACCAGGGCCTGGCCGGCGACCTGGCCGCCGAACACGCGCACCGGGGACTCCGCCGGGCTGACCCCGCGGAAGATGTTCTCCTCGATGCGCTCCAGATCGAGCAGGGCCACGAGGCGGTCCAGCACCGGCTGACCGCGCGGCACCCCGTCCGGGGTGGTCGGCACGGGCTCCGGCGAGGTCGCGGCGGCGGGATCGGCCGCTGCCGCGCGCGCCAGCTCTGTCACTTGCACTCCCTTGTCCCGCGGACGTCCGCCCGCGGCACCGGGCGGGCGTCAGGCGTGGTCCTCTTCGCCCAGGCGGTGCACCCGGATCAGGTTGGTGGACCCCACCGTGCCCGGCGGCGAGCCGGCCACGATCACCACCAGGTCGCCGGGCTGGTAGCGGCCGATCGAGAGCATCGCCTGGTCCACCTGGCGCACCATCTGGTCGGTCGAGTCCACCTTAGGCACCAGGAACGTTTCGGTGCCCCAGGTGAGAGCAAGCTGACTACGGACGTTCTGCTCGGGCGTGAACGCCAGCAGCGGCAGGTGGGTGTGCAGCCGGGCGAGCCGCCGCACGGTGTCTCCGGACTGCGTGAACGCGACCAGGGCCTTCGCGTTCAGCCGCTCGCCGATGTCCCGGGCGGCGTAGGAGATGACGCCCCGCTTGGTGCGCGGCACGTGGGTCAGCGGCGGCACCGTGGTGGACTCCGACTCCACCGCCTCGATGATCCTGCCCATCGTCTCGACCGACTCGATCGGGTACCGGCCGACGCTGGTCTCGCCGGAGAGCATCAGCGCGTCCGCGCCGTCCAGCACGGCGTTGGCCACGTCGGAGGCTTCGGCCCGGGTCGGCCGCGAGTTGCCGATCATGGAGTCGAGCATCTGGGTGGCCACGATCACCGGCTTGGCGTTCTCCCGGGCGATCTGGATGGCCCGCTTCTGCACCAGCGGCACGTGCTCCAGCGGCAGCTCCACGCCGAGGTCACCGCGGGCCACCATGACGCCGTCGAAGGCGAGAACGACCGCCTCGAGGTTGTCCACCGCCTCCGGCTTCTCCAGCTTGGCGACCACCGGCAGCCGGCCGCCCGCCACCCGGTCCATCACCTGGTGCACGAAGTCGATGTCGGCCGGGGAGCGCACGAAGGACAGCGCGATGAAGTCCACCCCGAGGCTGAGCGCGAACTCCAGGTCCTGCACGTCCTTGTCGGACAGCGGCGGCACGGAGACGTCCATACCGGGCAGCGAGATTCCCTTGTTGTCGCTGACCGGGCCGCCCTCGGTGACCTCGCAGACCACGTCCGGCCCGTCCACCTCGGCGACGACCAGGCCCACCTTGCCGTCGTCGACCAGCAGCCGGTCGCCGGCCTTGGCGTCCTTGGCCAGGCCCTTGTACGTGGTGGAGACCCGGTCGTGCGTGCCGGGGACGTCCTCGACGGTGATGCGGACCACGTCGCCGGTGCGCCACTCGACCGGGCCGGCGGCGAAGCGGCCCAGGCGGATCTTCGGTCCCTGCAGGTCGGCCAGGATGCCGACCGCTCGGCCCGACTCGTTGGAGGCGGCCCGGACCAGCTCGTACACCTGCTTGTGGTCCGCGTGGCTGCCGTGGCTGAAGTTCATCCGGGCCACGTCCATACCGGCCGCGACGAGGTCGCGCACCTTCTCCGCGGTCGCGGTGGCGGGCCCGAGAGTACACACGATCTTGGCACGTCGGCTCACATCACAGCAGCCTAACCGGAGTGGCTGGACCGATCCCGAAGTACCCGTCGGTAATGTGTCGCCGAGACCGATTCGGCACGGAATCCGCCGGTGCCGGCGGGCGGCGGTGAGGTTTCCGTGGCTGCTCGGAACAGGCTGTCAGGGCACCCGGTCGCTGACGCCGACGTGGTCGGCGACCCACTCGTTGAACGGCCGCAGCGCGCGCCAGGCGTCCCGCACCCGGTCGAGGCAGCCGCGCTCGTGCAGCAGGTCGTCCGGCGGCCAGCGGCACACCGCGTAGATGCTGCGGTGCCGCAGCAGGTCCAGCCGTGGATGGTCGGCCGGGTAGTCGCGGGGCCGGGTGCGCAGCGTCTCGCCCCTGATCTCCCAGCCGCCGCTTCGCAGCCCGTCCAGGATGCGGCGCAGGTTCTCGCCGCGGCGGTCCTCCGCCGCCGCCTCCCGGTACCGGGCGAGCTGGTCGGGCTGCAGGTGGAACGCACCGCCGCCGGCCAGCAGCCCATCCGCGCTGACCTGCACGTAGCAGGCGCCGCCGCCACGGCCACGCTCGATCACGCCGCCGCAGTGCGTCTTGTACGGCGCCTTGTCCTTGCTGAACCGCACATCCCGGTACGGCCGGAACACCTTGGCCTCGCCGAACTCGGCGAACTCCTCGGCCAGCTCGGCGAGCAGGGCCTCCATCGGCGCCCGCACGTCGTTCTCGTACACGGCACGGTGGTCCTGCCAGTACGCCTTGGAGTTGTCCGCCGCCAGGCCCTCGTAGAAGTCGACGGCGCCGTCCCCGAATCCCTCGAACCGCACGGCCCGCAGGGTACGTCTGTCCCCCGACAGGTTCCTCGCCCTCGGTGGGCGGCCTCGGCAGACTGACCGTGGGACGCCGATGCGCGAAGGGGCAACCATGCACGACGATCGGATCCTGGTCGAGGGCCGCGTCAACCGGGTGCTGGCCGAGCGGCTGTGGCCGGCGGTCTACCCGGAGTCGGTGCCCGCGGAGGTGGCGGTGTGGCACGCGCCCGGCGAGCCGGTGCCGGTCGCCGACGGCTTGGCCGCCTGCTACGCCCCGATCCGGCCCGGGGAACCGTGGGGTCCACCGTGGGGCACCAGTTGGTTCCGGGTGCGCGGCCAGGTTCCGGAGCGCTGGGCGGGCCGCGCCGTGGAGGCCGTCGTCGACCTCGGCTTCGACCGGGGCATGCCCGGCTTCCAGGCCGAGGGGCTGGTGTACCGGGCGGACGGCACCCCGGTGAAGGGCCTCAGCCCGCGCAACGCCTGGGTGCCGGTGGGCGATCCGGCCACCGGCGGCGAGCCGGTCGAGCTGTACGTGGAGGCGGCGGCCAACCCGACGATCCTGGGTAACCCGCCGTTCGCGCCCACCCCGCTCGGCGATCCGGCCACCGCCGGCGACGCGCCGCTGTACCGGCTGGGCCGGGTGGAGCTGGCGGTGTTCGACGCCGAGGTGTGGGGATTGGCGCACGACGTCGAGGTGCTGGCCCAGCTCATGCGCGAGGTGGACCTGATCAGCCCGCGCCGCTGGGAGATCCTGCGGGCGCTGGAACGCGCGCTGGACGCGCTCGACCTGCAGGACGTGCCCGGCACGGCGGCCGCCGCGCGCAAGCACCTCGCCGGCGTGCTGGCCAGCCCGGCGCACGCCAGCGCGCACCGCATCTGGGCGGTGGGTCACGCGCACATCGACTCGGCGTGGCTGTGGCCGCTGCGGGAGACGGTGCGCAAGGTGGCGCGCACGGCGGCGAACGTGACCGCGCTGATGGACGACCATCCGGAATTCGTGTTCGCGATGTCCCAGGCCCAGCAGTTGGCCTGGCTAGCCGAGCACCACCCGGCGGTGTTCGCCCGGGTGCGGGAGAAGGTGGCCGCCGGGCGGTTCGTCCCGGTCGGCGGTATGTGGGTGGAGTCGGACACCAACATGCCCGGCGGCGAGGCGCTGGCGCGGCAGTTCGTGCACGGCAAGCGCTTCTTCGTCGAGCAGTTCGGGGTGGAGACCGAGGAGGTGTGGCTGCCCGACTCGTTCGGCTACACCGCCGCGCTGCCACAACTCGTGGCGCTGTCCGGGTCGCGGTGGTTCCTCACCCAGAAGATCTCGTGGAGCCAGACGAACCGGTTCCCGCACCACACGTTCTGGTGGGAGGGCATCGACGGCACCCGGGTCTTCACCCACTTCCCGCCGGTGGACACCTACAACGCCGAGTTGTCCGGGCGGGAACTGGCGCACGCCTCGGGCAGCTTCACCGACAAGGGCAACGCGAACTCGTCGCTGGTGCCGTTCGGCTGGGGCGACGGCGGCGGAGGACCGACCAGGGACATGCTGGCCCGCGCCGCGCGCCTGGCCGATCTGGAGGGCTCGCCTCGGGTGACGATCGGTGCGCCGGCCGAGTTCTTCCGGCACGCCGAGGCCGAGTACCCGAACGCGCCGGTGTGGGTGGGTGAGCTGTACCTGGAGTTCCACCGCGGCACCTACACCAGCCAGGCGCGCACCAAGCGCGGCAACCGGCGCAGCGAGCACCTGCTGCGCGAGGCCGAACTGTGGGCGGCCACCGCGGCGGTCCGCACCGGCTTCTGCTACCCGTACGACCGCCTGGACCGGATCTGGAAGACCGTGCTGCTGCACCAGTTCCACGACATCCTGCCCGGATCGTCGATCGCCTGGGTACACCGCGAGGCCGAGCGTGCCTACGCCGCCGTGGCCACCGAACTGGCGGAGATCATCGCCGGTGCGCAGCGCGCGCTGGCCGGTGGCGGCACGGAGCGCATCGTGTTCAACGCGGCGCCGTACGCAAGGGACGGCGTGCCCGCGCTCGGCGCCGCGGTGTCCATTGTGGACGCCGCTCCGGTGCGGGTGCGCGACGGGGTGCTGGACAACGGACTGCTCCGGGTGACCGTGGACGCCGCCGGACTCATCACGTCCATTGTGGACGTCGAGGCGGACCGCGAGGTGGTCGCGCCCGGCGGGCGCGCCAACCTGCTCCAGCTCCACCCCGACTTCCCGAACGCGTGGGACGCCTGGGACGTGGACGCGTTCTACCGCAACACGGTCACCGACCTGACCGCGGTGGACGAGGTCGTCGCCGAGGAGCCGGACGCGATCCGCGTGACGCGCTCGTTCTCCCGCTCCACGGTCTCCCAGGTGCTCCGGCTGCCCGCCGGGGCGAAACGGCTGGAGATCGACACCGAGGTGGACTGGCACGAGACCGAGAAGTTCCTCAAGCTGGCCTTTCCGCTGGACGTGCGCACCGACCGCGCCGCGGCGGAGATCCAGTTCGGCCACGTGTACCGGCCCACGCACGCCAACACGAGCTGGGACGCGGCCAAGTTCGAGGTGTGCGCGCACCGGTGGGTGCACGTCGCGGAACCCGGCTACGGCGTCGCCCTGGCCAACGACGCCACCTACGGCCATGACGTGACCAACTCCCGGCTGACCACCACGGTTCGGGTGTCCCTGCTGCGCGCGCCGCGGTTCCCCGATCCGGACACCGACCATGGCGTGCACCGGTTCCGGCACGCCCTGGTCCCGGGCGCCTCGGTACTCGACGCCGTGCGCGAGGGCTACCGGATCAACCTGCCCGGCCGGGAGTTCCGCGGCGGCCGCCCGGTCGAGCCGCTGGTGTCCGTGGACAACCCGGCCGTGGTCGTCGAGTCGGTGAAGCTCGCCGACGACCGCTCCGGTGACGTCGTGCTCCGGCTGTACGAGGCCGCTGGCGGCCGGGCCCGTGCCCGGGTCACCGCCGGCTTCCCCCTGGCCGGCGCGACATCCACCGACCTGCTGGAACGCCCGTGGCCCACGCCCGCCGAGTACCCCGTCACCGACGGCGGCTTCTCGGTGAGCCTCACCCCGTTCCAGGTGCTCACCCTGCGGCTCGCCCGCCGCTGATCGGACGACCGGCGTAACGGTTGGGCCCGCCGGTCCGACTATGACCGCGAGCCGGCAAAAGATCGCGCGCCGCGACCGGCGGGCACGCGTTTGGGCCGTCCGGGTGAAGGGGGGAACGGCCAGCCGTGGATCAGTGGTCGAATCGACGTATCAGCCGCCACGCACCACAGACGATCTCCGGGGGAGGAACCGTCACGATGGTCAGTTCTGCGCGCCGTGCGGAGTTGCTGCTCGACCCAGAGGTCACCGACGAGTCGGAACACGAACTCGTCGCCACCTTCGGCGCCATGGGTTTCCACGCCGAGAGCCGCAGGAAGCTGCCCCACCGGGGCGCCGCCGAACTCGACTGGCTGGTGCTGGCCGCCCTGCCGCTGCACGCCTTTCTCAGCGGGCTCGGCTCGGCCGCGGTGAAAGACGTTTACCGCGCGGTCAAGACAGTGGCTCGGCGCGCCACCGGGCGGCGGAAAACCGAGACCGGCCACCGGGTTCCGCTCATCCTGCAAGATAGCGAGAGCAAGCTGCAGATCGTGCTGGAGGACGATCTGCCCGTCGAGGCGTACCACCAGCTTGTCGCGCTCGACCTGACGTCCTACCGGCTCGGTCGGCTGCGCTACGACCGGCAGCGGGGCACATGGCGGTCCGAACGCGACGAGGCGGCCGGGTAAGTCACGGCCATGTGGCCACACATCGGGCTACGCCGCGCACGCAGGGCGAACACCGAGGGTCAACAGGCGCTGGCCAGCGGCCACCTGGATGTGGCGGAACGGGGCTTCACCGCCGCACTGAAACAGGTGGGCGACAAGGCGGTCCGCCGTCCGTCCCCGGACAGTCCGGCCACGGAGATCGCCGCCGCGGCGAGCCTCGGGTTGGGCCGCGTCTGCCTTGCCCGCGACGACCTCCGTGCGGCCGACCTGCGCTTCGGCCAGGTTCAGCGGCTGCGGCCGGCACGGGCCGACGGCTTCTACTGGGCCGGGTGCACCGCGGCCCACGCGGCCGACTTCGCGCGCGCGGAATGGTTCTTCGGCGCCGCACTGGAGAGGGACGCCGGGCTGGGCCGGGCCTACCTGCAGCGCGCCCAGGTCCGGGCGCGGCTGGGCCGCGAGGATCTCGCGCTCACCGACCTCGCCGCCGCGGACCGGTGCGGGGCGCTGGACGGCAGGGCGCGGTTGCTGACCGCCGCGCTGCTGTTACGGCACCGCCAGTGGGCGGCGGCCGAGTCCTTCGCGGCCGCGGCGGGCGCCGAGCAGCCGGTGGCCGCGGCGATCCGCGGCATCGCCGCGCACGAGCAGGGCAGGGTCGCTGCCGCGTTCGAGGCGTACCAGCACGCCATCGCCGGCGGCTGCCGCCCGGACGTGGTCCTGCTGCGCCACGGCCTGGCCGGTTACCAGCTACGCAGGTTCACCGCCAGCGTCGACTCCTGGACCGCGCTGCGTGACCGTCACCCGCGGCGCGACGCGCTGGTCCGGCTCGCCGCCACGGCGCACCACGCCCGCGCGGAGCAGCGGGCGGCCCGGTCCGACTTCGCCGGCGCGATCGAGGACGTCCAGGCTGCCCGGTCCGCCGTCCCGTCCGGCGAGCTGGACGCCGCGATTCCCGAGCTGAACCTGCACGCGGCGGCGCGGGCCCTCGCCTCCGGCGACCGGGAACGGGCGCGGGCACACCTCGTCGCCAGCGGCGACCCGAGGGCGTCCCGGTATCTCGGGCTGCTGAGCCTGCTCGACCGCGAGTCGGCCGACGCGGAGCGGCACTGGCGCGCGGTGCTCGACCGCACGCCCAGCGACCCGCAGGCGCGCCTCGGGCTCGCCCTCTGCGCGCTGCACCAGGGACGGCCGGACGAAGCGGCGCTGGCCGAACTGAGCGGGCCGGACGTCCCGGACCGTGTCCGCCGGCCCGCCGCCCACGCGCTCGCCGCGTGGCACGTCCGGCAACACCGGTGGTCCGCCGCGGTGGACGCGCTCGCCGCGATCCCCGAGGACGACCCGTGGCGGGCCCAGGTGCTGCCGGAATGCCTGTACCGCAGCGGGCGGGACGCGGAGCTGCACGGGCTGCCGGACAACCCGTGGCAGGCGCTTGCCCGGGTGCGCGCCGGCGCTCCGGACGACGACACCGCCGCGGCCGCCGGCGACCAGCGCGTCCGCCGGGAACGGGATCTGCTGCTGCGGGACGGCGCGCTCGCCGCCGCGGCACGGGCCGAGTGGGACCAGGCGGCGTCCCTGCTGCACCGGGCCGCGGCAGCCGGGCGAGACAGCCCGGAACCATCCGAGGCGCTGCTGTACGGCATGGGCGGCCACCGGTCCGAGGCGATCGAATGGCTCGCCGCCGCGGCGCGGCGGGCGCCGGCCGACGCCCGCGTCGGCCACGCGCTGGCGCTGATGCTGCTGCACACCCTCAGCGCACCGGACCTCGCGCCACCGCCGGCGGCGAGCTGGAGCACCTGCATCGCCGTGTGGACGTCCGTGCTGTGCCACGAGACGTTCTGGGAGGAGTGGCGGCAGCGCGCGCAACGCCGGTACGACCGCTCGGTCACCCCGGCCATGGTGGAGTCCCTGCGGACCCGGTTACGCGACCTCGTCGAGCACCGGGCGAGCGCGGCCGGCGTCGACGAGGCGCCGTTCATCCTGCGCCGGGAGCAGGACGCGGCACGGCTGCTGGGCGAGCTCGGCGGGCTGCCGTTGCCGTCGAACGGCGACCGGCTGGTCTGCGGGCCGGTGCGCATCGCCGAGCTCGGGCTGCACCGGGAGTTCGGCTGGTTCGTGGTGGCGTTGCGCGACGCCGAGTGCTTCGAGGACCTGCTGCGCCAGTTCTCCCGGGTCGGTCTCGCCGAGGCCCGGCTGGCCACCGGGCGCGCGGCCGAGGCGCTGACCCTCGCCATGGACCTGCGGTGCGGCTCCTGCGGGGCCGGCGCCGCCCGTCCGGACCGGGCCAAGCCGCCGCTGGTGTGCGCGGCGGACTGCCCGGAGTTCGACCGGCACAACCCCGCGTACGCCGGCCTGGCGGACAAGCACGAGGAACTGCGCGCCCGGGGCACGGAGGTCGTCACCGAGGCCCTGCTGGACCTTGCCAGGGCGGCGATCACCCGGGCCGAGACGGATATCGCCGAGGCCGCCCGGTGCTGGCGGGAGGCGGCCGGGCACGGCGCCCGCCTCGGGGTGCGCGCCGAGGTGCTGCGGATCGTGGTGGACACCGCGGTGGGCCGGGCCGAGGCGCTCAGCCGCAAGAAGAACTGGACCGGCGCGATCGACGTGCTGGACGCCGCGCGGACCGTCGTCGGCAGCGGCGCTCCCGCCGAGGCGGAACGGCTGATCGCGCAGCTCGCGTCCCTACTGACCACCCGGGGCATCGACGCGGTCAACAAGGACCGCGGCAACGCGCGGGCCGCGCACGCGGATCTCACCCGCGCGCTCCGCCTGGCGCCCCAACTGATTCGGGCCCGGCGCAACCTCGGCCTGCTGCTGCGCATCATGGCGCACGACCGGCTGGAGGCACGCGACTTCCTGGAAGCCGTGCAACTGCTCAGCGAGTCCGTCCAGCAGTTCGACCGCGCCCTGGCCGACAAGCCGGGCCACCCGGAGCTGCGCGAGGAGCGCGAGACAGCCTGGTCCGAGCTGCAGGCGCTGGTCCGCGCGCTGGGGGGACGGTAGGCCGTGCTGGAGTTCGACGAGCTACGGGTCCGGGTCCGCCGCATCGGCGCGCGGCGGTACCTGGTGCTGGCCAACGGCGCCGCGCACGCCGCGACCATCCGGCGCGTCGCGGACGAACCGGCGGAGCTACGCCGGGAGTTCGACGAACTGATCGACATCGAACTCGGCAACGCGCCCACCGGGGCCACGAACGTGTCCACCCGGCTGCGCCAGCTCGGCCGGTCGGTGTTCGACCTGGTCTTCGACGAGGAACTCGCCGCCTGCCTGCGCCGGGCACGCGCGCAGACGCAGCGGCACACGCACGGCCTGCGGCTGCGCTTCGATCTTCCGGCCGAGTTGCACGACCTTCCGGTGGAGGCGCTGCGTTCGCCGTCGGACCGGGCGGAGCAGACCCTGGCGCTCAACGCCAACCTCTCCGTGGTCCGTTCCCTGCCCGGGGACTCCCCCGGCCACCGGCTGCCCACCGCGGGGGACGAACCGGAGGTCATCCGGCTGCTGGTCGCCACCGCGTCACCCGTCGAGGCGGGGCTTCCGCCGATCGACGTGGAGCACGAGCTTGCCGCGCTGCGTGCCGCGCTGCCCGCGCTGGTCATGCAGATGACGGTGCGCGAGCACGCGACCCGGCGGGACATTGAGACGTGGTTGGCCGAGCACACCGACCGGCCCGCCGCCGTGCTGCTGATCGCGCACGGCAGCTACGACCGGGCCCGGGACGAGGGCGTCGTGCTGCTCGAGGGCGAGGACGGCGCCGCGGACCGCGTCCCCGGCCACCTGCTCAGCGGCATCCTGGTGCGGGCACAGCGGTTGCGCCTGGTCGTGCTGAACCTGTGCGACGGCGCGAGCAACACCCGGTTGGAACCGTTCGCCGGCGTCGCGCAGGCGCTGATCGGGCGGGGAATTCCCGCCGTGGCCGGGATGAACGGGCTGGTGACCGACCGCGCCGCGATCACCTTCGGGCCGTTGCTGTTGGAGGGTGTCTGCTCGAACAAGACGGTGGACGAGGCGATGACCGCCGCCCGGCAGCACATCGCCAATTTGCCGGGCCACACCACGATCGAGTGGGCCACGCCGACGCTGTTCCTGCACGAGGCCTGCGGCCACGGCTGGCTGTTCAAGGCGCGCGAGGTGGTCGGCGGCGACGACGAGGTGACCGATCCGCTGCGCGCCGGCGAGGCGGCGCTCGCCCGCTTCGACGCGCCGGGCAACGTCGACCTGGCCAGCGTGCTCGCGGCCGCCCGGTTCCTGCGCACCGCGCACGACTGGGACGGCGTGCTGCGCACCGCGCGCACCCGAAAGCAGACCCACGACCAGTCATTGCTGATCACGGAGGCGCAGATCGAGCTGGCCTGGCCGGCGATCGAGCGGCTGTGCGAGGTGCTGGCCGCCGAGGCCGACCCGGAACAGGCGGCGAAACTGCTCGACGGGGTCCGCCCGCTGCTGCCCGGCGCGCTGTTCCGCCGCCTCCACCAGGAGATCGGCCAGGTGCGGGCGCTCGCCGACCTGGTGGCCAAGGCGGAGGCGGCGGAGGCGGGCGCGGACTGGTCCACCGCGGTGCGCTGCTACGAGGAGGTGTTGGCGCAGCGCCCCGACGGGATCCGCAACGTCCCCGCCCGGTTGGCGGCCGCGCGGCAGGAGGCGGGGCTGGCCGCCCGCTACGCCAGCGCGGAGGAGCACCGGCTGGCCGGGCGGTGGCCGGCCGCGCTGGCCGGGTACACGGACGTGCTCGCGCTGCGCGGCGACGGGTACCGGGCCGCCGCCGAGTGGGCCGGCTACGCGCGGGGCCGGCTCGCCGAGGCGGACGGGCGCTGGGCCGACGCGACCGCCGCGTACCAGGACTGCGGCGGGTTCGAGGACGCGCCGGCCAGGTTGGCGGCCGTGCGGGGGCGGGCCGCGGCCGACGCCGGCGACTGGGCCGAGGCGCATCGCCACCTCGTCGCCGCGGGACGGCTCGGTGCACCCGTTGACGAGTGGTCCCGCTACGCCGCCGCGCGGGTCGCCGAGGCGGCGGAGCAGTGGGCGGCGGCCGCCGAGGAGTTCACCCGGCTCGGCGCGTTTCTGGACAGCGAGGGACGGGCGCGGTTCGCCGCCGGCCACGTGGCCGCCGAGTCCGGCGACCAGGTGGCGGCGGTGCGCGCGTGGGAGGCGCTGGCCGGCGACGGCTGGGCGGTGGCCGCCCCGCTGGCCGCGGCGCGCGGTGCGCTGTACCAGCGGGCCGTGGCGGCCGAGCAGGCGCAGGAGTGGCCGCGCGCGGCGGAGTGGTTCGGCGTGCTGCCGCCCGACCACGGGGACGCCGCGGCGCGCGCCGAGTACGCGCGGGCGCGGATCGCCGAGACGGCGGGCGACTGGCCGGCCGCCGCCGAGGGCTACCAGCGGGCCGGAGAGCACGCCGACGCCACGGCACGGCTGGGCTACGCGCGGGCCCGCTCCGCCGAGCTGGCGGGCGAGTGGGAGGCCGCCGCGGAGCAGTACGCGACGCTGCCCAGGCGTCTGCTCGATGCCGCCGCGCGCGCCCAGTACGCGGCCGGGCGGGCGGCTGACACCCGGGAGGACTGGGCGGGGGTGCTGGACAGCTTCGGCGGCCTGCCGAACGACTTCGCCGGCGGCGAGGTGGGCCGGCGGCGCCGGTTCGCCCGGGCCAAGCTGGCCGAGCAGGGCACCGAGTGGACCTCGGTGCTCGCCCTCCTCGGCGAGGCCCCGGACGAGGAGCGCGACGGCCTGGTCGGCCTGCTCCGCCGCAAGGCGCGGGGCCGGCTGGCCGAGGGGGAGGACTGGGCCTCGGCCGCGGCCATCTACGCGCCCGCCGCGCATGCCGACGAGGATCTCGGCAGGTCCCACCGGTACGCCACCGGCCGAGTGTCCGAACGCGACGAGGAGTGGTCCGAGGCGCTGGCCGCGTACGCCGGCCTGCCCGAGGATTACCGGGACGTCGCCGTGCGCGCCGGTTACGCGCACGCCCGGCTGGCCGAGCAGGCCGCGGCGGCAGACACCGACGAGGTGGCCGGCTGGCGGCGGGTCATCGAGGCGTACGCCGCGATGCCCGAGGAGTTCGGCGACGTAGCCGTCCGCTCCGCCTACGCGCAGGCCCGGCTCGCCGGCGCGGAAGGGCGCTGGGACACCGCGCACGGCATGGCTGACGCGCTCGGCGACTACCGGGACGCCCCCGTGCTGGCCGGCTACGCGCGCGGCCGGCTCGCCGAGCAGCGGGAGGACTGGGCCGAGGCGAGCACCGCGTACCAGGGGTGCGCGGGCTACGCGGACGCGGCGGCCCGGCGCGCCTACACCAGTGGCCGGGAGCGGGAGAACGCCGGGCAGTGGTCCGCTGCGGTCGCCGCCTACCTGGAGGCGGAGCCGGCCATACCCGCGGCGGAACAGCGACGCGACCGGCTCGTCCGGTTGCTCGATGCGCTGCCCTGGGCGGACGGGGTCGCCAGCGCCACCCTGGTCGCCGACCCGGTGGCGCTGCGCGAGGAGACCTTCCCCTACCGGGCGTTGCTCCCCGCCGGCGTCACCCCGGCATCCGCCACCGAGATCGTCAAGGACGCCGCCTACGCGCTGATGGAGCGGGGCGGGATGACGTGGCAGGAGCGGGTCGCCTGGGATCGGCTGCGCACCCCGGCCAAGCGGCTGCTGCTGGACGCACTGCTCTACCGGTTCCGCGACGCCGCGTCCCTGGGCCGGGAGCTGAACGCGCTGGAGCCGGGCGCCCCGGCGGCGCTGCTGGCCCGGCTGTGCGAGCGGCTGCCGGAGGACGCCGGGCTGCTCACCCTGCTCGCCGGCAACCGCGCCGACGCTGTCGCGGCGTGGCGGCAGCGGCTCACCGAGACGCCGGGCGACATGGCCCTGGCGCACAGCCTGGCCGTGGCGTCGTTCTGGCAGGCGAAGGAGCTGGAGGACACCGGGGCGTGGGAGCAGGCGCCTCAGGTGTGGCGGACCGCGCTGGCCTGCTGGGCGGCGGTGCTCACCGACGACGACTGCTGGACGGGTTGGCGGCAGGCCAGGGCCGCCTGCTACGGCCACGCGGTCACGCCGGCGGACACCGCGCGGCTGCGCACCGAACTCGGCCGGTACCTGATCGACGTGGTGGCCGGGCACGCGGAGGGCCACGCCAACGCGGGCCGGTCGCGGCAGAGCGAGCGCTACCGGGAGCTGATCTCGTTCCTGGAGACCGAGCTGGACGCCGCGCAGAGTCTGAAGGAGGCCGGCGGACTCCCGCTGCCCGGCCGGGCAGAGGAAACGCTCGCCTGCGGGCCGGCCTACCTGAGCATGGTCGGCCTGGCCCGGGAGTTCGGCCAGTTCGTCGCGGCGGCGGACGCGCTGCGCGTCGACGACACCCAGTCCAGCCGGGCGGTGGTGCGCCGGCTGCGCTGGTCGTTCTCCGAACTGTCTACCGCGTTCTCGCTCATCGAGCACCACCGGTTCGAGGCGGCGCTGCCCGCGTTGCCGGCGTTCCACCGGCAACGGCTGGCCGAGTTGCCGGCCGACTGCGCCGACCCGACCGAGGCCGGCCACCCGGATCTCGATGAGTGCCCGCGGTGCCGGGAGTTCCTTGCCCGCAACCCGGCCTACACCTACCTGCCGCGACGCTGGGCCCGGCTGCTGCAGGACGCGGTGGAGCTGGCGGTACGGGCGCACCTCGCCATCGCCCGCGGCCTGCTGACCAGTGGCGGCCAGGTCGACCGGGCAATGTCCGAACTGGACGGCGCGATCGCCGTCTCGGCGAACGCGGCGATGACCGTGCGCACCAGGCAGGCGGTGCTGCGGATGGTCCTGGGCCGGGTGGACGCGCTGACCGACCAGAGCCGGCAACAGATCAACCGTCTCGACGAGGCCGTCACCCTGGTGGAGAAGACGCTGCCGGTGGTGGGCGCGGCCGGCCGCAGCACGCTCACCCTGAAGTGGGCGGAACTCCTCATCGACCGCGGCGTGTGGTACGGCTCGGGCTGCCGCGACTTCGGCCTGCGCCCGGACATCCGCCGCGCGGTCGCCGACCTGCGCAGGGCGCTCGACCTGAACCCGGAGTCCGCGCGGGCCCGGGACAACCTGGCCCGCGCGCTCATCTACGGCCAGGACGAGCTGCGCCTGGACCACACCGTGGCGGGCAGCCTGGCCATCCTGCGCGAGGCGTTGGCCATCGTGAACGCCGGTCTGGAGCGTGCCGCGGCGAACAACCGGCTGCGGGACACCCTCGGCGACGTCCTGGAGGAACTGGAGTCCGTGCTGCTCGACAAACTCAGCGTCACAGACCTGGGCCGGCTGATCGAATCCTACGGCGAGAGCGACGGGTCGCCGCCGGACCCGCGCGAGCGGGCGAAGACGCTGGCCGAGCAGGCCGAACGGCGCCGCGCGGACGGTGACTTCACCGGCGCCCTGCACGACCTGGTCCGGGCCACCCGAGCGGACCCGTCCAGCGCGCCGATCCGGGCGGCGCTGCTCGCCGCGCTGGACGCGGAACTGGCCCGGTTGCGGGACGAAGGGAGTACCGGCTGATGATCAAGGATCCGCTGACCGTCTGGAATGGACCGTTTCCGTACGACGCGCTCGCCCCGGCGGGCATCACGCCGCGGTCCACCCAGGCGGAGGTGGAGGACGCCTCGTTCACCCTGATGACCAGGCGGTTGATGAACCCGGTCACCCAGAAGGCATGGGACGAGCTGCGGGACGTCCGTCGCCGGCTACTCGCGGACTTCCTGCTCTACGACGTCGATCCGGCCGACTTCGACGAAGCCCGGCAACACGTGCGGCGGGAACTGGCCGATCCGGGCGAGCCGTCGCAGGTGACCGACGCGCTCGCCGCCCCGGTCGAGTTCCTCGACGACCTCGCCGGCGACCTGTCCGAGGTCACGCTGACGCCACCGCCGCCCGTGCTGCCCCGCGACCTCGACGCGTTTCCGCCCCAGTCGCTGATCGACAGCCTGATCTCCTTCGACCGCTAGCCGCAGGGAGTACCCGATGAGCAGCCGGAAAGCACGACGTCGCCGCCACAGCGACCGCGCCGCCCCACCGGAGACGGCCGGGCCGGCGCCGTCCGCGGACGGCGACCTGCTCGGCGCGCTGGCCCGCACCAGGGTGGAGACCGCGAACCTGGTGCGCAGCCTGCAGGCCCACCGCGACCAGACCGAACTGCTGCTCAAGGAGATCAACCGGCAGGAACTGGACACCCGCCGGTTGCTGCGCGGCATCGCGGACATCCTCGACGCGTTCGACCGGCTGCTGGCCCACGACGGCACGGACGTCGACTCCTACCGCACCAGCGTCCGTCGCACCGCCGACGTGCTGACAGACGTCCTGTGCAACCACAGTGGCCTGGAACTGCTCGGCAAACCCGGCGAGGTCGCTGAGCCCGCCACGCACAACGTCGTCGAGGTGCGCGACAAGCCCGGCGCGCCGCAGGACACCGTGATCAGGGTGATCGAGCGCGGCATCCGGTACCGGGGCGACCTCCTGCGCCCCGCCTCCGTGATCGTCGCCTCCGGAAGGGAGCAGCAGTGACCGCCATCGGCATCGACCTCGGCACCACGAACTCCGTGGTTGCCCGATACGACCCGGAGCAGGACCGCGCCTCGGTGGTGACCATCGGTGGCGCGCGGTCGACGCCGTCCGTGGTCAGCCTGCGCCAGCGCGGCGGCAAGGAGGACCTGCTCGTCGGCGGTCCCGCGCTGAACTGGGCGAAGGCGGCACCGGCGAACACGATCCTCTCGGTGAAGCGGCTGATGGGCCGGGATTTCGCCGACCCGGCCGTCGCGGAGACCCGGGCCCGGCGCAGCTACCAGATCGTGTCCGGCCCGAACGACGACCCGCGCGCGCACGTGGTGATCGGCGAGAGGACCTACACGCCGGCCCAGGTGTCCACGATGATCCTGGAGCGGTTGAAGAACGGGGCGGCGGAGAAACTCAAGGAGGACGTCACCCACGCGGTGATCACCGTGCCGGCCTACTTCAAGGAGGCGCAGCGGGCGGCCACCCGGGAGGCCGGCGAGCAGGCCGGCCTGGTCGTCAAGCGGATCATCGACGAGCCCACCGCGGCCGCCATCGCGTTCGGCCTCGAACTCCGCGAAGGCGAGCGGCGCCGGGTGCTCGTCTACGACCTCGGCGGCGGCACGTTCGACATCTCGATCCTCAACACCGCCAAGGACGCCGACGGCCACAACCACTTCCAGGTGCTGGACTTCGTCGGCGACAACTGGCTGGGCGGCGACGACTTCGACCTGCTCATCGTCGAGAAGATCATCGAGTGGGTGCGGCGCAACGCCGCCGTCGACCCGTCCGGCGACGACGAGTTCCTGTTCATCGCCAAGAAGGCCGCCGAGGAGGCCAAGCGCACGCTCAGCGAGGCGGACTGGGCGGACATCATCATCCCGGCGGCGTTCCGCGCGGCGGGCAGTCCGGTGGACGTCGAGATGACCCTCACCAGGGACGACTTCGAGGCGCTGATCGAGCCGCTGGTGGACAGGACCATCCACCTGGTCCGCACCGCCCTGGAACGGCAGAACCTCTCCCCCGACGACATCTCCGACGTGCTGCTGGTCGGCGGTTCCACGCAGATCCCGAAGGTGCGGGAGGCAGTGGAGAACTTCTTCGGGACGGGCAAGGTGCGCCGACACATCGACCCGATGGAGTGCGTCGCGGTCGGGGCGGGCATCTTGGCCAGCACGTTGCACGGGGTGGAGTGCCTGAGCTGCGCCACGGTCAACGACGAGACCGCGAGCGAGTGCCGGAAGTGCCGGCAGAGCCTGGTCAACGCGCGCTCCGCCGGGGACACCCACGTCTACGACGTCACCGGGATGGCGCTCGGCGTCGCCGCGGTGCGCGGCTCGCAGGCGGACACGTTCGTGCCGATCATCCCCCGGGGCACGCCGTATCCGATGAGCGAGCCGATGCGGCACACCTTCCAGACCACCGACGGCCGGGTGATCCGGGTCCCGGTCTACGAGGGTGACAGCGCCACCGCCAGCGAGAACCAGGAGCAGGGGGTCATCGAGTACGAGCTGCCCGAGGAGATCGACATCCACACCCGGGTGGAGGTCAGCTTCCTGTTCGACCGCAACCGCGAGCTGCACGTCACGATCGCCGTTCCGGGCACCAACATGGAGTACCGGAAGAAGCTGCGCTTCGACACCGCTCGCGCCGAGGCACCGGCGAAGGCGGACTTCGAGGAGGACGACGCCACCTACCGCGAGGACCTGGTCTACCTGGAGGAGGTCACCCGGCGGTTCCTGCGCACCTACGAGCAGTACCTGCGTCCCAGCCAGGCCATGAAGATCCAGGGCGACCTGGAACGGGCCCAGCAGACGCTGGTGTTCTCCGACCCGGCGGAATGCCGGCGGATGATCAGCGTGCTGCAGTCCGACCTCTTCGGCTCGGGGCTCGCCTCGCAGCTCTACATCGCCGAACGGGCGGCCGACCGGGCCACCGCGACGGACGCGCAGCAGATCAACCAGGCGGTCGCCGCCCTGCAGCAGTCGTTCCAGCAGGGCAAGCAGGAGGCCGTGGCGGAGCAGGCCCAGGTGCTCAAGCTGATGGTCGCCAAGGTGGGGCAGCAGTACGAGGTGGCCGAGGTCGGTGACGCCGAGGACTTCGCCGGTCTGCTGAAGCTACTCGACGATGCCTAGGAGCCCGCGGTGGCGGTGATCAACGTCGGGGTGGACTTCGGCAGCACCGGGGTGCGCGCCGCGTACGGGACGCCCGGCGAGCCGGCCCGGTTCGTCGCGCTGGCCGGGAACGAGTGGCCGTGGCCGCTGTGCGAACCGGTGCCCAGGGGGCCGTTGCCGGTGTCCTTCCCGAGCGTGAAGAGCAAGCTCGGTCTCGCCGGTTCGGTCCAGCTCGGCGGGCACACCGTCAATCCCGCCGACCTGGTGGCCGCGGCGCTGCGCCGGTTGCGCGCGCGGATCGTCGCGGAGACCGCCGCGCCGATCGGGCACACCGTGATCAGCGTGCCCGCGCGGTTCTTCGCCAGCCAGCGCAGCGCGCTGCTCGACGTGGCGGGCGCCGCCGGCCTCGGCGAGGTCAGCCTGGTCACCGACTCCGTCGCCGCGGTCGTCGGGCACACCGGCGGTGAGGCCACCGGCACGTTCCTGGTGTACGGCATGGGATACGAGGGCTTCGAGCTGGGCCTGGTCCGGGCGGTCCGGGGCCGGTACCGGGTGCTCGGCTACGAGGGGGCGGGCGCGCCCGGCGGCAGCACCTTCGACGAGCAGGTGCTGGGCGGCTGGCTCGCCACCCTGCGGGACCGCGGCAGCCTGCCGGACGAGGTGCGGCAGGGCGAGACGGGTTGGCTACGGCTGCGCGGCACGGCGGAGAAGGTCAAGGAGCAGCTGGCCGCGGAGGGTCCGGTGCTCTTCCCGATGTTCGTCTCCGGAACGAACGGGCAGCCGCGGTTGACCGTCCAGTTCGAACAGCCGCCGTTCGAACTGCTCACCCGGGTGCTGGTGGCCGGAACGCTGGACCGCGCGGATGCGCTGTTCGAGCGGTCCGGTTTGGACCGGGAGAGTGTGGAGGCCGTGGTGCTGGTCGGCGGCAGCACGCGGATGCCGCACCTGCGCAAGCTGGTGTCCGGGCTGGGCGCCGCCGTGGTACCCACCGCCGACGAACACCTCGCCCGCGGCGCCGTGCTGCACGCCCACCAGCTCGTGCGGCGGTCCTCGCCCGGCGACGAGGATCAGCTCGGCATGGCCGGCGGGGGCGCGGCGGAACCGGTGCTGGACACCCCACCACTCGCCGCGACCCTGCTCACCGCCCCGGGCGGCGCCTCCTCCGCCGCGGCCGCGGAGGAGGCGACCGGCCTGGCCGTGGCGCAGCGGCTGATCGCGGAGGGTCGGCGCGAGGAGGCCGCCGCGGAGCTGCGCCGCCTGATCGCCGCGGCGCAGGAACTGCTCCACGAGATCACCGCCGGCGGGTCCGAGGAGCCGCCGGCCACTCCCGACGAGACTGCCGCCGGCGGGCGGAACGCCCCCGACCTGCTGAGCCTCGCCCGCCGCCGGCTGGACAAGGGCCAGTACCCGGAGGCGATCAACCTCGCGCACCTGGCGTGGCAGCGGGAACCCAACCGGGCCGACGTGTTCGACGCGATGATCGACATCCACTGCGTCGCGGCCATGGCCAACCCCACCATCGCCGGGTTCGGCCGGGACGAGAAGTGGCTACGCTGCGCGCTCGGTCACGACCCGAGCAACGCACGGATTCGCAGCCTGCTGGCCGAGCGCAGCTACCTGCACGGCAGCGGGTTGCATCGGGCCGGGCGAAAGGACGAGGCACGCCAGGCTCTGCAGCAGGCACTCGCCTGGGACCCGGAACACCGGGCCGCCGAAGAACTCCTGCACCGCCTCGGCGGCCGCCGCTAGACCCGCGTCGCCGCGAGTCGGTCAGGTCACAGCAGCCGCGCGCCGGCGTTGCCCATCCTCGCCGGCGACGGTCGGCCGCCCGCGTGCCGCGACTGGCTCAGCGCATCCAGCGCCCGGATCGTGGACCACGGCCCCAGGTGGCGCATGACCTTGACGGCCATGGACGCCCCCGTCCAGGCGACGACGTCCGGCCCGTCCACCATGATCAGTGTCGGCCGCTGAACCGCACCCGCACCGAGGGCTCGGTCCCGCCACTCTCGCACATCCTGGTCCGCCAGCGGCCGGACCTCCAGCTTCCCGCCCGAGGTCCGGCTGACCAGCCGGGAAAGCCACCAGCACGCCCGGCAGGACGCGTCAAAGGCCAACACCCAACGGGTTTGTGTCTCGCTCATCGAAATCCCCCAGCACCGGCCGCACCGCCGAGCGGTACGACCACGAAGCGATCGTCCCCTCCCCACGTTACGGATCTCGACCGATCACCAGCGGCCGTTTCGCCGTCCACCGCACGAACGGAGCAGCCTCAGTCAGCCGCAGGTCAGCAGGCCTCCGTCGGTCCGCCGCTGATCGAGCCACAGCAGGTGCAACTTCCGGCCGAACGAGAAGAGCCGGTGCACGCTCATGCGCCAGCAGCTCAAACACCTGCTCCGTCTGGCGGACCGGGACAACATCACCCTCCATGTCATGCCGCTCTCAGTGCCGGTCCACGATGGTCTCGACGGCGAGTTCACACTGCTCGAGTTCGCAGAGCCCCAGAGCATCGGCTACGTCGAGTTCCGGACGGCGCCGTGTACGTCCAAGATCCAGACCAGGTGGATGCGTACACTAAGGCTGCGGAGCGTATGCGCACAGTGGCGTTGTCACCAGCCGACTCCGCGGCGGCGATTCAACTGCGCTGACCTGATCTGGAGGACGGCGATGCCTACCCACGGCGAGCCGGTGGCATGGCGGAAGTCAACGCGTAGCAGCAACGGCGCCAACTGCGTCGAGGTGGCTGTCGCCACTGACGGGGCGACAGCCCGCGACTCCAAGAACCCTTGCGGCCCCACGCTGACCTTCGCTCCGGCGACGACTTTCCTCCGCGAGATCAAGTCAAGCCGCCTCGACCATCGCTGACGGCGTAGCACCCTGACGGCGGTCGGCTTACAAGACCCATTCAGTCACCTGCCACCGCACGTGGCTCAACCGAACGTAATCACCACTCCAGCGATCAGCGCACCTCCGATGAGTGCCCCGAACGAAGCCAACGAAACCGTCCGGCTAACCCACCGCTGAGGGATGAACACGGAGCCCACCGCACCGACCGCGGCGGCGACGCAAATCGCCGCACCCATATAGCCACGCGGGTTAGCCTGCACAAAAACCCCAAAATATACCAGGGCAGCCGCAAGCAAACCAGCTACCCAAGCCCGGCCTTTGCGGGTGAGCATAACAACAACGACATCGAACATGTCCACTGGCGTAGTATAGCGTCAGATGACCGATGCCGTGCCGCATCCCGTCACAATCGATTGGACGGTTTTTCGGGATGGTCAGCCAGCCAAGGACCGAGATATTTCACATACTCTTTCGGCGGGTTGAACAGTTGTACCTGCGGCGCATGTTCCGGCACCATAACCTTGGTGAGATCGCGGGCACGCGCCCCAATTTGCTGATCTCCCTCGGGGTTGCCAAGGCGCGTGGATCCGACGATGGAGATATTCCGCTTGCCGTCGCGCATCGTGCTGATCACACCGGCGAGGTGCGGATCACCGGCGAACAGCAGCCGCCCCGATGGGGGCTCAACGCTCTTTGCCATGCCATTGACTTCTTCAACCGGACTGCCGTCGCGGGGGTCGATCAGCAGCAGAGTCTGGTACTTCTTTTCCCAGGTACGAAGCGGAATGAAGGGCAGCTCGTCGAAAAATAGCTCCCTCTGCCACCGACCATACTTGTAGCCGTACTCTTGCCACGGATAGTTGGCCAGGATGTTGACGATTCCCTCTTTATTGTACGCACGATCGGGGATGTACGAGTGGCGCATGATCCAGTTGTACTTGGCATTGATGATGTTATCCTCAACGAACCGGCGGGTTTCCGGGTCGTTGAGCGCTGCTCCTGGCCTGATAGGTACGTCAATGGTCATGGTTACCAAAGCAGTCGAGTGATCTTGTTGCCCGCGTCCGGGGACACAGCAGGCGGTTCGAAGGATACCGACGCCGCCATCTGGACGACCATGGCCCGGTATTCCGGGCCATGCGAATCGAATGGCGTGGAGAACTCGATGGCAGCCAGTCTGTCGCCGTTATCGGAGGGCACGAACGCCTCCAGTTGGTAGACCGCGCTGGTCGAGCCCTCGGGTACGTCAGGCTGGCCCGGCAACTGGGGCGTTGGCAGATGCCGGGTCCGTTCGAAGAAAAGCGTCGGCCGCTCCAACACGTCGATCAGTTCAGGCTGTCCGTGCTCCTTGGAATCCGCTTTGGCCTGGATGAGGTCGTTGAGTAGCAGCCGAGGGTTCCGGGTGCCCTCGTATTCCTGATACGAGACGACCAGCGAGGACGTGACCACAGTGCTGTCAGTTGGAGAGATATGGCGACCGATTCCGCAGTACAGCGCGCCACAGGAAGCCAGATCCGACAGGAGGACGGACAATACACCGATCAGGGCGCGAATCGATATTTCCTGCGCTTCGTCGGCGACATCGGTGAGCACCGATTCGGCACGTTCCAGGCTCCCGACAACATCACCGAGTGGCAGCGAAAAGTAGCCAGGCGGAACAGCTACCCACAGCGGAATGTCCTCGTTACGCGTAGCTCCTTGCAATGCGGCAATGATTCCCATCAGGACGCCTCCTGCCGCACGTCATGGTAGAGGTGCGATGCCACGCCCTTGGCCTTCCAGAGCAGGTTCAGCCGATCAGCGGCACCGGGATCCGCGACATGCCCGAATTCCAATGCTCTGTCCGCGAATCTCGCCGCGTCACCGAGCGCGCCGACGCCGGGGATCTTGGCCATTCCCCTCACGAGCAGGCCGGGCTTGTTCGCCACCATGGTTGCGATCTCACCGAGGTTTGCGGCCCGACTTCCGGCCTCGGTAGCGATCTCGGCGCCCTTGATCGCCTTAGCACCGAAGCCAATACCCGGGATCAGGCTGGCGGCGTCGGCGCCGCCGGTGGTGAGTGCGCCGATCGAATCCTTGTTGAAGTGGCCGCGCACCAGTTCGCTGATGCCGTGACGGAACTGGGGGTCGGCGAGGTCGGTGGCCAGGGCTCCGGCGCCGGCAACCACGGAGACGCCGAGTGCGACGGCGTCGACCGGCGGTGGGGTGACCAGGGCGACCAGGCCGGCGATGGCGGAGACGGTGGACAGGACGGCGTGGATGTCCTTCAGGTGGGCCTTCACCCAGTCGCCGACCGCGCTGAGGGCCGGGG
>NZ_BJFL01000020.1:0-80905 GCF_005405885.1 Gandjariella thermophila
CTGTAGTAGACTGGTAACGCAACGGCCCCGCCTGTAAGTCGTGTTCTGTGGTAGGAAAACGATCTTATCTGATCGGGGTCGTTGCCCTACTTTGAGGTGATCAAGCCGGCCTGAATAACGCTCGTGGTGCCGGTTGTGCTTGTCCACCCACCAGCCGAAGCTCAGACCGATTCCAAGATTGCCGCTGAGGAACCCGACGACGTCGTTGGCCCGACGGGACCTGAACACCTGCCGATGTCCCGCATCGTGGCCGAGGAAGCCCACCTGAGCGAAGACCACCGCGAGGCCGGCCGCAACGACCAACTGCCACCAGGACGGCCCCAACAGAGCGAAGGCCACCCAGCCGCCCACGAAGAGGAGACCGATCACTGCGGTCCGGATGGCGAAATGGGCCGGTCGGCGGTCGAGCAGCCCAGCCGCCTTCACACGTCGAAGCAACTCCGCATAGTCACTACGGACACGGGCAACTGGTTCGGCTGGCTGCATCGGCCCTCCATCGGCAACATCCGGTGGTATGTCGCCGAGGTCCGCGGCAACACGAGAGTGCCCGCTCGCGGGTGCTCCGGCGACGACCCTACGCGGTGCCCCGGCCAGGTCGGGGTTCGAGTCCCTGACGGCGCACTCCCCGAACCACCTGTCCACCATCGACCTCACGTGGGGTTTCGGTCACTCGAGCTGCTCTACGTCGACCGCATCACCCGGAACCGGGAATCATCACCGCCCCACACGCGCACTTTCGGGCACGCCTCGTTCCGCCAAGCCGTTCTCCAGAAGGTCGAAGGCCGTATGGGCACGGGTGACCGCCGCGTGGTAGGCGTCGTCGGCGCTGCGTCCGGAGCGTATGTCCCGGGCGTTGTGGTCGGCGAGGATTCTCTGGATGCCGAAGACCTGTGCGGCCACGATGCGTGCCGTGAACTCGTCGCCGCACTCTCCGGAGGCCAGTAGCTCGTCGGCCAGGTCTCGTTCCTGGTCGAGCATGTAGCCCGTCAGGCGGGCCATCAGGGTGGGCGTGGAGTACAGCAGGTTGTGGAACAGGATCGCCGGCGGGGTGTCGTTCAGGCCGGTCAATGGGGCGCGCTCGGCGAGCCGATCAAGGAAGTTCTGGCGCAGCGCCCGCAGCGCGGACACGCCGCGTGGGCGGTCCCGGACGATGTGCGCGGGCCCCCCGCGGTCGCCAATGAACCGGCGGAGGACGAGGTCCTCCTTGGTCGGGAAGTAGGCGAACAGCGTGGGCTTGGACACCCCGGCAGCGGCGGCGATGTCGGCGACGGAGACCTCGTCGAACCCCGATTCCTGGAGCAGGGCGAAGGCTGCTTCCATGATCGCCTCGCGGGTGCGGATCTTCTTGCGCTCCCGCAGTCCGAGTTCGTCCATGTGCCTAGCCTATCCAAGCTTAACTTGGTTAATAAGTTGTCTCGGTTGTATACTTTACTGAGTTAAGTGTACCTGCTTCTCACTGTGAGGTCTAACACGACCATGCACCAGCCTGGCCAGGACGACGCTGTCGAGCCCGAGATCCGCGCCGAACGCGACTACATGGACACCTGTCGCGCAACGCTGACCCGCATGCGCGAGGAGGTCCAGACCATGCTGGCCACGGGCGCGGGCGAGGGCGACGCCATCACGGACAAGTACTTCAACCACGTGTTGCGCCAGTTCCAGGTCCAGGTGATCAAGGAGCTGTCCGACCCCGACGGCGCGCCGTTGTTCTTCGGGCGCCTGGAGTACCCGCCGGGAGAGGTGTACGACAGCGGCACCGACAGGGATCGCGCGACTCGAGCCCATACCCACACGTCGAGTAGCGATCTTGTCTATGTCGGCCGCCGTGGTGTCCGCGACGACGACGGCGAGCCCATGGTCGTCGACTGGCGTGCCCCGCTGGCGCGGGCCTTCTACGAGGCCAGCTACCAGGACCCGATGGGAGTTCGGGTGCGCCGCCGGTACGGCTTCGATCACAGCGGTGTGTTGACCGCTTACGAAGACGAACCGCTGCACCTTCAGGTCGCCTCCGCCAGCGGGAATGGCCTGTTGGCCGCCGAGATCGAGCGGCCCCGCAAGGGCCCGATGCGCGACATCGTGGCCACGATCCAGCCCGAACAGATGGTCCTGGTGCGCGCTCCGCTGGAGCGCACGCTGTGCATCCAGGGCGCGCCCGGCACCGGCAAGACCGCGGTGGGCCTGCACCGTCTGGCATATCTGCTCTACGCCGAGCGGGAACGATTGCGGAAGGAGGGCGGAGTCGCCGTCGTCGGTCCCAACCGCTCCTTCCTCTCCTACATTCACAACGTCCTGCCCGCTCTCGGCGAGGTAGAGGCCATCCAGACCACCATCGACGAGCTCACCGGATCGGGCATCACCGTCGGCCGTGTCGACGCTCCGCGGGCGGCACGGCTCAAGGGCGATGCCCGCATGGCCGAGGTCATCCAACGTCACCTGCGGTCACGGATCCAACCGCTCGGGGAGACGCTGGAGGTCAAGTATCAGCACCGCACGTGGCGCGTGCCCGGCGAGGAACTTGCCCGGGAACTCGACGCCGTGGTCAGCCGCGGGATCGACTACAACGCTGGTCGGGAGCTGTTGGCTGAGCGCCTGGCCCTGCACGTGTTGCGCCAGATGGAGCAGTCCGGGACCTCCGCCGTCCCCGCCACACGCCAGCAGCTTCGTCGCCACAAGGCGGTCAGTCGGGCCGTCCGGCGGATGTGGCCCACGGTCGACCCCACCCGGCTGATTTTCGATCTCCTCACCAACCAAGCCCACCTGGCGCACGCCGCGGACGGAATCCTCTCCCCCGACGAGCAGCAGGCCATCCTGGTCCAGCCTCGCCCGCGCAGCGTGCATGCGATGACCTGGAGCAGCCATGATCTGGCTCTTCTGGCCGAGGCCGCGGCGCTGATCGAGCGCCCCGCGAAACTCGGCCACGTCGTGGTCGACGAGGCCCAGGACCTCAGCCCGATGCAGCTCCGGGCGATCGCCCGCCGCCTGGCCGGCTCCTGCACCGTCCTCGGCGACCTGGCACAGGCCACCAGCCCCGCCGCGGTCCAGGACTGGACCGCGGTCCTCACTCACCTTGACCGACCCGACGGCCAGATCGAGGAACTGACGCGCGGCTACCGCCTTCCCGCGGAGGTCATCGACTACGCCGCCCGCCTCCTGCCACATATCGCCCCAGAAATACGCGGCCCAGCATCGTTCCGTCACTCCGCCGACGCCCTCCGCATCACCCAAACCGCGCCCGAGGAGACGGCCAAGGCAATCATCGCGACATGTGCCGGCGCACTGGCCGAGGAAGGATCGGTCGGCCTCATCGCCGCCGACGACGACATCCCCGAGATCCATCAAGCCCTCTCCGACAGCGGATTCCAGCACACCGTCCTGGGCCCCAACGGAACAGACCTGGATACCGCACGGCTCACCCTCACTCCGGTCACCCTCGCCAAGGGACTCGAATTCGACACGGTCGTGGTGGTCGAACCGTCCCGCATCGCCGAAGCGGAGGACCGCGGCCTCCAGCGCCTGTACGTCGCCCTGACCCGAGCGGTCAGCAACCTGCACATCATCCATGCCGATCCCCTGCCGGAACCGCTCGCACAGGAACCCGCGATGAGTCGCTAGCTTGATTTTTCGCCTTCGGGTGACCGGCACGGACCGGATGGTCACGGATGAGGCCCTTGGTTGACCATTCCTTCCCGCGACAGACGGAAGATCAAACCAAGGGCCTCAGTTGACTGAGCGTTGCGCGGCGGACTCCTGAAAAGAGATTTGGAAAACAGCGGCGCCGGCCTCAGGTTCAGTGGCGGTGCAAAAGTGCTGGCACAGGGTATCGGATCAGGCGTGGGCAGGTGCGGTCGTGTCGAGTCGGGGCAGCACGTGGTCGGCGAACAGGCGCAGGCTGCGCTCGGCTTCCTCGTAGCTCGTGGTCCCGGAGTTCACCTGGAGACTCACCGTGACGTCGCCGAACCACTCGCGAATTGCCTCGAGTTGCCCCGCCACCTCGTCCGGCGTACCGGCCAGCACCTTGTTCTCCGCCAACTGCTGCCAGTAGTCCGTCTTCCGCACCTGCTCGACGAGTCGCTCGTACCCGGCGTAGGCGTCGCTGCGTGTCCGCCCCCAGGAGGCAACGGCGTCGACAAGACGCGCGGAGTAGTGCTCGGACTGCTCCTGACCGGCCCGGCGGGCCTGCGCGCCGTCCTCGGCGATGGCCGCGAGGTAGCTCATGTGGATCTGGCCTTTCTGCGGGTCGTGCCCGGCCTCGGCCCGTGCCGCGCGGTAGAGGCGCAGCATCTCCTGCACCCGCTCCCGGGACGAGATCGAGGGGACGAGCAGCAGTCCGTAGCCGTTGCGCCCGGCCCGCTCGCAGGAGGCGGGCGTGAACGCCGCGGCCACCAGGATCGGCGGATGCGGCTCCTGGTAGGGACGGGGCAGCAGGGTGACCGGACCGAACTGGTGGAACCGGCCCCGCCACAGCAGGTCCTCCTCGCTCCACAGGCGGCGGATCGCCTCGACATTCTCGTCAAAGCGGTCCCGACTTTCGTCGATCGGAACCTGGAACGCCTCGAACTCGTCCGGCAGGAAGGCGCGACCGAACCCGACGTCCAACCGTCCCCGCGAGATGTTGTCCAGCATGGCGAGCTTCGCCGCGAGCTTCACCGGATGTGTGAAGGCCGGAATGACCGCCCCGGTGACGAGCCGCAACCGGCGAGTTCGCGCCGACGCCGCGGCGAGGAACGTCACGGGATCGGGACTGTAGCCGCCGTAGGGGAAGAAGTAGTGCTCGACCGTCTTCACATGGTGGTACCCAAGTTCGTCGGCGAGTTCGGTCAGCCGAAGGCACTCGTCGTAGTACTGCGCGGCGGACCTGTCAGCCGGTCCGAGGGTCGGGAAGAAGTTGATGCCGAAACGCATGATTGGTCTCCCGCTCTCACGTGATGAGGAGGATCGAACCCGCGCGCGGTCCGCGGGTCGTGCCCCGAGCCTGGCATCTCGGCATTGAGGCACGCTTGAGCACCACCGGATTGCTCCAGGCAGACCCGAAAGACCATGCACGCCGCCGGCGGTGGCGCGGACCGGCCAGATCGGCGACGGTGTGCACTTCCTCACGATCAAGACGTTAGGCTTGCGACAGCGTCAGTTCGCGATCGCCGCCGCGTCCGGTCGCGGGAACGTCCGCCAACCACCGGCTGTCGAGTCATCTCCCATGCTCGCCCGGTTCCCTCCGGTCTCCGCTAAAGTGCGAGACAGCTAAAGCGCAACACAGCTACCCGGTTTTCGTTGCGCATATCTGGGGCCAAGGGGGACAGCACGTGGCGAGCGATGGCGAGCTGGTTGCTGGCGAGCTGAGGATAGGCGGCCGGGATCGCAGCTTCACGATCCGCCTGCCTCAGGCGGCGCCGGATGACCGGCCGATGCCGCTCGTGCTCGTGCTGCACGGCAACCATCCGGACGCCAGTGGACACACCATGCGCCGCTGGACGACTTTCGACAAGCAAGCGGACGCATGGGGATGGGCGATTGCCTACCCCGACGGCCACCGGGGGAGCTGGGCGGACGGCCGTGGCGTCACGAGGGCCGAGGCGGCGGGGGTGAACGACGTCGTCTTCCTTCGCGCGATCATCGACTGGTCAGCCGAACGGTACGGCACATCGCCCGAGCGGTCCGTGGTGGCAGGAATGTCCAACGGCGCGTTCATGGCCCACCGCCTGGCGCTGGAGGCGGGCGACCAGGTGGCGGTCCTGGCGGCCGTCGCAGGCGGGCTGCCGGCAGCCCTGTGTGACATCCGGCCGACGCACGCCGTGTCGGCGATGCTGGTCCACGGCACGGCTGACAAGGTCTCACCGATCGGCCGCGGATACTCCCGGCACCGCGGACTCCACGGGCGCTCACGCACCGCCACGCTGTCGCTTCGGGAAACGGCCGAGCACTGGCGGGCCATCAACCGGTGCCCGCCCGGTTCGGCCAGAACGGACACCACCGAATTCTCCAGCCGCACCACAACAGCGGGCGGCGTCGGTGGCACCCGGGTCGTGGCATGGACGGTGTTCGGCGGCGGCCACAACTGGCCGGGTGCGCCCAGCCTGCCCGAATGGGACGAACCGACCACCCAGGAGTTCGACGGGGCCGAGGAAATCTGCCGCTTCGCCGAACCCCTGCTGGTGCGCGCGGCCGCTCGGCGGCTCTGACCCACCCACATCTCATCGCGACAAGGAGAAACCCATGGCACTGCTGGGCAAGTTGCTGAGGAACCGGCGAGCGGGGCAGGCGGGCCTCGCGTGGAACTCACCGAACCTGGCCAGCGAGAATACGCTGACGCTGAGCAGTCCCGACTTCGAGCACGAGGCGACGATTCCCACCGTGCACGCCGGCAAACGGGCCGGCGGCAAGGACCTGTCACCGGCCCTGACCTGGAGCCCCCCGCCCGCCGACACCGCACAGTTGCTGCTGGTCATTGAGGACCCCGACGCGCCAACACCCGTGCCGTTCAACCACGGTGTCGCTTTGCTCGACGCCTCGGTGACCAGCCTTGCCCAGGGGGCTCTCGACGCCCGGAACCCCGCCAGCGGCGTGCGCGTGCTGCGCTCGGGCGGAGGCCGCGGTTACCTCGGGCCGGCGCCGATCAAAGGGCACGGTCCACACCGGTACGTGTTCCAACTGTTCGCTCTCGCCAGGCCGCTGACCGCGGGACCGAGCGACGCCGCCCTGGACTCCGCCAAGCCGCGCGACGTGGTGGCCGCCGCCGGTGACGTCCTCGCGCGCGGTCGTCTCGACGGCTTCTACGAACGCCCCTGACCCGTTCACCGCACGACCGGCCGCCACACGGCACCCGTCGACCGCTCAACTGCCCAAGCAGCCGTACGGTCGACGGGGTGCGAGCCGGCGTTGCCGGCGTGCACGAGGGCGGGACCGGCCCGCCGGTCCCGCCCTCGACGTACCCCCACGACCTGGCTCCCGCCCACCGCGGGCAGGCGACTCCGCCGGTTCAGCGTGTCCTCGGCAGATCCTCAAGTAGCCCGATAGTCGACCTCGCGAACATGGGCCCGCTGGGAGATGTCTACGCAAGGACGAGAAGGGCGCGCTGTGCCGGATACGCAACTGCCGTTGGCCGGTCTCACCGTCATCGACGTGTCCACCCTGCTCGCAGGGCCCTTCGCCGCCAGGCTACTGGCCGACTTCGGCGCCGAGGTGATCAAGGTTGAACACCCGTCGGGAGACCCGCTCCGCCGGTACGGCCGGTCGAGGGACGGCGTTCCGCTGTGGTGGAAGGTGTTCAACCGCAACAAGAAGAGCGTGGTGCTCGACCTCGCCGACGCTCCGGACGCGGCGCGGTTCCTGGACCTGGCCGCCGGCGCCGACGTCGTCATCGAGAACTTCCGGCCCGGCACGCTGGAGCGGTGGGGTCTGGGCCCGGAGGTGCTCACCGAGGCCAACCCGCGCTTGGTGCTGACCCGCGTGACCGCGTTCGGCCAGGACGGACCGTACCGGCGCAAACCGGGTTTCGGCACGCTCGCCGAGGCGATGAGCGGCCTGGCGGCCATGTCTGGCGAACCGGACGGACCGCCGCTGCTGCCGCCTTTCCCGCTGGGTGACGTCGTCGCCGGCCTGCACGCCGCCTGCGCGACGCTGATCGCGCTGCGCGCCCGCGACCGGCTGGACCGCGGGCAAACCGCCGATGTCGCGATCACCGAGACACTGATCAGCTCGCTGGGCGCCCAGCTCACCGAGTACGACCAGCTCGGCGTGAAGCCTGCCCGGCTGGGCAGCAGCTCGAACAACAACGCCCCGCGCGGTGTGTACCGGTGCCGGGACGGCCGGTGGGTGGCGGTGTCGGCATCGGCGCGGTCGGTGGCCGAGCGCGTCATGCGCCTGGTGGGGCGGCCCGAGCTGTGCGACGAGCCGTGGTTCGCGCACGGCTCCGGCCGTGCCGAGCACCGCGAGATCATCGACGAGGCGATCCAACGCTGGGTCTCGGCGCACGACCGGGACGCCGTGCTGGCCGGCTTCGAGCGGGTCGACGCGGCGGTCGCGCCCATCTACGAGGTCAGCGACATCGCCAGCGACCCGCAGTTCCAGGCGCGGTCACTGCTGGCCTCGGTGCCCGACGCCGACCTGGGCACGGTGACCATGCCGGCGGTGCCGTTCCGGCTGTCACAGACACCCGGAAGCATCAGGTGGGCCGGGCCCCGGCTGGGCGAACACACCGGGGAGTTGCTGCCCCGCTCGGCTAAGGAGGAGACCGGCGCATGAGCGGCTCTCAGCCGGAGTACCCCGTCTACCGGAGCTGTCTGTACGTGCCCGGTCACCAGCCGGACCGGATCGCGCGGGCATACGACTCCGAAGCGGACGCCGTGATCATCGACCTCGAGGACGCCGTTCCGGTTTCACTGAAGCCTCTGGCCCGCGAAACGGCCGCCACCATCACGTCGCGGCCCACCGCCAAACCGACCTTTGTCCGGCTGAACTCGATGCGCTCGACGCTCTGCGAGCAGGACGTGCTGGCGGTCGCCGGCGTCGGTCTGACCGGTGTGCGGCTTGCCAAGACGCAGCGGGTCGGCGAGGTCCGGCAGGTGGCGAAGCTGCTGCGCCAGGCGGGCAGCTCGGCCGTCATCCACGTGCTCATCGAGACGGCGAACGGGCTGGAGCACGCCTACCGGCTCGCCACCGCCTCGCCGTCGGTCGGCATGCTGGGACTGGGCGAATCCGACCTGCGTGCCGATCTGTACGCCAGCATGGACGGCGCCACCATGGACGCCGCCCGAACCCGGGTGATCATCGCCTCGCGGGCCGCCGGCCTGCCGAACCCGCTGCAGAGCGTGTTTCCCGATCCGCGGGACCTGGACGGACTGCTGGCCACCAGCCTGCACGGCAAGCAGCTCGGATTCATTGGGCGCATGGCCATTCACCCGTCGCAGGTGCCGGTCATCCACCGGGTGTACACGCCGCAGCCATACGAGATCGAGGAGGCGATGGAGATCTGCGCGGCGGCCGCGCTCGCGGAGGCGCAGAACCAGTCGATCGTCATCAACAGCAAGGGCAAGATGGTGGGTCCGCCCGCCATCGCCAACGCACAGCAGACCCTTCGACTCGCCAGCGCCCTGGACCTGGTTGGGAATGTGACGTGACAGGCAACTCAGAACGGATCGGCGACCCGCTGCTGGCTGCGGTGGCGGCCGGCGTGGAGGCGATCGACCTCGCTCAGCCGCTCACCAACGGAATGCCCTGCTCGCCGAACCATCCGGGCTTCCGCATGGTGCTCTCGCGGCGCCACGGGGACATGGTTCGGGCGGACGGCGGGTCCGCAGCGAACGAGGTGATCGTGACCGGTGGTCACGTCGGCACGCACATCGACGCGCTCGCCCACGTGTCCCAGCACGGCCTGCTGCACGGTGGCGTGGACGCCATGGCGGCCCAGACCGGCGGCGCGTTCGCGGTCCACGGCGTGGGCGCCATCCAGCCGAGGCTGTGCCACGGCGTGCTGCTGGACGTGGCGAAGCTGCACGGCGTGCGGCACCTCCCCGGCGGCTACGGCATCACCGCCGAGGATCTGGCCGAGGCCGCGGAGCAGGCGAGGGTGCGTCCGCAGCGGGGTGGCGTCTGCCTGGTCAACACCGGCTGGAGCGGCCTGTGGTCGGACCCGCAGCGCTATCTCGGGTTCGAGTCCGGCGTGCCCGGAGTCACCCCGGATGCCGCGCAGTGGCTGGTCCAGCACGGGATCGTCGCGGCCGGCGCGGACACCTCCGCGTTCGAGCAGGTGCATCCGGGCCGCGGCCACGCCACCCTGCCGGTGCACCGGATCCTGCTCGTCGAGCACGGCACACACATCATCGAGCACCTTCGTCTCGGCGAACTCGCCGCCCGCGGGATCGCGGAGTTCGCGTTCGTGCTGGCGCCGCTGAACATCGTCGGCGCGACCGGCTCGCCGCTGCGCCCGCTCGCCCTCGTGAGCGGTCATCGATGAGTGGCATCCGGGGGCTCATCGACGATGTGGCCGACTTCAGCGAACATGCCGCCCGGCAGGGTCTGCCGGCGGCCCGGCGGGACGTCGCCACGCGGGCCGTGCTCGACACCGTGGGCGTGATGGTCCTTGGCTCGGCGCAACCCATCCTGCACACCGTGCTCGCCGTGACCGGCCAGTGGGGCGCCCGGCCCGAGTCCACCGCGATCGGCCACCACGAGCGCATGCCCAGCGCCTCGGCCGCGTTCGTCAACGGCACGCTGGCGCACTGCATGGACTACGACGACACGCATCTGCCATCGGTGCTGCATCCCAGCGCGTCGGTCGTACCCGCCGTGCTCGCCGTCGCCGAGGCCGCCGGTCTGGACGGCCCACGCCTGCTGGACGCCACGGCGGTGGGCACCGAGGTGTGCATCCGGCTGGGCATGGCCGGATACGACGAGGAACAGCGGAACTCGATCTTTTTCGACCGAGGGCAACACGCGACCAGCATCTGCGGCGCTGTGGGGTCCGCGGTGGCGGCGGCGATGGTGCTGGCCGGCGACGCCGCCACGATCGCGGCCGCCGGGAGCATCGCGGCCAGCATGTCCAGCGGGCTGATCGAAGCGAACCGGACCGGGGGGACGGTCAAGCGGATACAGACCGGGTGGGCGGCGCACTGCGGGGTCACCGCGGCCCAGTTGGCGGTTGCCGGGCTCACCGGGCCACCCACCGCGCTCGAGGGGCGCTTCGGCTTCTTCCGCGCGTTCTGCGGCGAGCGCGCACGACCGGACCGGGTCACCGCCGCGCTCGGCGACCGCTGGCACGCCGACCAGGTGCACGTCAAACCGTACCCGTGCAACCACTTCTGCCACGCAGGCATCGACGCGGCGATCGAGTTGCGGCGCCGGGGCGTGCGGCCCGATGACGTGCTCGCCATCGAACTCGGTGTGGCCGAACCGGTGTTGCGGACGATCGCCGAACCGGCGGCGGACAAGGCCGCCCCGGCGACCGGGTACGCGGCGGCCTTCTCCGGCCCGTACACGGTCGCCGCCGCGCTGACCGGCGGCGGCGGTCTCGGTGTGTACGTCGACGATTTCACCGACGCAGCGGTCCGTCGCGCCGACGTGCTCGACCTGGCCGGCAAGGTGCGGTGCCACGCGGACCCCGAATGCACCAGGATCTTTCCCGACCAGCTGCCGGCCAGGGTGACCGCGCATCTCCTGGACGGCCGCACCGAACAGGTCGCCTGCCTGACCAATCGGGGCGGCCCCGGTCGCCCGCTCACCGACGGCGAGCTGGACCTGAAGTTCTCCCTCAACGCCGAGAGCCGCTACGACGCCGCGACCACGGCGCTGATCAGCCACGAGATCCGTCGACTGGTCGAGGCCACGGACGTTCGGCCGACCATGCACCTGCTCAGAACGCACCACTCCGGAGGTATTTCGTGACCGGCATCAGCGCGGACCCGAAATGGGCGACGCTTGATCCCGCAGTCCATCCGACCGACCCCGACGAGTACCTCAGGGTCGCCCTCGAATGGCACTTCGGCGCCGAGACCGGGTCCCCGTTCTGGCTCCGTCGAGCAGAGCAGCTCGACTTCGACCCGTTGCACGACGTGCGCACCTACGAGGACCTGGCGCTGTTCCCGAACGTCGTCGACGAGCTGCGGCACGTCGCCGTCGAGGACCTGATCCCCCGCGGCTACGGGCCCAACCCGCCGGCGCCGAAGGTGTTCGAGACCGGCGGCACCACCGGCGCGCCGAAACGGGTCATCCTGATGCCGGACTGGATCGAGGCCGCAGTCGACCGTATGCTCGCGGGCCCGGTTTTCGCCGGGCGGGAACCGGCCAACATCCTGGTGGCGGCGCCGACCGGACCCCACAAGATCGGCTCTCAGTATGACTGGGTCGTCGCGCGGCAGAACACCGTCAAGTTCTCCATCGACATCGATCCGCGGTGGGTCAAGAAGCTGATCGGCCAGGGCAAGGACGACGAGGTCAAGGCGTACGTCGAACACGTGCTGGACCAGATCGAGCACGTCCTGGAAAGCCAGCGCGTCGGCATGCTGGTGACCACTCCCCCGCTGCTGCGGGCGTGCGCCGGCAGGCCGCGGCTCGCCGAACTGATCAACTCCAAGATCGACGTGGTGTTCTGGGGCGGCGCGCACATGACCGTGGATGAGCGGTTCCAGCTCGCCTACGAGCACTTCCCGAACGTCACCATGATCAGCCGGTACAACAGCGCGCTGATCCTGGAGGGCGCTCGGGAACGCGACGGGCTCAGCCCGGACGACGACATCATCTACGACCCGCGCAGCCCGGTGGTGACCTTCCGGGTGGTTGACCCGCGGACGCGGCAGCCGGTCGCGTACGGCGAGCGCGGCCAGGTCGTGATGAACCACATCAGCAAGGGCATGTTCCTGCCCAACAACCTCGAACGGGACAGCGCCGTCCGGGTCCCGGGCCGGCCGGGTCAGATCGGTGACTCGGTAGCCGGCCCGAAGCCCGTCGAGACGTTCGGCGGCGAGCGCGTGATCGAGGGCATCTACTAAAGCCGGGTCCGTCGCCGCTACGGCCCGATCCGGTGCGGCGTGGGCTGCGCGGGGGACCACGGCTCCCAGCCAAGGCGCCCGTCCCTCGCCAGCCCCATCAGCGCGCCCTGCTCCTCGGCGCCCACCGCCCGGTCCACGTCGGTGCCCTCGGCGCCGTCCGGGTCGATGAACAGCGCTGGCACGTCGACGCCGTGCACCGGCCGGCCCCCGAAGATGGGGTTGTTGCCGATCGGCGAGTTGGAGGGCACGTAGTCGAACACCTGCCACCAGCCCGGGGTGCCGACTTTGTGCGCCGCCACGAGCAGCCGCTCGGCCGGCTCGAAATACAGTTTCTCGGTCAGGAAGTCCACCTTGGCGTCATGGGCGGCGTCGGGATCCGGACCCGACCGCGCCGCGTACATGCGGTCGACCATGTCGGGTGCGAAGGCGTCGTACATCCTGGCCTCCGCCGCGACGACCGACACCAGCAACGGAACGTCGGCCATGAGCCCGTCACCGACGGCGTCAATCGGCATCTTGGGCAGGACCTCGCCGTCGACGAACGGTCCGTAGTACACCCGCCCGTCGTTCTTCAACTGCTTGCGGTGGATGTGCCGCAGCGCCACGTTGGGCACCGCGGCCAGCGCCGCCGGAGTGTCCGCGAGCGATCCGGCCTCGGCCATGAACCGCCGCGCCCGGCGCACCGCCTCATTCCTGGTCACCGGCGTCTCGGCGTTGCCGCTGTACAGCGCGGCCTTGTGGAACAGCCCGCGAGCCGCCGGGGCGCCCAGCAGCGTTCCCACGTCCGACGCACCCGAGGAGACGCCGAAGATGGTCACATTGGCCGGGTCACCGCCGAACTGCGCGATGTTGTCGCGGACCCAGCGGAGCAACAGGATCTGGTCCAGAACCGGGAGGTTGGCGCTGTCACCGTAGTCGGGGTCGAGATCGCCGAGGTAGAGCCAGCCCCACGGCCCGAGCCGGTAGTTCGCGGTGACGATGACGGCGTCGTGGCGGGCGGCGTAGACCCAGGCGTCCATCGACGGCGAACTGCCGCTGCCGTACACGTGGCCACCGGAGTGCAGCCACACCAGTACCGGCCGGGACCCGCCGTCGGCGCCCGGCGACCAGATGTTCAGGTTGAGGCATTCCTCGTGTTCGACCGCGTCGGGGTAAACGACCTGCCAGGACATCCCCGAGTAGATCGGCACCTGCCAACTGATCGGGCCCCAGCGGGTCGCGTCGACAAGGTCGCCGCGCTGCGCCGGGACGGCTGGGCGGAACCGCCGCTCGATCCGCCCGTACGGCACGCCGCGCCAGTTCGGCACCTCGCGGTCGAGAAATCCGCGCACTGGTCCCGACGACGTCTCCACCACCAGGCCACTCATCGCCGACACTCCTCAGGGTCGTCACGAATACATTTCCGTCATGAAAGTCGAATTCAAGCCTTGCTCAAGGAACAGCGTGTTCGCTTGCGGCCATGACCACCAACGCAGACCGCAACCCGCAGCGCGTGGCCATCGTTACCGGCGGCGGGTCGGGCATCGGCCGCGCCGTCGCCAGGGAACTCGCCGCCCAGGGCTGCCACGTGATGATCGTCGGCAGGACCGAGCAGACCCTGGCCGAGACCGCGGCCGGGCACGACTCGATCCATCCGCTCGCCGTCGACATCACCGCCGAGGAGGCGCCGGCGGTCATCGTCGCCACCGCGCTCGACAGGTTCGGCCGGATCGACATCCTGGTCAACAACGCCGGCATCGCGGAGCCCTGCCCGCTCAGCGAGCTCTCCGGCGACTCGATCGACCGTCAGATCGCGGTCAACCTGCGCGCACCCATGCTGCTCACCAGGCAGGCCCTCGACGCCCTCGCCGACTCCCGAGGCGTCGTGGTCAACGTGTCGTCCGCCGGGTCGCTGGGCCGGCGCGGGTGGCCCCACTTCTCCGCGTTCGGCGCAACGAAGGTGGGACTGGACTTCCTCACCAGGACGTGGAGCGTTGAACTGGCGCCGTTGGGCATCCGGGTCGTGGCGATCGCGCCCGGCGTGATCGACCGCGGCCCCGGCGGCCCGATGGGCGCCGACGCGGAGCACTACAACCGGTTCCTTTCCGACATCGCGAAGCGGACTCCGCTGGGGCGAGTGGGCAAGACCGCCGAGATCGCGTGGTGGGTCGGGGAGCTCGTCAAGCCGGAAGCCGCGTTCGCCACCGGCACGGTCCTCGTGGTCGACGGCGGGCTCAGCGTCACGTGACACGAGGCGCGCCGCCAGCGGAGTTGGTGGTACCCGCTCAGGGCGTTGCGAGCCGCCGTCCCTGTCAACGCACCAGCTGTCGCCGGCGGCTCGCACCCACCCCTCACCCGGCCGATCCGGGTACGGCTCGGCTACGACGGACTCGGCGCGACGACGTCGTCCCGGCGCACCACACGCCGTGCCACGTACCAGCGGCGGCCGTCCGAGACCAGTTCGTCCCGCATGACGGTGGACATCGTGATCCGGGTCTCGCCGGCGACCGAGTCGACGATGAGCACGTAGGACGTCGTCCGCGCGCTGGAGTCGGCCAGTTCGACGAGGTTCATGTTGGTCAGCACGTGGCGGCGGACCGTGCCCGCCTCCTTCAGCCGGGCGACGGTGCTCCGCGTGCCGGCGAGCAGCGCCGCGCGCCCCTTCACCTCCGGCGCGCCGTTGGGCGGCACGAAGACCCCTTCCTCGGTGAAGGTGTCCACCCAGCCCTCGGCGTCCCCATCGTCGAGGATCGCCATCTGCTCGGCGTAGAACTGTCCGAGCTCGGCCCACACGATGTGCCGGCGCACGCCGGTCTCGACTGTTGACAACTCAGCCATCACACAATCTCCACTGTCCGTTCGTCCGGGCCTAGGCGTCGCATCGGGGCAGCCGGCCACCGTTGAAGTCGATCATTTCGTGGAACGCGTCGAGCACCGACAACTCCGTGCCGAGCGGCAGCTCCGGGCTCACCAGTTCGACGTAGGCCCGGTGGAGGTTGCCCAGGATCCGCTCCGGGTCCAGCAGCAGCGCGAACGCGCCCAGGTCCGCGCGACGGGCTGCCTCCAGCGGCGTCCAGCCCCGCGCGACGCCGGCCCGCGCGACATCGAGCAGCCACCGCAGATACTCCTCGTTGTCGTCGAGCACCTCCGGGCCGCAAACCTGGCCGTGGCCGCACACGATGGTGCTCGGACCGAGTTGGCGCAGCCGGGTGAGCGCCCGCAGCGAACCGGTGACGGATCCCATCAGGACGAAGGGCGTCACTCCCTTCATCGCCACGTCGCCGGCGTACAGCACCCGCGAGTCCGGCAGCCACGCCACGATGTCGTTCGTCGTGTGCGCCGGCCCCACGTGCAGCAGCTCGACGATCCGCGGGCCGAGGTCGAGTTCGAGCCGGTCCGGGAAGGTGAGATGCGGCCGCACCAGGGAGATCTCGCCCCAGTCGACGTCGGGCCAGAGCTGTTGCAGTCCCAGGCCGGCCTTGTCGATCTCGGCGCGGGCCGCGTCGTGCGCGATCACGGTCGCCGGAGGCGCGAACACGCAGTTGCCGAAGATGTGATCGCCATGGTGGTGCGTGTTCACGACGAAGCGGACCGGTCCCTGCCCCAGCTGTTCCAGCGTGTCCCGGAACGCGTGTGCCCGGCCGAGCGTGGCGACGGTGTCGATGACAACGAGACCGTCCCGCCCCCGGAGCACACCGGCGTTGCTCACACACCAGCCGCCCGGCGACTGGATGTACGCGTAGGCGCCGTCAGCCAACTCCGTCAGCGTGCCTGGACCCGTCACGCCGGCGAGGCCTCCTTCACCACCGCGATGCTGGACGGCGCCGTCAGACCCACCGTCTCGACGAGCCGCAGGCCCACCTTGCCCAGCAGGTCGCGGAGTTCCTGCTCGGTGCGGTCCCGGCCGCGGGTCAGGGCCAGCATCGTGATGTCCATGAACTTCCCGGGATGCGGCGTGTCACCTTCCGGCAGGATCGGGTCGATGATCAGCAGCTTCGCGCCGGGGGCCATCGCGTTCCTGATGTTGCCCAGCACGACCAGCGCCTCGTCATCGTTCAACTGGTGGAGCACGTGGGACAGCACGTACGCGTCGCCGCCGGCCGGCACCGACTCGAAGTAGCTGCCGCCGACCGCCTCGATCCGCGAGGCGTGCCCGGTGCTTTCCAGGAACTTCCCGGCGCCGGAGACGACGTGCGGCTGGTCGAAGAGCACGGCACGCATCTCCGGGTAACGGTCGAGGATCATCGCGATGAGGTGGCCGTGCGCGCCGCCCACGTCGACGAGGCGCTGGATACCACCGAAGTCGTAGGCCGCCACGGCGGCCCGCTGCACCTGGCGGGCGCCGTTACCCATGGCCCTGCTGAACAGCGCCGTCATGTCCGGCCGGGCCGCCAGGTACTCGAACAACGTGGTGCCGTTGACGTGCTCGAACGCCGGCTCGCCGGTGCGGATGGTGTGCTCGATCGCCCCGTACGCGTCGCGCATGAACGGCTTGCCCTGCAGCCGGAACACGTCCCGCATGGAACGCTCGGAGTCGGTCCGCAGTGTGTCGGCCAGTGGCGTCAGGCCGAACGTGCGCGGCGAGACCTCGGTGAACACGCCCTTGCTGGCCAGCGCGCGCAGCACCCGGTACAGCGAGTCGGCGTGCGTGTCCGTGCGAGCCGCCAACTCGTCGACGGTCAGCGGGCCGCCGGCCAGGTGGTCGGCGACTCCCAACTCGGCAACCGCGCTCAGCATATGCCCGATCCGCAGGCCGCTGTGGAACTCCGTCATCGTCGCGATCACCGACGCCGGGTCCGTGGGCCCGTCAACAATCTCCGACATGTGAACTCCGCTTCCTATCCAGGTCCCGATGGTTCTCTCGTGATCAGCACAAGACCGGAGTGCGGCTCACGCCTGGTACTCCTGCACGACCTCGCACAGCAACGACTCCGACGACGCGTGCTCGCGCAGCGCCCGGGCGTGCGGCTCGAACAGGGGATCCGCGACCGCGGCCCGCAGCGCGCCCTCGTCGGCCCACTCGGCGATGTTGAGGTAGCGCGGCTCGTCACCGTTGACCCGGACGAGACGGTGCCTGCGGTACCCGTCCTTCTTCGTCATGAATGCCGAGGTGTCGGCGAAGGTCCGCTCGAAGTCGTCCGGGTTGCCGTGAACCCGGAACAGGTTGACGAAAATCAACACGGCACACTCAGCTCCCGGCGTTTCCCTCGACGAAATCCTTCATCAGGCGCAGCGTCGCCTGGCTGTTCGCGCTCAGCGCCCGCGTCACGAAGTGCCGGGCCGCGTCGACGGAACGGGCCGACTCCGGCAGGCGTCCCAGCTCCGCTGGGTTGAGCACCACCGTGTGGCTCGACGTGACCACCGAGGCATCGTCGGACTCGGTGAACGACCAGCACCCGACGTGGCCGCCCAGGAACGGCGGGAAGGTGGTCTGCTTGTACACGATCGCGCGATCCGGGAAGCAGACCCGGTAGGACGCCGTTCGGTGCGTCGAGCCGTCGTTGGCGACAGTGTCCATCTCCAACAGCTGGACATCCGGCGCGACCAGCGCCAGGTTGACGCCGGCGACGTGCGGCAGCCTCTCCGCCCAGGCGTCCGCCCGGTCGATGAATTCGTAGGCGTCCCGCACCGGCCCGCGGACCTCGACGCTGTCGGAGAACTCGAAGACAAGCTTGTCCGCGCCGGCCGCGCGGGTGGCGGCCGCCTCGAGTGAGGCGAGTTCTTTGGCGCTGTTGGTCTCGACCGCGCGCTCGATCCATGACAGGGCCGACGGGTCGTCGTCCACCGCGGAGAACTCGTGGCCCAGTTCGACCCGGCAGGTGTCCGCCGAGAGCGGCCGGACCGTCCACACGCCGCGCATCGCGGCCACCGGATCCTGCGGCGTTTCCTGAGCGAATTCGATGCGCAGGCCCCGCGGGTCCAGCCGGCGCAGCGACGTCCACGTCTTGACCGTTTCGTTCGCGGTCGCCCACAGCCGGATCCGCTGGTCCCCTCCGCCCAGGTCGGTCGACTCGGCGTGGATCGTGGGCGGGAATATCACCGGCCAGCCGCGGACATCAGCCAGCAGGTCGTACACGGTCGCGGCGGGGGCCGCGATGGTCCTCGAGTGTTCGGTCCGAACCCCGGTGACTTCGTTGCGCTGCATGACACGTCCAAACCTCAGTAGTTGCCGAGACCGCCGCACACGTTGATCGCCTGCGCCGTCACCGGAGCTGCCGCGTCCGACACCAGGTAGCCGACCAGTCCGGCCACCTCCTCGGGCGTCGAGTACCGCCCGAGCGGTATCTTGGCGTTGAACCTGCCGAGCACCTCCTCCTCGGTGGTGTCCCACACCTCGGCATATCCCTTACGCACCCGCTCGGCCATCGGCGTCTCGACATAACCCGGGCACACGGCGTTCACCGTGACGCCGGTCTTGGCAAGCTCCAGGCCGAGAGCTTTCGTGAAGCCGATTACTCCGTGCTTCGATGCCGAGTACGGCGCACCCAGCACAACGCCCTGCTTGCCGCCGGTCGACGCGATGTTGATGACGCGGCCCCAACCGGAATTGAGGATACCGCCGTTCTTGAGCACTTCTCTGGTCACGAGGAACACGCTGTTCAGATTGGTGTCGATCACATCTGCCCAGAGTTCGTCCGAGATTTCGGCCGTCACGCCGCCGCCGCTACGACCGGCATTGTTCACCAGGATGTCGACACGCCCGTACTTCTCGGTCACAGCCCGCACGAGAGCACGCACGTCGTCCACGTTGCGCACATCGCACGGGCTCCCGGCCACGTCATGGCCTTCACCGAGTAACTGCTTCACCACGTCGTCGACCGCGTCGCGACGCCGCCCGCACAGGTACACCCGAGCACCGGCCTGCGCGAGTTGCTTCGCGATGGCCAGACCGATTCCGCTCGTCCCACCGGTGACGAGCGCTACCTTCGCCACAATTCTCGACAATTCTCCACCTCCACGACCGTGCGGGAACAACTAGGCCGACTTGATGAGCTGGACGAGGTCGGACAACCTCTTCGCGGTGGGCAGTCCCTCTTCGTCCACCTTCACGCCGTAATCGCGCTCTATCTTCGCGACCGCCGCCAGAACGGCGATCGAGTCGTAGCCAAGGTCCTCCAGTGCGGCGTCCGCACCGATCGACGCGTCGACCGGGTTCGGCGCACCCGCGACCTCAGCCAGAACCTGTCGAAGGTCATCGACCGTGACCTGTTGTGCAGGCACTGCAATCATCCCTCCATGGATTTCACGACCATCGCTGAGTTGAATCCGCCGTACCCCCGCGCGAGTACCAGGGCCGTGCTCAGCTGCTGAGCACGAGGCTCGCCGAGAACCAGATCCAGAACGTGGTCCGGGTCGGGGGTGCTGTTGACCGTGGGCGGGATCACGCCGTCCCGGATGGCCAGGAGAGCCAAGGCCAGGTCCAGGACCGGGCCGGCGGAATAGAGGCGCCCCACCATCGTCTTGGGCACCGTCACCGGCACCCGTCGCGCGCCGAACACGTCGGCGACCGCCGCCGCCTCAGCGTCGTCGAGCCCCCGCACGGCATGCCCGTCGGCGAACACCACGTCGATCTCGCCGGGCGTCAGCGAGGCATCGGCCAGGGCGATCTCGATTGCCTTGCGGAGCGCGGGGGAGGTCCCGGCGGCCGACCTGCGGTCGAATGTGGCGGCGTGGCCGGCGATCTCTCCATAGGCCTCGGCCGGCACCACATCGCGACCGGCGGCCGGCCGCAGGACGAGCATGGCGGCGCCTTCTCCGGGGACGTAGCCGCAGGCTCGACCGTCGAACGGCAGATACGCCCGGTCCGGCTCCGCCGCGCGACTGATCCGGTTGCTGGCGAGCTGGGCGACCCAGCCCCAGGGGCACAGCGCGCTGTCCGCGCCGCCGGTGATCATCAGCTCCAGTCCCTTGCGCACCTGACGTCGCGCCTGCGCCACCGCGTCCAGGCCGCCCGCCTGATCGCCGACGAGGACCCCGGCCGGGCCCTTCAGGCCGTGCCGGATCGAGATCTGCCCGGTGTTGACCGCGTAGAACCACGCGAACGACTGGTAGGGGCTGACATGTTCCGGCCCCTTGCTCCACAGGTTCTCCAGCTCGCGCTGGCCGAATTCGAAACCACCGGCGGTCGCGGCGGTGACGACTCCCGCGCCGAATTCGGGAAGGTTCGTCAGATCCACCTTGGCGTCTCGCACCGCCCCCTCGGCCGCGGCCAGCGCCATCCGGGTCATGTGATCCGTTTGCGGGATCAGCCGGCCGGGGATGTGCTGTTCTGGAACGAAGCCGGACACCTCGCCCGCGATCCGAGCCGGGTACTGGTCGGCGTCGAACCTGCTGATCGTCGCCAGTCCGCTGCGACCGCTCAGCGTGGCCGACCACACGTCCTCGGTGTTCAGGCCGTTGGCGGTGAGCAGGCCGATACCGGTGACTACCACCTTATCGCTCATCGTGCCGCCCACTCGTCAGGACCATGGCGCTCTGAAACCCCCCGAATCCGCTGCCCACGGTGAGCACGACGTCGGTCCGGTGTTCCCTCGCGGTCCTCGGCACGTAGTCCAGATCGCACTCCGGGTCGGGGTGCTGGAGGTTCGCGGTCGGGGGAACGACGTTGTGCTTCATGGCCAGAATCGATGCCACGATCTCCAGCGAGCCGATCGCGCCGAGCGAGTGCCCGATCATCGACTTGATCGAACTCACCGGCACGTTGTAGGCCGCCGATCCCAGGCTCTTCTTGAATGCCGCCGTCTCGTGGCGGTCGTTCTGCTTCGTACCCGAACCGTGTGCGTTGACGTAGTCGACGCTCGCGGGCGACACCCTCGCCTCGGCGAGCGCCGTCGTGATCGCATGGGCCATCTCGTACCCGTCCTTGCGCAGACCGGTCATGTGGTACGCGTTGGCCGCCGAGGCGAAGCCCGCGATCTCGCCGTGGATCGTCGCGTCGCGCCGGCGGGCGTGCGCCACGCTTTCCAGCACCAGCACGGCCGCACCTTCGCCGAGCACGAACCCGTTCCTGGTGTTGTCGAACGGACGCGACGCCTCCGCCGGCGTGTCGTTGCGCGGCGTGGTCGCCTTGATCGCGTCGAAGCACGCCAGGGTGATCGGCGAGATCGGCGCGTCGCTCGCGCCGGCGATCACGAGGTCGGCGCGCCCATCGCGGATGATCTCGGCGCCGTAGGCGACCGCGTCGATGCCCGAGGTGCAGCCGGTGGACACCACCGTGACCGGGCCCTGGGCGTCCACCAGCCACGCCACCTCGGCAGCCATCGAGCTGGGCACGAGCTGCTCGTAGAGCCGAGGTGAGCCGTAGTCGTGGTCCACCAGCCAGGACCGCCCGCTGTCGCTGACGATCCGGTACTCGGAGTCCAACGACATCGTGGCGCCGACCGCGCTTCCGATCACCACGGCCACGCGATACGGATCAGCGTTGGCGAAGTCGGCGCCGCTGTCGGCCACCGCCTCCCGCGCCGCCACCACGCACAGTTGGGCGAACCGGTCCATCCGACGGATCTCACGAGGAGAAAAACCCATCTCGGCGGGGTCGAAGTCGATCTCCGCAGCTACCTGGGACCGGAACGGAGCCGGATCGAAGAACGTGATCCTCCGGGTCGCGGTGCGCCCTTCTGCCAGCAACGACCAGAAGTTTTCCGTGCCGATCGCTCCCGGCGCGACGACTCCGAGTCCCGTCACAGCGACTCGTTGAGACATTTCCTACCTCGCTCGAAGTGCAATCCATGTCACGACGTGACGCGTGGCGTCACGGGCAGGTGGTCACACCAGTCCCCGCCTCGGGATGAACCGCGGGATCCCGCCGTCGATGTTGATCCCCTTGTCGATGAACGCCAGGTTGCGGTAGACGTGCAGGCCGGCCACCTTCGAGGCGACGCCTTCCGCGGCCACCCCCGCCGCCACGTGGTGCTCCTCGTGGTGCAGGGCGTCCACCAGCTTCTTGACCAGTCCGACCGACGTCGACGGGCCCGCCACCGCCGCGTCGTCACCGCCGTACCCCGGGCAGTAGGACGTCCACATGTCTTCGATCACGTAGGTGCCGCCGGTCCGCAGGTGCTCGAAGAGCACGGAGAACGAGTGCAGCACGTGTTCGTTGATATGGCTCCCGTCGTCGATGATGATGTCGAACGGCCCGTACTCCCGGGCGATCCCGGTGAGCCAGTCCGCGTTGTTCTGGTCGCCCCGCAGCGTCTTGATGCGCGGCTGGTCGAGACCGGACTTGTCGAAGATGTCCATGCCGAACACCACCGCGCGCGGGAAGTACCGGCGCCACATCAGCAGCGACCCGCCACCGGTGCTCCGCCCTTCGAATCCCCCGATACCGATCTCCAGGATCCGCAACCGCTCGTGCCGCAGTCCGCCGAAGTGCCGTTCGTAGTGCGGCGTGAACCAGTGCAGTCCGCCCCACTTGTCGGACAGGTACCGGGTCGACAGCTCGCCAAGATCGGGCGGTGCCGCGTCGATGCCGGACAGCACCGCTGTCGTGGCGCGCTGCGAGTACAGCACCGACTCCAGCAGGTCGCGGTCCCTGGAGGGGTCGTGCGACTCCTCGAACCGCGGGCGCAGCGCCCGCCGGCTGGGCCGGGGAGTTCGGGCGTGGCCGAAGACATCGCGGACCAGATCGGCGCAGTCGTAGCTGATGACGTGCACCGCGGTCGCGCTGGTGCCCTCGAAGAACTCGATCTGCCCTTCCGGACGCACCCGGAAGACGTAGCCGACGGGTTCGGCGATGCCCTCACCGGTGAGCTCCAGGCCGACGTCGAACGTGCGGTGCACGTTCGCGGGATCGGCCCGGAACACGATCTCCTCGACCAGCAGCCGCGCCACCCGGGCGACGCCGAGGCCGCTGATCGTCTTCCACAGGTCGTCGTCGCGGCCGTCTGCCGCCCCGATGAGCCGCTCGATCTCGTCCAGGCTCAGACCGTCCACCGGGTACTCCTTCGTGACCTCGTCGGGTCCGCCGCTCGCGGGAGTCACCTACTCGCTCCAGGTGCTCGGGTCGAAGCTGTCGGGGGACGCGAGGGGGATGATTTCGAACTTGAGGTGGTGGCTGATCGGGTTCGAGTAGAGCGCCTTCAACAGCTGTTCGTGCGACTCGACGTCGTAGATGTTCAGCCCACCCTGGGTGCCGACGCGGATCCAGCTGTGCTGGATCACTCCCTCGTCGATCAGCTTCCGGTGGTACTCGAAGCCATCGGGCAGCATCCTGCGGAACTCGGGCAGCACCTGGCTGGACGGCAGGGGTGCCACGAGCACGGCGAAAAGAGCCAATTCAGTTCCTCCGGTCACACGGTCGACGCACGGGGCGGCGTCACTTCGCGATCTCCTCCAGTTGCGGCACGATGTCGGCCGGGCTCGGCTGGCATCGCATGCTGTCCCTGAGCCGCCGCGCGCCGGCCCGGAACCGGTCCTCGGTCAGCAGCGGCACAAGCTTGTCCCGCACGACCCGTGGGCTCGCCTCGGCGGGCGACAGGTAGATCCCGGCACCCAGTTCGGCGAGTTGCCGGCCGCGGAAGACGTTGTCCCACAGGTTGGAGACGATGATCTGCGGCACGCCGGCCGCCAGCGCGCTTGCCCAGGTGCCCGAGCCGCCGTGGTGGATGATCGCGTCGCAGGTCGGCAGGAGCGCGCGCAGCGGAACGAAGTCGACGAGGCGAACCCGGTCCGGGACTGGGCCGAACTCGGCCTGCTCCGCCTCGCCCAGCGTCGCGATCACCTCGACGTCCAGCTCGGCCAGCTCCCGGACCACGGCTTCGACGTCGACCGGGTTCGCGTAGTTGCCGCCCCGCGCCGTGATGCCCATCGTCACCGCGACCCTGGGCAGGCTCGGGGATTCGCGCAGCCACTCCGGCACCACCGACGACCCGTTGTAGGGCACGTAGCGGGCGGAAATGCTCTGCCGTGGCGACGGGATCCGGAGCTCGGGCGGCGAGAGCTCGATCTGCCACTGCCCGAAGAGTAGGTCCTCGTCGAATTCGCGACCGAACTTTCCGACCGCGGCCGCCAGCCAGTCGCCAAGCGCGTCGTCACGCAGCCACGGGGGCTGTTCGGCCAGCGCGGACGAAACCTTCCGCCGCATCTGGTAGAAGAGGTCAGGGCTCCACACCAACCGCCCGTGCGGGATATTCTTCGCGGCGCCGACAATCGCGCCGGAGAACGTGAACTGCTCCCAGATGATGAGATCCGGCTGCCAGAAGTCCACATATTCGGCCATTTCCCGAATGAAACACGCGTCGTTGGCCAGTGCGTAGAACGTGCCGGTCAGCACGTCGTTGGCGCTCAGCACCTGCTGCGCCGAGTCGTCGCGCATGCCGGTGAAATCGATGCTCGAGTAGAAGGCCACCAGATCGGCGCCGAGCCGGCCCAGCAGTCCGCCGTGCTCGTCACCGGAGCCCACCGGCACCGCGACGAGGCCGGCGCCCGTCACGCGGTCGACCAGCTGCGGCTTGACGGCGACGTGCACATCGTGTCCTGCGGCCTGCAGGCCCCACGCGAGCGGAACCATGGTGTTGAAATGCGCCTCGGCCGGCAGCGACGTCAGGAGTACGCGCATGGTCACCGCGCCTCCCGATCCGTGACGCTCACCGGCAGCCGGACGATGGCGCGAGTGACCGGCGCGCGAAGTCGCCTGGCGGGGCCACCGATCAGTCGGAGGCGACCGAGGTGGCCACGCAGTGCCGCGCCGACCACGATGGCGATCCCGATCGCCATCGGAGCCAGCCGCGGATGGGCAGCCACGGTCAGTGCCGTGGCCTGCGCGCCGCTCCGCTCGCGCCGGACCGCGCCGTTCAGGATGAGAACCCGCGTGCCGGCCTCGATCCGCTGGCCGGCGAGATCCACGGGTTCTCGGGTGAAAAGCCTGTGCAGACGCACGGGCGGGTCCTGGAACAGCAGGCGAGGAACGAGCGTGGTCAGGTCATCGGCCGCAGGCAGGTCCCTGAGCATGCCGAGCGCAGCATTCGTGGCGAGGTTGACGGCCATCTCGGCGCCGAGGACGGCGACCGCGTAGGCTTCCGCACCGCAGAGGTCCCGCAACTCCCGCAGAGAATCCCGTAGCGCGTACCCGTCCGTCAGCCGTGGCGGGCAGACGGACGCGTCCATGGCCCTGCCCGCCAGCTCCGTCAGCCGCTGAAAGCGTTGCCGTCGAACGATTGGAACGTCCAGGGCGTCGCCGAGCACGTCCGCCACCACCGGCCTGATCACCTCGGTCACCAGGTCCAGCTCCGCCGACGGGCGCGCTCGCAGTACCCGGCTGACGGCACCATTCACCTCGTCCTGTGTGGACGGCGACTCCGGCGCGACGACACCGGATTCGGCCCGGATCACCTCGTCGACACAGGCCAACGTGTACTGCGCGGTGCCCGGCTCCGCGGGAACACTCGTGAACCGGGTGTCGCGCAGCACGTCGGCGGCAACAGTTCCGTCGGTCAGGGCGACCGAGCCGTCCCGACACCTGTACAGCGGCTCCTCCGTGCGCAGCCGTGACGCGAGCGCGCCGTCGCCGTCCTGTTCGGAAAGCAGCATCCGCGCGACGAGGTCACCGTGGAACGCATGGACCTGTTGAACGGCGCGCTCGGCGAGCAACCGCGTGTCGAACTCGGTTTCCGTGCACTGCGCGGTCATCGTTGGCCTTCGACGGGGGCCGGCGCCGCTTCGATCAGTGACAGGTCGAACCGCTCCAGCTTCCGCACCTGGATGACGTCGAAACCCGCCTTGGCACAGAGCTTCTCGAAGTCCTCCCGGCTGCGCTCCCGGCCGCCCAGCGCGGTCATCATGTTGAGGTCGCTCAGACGCGAGTACACCGCGCCCGACGCCGCGACCGAGTCGTCCAGCACCGGTTCGAGGATGAGCAACCGTCCGTGGTCCGGAATGGCGCGGCGGCAGTTCACCAGAATCTCGTGCGCGGCCGAGTCGTCCCAGTCGTGCAGCACGCTCTTGATGAGGTAGACATCCGATCCGGCGGGCACGTACTGGAAGAAATCGCCGGCCGTCACCGTGCACCGGTCCGCCACGCCCACCTCGTCGAGCGTGACCTTGGCCTGGGCCACCCCGGCCGCCGTGTCGTACAGGGTGCCGGTGAGCCCAGGGTGGGCGGCGAGCACATTCCCGAGCAGGGTGCCGTCACCACCGCCGATGTCGGTGACCGCCGCGCCTTCCGGGAAGTCGTAGGCCTGCGCGATGTCCTTGGCGATCAGCCGAGAACCCTGCCGCATGGCCAGGTTGAGGCTCTCGTACAGCTCTGGATGGGCGGTCAGGTAGCCGAAGAAGTCGGTCCCGTTGCGGTCCTTGAACGCGCACTTCCCGGTCAGGACGGAGCTCTTCATCTCGTGCCAGGAGACCAGGTCGCCGATGTGCACGGTGGTCAGCTTGGCCAGGCTCGCCAGCGAGTTCGGGTCCGTCTTGCGGAGCAGCTTGCCGCTCTCGGTCAGGCTGAAGCGCCCGGTGTCGTCCTCGGCGCACAGCCCCAGCCCGGCCAGCGCGCGCAGCAGCCGCGTCAGGTTCCGCGGGTCGGCGTTCAGGCCGCGGGCCAACTCGGTCGGATCGGTGAGCCCGGAGTCGATCGCGTCGACGATCTCGAGGTCAAGCGCGACAGCCAGTGCCTGTCCGGCGACATTGGAGTACAGCAGCATGAAAATGCGTTCGTAGTCGGCGCTCGAAGCCATCCTCGTCCCCAATCTCGCGACCTTTTCTCGAAGACTAGGGTCGGAAACTTGACAGGACCTTGAGCCGTGGATGAGTCTCGGCGGAGAGGCTCGGTCACGCCGCCCTAGTCAGCCTCAAGCCGTTGTGTGGGCGCAGGTCATACGATTTGGCAATGGCCCAATGTCGCGTCCAGGCTCGAGGCCGATGCCTGCCGGACCGCCAGGGAGCGGAATCGTGAACAATTACGTCGACGAGCACGAGGACCTTCGGGACGCGTCCTCGGTCATGGACCGTTTGCTGTCTCCAGGACTAGCGGATCCTTACCCGCTCTACGAATGGCTGCGCACGAACGCGCCCGTGTATTTCAGCGAACAACTCGGCGCCCATGTGCTGACGAGATTCGCCGACTGCGAGTACCTGCTGAAGAACCCGACGCTCTTCCCGGCGCCGGACGAGGACGCGTTGATCGGAATGATGCCGGAGGGCAACCGCGTCGACCCGTTCCTCATGCTGGTGAGGTCGCTGGTGAACTCCAATCCACCCAAGCACACCCGGCTGCGCCAGCTGGTCAGCAAGGCGTTCACGGCGCGTCGGGTCGAGGCGCTGACGCAGGACGTCATGCGCATCGCCGCCGACCACGTCGGCGCCGTCGCCGAGCGCTCCGCCGGTCGGCCGATCGACCTGCACGACGAGCTGTCGGTGCCGGTTCCACTGCGGGTGCTGGCCCAGCTGCTCGGCCTCCCCCTGGACGACGACCGGCTGCTGGCCGAGCTGATCCCGCCCATCATGAACGTCATCGATCCCTCGGCCGACGCGGCGGCCATCAAGGCCGCTGACGACGCCTTCGCACGGCTCACCGGCCACCTGTGGGAGCTGGTCGAGCGGCGGCGCGCCAACCCGCGGGACGACCTCGTCTCGGCGCTCGCCGCGATCCAGGCCGAGGACAGGAGCCAGCTCAGCGACGACGAACTGCAAGCGATGCTCGTCGCCCTGCTCACCGCCGGGTACGAGACCACCGCCACCGCGATCGACATCAGCGTGCTCACGCTGCTGCGGCATCCGGAGTACCGGCCGGACCTCAAGACCTACGAGGGCGCCATGCGGTTCACCGACGAAGTGCTGCGGTGGGATCCATCCGGGCCGATGTCCGCCGGTTTCCGGATCGCCGCCGAGGATGTCCGGTTCGGAGACCACAAGGTGCCCGCCGGATCGCAGGTCCGCGTCCTGTTCGCCGCGGCGAACCGGGACCCGGCGGCCAACGCCGACCCGGACCGGTTCGATCCACACCGACCTTCCCCCCGGTCGCTGGCCTTCGGCGGCGGCATCCACCACTGTCTCGGCCGCAACCTCGCGCGTATGGAGATCACCGCGGTGCTGATGGCCGTCGCCGAGCGCATGCCGACCCTGGAGCTGGTGGGGGAGCCGGTCCGCCGGCGTTCGCTGCCGCTGCGGGACTTCTCCTTCCTCCAGGCGCGCCTGCGCTGAGCAGGCCACGCGGTGACGTGCGGCGGAAGGCGGCGGAGGCATGCGCCTCCGCCGCCTTCCGCTGACCCGCGGTTAGCCCTTGGCTGCCGCCCTCTCCTTCGCGGCCTCCTGAGCGCCGGCCTTCGCGCGCAGCGGCACCGACTTCCACAAGACCATGACGACGAGACCGGCGACGGCGAACGCGGTCGCGACCAGGAAGACGGTGCTCATCGAATCGGCGAACGCCTGCCTGAGCGGGTAGCTGACCGAGTCGGGCAGAGCCTGGAGCACCGACGTGTTGTGCACGACGTTCTGCGCCGCGTCGGTGTTACCCGAGTTCAGGCTGGCGACGAGTTGCCGAGCCGCCGGGTCGGCCACGCCCTTCGCCGTCTGGGCGAGTTCCTGGCGGAAAGCCGGCTGCCGAATCGCGGAGCCCACCTGGCCCGCCATGGCCGACGGCGTGAGCGCGAACCACAACGCGAGGAAGACCGCGACACCGACCGTGCCGCCGATCTGCCGGAAGAAGGTGGCCGCCGCCGTTGAAATGCCCAGGTCCCGGGCCGGGAGAATATTCTGCATCACCAGCGTGATCGGCTGGTTGAAGCACCCGATGCCAGCGCCGAGGGCGAAGGTCACCGGTAGCAGGGCCCACTGGTTCTCGGTCCCCGACAGCACGTACATGAGGAACATGCTGGCCACCGTGACGACCGCCGAGACCAGCGAGTGCACCCGGTAACCCCCGGTGCGGGAGATGACCTGGCCCGACACCAGTGCACCGACGATGGTACCGGCGATCATCGGCAGGAGCAGGACGCCGGCGTGGGTCGGCTCGGCGCCCAGCACCACCTGGAAATACTGCGGCAGCAGGCTGAAAGTGCCGATCATGAGCGCACCGAGGATGAAGGCGAGAACGGTGCCCTGAGAGAACCGCGGGTTCCGGAAGATGTGCAGCGGCAGCAGCGCGTTCGCGCCCATCCGTCGCTCGGTCCAGAGGAAGGCGAGGAGGCCGACGCCGAACACCACGAAGCAGGCGACGGCCGGGACCGACCCCCAGCCCCAGACCTGGCCGAACTCGGCCACCACGAGCATCGGGCCCAGTGCGATGGTCAGCAACACGCCGCCGATCCAGTCGAGGCGGACGCCCTCGCGGCGCAAGTGCTGGATGTCCAGGACCTTCACCACGACGGCCAGCGCCGCCAGACCGAACGGCACGTTGATGAGGAACACCCACCGCCAGCCGGTGATACCGGCGATGCTCTGCGCGTTGGCGAACAAGCCGCCGATGACCGGTCCCAGCACGCTGGAACCGGTGAACACCGCCAGGAAGTAGCCCTGGTAGCGGGCGCGTTCCCGGGGCGCGACGATCTCGCCGAGGATCGTGAACGCCAACACGCCCAGGCCACCGGCGCCGATGCCCTGCACCGCCCGGAAGGCGGCGAGTTCGTACATCGAGGTCGCGCACGCGCAGGCGAGCGAACCGAGCATGAACAGCGAGATGGCGAACAGATAACAGGGCTTGCGCCCGAAAATGTCGGAGACCTTGCCGTACAGCGGTGTGACAATCGTGGAGGTGACCAGGTACGCGGTGGTCACCCACGCCTGCTCGGTGTAGTCGCCGAGGTCGTCGGCGATGACGCGGACGGAGGTCGCGACGACCGTCTGCTCCATGGCGATCAGGAAGATTCCCATGAGCAGGCCGGACACCACGTACAGGATCTGCCGATGGGAAAGTATCGCCGGATTCGATTCAGAATTCTGGACCGATAGGCGGTCAGACATGATACGTACTCTCTTCTAGGCGAACACCAGTAGGCTCTGCCAGTCGTCGACCAACTGGCAACGCTGAAATATTCATAACTTGGTCAACACTGACCGCACGCTCACCAGGCTCAGCCCGCGGTCATTATCTTGCGAACAAGGAATCCAACTGGGCGAACACGACACCGGCCGATTCCGGGTTCAGCTGAACGCCCTTGACCGCCCCGATCACCAACTCCACCGCGCCGTCTGTGTCCACGCGATCCGACCACACGCCCCGCTCACCCCCCGCGACCAGCAACTCGCGCAACGACCGACGCCAGTTGGCTTCGTGATGCTCCATCACCCTCCGGACCGCCGGGTCCCGGCGAGCACGCAGGCTGAGCTCCGCCGTCACGACGAAGACCTCCGGCGAACTCGCCAGCAGCTCCCGCAGATGCGTCAGATACTCCCGCAGTGACTCGTCCGGACCAGTTGCTTCCGGCAGGGTCGTGCCGAACTGCCTGATCGCGTATTCGGCGACTCCCGCGACGATTTCTTTCTTCCCCGGAAAATGGTGATGCAGCGTCGAATGGTCAATGCCGACCTCTTCGGCGATCTGCCGCAGCCGTAGCCCCTCGAATCCGACCTCCGCCACCTGCCGGAAGGCAGCGCGAACGATCTCACCCCGCCGGTCAACACGCTCCAACACGCCAACTCCAGGACTCCACCAACCGGTTGGTTGAGTCTCGCACACGTCGACCGAGGCCTGCAACACGCTGAAGGAGCTGGCACAACGAGGTGTTGAGGCTGGTCGCCGGGCGGGCGTGGCCGCGAACGGGCACAGCAGGCAGGCCGGTGTGCCCGATCTCCCGCATACCGGCACGCGGGCAGGACGTGGGCGGCGGTGACTTCCGCGGGCCCCCGCGTCACGCCAGGCCGTACTCCCGCAGCGACAGCTCCGGCGTGTTCGCCAGCACCGCCTGGTGCAGTTCCTGCAGGCGACCGGACGGTTCGACGCCGAACTCCTCAACCAGGTTCTTGCGTAGATTCCGGAAGACCTCGAGCGCACGCCAGGCCGCACCGGAACGCTGGAACGCGATCATCAGTAGCGCGCAGAAGTTCTCGTGCATCGGGTTCTGCTCCACCAGCATGCGCAACTCCGGAATCAGCGCCGCGTGCTTGCCGAGGTGGAAGTCCGCGAGGATGCGCCGCTCGAGCACCCGCATGCGGGCCTCCTCCATGCCGATCGCCTCGATGGCCAGCACCCGCCCGACTGACACATCCATCAACGCCGGGCCACGCCACAGGTCGAGCGCCTGGCCCAGGTATCGGGACGCGCCTGCCGCGTCGCCCAGGTTGAGCGCGGTGTCCCCATCAGCGGCCAGCCGCTCGAACTCGCGCAGGTCGAACGAACTCGAGGTGGCCATCAACTGGTAGCCGTTGAGCCGGGTGGCCAGCAATTCCTTGGCCGCCCGCTGGGACTGAACGGGCAGCGAGTCCGCGATCAGCCGGCGCAGCTGCACGACGTAGGTCTGCAAGGTGGTCGTGCCGGTGCGCGGGATATCGTCCCCCCAGATTTCCTCCATCAGCGTCGACACCGGGACGACCTGGCCACGCCGCAGGGCCAGCAGCAGGAGCAACTGCCTCGGCTTGGGCGCGGTCGGCGTGATCGACCTGCCGCGCAGTGTGACCGACGTCGGTCCTAGCACCCTGATGCACACCGACCGGTCGTCGATGGCCTCGTCCATCCGCGGCGGCACCACTGCACGAAAATCCTCATCGGCTCCGCCGGTCACTTGTAAATCAGCAATATTAAGACGCTTGGCGCACACCGTCAATCTACCCCCAGGTTTTTGTTGAACCCGCGCCAACAATCTCACAGATAATCGCAGCCCGTACGGCCGCCTATCTACCTGCCAACCAGGCAACGTAGGCGTTCAGGTCGACGCCAACGTCAACCTGAAGAATTACCAGCCCAACGGCCGCGCTGATTGTTTCACCGACGAGGCGGCGTGGACGTGCTGGCCGAATGAGCGACCTCAGTGCCTACACGGCTTCACCCGAGCAATGCCCGCCGCTGTTCGGTCGCCGTGTCGACGACATGCCATTCGCTATTCCTCCCCGAGCGCATCACGAATCGCGCCCTCCGCCGGGCGAGTCCGATATGATGGACCAACGCTGTGCCAGCGTACGCGATCGAAGACTCGCGGTCAACTATGGAGGACTCTCCGCCCCCACAGGATCCACTATGATGGACGCTCGAGGGGGTGGGCAGTGTGACCGGGACCGAGGGCGGCGACCACGAAGGCGACACCTTCGCGATCAAGCTACGGCGCCTGATGCTGACCAAACGGCATGGTGACGGTCGGCCGTACACGCCAAGCGAGGTCGCCAAGGACATGACAAGGCAGGGCCGCCCGGTATCCAAGAGCTACATCTACGCGCTGCTCAACGGGACCAGCGAGCCAAGCCACAAGCTGGTTGAGGACTTCATAGCCTACTTCGGGGTCGAAGCAGAATACTTCAACAACTCACCGCGTGGACGTGAGCTCGCTCGGGACTATGAGCTTCTTGCCTTACTGGCCAAGGGGCAGGTGCTTGAGATCGCGTACCGTACTGCCCGCCTACCGGCAGAAGATATCAAACACGTGCTGGAGTTCGTGGAGTTCAAGGAGAGCCAGCTCAAACCGAAGGAAGGTCAGCCCGATTCGGAGGATCCTCCGCCTGGATAGCATGCCGGCGGTCGTAGTTTGCCACAACACTCTGACGCTGAGCCAAAAAAAGGGGGAAGATCGGGTGGAGTCGCTCCTGCAACGGAGAATAGGGGAGTTTCGCCTGCGGCGGCGTCTGCGAAAAGAACTACGGGCCGTTGGGCTCGACTCCCCGGCCAGTATGGACGAGTTATGCGCACGTCTGAGCCAGCACCGTGGTCGACCGATCACCGTCCTGGCCTACCCGTTACCGGTGCCAGGACCGTCTGGGTTGTGGATCAAGAGGGCGGCGGATGATGTCATCCTGTATCAGGCTGCCACCACACCAGCCCACCACGAGCAGATCAAGGCGCACGAACTGGGACATATACTGTCCAACCATCCCGCCGAGACGAGCGAGGAAGAAGACCTGCAGGCGCTGATGCCCAACATCCCGATCGAGGTCATCCGCCGCGCCATGCGTCGACGCACCACCTATCACGGCAGTGCCTATGAATGGGAAGCCGAAACGGTGGCCAGCATTCTACTGGAATCCGCTGCTGTCGCACGTTCGGTGAACCTGCCCAGCCGATCGACACGAGCGCGGCACGTCCAGCGCGCCCTCGGGGATGGACGAAACTGGCTATGAGCACCGTACTCCTTCGGTGCGTGACGCTGGCGTGGTTTCTGTACCGGTTGGTCCGTACGCCACGCGACGCAGGCCTGTACGCCATCGTGGTATGCCTGATAATCCAACTTCTCACAATACCCGAGGTCATCTTCAAGATCCAGTCGATCACGGGATGGACCGCCGTACCGACGTTGAAGTTGATAGTTAACTACTCGCTCACCGTGTCCCTGTATTTGATGATGTTGTTCTTCCTCCTCTCAGCCGGGGGCGGCCTGCGGCGGGCGGTGATCGAAGGTGCGGTTGTCTTGTCCGTCTGCGCGGGGATGACTATCGCGATGTTCACCACGCCAGAGCCGGTTCAGGCTCAGGCTTACTCCGGTGTCGGCGGACTGCCAGAAAACATGAGCGTAACCGGGCTGGCACCGTTTTTCCTGCTTGGTAATGCATACATTTCTTACATGTCGATCCAGATCGCTCGCTTGGCCCTTCGATACGCCGAAGAGGCGAATCCTCGTGGCCGGATCGGTCTACGCATTGCTGCCGTAGGACTTTTCTGTTACTTCCTGACCGCTGTGGTCCGTTGCGTGGCAACGGTCGTACGATGGGCGGGACATCCGGGATTTGGCGTGCACCTTGTCGCACTGATCAATGAGGGTGCTCCGGCGGGGACTGCCGTGTTTCTGGTTGGCGTGTCCTACGTCGGGTTGGCCGCCAGACTGGCCGCACTGCGCACCTGGCTGAGGCACTGGCGGGTCCACGACGAACTCTGGCCGTTATGGCATCAGCTCAACATCGCGTTTCCGAATGACGCGCTGCAGAGTGCGCCCAAGCATCGCTGGGTCAACAGGTGGTCCCCCATGCACGTACACCGGCGATGGTGGCGCCGGCTGGTCGAGTGCCGTGATGGGTTGGTACAGCTGAGTCCACAACTGGTGGAGGCCGGCCTGGATCATGGGCGGCCCATCCACGAGCAGGTCGAGTGTGTCCGGACGGCGCTACGACGCCAAACACACGGTCATCAACCTGCCTCCCGGAGCGCGGTTCTCGTCGCCGCTCCCGACACGGACGAACTCGACTCCGACGAGCAGCAGTTGGTCCGTCTCTCGCAGGCCCTGGCTCAGGAGGGAAAGCCGTGACGCCGCCAAGACCGGGCCCAGAATCTCCTGGGGACCGCGCTCGGAATCTAGGTCGACCGGCCGAAGGCCCCGCTCGGCTGGGCCCACGAGCACGGCGGGCAGTATTCCAACCGCTGGTCGGACCAGTTCGGAGCTCCCTGGGCGGGTCGTTGCTGTTCCGGCGCGGCTCGCCGGAACAGCGTCAGGACGACGATCAACGCGGCCAGCTCCGTCGGGTCAGGATTCCCGCTCCTTACGCGGACCAGCGGCTCGGTTCTCATACGCCCTCATTACATAGGTGGGTTGCCGTGCTTGCGCGACGGCAGGTCGGCATGTTTCCTCCGCAGCACCGACAGCGAACGTATGAGCACGCTACGCGTGTCCACCGGGTCGATGACGTCGTCCACAAGTCCGCGTTCCGCCGCGTAGTACGGATGCATCAGCTCCGTGCGGTACTCCTTGACCATGCGGCGCCGCATAGCCTCCGGATCGTCAGCCGACGCGATCTGCTTCCGGAAGATCACGTTAGCCGCGCCTTCGGCGCCCATCACCGCGATCTCGTTGGTCGGCCACGCGAAGCACAGGTCGGCTCCGATGGACTGCGAATCCATCACGATATAGGCGCCGCCATACGCCTTGCGCAGCACGACGGAGATCCGGGGCACGGTGGCGTCGCAGTAGGCATACAGTAGTTTGGCTCCGTGCCGGATGATGCCGCCGTGTTCCTGTGCGACACCGGGCAGGAAGCCCGGCACGTCCAGTAACGTGACCAGGGGGATGTTGAACGCGTCGCAGAGCCGCACGAACCGGGAGGCCTTCTCGCTCGCGGCGATGTCCAGCACACCGGCGAGCACGGCAGGCTGGTTGGCCACGAAACCCACCACCTCGCCGGCCAGTCGACCCAGGGTGCAGATGATGTTGGTAGCCCAGCGTTCGTGGACCTCCAGGTGCTCGCCGTCGTCAACGATCTCCTCGATCACCCGGCGCATGTCGTAGGCCCGACGGGTGTCGGCGGGCACGATGTCCAGCAGTAGCTTGCCGGGCCGGTCGACCGGGTCATCCGAGGGTTGCCGAGGCGGCAACTCGCGGTTGTTGGACGGAAGCAGCGACAGCAGGTAGCGGACGTCCTCCAGGCAGGCCCGCTCGTCGTCGTACACGAAGTGCGTGACCCCGGATTCCTCACCATGAACGTCCGCACCGCCGAGGGCGTCGTGGTCGACCTGTTCGCCGGTGACCACCCGGACCACGTCCGGTCCGGTGATGAACATTTGTGCGGTGTCACGCACCATGAACACGAAGTCGGTCAAGGCTGGCGAATAAGCCGCACCTCCGGCGCACGGCCCGAGGATTACCGATATTTGCGGGATGACCCCGGACGCCTTCACGTGCCGCTGGAAAATCCCACCATAACCGGCCAGTGCCGTGACACCCTCCTGGATCCGGGCGCCCGCGCCATCGTTCAGGCCGACCAGGGGGGCACCTGCCTTGATCGCCATGTCCATGATCTTGTGAATCTTGGCGGCGTGCGCCTCGCCAAGCGAACCGCCGAAGATACGGAAATCATGTGCGTAGACGAAGATCGGCTTGCCGTGAACCGTGCCCCACCCGGTGACCACGCCGTCGGTGTGCGGGCGCACCTCGTCGAGCCCGAATCCCGTCGCACGGTGTCGGCGTAGTGGCTCGACCTCCTGGAAGGAGCCCTCATCAAGTAGGAGCGCGATGCGTTCTCGAACCGTCAGCTTTCCCTTGGCATGCTGCCTTTCGGTTGCTGAGTGGTCGCCTTGGGCAAGCGCGGTCCGAAGGGCGTGCAATTCGGCGACCTTTGCCCTGACCGCGCCATTCTCTCCGAGATCCACGATCGGCTCCTGTCCCTTACCACAATGTCGGATCGAGTGTCCCACCCTGCGCTAGAATTTCGGTGCAAGACGGCACAAGACACCATTGATATCGACGTATCAGCATTACCCGAGGTGGCCAGGCCGTCATGCCCGCGCCCCTGCCCAAGGCCTGAGCGCGGATCGCCCGGCTTGGTAACCGCGCCGCGGGTTATGGCGCCCCGGCAGGTCACGCACACCTGACCTCCGCGCGAGCGGAACCGAAGGGTGCCGCTGACCGCGTCTGCGGGAGTATCGTCGGCGTTTGTGCCGCAATTTCGGATCAGCGAGGCCGCCGAGCTGCTGGGGTTCAGCGACGACACCGTGCGCCGCTGGGCGGACCAGGGCCGGCTCACGGTGCACCGCGGTGAGGGCGGCCGGCTCACCGTGGACGGGCGGGAGCTGGCCGAACTCGCCCAGCAGCTCGCCGACGCCCCGCCGCCCGGGACCGCGATCCGGACCTCGGCCCGCAACCGGCTGCGCGGCATCGTCACGCGGGTCACCAAGGACGGGGTCATGGCCCAGGTGGAGATGCAGGCGGGGCCGTTCCGGCTGGTGTCGCTGATGAGCCGGGAGGCGGCGGACGAACTCGGGCTGGAGGTGGGCGTCGTCGCCGTCGCGGCGATCAAGTCTACGCAGATCACCGTGGAAATCCCGGAGGCATGACGTGAGCAGAACGTGGCGCCCGCTGGCCGCCCTCGCCGCCGCCGTCCTGGCGCTCGCCGGCTGTGGCGGTGGCCCGGCCGGGCCGTCGAACTCGGGAAGCGGGGCGGTGACCGGGGACGTGACGGTGTTCGCCGCCGCGTCGCTGACCGAGTCGTTCACCGAGCTGGGCAGGCGGTTCGAGGCGGCGCATCCCGGTACGTCGGTGAAGTTCAACTTCGGCGGCAGCTCCGCGCTGGCCCAGCAGATCAACAATGGCGCCCCGGCCGACGTGTTCGCCTCGGCGAGCCCGACGAACATGAAGCAGGTCCGCGACGCCGGGGGGGTCGGCGGCCAGCCGGTCACATTCGCGCGCAACACCCTGCAGATCGCGGTGGCCAGGGGCGACCCGAAGCACATCGCCTCGCTGGCCGACCTGACCAGGCCGGACGTGCGGCTCGCGCTGTGCGCCGAGCAGGTGCCCTGCGGGGCCGCGGCGAAGCAGGCGTTCCAGGCGGCGAACGTGACGCCGAAGCCGGTGACGCTGGAGCAGGACGTCAAGGCCACGCTGACCAAGGTGCAGCTCGGCGAGGTGGACGCCGCGCTGGTCTACCGCACCGATGTCGCCGCGACGAAGGGCAAGGTCGACGGCGTCGACTTCGCGGAGGCGGCGAAGGCGGTCAACGACTACCCGATCGCCACGCTGGCCAGGGCGCCGCACGCCGCGGCCGCGCGGGCGTTCGTGGACTACGTCCTGTCGCCGCAGGGGCGCGAGGTGCTCGGCAGGGCGGGTTTCGGCGCGCCGTGAACACGGCCGCCCGCACCCGTACCGCCCGAGCGCGGGCGGGGGTTCCGGTGGTGCTCGCCGCGCCCGCCGTGCTCGGCCTCGCCTTCCTGGTGCTGCCGCTGGTCGGCCTGCTCGTCCGGGCGCCGTGGGCGACGCTGCCGCAGCGGCTGGTCGCCCCCGGGGTGGGCCAGGCGCTGCGGCTGTCGCTGGTGTGCGCGACCTCGGCCACCGCGATCTCGCTGCTGCTCGGCGTGCCACTGGCGTGGCTGCTGGCGCGCACGGCGCTGCCCGGCCGGCGCGTGGTCCGCGCGCTGGTCACCGTGCCGCTGGTGCTGCCGCCCGTGGTCGGCGGGGTGGCGCTGCTGCTCGCGTTCGGCCGGCGCGGCGTGATCGGCCAGTACCTGGACGCCGCCTTCGGTGTCTCGCTGCCGTTCACCACCGCCGGCGTGGTGGTCGCCGAGGCGTTCGTCGCGATGCCGTTCCTGGTGATCGCCGTCGAGGGGGCGCTGCGCGGCGCGGATCCCCGCTACGAGGAGGCGGCGGCCACCCTCGGCGCGTCCCGGTGGCTGACCTTCCGGCGGGTCACCCTGCCGGCGGTGGCGCCCGGGATCGCCGCGGGCACGGTGCTGTGCTGGGCCCGCGCCCTCGGCGAGTTCGGCGCCACGATCACCTTCGCCGGCAACTTCCCGGGCACCACGCAGACCATGCCGCTCGCGGTCTACCTGGCGCTGGAGACCGACCCGGACAGCGCGGCGGTGCTCAGCCTGATGCTGCTCACCGTGTCCGTGGTGATCCTGGTCAGCCTGCGGGAACGGTGGATCGGAGCCAGCGCATGACCAGCACCGCGCCCGCCGGGGCAGGCATCCGGCAGGGAAACGCGATGAGCCTGCACGCCGACCTGGACGTGCGGCGCGGCGCCAGGTTCCGGCTGCGGACCCGGTTCGACCTCGAACCGGGCCGCACGCTCGCGCTGCTCGGCCCGAACGGCGCGGGCAAGAGCACCGCCCTGCGCGCTTTGGCCGGGCTGCAACCGCTGGCCGCCGGCCGCATCCGGCTCGGCGACCGGGTGCTCGACGCCCCCGAGGACCGCACGTTCGTCCGGCCCGAGCACCGGTCGGTCGGCGTGGTGTTCCAGGACTACCTGCTGTTCGGCCACCTGTCCGTGCTGGACAACGTGGCCTTCGGGCTGCGCGCCCGGGGCGTGCCGCGCCGGACCGCCCAGCGGAGGGCGCGGGACTGGTTGCGCCGGGTCGGCCTGGCCGACCACGACCGCCGCCGGCCGCGGTCGCTGTCCGGTGGCCAGGCCCAGCGGGTGGCCCTGGCCCGCGCGCTGGCCACCGAGCCCGCGCTGCTGCTGCTGGACGAGCCGCTCGCCGCGCTGGACGCCGGCACCCGCGTCCACATCCGCTCCGAACTGCGCCGCCACCTCGGGGACTATCCCGGGGCTTGCGTACTGGTCACCCACGATCCGCTGGACGCCATGGTGCTGGCCGACGAGTTGCTGGTCGTGGAGAACGGCGAGGTGGTGCAGCAGGGCCGGCCCGCGGACATCGCCCGGCACCCGCGCACCGACTACGTGGCCACCCTCGTCGGGCTCAACGTCTACCGGGGCCGGGCCGAGGGCACCCTGGTCGACCTTGTCGGCGGCGGCACGCTGACGACCGCCGAGCCGGCGCACGGCGAGGTGTTCGTCGCCTTCCCGCCCACAGCGGTCAGCCTGCACGCCGGCCGGCCGGACGGCAGCCCGCGGAACACCTGGCCGGTGACCGTGGCCGGGGTCGAGCAGCACGCGCACACCGTCCGAGTCCGGCTGGCCGGCACGCCCGACGTACTCGCCGACGTCACCCCGGCCGCGGTCGCCGAACTCGACCTCACCGAGGGCAACGCGCTGTGGGCGGCGGTGAAGGCCACCGAAACCCACACGTATCCGGCCTAGGACCGGGCTCAGGACCGCGGCCGGCCGGCGAACCTGAGCACCTCCACCGCTCGGCTCTGGTCGGTGACGACCGCACGGGCGACGTCGGTGAGCAGCAGGTTGTGCGCCCGCGCGTAGTCACGGAGCCGACGGAACGCCTCCTCGACGCTGATGTGGTTGGTGCCGGACAGCGCGCCCTTGGCCTGCTCGATGATCACTCGGCTGTTCAGCGCGCCCTGCAGTTGCTCGACCAGCATCTCGGTGCGAGCGATGGCCCGCTGCTGCACGATGGCGATCGTCGCGCTGTCCGCGAGTGCCTGGGCGAGCATCAGGTCGTCCGCGGGTAGCGGCGCGGTCTCGACGCGGAAGATGTTCAGCCCCCCGATGACCTGGTCCCGCAGCCGCATGGGCAGCGCGTGCACGGTGTTGAACCCCTGGTGCGCGGCCTCCCGGACAAACCCCGGCCACCGGTCGGCCCACCGGGACAGACCCACCGCGGTGACCGGCTCACCGCGGTGGAAGCACTCCACGCACGGGCCGTGCTGGTCGTTCTCCAGCTGGAACAGCTCGACCAACCGGGCCTGCTCGTTGGAGGAGGCGAGCAGCCGCAGGCTGCCATGCCCGTCGGTGAGCAGCATGCCGGCCGCCGACGCGTCGAGCAGGTTCACGCAGTGCCGCGCCACCCGGTGCAGCAGGTCCAGAACGTCGAAGTCGGCGACCATGGTGTCGGCGATGTCCACGAAAGCGGCCGCCAGCACCGCCTCCCGAGTCGCGCGGGTCGTCATGGTTCCTCCCCTGCGATCGCGTACCTGCTCGACGCCGACACGGCGTCACTCCTGTTCCTCGCCGAGGTCCAGCCGCCCGGCCATCACGTCCTCGGCCACCTCGTCCACCCGGCGGGCGTGGCGGAAGGCGTAGCCGCGCAGCCGGGCCAGGGCCTCCCCCGTGTCGATCTTCAGCCGCGCCGCCAGCGCGCCGGTCGCCTGGTGGACCACCGCGTGGTTGCGCCAGGACAGGTCGAACAGGTCGGCACCGTCACCGGGGCCACCCTCCGTGGTGAGCTGCGCCTGGTAGTTCAGCAGGGCCAGGGTCACCGCGTCGGCCACCGCCAGCGCCTCGGCCTCCGCCTCCAGCGCGCCCGGATTGGCGCGGTAGCAGTCCAGCACGCCGATTCCGCTGATACCCACTTGCAGTGGGAACGCGAACAGCGCGCCGACCCCGAGAGCCTGCGCGGCCCTGGTGAACATCGGCCACCGCCCGCTCGGATCGGCCGCGCCCAGATCCGAAACCAGCACCGGGCGCGCGTCGCTGAACGCGGACACGCACGGGCCCTCGCCGAGGTCGAACTGCAGCTGCTCGATCCGGGCCCCGACCGCGTCGCTCGCGCCCAGCATTGCCCGCCCTTCCTGATCTCGCGTGACCAGCGTCACGCCGACTCCGTCGACCGGAAGTACCTCGAGGCACACTCCGCACAGCCGGGCCGGCAACTCCGCGGGCTCCGAGAGCTCGACCGTGATCGCCGCCAACGCCCGTGCCAGCCGAAAGCGATCCCCAGCCATGCCGCATGCACCACCGGCTCCGCTAGACCTTGGGTGCCAGCCGGCGCGCCACAGGGGTCCGGATGAACGCTTCCGACCGTGTGTACACCTCCCATGTACACATCGGAGGCTAGTCCCAGCGGGCGGAAAGTCACGGGGCGAAAGGCCGTCCACGACCACGACCGAGGTCCCGCCCATTTCGCGAATCGAATTCGAGTCTCGCGGCGGCGGACGCATCAGTCGATATTTGCCGCGGTGCCTGTTTGGACCTATTCTGGACACGGCCGTAATCGCATGGCCGGAAAGCACTTGACGACCAGGTGTTGCTCGGGACCCCGGTGGCACCCACCTAGGGGGAGTGAGCATGGCCTGGCCAGGCATTTCGCTGGCCGCGGCGTTGCTCGCGGCATCCATGCCCGGTTCCGACAACGCCCCTCGGGGTGCCCGCAAGCAGCCCCCGCCGCGTATCGGCGGTGAGGTGCGGCGGCCGCCGGCCGAGGAACTCAGCCCGGACGGTCACGGTCGCGGGAGTTCCGTCACCGCGCACGCGGAGGCCACCCGGCGGGCGCTCGCCGACCTCCACGGCCAGATGGTGCAGGAACTCGACCGGATCATCGACGACCTCTACGAGGTGGCCCTCAACCTGCATGCGATCGCCGGCAAGACCGACCGCAACGACATCCGCATGCACGCCCAAGCCGCGATCGGCCGGGTCAACGAGGTGATCACCGCCATCGGCAGCACCGCGCACGCGCCGGACGTTCCCCGGCGCACCGACCCCACCGAGGACGCTGACGGCGGGTTAGCGTCGAGCGTTCGGAAACCGGTGGCCCGCAGGACCAACGCGGTACCCGCGCGTCCAAAGGTCGTCTCGCATGCGCGTGAACACCTCGTGAAACCCCTCGTTCCGCACCGGTGGAAGGCGCCAGGATGGGCGCCGTGGCCGTCGCGCTGGACCATGTGCGCGTCTCGTACCAGCCGCTGCTCAACCTCCACACCGGCGGCGTCGTCGCCATGGAGGCGACCGTCCGCGTCACCGCCCGCACCGCCGATGACCTTCGCCGCCAGGTGGGGCGGGAGAACCCGCGCGCCAGGGTCGACGTGGCGCTGGCCGCGACCGCGATCCGCGCCGCCGCCGAGTACCGGACCGCGCTGCCGACCCACGTCAATCTCGCCGCGTCCACTGTGGACCGCCCGGAGGAGCTGGGCCCGGTGCTCGACGCGGTGCGCGAGGGCGGCCACCGGCCCAGGGACGTGGTGGTGGAGATTGGCGCCCCGTTCGACGGTCTCGCCCGCGCGGACTTCATCCACGGGTTGAGCCTGCTGCGCCGCGCCGGCCTGCGGGTCGCCTTCGACGACCTCGGCGACGCGGGCACGCCGCTCGGGCTGATCATCGAGGCCGGCCCGGAGTTACTGAAGCTCGACGCGGCGACCGTGGCCCGGCTGCCCGACGCCGCGGCGCAGCGGGCGGTGGCCGGCTCGATCGCGCACCTGGCCAGCCGCATCGGCGCCCAGGTGGTGGGCATCGGGGTGGCCACCGAGGCGCAGCTCACCGCGCTGCGCGCGGCCGGCGGCCACCTCGCCCAGGGTGACCTGCTGGCGCCCGCCAGCCGGCGACCGCTGGCCGCGGCCACCCTGTCCGAGACGATGACCGCGCTGATCGAGCCGGAGAGCGCCGTGTCGCCGGCCCGCGACCCCGGCCCGCTGGTCACCGACTTCGTGCACGCGGCGACCATGCTGCGCGAGGACGTCACGGCGCACACCGCCTGGTCCGCGCTCGCCGACCGCCCGCTGGCCAACAGCGTGATCCTCACCGACGAGCAGCGGCGGCCGCGCGCGTTCCTCGACCGCACCCGGTTCCTGCTCTCGCTGAGCGGCCCCCACGGCCACGCCCTCTACACCCGCCGCCTGGCGCGGCGCCTGGCCGACCCGCCGTTCGTGGTGCGGGCCGACTGCACCGCGCTGGGCCTGCTGCAGATGCTCGCCGGCGTGGAACGCGTCCGCCGGCACGACGACATCGTCGTGGTCGACGACCACTACGCCGTGCTGGGCGTGGTCCAGGTCGGCGACGTGGTGCGCGGGCTGGTCGACCACCAGGTCCGCTACGCCACCGCGCTCAACCCGCTGACCCGGCTGCCGGGCAGCGACGAGGTCGGCCAGGACATCGAGCGCCGGCTGGCCGCCGGCGAGACCTTCGCGGTGGGCTGGCTGGACGTGGACGGCTTCAAGTCCGTCAACGACACCGGCGGGTTCGCCGCGGGCAACGAGCTGATCCGTGCTCTTGGCCGCGCGCTGACCGACGTCGCCGCCACCCTGCCCGGCGTCGCCGTCGGCCACGTCGGCGGCGACGACTTCCTCATCGCCGCCGGCCTGGAGCAGCTTGGGCCGCTAGCCAGCACGCTGCTGGACACGCCGTTCACCGCCGCCGGCCGCGAGGTGACCCTGTCGCTGGCCACCCTGGTGTGCTCGGCCGGCGCGGTGCGCGACTACCGCGACGTGTCCGCCCGGCTCGCCCCACTCAAGCGGCACGCCAAGGCGTTGCCCGGCACGAGCTGGGTGATGGGCCGCCTCGACACCGACCGGGTCGACGTGCTGCGCGGCAGCCCCTTACCCGCGCACCCCCGGCCCGGGCGCCGCCGGCACGTCAGCGGCGCCCGCTGACCCGCCACGAGACGGTCAGCCGAAGAACGGGAAGAACGTCGACGTGTCGGTCGGCGGCGGGGCGACCACGGCCGAGGCGACGACCAGCGACACCGCGATGTACTGGCTTGCCCGCGAACACGTCGCCGTGCGGGTCCCGGTCGCGCCGGCGGACGCCAGCGACTGCGACGCGGCCGCCGTGGCGATGTAGTTGGCCGATCCCTCGATGTTGGCGATCGTCGTCATGCCCGGGGGCGTGGTGTAGGACACGACGTTGTTGAACACGTCGGACGACCAGCCGCAGAGCAGCAGCCCGCCGGTCACCGCCGGGCTGACCGACGGCGCCACCTGCGCGGTGGCCACGCTCGCCGAGCTGTTCCAGGTCGCCCCGACCGCGAGCGGGGTCGTGGAGTCGTAGCCGGTCACCGCGATCAGGACGACCGAGTGACCGTCGGCGGCGTTCGGCGCGGCGAACGGGTACGGCCCGGCGCCCGCCGATGCCCGGGTCGCGAGCCACACCTGGGCGAACTGCGGCCACTGCGACACCAGCGTGGTGGAGCCGTTCAGGGTGAAGGCGGCGGGGGCCGTCATGGACGCCAGGTCGCCCTTGTTCGCGTTGTGGATGGCGATGAGCAGGTCGCCGACCTGGGTTCCGGCCGGGGCGGCGGCGCTCAGCGACCCCGCCGACGTGGAGGCGACCTGGGTCACCGCACGAACCGTGGCGGCCATCAGTACCCCTTCGCCACTGCGAGGACGTACCACCTGGCGGTGGTGGCGTTGTACACGGCACCGAGGAAGTCCCGCCGGTTGGGCGTGGCCGTGGTGGTGAAGGAGGGAATCGTGGTGCCGAAGGTGAACGCGCTGTCCAGGCTCAGCGACCGGTTGCCGGTGGCGTCCTGGATGATCTCCCAGATGACCTTCTGACCGTCCGTCGCGTTGGTGGGGTTGGCCAGCAGCCGGTTGCCGCCGAGCGTGACCCGGAAATGGTTGGACAGCGACGCGTCGGTGGTGATGACGGGCGCGTCGGTGAGAGTGACCGGCATTCCGTTGCTGCTCATGACCGTGTCGTAGCCTTCCCAAGCGAACGATTCGACTTCCCATGGCTGCACCGACCGGCTGCCGTAGGTGACGCCGTCCCCGTTGTTGTTGAGGTAGTCGCCCGGCACCAGGGCGGGCAGTGTCGCCCGCCACGCGGGACTGCCGAGATAGGTGCGGCTGTTGTCGAAGATCTGGAACCGGTTGGTCTGCGTCGAGTCGCCGCGCAGCCACACCGCGGACCGGAACTGGCCGGCCTGCGCGAAGGAGTTGCCGTTGATAACGATGTCCTTCACGCCCAGGTACTGGTAACCGGTGGTGGGCACGCCCTGGTCGGACACCACGCCGTAGCCGGTGTCGAGCGTGGTGGAGACGGTGTTCCTGCGGAAGACGAGTTTGATCGACCCGTAGTTGGCCGGGTTCTGGATGCCTCCGATACCGCTTCCGGCCCACCCGTTGATCCACAGTGCGGTGTTGGAGAAGTTCCGGAGGGTGCAGTCCAGAACGATCGTGGAGCGCGGGTTCTCCGGGTAGTACAGCGCGTCGAACCCGCCGTCGACCAGACAGTTCCGGGTGATCGTCTCGCCGGAGAATCCCCAGCTTCCATTGCCGTGCCAGACGGCGCGACCGTTGGGTCCGGGGTGGAAGTAACAGTTCTCCACCAGCCAGTACCGGCTGCCCGTGCCGTGCTCGTTGACGGCGTGTGACAGGGTGTCGAAGAACTGGGAGTGCCGGACGACGACGCGCTGCATGAACTCACCGGTCATCCAGGACTGCTGGTGGGTGTCCCCGCTGGTGCCCCACACGCAGCCGACCATGGTGAGGTTCGCACCCTCCTCGGCGAGCACGCGGTACTTGACGGTGTTCCCGTCCGTGCCGGCGCTGCCGTATCCCGCCGCGCCGCCGTCCGGGCCGTCCACGTCCACGATGCGGTTGCGGTACCCCTTCGTGGCGATGAACTTCGCGTTGGTCCAGCGCACCAGGACGTCGGCGACGTGGGAGAACGCCGAGTCGCCGAGGTCGACGCCCCAGAAGAACTCCATGTTGGTGCTGGACTTGCCCTGCACCGTGCACCGCTCGACACCGACCCGCGAGCAGACGATGCGTTGCGGCACCACGGAGGTGGTGAAGTGGCAGGCGAACGGGTACCGGAACGTCACCGAGGTGCCGCTGATCGCCACGATCTCGTTGGTCTCGCAGGGGAAACGGTCGTCCATACCGGTCGGGTCGTGGACGATGCCCAGGCTGCGGCACCGGGCGAGGAAGGTGTTGGGGTCGCCGGTCTGCGGCTGCCGCTGGTTGAACTTGATCACGTCGCCGACCGCCAGGCCGGCGACGGAGGTCCACTGGGTCGTGCGGTCGCCGGGGTTGATCGCGGCGGCCAGTGACCCGGCCGTGTTCACGGTCCTGCCGAAGCGGATGAGGGTCGGACTGACGCCGCCGGACCCGGGGTTACCGATCCACGAGGGGGCAGGCTGGATGATCGTCGCGGTCTTGCCGCCGCCCCGGATGACCACATTGGACCATGCGGTGCCGTCCACCATGCCGTCCAGCGCGTAGGTGACCGGCGCGCTCGGTGTCCCGGCGAGCTGCACCACCCCGCCGCCGGCGGCGTTCGCCGCGTCCCCCGCCGCCTGGATGGCCGCCCGCGTGGTGCCGTTGGCTGTGAAGACGGGGCCGCCGCTGCCGGACACCCGGATCTGGGCGTGCTGGGTCGCGGGCAGTTCGATCCCGCCGACCACGGCGGTCACGAAGTAGTCGTAGGTCGTCCCCGCGGTGACCGTGCTGTCCCGCCAGGCGCAGCCGTCCCATTTGTCGACCGTCATGGGTACCACGGCGATCCGAACGCCGTTCCGGTACACCCGATGCTCGGTCGCGGACGGCTGATCTCGATCCCACGTGACCCATACCGAAAGGGCGGTGGGGTCGGTGGAGGACTGGGTGGCAATAGGGTGTTTTGGCATGGGGCGACTACCTTGGTAAATGCCGCGCGCTAATGCGGTTTCGGAGTCCTGGGAACTTTCCTCCAGGCCGTCTCCGAAAGCGTGGTCCGAACGGCGGGTACACGTCTAGGTCCAGACAGGTGAACGTGAGGGTCCGAACGTATTCCCTGGATTACCGGAATAGTGAGTATTGGGTCCGGAGTGGATAGTGGGTTTCTTGGGGCCAATGTCTTCTTCGGCCACTGCCGGGGGTGGTGGGACCGCGCCATCGCCCGTTCCACCATTCGTGGGGTTGTCCCGGATGTCGCGGCCGCGCTGCGAACGGCGCGGTGCTCGCGCGGTTGAATGCTTGCCGGCAGATCAGGCGGACGGGCTTGGCGGGCCGACGGAGGGTGTGCATGGACGTACGGGAAGCGCGGTCAGTGCGGTCGGCGCTGGTGCCGCCGGAACTCCGGGGACCGGCGCGGTTCGCCGTCGGCACCTGCGCGTTGGTCGTCCTCGCCCTCGGTGTCCGGTACCGCGCGCAGCACGTCCCGGGCCAACTCGATACCGACGTCGAGGACTGGCTGCGCGCCCACGTGGCCGGCCATGCCCCCGTCCTGCACGCGGTGGCGACCGTGGGAAGCCTGCTGCCCGTACTGGTCGCGGTGACCGTGGTGGCGGCCGTGGGATATGCCGTCGGGCGCTGGCGGATGGTGCTGCTCGCGGTGCTCGGTCCAGCGGCGGCGATCGCGGTGACCGAGAGTCTGAAGCCATTGTTCGGGCGCACGATCAACGACTACTGGTCCTTTCCCAGTGGACACACGACCGCCGTGGTCTCCCTGCTCACCGTGCTGGCCCTGATCTGGCTGCGCCGTCCGGGTCGCGGCGTCGCGGTCGTCGTCGGTTCCGTATTCCTGGTGCAGGCGGTTCTCGCCGCCGGTATGGCCATTGCTCTTATCCGCCTGCATCTGCACTACGCCACCGATATCGCCGGCGGCGGTTGCACCGGATTCGCGGTCGTGGTCGTGGTCGCTTTCGTCACCGAGCGCCTCGGCGGACGCCGATAGCACCGCGCGGCCGGCCGGATGGATCGGCCGCGATCCGATCGTGGTCCGATCGGGCACGGGGTGACCTCCGGGAATCTCGGCTCCGTGACGCCGCTTGCTACGGCCGTGTACGCGTCCGGGTGTCCCGCCCGAGCCACTGACCCGATCGAGCCCGCCGTGATGTTGACGCAGGGTGACCACGGTGCGGGTACGGCCCCCTCCCGCTGTCGGTGACCCGTGGCAGCCCCCCTCACGGCACGCAGCCTCGGCGCACGCCCACCGATCACGGACGCCGAATCCGCCGCGTGACCGACGTCCCGCGATTCCCCGCCTGGCCGAGTGTTCTGCCAGTCCTTCCGTGTATTCGACCGTGCGCGCCCGGTGGTCGCGCTCATAGCATACCGATCGGCGATCGAATTTTTCCGTCGCCGCTTATCGATAATGAACACACGGGGGGCCCAAATGATTCACGTGCGTGGTTTCACGCTGCGTCGCGCACGGCCACGCGGCAACGGAAGCGGGTGGTGGTGATGCCATCACGAGAGACCACCCGGGTTGCCGTCGTCGGCTACGGATACTGGGGGGCGAAGCACGTCCGCGTGCTCTGCGGCCTGCCCGAAGTCGAGGTCACCGTCGTTGACCAGCGCCCGGAACGGCTGGACGAGGCGCGCAGACAGTTCCCCACCGCGACCACCGCCGGCGACCTCGCCGAGGTCCTCGACCATGTCGACGCGGTCGTCGTCGCCACGCCGCCCACCACGCACGCGCAGGTGGCGCTGCACGCGCTCGGCGCCGGCAGGCCCACGCTGGTGGAGAAACCGCTCGCCACGTCGGTCGAGGACGCGCAGGCCATGGTGGCCGCGGCCGCCGAGCGTGATGCCGTGCTGATGGTCGGCCACACGTTCGAGTACAACGCCGCGGTCTGGAAGCTGAAGGAGATCATCGCGTCCGGCGAGTTGGGCAGCGTGCTGCACATCGACTCGGCAAGGCTGAACCTGGGCATCTACCAGAGCGACGTCAACGTGGTCTGGGATCTGGCGCCGCACGACCTGTCGATCATCTCGTTCCTGCTCGACGACATGCCGTCGTCGGTGTCCGCCTGGGCTCATCACGACCTCGGCCACCAGCACGTTGACGTGGCCTACCTGGCGCTCGACTTCGAACGGATCGGCACGCGCGCGTTCGTGCGGGTGAGTTGGCTCAATCCCAACAAGGTCCGCTCCGTCACGGTGGTCGGCGACCGGAAGATGGCCGTCTACGACGATCTGTCCGAAATAGACCGCATCCGGGTGTACGACCGCGGTGTCCAACCGAAGGCGGCGGTCGGCCTGCACCTGACCGGCGGTCCGGTCGGCTACCGGACCGGCGACGTGGTCTCCCCGCACGTGGCGTTCCGCGAGCCGTTGCTGGTGCAGGACAGCCACTTCGTCGAGTGCGTGCGCACCGGCCGGCGACCGGACACGCCGGGCGAGCGCGGGCTCGACATCGTGCGGATCCTCAGCGCCCTGGACCACGCGCGGCTCACCGGTCACGCCGTGCCGATCGACTGGCACGACGCCGACCGGCCGCTGCCGGCGCGGCTGGCGGACGCGGCGCCGGTGCTCGCCGGCGTGGTGCTCAACGGGGAGGTGGCTTCCTGATGCGGGCGTCAAGTCGCGGCAACCAACGTGACCACGGCGCGCGCCGTGTTTCTGCGGGTGTTCGCGTCATCGCGGAAGGAAGGGCGTCGTGACAGCCGCGGACCGCGCCATCCCGTTCCTTGACCTGGCCGGCGCCCATGCTCAGGTGCGGGAGGAACTGGACCTCGCGTGGAAGACGGTGCTGGAGCACGGGCGCTTCGTCGGCGGGCCGGAACTCGAGCGGTTCGAGGAACAGTTCGCGCACTACTGCGGTGCCACCGCGTGCGTCGGCGTGGCCAACGGAACCGACGCGCTGGAACTGATCCTCGCCGCCCTGGGCATCGGCCATGGCGACGAGGTGATCGTTCCGGGGAACACCTTCGTCGCCACGGCCGAGGCGGTGTGCGCGGTGGGAGCGCGGCCCCGGTTCGTCGACGTCTGCCCGGACACGCTGCTCATCGATCCCGCGGCGGTGGACGCCGCGGTGACCCGGAACACCGCGGCGATCATCGCGGTGCACCTGTACGGCCAGATGGTCGACGTCCACTGCCTCACCGCGCTCGCCCGGCGGCACGGTTTGGCGCTGGTCGAGGACGCCGCGCAGGCCCACGGCGCCCGCTGGGCCGGGCGGCGCGCGGGAACCGCCGGGGTGGCGGCGGGTTTCAGCTTCTACCCGGGCAAGAACCTCGGTGCGCTCGGCGACGGCGGCGCCGTGGTGACCAGCGACGCCGAACTCGCCCGCCGGGTGCGGCGGCTGGCCAACCACGGCCGGGTCGACGGCGACCGCTACCGGCACCTGGACAGTGGCCGCAACAGCCGGCTCGACACCCTTCAGGCCGCCGTGCTCTCCGCGAAGCTGCACCGGCTCGACGCCGACAACGCCCGCCGCCGGGAGCTCATGGCGCACTACCGCGAGGGGCTTCCGCCGTTCTGTGTGCCGGTCGCGGTGCATCCGGCCGCCGAGCCGGTTCACCACCTGGCGGTGGTCCAGGTCGCAGACCGTACGAAGGTGAGCGCGGCGCTGTCCGCGGCGGGCATCGGGTGGGGCCTGCACTACCCGGTGCCCTGCCACCAGCAGCCCGCGTTCGCCGAGTTCGCCGAACCGCTTCCGGTCGTGGAGCGGGCGGCCGGGCGGGTCATCTCCCTCCCGATGTTCCCCAGCCTCACCACCGACGACATCGCCAGAATCTGCGACGTACTGCGGGGGATCTCATGGTGACCGCACCAACCGGCGCTCGCGGCGCCGCGTCCAATGGCGACCGGGCCAACGACACCACCGCCAAGGACGGCGTCAATGGCGCGACCACGAACGGGCAGCCACGGCAGGGGTCCGCGCCGCCGACCGCCGGCTCGCCGCCCGAACCGGCAACCCCACGCGGCCTGACGCGCGCGCAGATCCGGCGGCTGGTCGGACTGTCGGCGGCGATCGTGCTGGTGGGCGCGGTGGTGGGGTTCGGAGCCGGCCTGCTGTGGCCGGCCCGGTACGCCGCACGCGCGGAGATCCTTTACCAGATCAGCCAGGAGAAGTCGACCGGTTTCCTCCGCCAGGACCGCAGCCTGACCACCCAGCTCGTGCTGTTGCAGAGCCCACGCGTGTTGGCCCCGGTGGCGGCGGGCAGCGGGATGTCCCTGGACGACCTGAAAAAGAAGGTGTCCGTCACGCTCCTGGACAACAGCGAGGTCATCCAGGTCGAGGCCCGCAACCATTCCCGCGACACGGCGCTGCGCTGGGTCAGGGACATCGTGGACAACTACCTGAAGGTCGCGCCGGCCGACCAGGCGACCGAGGTCGACGCGTTCCTCCGCCAGCAGCTCGCCGAGGTGCAGGACAACCTCGCCAAGGCTCGGGTGCACGCGGCGACCGTGCACGAACAGCAGAGCGCGGGACTGGTCGGCAGCCTGGCCGGCGCGTCCGCCGACGCCGAGGTGCAGGGCCTCGCCGACCACGAGCGGAAGCTGCGCGAGCAGCTCGACGAGCTGCACGTGGCCACGGTCAGCGCGCCCCGGCGCGAGGTCGTCGTGCCGCCCTACCCGGTCGCGAATCCGGTCAGCCCGCGACCGGCTTTCACCGCCGCCACGGGAGCGCTGGCCAGCCTGGTCATCGCCGCCGGGGCGGCCGCCGTGCTGGGCCGGCGGTGGGCCAGGGGGCGGGCCGCGACATGACCGGAACGGTGATGCCAACCGCCGGACGAACCCGGACGGCGGCGCGGGACTCGGTGACCGTGGCCGGTTGGACCCTGGCCAGCCGGCTCACCGGCCTTGCCCGCGTCGCCGTGGTCGGAGCCGTCCTCGGGCCCACCTACTTCGCGAACACCTTCGTGACGGCGAGCTTCGTGCCCACCTTCACGTACGCGTCGATCGCGGGTACCGCGCTTGCGATGGTGGTGGTGCCGGCCACGGTCGGCACGCTCACCGCCAGGGGCGTCGCCAGGGCCGGCGCGGTGCTCGGTGGGGTCGGTGGTTTCCTGCTCAGCGTCGCCGGGGCGATCGCCGTGCTGGCGATGATCGCCTCCCCGGCGCTGGCGTGGCTGCTGACCTTCGGCATCGCCGACGCCGCGGCCCGCACCGCGGCTCGGGGCCAGGCGACCGTGCTGATCCTCCTGGTCGCCCCGCAGATCGTGCTGTACGCGGTGGTGGCGCTGGCCGCCGCCGCCCAGCAGGCGCGTGGCCGGTTCGCGCTCGCCGCCGCGGCACCGGCGGTGGAGAACATCGGCCTGATGACCACGGTGACGGTCGCCGGCCTGGTGTACGGCACCGGGCGCGAGGTGGCGGAGGTGCCGTTCGGCCTGGTGTTCGCGCTGGGCCTGGGTGGCACGCTCGCCGTGGCCACCCATGCGGGGCTGCAGGTGTTCGGCGCGGCGCGGGTCGGCCTGCTCACCCGGCCGAGGTTCCGCTGGTGGTCGGATCCGGACGTCGCGGAGGTCGCTCGGCGGCTGCGTCGTGCCATCGTCGTCCCGGCCTGCCCGCAGGTCGCATTCTTCATCCTGCTTACTCTGGCGGGGACGGTGCCCGGCGGCGTCGTCGTGTTGCAGGCGGCCTACCTCGTGTACAACGTGCCGACCGCGTTGGGAGCCCGCGCGGTGTCCACGGCCGTGCTCCCGCGGATGTCGGCCGCCGTCCAGCGATCCGACCATCCCGGGTTCGCCTCGGCGTGGCGCCAGGCGCTGACGCATGTCGCCATCGTCAGCCTGCCCGTGCTGTTGCTGCTGCTGTTCTTCGCCCGGCCGCTGGCCCAGTTCCTGGCCAACGGCGAGCTGCGGTCCGCCAGCTTCGTCGACCAGTTGGCCGGGTGCGTCATGGTGATCGCGGTGGCACAGGTGGTCGCCGGAATCCACGAGATGGGTCGGCACGCGTTGTTCGCGCGGGTCGACCTCAACGGCCCCCGGCTGGCCAGCCTGGCCTACCTCGGGTTCGCGGCACTGGTCGGGCTCGCCTCGCTGACGCTGCCCGGTGGCACGCCGCGCCTGATGATGCTCGCCGCCGCGCTGCTGGTCGGCGACCTCGCCGGCGCGGGCGCGGTCATCACCAGGCTGCGGGCCGCGATCCACCCGGAACGGTTCGCCGACCGTCGCCCGGTCACCGCGGCGGCCGTCGCGGCGGCGGGAATGCTCCCGGTGCTGGCGGCCGGCTGGTGGCTGCTGGCGGCGACCACCAGCGGCCGGCTCACGCGTTTCGCCGAGATGAGCGCCTGCGGGGTGGTCGCGCTGGGCACCTATGCCGCGATGTTCCGGGCGACCACCCGGCCGTCCACGAGGCGGGCGTCATGACGTCCGGGCTGCGGGCGGCCGCACCGGCGAGCGCGCCCCGGACCAGAGACGCCCGGTGGCCGGCGGCGGCAGCGGTCGTTGTTGCGGTGCTCGCCGGGGTGGCCGCGCCGGCAACGGGGCCGCTGCTGACGGCCGGGCTCGCGGTTGTCGCGCTGGTCGCGGCCGCGGCCTACCGCCCGATCTTCGCCACCTACCTCTACCTGGCCACACTGCCCCTGGTCGCCGGCATCGACCGGGGCAAGTTCATCCCGCTGGTGCGGCCCAACGAGGCGCTGCTCGCCCTGCTGCTCGCCGGGGCCGGCCTGGGTGGGTTCCTCCGCTGGGTCCAGGGCCGCCCGCTGCCGCTGCGCGCGCGGCGTGTCGACCTGCCGCTGGCCATGTTCGTGGTGCTCGCCACGGTGTGGCCGCTGGCGTCGATGATGCTGCGCGGTCATCACCCGCATGGCGACGACCTGGCCGCGGTGCTGCCGGTCTGCAAGCTCACCGCGCTGTATCTGCTGGTGCGGTGCACCGTGCGGACGGAACCGCAGACGGTCCGCTGCATCCGGCTCGTCGTGTGGCCGGCGGCGGCGATCGCGGTGCTCGCGGTCCTGCAGACGCTGCACGTCGGGCCGGTGGTGTCCGCGCTGGCGACGCTGTGGCCGTCCGATTCGGGCGTGCTCGGTGAGCGGGGCACGACGACCCTGGGGTCGTCCATCGCCACCGGGGACTACATCACCATCAGCCTGACCATGGTGATCTGCTGTGCCGGTAACGGACTGTTGGGTCGCCGGGAACGGCTGGTCCTCGGCCTCACTCTCGGCGCCGGCGTGCTGGCGGCCGGCCAGTTCTCCACCTGGGTGGCGGCGGCGGTGGCCGCCGTGGTGCTGTTGCGCCGGTTCCCGGGTCTGCGCGGCAGGTTGGTCCGGATGCTTCCGATCGCGGCCGTCGCGGTGCTCGTCGGCGCCCCCGCGTTCCTGGGCCGGCTGGACGGCTTCGGCGACGGGTACGGCGTCCCCCGCAGCTGGCTCGGGCGATGGGACAACCTCTCCACGTTCTACCTCCCGCGCCTCGGCGACTTCGGCTTCGTCACCGGGGTCTCGCCGAACTCCGTGCTGCCGGCACCGGAGACCTGGCGCAACGAGATCTTCCTGGAATCCGGATACCTGCAGTTCCTCTGGGTGGGCGGGATCCCGCTGCTCGTCGCCTTCGGCTGGTTGTCCTTCGCCGTGCTTCGGGCGACCGGGCGGGTCCGCGCGGATTCCGGTGCGGTCGGCGCCTGCGCGATCACCCTGCAGGTGGGGTGGTGGATCGTGCTGGTCCTGTCGCTCATCGACATCCACCTGGTGCTGCGCGGGGCCGGCGACCTGCTGTTCACGCTCCTTGCGATCACTACTGGGGGGACCAATGACGATCGAGATCCATGAGGTCCGGGGGACATCTCCGGGGGAGGCGGCCCGGAGGGCGATCGACGTCGTGCTCGCGACGACAGCCCTCGCGGTGCTGGGGCTGCCGATGCTTGTCGTGGCCGTCCTGATCCGGCTCACCAGCCGGGGCCCGGCACTGTTCCGCCAACCGCGGGTGGGCCGGGGCGGCGAGGTCTTCACCCTCTACAAGTTCCGCACCATGCGCCTTGACGGTAGTGACGCCGCGCATCGCGACCTGATCGCCCGTGAACTGCGGGGTGAGGACACCCGGGTCGGCGGCAGCACCAAGCTGGCCGACGACGCGCGGGTCACCCGCGTCGGCTCCTGGCTGCGGCGCACCAGCCTCGACGAGTTGCCCCAGCTCATCAACGTGTTGCGGGGCGAGATGACACTTGTCGGCCCCCGTCCCTGCCTTACCTGGGAGGCGGAGATGTTCCCCACCGAATTCGCGGAGCGCTTCACCGTCAAACCCGGAATCACGGGGCCCTGGCAGACCGGTGGGCGCAGCAGGATGGGGACCTTGGACATGCTCCGGCTCGACCGTGACTACGTCCGCACCCGCAGCCTGGGCACGGATGTCCGCATCCTGGCCCGGACCATCCCGGCGATGCTTCGTGGGGACGGTGCCCGATGACCACTCTGCTGCTGGCCACCACGGGCGGTCACCTCGCCCAGTTGCACGGCCTGTCCACCCGGCTGCCCGCCGACGGAGCGACCGTCTGGGTCACCCACGCCAACGAGCAGAGCGTGTCTCTGCTGGCCGAGCAGGACGTCGAATTCGTCCCGTACGTCGGCGTGCGCAGCGTGCGTGGCGTTCTCCGCTGCCTTCCCACCGCGCACCGCCTCTGGCGGCGGCGGAAGATCACGCGTGCGGTGTCCACGGGTTCCGCCATCGCTCTGGGCTACCTGCCCTATCTCGCCGCGCGGGGCGTCGAGTGCCACTACATCGAAAGCGCCACCCGGGTGAGCGGTCCGTCGCTCACCGGCCGCGTCCTGCAGTGGGTACCCGGCGTCCACCTCTACACCCAACATCCGCGCTGGGCGGACCGGCGCTGGCGCTACGGCGGCAGCGAGTTCGACCGCTACCAGCCGGTTGCCGCCGCGCGCCGACTCGGCGAGCGGGTCCGGGTGGTGGTGACCGTCGGCTCGGCCACCGACTTCCCGTTCCGGCGCCTCATCATGCCCCTGGTACAGCTCCTCGCCCCCAATGGGCCACTGCACCAGGCGACCGGGCGGGACGTGGAGGTGCTGTGGCAGACGGGGGACACCCCGGTCGACGATCTGCGCATCCAACCGCGGCCCTTCCTGCCGGCTCGCGAGCTGTCCGCCGCGCTCGCCGAGGCCGACATCGTCGTCTGCCATGCGGGAACCGGCTCTGCGCTCGCCGTCCTCGGCGCCGGCCGGCTCCCCCTGCTCGTTCCCCGGCTGCGCCGCTACGGCGAAGCCGTGGACGACCACCAGCGCGAACTCGCCGCCGAGCTGAGCCGCCGCGGCCTGGCCGTGTGCCGGGAAGCCGACGAGATCACCGTCGACGACCTGCTGGCCACCCTCGACCGTTCCGTGCGGTCGATCCCGAATCCGGCCCCGTTCAACCTACGATCATGAATGCGCGGTTTGATATCGTCACCGCAGACCCGCGCAGCGACGCGCGCTGGGCCGCGCTCGCGCGCACCACGCACGGAAGCCTGTTCACCTCACCGCCGTGGCTGGACGCGGTCTGCGCGACATACGGGTTCACGCCCCAGGCGCGGATCGCGACGAGCGGCGGCACCCCCACGGCCGGGTTCGCCTGGGTGGCCGTCGACGACCTTCGTGGCGAGCGGCTGTGCAGCCTGCCGTTCTCCGACCGGGCCGAACCTCTCGGCACGGACGGGCCGACCTGGTGCTCGCTGGTCGACGGGTTGCTCACCGACGACACGCGGTTCACGCTGCGCTGCCTGGACTCTGCCGCGCCCACCTGGGACACCCGGTTGCGCTGCGGTGACGACGCCGCGTGGCACGCCACCCGGCTCGATGCGCCGGTGGACGAACTGCGGCGCCGGATCAGCGGCACCGCCCGGCGCAACATCGCCGCGGCCGACCGCAACGGGATCCGCGTCGAGGTGAGCAGCGAGATCGATGCCGTCCGGCACTTCCATCGCCTGCATGTCCGACTACGCAAGTGCAAGTACCGGTTGCTCGCGCAGCCGTTGTCGTTCTTCGAGAACCTCTGGCACCGGTTCGCCCCGAACGACGCCGTGGTGACTATGCTCGCGTTCTCGGGCGACGACCTCGCCGCTGGCGCGATCTTCCTGGTCTGGAACGACGTGCTGTACTACAAGTTCGGCGCGTCCCTGGCCGAGTACCTGGTGCTGCGGCCGAACGACGCGATCTACTGGGCCGGAATCCGGTGGGGTGTCGACCGCGGCCTGCGGCTGCTCGACTGGGGACTCAGCGACCTCGACCAGCCCGGCCTAGTCCGGTACAAGCGCAAATGGGCCAGCGAGGAGCGGCGGATCCTCACCCTGCGTTCGGCGGGCCGGCCATCGCCGCTTCAGGACGAGGCCGGTCGCCTGCTCGGTGAACTGACCGGGCTGCTGACCGAGGGGGCGGTTCCGGACGAGATCACGGCCAGGGCGGGCGCCCTGCTGTACCGGTACTTCTGCTGACCGCTCTTTCCGGACCGGCTGCCCTGGGACGAGGAGGAGCCAGGGAAAGCGCCAGTGCGAAACCACCGCGCGTTCCCCGGGCACGCTCCGGCGGCCGTGGCCGGTTAGCGACCGAGGCCGGTGCAGACGAACCCGACTCGGCGGAGCACGTCCGTGTCGAGCAGGTTGCGGGTGTCGACCACGATCGGCCGCCGCACCGTTTCGGCGAGTCGCGACCAGTCGAGGGTGCGGAACTCCGGCCACTCGGTGAGCACGATGAGGGCGTCCGCGTCCTTGGCGGCCAGGTAGGGGTCGTCGACGACGTTGACCGCGTCCAGTCCGGGGTGGACCGTGTCGGACGACACCGACGGGTCATAGGCGACGAGCTCGGCGCCTGCCTGCCGCAGCAACGCCGCCACCGCCAGGGCCGGCGAGTCGCGCAGATCGTCGGTGTTCGCCTTGAACGTCAGACCAAGCAGGCCCAACCGCACCCGGGTCAGCGCGCCGCCCCGCTTGCCGGTCACCGCGATCCGGATCTTGTCGACAACTCGCTGGCGTTGCCGGTCGTTGGTGTCGATGGTCGCGCGCAGCAACCGAAACTCGAAGTCGACCGAGTCCGCCACCTGCAGCATCGCCCGGGTGTCCTTGGGCAGGCAGGAACCACCCCACCCGGGACCGGGGGTGAGAAACACCTGCCCGATCCGGCGGTCGTAGCCCATGCCCTCGGTGACGTCGGCGATATCCGCGCCCAGCCGCTCGCACAGCTCCGCCAGTGCGTTGGCGTAGGACAACTTCATGGCCAGGAAACAGTTCGCGGCGTACTTGACCAGCTCGGCGCTGGCCGCGTCGGTCAGCACGGTCGGCGCGCCCAGTCGGGCGTACAGCGCGGCAACCCGCTCCGCCGCGTCGGGCCGGTCACAGCCGACCACGATCCGGTCGGGGTTGAGGAAGTCCTCCACGGCCGAGCCCTCGCGCAGGAACTCGGGATTGCTCACCACGGCCACGTCGTCGCGGCCCAGCAGTTCGCTGGTGCGCGCGGCGGTTCCCACTGGCACCGTCGACTTGTTCACCACCACGCAGCCCGGCGGCAGCAGCTCGCGTACCTCGTCGATGACGGACTCGACCACGCTCAGGTCCGCCGTCCCGCCCACGCCCATCGGGGTGGGCACGCACAGGAAGACCACCTCGGGCGCACCCTCATGCGTGCCCACCGCGGCCGCCGCGCCCAGGACGAAGGACAGCCGGCCCGCCGCCACGCCCTCGGCCACCAACTCCGCCAGCCCGGGCTCCAGAATGCCCACCTCACCCCGCGACAGCCGGGCGATCTTGTCGGCGTCGACATCCGCGCACACCACCCGGTGTCCCAGGGAGGCCAGGCAGGCCCCCGTGGTCAAACCCACGTACCCGGTCCCCACCACCACCACGCGCCTCACGAACACTGGTTGCCTCCTATCCTCCTCTGCCGGCGCCACCGGCGGGACTGTCCGTGCCTGGTCCGGAACGCGTACCGCGGGTTCTGCGCCCCGCCCTACGATGGCCTCGCGATACGCGGGACCGCCGATGCGGAAACCGTCAATACGCAGACACCCAACACGATTGCGCGGTCAGAAGATGGTGGTATATTCTGTTTATCAAGGCCTCGGTCGCCCTTCTTGAGCGTTCACCAACATACCCTCGAGTCAGGCTAATTCCACACCGAAGGCCCTGCACGGAGCAGCGCCCACCAGCACCTCATGGTGTGAACGGGCCATCAAGCCTCTGCGCCACTACCGCTTTCCATCTACGGTAGGTTTGAGTCGCGGTGGGATTGGTGTGCGCCGCGTCGACCGCCACGTGCGGTTGCGCAAGCGCAAGTACCGGTTGCTCGCCCAGCGACCGGAATTCTTCGAGAACATCTGGCATCGGTTCGCCGCCAACGAGGGTGGTGGGGAGGTTACGCCGAAGCGGCAAACGTCCTGGCGGGTTGGCAGCCGGCCAGTAGGTTAGGATTATCGCCGACAGCGCCTGTGCGGATACGCACTGTCATCTGAAGGCACAGCCGGAGGTGCTCAATGGCACTGACCTACTGGGAACGTGTGGCCACATCGCGGTGGGGAAGCTATATCACCGCCGAGGAGGACAGGGCGATCCGGTGGGCGAGCGAGATGGCTGGCAACCCCCGCCACGCGCTGGAGATCGGGTGCGATGGCGGGCGGTGGGCGCGCATGCTCTCCCAGGAGGGGTGGTCCGTGACGTGCACCGATGTGGCGGAGGAGGCGATCAAGCTGTGTGCGGACCGGGTTCCGGATGCGCGATGCATCAAGGTCGATCCTGCGGATACCTTTCTCCCCGCGGAAGACGCCTCCACGTCCCTGGTGCTCTGCATCGAGGTGCTGGCGGTCGTCGGCAGCGACTGGTTTCACAAGGAGGTGGTCCGCGTTCTGGCTCCGGGCGGAATGCTCGTCGCAACCACCTGGAACCGTAACTCGGCACGGGGTGTGGCCGCCAATCTGGCGTCGCGCTGGCGGCGGCGTGGACCGCACTCCTTCTACCGGACCCGGTACACCGCATGGCGCCGACAGCTTCTGGCCGCAGGACTCGAGGTGCAGTCCGAACTGGGATTGTGTTGGTTTCCCTTCGGTCGCTCGAGCAATTCGCCGCTCGTCCCTATCGCGGCGATGACGGAAAAGCGGCTGGGCCTCGCCCGGATGCCGGCGCTGAGTCCCTGGGTGCTCGTCACGGCGCGCAAGCCGTGAGCTCAGGCGGATGACCGGTCTCCTCCTCGCCCCCTGTTTCCTGGCTGCTGAGTCGATCAGTTTATCGTTGCATGCCAGCCGGACGTGAGCGACCGCCACGGATCAACCGCCGCCCGAAGTTGAGCAGTCGCTTCCCGCCCCTCCAACGTCGGGACAGGTCGTATGAGGCGCGCAACGCCGCCGAACTGATCAGCTCAACCGGCGGCGGGTAACGGTATGGTGTGCCACCGGACCTGACCTTGTACTCATCCGCGCCGTGCAGTGCGTTGCGGTCACCACCGTCCAACAGAATGCGCAGCGACTCCGGGCGGAGTCCGCCGAGGTCGAACCACCGGTACCCGTGCGCCTTTCCCCATCGCATGCCCTCCCACATGAGCGCACCCGGCACCCTCAGCCGTTGTGCGGTCTCCGTACGGCGGTAACCCATGATACGCAACTTCAGTGTGCCGCCACAGGCTGTATACAGCTGGCCGGCCACGGGGCCGTCGCCGATTTCGCCCAAAAGCAGCCGCACGCAGCCCTGCGCCGCCAGTTCCCGATAGAGAGTTCGGAGATAATGCTCGGAAAACGGTTCGAATCCCTGGTATGCGGCCGAGTGGGCCAACAGGTCGGCGAGAACGGGGACGTCGTTTTCGTCGCCCACACGGACGACGACCCCGTTGGCCTCCCATTTTTTGTTCCTTGCCCAATTGCGCAACTGTCTGCTGAGTCCGCGTTGCAGTTCGGCTTCGGGGACACTGAGGTCGACGCGGATGGAGCCGGTCGGCGCGATGCCGGCCGCCGACGGGCGAAACCCACGCGAGAGCAGGTCCGAACTCATGTCGTCGGTGCCCTCCGGGGGCTGGACGAACAACATGCGCAGCCGGTGCCGGCCCACGTACGCGAGCGCCCGGCCGAGCGCCCCGCGGATGTGGGCACGCGCGGCGTGTGGCGCGATCACCGGGCCGAATGGCAGGTAACCGATCCTGCCCAGCACGGGCAGCCGGCGTTGCAGGATCTGCGCACCGGCGACGAGGTCGGCGCCCGCGTAGGCAAGCACGTAGAGCGGCGTGAATCCGGCGGCGCGCCGCACCTGCGCCCAGGCACGCAGTTGGGCGACGTCGGTCCCGGACGTGTCGACCACCAACCGATCCCAGGTGGTGAGCGTGCGCCGTTCCGGCTCGGTGCACGTCACCGCGGACACCGGCCCGTCAACCCAGCGGGTTTCCGACACGGCCACCACCCCCTCTCGTCGGTAGGCAACCGGCATGGGAGCCAACCAGCGTCGCCGCACCGGTTCCCCTGGCAACTGGAAGGTTTCGACCATCGGCTCGTCGTCCTGCCCGAATCCTCCACGCAGTCCGCCGGGAGGGCCGCGGTATGACTCCGTGATGCACTACTTCGACTGAACCAGGTTGATGCTGACAGGTGACGATCGGCGGACATCACTGCCCTGCTTCGGTTCGCCACGCCGATACAGTTACCGGGTGACCGGAGGAATCATCCCGCGAACGCGCTCGATTACCTCGAAGGTGGGTCGAGGTCCCGGTCGCCGGGCCATGTATGGCCGGCGCGGCTACCGTTTCCCGAGGACGTTCGGAATCAGATCATAATCGGGGGATCAGTCGTGGCACGCTACCTCCTCACCGTGGTGAGGCCTCTGTACAAGTGGTTGCGGCACGCAACCACGGACCTGCTCTTCGAGCGCCGCTATGGAGTGCACACGGCGGACCTGGTGTATCTCGACGAGCTGGGGCTGGGCGATGCCGAACGAAAGAGGTATCAACCCACCGGATGGCTCAGTCTCGTGCGGATTCTTCGACTCTCCGAGGTGGGTCCGGACGATGTCTTCATCGACTTCGGCTGCGGGATGGGACGAGCCGTGCTGCAGGCCGCTATCCGGTACCCATTCCGGAAGGTGATCGGTGTCGAAATTTCCGAGAAACTCATCGGCATCGCCCGGGACAACCTGGCGCGCAACACCTCCCGGCTGCGGTGCAAGGACGTCTCACTGGTCTGCGCCGACGCGCTCGACTACGAGATCCCGGACGATGTGACCGTCGCCTACTTCGCCAACCCGTTCACCGGAAGCATCTTCAACAGGGTGATCAAGTCGTTGATCGAGTCGGTGGACCGGGCCCCGCGCACGGTGCGGGTCATCTACGCCAACCCGGTCGAGGAGTCCATGCTGCTGCAGACGGGCAGGTTCCGTCACGTTCGCACGGCGCGCGGTCTGCGGCCGACCAGGGAATGGTCGCGGTCCAACTCGATCCGCATGTACCTTCTCGAACCGGAGAACTCGACGGTCCGGCCAGTTCCGTCCGCCGATCAGCGCCTGGACTCCCGGCCACGTTCTTGACCGGCGGGGCATACCCCGCGACGGGATGACGCGGCGAGGCGTCAGCGGCCACAGGGCACGTCCGCCGCGGCCGGCGCCAGCGCCGCCGGGCTCGTGCCAGGCCGCACCGACACGTTGCCCTCCACTCGCAGGCCGGCCCGGCTGCTGTCGTCGGCCTCGACCTGGCGGTAACAGCCCACAAACGTGTTTCGCAGCACCGCACCGTTGACCGAGCCGTCGAGATAGATCACCCCCCGGTCGAAGACGGGGCCGGATATCCGGTTGTCCGACACCTCCACGTCCGGGAACCACCGGACGAGCACCGCCTGGGACGCGCCGACCGAGCAGGTGTTGCCGACGAACCGGATCGAGTGCGAACGTCCCACCTCCCCGTGGGTGCCCGCCGTCTCGGCGGTGGCGATGAGACAGTGCTGCCCCACGTTCTCGCAGGTGTTGCGGGCGATGACGACATCGGTCGTCGGCGGCTTGCTGTTGTCGAAGGTCTGGAAGCAGTCGGGGTGCGGCGGACGGGGATAACCCGCCATGGAGATGTCCCGGATCCTGTTGTCCGTGATGCGGTGACCGCGGCCGAAGAACCTGATTCCGTCGGCGTCGTTCATCTCGCGCATGATCGAGCCGCTCACCATGTTGTCCCGTACTGTGACATCCTGGCCGTTGACGAGGATGCCCGTCCCGTCGGCGCGGTCGACGGTGTTCGACTCGATCGCCGCTCCGGCGCACGGATCGCAGCTGATCCCGTTCCGGGTGGTCTCCCGGACCGTGTTGTGGCGCACCGTGATCGCCCTGCCGGCAACGGCCAACCCGGTTCCTCCGCGCACGGCGAAGCCGTCCACCACGACGTTGTCGCCGAAGACGGTGACCGACCGAACCGGCACGCCGTGGCCCAGCAGGGTGATCGGGGCGGCCGGTGTCCCGGACCGGGTCAGGGTCAGGTCGGTGTCCGCCAGCCCGGTGCCGGCGAAGCAGATCGTGTTGCCGGGTGCGGCGTTCTGCATCGCCTGGGCGGTCCGTTTCGGGTCGTCGACCGTGCTGGTACAGGAAGAGACGTTGGCGGTCTCGGACGGCGGCGCGCCGTCACCCGACAGGTTCGGTGGTGCCGTGGTGCACGCCCCGGTCGACGCCGCGACCGTCAACACGCAGGCGCCCATTACGGTGGCGACCGTCAGAAGATGGGGGGATGCAATGCTTCGCGACGCCATCGGCCTGCCTTTTCTCGACCTCTTCCGTTGGTCAATTCTAATTCCGCACCGGCCACGCGCATCGGGCGACACCCACGCGCACCTAATGGTGTGAACGACTCAACGCGCCTGTGCACCCGGATCCATTTCCGTCTATGTTCGACGTGTTCGCGTCGATGGGGGGTCGGTGCGCCGTATGGGGGAATCGAAGATGCCTTCGAGCTGTCATCGGCTTGCCGTGGTCGGCCAGGGCTACGTCGGGCTGCCACTGGCGATGCGCGCCGTCGAGATCGGTTTGGACGTCCTGGGTTTCGATCTCGACAAGGACCGCGTCGACCGGCTGCGACGGGCCACCTCGTTCGTCGAGGACGTGACCGACACCGACCTGGCGAGCGCCCTCGCCACCGGCCGATACCTACCCACCGACGATCCGGCGGCGCTGTCCGGGTTCGACACCGCGGTGGTGTGCGTGCCGACCCCGCTGCGCGACGGCATTCCCGAGCTGTGCTATATCGAGGACGCGGCGCGCATCCTCGCCCCGCACGTCTCCCCCGGCTGTTGTGTGGTGCTGGAGTCCACCACCTATCCGGGCACCACCGAGGAGATCTTCGTGCCGATCCTGGAGGCCGGTTCGGGGCTGCGGGCGGGCGCCGACTTCCACGTCGGCTACAGCCCGGAACGCATCGACCCCGGCAACCCGACCTGGCATTTTCACAACACGCCCAAGGTGGTTTCCGGCATCGACGAGGCGTCACTGAAGGCGGTGGACGCCTTCTACGGCCAACTCGTGATGCGAACCGTGCCGGTCCCGGGCCCGCGCGAGGCGGAACTCGCCAAGCTGCTGGAGAACACTTTCCGGCACGTGAACATCGCCCTGGTCAACGAGCTGGCCGTGTACGCCCACGGACTCGGGATCGACGTGTGGTCGGTGATCGACGCCGCGGCGACGAAGCCGTTCGGGTTCATGAAGTTCACCCCCGGCCCCGGCGTCGGCGGGCACTGCCTGCCGATCGACCCGTCCTACCTGTCCTGGCAGGTCCGCCGATCGCTGGGCCACGCGTTCCGGTTCGTCGACATCGCCAACGACGTCAACGACCACATGCCGGACTACGTCGTGTCCCGGGTGGTCCAGCACCTCAACCACCGGCGCAAGCCGGTCAACGGCAGCAGCGTCCTGCTGATCGGTCTCACCTACAAGCGCAACTCGGCCGACGCCCGGCACTCCCCGGCGATGAGCGTGGCCAAGCGACTGGCCGACCTCGGCGCCGAACTGCGCGCCGCCGACCCGCTCATCGACGCCGTCGAGGTACCCAGCCACATCACCCTGGTGCCGTGCACCGCCGACGAGGTGTCCCGCTCCGATCTGGTGGTCGTGCTGACCGACCACGACGACATCGACTGGGGCCTGCTGGCCCGCCACGCGGACCGGGTGTTCGACACCCGCAACCGCCTCCGCGGCACCGCCGCCGACACGCTGTGACTACCGCGGTCTCCACCGCCCTACCCACCGTCGACCGGTCCACCGTCTTCCCGGCAGCCAGCCGGGAACCAGTCTGCAGCGACTGTGGCGACACGCGAACGTAGTGCTAGCATATTGCCACATGAGGACCCTGTATCTCCGGAACGTGCCGGATGATGTTGTCGAACGTCTCGAACGGCTGGCGGCCCGTGAGGCAACGTCGGTGAGCGCGATCGCGGTGCGAGAGCTGGCCGAGGTTTCCCGTCGAGCAGACAACCCGGAGCTGCTGGGAGCGCTGCCTGATCTGGGCGTATCCACCGCCACGATCGTGTCGGACATCGAAGCCGGGCGTTCCGATCGGTGATCGTCGTCGATGCGTCAGCCGCACTGGCAGCACTCCTGAACGCCGGTGCGGCGCGCCACATGCTCGCCACCGAGAGGCTGCACGTCCCCCATCTGATCGACTCCGAGGTCGCCTCAGTCCTGCGTCGCCGGGTCGCCGCTGAGCAGGTCCCAGTCGACGCGGCGCGAACCGCCCTACGCACGTGGCAACACCTCGGAATGACGCGCTATCCAGTAGTCGGCCTGCTGGATCGGCTCTGGGAGCTGCGGGCGAACGTGTCGGCCTACGACGCCTCCTACGTCGCGCTGGCGGAGTCCTTGGACTGCGCCCTGCTCACCGCTGACGCCCGTCTCAGCCGGGCGCCCGGTACCCGCTGCGCGATCACCGTGGTGCCCAACTGATCGTCGCGAAGCCCGTCGGCGTCTTGTCTTCGGGTAGGAGCGGCGAACTGGACGGAACACCGGACCCCTGGCGGGAACCAGGGGTCCGGGTCGGTTGTCCGGGTGGCTCGCTCAGCGCGGGAAGCGCCCCGCCTTGACGGCGGCCACGAACTCGGCCACGTCCACCCGCAAGATCGGGCCGTCCGGGTTCTTCGAGTCGCGGATCTGGTCGAGGGTGCCGGCGACTTCGACACAGGAGTTCGTGCCCGTGCTGTGGCGGGGCTTCCGCCACCGGATCTGCGTGGTCATCCGGAATTCTCCCATCTCTCGATCGCCCGCTCGATGCGCCGCATCGAGTCCTTCGGACTCAGCGCCACCCTGAGCACCATCTCGGCCGCCCGCCGGTAGGCCGCCACGGCGTCCTCGTCGTGCAGGAAGATGCCCGAGTCGCGGATTTCGACGTGCACCACGGGAATGGCGTTCTCCGGTTCGATCAGCGAGAACTGGCTCTCCAGCGCCGGGCTCCACCCGCCGTCGTACGGGATGATGCGAAGGTCGATATTGGGATACCGGCACATGTCGAGCAGGTGCCGGAACTGCTCGACCATGACGTCACGGCTGCCGATGGCCTGGTGCAGCACGGCCTCGCCGACCAGGGCGAGCAGTTGCAGCGGGTTCGGCCGGGTCAGCACCTCCCGCCGGGACATCCGGATCGCCACCCGGGTGACCACCTCCCCGGGCGCAATGCCGCCGCTGGACATCATCGCCTGCATGTAGCCCTTTGTCTGCAGCAGGCCGGGGACGAGCAGCGGGTTGACGTCCGTGACGGTCTTCGCCTTCTGCTCGTAGTCGATGTACGCGGCCAACTGCTGGCGCTGCTCGGGCAGGCTCGTGGCCACCCACAATGGCGCCTCGGTGCCGTAGGCGAGCGCCACGATTTCCTCGTAGCGCTCACCGTTGATGCCTAACGCGGTGAGAATCTGCGCCACCTGTTCCGGCTTGGGCGTCCGCTCGCCGGTCTCCCAGCGGGACAGTACGCCCGGGTCCCGCCCGATCGCGGCGGCGAACTCGCGCATCTTCCACCCGCGGTCCTCCCGCGCCCTCCGTAAGGCGGCGCCCAACGCCCGCCCCTTCGGCGTCCGTGCCACGTGGACTCCTGTTGTCGTACCTGCAACAGCTTAGTGCTTCCACCGCCGCTCGGAAGATCACCTGATGCGACCACGGTAACACCATTGCTCCGATTTCTGGAAACACCGCACTATCTGACAACCACCAGCCCATCGCGGCGATACCGATTATCCGAGCACCCGGGGGCATCATGTCAGGCCACATCATCATGCCAGCGGGACCAGCGGCGTCCGAGAGTGGTCCCATGTGGACGCCGGAGTCCGGTCCGCCACTGGACCCGTACACGGCCGTGGCGGAGTACCCGGTCCTGGAACCGTTGCTGGCGCTGTGCGAGCGGGCCGACACCGGCTGGATGTTCCGGCACAAGCGGGATTCCGCCGGGCAGGTCACGGCGATCCAGGGCGTACGCATCGTCGACGGTAGCCACATGGACGTGGTCCGCATCATCGCGCACGACCGCGTGGTGGTCGCCCGGGCGCGGCTGGTCGGCGAACAGGCCGGATCCTTCGTGCTCAACGTCGAAGGTCGGCCGGAGAAGGTCATCCCGCTGCTCGTCTCGCTCCCGGACCGGGAAGTCTGACGTGGCCGCCCAGCACGCCTACCGACCGGGAAACCAGTGGGGCGTCACCGTCCCGGAGTTGATCGAACGCATCGCGGCCGAAGGGTTCCCGACCCGGCTGAGGTGGCCGGACACCGACACCGGCCTGCCGTACCAACTCGTCCGGTGGTCGGTCGACGACTACCCGACGGGATACCTGCCGAAGATCATCCGCGACATGCATCGCCCGGAGCCGGTTACCCGGACCGCGTGATCGTGACCGAACTCCCCCACGCGGCGCCGGACCACGTGCCGGGTGGGGTCGAGAACCAGCCGACCGGGAAAGGAATGGTGGTCTCTATCGACAACTGACACACGAACCTGCGACGGACGTTCCGCAGAACCTCCCGGCTTCCGCCTCCTCAACTCCCATTCCCCGGCAGCCGGGAGGTTTCCCCACCCAGCCGCAGCCAACCGTGGCCCAGTCATCCGAGGACGAACGGAAGTTTCGCGGCCAGCTCACTGAGTTCGGCGTTCTCCGCGTCGGTCGGGGCGCGCCGTCCGGTGCCCACCAGCAGCGCGTCCCTTTCGGAGAACGACGTGGGAAACGCGCGCCCGGCTATCTTCTCCAGCATCTCGCGTGACCGGGCGAGCCCTTCCGCGGGCGGCTCGGCGGCGCCCGGCAGGTATGCGACCAGGTCGAGGTGGTGCAGCGTCCACTCCAGGACGTACGCGGAGAGGTAGTCGCCCGCGGTGAGGACCTCGTCCCGCGTGCTGACCCGGAGGTCCGGGTCGACCAGTTCGGCGGCGCGGCCGGCGGCGGAGCCGACGTCGTCGAGGTGGAACTTGAGCAGCCGCGGCTCTTCGTACGCGGCGGCCAGCCGGACGATCAGCGCGTCGAGCGGGTCGTCACCGGTCGGCGGCGTTTCGGCGACGTCCCAGTAGGTCACCGCGTTGCGAGTCGGTTCCGTTTCGGCTGGCGTCACGAGTGTGATCAGGACGTCCTGAGCGTCGATGATCAGGTGGCACACCAGGTCCCGCACGAGCCAGCCGGTACAGCCGGACGGCTGTGCGAAGTCCTCGTCCCGGAGTTCGGCGACCGCCGTGCGCAACGCCGTCCACGATCGTGAGAACAGATCCACGGTCGCAAGTTAGCAGTGCTCACCCACCGCGACGACGGATTTCGTCGTCTCGCGAGGTTCCACGGCTGACCCGCGCGTCACTCGTCGGCGAGCAACGGCCCGAGCGGGCCGAGGTCGATGTTCAGGTCCTCTTCGGACAGTCCGAAGTGGTCCCGCAACTCGATCACAAACAGCGGCGGCGGTGCCGGGCACCGGAAGGGAATGGGCGTGGGCGGCGGACCGGGTGGGGACCGGTGGTCAGTCCACGAGGCCGCGAAGTTGCTCGACGAGGCGGACGCGGCCGGCGCGGTCCTCGGCCAGCGGGGTGACGTTGAGCGTGGTCACGCCGGCCTCGGCGAAGGCGGCGACGCGCTCCTTGACGTAGCCGGCCGGGCCGATCAGCGAGACCGCCCGGACCAGCTCGTCCGGCACGGCGGCGGCTGCCTCGTCCTTCTTCCCCGCCAGGTAGAGGTCCTGGATGCGCTTGGCCTCGGCGGCGAAGCCGTAGCGCTGGGCGAGGTTGTAGTAGAAGTTCCTGCTCGGCGCGCCCATACCGCCGATGTAGAGCGCGAGCATCGGGCGCACGAAGTCCAGCAGCGGCTCCACGTCGTCGCCGATGGCCAGCGCCGCGCCCACGTAGACGTCCAGTTCGCCGAGGGACGGATCGCGCCGGGCCCTGCCCTCGGCCAGCGCGTCACCCCAGACCGAGGCGGCCTTCTCCGGGTAGAAGAAGATCGGCTGCCAGCCTTCGGCGATCTCCGCGGCCAGGGCGACGTTCTTCGGGCCGATCGCGGCCAGCACGATCGGGATGCGCTCGCGCACCGGGTGATTGATCAGCTTGAGCGGCTTGCCCAGCCCGGTGCCCTGCTCGGCGGGCAGCGGGATCTGGTAGTACCGGCCCTGGTGCCGCACCCGCTCGCGACGCCACACCTGCCGGCAGATGTCCACCAGCTCCCGGGTGCGGCCCAGCGGGGCGTCGTAGCGCACCCCGTGGAAGCCCTCGATCACCTGCGGGCCGGAGGCGCCGATGCCGAGCACGAACCGCCCGCCGGAGACGTAGTCGAGGCCGGCCGCGGTCATCGCGGTCAACGTCGGCGTGCGGGTGTAGATCTGCAGGATGCCGGAGGCCAGCTCCACCCGCTCGGTGCGGGCGGCGAGGAAGCCGAGCTGGCTGACCGCGTCGAAGGAGTAGGCCTCGGGGACGAAGACGATGTCCAGCCCGGCGCGCTCGAGGTCGCCAACCTCGTCGGCGGTCTCGGCGAACCCGCCGCTGTAGTTGAGCTGCATCCCGATCCGCATCCTCACACCTTTCCCTCGGCGTTCCCCGCCTGCCACCCCGGAGCCTGCCACGGGCCGGGCGCGGGCAGGACCACCGGGCGGCCGAAGGGGGTGCGGTCAGGCCCCGGCGTGCACGTATGCCGCCCACCGCCACGGCGCATCGGGCCACTCGTCGCGCATGCGGCGGGTCACCGCGTGCAGCGCGCGGGCACCGGCCGGGCGGTCCGGATCGTCCAGGGTCGCCGCCAGCTCGCGGTGGAACTCGGCCGCCACCCGGGCGGCCACCTCGTCGCCCACCTCCCACAGCGTGGCCACCGCCTGCGCGTAACCGGCGAGCTGGAACGCCGACGCGACATGGATGGCCTCGTCGGCGAGTACCGCGCTGCCCCGCGCGGTGGCACATGCGGACAGGTAGGCCAACTCCGCGGCGTCCAGCCGCAACTGGCTGACCTCGGTGACGGTCAGCGGCCCGTCGTGCAGCAGCAGGTGGCTGGCCGAGGCGTCCGCCGGATCGCTCTCGGCATGGCAGGCGAAGTGCACCACCGCCGCGCCGGGCAGCGCCGCCCGCACCGCGGCACGCGTGGCCGCAGCGCCGACCAGCCGGCCGCCCGCGGCGAACGCCGTGGCCTCCCGCACGGTGGCCGGCAGCGGGGCGCGGCCCGGGGTCTGCGGTATGGCCACCGCCAGCGTGCTCCGGCCCGGCCGGGTGCGCCGCGACCGGCTGTGCAGCAACGCCCGCAGCGTCGGCGTGTACGACGGCACCACCCGGTCCAGCACCGACGCCCCCGGCGTGCCGGGCCGACCGGCGGCGTGCACCGGCAGGAACGTCAACGGCCCGCTCGGGGACCACCACAGCCGTGGCCACGGCCGGCCGGGGTCGTGCTCGGCGATGTCCAACGCCGCCAGCACCGGCTCCGCCAGCACGTCCCACAACCAGCCCAGGGTGTCCACCACCGTCCGCCGGGCCGCGCCGACCACCAGCGGACCGTCCACAGTGGAGCGCCGGGACAGCACGGCGATCGCGGCCTGGAACGCGTCCGCCTGCGCCGCCGCGTCGGCCACCCGCAGCCCGGGCAACCGCACCACGCGTACCCGGCCGTCGTGGAGCACCAGTGCGTCGCAGCGGCGGGTGTCGAGGTTCACCGTGACCACCGGCCCCTCGGCGGCGGCCGGCGCGAGGTCGGCCAGGCCGAGGGTGACCGGCATGAGGAACCGGTCGAAGCCGGGCAGCGCCTTGACCCGCTCGACCAGCTCGGCCCACTCGTCGAGCAGCGCGCGGAACCGGGCCACGCCATCGGGCCGCGGCTCCATGCCCGGGTTCATACCCGCGTGGATCTCCTCGCGCAGCGCGGCGAACCGCTCGGCCAGTTCGGGGTCGGCGCGGTACAGGTTGTCCAGCTCACGGCGGGTGTTCAGCGCGTGGGACAGCATGGTGGCCCTGGCGTCCTCGAGGTGTTCCAGCGCGCCGGCCGGGTCGGCGCCGTTGATCGCGTCCGCGGTCAGCCGGGCGCCGAGCGCGGCGATGCCGCTGGTCCACGCCGGGTCGCCGTCCGTCGCGGCGGCGAAGCCGGCCTGGCGGGTGAGCCCGGCCAGCGTCGAACCCCAGGCGGAGACCAGCCTGGGCGGCGGCGACGGGCTCGCCGCGACCACGTGGCGGGCCAGCCGCACTGCCTCCTGGAACACGTTGTCCTCGGTGGTGTGCCGGTAGCGGGCGAACAGGGTGTGCGCCAGGTACGTCGAGGTGGCCAGGTGGTCCGGGTGGTCATCGGGCAGCTCGGCCAGCCGGGCCCGGTAGCGCCGGATCTCCCGGTCGATCACGGCCAGCGTCTCGAACGGCGACAGCAGGGCACTGCCGAGCGCGGCCACCTGCTCGATCCGCTCTTCCGTGAGCGGTAGCCCGTGCAGCACCCTGGGAAGCTCGTCGATCGTGCGAGCGACCTCCGCGACCACGGTGGACAGTTCGTGTGCCATCGAGTCGGGCGGCCCGGTGCTCGGATCGACGCCCGCGGAGGCGATCCGGGCCAGCGACAGCTGGCCGCGGGACAGCCGCAGCACCACCCGGTCCGGGTCGTCCTCGGGGAGTTCCCGCAGCAGCCGCTCGTGCAGCTCCGCGACCTCGTCCAGCATCTCCTGGTCCACCACGGGCGCCGCCGGGGCCACCGGATTGTCCTCAGCGGACATGATGTTGGCCAGTGCCTCGGGCAGTTCCTGCGGGGTCAGGTGGGCGAGGCGGCGCAGCAGGATTCCGGCCGCCCTGGCCTGGATCTCCTCAAGGTCCGCCTCGTGCGGGTAGCGCAGCACGGCGGCGCCGAAGTCCATCAGCTCGGCGTGCCGGCTCTTGCCCGGCTCGCCCATGCCCAGCAGTCGCAGGATGGCGGCGAACGGGCCGCCGGCGCCCTCGCCAGCCGCCGCACCGGCACCCTCGCCGGTGCCCGCTCCGGGCAGCGAGGACACCAGCGCGTCGAGGATCCGGTACGCCTCCCGGTTCTCCGGGCTGGTCTGCCGGACCCGCGCGTCCCGGGTGGCGCGGGCCATCTCCAGCCGCCGCATCAGGTCCCACCGCTGGTCGAACTCGGGCGTCCCGCGCGGGGTGAGCGCCAGCGCGCGGGTCAGCGCGGCGATGGCCTCGTCCGGCGCGCCGGGGTCGGCGTCCGGGGCGTTCCGCCACCACAGCAGCAGGGCCGAGGCCAGGTCGGTGAGCATCTGCGGCAGGTTCCCGTCGGCGTCGGTGGCCGCCCCCACCGCGGTGCGGAACAGCCCGATCGACTCGGTCAGCAGCGGCACGTCCTGCCGGGCCGCCGCCTGCGCGCCGACGGCCAGCGCCAGGCCGTTGGCGCACCGGGCGTAGTTCGGGTTGTCCTCGGGCGTCAGCCGGAACGCCTCCCGGAGCACGCCGACGATGCCGTCGATGTCCGCCGGCACCGAGCCGCCCTCGGACTCGGTGAGCATGCGCGCGTAGCCGAGGTTGCACAGCGCCAGGGCGTGGGACGGGTGATCCTCCGGGAATCCCTCGGCCGCCTGCCGCAGCAGGCCGACCGCGGCCGCGCCGCTGTGCCGCTCACCGAGCCGGACCAGCCGGCCGAGCAGCAGCATGCCGAGGTTGTTCCGGGCCTCGGCGAGCGCCTGCTCCGGCGGCGTGCCCTCCGGTTCGGCGGCCTGCCGCGCGGCGTCGAGCCACGACCGCACCGGGTCGGGCAGCGCGTCCGGCACGGTCAGGTGCAGCGGTACCAGCAGGATCGCCGCCGTGGTCCGGTCCTCCTGCCCGTCCTCGCCGCGGAACTCGGCGCGCAGCAGGTGGAAGATGCCGGCCACGTACGCGACCTCGGCGTCGAGATCGTCCTCGCGGGCCAGGAAGCCGAGCAGCTGGTCGGCCTGCTCCGCCGCCTCGCCGGCCAGCACCTCCGCGGGTTCCCCGGTGCCGAGCACCGCGTCCACCCGTCCGCGAACGGCGGAGAGTAACTGATCGCGCACTCCGTCGACGGTACCGACCGGCGCGCGGCGGCGGGCCCGGATTCGCCGCGCCTCCTACAATTCCCGCGATCACCACGGCGTCATTGGGGGGCATCATGTCGAGCGCAGCCGATCAGGACGAGCTGGCCACCTTCTGCGCGGAGCTGCACGACCTGCGGCGGTTACTGGCCGGCCCGGCGTCGGCCGCGGACCGGGCCGCCGTCGAACAGGCCGTGCGTGCCGCCCGGCGCGGCGAACCGATCGGCCCGTTCCTCGCCCGGCTCCGCAGCGAACCCGGGCCGGGCGACGACCGGCTGCCACCCCCGTGCCCCACCCGGGGCGGCCCGCTGCCGCCCGAGGTCCTCGACTCGGGCTCGCCGCCGGTCACCGGTGTCTACGTGTGCCCGGGTGACGCGTGCAGCCGGGTGGAGGTGCGGCGCGCCGGGGCCGCGGTGCCCCGGTGCGCCGTCCACGAGCGGGCACTGCGCTTCGTCGCCGACTAGGGCCGCGCGATGACCGGGTTCCTCGCCGAGCTGGGCAAGAAGCTCGCCGACCGCTGGGTGGCCCTGCTCGTGCTGCCCGGCCTGCTGTTCACCGCGGTGGCGGCCGCGGCGGTGACGCTGGGCCAGCGGCACTGGGCGGACGCCGGCGCGCTGACCGCCCTGGTCGGCCGGGTCGCCAGCACCGGAGCGGACCGGCCGGACGGGCTGACCCGCACGGTTCTCCTGCTGGTCGGGCTGCTGGTGGCGTCGTTCGCCAGCGGCATGCTGGCCCGCGCCCTGGGCGTTCCCGTGGAGCACGCGCTGGCCGGGCGGTGGCCCCGGCCGCTGCGCGGCGTGGCGGGCCGGCTGCGCGAGCGCCGCCGGCGTGCCTGGACGCGGGCGGACCAGCGGTGCCGAGAGGCCAGGGACGCCGGCGACCGCGACGCACTCGGTGACCTGGTGCGGCGCCGCAACGGCATCGCGCTGATCGAACCACGCTGCCCCACCTGGATCGGCGACCGGCTGACCGCGCCGGCGGTCCGGGTGCGCGACGAGTACGGCCTCGACCTCGGCTTCGCCTGGCCCCGGCTGTGGCTGCTGCTGCCGGAGAGCACCCGCACGCCGCTGACCGAGGGCCGGCGCCGGCTGGACGACGCCACCGCCCTCGGCGGGTGGGCGCTGCTCTACCTGGCGCTGGGCTCGGTGTGGTGGCCGGCCGCGGTCGCCGGCGCCGCGGCCGGGCTGGTCGCCTGGCGGCGCTCGCGCGCGGCCGCGGCGGTGTACGCCGAGCTGGTGGAGGCCGCGGTGGACGTGCACGTCGGCGACCTGCTCGACCGGTTCGCCGACGACTCCGGCGTCCGCCCGGCCCGCCCGCAGTGGGGCGCGGAGCTCACCGAACGCTTCCGCAAGGGCGTCTGACCCCTCCCCCGCCCGTTCAGCGGGCTGAACGGGCGGTTCCGGTGCCCCCGAACCTCCGTTCAGCCCGCTGGATGCGCGGGTTCCGGGCCGGTCCAGTCGGCGGGCAGCCCGCGGACGGTGGCCGTGTCGCCCTCGGCGTCGATGTGCACCGTCGCGGGGCCGAGCCGCAGGTCGCTCAGCTCCACCCTGCCCCACCGGGGCGGCAGGTTCGGCCGGACGGTGAGCGTGCGGCGCGGCGCGTGCGGGTCCAGGCCGAGGAAGGCGCGCACCAGCAGCAGCGGCGCCGCGCTGGCCCACGCCTGCGGCGAGCACGACGTCGGGTACGGCACCGGCGGGCTGAACTCGTCCCTGGCGAAGCCGCAGAACAGCTCGGGCAGCCGGCCGCCGAACGAGGACGCCGCGTCCAGCAGCCCGGTGGCCAGCCGCTGCGCGAGGTCCACGGCGCCGTCGAGGTGCGCGTAGCGGAGCAGGCCGGCCACCGCGATGGCGGTGTCGTGCGGCCACACCGACCCGTTGTGGTAGCTCATCGGGTTGTACGCGCCCATCGCCGCGGACAGGGTGCGCAGCCCGTAGCCGGAGTCCATGTCCGCGCCGGCCAGGTGCCGCACCAGGGTCGCGGCGTGCTCGTCGGTGGCGATCCCGGTCCACAGGCAGTGGGCCACGTTGCTGGTCAGCGCGTCCACCGGCTGCTTGCGGCCGTCCAGCGCGACCGCGTACCACCCCTTCTCCGGCAGCCAGAACGCCTCGGCGAAGCGCCGCCGCAGCCCGTCGGCACGGGACCGGCAGTGCGCCGCGGTGGCCGGGTCGCCGAAGCCGTCGGCGAGTTCGGCCCTGGCCAGCCACGCCGCGTGGACGTAGCCCTGCACCTCGCACAGCGCCACCGGGGCGGCGGCCACCCGGCCCTCGGCGTCGTTGATGCCGTCGAAGCTGTCCTTCCAGCCCTGGTTGAGCAGGCCGCGGTCGGTGGCCCGCTGGTACTCGACGAACCCGTCGCCGTCCCGGTCGCCGTAACCGTCCACCCAGGACAGTGCCGCGTCGGCGGCGGGCAGCAGCTTGCGCACCACCGCCTCGTCCGCGCCCCACCGCCACGCCTCGGCGAGCAGCATGACGAACAGCGGCGTGGCGTCGATGGTGCCGTAGTAGTGGCTGCCGCCGAGCACCCGCGCGCTGTCCGGGCCCCAGCGCAGCTCGTGCAGGATGCGGCCGGGCTCCTCCTCGGTGATCGGGTCCACCCGCCGGCCCTGGGACTCGGCCAGCGTCTGCAGCGTGCCCACCGCCAGCCCGACGTCCAGGGGCAGCGCCATCCAGGCGGTGAGCAGGCTGTCCCGGCCGAACAGGGCCATGAACCAGGGCGCGCCGGCGGCCACGAACGGGCGGCGGCCCATCGAGCGGTCCTCGATGCGCAGCGCACCCAGATCGCTCTCGGTGCGCCGGAGCACCGCGGTAAGCAGCGGGTCGTCCGCGATGATCGCGCTGCTCCCGCTGCGCCAGGCGCGCAGCCTGCGGGCCGGCCCACTGGACTCCAGCCCCTCGCCACGGTGGAACTGCGGCCGCACCCTCCGATTCGCCAGGGTGGGTTGCACGACGATCTCGGTGGTCCACTTCTCCCCGGGCGGCACGACGATGCGCCAGCTCAGCGCCCCGGGCAGCACCAGAGGGTCGGCCGAGGCGGTGACGGACAGGCCACGCGAGCCGTTCGACCGGTCCCGGAGGGACAGCTCGTCCCCGGCCGCGTGCGCGTCCGCCCCGCCGTGTGCGGCCCGACCCTCCTTGACCGCGAACAGGTCCACGAAGTCGGCGTCCACGTGCAGCACCAGGTTGACCGCGCTGGCCTCGCGGCCGAGGTTCGCCAGCGTGACGGTCTCCCGGAGGCCGTCGCCGACCAGCCGATCCCGGACCACCAGCAGGGTGCTGTCGGTCCGGCCGTCCCGGGGCGGGCGGCGCAGCACGAACCGGGCCGCGAACGCCTCCGGGGTACGCACCGACAGCGGGTGCGGGGCCTGCCCGTCCAGCCGCAGCTCCCAGCGGGAGACCAGCCGCGAGTCGCGGAAGAAGAACCCGTACGCGGTGCCCGGCTGGATGTCCCCCGCCGCGTCGGAGAGGCAGAACGTGCTGCCCTCGACGATGGTGACCGTGCCGCCGGCGCCGCCGACCGGCACCGGCTCCCCGGCGTTGAGCGCGCCGGGCGCGGGCTCGGCGCTGTCCGGAGCGGTCACCGGAGCCCGCCGGAGGTCTGCGGCACGCCACCGGCGGCCCGCTGGTCGCGGGGCAACTCCCGGTCCAGAGCGGAGTCCGGCGCCGGGTCGTCGCGGCGCCGCGGCGTGTCCAGCGCCTCGATCACCACCATGCGGAACGGCTCCTCCCGAGGTGGCCAGGGGGTGAGACGTCGATCACAACCGCACCGGATAGACCGATTCGGGGACCTTCGGGGTAATCCGGTGCTCCACGAAGATGCCGTGCCAGATCATGAACACCAGCAGCGCCCAGATCTGCCGGCTGCGGTCGAACTGGCCCTCGCGGTGCTCGTCCAGCAGCGCGCGCACCGCGGTTCTGTCCAGCAGGTGGTCGGTCCGCGAGTCGGCGATGACCCCGCGCGCCCAGTCGTACATCTCGGCGCGCAGCCACTGCCGGATCGGCACTGGAAAGCCCAGCTTGGGCCGGTGCAGCACGTGCGGCGGGATGATCCTGGCGAGCGCCTGGCGCAGCGCGTACTTGGTGGTGCCGGCGGTCAGCTTCTGCTCCACCGGGATGCTCGCGGCCACCCGGAACACCTCCGGATCCAGGAACGGCACCCGCAGTTCCAGCGAGTTGGCCATGGTCATCTTGTCGGCCTTGACCAGGATGTCGCCGCGCAGCCAGGTGAACAGGTCGACGTGCTGCATGCGGGCCACCGGATCCCAGCCGCGGGACACCTCGTACCAGGGCGCGGTGACGTCGGTGGCGCCCACGCCCTCGGCGTAGCCGCGCAGCACCGCGCGCAGCTGCTCGTCGCGGAAGTTGCGGGCGTTGCCGTAGTACCGCTCCTCCAGGGTGAGCGCGCCGCGGCGCAGCAGGTCCTTGCCCCGAGTACCCTCGGGGATCCGGGTGGAGACCCGGCCCATCAGCTTGCGCACCCCGCCGGGCACCTTCTCGAACGGCGCCAGCGAGATCGGCTCGTGGTAGATGGTGTAGCCGCCGAACAGCTCGTCGGCGCCCTCCCCGGACAGCACGGCCTTGACGTACTTGCGGGCCTCGCGGGCGACGAACCACAGCGGCACCAGCGCCGGGTCGGCCACCGGGTCGTCCAGGTACCAGACGATCAGCGGCAGCGACTCCATCATCTCGTCGGCCGACACCGTGCGGACCACGTGTTTCACGCCGATCGCGGCGGCCGTCTCGGCGGCCACGTCCACCTCGGAGTAGCCGGGCCGCTCGAACCCGGTGGTGAACGCGATCAGGTTCGGGTTGTGCTGCTTGGCCAGGGTCGCGGTGGCCGTGGAGTCGATGCCGCCAGAGAGGAACGCGCCGACCGTCACGTCCGGGTCGGAGATCATGTGCTTGGCCACCGAGTCGCGCAGCACGTCGGCGATCCGCTCGTACAGCGCGTCGGCCTCGGCGGCGTCGCGGACCGCCCGCGCGTCGAACCGGGGGTGGAAGTACCGGGTGAACCGCACCGGGCCGCCCGGGCGGACCCGGAACGAGGTGCCGGACTCCACCCGCCGGATCCCGGTGTGCAGCGACTCGGGCTCCGGCACGTACTGCAGCACCAGGTAGTGCTGCAGCGCGGTGCGGTCCAACTCCCCCGCGACGCCGAGGGTGCCGGCGAGCTGCAGCAGACTCTTCTTCTCGCTGGAGAACGCCACGCCACCCGGCCCGGCCGCGTAGTAGAGCGGCTTGATACCGAACGGGTCGCGCGCGCCGAAGACCGTCTTCTCCTGCGCGTCCCAGATCATGAAGGCGAACATGCCGCGCAGCCGGCGGACGGCGTCCGGGCCGTAGTGGTGGTAGGCGGCGACGATCGCCTCACCGTCGCCCTCGGTATGGAACGCGGTGCCGAACGTCGAGGTCAGCTCGGCGCGCAACTCCCGGTAGTTGTAGATCTCGCCGTTGAAGTTCAGCGTGTAGCGGGTCGGCGCCTCCGGCGGCCCCCAGACCAGCGGCTGGTGCGAGCGTTCCAGGTCGATGAACGCGAGCCGGTTGAAGCCGTAGACCACCTCGGCGTCGGCCCATGTGTCGGTCTCGTCCGGGCCGCGGTGCCGCTGGCAGCGCAGGGCCGCCGCGACGGCGTCCCGCGCGGCAGCGGCGTCGGTTTCGGTGGCGCAGATCAGTCCAAGCAGGCCGCACACGTGTCCTCAACACCCCAACGGATCTCGACCGGGCTGGAACCGCCCACTATGCCGCACCGCCCGTCGGGAGCCGTCACCGTGGTGCGGCGCCGCACGGCAGCAGGCCCCGGTCGGCCTTCGCGGTCAGCACCCGCCGCTCGGACGCCGCGACCGCGTCGGCGAAGCCCGGGTCGCGGTGCGCCCGGTCGACCACGGCGTCCACCATCGGCTGGACCGTGTTCGGGTCGGCGGTGAGCACGACGTCGCCGCCCGCGGCGAGGAAGTCGACCGCGCGCTCGCCGACCGGCACCGCGGCGACCTCCTGGGCGCGGCCGAGGTCGTCGGAGACGATCAGACCGGAAAAGCCGAGCGTGCCTCGGACCAGGCCGCGCAGCGCGGCCGGCGAGAACACCGCCCGGTGCGCCGGGTCGAGCCGCGGGTAGGTGGCCGATGAACTCATCACGAACGTCGTACCGGCCCGGACGGCGGCACCGAACGGGCCGAGCGCCGGGTCGTTCGGGCTGGTCTCCGCGTCCGTCACGCCGGCGGAGAAGTCGGTGTTGCCGGTGACCCGGCCGAGCCCGGGAAAGTGCTTGACCGTGGTGGCCACCCCCGCGTCCTGCATGCCCTGCACGAACGCGGTGACGTGCGCGGCGACGGTCGCGGGGTCGGTGCCGAACGCCCGGTCGAACCGGCCGATCGGCGCGTTCGCCGCGCCGAGCCGGGCGGAGAGCACGTCGCCGACCGGGGCCAGGTTCAGGTTGACGCCGGCCGCGCGCAGTTCGCGTCCCCACTGGCTGGCCGCGGCGCGCAGCCGGTCCGGCGGCCACCGGCCCTGCACCGCCGCGGACGGCATGTCGGAGAAGCCGGGCCCGGACAGCACCTGCACCTCGCCGCCCTCCTGGTCGGCGGCGACGAACAGGCCGACGCCGTGCGCGGCGGCGGTCCCGACGCGCTGGACGGCGTCGGCGACGTGGGCGACGCCGTCCACCCCGCCCCTGCCGCGCCCGACCAGGAACACCCCGCCCAGGCCGTAGCGGCCGAGCACCGCGGACTCGGTCGGGCCGGGGCCGGTCGCCGGCACCCCGACCACAAACAGTTGGCCGGCCCTGGTCCGCTCGTCCATGCCGGTCAGGCTGGCCCGCACGCAGGAGGCCACCGCTGAGGCGTGCTCCTCGGCCTCCGACCGGGCCGAGGGTGACGGGATCGTGGTCGCGGCCGTCGGTCCGGCCGCGTGCGGCCGCGGCGTTCCGGGCACCCCGCCGCCCGTCGCGCAGGCCGTGGCCGTCACGGCGGCGAGCAGTGTCACGGCCCACCGGAGGATGCGCAGCCGCGCTGTCAAACCGCCTCCCTATCCGCGAGTTCGCGCGCTACCGCGATCGCGTCGCCAGGGCACACCAGATGCGCCGTGGCCACGTTGGCTGCCGCGACTCGACGCACGCATCAGGGCGCTCCCTTCCCGTCGCGTTCCCGCCCGGCCCCACCGGCACGACGGTAGGTGACCGCGTTCGGTACGGCATGCCAGCACCCAGCAAACCAGACCACCGCGTGCAGCAGCCGGGTGAACAGGTGCGCTGAGGAAGGCACCGGCGCGGTGGAGTCCAACGCGGCCACCGTCGCGGACGTGATCGCCGAGGTGCAGGCGAGCCGGCTCACCGAGCGCGGCGCCACCCGGGCGGATGATCGGC
>NZ_BJFL01000020.1:80915-104801 GCF_005405885.1 Gandjariella thermophila
CGGCCGGTGGAGGGGGCCGGCGGGGCCGGCCCCGCCGCGTCGGCTCCACCGGTGGCGGTCGGTGGAGCCGACGCGCCGGTCCGTCCCTGCGGCAGCCGGCGAGCGCGGCGCTCCAGCCCGGCGCGGGCGAAGGGACGTCGTAGGGGAGGCCGCCGAGCCGGTGGGTGGTCAGGCCACCGGCTCGGCGGCGTGGTCCTACGGCCGGCGGGCGTAGCCCGCGCGGGACACGACGTAGTCCCTGGCGGCCAGGCCGAGGCAGCTCTCGCACGGCATGCCGGTCCCGACGGCGAGCCACTCGGTGTCCGCGATGGGCAGCGCCTCGCCGCACCGCGCGGTCAGCGTGTGGCCCAGCGGCACGCCGGGCAGCAACCGGAACAGGTGCACGATCCGGCGCGTCTCCCGGGCCAGCCCGGCCTTCAACCGAGCGATGAGCGTTATTGGCTCGGAATAATCGCTGCTCACCTGCCAGTTGCCGGTCGCGTTCGGGTCACGGTCGCACCAGTGCAGGATCTCCTCCAACACGTCCGCGGGACTGTGCACGGCCTTCGCCACGCTGCGCCCGCAGACGGTTCCGGAGACCAGGAACGGAGCAGGGGATCGCCTCGGCCCGGGTAGCTCGATGGATTGCCCGGCGGCAGTGGTCACGGCCCTGCACCTCCCCGCGCTTGCGTCGGGAATAATCGTATCCGAGGATTAATCCGGCTGTCGAGAGGCAACTTCTCCTACATCTCCTCGGGGGCAACCATGACGCACCACAAGGCCGCGACCACCAGCCCCTTCACCACCGGGGGGTGGGCGGCCGCGGCCTCGTGCGGGCCGAACGGTGGCAACTGTGTCCAGATCAACCTGGACACCGAGGGCGTGGTCGGGGTCAGGGACGGCAAGCGGCCATCCGGTCCGGTCCTCGCCTTCACCGCCACATCGTGGCGGGCCTTCCTGGCGGCGGTGCGCGCCGGCCGCCTCGAGCGATGAGACCGTTCGACCGCGCGTTCGATGAATATTCCGGTGTGGCGCCCAGCCCCTGCGCTGACCGGACCACGAGCCGGATCGCAAGCCACATGACGAGCGGTGTGACGAGCCGGGTGATCGTCCGGCCGGCGCCCGTGCGGCGGGTGCCGAACCGGGCCGCCGTGGTCTACAGTGATCCACTCGTCGGGTATGCCCAGCCGAGAGTGGAGAGCCCGTGCCCAGCACGGTGACGTCGCGACGCAGACAGCTCGGAAACGAGCTCCGCCACGCCCGCGTGGCCGCGGGGATGACCCAGCAGGAGGTTGCCGAACTGCTGGGCTGCGGCCAGGGAAAGATCAACAAGATCGAGTCGGGTGCGGTCGCGGTCAAGATGGCGGACCTGAAGCGAATGCTGGATGCGTTCGGCGTCAGCAAGGCGGAGGCCGACATCATGACGGAACTCGCCCGGTCCTCGGCGAGCCAGCGCGGCCAGTGGACCGGCTACCGCTCCGCGGTGCCGCACTGGTTCCGCACCTTCACCGACCTCGAACCCGCCGCGGCGGAGATCCTCAGCTGGCACGGCGAGCGCATCCCCGGCCCGCTGCAGTCCGAGCACTACATGCTCAAGCAGTTCAGCGAGGCCAGGGCGACGGACGTGACCGCGCTGGTGCGCAACCGCCTGGAGCGCAAGCAGATCTTCGACCTGAAGAAGCCGCCGTACTACCGGTTCATCCTGGGCGAGGGCGCGCTGCGCCGAATGCCCGGCGGCCCGAACCCCTCGGTGGCGCTGGATCAGGTGCAGCACCTGCTGGAGCTGGAGAAGAGATATCCGCGAACCTTCATCCACGTGCTGCCGTTCGACGCCAAGATCCCTTACGTGCCCAACGACTTCACCATCATGCGGTTCTCCGACGCGACGAAGGACTTCGTCTTCGTCGAGCACGCGGCTGGCGGCATCTACATCGACGACGAGACCGACTTCGAGCTGTTCGTGGACGCCTGGGACCGGCTGCGCGGGCCGGCGCTGGAACGCAACGAGACGGTGGACTTCCTGCAGCAGATGGTCGAGAGGTTCCGCGCCGAACTGGAGTTCTGACAGCCTGTTCGGCGACCCGAGACTGCGATGTGGAGTACCGGAACGCGCCAGGGCGATGCGTTCAAGAACAGGCACTGGCCGCCCGTTCCGGTACGGACCGGTATCGCCCGAGTGGGTGATGATCCGCTACGATGATCAGCCGGTGATCATTCGTCGGGGAGGATAGTTGTGGACGACGCCGAGCACGATCCGTTCCCACCGCAGGGAGTCGACCTGGAACGGCCCAGCGTGGCCCGGGTGTACGACTGGTACCTCGGGGGCACCGCGAACTGGGCGATCGACCGGGAGTTCGGCGAGCGGGTGCTTGCCTCGTTCCCGCTGATCCGCCCGATCGCGATCGCCAACCGGCTGTTCCTGCACCGCGCCGTGCGGCACCTGGTCCGGCTGGGCGTCCGGCAGTTCATCGACATCGGTTCCGGCGTACCCACCATGGGCAATACCCACCAGGTGGCCGACGAGGTGGCGCCGGACTCCCGCGTCGTCTACGTCGACCACGAACCGGTCGCGGTGGCGCACTCACAGGTGCTGCTGGAGAAGCACGGCGACCCGAAACGCCACGCGGTGATCAACGCCGACCTGCGCAACCCGGACAAGCTGTGGCAGCAGGCCATCCAGACCGGGGTGCTGGACATGGCGGAGCCGATCGCGCTGCTGCTGGTCGCCGTGCTGCACGTGCAGCAGCCCGGTCCGGACGGCGTCGACATCGGCCCGCAGGCGGTGGCCCGCTACCGCGAGCTGCTGTCCCCCGGCTCCTACCTCGTCCTGTCGCATGTCTCCGACGACGGAGTGCCGGCCGAGGTCGGCAGGGGCCTCGTCGACTTGAAGCGGATGTACGACACGTCGAGCAGCCCGGTGGTCTGGCGTTCCCGGACCGACTTCGGCGCGCTGTTCGGCGACTTCGAGCTGGTCGAGCCGGGGCTGGTGTGGACGCCGACCTGGCATCCGGAGGAGACCAGCCCGAACTCCCCGGAGATCGAGTTCGGCACGCCGGCCGAGTCGGTGATCCTCTGCGGGGTTGGCCGCAAGCCGTGAGCCCGGCGCCGCACCGCCGCCGGCGGTCCGCGGTGCGGATTATTCCGAATCGGTGACGAGCGGGTGGCCGGGCACGCCGGGGCGGGTCTGCCACGGGCGCGGACCCGCCGGCGGACGGTACTCCACGCCGAGCGCGTCCAACCGGGGCAGGTGGTGCTCGACCAGCCGGCGTTCGAAGTCGGCCGGGTCGCGGGCGTCCGCCGGGCTCCACACCACCTCGGCGAACGCGGCGAGCCTGGGAAACGCCGCGTAGTCCAGCCGCCGGGGCGAGTCCAGGTGCTCGGTCCATAGCTGCGCCTGGGCGCCGAGCACCCGGGCCGCGGCCTCCGCCGGCATGCCGGCCGGGACCGGCTCGTACCGGTAGACGTCCGCGGTGCCGCGGCGGTAGCCGACCGGGATCGGCTCGTCCGGGTCATCGGACTGGCGGTGGTCGAGGTAGACGTACCGCTCCGGGCACATCACCACGTCGTGACCGGCCACCGCGGCGCGCACCCCGGCGTCCTCGCCCCGCCAGGACGCGATCACGACACCGGGCCCGGGGTCGCCGCCGTCACCGATCTCGTCCCAACCGATCGCCCGCCGGCCGTGCCCGGCCAGGTGCTCGGCCATCTGCCGGAGGAACCACGTGTGCAGTTCGGCCTCGGTGGTCAGGCCGAGTTCGGCCATCCGCCGCCGGGCCACCGGGCTGGCCACCCACTCGGTCGCCGGCACCTCGTCCCCGCCGATGTGGACGAACGGCGCGGGGAACACCTCGACCACCTCGTCCAGCACGTGCCGGAAGAAGTCCAGCGTGGCGTCCGAGACGTTGAGCACGTGCTCGCTGATCCCCCACAGCGGCCACACCTCGACCGGCTCGGCGGTGTTGCCCAACTCCGGGTAGGCGGCGAGCACGGCCCGCACGTGGCCCGGCATGTCGATCTCCGGCACCACCATGACCTGCCGCTCGGCCGCGTAGGCCACGATCTCGCGCAGGTCCTCCTGGGTGTAGAAGCCGCCGTGCGGCCGGCCGTCGTGCACCGCCTCGCGGTGCCAGCCGACCCGGGAGCCGACCCGCCACCCGCCGACCTCGGCCAGCCTCGGGTAGCGCAGCACCTGCATGCGCCAGCCCTGGTCGTCGGTGAGGTGCAGGTGCAGCACGTTCAGCTTGTGCGCGGCGAGCAGGTCGACAAAGCGCAGCACGCCGTCCTTGGGCAGGAAGTGCCTGGCCACGTCGAGCAGGCAGCCGCGCCAGGCGAACCGGGGCGCGTCGACCACCTCCCCGCACGGCAGTTCCCACCGCCGCGCCGACACCGGGGCGCGGCGGAACGCGGCGGGGCCGAGCAGTTGCCGCAGGGTGGTCGCGGCGTGGCCGGCGCCCTCCGCGTCCGCGGCCGTCACCCGCACGCCGTCCGCAGTGATCCGCAGCCGGTAGCCGCCCGGGCCCGGGGCGCCGGACCGGTCGACGGCGAAGCGCACCGTGGCATCCGCGCCGCCGGGCGGCAGTGGCAGCCCGGTGGCGGAGCCGACGGTGTGCCGGAACCAGCGCGCCGCCGGCTCCGCCTCCCCCGCCGCGGCCACCGCGCTGCGCTCGTCCAGCGCCAGCGTCCCGCCGGTCGCCGCGGCGTGGACGGGCCGCGGCAGCAGACTGTCCAGGGCTGTCATGGTCCTCCCTCGCACCGTGGCCGCGGACCGGTCCGGGGCGGTGGCCGTTGCCGACCTTCCCGGCGGGTGCCTGCCGACCGGCGTCTCACCGATCGCCGGCCCGCCCACGCTCACATGCCGCCGCCCGATCCAGCAGCAGGGCCCGCTCCCGGCCATTGCGGGTCAGCGCCGCGGCCCGCTCGAACTCGCCGCGCGCCTCGGCGCGCCGGCCCAGCTTGACCAGCAGGTCGCCGCGCACGCTGGGCAGCAGGTGGTAGCCGGCCAGCGCCGGCTCACCGGCCAGCGCGTCCACCAGTTCCAGCCCGGCGGCCGGGCCGAACGCCATGGACATCGCGACCGCCCGGTTCAACTCGACCACCGGCGACGGCGCCACCTCGGCGAGCGCGTGGTACAGCGCGGCGATGCGCACCCAGTCCGTCTCGTCCGCGGTGCGGGCCCTGGCGTGGCAGGCGGCGATCGCGGCCTGCACCGCGTACCGCCCCCGGCCGCCGCCCAGCCGCTCCACCCGCTCCAGCGCGGCCAGGCCCCGCCGGATGAGCAACCGGTCCCACCGGCCACGGTCCTGGTCGAGCAGCAGGATCGGCTCGCCGTCCGGCCCGGTCCGGGCGCGCAGCCGGGACGCCTGCAACTCCATCAGCGCGACCAGCCCGTGCACCTCGGGCTCCTTCGGCGCCAGGCCGGCCAGGACCCGGCCCAGCCGCAGCGCGTCCTCGCACAGCGCGGGCCGCACCCAGTCGTCCCCCGCGGTGGCCGAGTACCCCTCGTTGAACACCAGGTAGATCACTTCGAGCACGGAGGACAGCCGGGCGGCGCGGTCCGCGCCGGCGGGCACCTCGAACGGCACCCGCCTGGCCGCCAGCGTCCGCTTGGCCCGGACGATGCGCTGAGCGACCGTCGACTCCGGAACCAGGAAGGCCCGGGCGATCTCCTCGGTGGTCAGCCCGCCCAGCAGCCGGAGGGTGAGCGCCACCCGCGCCTGCATGGACAGCACCGGGTGGCAGGAGACGAACATCAGCCGCAGCAGGTCGTCGTCAATGTCGTCGCCCGGGTCCGGCAGGGCCTCGGTCTCGCCCCGGGACGCCAGGTCCCGGCCCAGCTCGTCCACCTTGCGCGCGAGCCGCTCCCGCCGGCGGAACGCGTCGATCGCGCGGCGCTTGGCGATGGCCATCAGCCAGGCGCCCGGGTTGTCCGGCACACCCGACTCCGGCCACTGCTCCAGCGCCGCGACCAGCGCGTCCTGCGCCAGCTCCTCGGCGAAGCCGACGTCGTGCACCATCCGCGCGAGACCGGCGATCAGCCGCGCGGACTCGATCCGCCACACCGCGTCGATGGTGCGCCTCGGGTCGTCGGCCTCGGAACGTTCCCGGGCCGGCCGCCCGGCCGCCGGGTCGGAAGCCGCCACGCGGTCAATCTGAGCAGCTTCCGCCCCGGCGGGCAACGCCGAGCCCGGCTACCGCTGCTGCGCCTCCACCTCGGCGCGCAGCCGCTTCTCCTGCTCGATCGCGTCGGGCGCGATGTCGGCGAAGTCGTCCGACTCGAAAACCTGGCGCAGCTCCACCTCACCTTCCTGGAACGGGATGCGCCGGGCCCACTCGATGGCCTCCTCCCTGGACTTCACCTGCCACAGCCAGAAGCCCGCCACCAGTTCCTTGGTCTCCGCGAACGGCCCGTCGACCACCGTGCGGTCCTTGCCCGAGTAGGCGATCCGCACGCCCTTCGAGCTGTCCCGCAGCCCCTCCCCGGCGAGCATCACGCCCGCCTTGACCAGTTCCTCGTTGAACCGGCCCATCTCCTCGATCTCCTCCTTGGTGGGCAGCTCGCCCGCCTCGGACCGCTCGGTCGCCTTCACGATCACCATGAACCGCATCGCCGTCTCCCTCTGCTGTGCGCCCGGCCCATCCGAGCGCTCAGCTACGCGTCGAACACGCCCCGGCCCGTTCGACACGGCCGACCACATTTTTTCGCGGGTTCGCGCGGTCGCGCGGCGTAGCGTCGATGGCTTCACCTGACGGCTCGGTCAGCCGGTTCTCGGACCGGCAGGATCACCGCCGACGGGTGCGCGGGGTCGTGGTAGACGGCCTGGTCGGCAGCGCGGAGGGCGGTGGCGGTGACGTGCGGCCACCGGTGCCGGGATTGCGGGCGTAACGGGGGAAGGCGCCGCTGGCGACCTGGACCCTGATCCAGTGGCCGCGCCGGAACCGGTGCGCGGTCGGCCACAGCCGGACGGTGGCGCGGGAAATCTCGTCGGCCCCGGACAGGCTGACCAGACCGTCGCAGACGTTGTACGAGCGGCCGCGCGGGTCGACGTCGCAGAGCCGGACGAACACGTCGGCGTGCGGCAGGCTGGAGCGGAACCAGATCTCGGCGCTCACCTCGCCGATCACCTCGACGTCGCGGTCCAGGGTCCTCCCTCGCCGCCCGGCGTCGTGGTGGCCGGTCCGCAGGATCGGGCTCCACGCTAGCCGGGCGCCGGGGCGGGCGCGCCCAGGGCGACCGGGAGGGCGGTGAGGCCGCGCATCAGCCGGCTTTCCCGCCAGACGAGCGCGCCGGCGGGGGCGGCGAGCGCGAGATCGGGGAAGCGGCGCAGCAGCGTGCCGATGGCGATCTGGCCTTCCATCCGGGCCAGCGGGGCGCCGAGGCAGTAGTGGATGCCGTGGCCGAAGGCGAGGTGCGGGTTCTCGCCGCGGCGCAGGTCGACGGTGTCCGGGTCGGGGAACCGCTCCGGGTCGCGGTCGGCCGAGCCGAGTGCCACGATCACCACGCTGCCCTTCGGCACCGTCACCCCGGCGATCTCCACGTCCTCGGCGGCGAACCGGGACGTGGCCCGCTCCACCGGACCGTCGTAGCGGAGCAGTTCCTCTACCGCCCCCGGCACGAGTCCCGGGTCCCGGCGCAGTTCCCGCCACAGGTGCGGCTCGCGCAGCAGGGCGAGCACGCCGTTGCCGATCAGGTTGACCGTGGTCTCGTGCCCGGCGATGAGCAGCAGCACCGCGTTGGCCAGCACCTCGTCCGCGGAGAGCCGGCCGTCGGCGCTGGCCGTGATCAGCGCGCTGATCAGGTCGTCGGACGGGCGGTCCCGCTTGGCCTTGATGAGCGCGGCCAGGTACTCGTTGAGCGCCCGGGTGCCGTCCGCCTGCGCGGGCCGGCCGTAGGGCAGCAGCGACGCGGTGGTCCACCGGCGGAAGTCGTCCCGGTCCGCCGCGGGCACGCCGAGCAGTTCGCAGATCACCGTGATCGGCAGCGGGAAGGCGAGGGCGTCCATCAAGTCCACCTCGCGCCGTCCGGACACGGCGTCGAGCAGGCCGTCGGTGATCGCCTGCACTCTTGGCCGCAGCCCCTCCACCCGGCGCTGGGTGAACGCCGCGGACAGCAGCCGGCGCAGCCGGGTGTGCTCCGGCGGATCGGTGCCCAGCATGTTGCCGGCGAGCGCGACCGCGACGGCCCGGTAGGTGTGCTCACCGGCCGCGGCCAGCGTCTCCGCGCCCACCTCGGGGTTCTTGGACAGCCGGGGGTCGGTCAGCGCCCGCCGCGCGTCCTCGTACCGGGTGACCAGGTAGATCTCCAGCCCACCCTCCTGCCGCACCCGGCACACGGGCGCCTCCGTGCGCAGCCGCGCGTACCAGGGATACGGGTCGGCCACGGTCGGCTGGTCGCGCACGCTCGCCCCCTTGCGTCCGTCAGGTCACCGCGGCCTCGACGCTACGGCGCGCCGGACCACCCGCCTACCGCCACACCGGGTACCGGTTAGCCGACGATCGGCGGGCAAGCTGGCGGCTCGCCGCGCCCGCCGACCCGGCTCCGCACACGCGATGTCGAATTTCCGCGGCCACTCCGTTACATTCTTCCGCGAAGAAGGCGGGTACCAGGAATGCGTTACCAACACCCACCGTGTTCCTTGACACACACTTTTCCTTTCCCTTACGACCGTTTGGCGTATTGCCCTCAACCGGGGGTGCGGACACGATGTCATCCGCCGCCGCGTTGCTCGGCGGCCGCACGGTCGCATGGGGGTTGACGTGGTCGGATGAGGCGCGGTTCCGCGGGGAGAACGGCGCGCACCCGGCACACATTCCGTTATCCGTCCGAGATCCGTTCGAGGCGGAAAAGCGCCCTACGCACCGCTGCGTCATCGAATGCGCCGATTCCGCGCGGAACGGCGCCCGAGCAGATCTCCTGGAGATCATGGTGAGAAAGCACCTGGGTCGGCTGACCCAAGCCGTGCTGGCCAGCATCGTGCTCAGCGCGGCGGTCACCCCGCTCGCCTTGGCCGAGAGCGAGACCTCGTCCACCAGCCCCTCGGCGACGGCCTCCAGCACGCCGAGTGCGCCGCCGAGCAGCACGTCCAGCTCGCCCAGCACGACTCGGACGACCACGCCCCCGACCAGCACCTCCAAGCCGGGTGGGGCGTTCGAGGACGGCATCATCCTGGTCGGCAACGGCAGCCAGATCTTCGTGATCGTCGGCTGCGCGGAGGCCAAGCCGACCAACGTGCACTCCGACGCCCTGCGCATCGACCCGCTGGAGCAGGACCCGGAGGACCCGCGGATCTGGGGCGCGCTGGCCACCGTCGACCCGCACGCGACCGTGGGCGAGCACACCGTCTCGGCCGACTGCGCCGGCAAGACGCTGAGCTTCCGCTTCACGATCCTTCCCGGACCGACCCCGGGTTCGGCCCCGGTGGTGAACACCGGCAAGGGCGCCACGGGCAGCAAGGCCGGGCAGGTCAAGGTGCAGCCCAAGGGCGGCGTGCAGACCGGTTCCGGCGACCTGGCCGCGATCGTTTCCGCGCAGGGCTAAGGGATGAGTCGACTCGGTTGGCGGGGTGGCCGCGTGCTCGCGGCCACCCTGCTGGTCTCCTCCGCGGCGCTGCTGGCCGGCTGCGGCGGTGCCGGCACCACGGCGCCGGCCGCAGCACCCCCGGCTTCCTCCGCCGCGGCCGCGTCGGACGCGCCGGCGTCGGCCAAGGTCCGGCCGGTGCAGGTGCGTATCCCCCGCATCGACGCGCAGTCCTCGCTGATCGCGGTCGCGGTGAACCCGGACGGTTCGATGCAGGTGCCCAGCGTGGACAAGCCCATGCAGGCCGCCTGGTACCGGCTCGGGCCGGTGCCCGGCGACCCCGGCCCGGCGATCATCCTGGGGCACGTGGACGGCAACCACCAGCCGGGGATCTTCTACCGGCTGCACGAGCTGAAGCCGGGTGACGAGGTGTTCGTCACCAACAGCGACGGTAAGCAACTCCGCTTCGTGGTGGACCACCGCGACCAGGTGCCCAAGGAGCAGTTCCCGAACGACGCGGTGTACGGGAACACGCCCGACCCCCAGCTCAGGCTGATCACCTGCGGCGGGGCCTTCGACGGTGCCGTGCACAGCTACAAGGACAACATCATCGTCTACGCGAAGCTCGCCTGACCGGCCCGGGACGGTGCCGGCGGGACGGGCACCCCGCCAGGGTGCGCTACCGGCCCTGCGGGGTGCCCGCCGCCGGGCCGGTCAGGCGGCCGGGGTCAGCGCCACCTTGACCCAGCCGGACTCGCGCTCGCCGAAGTTTGATGAAACCGGGGGTCACCCGACCAGCCGGCGTTGGAGTTCCGGAACGTAGCGGTCGTCGCCGCGGCTCAACTCGTCCAGGTCGATGTCGTGCGGCAAGGAGGTGTTCGGCAGCTTCTCCAGCAGGAAGCCCAGCGACTCCCGGACCACCTGCTCCTCGGTGACGTCCGGAATCTCCAGGTCCTCGATCAGGCCGTGGGTGACCACCACGCGGTGGTGGGTGGTGTTCTCGCCCTCGTCGACCTCGGCGGCGTACTCGCCGGGGCCGAGATGCCGCGTGCGCAACTCGGTCATCGGCCGCTCACTCCATCCGGCCGCTGCTGCCCGCCTCGACCAGTTCCTGCACGTCGGCAGGCAGCGACTGGCGGATCTTCGGCAGCACGCCGGTGGTGGCCTCGCCGACCACCTCCAGCACCACCCGGGCCGTGTAGGCCGCCTGCGGTGCCTGCTCCCCGCTGCGCTCGCTGACCCGCGCAATGAACTCGTTCAGGCCGAACCGCTCGCCGGCCGCCTCGTCCAGCCGCACCGCGACCCGGCGCAGGTGCTCGCCGATCTCCTCGGGAAGCTGGGAGGCGACGTTGTCGGCAAGCTCGCCGGGGATGCGCTCGGCGAGGGTCTCCAGCGTCGCCCGGGTCGCCCGCTCCGCCTCTCCTCGGCTGGCGAGACGCGCGCGAGCCTGTACCTGCCCGACAAATTCATCGTGCCGCATCGTGGCTCCTCCTCGTCCGCGAGCTTGCGCGCGATGGTGGTCGTACGGCCAGCGTCGGCTGGCGTCGCTTCCGGTACAGATCGTCGGTAACGTTGGCCTACCCCGGTACGCGGACGGGTACACATCCGTAGCGCAGGCCGCGCCCGGTGCGGGAAACGCGAGCCCCGTCGACCAACATCCCACCCCCGAAGTGACGCTTTTCCGTGGTGCCATTAGCGAGAGAAGGAAATCCATACTGGACGCCCGAGTTTCGCGCTATAGCGCGCCTGAGCTATGCTGGCCGCACGGGGAGACAGCGTTCGTCGCCCATCTTTCCTCAGAGCATCGAACCAGTTGCTCACGACGACCGGTAGAGGTGAGCGCGGTGGCCCAGCACGTCCGTGTTGAGCTCGTCGACGACCTCGATGGTTCGCCAGCACAGGAAACCATCGAGTTCGGCCTGGACGGCCTGATGTACACGATCGACCTGTCGGCGGCCAACGCGAGGCAACTTCGTGCCGCGCTCGCCCCCTACGTGGCGGGTGCGCGGCGTTCCGCGGCGCGCAGGTCGGCGCCGGACAAGGTAACCAGGCGGCGCGCCGATCAACCGGGATCTGATCGAAAGGGCGACGACACGACCGCGCGTATCCGTGCGTTGACCGAGCGCATCAGGCAGAACCAGCGATCGAGTGTCCCCGAGGCACCCGGATCGAATGGCACCGAGCCGGAAGAAGCCACGATCACGCTGCCCGCCGTGGTCGAGACCGGTAAGGCGAGTGAGCCGCAGCCGGTCACGCCGGTGGTCGCCCCGGTGTTCCAGCCCCCACAGCGGTAACGGTTTTCCGCATTCGGGTCGAATACGCCGTGCACCGGCGAACGCGCACGGCGTGACGAATGGCGTGAACGCTAAGGTCGATTGGGTGGCGTTGGGTGTTTGCCTGCTCTTCGACCGCCGCGCCGAACGGACCCTGCGCGGCATGTGGGACCGGTTGGAACAGCTCGGCGTGCCCACGCTTCGCTCGCACACCCACGGCCTGCACCACCCGCACCTGTCCTACGTGGTGCTGCTGGACTGGGACCTGGACAGCGTGCTCGCGGCGGTGCAGCGGCTGGACAACCACGAGCCGTTCGAGGTGACCTTCGACGCGGTCGGCGCGTTCCGCCGCGGGCGCGTGTCGCTGGTGCCGGCCGTGCCGGCCGACCTGGTGCCCCGGCAGCAGGCCGTGCTCCAGGCGGTGCGCGACACCGGCGCCGTGGTGCACCAGCATTACGAGACCGACCGGTGGCTGCCGCACTCCTCGCTGGCACCGCGGGCCCGGCTGGACCAGCTTCCGCTGATCGCGGCCGCCGTCTACGACGTGCTCCCGCTCACCGCGCGGATCAGCCGCGCCGCCCTGGTGGACAGCGGCACCGGGCAGGTGTGGCCGCTGGCCAACCTGCCCTGAGGGGCCCGGCCTCCGCCGGGCCCCTCAGGGCGGCTTCAGTGGTGGGTCGGGAACACCAGCAGCAGCCGGGAGGCCTGCGGCGCGAGCGTCGCGGAGAAGTGGTCCGGCACCGCGCCGACCCACTGGCGGGGCCACAGGTCACGGACCATCGCGGTGCCGCCGAAGCCCAGGTCGGACCAGTTGGCGGTGACCGTCGCCGGCTCACCGGCGAGGTTGAACAGCGCCACCACGGTGGCCCCGCCGAGCTGCGCGGAGAACCACACCTGCTGCGGCGTGGCCTGGGACACCGGGTAGGCCGGGCGCCCCGCCTGATCCACCGCGATCACCTCGTCGCTGGTGAGCAGCGGCAACTCGCTCGGCTCCAACCTGGTGAGGTCGGTGCCGAGCAGCAGCGGCGCCGACTCGATCGCCCAGAGCGTCATCATGCTCCGCGAACTTGGTGGTGTCCCAGGTGTCCCGGCCGTAGCCGTCCTGGTGGTCGGACCAGCCGGCGTCGATGTTGACGTACACGTACCCGTGGCCGCGCAACTGGTCGTGCATCGCCCTGGCCTGCGCCTTGATCGCGTCCTCGGAGATGCGGCCGCGCAGCGAACTCCAACTGCTCCAGCCCATCGGCGGCGTCGCGGCGACCCGCCCGACCGGGGAGAACCACCCGATGTCTTGGCGGAACGATCAGCGGGAGTGGTACAGGGAGGAGCCCTCCGCGCCGGCGCCCTCGGTGCCCGTCGTGCCGGTGACCCGGCGAAGCTGGCCGCGGGCCGCGGAGAGCAGGGTGCAGGCTTCCATCGCCTCGGCGAAGCGCAGGTGCTCGCGCGCGGCGGCGACCGTGGAGACCGCGTCCACCAGCGGGGCTTCCGTACTGTGCAGCAGCGGCCCGGGCAGCGCGCGGTCCAGCCGCTCGGCCACCTGCCAGCTTCGGCGCGCCACGTCCGCCGGGTCGTCCCCGCTGCGCGCCCCGAGTTCGGCCAGCGCGGCGTCCACCGTCCGACGCAGGGTGACCACCGGATCGGCCGCGACATCCGAACTCATGGAGTCAGGGTAGGCAGGATCGCTGCACGATCGAGTGGGGGCATCCATCACTCACATGAGTGAAACATTTCCCGGTTGACGCGGAGCAGCACGAAGGACTCGGCGGGCAGTGTCACCGCGCGCTCACCGGGGCGTGCCTGCGCGGACGCCAGCAGCACCTCGCCGGGCGGCAGGTCCACCGGGACGTCGACGGTCTCCCGGCCGAGGTTGCATGCCAGGCGCAGCCCGCCGCGGCGCAGCACCAGCCAGCCCGGCTCGGTGGCGACGTCCACGACCAGCCGGTCCACCCGGGGATCGGTGAGGTCGGGCTCGGCCCGGCGCAGCCGGATCAGCGCGCGGTACAGGTCGAACACCGCCCGGTGCGCCGGCTCGGCCAGTTCGTCCCAGCACAGCCGGGAGCGGGCCACGGTGGCGGGGTCCATCGGGTCCGGTACCTCGGCCTCGCCCCAGCCGTGCGCGGCGAACTCGGCCCGCCGGCCGCTCCGCACGGCGTCGGCAAGCGAAGAGTCCGGGAACGACGCGAAGAACTGCCACGGGGTGCCGGCCGCCCACTCCTCGCCCATGAAGATCATCGGCGTGTACGGGGAGCAGAGCAGGATCGCGGCCGCGCAGCCGAGCAGGCCCGGGGACACGCTGGCCGAGAGGCGGTCGCCGGTGGCCCGGTTGCCCACCTGGTCGTGGTTCTGCAGGAAGGCCACGAACCGGTGGCCGGGGATGCGGGCGGTGTCCACCGGCCGGCCGTGCGTGCGGCCGCGGAACGACGACCAGGTGCCGGCGTGGAGGAACACCCCGCGCAGCGTGGCGGCCAGCGCGTCCAGCGAGCCGAAGTCGGCGTAGTAGCCCTGCCGCTCCCCGGTGACCGTCGCATGCAGACAGTGGTGCAGGTCGTCGTTCCACTGCGCGGTGAGCCCGTAGCCGCCGGCCTCCCGGGCGGTGACCAGCCGGGGGTCGTTGAGGTCGGACTCGGCCACCAGCGACAGCGGCCGGCGCAGGTGCGCGGACAGCGCGTCCACCTCCGCGGCCAGTTCCTCCAGCAGGTGCGTGGCGCGGCTGTCGTGCAGCGCGTGCACCGCGTCCAGCCGCAGCCCGTCCAGATGGAACTCGCGCAGCCAGCCCAGCGCGTTGTCCAGCACGTAGCGGCGCACCTCGTCGGAGTCCGGGCCGTCCAGATTGAGTGAAGGACCCCAGATCGTGCTGCCCCGGAAGTACGGGCCGAACTCGCCGAGATAGGCGCCGGACGGTCCGAGGTGGTTGTAGACCACGTCGAGCAGCACGCCGATGCCCCGCCGGTGGCAGGCGTCCACGAACCGCTTCAGCGCGTCCGGCCCGCCGTACGGTTCGTGTACGGCGTACCAGAGCACCCCGTCGTAGCCCCAGCCGTCCGTCCCGTCGAAGGCGTTGACCGGCATCAGTTCGACGAAGTCGACGCCGAGGTCGACCAGGTGGTCCAGCCGCTCGACCGCCGCATCCAGCGTGCCGCCCGGGGTGAACGTGCCGACGTGCAGCTCGTACAGCACCGCGCCGGGCAGGTTCCGCCCGGTCCACGCGTGGTCACCCCAGGCGTAGGCGGCATGGTCGTACCAGCGGGACGGGCCGTGCACGCCGTTCGGCTGCCACCGCGAGCGCGGGTCGGGCAGCGGTCGCGGATCGCCGTCCAGCAGGAACGCGTAGTCGGTGCCGGGGCGGGGCGCGTCGGCGTGCCACCAACCGCCGTCGCCGCGCCGCATCGGATGGTCCTCGGCGCCGATGCGGAGCCTCACCCGCTCCCGGTGCGGCGCCCACACGGAGATCACGGTGCGGTACCCTCCGCGAGTTCGCGCGCCACCGCGACGGCAGGGCTCCGTCCTGCCACCCCGGTCGCGGGCCGGACGGCACGGCGCACCCTGGGGTGTCTTGGCGTGCCGCGGCTCAACATTGCGCGCTCCGGACCAGCAGGGCGACCGGGTAGCGGTGCAACACGTCGGCCACCGCGAGCGTGTGTCCGGAGTGGACGGTGCCGGTGAGCGCGTCGGTCCACGCGGAGCCGGGCAGCGAGAGCGTGGTGTCCCGCCAGCCGCCGCCGCGGGCCAGGCCGACCGGCAGCCGGGTGGCCACCGCGACGAGCCGGGGGTCGCGGGCGAACGCGACGGCGTGCGCCGCGGCCGGTCCGTCCGCGGCCAGCGGGCGGTAGCCGCGGAACAGCTCCGGTGCGTCCCGGCGCAGCCGCAACACCCGGCTCGTCACGAGCAGCTTGGCCGCGCCGGTGGCGTCCACCTCGGGCAGCCAACCGCCGTCCAGCCGGGCCAGCAACGCGCGGCGGCGGTCGAAGTCCACCGGCCGGCGGTTGTCCGGGTCGACCAGCGAGAAGTCCCACAGCTCGGCGCCCTGGTAGACGTCCGGCACCCCGGGCGAGGCGAGCTGGACCAGCTTCTGCCCCAGCGAGTTCGACCAGCCCGGCGGGGTGATCCGCTCGACCAGCGCGGCCAGCTCCGCCGGCGGGTCGGCGAGCACCGCGCGCGCCCAGTCCCGTACCGCGCCCTCGAACGCCGGGTCCTGCCGGGTCCACGCGGTGCGCAACTTGGCCTCCCTGGCCGCCTTGATCAGGTAGCCGACCAGCCGGTCCGCGCCGATCGGCCACGCGCCGGCCAGCGTCTGCCAGGCCAGCAGCTCCAGCGTGGGATCGGGCAGCGGGTGACCTGCCGCACCGGCCTCGACCAGCGCGGCGAAGTCGTCGGGTAGCTCGGCGAGCACGGCCAGCCGGGCGCGCACGTCCTCGGACCGCTTGGTGTCGTGTGTGGACAGTGCGGTCATGGTGGCCGGCCAGCCCGCCTCCCGCGCCGCCGCGGCGGCATGGAACTCCTCCGGCGGCACGCCGAACCGGGCCGGGTCGCCGCCGACCTCGTTCAGCGCGACGAACCGCGGGAACCGGTACATGGCGGTGTCCTCGACGCCCTTGGCCATCACCATGCCCGAGGTCTGCTGCAGCCGCACGGCCAGCGGCCCGGTCGGCTCGGCGCCGAGCCGCGCGGCGATCGCGTCGAGCACGTCGGCGAGTTCGGGGTTTGCGCCGCGGGCCAGGCGCAGCGCCGCGTCCAGGTGGCCGCGACCCTCGGGCAGGTAGCTGCGGTACACCGGGAACGCGCAGAGCAGCTCGGCGACGGCCGGCTCGGCGCGGTCCGCCGGGAAGTCCGGAAGCAGCCGCGCGATCCGGCGCACCTCCGCCCACAGCGCCTCCCGCACCACCAGCCGCCGGCAGTCGCGTTCCAGCGCGCGCACGTCCTGCGGGCCGCACCACCGCTCGGCCAGCGCCGTCAGGGCCGGCTCACCGGCCGGGTCGACGAACAGCCCGCACACCTCGCGCAGCGCGTCGTACCCGGTGGTGCCGTCCGCCGGCCAGCTCGCCGGCAGCCCCTCGCCCACCGCGAGGATCTTCTCCACCACCACCCAGGCGCCGGGTGCGGCGGCCCGCAGCCGGCGCAGGTAGCCGCCCGGGTCGGCGAGCCCGTCCGGGTGGTCCACCCGCAGGCCGTGCACCTCCCCGGCGGCCACCCAGCGCAGCAGCTCCCGGTGCGTGGCATGGAACACCTCCGGTTCCTCCACCCGCACCCCGGCCAGCGAGGTGATGTCGAAGAACCGCCGGTAGTTCAGCTCGGTGGTGGCCCGCCGCCAGGACACCAGCCGGTAGTGCTGCCGCTGGTGCACCGCGGCCACGCCGCCGCCGAGCGTGCCCGGCGCCAGCGGGAAGCGGTGCTCGAAGTAGGCCAGGCAGTCGCCGGAGAGCCGCAGGTCGCCCAGTGCGGCCGCGCCGCCGTCACCGTCGTCGGCGAGCACCGGGACGAGCAGCGGCCCGGCGTCCCAGTCGACGTCGAAGAACCGCCCGTACGGCGACGCGGGCCCGTCTCGCAGCACCGACCACCACCACGGGTTTGCCCACGGCACGGCGATCCCCATGTGGTTGGGCACGATGTCCACCACCAGGCCGAGGCCCAGCGCGCGCAGCCGGTCGACCGCGTGCCGCCGCGCCATCTCACCGCCCAGCGCGGCCGAGACCCGGGTCGGGTCGACCACGTCGTAGCCGTGCGTGGATCCGGGCGCGGCCTGCAGCAGCGGGGAGGTGTACACCGCGCCGGCGCCCAGCGCGGCCAGGTAGTCCGCCAGCCCGGCCAGGTCGTCCAGGGTGAAACCTGGCGAGAGCTGCACCCGGTAGGTGGACGCCGGCGGCACGAACCGTCACTCCACCCGCTGCAGCACGACCAGCGAGCGCGGGACCATCTTGATCGTGCCGCCGGCGGCGACGGTACGCGGCTCGGCGCGGTCATCCAGGGCGTGCAGCACCTCACCGGTGACCGTGTCCAGCACCACCGCCCAGCGCTGGCCGTAGCGCTCCGGCACGGTGAACTCCAGTTCCCCGTCGTGCGCGTTGAAGCACAGCAGGAACGACTCGTCCAGCACCGGCTCGCCCCACGGGTCACGGTCGGAGATGCCGTCCCCGTTGAGGAACACGGTGATGCTGCGGCCGAAGCCGGACTCCCAGTCCTCCTCGCACATCTCCTCGCCGGTCGGGGTGAACCAGGCGATGTCCCGCAGTTCCTCACCCCGCCGGATCGGCTTGCCCTGGAAGAACCGCCGCCGCCGGAACACCGGGTGCTGCCGGCGGAAGTGCACCACCGCCGACGCGAACGCGAGCAGGTCGGCGTTGGTCTCCGCGAGCGACCAGTCCATCCAGGACAGTTCGCTGTCCTGGCAGTAGGCGTTGTTGTTGCCGCGCTGGGTGCGGCCGATCTCGTCGCCGTGCAGCAGCATCGGCACGCCCTGGGAGAGCAGCAGCGTGGCCAGGAAGTTGCGCCGCTGCCTGGCCCGCAGCTCCAGCACCGCCTCGTCCTCGGTCGGGCCCTCGGCGCCGCAGTTCCACGACCGGTTGTCGTCGTTGCCGTCCCGGTTGCCCTCGCCGTTGGCCTCGTTGTGCTTGGCGTTGTAGGACACCAGGTCGGTCAGGGTGAACCCGTCGTGCGCGGTGACGAAGTTGATCGACGCGAACGGGCGGCGGCCGTCGGCCTGGTACAGGTCCGAGGAACCGGTGATGCGGGAGGCGAACTCGCCGAGCGTGGCCGGCTGGCCGCGCCAGAAGTCCCGCACGGTGTCCCGGAACTTGCCGTTCCACTCGGTCCACAGCACCGGGAAGTTGCCCACCTGGTAGCCGCCCGGCCCGACGTCCCACGGCTCCGCGATCAGCTTCACCTGGCTGATCACCGGGTCCTGCTGGACGATGTCGAAGAACGCGGACAGCCGGTCCACGTCGTAGAACTCCCGGGCCAGCGTGGCAGCCAGGTCGAAGCGGAAGCCGTCGACCCGCATCTCGGTCACCCAGTAGCGCAGCGAGTCCATGATGAGCTGCAGGGTGTGCGGGTTGCGCACGTTCAGCGAGTTGCCGGTGCCGGTGTAGTCGGTGTAGTAGCGGGGATCCTCGGCCAGCCGGTAGTAGGCCTCGTTGTCGATGCCGCGCATGGACAGCGTCGGCCCGAGGTGGTTGCCCTCGGCGGTGTGGTTGTAGACCACGTCCAGGATGACCTCGATGCCCGCCTGGTGCAGGGCGCGCACCATCGCCTTGAACTCGGGCACCTGGTTGGCCTGCGCGGTGCCGGCGGCGTAGCCGTCGTGCGGCGCGAAGTAGGCGATCGGGTTGTAGCCCCAGTAGTTCCGCAGCCCCCGCTGGACGAGCCCGTGCTCGGAGACGAACTGGTGCACCGGCATCAACTCGACCGCGGTGACCCCGAGCCGCTCCAGGTGCTCGATCATCGCCGGGTGCGCCAGCCCCGCATAGGTGCCGCGCAGTTCCTCGGGGATGCCCGGGTGGCGCAGGGTGAGCCCGCGCACGTGCGCCTCGTAGATCACGGTGTCGTGGTAGGGGGTGCGCGGGTGCCGGTCGTCCGCCCAGTCGAAGAACGGACTGACCACCACGGACTTCGGCACGTAGGGGGCGGAGTCGAGGTCGTTGCGGTCGTTCTCCGCGCCGAAGGTGTAGCCGAACACCGCCTCGTGCCAGATGACCTCACCGGACACCGCCTTGGCGTACGGGTCGATCAGCAGTTTGGCCGGGTTGCAACGCAGGCCGCGGGCCGGGTCGTACGGACCGTGTACCCGGTAGCCGTAGCGCTGACCGGGGCCGACACCGTTCAGGTAGCCGTGCCAGACGAAGCCGTCGACCTCCTCCAACCGGATCCGGGTCTCCGCGTCGTGCTCGTCGAACAGGCACAGCTCGACCTTCTCGGCCACCTCGGAGAACAGCGCGAAGTTGGTACCGGCGCCGTCGTAGCTGGCGCCCAGCGGGTAGGCCGTACCTGGCCACGGGCGCATGGTCCCTCCACCACCGTTGCGGTATGCGCGGGTCACGACGCTAGTGGACGGTGGCCCGGCGCGCCCGGTCGGCCGGCGCCCGGTCGGTCCGACCGGCCGACGCGGCCAGCACGCTCGGAATCACCCCGGGGAACAGCTCCTCCAACTCGGGACGCAGCGAGACGAAGCATCGGGTGCCCTCCTGCCGGGTCAAGGTGATGCCGGCCTCGCGCAGCACCTTGGCGTGGTGGCTGAGCGTCGACTTGGCGATCGGGTACTGGAACTCGCCCACGCCGTGCTCCCGACCGTCGGCGAGCACGCCGACGATGCTCAGCCGGATCGGGTCCCCCAGCGCGCTGAGCACTCCGGTGAGGGTGATCTCCTCCGGCTCGGGGTGCCAGAGCTGCCGCATGGGCCCAGCATAGTCAGGGCCCGGTAGCCTCGGCGGCTACCAGGGCAGGGTCTCACCTTGCACGGCCTGGATGTCCAACTCCACCCGCACCGTCGCGCCGATCGCGTCGATCCCGGCCTGAAGCACCTGGTTGAAGGTGATCCCGAAGTCGTCCCGGTGCAGTTCGGTGGTGGCCGCGAACGCGGCCCGGGTGCCGCCCCAGGGGTCCGGGCCGACGCCGAGGTAGGTCATGGCCAGCCGAACCGGCCGGGTCCGCCCGCGCACGGTCAACTCACCGTCCAGCGTCCAGGCGTCCTCCCCCGCGGCGCTGAGCACCCTGCTGCGGAACTCGATCGTCGGGTGCTGCTCGACCTCCAGGAAGTCGGCGGAGCGGAGGTGATCGTCCCGGGTCCGGTTGCCGGTGTCGATGCTCGCGGCCTTGATCACCGCGTGCGCCCTGGACCGCTCAAAGGGCTGCGCCACGTCGATCCGGCCACCGAACTCGCCGAACCGGCCGCGGATGCTCGACAGCCCGAGGTGCCGGGCGACCAGCCCGATCGACGAGTGCACCGGGTCGATCGTCCACGGTCCCGGCTCGGGCAGCGCGCGGCCACCCAGCCGGGCCAGGGCCACCACGCCGAGGGAGGCGTCGCTGCTCTCCCCGACCATGGCGGTGCGGGCGACCGGCGCGTGCCCGGCCGCGGTGACGATCGCGGTGTAGTTGCCGGGCGGCAGCGGCGCGGAGGCCACCGCGCCGTCCTCGTCGGCCACCACCCGGTCGACCTGCCGCCCGGACAGGTCGGTCAGGGTGAGCACGGCGTTCCGCACCGGCCACCCGTCGCTGGTCCGTACCTGCGCGCGCACCGAACCCGCGCCCATCGCGTTCGCTCCTCCGTCACTCATCGGGGTAGCCCAGGGTCACGTCGTGCCGGCCCTCCTCGCCGGTGCCGATCCGCAGCGCGGTGGCCACCGGCGGGTACCCGCTGGCGATCACGGTGTACTCGCCGGCCGGCAGGTCGTCGAAGGAGTAGCCGCCGTCCGGGCCGCTGGTGGTCGCGCTGACCACGGTGCCGCTCGCGTCCACCAGGGTGACCCTGGCGTCCGGCACCGGCCGCCCCTCCGGTCCCGCGGACACCGTGCCGGACAGCCTCGCCCCACCGAGCAGTTCCACGTCCTGGCGCACCTCGCCGACGTCCGGCACGGTCACCGCGACGGCGACCGGGTGGTAGGAGGGGGCGCTGGCGACCAGCGTGTAGCCGCCGGCGACCAACTCGTCCAGCGCGTAGCCGCCATCGGCGCCGGTGACCCGGGCGGCCACCACCTCGCCGCGCACGTCGGTGAGGGTCACCGCGGCGCCGGCCACCGGGGCGCCGGTGCCGGCCACGGTGACCACGCCGACCATCCGGGTGGTGCCGGAGAGCACCATGTCCAGGTCGACCTGGCTACCGTTCACCGCCACCATCGACGCCTGCGGCTGGTGCGCCCCGGCCGAGGCGATCAGGACGTAGCTGCCGTTCTGCGGGACGCGCACGTGGTACCGGCCGGCTCCGTCGGTGACCGTCCTGGCGATCTGCTGACCGCGCGGGTCGATCAGGGTGAGCGCGGCCTCCGGGATCGGCGTGCCATCCGCCCTGCGCACCGTGCCGGCCACTCCGCCTGCCGGCCGGGAGAGCTCGTTCACGCTGGTCATCGGGGTTGCTCCGGGTTGGGATCGGGTGTACTCGGTCGCGGCGCCGACCGTCTCCAGGGCGTGCCTGCCGCCCGTGGCGAGTGCGAGGGAGCGACCGTTCCCGGCGGCGCCGTTCACCGCCGGGGCGGTCTCGGTGCTCGGCACGACGGTCGCCGCCACCCCGCCGGCGTTCTCCGCCGCCCGCTCGGCCAGCCCGGAGCGTTCCCGCAGCGGGATCTCCCTGATGAACAGCGTCACTCCGAAGGCGAGCACGATCACCCCGGCGGCGACCAGGAACACCAGGTCCATCGACTGCGCGAAACCGACCAGGAAGGGCCGGGCCAGCCGGGGGTCGAGGTGCTGGATGAACGACGAGTCGTTGAGCACGCCGTTGGTGTTACCGCCGCCACCGCCGCTGGCGAGCGCCCGCAGCACGCCCTGGTCCGCCGGGTTGGCCTGGACGGCCGGATCCCGCACGGCGGCCTGGAAGTCCGGCGTGCGCACCGCGTCCCGGAACGCACCGGCGATCTTGTCCGTCACCGTGCTGAACATGATGGACAGGAACACCGCGGTGCCCAGGGTGCCGCCCATCTGGCGGAAGAACGTGGACGACGCGGTGGCCACGCCCATGTCCCTGGCCGGCACCGCGTTCTGCACGGCCAGCGTCAGCGTCTGCATGCAGTTGCCGAGGCCGAGGCCGAACACCAGCATGTCGATGTCCGCCTGCCACAGCGGGGTGTCCACGGTGAGCCCGTGGAACAGCAGCGCGGCACCAAGCATCAGCAGCGTGCCGATCACCGGGAAGATCTTGTACCGGCCGGTCCTCGCGGTGATCTGGCCGGAGAGCACCGAGCCGATCATGATTCCGAGCACCAGCGGCAGCGTCAGCAGGCCGGCCTTGGTCGGCGAGGCACCCTTGACGATCTGCAGGTACTGCGGGATCAGCATGATCCCGCCGAACATGCCCATGCCGACGATGAACCCGGCTAGCGACGTGGTGCTGAACACCCCGTTGCGGAACAGCCGCAGCGGCAGCAGCGCGTCGTCCCCGACCCGGCGCTCGGCCAGCAGGAACAGGATCAACCCGACGGCGCCGATGCCGTAGCAGATCAGCGACCGCTGCGACCCCCAGCCCCAGCCGCGGCCCTGCTCGGCGACGATCAGCAACGGGACCAGGCAGATCGAGATGGCGATCGCGCCGAACCAGTCGATGCGGTGGTCGCGGCGGGTGTGCGGGATGTTCAGCACCGCGGCGACCACGATGAACGCGAGCACCCCGATCGGCACGTTGACCAGGAACACCCAGCGCCAGCCGGCGATGTTGAGGATGTGCGCCTGGCCGGCCAGGAAGCCGCCGATCAGCGGCCCCAGCACGCTGGACGTGCCGAACACCGCCAGGAAGAAGCCCTGGTACCTGGCCCGCTCCCGGGGCGGCACGATGTCCCCGATGATCGCCAGGGCGAGCGACATCAACCCGCCGGCGCCGAGTCCCTGCACCGCGCGGAACGCCGCGAGTTGGTACATGGACTGGGCGAACGTGCAGGCCAGCGAGCCCACCACGAACACGAAGATCGCGGTCAGGTAGAACGGCTTCCGGCCGTAGAGGTCGGACAGCTTGCCGTACAGCGGGGTGGAGATCGTCGCGGTGATCAGGTAGGCGGTGGTCGCCCAGGCCTGCAGGCTGAGCCCGTTGAGGCTGTCGGCGATGGTTCTGATCGCCGTGCTGACGATCGTCTGGTCCAGCGCGGCCAGGAACATGCCCAGCATGAGGCCGCTGAAGATGGTGAGGATCTGCGCGCGGCTGAACTGGCCTGGCTGCTGGCCCGGTTGGTGCCCCGCCTTCGCGGTCGCCCCCACGTCCGCCACGGCGGTGTCGGTCATGAGTTCTTCCTTCCTTGTCCGCGAGCTCGAGGCCTGGCGCGCGCTGCGGTCGTTTCCGGTGTCGCGGCGTGGAATGTCATGCAGTCCTTACCTTCTTCCTGTGTCGCTCGGGGCCGGTCGTAGGGTTCCGACGACCCAGGGGTGCCGGGTATGGCTTCCATGCCTCCGCCAGCGATGGCCCAGGGGGATTGGCCGCCCGGCATCCCA
>NZ_BJFL01000021.1 GCF_005405885.1 Gandjariella thermophila
GACCGACCACCGTTTCTGCTGACCTCTCGAGAAACAACCGAATGATCCCGCTTCAGCAGTCGCCCGATCGCCCGGTACGATTGCCCCTTCGCCAGCTCACGAGAAATGATTTCTCGCTCGTCCGGGCGCAGTTCGACACCCCGCACTGCGACAATAGTTCCTTTCCGGCAGGCCCGTTAAATGAATGCTATGATCTTACCAAGCACGTGGTGCACTGATCATATGACCCCGCCCTCGCATACCCGTACCTGGACCGATGCCAACGCCCAGCGCGATTTCTTCTTGCGTCACGGCGGCCAGCAGATCCCACTGTCAGAAGCTCGACCCGGTGACATCGTCTATTTCGAACAGCAAGGAACCGGTGGACCAACACCGGCGGACCCGGGAACCGTTCATCACGCCGCCCTGGTTACATCGGTCACCCCGGACGGCGATATCCACTACACGCAGCACACCGATTCACGGCTGAATGTCAGCCTGAACGGCCGGCTGCCCCACAATGAGTTCGAAGAGGGACAGCAGAAGGTGGTCGTCGTTCGAGTCAACCCGAACTGGTACGGACACTGAGGAATGTGCATCCGGGAGGTGGCCAAAGAGTATCAGCATGAACCCGGAGCCGATACATCAGGCGGGCAACGACATTGCCGATATCTCGGCTGCTGCCCGGGAACGTACCAAGAACCTCCTGGCAAGCCTCGATGATGCGGCGTCCGGGGCTCCCGGCTGGCGCAGCGGCCAGGAACTACGGAATCTGCGACAGGCGTGGGAGCGACGCATTGAGCAACTTGTTGACGACACCGCGAATGCGGCACAAGCACTGAGAGAAGCAGCAGGTACCGTAGCGGCCAGCGATCAAGAGGGTGAACGGCGCATGATGCAGGTTCTCCACGACATGACCGGAGAAAGCCGGTGACGAGGATGCCGGCGAACGCCTCGGAAGCTGGTGTTCGGCCGACGCTGCGGTGGTGGCTTCTCGGCGGCCTCCTTCTGGGCGTGGCCAGCGTGGGCATCGGTGTGTGGGCAGTCCAACTCAGCTACGACGTAGTACGCGAACGGGAACGAACCTGCAACGGTCGCATTCCTGTGCCGCACACGGCGTTCGCGTTGGGGTGGACAGCGGTCGCACTGGCGGCGGCAGCACTCGGCACAGCGTTGGTGGCGCATGCGCTGCGCCGCCAAGGTGACCGCATTACCGCGTCAATCCTCGCCCTTCCGCTAATGGGCGGGGGCGTCGTCGCCACGGTGGCGGCCGCGCTTACCAGGGCATGGATCCTCGCCCTCGCCGGAGTGGTAGCCGTTACGTCCGGAATCGCTTTTACGTTTGTGCGCCGTGGCCGCACGACCGAACTCTCCACTGCTTCACGACGCGGGAGCGGTGCCCTCATCGGCATTGAAATCGCTGGAGCGATCCTGGCCACACTGCTGACGCTGTTCCTGCTCACCAGGGTCTACTCAGACGCGCCCACGCATGCGCATATCTGTTCCGGCTGACAGCCGACGGCAACGCCCGGGGTCGGCTGGCGTCGTGCCGTCGTCATGGCGTCAGGGACTTGCACCACGTGTCGATGGTGGCGACATCGGCCCAGCGGGGAAGCGGACACCGACGACCTCGGTGAGCACAGGACCCGGCAGTATCAGTGGCTCAGGATGCGTCTCAAGGAGATCAAGACACCGTTCGTGGTTGGCGTCGTCCTGGTTGAGCACCGCGACCAGCGGCCCGTGTCGCATACGATCACGCCGTGTGATGCCCGAACTCGGTACGCAGGATGTCTTCTGACCGCTCCGCGAGACCGGGTTCAGCATGCATGATCCTCGCAAACGGCAGCCGACGGCGACGGGCGGACGGCGACGCGGTGCCCGCCTCGTCGTCGGAAGGGTGGCTCTTCACCAGTTCCAGCGCGACTGCACGGAGCGCCCTCGCCTGATCCGGCGTCAGCCGATCTACCAGACGATGTAGCTCCTCATAGTCGTGATCGGCGGGCATGGTGTCAGTGTGGCGCAGGCTTGCGGGATCTTGTCGCCAACTGTGGCGATCCGGAAGCAAGGAGTCACATGCTCGGACGTCACCAGGAGACGGGACCGTTCTCGTCGAAGAAGCCGGCGGTGGGGCCGTCCGGTTCGGCGGTGGCCAGCTCGATGGCGATCTTGGCGCCCTGGGCCGGGGTGCGGTCGCCCATGTGGCCGTTCAGGTCGGTCGCGCACAGGCCGGGAGCGCAGGCGTTCACGGCGATCCCGGCGTCCCGCAGCTCCCGCGCGTACTGCACGGTGACCGCGTTCAGCGCGGTCTTGGAAGTGCTGTAGGCGAAGTACAGGCCGAGGGTGCAGCCGGGCGCGGTGTGCCGGGCGAGCGAGCCCAGCCCGCTGGAGACGTTGACGATGCGGGCCGAAGGGGCGTTCCTCAGCAGCGGCAGCATCGCGTTGGTCACCGCGACGACGCCGAACACATTGGTCTCGTAGACCCGGCGCAGGTCCCCCAGGCTCGTCTCGCTGGGCGGGGTCACCAGGTCGTTGGTGATGCCGGCGTTGTTGACGAGGATGTCCAGCCGGCCGAAGTCGGCGGAGATCAGCTCGGCGGCCTCGGCGACGGACCGCTCGTCGGTGACGTCGAGCCGGACGAACCGGGCGTCCAGCCCCTCGCCGGCCAGTTCGGCGACCGCCGCCGCGCCGCGTGTCTCGTCGCGGGCCGAGGCCAGCACCGTGATGCCGAGCTGGCCGAGCCCGCGCGCGATCTCCTTGCCGATGCCCTTGTTGGCCCCGGTCACCAGGGCCACCTCCGTGGTCGTCATGACCCGCAGTCCAGTACCTGGTGCGCGCTCAAGGTCAAGGCCGGCGGCCGGAAGACCACTCCCGCGGTCAGTGGCCCCGGTCGACGCGCTCGATCCGCTGGGTGACCTCGGTGGCGGCCTCGCGGCCGGACCGGCCGGCGCGGCGGGCGTTGAGGAACTCGATGATGATCGGGATGACGGAGACCAGCACGATCGCCACCAGGATCAGTTCGATGTTCCTGCGCACGACGTCGAACTGGCCGAGGAAGTAGCCGAGCACGGTGACCCCGCTGGCCCAGACCGCACCACCGATGAACGAGTACGTGAAGTAGCTGCGCGGCTCCATCCGGCCCACGCCGGCCATCGCGGTGATGAAGGTGCGCACGATTGGCACGAACCGGGCGAGCACGATCGCCCTCGGCCCGTACTTCTCGAAGAAGGCGTGCGTGCGGTCCACGTACTCCTTCTTGAACAGTTTCGAGTCCGGCTTGCTGAACAGCGCCGGCCCGACCCGGTAGCCGATGCCGTAACCGACCACGTTGCCCACGAAGGCGCACACCGTCAGCAGCACGCAGGCCAGCCACAGCGGCGTGCCGATCCAGCCCTTGGCCACGAACAGGCCGGCGGTGAACAGCAGCGAGTCGCCGGGCAGGAAGAACCCGATGAGCAGGCCGCACTCGGCGAAGACGATGCCGCACAGGCCGATCAGCACGTACGGACCCAGCAGGTGCAGCAGGTTCTCCGCGTTGAGCAGGCTCAACGGGCCACTGGACGCCGCGAGGGTGGGCATGACGGTGGTCACGGGGACAAGGTACATGGGGCCACCTGAGAGAAACCTGTCGGCGGCGTTGGAGATTCGTCAGAGCAAGGTGATCAGTGCGGCCACCGCGCCGGCGGCCAGGCCGAGCAGCACGGCCAGCAGCAGCACCCACCCGGCGGCCAGCGGCCGGCTCGGCTCGCCGGCGCCCGGGGCCGGGGACGCCGCGGGCGCGGGACCGGCCGGCGGCGCCGGCTGGCCGGCGCCGGTGACCAGCGGATCGGGCGGACCGTCCACACCGGAACCGGAGATCAGCCCGTAACCGGGGCCGAGGCCAGCGACCTCGTGCCCGCCGGTGCCGGGCACCGCCGGGTCGTCTCCCGGCGTGAGGTGGACGCCCTGACCGGTCGCGGTCACCGGGCTCTCCGCCGGGGTGGGTGGGAGCGGCGCGCTCGCGGCCTGTGCCCGCAACGCGTCGGCGAGCAGCCGTTCCGGATCCTCCGTGCTCACCGTTCCGACGCTAGCCTACCGCGCTGGCGACCGGCAGCGACCTGCGGAAACTCGTCACGGCCTCACCCATTCCCCGCAGGCCATCACGCGCACCGGGCGCAGTTCGGCGTCCAGCAGCACCAGGTCGGCGGCCAGGCCGGGGCGCAGCGCGCCGGTCCGGTCGGCGCGGCCGAGCAGTGCCGCCGGCCGCGTCGCGGTGGCCGCCACCGCCTCGACCACGGTCAACCCGCAGCCCCGCACCAGGTTGCGGAACGCGGCGTCCATGGTGAGCGTGCTTCCGGCCAGCGAGCCGCCGCCGTCCAGGGTGGGCACCCCGTCCCGCACGGTGACCCGCAGCCCGCCCAGGTCGTACACGCCGTCGCCGATGCCGGTGGCCGAGATCGCGTCGGTGACCAGCACGGTGCGGTCCGGCGCGGCGTGCCGGGCGGCCAACCGGACCGCGGTCGGGTGCACGTGCACCAGGTCGCAGATCAGCTCGACGGCGACCCGCTCGTCGTCCAGCAGCGCGCCGATCGGGCCGGGCTCCCGGTGGTGCAGCGGCCGCATGCCGTTGAACAGGTGTGTGGCCACCGTGGCCCCGGCGTCCACCGCCGGCCGGACCTGGGCCTCGGTGGCGTCGGTGTGCCCGATCGCGGCGAGCACCCCGGCGCCCGCCAGCCGGCGCACCGCGTCCACCGCGCCGTCCAACTCGGGGGCGAGAGTGACCATGCGGACCTGGCCGCGCCCCGCGCCGAGCAGCGCGTCCACCGAGGCGGGGTCCGGCGGGCGCAGCACCGCCGGGTCGTGCGCGCCGCAGCGCGCCGCGGAGAGGAACGGACCCTCCAGGTGGATGCCGGCGACCAGGCCGTCCTCGGCCAACTCGGCCAGCGCGGCGATCTCCCTGGCCAGGTCCGGGACCGGCCGGGACACCAGGCTGGCGAGCATCGTGGTGGTGCCGTGCCGGCGGTGCGCGGTGACCGCCCTGGCCACCCCGTCCGGATCGGCCGAGCCGAATGCCTCGCCAGCGCCGCCGTGGCAGTGGATGTCCACGAACCCGGGCACCACCCAGCACCCGATGGCGTCCACCGACTCGCCGGGCGGCGGGTCGCCGTCGCCGACCGCGGTGATCGTCGCGCCGCGCACCGCGACCCAGCCGCCGGCCAGCACGCCGTCCGCGCCGACCACGTCGCCGCCGCGGATCACCACGTCGTTCGCCGGGCCGGTCATCGGGACTCCCCGGCCCGCGAGCCCTGGCGCGCGCCGCGGTCTCTCCGGGAACCGCGCCTCGGCACGATCATGGCCGCTCCAACAGGTCGATGGCGAGCAGGGCGGCGCCGAGGCAGCCGGCCTCGTCGCCGAGTTCGGCCAGCCGGATCTCCGGCCGGCGCTGGAAGGTGGCCAGCTCGTCCAGCCGCGCCCGCAGCGGCGCGACAAGGGTCTCGCCGGCCAGCGCGAGGCCGCCGCCGAGCACCACGGCCTGCGGGTCCAGCAGCGTCGCCACCAGCAGCAGGCCCCTGGCCAGCGCGTCCACCGCGTCCCGCCACACGGTAAGCGCGTCGGCGTCACCGGACCGCACCGCGCCGGCCACGTCCACCGCGCCGCGCACCGGCCGGCCGGTGCGCTCGGTGTAGCGGCGGGCGATCGCCGCCGAGGACGCCACGGCCTCGACGCAGCCGCGCTGGCCGCAGCCGCACGGCTCGCCGTGGCCGACGTCCACGTGCCCGATCTCGCCGGCCCGGCCGCCGCCGGAATGCAACCGGCCGCCCACCACCAGCGCCGCGGCGATCCCGGTGCCGATCGGCATGACCACCGCGTCGGTCAGCCCGCGGGCCGCGCCGAGGCGGTACTCGGCCAGCCCGCCGGCGCGCACGTCGTGCCCGAACGCCACCGGCAGCCCCAGCCGGCCGCGCAGTTCCCCGGCGAACGGGAACTCTCGCCAGCCCAGGTTCGCCGAGAAGACGCCGACGCCGCGGCGGTCGTCCACCACGCCGGGCAGCACCACGCCGGCGGCCTCGACCGGGCCGTCCGCCGCCCCGGCCAGCTCGTCCACCAGCTCACCGACCGCGCCGACCACGGCCTTGGCGGTGGCCTCCCCGTCGCCGGCCCGGGGCGTGCGCCGCCGCCGGTGCGCGAGCGCGGTCACCGACCGCGCCGTGCCGGCCACCAGCGCGGCCTTCGTCTCGGTGCCGCCGACGTCGACGGCCACCACCTGCCTGGTGCGCTCCACGCTCCGATCCTCCGTCACCGGAGCACCGATGGTCTATACCAAATTCGCCGGTCTTCGCGCGTCACGCGGGTGCGCCGCCGCGCTCAGCGCGGCACGATGATCTTCTGCAGGGCGTCCAGCGCGCGGCTGGCCGTCGACTTGACCGTGCCCTTGGAGATTCCGGTGGCCTCGGCGATCTCCGCCTCGGTCAGGCCGCCGTAGTAGCGCAGCACCAGCACCTCCCGCTGCCGCGGCGGCAACTGGGACAGCGCGTTGACCACCGCCTGGTGTTCGGCGGTCAGCATGGCCAGGCTCTCCGCGGACCGCGCGTTGGCCACGTGCGGCGGCGTGTAGTCCCGGGCGGTCTTGCGCCGCCGCAGCACGCTGCGGGACCCGTTTACCACCGCGGTGCGCAGGTAGCCGAGCGCGGCGGAGGCGTCTCGCAGGGTGTGCCAGTTGCGATGCAACCCGGTGAACGCCTCCTGCACCACGTCCTCGGCGGTGGCCGGCTCGTCCACCAGCAGGATGGCCAGCCGGACCAGGCGCATGCGGTGGGTGCGGTAGAGGTCCTCGAGGGTCAGCGGGCCGCCGGCCGGGCGAGCCGGCGGGCTGGCGTCGACAGCGCGTAGGTGGCCGAGGGTCCGCTCGACGGTCCGCTCGGCGGGATGGGTCACCGGCGCCTCGCCGTCCTGCCGCCCATGCACGCCCTGACAGTACCCAATGGGTGACGCTGCCCGGTCACGGACGACTCACGTCAAGGTTTCACAGCGTCGCTGGCGGCCTGTTCCGGAACCCGACCGACCTGCGATGACGAGCATGGGAACGCGCCGGGCACGTTCGGCGAACAGGCACCGACGTGCCTGGGGCCGGGCGGTACCGTCCACCTCGAGCCACCCGCGGACGAAACAGGTAGGAGGCCGAGGCGGCATGGCGACGTTCGCCGTCGAACTGTGCTACGGGCGGGACACGGCCGAGCAGGAGCGGGTCCGGCCCGAGCACCGCGCGTACCTCCGGCAGCTCGCCGAGCGCGGCGTGGTGCTGGCCAGCGGCCCCTTTCCCGACGAGAACGGCGGCCTGGTCATCTACCAGGTCGCCGACGAGGCCGAGCTGCGCGCGGTGCTCGCGGATGACCCGTTCAGCAAGGCCGGCGTGATCGTCCGGACCACCGTGCGCCAGTGGAACCCGCTCTTCGGGACCTGGATCTCCTGACACCTGTTCCCGGAACAGGCACTGACGGCCGGTCAACCGTCCTGGCGGACCGCCGCCTGGCCGCCGGGGCCGACCGGGCGGGATGCCTCGGCGCCGCGGCGGCGCACGTCCTCCTCGGCGGCCCGGTCCGTCTCCGCCACCGTCCGGTTCGACACCGCCTCGATCAGCCGCGGCAGCCAGCCGCGCATCGCCCGAACCGCGCCCACCCAGCCGGGCACGTAGACCGACCGGGCACGCCGGGTGATGCCAGAAACCACCGCCTCGCCCACCGCGGACACCGGATAGGTGCGGCCGGCCGGACCGGGCAGCTTGGCGCGCATCCTGCCGAACACCGGGTGCTGGTCCGCGCCGGCCACCATGTCCGTGGCGATCCAGGAGAAGTAGCCCACGCCGACGTCCACGCCCAGGTGCTTCACCTCGGCCCGCAGGCAGTCGGCGAACGCCTCGCAGCCGGCCTTGCTGGCGCAGTAGGCGGACATGCCCGGCGCGTGCTCGATCGCCGCCAGGGAGGACACCACCAGGCAGTAGCCGCGCCGGTCGATCAGGTGCGGCAGGCAGGCCCGCACCGTGCGCCACACGCCGAGCAGGTTCACCTCGATGGTGCGGTCGAAGGCGGCCGGGTCCATGGAGCGGACGAACCCGGTGGGCGCGATCCCGGCGTTGGCCACCACCACGTCGATCCCGCCGAACCGCTCGACCACCTCGGCCACCGCCTTCTCCAGCGCCGCGGCGTCGGTGACGTCGACCTCCCAGGCGGCGGCGTCGGACCCGCAGGCGCTGGCGGTCTGCCGCAGTTGCTCACCCTCCAGCCCGAGCAGAGCCAGCCGGGCGCCCCGGCCGGCGAGCCGGCCCGCCACCTCGGCGCCGATTCCCCGGGCCGCCCCGGTGATCAGGACGACCTTACCCGCGACATGCCACTCGCCGGCCACCGGAACCTCCCTGTTACGCAGCCGTTCTCGCCAAGCTCCGGGGAGACTCTAGACCTACCTACTACGAGTAAGCTACTGGCGAGTTAAAGATCGTTGTCCCGGGCCCGCTGCTTCCGGTGGACATCGTCGCCACGCCGCAGCGCCGGACGATACGGTGACCGCGCATCGGCCGGGGTGCGCTGACCTCGCGGCGTGCGGCGGACTCGCCACCGCGTCGAGGGGCGGGTGACTCGTACGATGACCGTAGATACGGCGTTTGCGCAGCCTGCAGGGCACTGTGAGCGTCATTGGCGAACCGGTCCAGCGACCAACCGGCCGCCAGCCCCGTGCCAGCGGCCGGGGTGCCGGCGGCGTGGCGACCGCACGGGCTCGCTGAATGGCGCGAGCTTTTGAACAAGGCACTGAGGAGGACGACCGATGCCCATCGCGACCCCCGAGGTCTACGCGGAGATGCTGGACCGGGCCAAGGCGAACGAGTTCGCCTACCCGGCCATCAACGTGACATCGTCGGAGACGCTGAACGCAGCCCTCCGCGGCTTCGCCGAGGCCGAGAGCGACGGGATCATCCAGATCTCGACCGGGGGCGCGGAGTTCCTCTCCGGCACGAAGGTCAAGGACATGGTGACCGGCGCGGTGGCGTTGGCCGAGTTCGCGCACGTGGTGGCGGAGAAGTACCCGGTCAACATCGCGCTGCACACCGACCACTGCCCGAAGGAGAAGCTGGACGGCTATGTCCGGCCGCTGCTGGCGATCAGCCAGGAGCGGGTGAACAGCGGGCAGAACCCGCTGTTCCAGTCGCACATGTGGGACGGCTCGGCCGTCGAGCTGGAGGAGAACCTGCAGATCGCGTCCGAGCTGCTGGAGCAGGCGGCCAAGGCGAAGATCGTGCTGGAGATCGAGATCGGCGTGGTCGGCGGCGAAGAGGACGGCATCTCCCACGACATCAACGAGAAGCTCTACACCGCCCCCGGCGACTACCTGAAGACCGCCGAGATGCTGGGCACCGGCGAGCGCGGCCGCTACCTGCTCGCCGCCACGTTCGGCAACGTGCACGGCGTCTACAAGCCGGGCAACGTCAAGCTCCGCCCGGAGATCCTCAAGAACGGCCAGGAGGTCGTCACCGAGAAGCTCGGCCTGCCGGCCGGCTCCAAGCCGTTCAACCTGGTCTTCCACGGCGGGTCCGGCTCGCTGCTGGAGGAGATCCACGAGGCGGTCTCCTACGGCGTGGTGAAGATGAACATCGACACCGACACCCAGTACGCGTTCACCCGGCCGATCGCCGCCCACATGTTCACCAACTACGACGGCGTGCTGAAGGTGGACGGCGAGGTCGGCAACAAGAAGGCGTACGACCCGCGGAGCTACCTCAAGCAGGCAGAGCAGTCCATGGCGGCCCGGGTGACCAGCGCCTGCGAGCACCTGAAGTCCGCCGGCCGGATGCTCGCCGGCTGACCCCTTCCTCGCCCACCGCATTCAGCGGGCTCAACGGGGGTTCGGGCACCCCTCGAACCCCCGTTGAGCCCGCTGAATGCGGAGTCGGCGGGTGCGCCACGCTTCCGCGCCGTACCAGCCGAGGGCCAGCACCGCGGCGGTGGCCGCCGCGGACGGTTCGGACACCGGCGGCGCGGCGATCCACTCGGCCTGGCCGGCCAGGGCGAGGTAGCCGGCGCCGGTGACGACCACCGCGCCGGTCAGCGGCGCCACCGCGCCGGGCAACCCGGCCAGCGCCACCGCGTCCACCGCGAGCCCGACCGCCAGCAGGTAGAACGGCACCGTGGACGGCGGGAACCCGGCACCGACCAGCACCGCCCACACCACGCAGCGGTAGCCGACGTAGCCGGCGGCCACCGCGGTCGCCGCCCACTGCCGGTCGACCAGCCGCCGGGTCACTACCAGGACCAGCGTGGCGGCGAGCACGCCCCACAGCGGGTACACCCAGTCCGGCACCGGAAGGGCGAAGTGCGCCACCGCGACCCGGTCGACCGGGTGGCCGATCTGGTTCGCGGCGAACGCCAGCAGGCTGGGCTCGGCGTACGGGTGGCCGGCGTCCCAGGACCGCAGTTCCAGCACGCCGTACTCCTGGTGCTGGTTCGGGAAGAGCACGTTCTCGAGGAAGAAGAACGCGAACGCGCCGAGTAACGCGGTGCGCGGCCGGCCGAGCGGCGCCGCCCGCCACCAGCCCACCGCGGCCCCGGCCACCATCAGCGCGGTGCCCAGGTAGAGCAGCGCGTGCGACGGGCTCCACGCGGTGATGTCCAGGCCGTTGACCCGATGGTTGATCACGTCCAGCGGGATGGCCACCAGGAAGATCCCGGTGCCCCACTGCATCAGCCGCAGCGCCCGTTGGTCCACGCCGTAGCCGGTGTAGGTGTGGAACACCACCAGCGCGACCACCAGCACGGTGCCCACGCTGTTCAGCAGGTGCGGCGGCGCGAAGTCGTCGCGCAGCCACCGGAAGTGCCAGGAAACGTCCCAGGAGGAGCCCAGCACCTTCAGCGTCAGGGCAACCAGCCACAGCCGGTACAGCCCGACCACGGCCGCCTCCGGCGTGGCCCGCCCGGCCGTCCCCCGGGTCCAGTACGCGCTTCTCAGCTCGGTAAACCGGCGAGTAACCCCCGTCGTCACGCGAGCATCATTCCCCCGCGTCCGCCCCCGGCAAAGGGCTTTGCGGCAAGTTCCGGGGGATTCGCGGGATCACCCTTACGGGTGGGTGACCGGACTTGCCCGGAGAGTGGCCAACCAGCAGGGTCGGCGAGGGTGGACGAGCCCGGGGGGAGGTGAATGGCATGAACAAGCGGGTGATCGCGGGTGTCATCGTCACGGTGCTGATGCTGGCCGGCGCGGGCGTGCTGGTCCGGGTGCTCCGCTGAACGTGCGGCGGCGCGGGTCCCCGGGACGAATGACGGGCACGGCCCCGCCTCACCGCGGTGGTGCGCGACGATGAGGGCATGACTTCGTCGCACGGCAATCTCATCAGCCCCGAGCCGACCCGGCTGCCCGAGCGGCCCGAGCCGCAGGCCGCCATCGACGGTGGCGCCGATCCCGCCGAGGTCGCCCGGGCCCACCCGGACTTCTGCGAGGCGTGGGCCCGGCTGGCCGAGCAGGCACTGGCGGCGGACCACGTGATCAACGCCTACGCCTTCGCCCGCACCGGCTACCACCGTGGCCTGGACCAACTGCGGCGCGCGGGCTGGAAGGGGCACGGGCCGGTGCCCTGGGCACACCGCCCGAACCAGGGCTTCCTGCGCGCGCTGGCCGCGCTGTCCCGGGCCGCCGCGCGGATCGGCGAGGAGGACGAGCACGCCCGCTGCCGCCAGTTCCTCGCCGACTGCGACCCGGAGGCGCCGACCGCCACCGCCGTCGGCTGACCGCAACGCACCGGGGCGGGCACGGTCACACCAGGCCGCGGACCAGCCGCAGGTCCTCGGTGTGCCGGTACCACGTCCACCGGTTCACCGGACGGGGATGCGCCACCCCGTCGGAGACCGCGCGGGTGGGCAGGCAGCCGATCTCGAACGCCCGCCCGGTGGCCGTGCGGGTGCGGCGCAGCAACAGCCCGTGGCGCACCCGCACGGCCACGCCGCGGCCGCGCGGGTCGGGGCTCACCTCGATCCGGCTCGCCTGGCCGCGCAGGATCCGCTCGTTGTCGCAGTACGCCACGCCGCGCACCGGGCCGAGCGTGCCGCTGCCGAGCAGCACTCCGCCGCTGTCGTCGCGGACCAGCGGCACCGGGTCCGGATCGCCGGCCACCGCGAGGTCCAGCGCCCGCCGCGGATCAGTGGGCAACCCCCACAACTCGGCCACCGCCGAGTCCGCCGAACGCGGAACGTAACCAACGGGCACCTCGCCCAGCCGCTCGGTGCGCAGCAGCCGCAGCACCACGGCGGCCAGGTCGGCGTCCGTGCCGAACACCACCAGCCGCCGCCCGCCCAGCTCGCCCAGCAGCGGGTCGACATGCGGCTTGCCCGGCCGCGCCGGCACCTCGTGCCACTCCACGTCGTCACGCTGGGCAACCGCCCGCCACTCCCCGTTGGCCGCGTCGTTTCCGCAGGCCAGTGCGACCACGTTCACGCTCGGCTCCTGGTTTACGCTCGTGCACCGGCATCGCTCGTCCGTCCGGGTTGGAGTTTCACATGCCGGCAATCGTCCTGATCGGCGCCCAGTGGGGCGACGAGGGCAAGGGCAAGGCCACCGACCTGCTCGGCGAGCGGGTCCAGTGGGTCGTGCGTTACCAGGGTGGCAACAACGCCGGGCACACCGTGGTGCTGCCCGACGGGCAGGACTTCGCGCTGCACCTCATCCCGTCCGGGATCCTCACCCCCGGCGTCACCAACGTGATCGGCAACGGGGTGGTGGTCGACCCGGGCGTGCTGCTGGAGGAGCTGGCCAGCCTGGAGGAGCGCGGCGTGGACACCAGCCGGCTGCTGGTCTCCGCCGACGCGCACTTGATCATGCCGTACCACGTGGCCATCGACAAGGTCACCGAGCGCTACCTGGGCAAGGCCAAGATTGGCACCACCGGCCGCGGTATCGGCCCGTGCTACCAGGACAAGGTGGCCCGGGTCGGGGTTCGGGTGCAGGACCTGCTGGACGAGAAGATCCTCCGGCAGAAGGTGGAGGCCGCGCTGGAGGTGAAGAACCAGATCCTGGTCAAGGTCTACAACCGCCGGGCGCTGGACCCCGAGCAGGTCGTGGACACCGTGCTGGCGCAGGGCAGCCGGTTCGCCTCCCGGATCGCGGACACCCGGCTGCTACTCAACCAGGCCCTGGAGCGCGGCGAGACGGTGCTGCTGGAGGGTTCCCAGGGCACCCTGCTGGACGTCGACCACGGCACCTACCCGTTCGTCACCTCGTCCAGCCCGACGGCCGGCGGAGCGTCCGTGGGCTCCGGTATCGGCCCGACCCGCATCGGCACCGTCATCGGCATCCTCAAGGCCTACACCACCCGGGTCGGCTCCGGCCCGTTCCCCACCGAACTGCACGACGCCATGGGCGAGCACCTGCGCAAGGCCGGCGGCGAGTTCGGCGTCACCACCGGGCGGTCCCGCCGCACGGGCTGGTTCGACGCGGTGATCGCCCGGTACGCGGCCAGGGTCAACGGGATCACCGACTTCTTCCTCACCAAGCTGGACGTGCTCTCCGGGCTGGAGAAGGTGCCGGTCTGCGTGGCCTACGACGTGGACGGCCGGCGGGTCGACGAGATGCCGATGACCCAGACCGACGTGCACCACGCCGTGCCGGTGTACGAGGAACTGCCCGGCTGGTGGGAGGACATCAGCCACTGCCGCACCTTCGAGGATCTGCCGGCCAACGCGCGGGCCTACGTGCACCGGCTGGAGGAACTGGCCGGAGCCCGGGTGTCCGCGATCGGCGTCGGACCCGGCCGCGACCAGACGATCGTCCGCCACGAACTGGGCTGACGGTCGCCGGGTTCACTCCCGGGACAGGGCGGCCTCCTCCAGGTCCAGCTCACGCAGCACGGTGCGGAGCACCTCGTCATCGATCCGGCCGGCGTCCCGCGCCGCCACGAACACCTCGCGCTCGGCGTTGAGCATCGTGCGGCGCAGCCGGCGGAACGTGGCGGCCGGGCTCTCCAACTCCTGGCGGCCCAGCCGTTCCCACGCCGCGTTGCCGCGCAGTTCGGCGATCGCCCGCAGGCGCCGCACCACGTGTTCCGGCGGTGTCTCCGCACTGATCTCCGCGTCGAGCCGGTCCAGTGCGGTCCGCGCGGCCCGGTGCTGGATCTCCGCCTCGGCCAGCGCGTCGCGTTGCGCCTCGCCACCGCCCAGCCGGAGCGTGCGGATAATCCAGGGCAGGGACAGCCCGTGGATCAGCAGCGTGCCCACCGTGACCACGAAGGCCAGCAGGACGATCGCGTCCCGCCCTGGGAACGGGGTCCCCGCGCCGGTGGCGGCAGGCAGCGCCGCAACCGCCGCCAGCGTGACCACGCCGCGCATCCCGGACCAGCCGACCAGCATCGGCGCCTGCCACGGCACCGGGTCCCTGGCCCGCAACCGCGGCGAGGCCCAGCGCGGCAGGTAGGTGGCCAGGAAGACCCACCCGATCCGCACCAGGATGGTCGCCGCCAGCACCGCCGCGCAGGCCACGACGAGCGTGGTGCCCGACCACCCCGCTCCGCCCACCCCCGCGGCCACGGCCCGCACCGAGAGCCCGATCAGCCCGAAGACCAGCGACTCCAACAGCACGTCCAGCGCGCGCCACACCGCCGTCTCCTGCAACCGCACGGCATACCCGGCACGCGGCGCGTTGTGCCCCAGGTACAGCCCGGCCACGACGACGGCGAGCACGCCGGAGGCGCCGACCTCCTCGGCGGCCAGATAGGTGCCGAACGGCACCAGAAGCCCGAGCGCGCACTCCAGCACCGCGTTCGCCAGCCGCTGCCGCACCGCATGCACCACCAGCGCGGCGGCCAACCCGACGACGACACCCCCGACCATGGCGAGCGCGAACTCGCCCAGCCCGCGCAGCCAGGACACCCCCGCCCCGACCACCGCCGCGACCGCCACCTTGTACACGGTCAGCGCGGTGCCGTCGTTGACCATGCTCTCCCCGCTGAGCACGGTGATCACCCGGCGGGGCAGCCCGAGCTGGCGGCCGATGGCCACCGCGGCCACCGCGTCGGTCGGAGCCACCACCGCGCCCAGCACCATGGCCGAGGACAGCGGTAGGCCGGGCAGCACCAGATGCGCGACCACGCCGACCACCACCGTGGTCACCAGCACCAGGGCCACCGCGAGCAGCGCGATCGGCCGGACATTGGCCCGGAACCCCAGGTAGGAGCTGTCCAGCGCGGCCGAGTAGAGCAGCGGCGGCAGGATCAGGGCGAGGACGAGGTGGGGGTCGAGCGCCGGCGCGGGAATCCCCGGCACCAACGAGATGACCAGCCCGACGGCCACCAGCAACAGCGGCGCCGACCACCCCAGGCGCCGGGCCACCGCGGCCACTGCCAGCGACCCGGCGAGCAGCGCGAGCATCTCAACGCCGGACATCCCGACCACCCCCTGCCACCGCATGGACGCGTGTGGTCACACCGGTGTCCCCCGCCCGGAAGCCGGTGCCGATCCGCCGACGCGGTACCCGGCGCGGGCGAGGATGACGGGGTAAGGATGAGGGGGATACCGCAACCGCGCAGGGGAGGTTCGCGGATGGGATGCCAGCACGTTTCGGAACTCATCGAGGGGGTGCGGCCGGGCACCCCGGAGGGCTGTGCCGAATGCATGGCCCTGGGCGAGCGGGGCTGGGTGCACCTGAGGATGTGTCTGACGTGTGGACATGTCGGCTGCTGTGACTCCAGCCCGCACCGGCATGCGACCGCGCACTACCGGCACTCGAATCATCCGGTGATCCGATCCTTCGAACCCGGCGAGGACTGGCGATGGTGCTACGTGGACGACCGGCTCGTCTGAGCACCGGCCGACCGTCCCGCCGGCTTGCCCGGGGCTGCACCATCGGGCGCAGCCGATACCGCCGGCTGACTCCCGGCGGGCCACCCGGGCGGCGGTGCGCCACGCGCCCCGCGGCTGGTGGACCCGGTGCCGCCGACTATTCTGGCCAGTCGTGCGTGTCCTGGTGATCGGATCCGGTGCCCGCGAACATGCCCTCGTTCTCGCCCTCGCGCGGGACCCCCGGGTAACCGCGCTGGCGTGCGCGCCGGGTAACGCGGGCATCGCCGCGGTGGCCGAGGCCGCCGCGGTCGACGTGGCCGACCCGGCGGCGGTGGCCGCCCTGGCCAGGCAGTGGCGGGCCGACCTCGTGGTGATCGGCCCCGAGGTCCCGCTGGTCGCCGGCGCGGCGGACGCGGTGCGCGCCGCCGGCATCCCGTGCTTCGGGCCGTCCCGGGCGGCCGCCCGGATCGAGGGCTCCAAGGCGTTCGCCAAGGACGTGATGCGCGCGGCCGGCGTGCCCACCGCGGACAGTGCCGTGGTGGACAACCCGGCAAACCTGGACGCCGCGCTGGCCCGGTTCGGCCCCACCTTCGTGGTCAAGGACGACGGGCTGGCCGCGGGCAAGGGCGTGGTGGTCACCCCGGACCGGCCGGCCGCCAGGGCGCACGCGATGACCCTGCTGGACGGCGGCCACCCCGTGGTCCTGGAGTCCTATCTGGACGGTCCGGAGGCCTCGCTGTTCTGCCTGGTCGACGGGACCACCGTGGTGCCACTGCTGCCCGCCCAGGACTTCAAGCGGGTCGGCGACGGCGACACCGGGCCGAACACCGGCGGGATGGGCGCCTACGCGCCGCTGCCGTGGGCGCCCGAGAAACTCGTCGACGACGTGGTCACCCGCATCGTCCGGCCCACCGTCGAGGAACTGGCCGCGCGCGGCACCCCGTTCTCCGGGCTGCTCTACGCCGGCCTGGCGCTGACCTCCACCGGCCCCCAGGTGATCGAGTTCAACTGCCGGTTCGGCGACCCGGAGACCCAGGCGGTGCTCGCCCTGCTGGACACCCCGCTGGCCGGCGTGCTGCTGGCCACCGCCGAGGGCCGGCTCGCCGACCTGCCACCGCTCGCCTGGCGGCCCGGCGCGGCGGTGACCGTGGTGATCGCCGCCGAGGGCTACCCCGGGCGGCCCCGCACCGGCGACGTGATCACCGGCGCCGACGCCGAGGGCGTGCTGCACGCCGGCACCCGCCGCCGGGACGACGGCGCCGTGGTCTCCTCCGGCGGGCGGGTGCTGTCGGTGGTCGGCATCGGCGCCGACCTCGCCGCCGCCCGCGAGGACGCCTACCGGCGGGTCGCCGCCGTGCACCTGACCGGCTCGCACCATCGCACCGACATCGCGCTGCGCGCGGTGCGCGGCGACGTCTCCGTCCCGGTGCCGTCCTGACGGCGTTTCCCGCCGCGGAGCCGCCGAACGCGCCGGGGCGAAGCCCCTGGGATCGTGGGGTCGGGGCGAGCTACCAGGACAAACCGGAGCGTGCCCGGTTACTGCGAGCCCCGGCGACACGATCGCGGCGCGCGTCCAGGAACAGGCACTGAGCCCGACCCGCGTTCGCCGGACGACATCGCCGTTCGGCCGGGCAACCGGAACCGGAACCATCCGCCGCTCGGCCGCGTCCCAACTCAGGTATGCCTCACATCCGGGTGAGTAACCTGTCCGGGTGAAGCCGAACGGGTAGGCGAGCGTATGGGGGTACTCATGGCGGTCCTGCCGCGGGCACGGGGCCGGGGCGCGACCGTCCCGACCGCCTACCGCCGGGCCGACGCTGCCGTTCCGGCCGTTGGCCGCCGGGCAGGGCGCGCTCCCGGGAACGTTCCGCCGCGGTGACCGGTACCGGCAGCCTTGTGCTGTCCACGCTTGAGTTCGGCGTGTTGTGGGACGGTGAGCGGCTTCCCGACCCGCACGCCGCGCTCACCCTGCCCCCGCTTGGCCGCACCGAGGCGGAGCGGGCCACCCTCACCGAGAAGGCGTGGGCCTCGCTGGCCGACCGGGGCCTGGCCAGGGGCCGGCGCGCGGTCCCGGAACTCGCCGACCGGCTCGCCATACTCGCGCATCCGGAGGTGTGCGTGGACATCCTGGTACGGTCCGACCGGGAGACCAGCGCGCTCGCCGCGGCCCGCGGCGAGCAGGCCATGCTCGCGGTCATCGACGGCGACACGGTCTTCCTGGTGGAAACCAGGGACACGGCGCTGGCCGAGGCCGCCGTCTCGGTCGCCGGCGACGTCCCCGCCGGATTCGGCGAACCGGTGAGCCTGCCCACCGAGATCCTGGACGCCGCGGCCGCCGCCCCCGGCGGGTTCGCGGACGAACTGGCCGTCCGTGGCGTGCCCGGTGCCGACGCGCGAGTCCTGGCCGCGATGTGCGAGGGCATCGCCACCCGCGGACGGTTCGGTGCGGAGAGCACCCGTTCCGGCCGGCCGGCGGTCCGCGCCGACCGGGTGGTGGCCTTCCACGACACCCCGCGCGGGCGGTACCTGAACCTGGCCCGGCGCGACGTGCACGGCCGGACGTGGACCACCATCGGCCCGGCGGACAACCTTCGCCTGGCCGGCTGCGTCTGGGACCTGCTCGACGAGGTCTGACCCGCTCCGGACCCGGGCTGCCCTGCCACCTCCGCGCCCCGGGCGACGCGATCACGACGTGCGTCCGCACCAGGCGCCGACGCGCGGCGTGACCGCTGCTCCGGGTGGAGCAATTCCTTACCGGCGCGGAACCGCCGCCCCCGGCCCACCGTCACCACCCTCGCGGACCACGACGGAGGTGGGCGATGGTCGACGGCGACCCGCAACCATCGACGCAGGTACCCGGGTGCGGCGCACCGGCAACCGCCGAGATCACTCCACCGGGCGGTGTTGCCCCGCCCGCGCTGCTCGCCCGCCCGCCTACCTCGAGCATGGGGGCCGTGCCGCGCACCGGCCGCCGGCGCCCGCCATCCGGCCGAACCCGGCGGTGCCCTGGACGGAGCCAGCCGTGATCCTCCAGCAGACCACCGTTTCGCTGTCCGCCACCGCCTACCAGGTGGCGTGGGAACATCTCGCCCTGCCCGCGATGCCGATCGTGCTGTACGTGCCCGCCGAGGGAACGCACCCGGAGGAGCGCGAACTCGTCCGCCGATCGGCATGGGCCGAACTGCGCGCCCTCGGCGCCGCGGGCCGGCGCGGGCTGGAACCCTGGTTCGCTGGCGCGCTGCGGCTGCTGGCCCGGCCCCGCCGGTCCATCGACCTGCGGTTCGGCATCGGCCGGAACGCGGTGCGCGGGCTCACCGCCGCCGGGGAGGACGACGCCGTGCTGGCCGAGCGGGCCGGCGGCACGGTGCGCCTCCGGCCGGTCGGCCCCGGCACCCTCGCCGAGCAGATCGTCGGGCTGCTGCCGCCGCACCCACCCGGACCGGGTTCGGCGGTCTCGCTGCCGGTCGACGACGTGGACGCGGCCGCACACGACGCCGGGGGCGCGCTGCTGCCGATCGCCGATCACCTGCGCGGCGGGGGCGTGCCGGCGGAGGCGCTGCGCGCGCTGGCGGCGATGACCGAGGGCATTCTCCGGCGCGGCCGGTTCGGCGCCGCGCTGCGGGACGGCCGCGGGCGCCGGCGCCGCCTCGCGCGGGGCGTCGCCGTGCACGACACCCCGGCCGGCCGGTACCTGATCGCGGCCCACCGCGCCGGCGATCCGCCGCGCACCACGGTGGGTCCGGCCGACCCGGCCACGCTGGCCGGGCACGTCCGGGCGTTGCTCGACGAGCCGGCCTGACCGGGCTTCCGGCCGGTAAGAAACGGCTCACCGGGCGGCCCCGGCGATCTAGAGTTCTTCCGGAACCACCACGTGCGGCCGCGCGTCAGACGTGGTGGCGGCTGCGCAGGAGGGGGTAAGGGCCGTGGCGGTCTCGAAGTACAACGCCGACGCCATCGAGCAGTGCCGCACCATGGCGAGCACGCAGGCCAGCCAGTTCGGCGGCCTGGGCGACGGCTTCGCGCACGTCGGCGGCAACGCCGCGATCTTCGGCAAGCTGGCCAACTCGGCAGGCCTCTCCGCCGCGGTCGACAGCCTCAACGGCACGGCGGCGGCCGAGTTCGCGGCGGCGGAGCGGCTGCTCGGCAAGGTGGAACGCGCGCTGGACGCGGTGCTGTCCTCGGTCGGCAACGTCGAGGACGCCAACCGGCACACGTTCCGGCGTCCGGCCTGACCGGCACCGCCGCGAACACGAGTGACGGGGAGGACTCGAGGTGGGTGCGAAGGACGAGGTGGCGGCGCTGCCGGGCGGGCAGGCCCTGGCCGATCTCGCGGACAAGGTGGACGGCGCCCAGCCGGAGGCCATCCGGCAGATCGCCAGGCACTGGACCGATGCGGCGAGCAGGTGCGGCGAGTGCGACACGGCGGTGAAGAACTCGGTGGCCCAACTCGACGGCGCGTGGCAGGGCGGCTCCGCCGACGGGTTCGTCGCCTACATGGCCGGGTTCGGCAACGCCGGCGCGTCCCTGCAGCAGGCGCTGACCAGCGCGGCCGGCGACCTGAACTCCGCCGCCGATGCACTGGAGAGCGCCAGGGCCTCGGTGGATAACATCTGCGAGCGGCTGCTCGGCCAGGTCCGCCAGTACCGGGCGCAGCACGAGCACGACTCGCCGGACGAGACGAACGCCGCGATCGAGCGGCTGTGCGCCGAGGCCGCGGGCGACGCCCGACCCAAGGTGGCCGAGGCCGACCACGCACTGGCCACCGCGCTGGGCAGGCTCAACGGCCACGCCGGCGCCATCTCCCCGAAGTTCTCCAGCCTGGCCGATCCGAATACGCAGCCCTTCGTGCCCGCGCCCGGCCGCACCATCGACTGGCAGCCGACCGCCGCCCCACCGCAGGTCACCGACCCGCAGAGCGCGGGAGGCGCACCGGGTGCACCCGGTGGCGCGCCGGGCGGGCCCGGCGGGGGCGTGGCTGCCGGCGCCGGTGACGGCGGTGGTTACCAGGCCCTCGCGGCGCACGGCAGCGGGTACGGCGGGTACGGCGGTGGCGGGTACGGCGGTGGCGGGTACGGCGGTGGCGGGTACGGCGGCGGTGGGGACAGCGGCGGCCCGCCGTCGCCCGGTTTCGCGGCGCCCAGCGGCCAGGTCAAGGACTGGATCGAGCAGGCCATCGAAATCCTCCGCGCCCAGGGCGTCCCGGTGGACAAAATGAGCCCGGACCAGATCTGGGCGATTATCCAACACGAATCCGGTGGAAATCCGCATGCGATCAACAATTGGGATTCGAATGCCGCCGCTGGGCACCCGTCAAAAGGGTTGATGCAAACAATCGACTCGACGTTCAACGCCTACAAGTTGCCTGGGCACGACGATATCTGGAACCCGGTGGACAACATTATCGCCGGGGTCCGGTACGCGATCGCGCGGTACGGCTCGGTGTCCAACGTGCCGGGCATCCAGAGCATGGAGCACGGCGGCGGATACCGCGGCTACTGACAGGCTGTGCCCCGGCGCCGCGATCGCGCCGCGCGCTCGCGGAACAGGCACTGACGGCCGCCCGCCCGGGGTCCTCGGACGGGGCGGATCTCCGTCCGGCCGTGGGCGGCGCGGCACCTAGGCTGGCGTCATGCTGCACAGCACCAGCCGGATGACCGCCGCCGCCCGTGCCTCCGTTCCGCCGTTCCACGTGATGGAGGTGCTGTCCGCGGCGGCGCGCCGCCAGCGGGTCAAGGGCGACGTGGTGTCCCTGGCCGCCGGGCAGCCGTCCAGCCCGGCGCCCGCGCCGGTGCTCGCCGCCGCCGAGCGGGCGCTGCGCGAGCATCCGCTCGGCTACACCGAGAACCTCGGCATGCCGGAACTGCGCGAGGCGATCGCCGGGCACTACGCCCGCCGACACGATCTCGACGTGTCACCGGACGAGGTGGTGGTGACCACCGGCTCGTCCGGCGCCTTCCTGCTCGCCTTCCTCGCCGCGTTCGACGCCGGGGACCGGGTGGCGCTGCCCCGCCCCGGCTACCCGGCCTACCGCAACATCCTGCGCGCGCTGGGCTGCGAGGTGGTGGAGCTGGACTGCGGCCCGGAAACCCGGTTCCACCCCACGGTGGAGCAACTCGAGGCGCTGGAGGCGCCGGTGCGCGGCCTGGTGGTGGCCAGCCCCGCCAACCCGACCGGCACCGTGCTGGACCCGGCGGAACTGGCCGAGCTGGCCGGGTGGTGCGCCGAGCACGACGTCCAGTTCGTCTCCGACGAGATCTACGACGGGATCAACTTCGGCCGGCGCAGCGGCTGCGCGTGGGCCACCTCGCGGGACGCCGTCGTGGTGAACAGCTTCTCCAAGTACTTCGCGATGACCGGGTGGCGGCTGGGCTGGATGCTGCTGCCGCACCGGCTGCTGCGCGCGGTGGACTGCCTGGCCGGCAACTTCACCGTCTGCCCGCCCACGCTGGCCCAGCACGCGGCGGTCGCCGCGTTCGACCCCGAGTCCTACGCCGAGGCCGACGCGCACGTGGCCCGCTACCGCACCAACCGCGACCTGCTGCTCGCCGGGCTCACCGAGCTGGGCATCACCCGGCTCGCCCCGGCGGACGGTGCCTTCTACGCCTACGCCGACGTCTCCCACCTCGGCGAGGACTCGATGGCGCTGTGCCAGCGGCTGCTGGACGAAACCGGTGTCGCCGTGGTCCCCGGCATCGACTTCGACCCGGCCAACGGCGGCCGGTTCGTGCGGATGTCCTTCGCCGGCGTCACCGAAGACGTGCGCGAGGCGTTGCGCCGGCTCGGCGAGTGGTTGCCCAGCGTATGATCATCCGGCTGTTCTTTTACGTGTTAAGATTCTTTCACGACTGAAGGGGAGGTCGCCGTGTGGGCCGTCATCGGAGTGCTGCTGCTCGTCTGGCTCGTGGTGACCGTGCTGGGGGCGCTGCTCAAGGGTCTGTTCTGGCTGGCCGTGATCGGCGGGGTGCTGTTCATCGGCACCGCCGCCTACGGCGCGATCAAGAACCGCACCTGAGCTGAGGGCGCTCAGCGACCGGCCGGGAGCACGCCGAACTGGGCCAGCCGGGCACGGATGTGGCCGGGGTTGGTCCACTGCGCGGCATGCAGCCCAGCCTGCCGCGCGCCGTCCACGTTGACCCGCTTGTCGTCCAGGAACAGGCAGTCCTCCGGGCGGGCGCCGAGCCGGTCGACAAGCTGACGCCAGATCTCCGGGTCCGGCTTGGCGATGCCCAGGTCGCCGGAGAACATCAGGTGCCGGAACAACCCGGCCCACGGCTGGCGCTCCGCGGCCCGGCCGAAGGAGGCCGACGCGTTGGACAGCAGTGCGAGCGGCACCTCGGCGGCGGACAGCTCGACCAGCAGCGCCAGGGTGCCCGGGTCGGCGTGCAGCCACCCCGCGATGTCCGCCCGCGCCAACTCGGCGACGAGGTCGTCGTCCACCCGCACGCCGAGCCGCCGGCCCACGGCGCGCCAGTACTCGGTGTCGCCGCAGCCGCGGTCGTAGCGGTCCCGCTCGGCCCAGTACGCCGGAAGCAGGTCGGCGGGCGAAACCCCGAGCATCCCGGCCAGCCGGGGCAGCGCGGCGGTCGGCCGGCTGATCACCTCGCCGTAGTCGAACACCACCCAGTGCACGTCGTCCCTCTCCGGTTGCAAGATCGCCATACCCGGAGCGGTGAGACTACGCCGCGCCCAACCGGCGGATCACCTCCCGCACGTCCGCGGCGGTGACGTCGCGGTGGGTGACGAACCGGACGCGGCCGGACATCGGGGTGGCGAGCACGCCCAGGCCGGCGAGCCGGTGCAGGGTGGCCGGCGGGTCGGCCACCTCGGCGAGCACGATGTTGGTCTCCGGCCGGGTCACCCGCCAGCCGAGGTCGCGCAGGCCGTCGGCGAGCGTGGCGGCGTTCGCGTGGTCCTCGGCGAGCCGGTCGATGCCGTCCAGCGCCACCAGGCCGGCCGCGGCAAGCACCCCGCCCTGCCGCACCCCGCCGCCGAGCATCTGGCGCACCCGCCGCGCCTCGGTGACGAACTCCACCGATCCGGCGACCAGCGACCCCACCGGCGCGCCGAGCCCCTTGCTGGTGCACACCTGAACCGAGTCGACGTCGCCGACCAGCGCGGACGGCTTGACGCCGAGCGCGACGGCGGCGTGCCAGATCCGCGCGCCGTCCAGGTGCACCCGCAGGCCCGCCGCGCGGGCCGCGGCGAGGAGTTCGGCGTGCGCCTCGACCGGGGTGACCACGCCGCCCGCCGCGTTGTGCGTGTTCTCCACGCAGAGCAGCGTGGTGCGCAGCGCGTAGTACGGTCCCGGCCCGCCGGCGGCGGCGCGGACCGCGGCCGGCGAGGGGCGGCCGGGCGCGGCGTCCCAGTCCAGCACCTCGGGCATGCCGCCGGCCAGCCACGCGGCCGTGCCCAGCTCGTGGTCCAGCACGTGCGCCCCGCGCGGGGCGAGGAACCGCTCGCCGCGGCGCAGGTGCAGGGTCAGCGCGATGAGGTTGCCCATCGACCCGCTGGGCGTCCACAGCGCGGCGGGCACGCCGAGCAACTCGGCCACCCGCTCCTCCAACCGGCGAATGGTCGGGTCGTGGTCGAGCACGTTGTCGCCGACCTCGGCGGCCGCCATGGCCGCGCGCATCTTCTCCGTCGGCTTGGTGACCGTGTCGGACCGCAGGTCGATCGGCGCGAGCGTAGCCACGATCCGATGACATCACACCCGCGCCGGCTGCACCGCATGATGCGATGATCGGAATGTGACGTGGATCGCCGGCGCGGTTCGTGCAACCGTGGGCGGCGGGCGTTCCGTCCGGTAGGTGCAGGCACGACGAGCGGAGAGAGTCCGCGTGGACCAGCGCGACGAGCAGGAGTTCGCGGAGTACTTCGCGGCCCGGCGGGACGCCGTGCGGAGGACGGCATTCCTGCTCTGCGGGGACTGGCACCGGGCGGACGACCTTGCCCAGACGGCGTTCGTCGCCCTGCACCGGAGGTGGCGCAAGGTGCGGGACCGCGGGGCGCTGGACGCCTACGTGCGGCGCACGCTGGTGCGCGCGGTGATCGACGAGTCGCGGCGGCCGTGGCGGCGGGAGCGGTTCGTGGACGAGATGCCGGACGTGCCGGTGGCCGGCGCCGACGTGAGCGAGACCGTGGCGCTGCGGCAGGCGCTGATCCCGGCGCTGCGCCGGGTGCCGCCGCGCCAGCGGGCGGTGCTGGTGCTGCGGTTCCTCGACGGCCTGGACGTCGCGGCCACCGCGCAGGCGCTGGGCTGCACCGAGGGCACGGTGAAAAGCCAGACGGCGCGGGGGCTGGAGGCGCTGCGCACCGAACTGGGGGACGCCCTGGACGACCTGCGTCCGGCGTCGTGAACGGGGCGAGGAGGTGACGGACGTGGACGAGCGGGAACTCGCGGAGGTGTTCCGGGCGGCGGTGCGGGACACGCCGCCGGCGTCCTTCGACGAGCGGGACGTGGTGGCCGCGTCCCGGCGCGCCCGCGCCCGGCAGCGCACCGCGATCGTGGCCGGCTCGACGCTCGGGGTCGCCGTGCTGGTCGGCGGCGCGGTGGCCGGCGCCGACCTGCTGCATGGCCCCGCGCACGAGGTGGCGAGCGGCCCGGAGCAGAGCACGACGCACGGCAGGCCCCCGATGAACACCTTCGGCCTGCCGGTACCCGGCACGCCGGCCCCGCACAGCTTCCCGGAGGCGACGCCTGAGCAGGGGGGCGGCGCCGGCGGGGAGGTCGGCCCGAGGGCCGACGGCACCCGGAGCGGGTGTGGTCCGGTGGACCGGGAGCTCGCCGCCGCCCTCGCCGGCGAGCTCCCGGCCGCCGCCGCCGGCGGGCTGCCCGTGGCGGTGGACGCCCAGTGCCCGCAGGGTGCCCGCGCCGCCGGTTACCTGGTGCGGGACGGGGACGACCTGGGCGTGTTCTCCGTGGTGCTGGTGCCGGCCGGAGCGCAGCGGTCGGTGACCCAGTTCTCCGGCCCGGGGAGCAGCACCACGGTCAGCGTGACCACCCGCAGCGGTGGCCAGCTCACCGTGGTGAGCAAGGCGCAGCGCGGGTCGACCGGGGCGCCGTTCGGCGACCGGGTCGCGGCGATCGCCGCCGACCTGGCCAGCCGCTACTGAGCCTCACCCGGGCGGGTCGGCGCTGAGCAGCCGAAACCCGCGCGGGTGCCGCGGTGGCCGGCCTGGCACCATCGGACACCATGACCACGGCGAGCACGCCGAAGGGCGAGCGCCGGCGTCAGGCGCTGGTCGAGGCGGCGGCCGAGCTGCTGGTGGAGGGCGGCTTCGACGCGGTCCGGCACCGCGCGGTCGCCGACCGGGCCGGCCTACCGCTGGCGTCGACCACGTACTACTTCCGGTCCCTGGACGAGCTGGTCGAGGCCGCGGTGGAGCACCACGCCCGCGCCGAGCTGGCCAGGGGCCGGGCCCGGCTGGCGGAGCTGGCTGTCGGGCCGCGCGGGGTGGACTCGCTGGTGGAGATCGTGCTCGACCTGCTGCTCGGCCCGGCGTCGCAGGCCGGGGACGCGGAGGCGGTGCTGCTGCGCTACGAGCGGCTGGTGGCCACCGGGCGGCGGCCCTACCTGCGACCGCTGATGCGCCGGCTGGGCCGCGAGCTGGACCTGCTGCTGCTGGAGATCTTTGCCAAGTCCGGGGTGCCGGCCGACGCGGAGCGGGTGGACCGGCTGGTCGCCCTGGTGGACGGGGCGGTGGTGAACGCGCTGATCGAGGTGGACCCGGACCCGCGTGGCGCGGCCCGCCGCATGCTGCGCGCCGCCCTCTCCTGACCGCAGGCGGCGCACGTAGGCTTCGGCGCGTGACCGTCAAGCCGCGCATCCCGGACGTGCTCGCCGCCCGCTACGCCTCTCCCGAGCTGGCCACCGTGTGGTCGCCGGAGCACAAGATCGTGCTGGAGCGCGAGCTCTGGCTGGCCGTGCTACGGGCCCAGGCGGAACTCGGTGTGGACGTGCCGGACGGGGCGATCGCCGACTACCAGCGGGTGCTCGACCGCGTCGACCTCGCGTCGATCGCCGAGCGGGAGCGGGTCACCCGGCACGACGTCAAGGCGCGGATCGAGGAGTTCAACGCGCTGGCCGGGCACGAGCACGTGCACAAGGGCATGACCTCCCGCGACCTCACCGAGAACGTGGAGCAGTTGCAGGTGCGCCGGTCGCTGGAGCACGTCCGGGACCGGGTGGTGGCGCTGCTGGCCCGGCTGGCCCGGCGCGCCGCCGAGCACGCCGAACTGGTGATTGCCGGCCGCTCGCACAACGTCGCCGCGCAGGCCACCACGCTGGGCAAGCGGTTCGCCACCGCCGCCGACGAGTTGCTGGTCGCGCATGCGCGGCTGGAGGAGCTCCTGGACCGCTACCCGCTGCGCGGCATCAAGGGGCCGGTGGGCACCGCCCAGGACATGCTGGACCTGCTCGGCGGGGACGCGGCGAAGCTGGCCGCGCTGGAGGAGCGGGTGGCCCACCACCTTGGCTTCGCCACCGTGCTGACCAGCGTCGGTCAGGTGTACCCGCGGTCGCTGGACTTCGACGTGGTGTCCGCGCTGGTCCAGGTGGCCGCCGCGCCGTCCAGCCTCGCTACCACGATCCGGCTGATGGCCGGGCACGAGCTGGTCACCGAGGGATTCAAGCCCGGCCAGGTGGGTTCCTCGGCGATGCCGCACAAGATGAACACGCGCTCATGCGAGCGGGTCAACGGGCTGGCCGTGGTGCTGCGCGGCTACCTGTCCATGGTCGGCGAGCTGGCCGGTGACCAGTGGAACGAGGGCGACGTGTCCTGCTCGGTGGTGCGCCGGGTGGCGCTGCCGGACGCGTTCTTCGCACTCGACGGGCTGCTGGAAACGATCCTCACCGTGGTCGACGAGTTCGGCGCCTACCCGGCGGTGGTCGGTCGGGAGCTGGACCGCTACCTGCCGTTCCTGGCCACCACCAAGGTGCTGATCGCGGCGGTGCGGGCCGGCGTCGGTCGGGAGACCGCGCACGAGGTGATCAAGGAGCACGCGGTGGCCGTGGCCCTGGCCATGCGGGAGCGGGGTGCCGAGCGCAACGACCTGTTCGACCGGCTGGCCGCCGACCCTCGGCTGCCGCTGGACCGGCCGGCGCTGGACGCGCTGCTGGCCGAGCCGCTGTCGTTCACCGGCACCGCCGGCGAGCAGGTGGCCTCGGTGGTCCGCCGGGTGGACGAACTCGTCGCCGAGCACCCGGAGGCCGCCGGCTACGCGCCCGCCCCCATCCTGTGACCGGGGATAGCGTCGTTGCCGTGGCTTCCGCAGTGACGATCGACTCGCTGGTCGCCTACCCGGTGAAGGGCTGCGCCGGCGTCGCCGTGACCGACGCCGAGGTCACCGCGACCGGGCTGGCGCACGACCGCAGCTTCATGCTGGTCGACGCCGACGGCGGGTTCGTCAGCCAGCGCACCCGGCCGGCGATGGCGGTGATCCGGCCCCGCGTGCTCGGCGGCGGTGCCCGGCTGGTGCTGTCCGCGCCCGGCGCGCCGGACCTGGCTCTGGACGTGCGGGTGGACGGTCCCCGCCTGGCGGTCTCGGTGTTCGCCTGGGACGGCAAGGGCGTGGACCAGGGCGACGAGGCCGCGGAGTGGTGCTCCGCGGTGCTCGGCGAGCGGTGCCGGCTGGTTCGGGTGCCGCCCGAGCACGACCGGGTCACCTCCGGCGAGACGCCGGGCAGCACCGGGTTCGCCGACGGGCACGCCCTGCTGGTCGCCTCGCTGTCCTCGCTGGACCACCTCAACGCGCGGATCATCGAGCGCGGCGCGCAGCCGGTGCCGATGAACCGGTTCCGGCCGAACGTGGTGGTCACCGGATGGGCGGAGCCGCACACCGAGGACCGGGTGCGCCGGGCCGCCCTGGGCGGCGTCGAGGTGGGCTTCGCCAAGGTGTGCGTGCGCTGCACCGTCCCCATGGTCGAGCAGGAGACCGGCCGCCGGGACGGCCCGGAACCGATCCGCACCCTGGCCGACTACCGGCGCGAACCGGACGGCGGGGTGAGCTTCGGCATGAAGGCCGCGGTGCTGCGCCCCGGCCGGATCGCCGTCGGCGACCCGGTCCACGTGCATGCCTGGGCCACCTGACGGACCTCCCGGCTCGCCGGCTCACTCACCAGGCGTAACGGTCGGCGGCGATTTCGCCGACTTGGTGCCGCCCGGTCACCTGAGGGTCAAGCCGGTGTCACTCCGGCGCGGCGCCATGGGGGCATGGGATCCCCGCTCGCCGTCTCGTTGTCCGGCATCACGGCCGTGACCCTGCACCACGGTGCGGACCTGGCCGCCGAGCTGGACCGGAGGAACGTGCCGCTGTCGCTGCTCGTGGCGCCCCGGCCGGGCCGGGAACGGCCCAGCGCCGAGGTGCTGTCCTGGGTGGCCGAACGCGCCCGCGGCGGTGACGCGGTGGTGATGCACGGATACGACCACGACGACAACCCGTGCCGGCTCGGCGCGCTGGTCCCCCGGCCCAGGGCCGAGTTCGCCGCGCTGCCGGCGCACGAGGCGGGGCTGCGGCTGCTGGCCGCCCGCCGGCTGCTGCGCGAGTTCGGGCTGGCCACCGGCTGCTTCGCCGCGCCCCGCTGGCGCGCCTCCCGGGGCACGCTGGCCGCGCTGCGCCGGCACGGCTTCGCGGTGTGCGCCGACGCGGAGGCGGTCCGCAGCCTGCGCACCGGCACGGAACTGCGCGCCAGGGTGCACGGTTTCGGCGGGCTGGCCGGCGGGGAGGCCGCCGAGCCGTGGTGGTGCCGGGCGCTGGTGCTGGGCGTCGCCAGGGCGGCCCGCCGGGGCCGGCCGGTGCGGATCGCGGTGGACGCCGCCGACCTGGCCCGCTCCGGCCCCCGGCAGGCCGTGCTCGACGCCGTGGACATCGCGCTGCACCACGGCATCGAGCCGACGACCTACGCGGCGTTCGGCCCGCCGGCGGTGCGGCCGGAACGCGTGGTGCGGAGCCCGTCCCGGGACCGCGGTCAGACCTCGGACGGCTCCCCGACGGTGAGCACCCTGACCGCGGTGCCCTCCGGGGCGAGCCGCTCGAACAGCCCGTAGTGCAGTTCCGGCCTGGCCAGCACGGCCTCGTGGATGGGCACGCCCACCCGGGGCGCCACCGCGCGCAGGAACTCCACCGCCTCGGCGGCCTTCAGCCACGGCGCGCCGGTCGGCAGGCCGAGCACGTCGACGCGCTGCTCGGGCACGAAGAAGGAGTCGCCGGGGTGGTAGAACGCGCCGTGGTCGACCACGTACCCGGTGTTCGGCACGATCGGTACCTCGGGGTGGATGACCGCGTGGTCGCCGCCGACCGCGTGCACGGTGGCGCCGCCGATCTCCAGCACGTCGCCGGGGCGGGCCGTGCGCGCGGTGGTCAGCCCCAGTTCGGCGACCTGGCCCGCCGAGCCGGGGTCCACCACGACCGCCGCGTCCGGGTTGGCGGCGGCCAGCGCGGGCAGCCGGTCGGCGTCCAGGTGGTCGAAGTGCTGGTGGGTGATCAGGATGCCGTCCAGGTTCCGCTCGCCCTCGAACCCGGAGGAGAACACGCCGGGGTCGAACAGCAGGCGGGCCGAGCCGGTGTCGACAAGTACGCACGCATGTCCGAAGTGGACGATCCGCATCGGGTTACCTTTCCGGCCGGCAGTTTCCGCACCCCACCCTAGGGCCCGGGGCGTGGCGCGGCCGCCACGGCGCCGTGCTCAGAGCCGGGCGAGCAGGTCGGCCTCGCCGGCGGGGGTCAGCCCGGCCCGGCGCTCCCGGTCCAGGCCGAGGCTCCGCTCGTAGCCGAGCGCGTCCCTGGCCACCTCGGCCAGCGGGCGGGGCCGCAGCCCGGCGGCCAGGGTGGCGGTGGTGTCGTGGGCGACGAAACCGTGGTGGGTGCTCGGCGCCCACAGCGGCAGCGACCGCGGCCCCGCCCAGGGCGTGACACCCGCCTCGAGCAACGTCTCCACCGGGACCGGCACCAGTTCGGTGCCCGGCGCGCCCACCGCGTCGGCGATGTCCCGCAGCACGTCCAGCAGCGGCCGCGCCGGTCCGGCGCCGTCGAAGGTGCCGGGCAACCGCTGCTCGCTCGCGGACACGATCCACGCGGCCAGGTCCCGCACGTCGACGTACTGGAACGGCTGCTTGGGGACGTCCGGCACGGCCACCCGGCCGCCCCGGGAGAACCGGGCCGGCCAGTAGCCGAACCGGTCGTACCGGTCGCCGGGTCCGACGATCAACCCGGCACGCACCACGAGTGCCCGCTCGCCCGTCGCCTCGCGCACCGCGTTCTCGCTGGCCACCTTGATCCCGCCGTACAGGTGGGGATCGACCTCCGGTGTGGGCCGATCGGCCTCGGCGGTCACCGGGTCGAGCAGCGGAGCGTCGGTGGTCTGCCCGACGGTTTCGGTGTCCGCGTACACGTTGATGGACGACACGAACGTCCAGTGCCCGGAGCGGTCGGCCAGCGCCCGCAGCGCCTCGCTGACCCACCGGTAGGACATGGTCGCCACGTCCACCACGGCGTCGAACCGCTCCCCGGCCAGCGCGGCGAGGGCGTCCTCGGCGTTCCGGTCCACCCGGACCAGCCGCGCCCCGTCCGGCACCGTCCCCGACTCGCCGCGCGCCGCGCAGACCACCTCGTGGCCCCGGCGCACCCCCTCCTCGGCGACCGTGCGGCCGAGGAACACCGTCCCACCCAGCACCAGCATCCGCATGTGCTCACCCTGCCGCCGAGATCGCGGCCCCGCCACGGCTCTCGCGCACGGCGAACGCCGACGCCACCCGGGCCGACCTCCCGCGATTTCGGTCCGGCTCACCTTGCCGGGTAGTCTTCGCAGGTACCGTCGGCCTGGAGAAACACGGGAGCATCCCCAGTGGCCCGAGTCGTTGTCGACGTCATGCCCAAGCCCGAGATTCTCGACCCGCAGGGCCAAGCGGTGGCCAAGGCGCTGCCCCGGCTCGGCTTCGAGGGCGTGACCAGCGTCCGTCAAGGCAAGCGCTTCGAGTTGGAGGTCGACGACGCCGTTGACGACGCGACACTCGCCAAGATCGCGGAAACCTTCCTGGCCAACCCGGTGATCGAGGACTGGGTGGTGCGGAGGGTCGAGCCGTGAGCAGGATCGGCGTGATCATCTTCCCGGGCACGCTGGACGACGTGGACGCCGCCCGCGCGGTGCGGCACGCGGGCGCCGAGGCGGTGGCGCTCTGGCACGCCGACGCCGACCTGCGCGGGGTGGACGCGGTGGTGGTGCCCGGCGGCTTCTCCTACGGCGACTACCTGCGGGCCGGCGCGATTGCCCGGTTCGCCCCGGTGATGGGCGAGGTGGTGGCCGCGGCGAAGCGGGGCATGCCGGTGCTCGGCATCTGCAACGGCTTTCAGGTCCTCTGCGAGGCCGGCCTGCTGCCCGGCGCGCTGACCCGCAACGCCAGCCTGCACTTCGTCTGCCGGGACCAGTGGCTGCGGGTGGAGAACACCGCGACGGTGTGGAGCACCCGGTTCGAGCCGGGCGCGGAGATCCTGGTGCCGCTGAAGTCCGGGGAGGGCTGCTACGTCGCCGACCAGCACACCCTCGACGAGTTGGAGGGCGAGGGCCGGGTGGTGTTCCGCTACCTGCTCGACTCCGGCGGCGGCACCGGCAGCCCGAACGGCTCGCGCAACGACATCGCCGGGATCACCGACGCGCGCGGCCGGGTGGTCGGCCTGATGCCGCACCCGGAGCACGCGATCGACCCGCTCACCGGGCCCACCGACGACGGCCTCGGCCTGTTCCTCTCCGTGCTCGACGCGGTGGGTGCCGCCGGTGCGCTCGCGGAGGCGGTGAGCGGCCGGTGACCAGCATCCAGCAGATCGATACGGTCGAGCACGCCGCGGCCACCCGGGATCACCCGCAGCCGTACCGCGAGCTGGGCCTGAAGGACGACGAGTACCAGCGGATCCGGGACATCCTCGGCCGCCGTCCCACCGACGCCGAGCTGGCCATGTACTCGGTGATGTGGAGCGAGCACTGCTCCTACAAGTCCTCCAAGGTGCACCTGCGCTACTTCGGCGAGACCACCACACCGCAGATGCGGGAGAAGATGCTCGCCGGCATCGGCGAGAACGCCGGCGTGGTCGACGTCGGCGACGGCTGGGCGGTCACCTTCAAGGTGGAGAGCCACAACCATCCGTCCTATGTGGAGCCCTATCAGGGCGCGGCCACCGGAGTCGGCGGCATCGTGCGGGACATCCTGGCCATGGGCGCCCGGCCGCTGGCGGTGATGGACCCGCTGCGGTTCGGCCCGGCCGACGCCCCGGATACCCGGCGGGTGCTGCCCGGGGTGGTCGCCGGCATCGGCGGCTACGGCAACTGCCTGGGCCTGCCCAACATCGGCGGCGAGGTCGTGTTCGACCCGTCCTACGCGGGCAACCCGCTGGTCAACGCGCTGTGCGTGGGCGCGATGCGGGTGGAGGACCTGCACCTCGCGCACGCCACCGGCGTCGGCAACAAGATCATCCTGTTCGGTGCGCGTACCGGGCTGGACGGCATCGGCGGGGTATCCGTGCTGGCCAGTGACACCTTCTCCGGCGAGGAGACCGGGCCGGGCCGCAAGAAGCTGCCCAGCGTGCAGGTCGGTGATCCGTTCACCGAGAAGGTGCTCATCGAGTGCTGCCTGGAGCTGTTCCGGGAGGGCCTGGTGGTCGGCATCCAGGACCTCGGGGGCGCCGGGCTGTCCTGCGCGACCAGCGAGTTGGCCAGCGCCGGCGACGGCGGCATGCGGGTCGAGCTGGACCGGGTGCCGCTGCGCGCCGAGGGCATGACCCCGGCGGAGATCCTGTCCAGCGAGTCCCAGGAGCGCATGTGCGCCGTGGTCCGTCCGTCCGATGTGGACGCCTTCATGCGGGTGTGCGACAGGTGGGAGGTGACCGCCACGGAGATCGGTGAGGTCACCGAGGGCGACCGGCTGGTGATCACCTGGCACGGCGAGACCGTGGTGGACGTGCCGCCGCGCACCGTGGCGCACCAGGGTCCGGTGTACCGGCGTCCGGTGCAGCGCCCCACCGACCAGGACGCGTTGCGGGCCAACATCCCGGACGCGCTGCCCCGACCGTCCACTCCGGACGACTTGCGGGACACCGTGCTGCGGATGGCGGCGTCGCCGAACCTGTGCTCGCGGCGCTGGGTGACCCAGCAGTACGACCACTACGTGCGCGGCGGCACCGTGCTCGCCCAGCCCGCCGACGCCGGCATGATCCGGATCGACGAGACCACCGGGCGCGGCGTGGCGGTGTCCACCGACTGCAACGGCCGGTACGTGCGGCTCGACCCGTATGCCGGCACCCAGCTCGCGCTGGCCGAGGCGTACCGCAACGTCGCGGTCACCGGAGCCACCCCAGTGGCGGTGACCAACTGCCTGAACTTCGGCTCGCCCGAGGACCCCGGCGTGATGTGGCAGTTCGAGCAGGCGGTCCGCGGGCTGGCGGACGGCTGCGTGGCGCTGGGCATCCCGGTCACCGGCGGCAACGTCAGCTTCTACAACCAGACCGGGTCGACGGCGATCCTGCCCACCCCGGTGGTCGGCGTGCTCGGCGTGATCGACGACGTGCGGCGGCGCATCCCCACCGGGATCGGCGGGCAGGCCGGCGACGCGCTGCTGCTGCTCGGCGAGACCCGGGACGAGTTCGGCGGCTCGGAGTGGGCGCACGTGGTGCACGGCCACCTCGGCGGTCGCCCGCCCGCGGTGGACATGGCCCGGGAGAAGCTGCTCGCGGAGATCCTCGTCGCCGGGTCGCGGGACGGCATGGTCTCCGCCGCGCACGACCTGTCCGAGGGCGGGCTGGCTCAGGCGCTGGTCGAGGCGGTGCTGATCGACGAGACGGGCTGCCGGATCGCGCCGCCGGACGGCGTCGACCTCTTCGTCTGGCTGTTCAGCGAGTCGGCCGGGCGGGTGCTGGTCACCGTGCCGCGCACCGAGGAACCGCGGTTCACCGACATGTGCACCATGCGCGGGCTGCCGTGGACCCGGATCGGTGTGGTCGACCCGGACGCGCGGGCACTGGAGATCCAGGGCGTCGGCTCGATCGGCGTGGCGGAGCTGCGGGAAACCTGGGAGGGCACCCTGCCGGCGCTGTTCGACTGACCTTCGGGCTGCCCTCACGGGCCGGCTCGGTCAGTTCGTCCCGGGCAACACCGCCAGCCCACGATCGGCGGCCACCCGGGCCAGTCGCTCGTCGAACGTGGCCAGTTTCGACGCACTGACCCGTTCGGCGGCGAGCAGCACGCAGCAGTCGGGCATCTTCAGGCCGGTATGCGCGCGAATCTCGGCCAGTCGCGGCGCTTCGCTGCCCATGGTGGGCACGGCGGTGATCTCCAGTTGGCTGACCAGAATATCGATCACCCGGTCCGCCGCGCCGCGGACCACCGGGCGGACCAGCGTCTCCGCCAGGGCCAGTGCGCTGGTGGCGAACGGGCTGCCCGCCTGCTCGGCGAGCAGGGCGGTGGCCGTGGCGTGATGCGGGTCGGTGTCGTCGAGGTAGGCGATCAGGATCGTCGCGTCGAGCGCGATCACTCCGGCCACTCCTGGTGCAGCCGCTCCAGGTAACCGGCCTCGTAGGTGCCGGAGAGCGCGCCGGCGTTCGCGGTGATGAGCCGGCGCCGGTGCTCGACATCGCCGCGCAGTGCGCGCTGCCCCTCGTTGATCAGGCGCGCAGCAACTGGGGCGGCGTCTCGCCGGGCCACCGCCGGGCCGCCGCGGCCAGCGCGGACTGCACGTCGTCGGTCGCGGTGATCATGTACCGCTGCCGCTCGGTGGGCATACCCGTATCCTACTGAGGTGCAACACTTGGTGCAGCACCGGGCCGATCAGCCGTCCGGGCAGAGCCGGGCGAGGCGTTCGGCGGACGGGGTGCCCGGCTCGGCGGTGAGCACCAGCAGGTGCTGCTCCTGCGGGCCGGCCAGCCGCATCATCTCGTAGTCCAACTCCAGGTGGCCGAGCACCGGATGCTGGTACTCGACCGGACCGTAGCCCGGCTCGACCACGTCGTAGTACGGCCACCAGGCGCGGAACTCGGGGCTCGCCTCGGTGAGCTCGTCGACCAGCTCAGTGACCCGGGCATCGTCCGGCCAGTGCGTGGTGGACGCGCGCAGCCGGGCGATCAGTTCCCGGCCGACGCGCTCCCAGTGCACGTACATCTCCCGGGCGCGCGGGTCGAGCAGCGTGAAGCGGAGCAGGTTGCGCTCCCGCACCGGCAGGTCGGACCAGCGGGTGTGCAGCGCCTCGGCCGGCGCGTTCCACGCCAGCACGTCGAGGCGGTGGTCGCACACCCAGGCCGGGGTGGGCAGCGAGGTGACCACCCGGAGCACCGGCGCGCGCACCTCCTCGGCCGGTGCCGGCGTGCCGGCCGCCGGGCCCTGCTCGGCGAGGGCGAACAGGTGGGCCCGCTCGTCGTCGTCCAGCCGCAGCACCCGGGCCAGCGCGTCGAGCACGCTGCTCGACGGCTGGTGCGCCACGCCCTCCTCCAGCCGCGTGTAGTAGTCCACGCTGAGCCCGGCGAGCAGCGCCAACTCCTCGCGTTGCAGCCCGGGGGTGCGGCGCAGGCTGCCGCCCGCGATCAGCCCCACCTCGCCGGGCCCCACCCGGGTTCGCCGTGACCGCAGGAACGTGCCCAGGTCACCGCCGGTTGTCGCGCTCACGCCTCATTCACCCCTGCCGCCGGATTCCACCCAGTATGGGCCAACCGGGTGCGCCGCCTCCCCGCCGGGGCTCCGGCATCCAGCGGGCGGAACGGGGCTCCGCAGGGTCCTCGGGGAGGAGCAACCCCCGTTCGGCCCGCTGCATGCGGCGTCAGTTCCGGCCCCGGCGCGTTCCTCGACTCGTCATCGTCGCTCCGTCCAGGTCCGGAACGCGCCCTCAGCCGAGCGCCAGTGCGGTCAACCGGTCCGTGGCGCCGTTGAAGTAGTCCTGGTCACCGGGGAACACCCCGCTGTCGGCGTACTGCCAGAACGTCCAGAACGCCCAGCCGGCCGGCAGGGTGCCCGGACTGCTCGCGTAGCGGGCGATGAACAGCGGGTTGGTCGAGCCGAGGCCGGACCAGTTCCCGGTGCACTGCGTCCACCAGGTCGTCGACGTGTAGACGGTGGGGTAGCGGCTGGTGCGGGCGTGCACCCGGTCGCTGAACGCCTGGATCCACGAGCGCATCGCGGCCTGGCTCAGCCCGTAACAGGCGGCCCCGTACGGGTTGTACTCGACGTCCAGCATGGGCGGCAGTGTCTTGCCGTCCCGGGACCAGCCGCCGCCGTGGTTGACGAAGTAGTCGGCCTGGGTGGCCCCGCCGGACCGGTCCGGCAGCGCGAAGTGGTACGCGCCGCGGATCAGGCCGGCCTGGTAGGAGCCGTTGTACTGCTGGGTGAACGAGGGGTTGGTGTACCCGGTGCCCTCGGTGGCCTTGACGTAGGCGAACTTCGCACCGTTGGCCACCACCGACGTCCAGTTCACGCTGCCCTGGTAGGCGCTGACGTCCAGGCCCGGGGTGCGGACGACGTTCGGCAGTACGCCCGACCCGGGCTCGCGGCCCTCGTGCTTGACGATCTCCGAGCCGGCGTGGTCGGCGTCGGGGTGGGTGATCCCGGGCTCCGCGGGGACGCCGGCGGGCGTGGCCGCGGCGCCGGGCGTACCGGCCAGGCCGCATAACAGTGCGCTGGTGAGGAGGCCCGCGGCGGCCGGCACCAGCCGCCACCGGGCACCGAGCATGAGTCGCATCGTGGACCCCTTCCTGGGTGGGACGCCGGCCGCCGGGTGGCGGCCGGCAGGCGACGAGTGTGCTTGACAATGAACCAAAAGTCACGCTTTCGCGTTACTAATTTTCTGTTCACCTGAACGGGCGGCGGACGATCAGCCGAGCGCCAGTGCCCTCAGCCGGTCGAGTGAGCCGTTGAAGGAGTCCTGGTCGCCCGGGAAGGCGCCGGCGTCGTCGTACTGCCAGAAGGTGTGGAAGTCCCAGTCGAACGGCATCGGGCCGGGGTCCGCCGCGTACCGCGCCAACCACAGCGGGTTGGTGTCGCTGAAGTCGCCCAGGTTGCCGGTGCAGGCCGACCACCACCGGGTCGAGGTGTAGATCGTCGGCCACCGACCGGTACGGGCATGCACCTGGTCGCTGAACGCCCTGATCCAGCCGACCATGTCCCGCTGGGACAGCCCGTAGCAGATCGGCCCGTACGGGTTGTACTCGATGTCCAGCGCGGGCGGCAGCGTCCGGCCGTCCGGCGACCAGCCGCCGCCGTGGTCGACGAAGAAGTTCGCCTGGGCGACCCCGTCGGAGACGTTGGGCAGCGCGAAGTGGTAGGCGCCGCGGATCAGGCCGGCCTGGTAGGAGCCGTTGTACTGCTGAGCGAAGAACGGGTTCCGGTAGGTGGTGCCCTCGGTGGCCTTGACGTAGGCGAACGCCGCCCCCTTCGCGACCACCGCCGCCCAGTCGACGTTGCCCTGGTGGCTGCTGACGTCGAGGCCCTGGGTACGGGCCACCCGGGGCGGCGGCACACCGCGGGACCGGCCGGTCCCCTCGCGCCGGGCGATCTGCGCGCCGGCGTGGTCGTCGTCCGGATTGGCCGGACCGGCCGGCGGGGCGGCGGGGCGCGCGTTCGGCGCGGGTTCCGCCTGCGCCGGGGCTCCGGCCGGAAGCAGGGCGGGTGCGGCGCACAGCGCGCCGCCGGTCACCGCCGCGAGCAGCGCCCGCAGCATTCCTCGAACAAGCGATCTCATGGTGGCCTCACAGGTGCGAGCTGGGGCCAGGGGCGGCGGGCACGTGCGGCGCCGCCCTCCGACCGGACAGTGTCGCCGCCTTACCAACTGATTAGCTATATTTGCGGTTAATTTGTCACGGACATGGTGCAAGGAATGCGGCCGACCAGGGCTACCGGTGGCAACCCGTTCAGCGGAGCGCGAATGCGTGCAGTTGGCGCTGGTCGCCGTTGAAGTAGTTCTGGTCGCCGGGCAGCGGTCCGGAGTTCGCGTACTGCCAGATGCGATGCACCGTCCACCCGGCGGGCAGGGCACCGATGCGCGGGCCGTACCGCGGGATCCACAGCGGGTGCGCGCCACCCAGGCTGCGGTCGTTACCGGTACACCGCGCCCACCACCGGGTGCTGGTGTAGATCACCGGGTAGCGGCCGGTCCGCGCCCGCACCCGCTCGCTGAACGCCCTGATCCAGCCGACCAGGTCCCGGGGGCTCATCCGGTAGCAGGCATCGCCGTACGGGTTGTACTCCATGTCCAGCGCCGGGGGCAGCGTCCGCCCGTCGGGTGACCAGCCGCCGCCGTGGTCGACGAAGAAGTTCGCCTGGGCGGCGCCGTCCGACCGGTCCGGCAGGGCGAAGTGGTAGGCGCCGCGCACCAGGCCGGCCCGGTAGGAACCGTTGTACTGCTGGGCGAAGTACCGGTTGTGGTAGGTGGTGCCCTCGGTGGCCTTGACGTAGGCGAACCGGGCGCCGCCCGCGGCCACCGCGGCCCAGTTGACCGCGCGCTGGTGGGCGCTGACGTCCACCCCCCTGGTCAGGCCGGCCCGGGGCGTGGGTGGCGCGGCGCGCTCCAGCACCCCGCCCTCGTGCGCGGCGATCTGCGAGCCGAGGGCATGGTCGTCCGCGTCGCCGGCAGTGGCGCCGGCCTCGGCCGGAGCGGTCGGTGCCAGGAGCAGGACGGTGGCGGCGAGCGCGGCCCCGCCGATCATGGCGATGCGGCGGCGGGCATGGGTTGACGCAATCACGGTTCCCCCTTTGGGCGGGTCCGCCTGGGCGCGGGACAAACGGCGCCGCCGCGAATAGCGGGAGGCCGCGGCGGCGGTTGAGTCCTAACCCCGTGCCGGCCGGGCAGCAATTCGCGCTAACTCGTCCGGCTTACCTTTCCGGGCGTCGAAAGACGTAACCGCGTCATGCGTTCGATGTCATTCCCCGAACCGTTCACCGGGTGGGAAAGTCGATCGGCCGATTCCCGGCCACGGCCCGCTCCGGCCGGCCCAGCACGGTGCTCGAGGACCGCCGGGCCACGGCGCGCGGAGGCCGCGCGGTGTCGTCCTTCCGGGTGGTGTTGCACCGGAACGGGCCGAATCGCCGTGATATCCACCAAAGAGGGGGTCGGCTCGTCCGTCCGGGGCACGGCCCGGGTGCCGGCACCGCCGGCCGGTTCCAGCTCTTGGCGCCCGGCCGGCGTCCGCCCGGCACGGAACGCGGTGCCGACCACGCCGCCCGGGGTGGCCGCCGGAGCACCGTGGTCCCGGCCGGGCCGGACCGCCGCTCCCGGCGGGGCAGGGCCCCGGCGGGCCGGAACCCGGTGCGGTGGGGAGGCGCGGGACTGCCCCAAAAGGGGCTCGCCGGAAAGCGCGATGTAAGTCACGCAGAGTGCTCATGAGGGGCGGTTTCTGCCGGCAAACACCCGGCTCACGGCCGCACAACGGGCCAAGCGGCCGGTGCATAGTCGGTCACCGTCCGCCATGATTGGGTGGTCACGTCCGTATCCCCCCACTCGGGGGCCGCGCGAGGATGAGGTGACCCGTGGGGTGGACCGGCCTCACGCGCGGACGACCGCCCCGTATCCGGGTAGCAGAGAGCAGGTGATCTCCCTGGTCGGCGACGGGCTGGTGGAGGCGAAAGCCGCCGAGCACCCGCCGCGGGCGCTCGATGTGCGGCACGAGCGAGCGGGCCGCGGCCCGACCTCCGCCGGGCGGAGGTGGTGATGGACCAGGTCAGCCAGCACCTCCCGGGCGCGGGTGCCGCCGTCGGGCACGACGTGCTCACCGGCGCGGAGTCGTTCGCCAGGATGTGGGCGGCCGCGGTGATCGGCACCAGCTACGTGCCGATGACCAGGGCCGAGGTGGTCGTCCACCTGCACTGCCTGACCGACCAGTTGGTGGAGGCGCTGTTCGCCAACCCCTTCCGGGCCGCGGTGGGCTACCAGGTCGGCGCCAAGCTGGTCGAGGCCCACTTCACCGGCACCGAGTCGTTGAGTCGGACGATTCACCTGATCGGCGACGAGTTGCTGGTCGAGCTGGGCGTCGTCGAGGACGAGCGCATGCGGTCCCGGCTGGCCGCCCTGCAGGGCACCCTGGCCGCCGGCTACGCGCAGGCGCTGAAGGAGCGGACGTTGCGCGAGCAGGAAGCCATCCGCCAGGCGGTGCTGGACGCCAGGGACCACGCCGAGGCGGCGCTGCGGGCCAGCGAGGCCCGGTTCCGGGCGATCTTCAGCGAGGCCGCCATCGGCATCGGCATCGCCGATCTCTCCGGCCACGTCGTGGACGCCAATCCGTCCTTTCTGGACATGCTCGGGTTCACCGCGGCGGAGATGCGCAGCCGCAACGTGGTCCGGGACTTCATGCATCCGGAGGACGCGGCCAGCGTGTGGCGGCTCTACGAGGAACTGGTGCGCGGCGAGCGGGACCACTACCGGGTGGAGAAGCGGTTCTACCGCAACGACGGCGAGGCGGTGTGGACCCACCTCACCGTCTCCCTGGTCCGCGACGACCGCGGCGAGCCCAAGTACCAGCTCGCCATGGTGGAGGACGTCACCGACCGGCACCTGCTGCAGAACCGGCTGCGGTACCAGGCGCTGCACGACCCGCTGACCGGGCTGCCCAACCGCGCGCTGTTCCTGGAACGGCTGCAGCGGGCGTTCAACACCACCACCCCCGGCGCCAGGGTGGGCCTGTGCTACCTGGATCTGGACGGGTTCAAGGTGATCAACGACAGCCTCGGCCACGACGTCGGCGACCAGTTGCTGGTCGCGGTCGGCCGCCGGCTGGACGAGTCGGTGTCCGGGCCGGGCCGGCTGGTGGCCAGGATGGGCGGGGACGAGTTCGTCATCCTGGTGGAGGGCACCTCCGGCACCCAGGACGTGGTGGACGTGGCCGACCGGGTGCTCCGCTCGCTGGAGAATCCGGTGCGCATCGGCGGGCACGAACTGTCCATCTCGTCCAGCATCGGCATCGTCGAGCGGGCCGTCGAGGGCACCACCTCGGCCGACCTGATGCGCGACGCGGACATCACGCTGTACTGGGCCAAGGCGGACGGCAAAAGCCGCTGGGCCCTGTACGACCCGGAGCGCAACGCCCGTGAGGTGGCCCGGTTCACGCTGTCCGCGACCATGCCGGCGGCGCTGGAGCGCGGCGAGTTCTTCGTGGACTACCAGCCGCTGGTTCGGCTGGACGACAGCACGATCGCCGGCGTCGAGGCGCTGGTGCGGTGGCAGCATCCCGAGTTCGGCCGGCTCGCTCCGGACCGGTTCATCGCGCTGGCCGAGGAGACCGGGCTGATCGTGCCGCTCGGCCGGTGGGTGCTGCGCGCCGCCTGCCAGCAGGCCCGCGCCTGGCTGGACGCCTTCGGCGAGTGCGCCCCGTTCGTCAGCGTCAACCTGGCGGTGCGCCAGTCCCGCGACCCCGGCCTGGTCGCCGACGTGCGGCGGATCCTGGACGAGACCGGGTTGCCCGCCACGCACCTGCAGCTCGAGCTGACCGAGAGTGCGATCATGGACACCGCTGACGAGCCGCTGGAGGCGCTGCGGGCGCTGTCGGAGATGGGCGTCCGGATCGCCATCGACGACTTCGGCACCGGCTACTCCAACCTGGCCTACCTCCGGCATCTCCCGGTGCACGAACTGAAGATGGCCGGTTCCTTCATGGAGGGGCTGCGCGCGGCCGAGGGCGCCGACCCGGTGGACGCGCAGATCGTGGCCACCCTGGTCTCGCTGGCGCACGCGCTCGGCCTGACGGTCACCGCCGAGGGGGTGGAGACCGCCGCGCAGGCCGAGCGGCTGCGCCGGATCGGCTGCGACTCGGCGCAGGGCTGGTTCTTCGCCCGGCCCGGTAGCCCGGCCGACATCGAGCGGCTGCTGGCCCGCTGAGCGCGAGCGGCTCCGGCTACCCGCGGCGGCTGCGCTCGTGCCGGGTGCGGGTCTCCGGGGTGCCGTAGAGCAGCGCGGCACCGTTGACCAGGGCGAGGTGGCTGAACGCCTGCGGGAAGTTACCGGTCGCCCGCCCGGCGGCCGGGTCGTACTCCTCGGCGAGCAGGCCGACATCGTTGACCAGCCCGAGCAGCCGTTCGAACATCGCCTCCGCTTCGGCGCGCCGGCCGGCCAGCGCCAACGCGTCAACGAACCAGAATGAGCAGGCCAGGAACGACCCCTCCCGGCCGCGCAGACCGTCCACAGGGGACGTTTCCGCGCCGGTGGTGTAGCGGGCGACCAGGTCGCCGTGCTTCAGTTCCCGCTCCACCGCGGCCAGCGTGGCCAGCACCCGCTCGTCGGTGCCGGGCAGGAAACCGACCGCGGGAATCCGCAGCGTGGCGGCGTCCAGTTCGGTACCGCCGTAGTATTGGGTGAACGCGCCGACCTCCGCGTTCCACCCCTTGTCCAGCACCTCGGCATGCACCTGGGCGCGGATCTCCCGCCAGCGGTCCACCGGCCCGGGCAGGCCGTCCTCCTCCACCGCGCGGATCGCCCGGTCGAAGGCCACCCACACCATCACCCGGGAGTGGGTGAAGTGCCGGGCCGGGCCGCGCACCTCCCAGATGCCCTGGTCGGGCTCCTGCCACATGGTTTCCAGGTGGGCGAGGAGGCCGCGCTGCATGGCCCACGAGTCCGGGGTCTCCGCGATCCCCCGCTCGCGGGCCAGGTGCAGCGCGTCCATCACCTCGCCGTAGACGTCGAGTTGCATCTGCCGGTGCGCGGCGTTGCCGATGCGCACCGGCCGGGCCCCCTGGTAGCCGGGCAGCCAGTCCGCCTCCCACTCGATCAGGTGCCGCTTGCCGGTCACCCCGTACATGATCTGCACGTCAGCCGGGTCACCGGCGACCGAGCGCAGCAGCCAGTCGCGCCAGGCCACCGCCTCGTCGGAGTAGCCGAAGTTGTCGAAGGCGAGCAGGGTCAGCGTGGCGTCGCGGAGCCAGCAGTACCGGTAGTCCCAGTTGCGCTCGCCGCCGAGCGCCTCGGGCAGCGACGTGGTGGGGGCCGCGACGATGCCGCCGGTCGGCGCGTAGGTCAGCGCCTTGAGCGTGGCCAGCGAGCGGTGCACCGCCCACTCGTGCGGGCCGGTGTAGGTGGCCCGGCTGGTCCAGTCCAGCCAGAATCGCTCGCTGCTCCGGACCACGGCGGCCGGGTCGACCGAGGGTGGCAACGCGTCCAGATCCGCCACGTACTCCATGGCCCACGCCAGCCGCTGCCCCTCGGCGACGGTGAAGGTGGCCGAGTGCGCCCGCTCGTGCGGCACCCGGAACGGCAGCCGGTCGCCGCGCAGCAGCACCGCGTCCGGCCCGGCCACGGCGAGGATGCACTGCTGGTGGTCGCGGGTGATCCGGCGGACCCAGGGCACCGAGTCGGCGTAGGCGAACCGGACCACCCACCGCATGCCCACCTCGACCTCGCCGGACACCCCCTCCACCACGCGCACCAGGCACGGCTGGTCGATGCCGTCCCGCTCCCTCGGCGGCATCGTGTCGACCAGCCGGACCACGCCGTCGTCGGTGCGGAACTCGGTCTCCAGCACCAGCGTGTTGTCCCGGTACCGGCGCCGCACCTCGCGGACCGCCGCGGTGGGCGCGATTCGCCAGTGCCCGCAGTCCCCGTCGCCGAGCAGCCGGGCGAACACCGAGGGACTGTCGAACCGCGGCAGGCACAGCCAGTCCACCGAGCCGTCCAGCCCGACCAGCGCGGCCGTCCGCAGGTCGGACAACAGCGCGTAGTCCTCGATCCGCCCCGGCCCCACAGCGTGCCCAACCACGTCACCGAATCTAGCCGTCACTCCGCTGGCTCGCCGAGGTGCCCGGCGGCGTGCTGGCCACGCGGAACGTCAACGACTTCGCGGACACCGACGTGGCGATCGTCGGTCCGTGGCCGGTGCGGACGGAACCGTGAGCCGGGGCGGGCGGCGCTGCCCACCCCGGCTCACTCCCGGTCAGCGCGCCTGGACCTGTCGCTCCGGCACGTTGAAACCGGACACCGTGACGATCGGGGCGGCGCCGGCGAGGTCGGCGGTGCGGTAGCGGGCCTGCAGGGTCACCGTCTCACCCGGCCACAGGGTCACGTCGTCGTCGGACCAGGTGACCGGCAGCACCAGGTCGCCGTCGTGTCCCTTGTGGACGCTGGCGCGCAGGAAGAACGCCACCGGGCCGTTGCCGGCCGGGTTGGTCAGCGTCACCGACGTAATGGTCATGTCGCCGGAGCGGGTGCTCGACGCCCGCGCGTCGACCGTGCCGCGCGGCAGGTGCTGCAGCCCGGTGAGGTCGGCGTACCCGCTCTGCGGGGTGTCGTACCAGGTCGACTTGTCCCAGTTCAGCGTGTCGTCCTTTGTGGACAACCAGTACACGTTGCGGTCCAACACGTTCCCGGCGGCGTCGAGCAGCAGTAGCCGGACGAAGTAGGCGCCGGACACCCCGGTGGGCTTCGGCACCGGGTCCAGCCGGGTGGAACCGCTGTCCTTCGCGGTCACCGCCGTGGTCGTCCGATCGGATTTCACCGCGCCGGACAGGTCGAACACGGTGGTCCGCACGGACAGTCCAGGTACGTCGGCCAGCCCGGTGTTCACCAGCGCCACCGAGCGGTCGTCGTAGGAGTACTGCACGTGCAGCGGGCGCAGCGCGGTCTTGGCGCCGAAGTACGACCCGGCCGGGGACAGCGCGTGGTCGAACAGGTGCCAGTACAGCGTCGGCCAGGCGTTGTTCAGCATCCAGTAGATGACCCCGGTGGCCGGATTGTCCTTGTTGGACTGGTCGCGGCCGAACGACTCGAACTCGGCGCGGTTGACCTCGTAGTTGGCCAGCTGCGCCTTGCCGACGAAGTCGTCCAGGCTGGTCGGTTTGCCGTACCGGTTGGCCAGCGCCGTGGCGAACGACCCGAGCTTGTCGAACTCGGGGCTCGGCGAGAGGTGGTACTGCGGCTTCGTCGGGTTCCGCCACAGGTCGTCCAGCTCCGCCGGGGACAGGTACTTCCGCAGCGTGTCCAGCTCGGGGATGGTGGGCCCGGGACCGACCTCGGAGGCGAAGCCGAAGGAGCCGCCCAGCCTGCCGGCGTACCAGTAGTTCGGCGGCACCCACCAGTACGGGCCGTCCATCTTGTTGCCGGAGGCGCCGAGCTGCGGGCTGGACGCCTTCGCGGCGGACGGAATGATCGGCACCTGCCAGTCGGCGGCGCGCAGGCCGGCCAGGTACTCCTGCTCCACCCTCGCTGGCGGGGCGGTGTCGCTGCCGACGTAGAAGCCGATCACGCTGGGGTGGTTGCGCAGCCGCTGGCCCTCGGTGGCCGCGGACGCCGCCGCCACCGCGTGGTCCGCCTCGGTGAACGAGTCGTACGACTGCCACTTCGAGCAGCACTCCCAGCCCGGCAGCAGCATGATGCCCATCCGGTCGGCGAGCTGGTACAGCTCGTCGTTCTCCTCCTTGCCCTCCAACCGGATCGTGTTCAGCCCCAGGTCACGGACGTAGCCGAGCTGGTCGGCCAGCCGCTTCGGGTCGTAGCGCAGGAACAGGTCCGAGGCCCAGCCGCCGCCACGGAGCAGCACCGGCCTGCCGTTGACCACGAACTGCCGGCCACCCGAGGCGTTCACGGTGGACTTCACGTCCCGGATGCCGAAGTCGGTGCCGGCGGAGTCGGACAGGTGGCCTGCGGTGCTGGCGGTCAGGTCCAGGTGGTACAGCGGCTGGTGGCCGTACTGGTACGGCCACCACACCCGCGGGTGCGCGATCCGCAGTTGCGGGTAGTCCGCTGGCGCGAAGGTCACGGTGCGCGTCTCGTTCGGCGCCAGGCTGACGTTCCGGGCGAACGTGATGTCGCCGATCGTGCCGGCCACCGCGCTGGTCACCGGCCGCGGCGTGTTGTTGCGCACCTCGGCCTTCACGGTGAGCGCCGCGCTTTCCAGACCGGGCAGTGCCAGCGCGGTGACCACCCGCGGGTTCCGCACCGACACCGGCCCGGACTCGGCGATCTGGACGTCCCGCCAGATGCCCATGTTGTTGTCGGGCGCGGGTTGCGTCCAGTCCACGAAGCTGATGATCAGTTGCTTGGCGGGGTCCGCCGGGAAGGCCTTGATCGCGACGGCGTTGCCGCCCCGGCGCAGCAGCCCGGTGACGTCGAACTCGTGCGCCGGGTAGGCGCCGGCGACCTGGTCCGGGCCGGCGACCCTGCTGCCGTTCAGCCATACCTCGGCGCTCGGGATGACCCCGCCGGTGAGCCGGAGGAACGTGTGGTTGCCCGGTTTCGGGTCGGCCGTGAAGGTGCGCCGGTACCACCAGGGCACGGCGAAGTCCTTCCGGTCCACCTTGTCCCGCAGGTTGGTGGAGTAGCCGAGGTCCGGGTACCTGCCCGCGGCGACGAGCCCGCCCATCACGGTGGACCGGGCGGGCACGGTGAGCCAGCCGGTGTCCCGGTAGCCGGGCGCGGAAACCTGGGCGCCGTCCTGGCCGACCGTGCCGCTGGAGGCCATGCGCCAGTTCGGGATCGTGGTGACCCGGCCGGGGTCGGCCGGCGCGGCGACCCCGTCCCCGGGGGTGGCCGTCGCCGGTGGCGCTCCCGGCATGGCCAGCGCCGCGCCGAGGGCGGCGACGAGTAGGGGGACCCGCTTCCTGCGGAGTGCGGCCGTCCCGCCGCGGGGCGGCCGGCGGCGGTGCCCGCCGTGGTCGCCTCGGCTGCCGCGCCTGGGCACGATCATCGGAACTCCTCGGGAGGTCGGGCGGCGGCGCCAACAGATTTGTAAAGAACCTTTCTCTTCGGCCAAGGTGCGGCGCAATGCTCCATTGGGCCCACGTTTCCGTTGCCGTTACCCCGATCGGCCCGCGCCGAACGAACGGTGCGGCCGTGACCGACGTGTACGCCGGTTCCGGTCATACCGAGATCGCGGGTTCGGTAGGTTGACCACCATGTGGAGAACCTGGCGGCGTCTGGCGGTCGGCCTCGCTGCCCTTTCCCTGCCCGGCGCGCTGATCGCCGGCTGCTCAAGCACGTCGACCGGCACGCCGACGCCGACCGGCACCGGTGCCTCTTCGGCCACCGCCGGCCCGCCGTCCAGCGCCAAGCCGTCCTCAACCCGGCCGAAGACGATCGACCTCAAGGGGGTCGATCCCTGCCAGATCCTGACTCCGCAGCAGCGTCAGCAGTTGGGGTTCCAGGGCGGCGGCAACCCGTCGAACGCGTCCGACGTGTACCAGCACGCGAAGACGTGCGAGTACTACGACCACGGTGAGGACCTGTCCGGCGACTTCATGCTCGTTACCACCAAGGGAATCGAGGGCTTTTCCGACGGCACCTACAACGCCGAGACGCAGCCGATCCAGGTGAACGGCTTCCCGGCGTTGATTGCGAAGATCCCCGGTATGGCGATCTCATGTGCGGTCGTCGTCGACGTTGCGGACGGGCAGTTCCTGGACGTGCAGTTCGTCTCTCCGGGCGGCGACGGGTCCAAGCAGGGCCTGATGTGCCAGAAGGCGCAGCAGATGGCACAGGCGGCGGTCGGTTCACTCGCCGCGAGGTGACCAAAGTCCCGGCCAACTTGTCCGGAACTGATCCACCGTGTCATGCGTCAGCAGTAGAGTCATCACAAGCGCACAGCGTTGGATGAGGGAGGCGGGCGGTGTTCCTCGCTGATGGCGGTCCGGTGACGCCCCGTGCGGCGGCGACCAACACGACCACGCCCAGTGGGCCGCACAAGCTCAAGATCGACCCTTCGGCCATTCCCGAGGCGCGCAAGCTGTTCGAGAAGGCCATGAACGATCTCCGCGCGCAACTGCAGCAGGCGACGTACGACCTGCAGGCGCGTAACTGGGCCGGCGACCCGGTGAGCAAGGAGACCGCGCAGAAGTTCAACCAGCACACCTTCGACGGCGCGGACGCGGCTATCCAGGCGCTGACGGGGTACCACAACCAGCTCAAGGCGGCGCACGACGCGCTGCTGCGGAGCGAGCAGCAGTACACGCGCGTCGAGGGTGACAACGCGGCACTGTGGGGCAGGTCCCAGCGCGCCTGACGCCGCTCCGCCACACACCTGATCGACCTGGCACACCTGCACAGAGGGGGCGACCTGGATGGGTGACCACCGATGGCGTGGCTATGGCCACCCAGAGCTCTACAAGATGATCCACGAGGGGCCCGGTCCCGCGGCGTCCACCGGGTTGGACGAGCGCTGGGGCACCATCGCGAGCACGCTGGAGCAGATCAACAGTGACCTGAACCAGGGCCTCGCCAAGCTGGGGGCGAGCTGGGAGGGCGCCGCCGCGGACAACGCGCAGCAGGGCCTCTCCCCGCTGGGGCAGTGGGCCACCGACGCGCAGACCGGCGCCAACGTGATGAAGATTTCCGCGCAGGACCAGGCGAACTACATCGCCACCGCGCGGTCCTCGATGCCGGAGCCGGTGCAGGTGACCACCGAGGCGCCGTCCACGCTCGACATGATCGCCGCCGGGGCGTCCGGCAACCCGTTCGCCATCGCCGACGTGATCCGGCAGCAGAACGACCACGAGGCCCAGGAGGCCAGGCAGGCGGCCGCCGCGGACAAGGCCGTCCAGGTCATGGAGACCTACCAGAGCAGCTCCGAGTGGAACGCCAACACGCTCGGGCAGTTCGTGCCGCCGCCGGACGTGGTGGTCGACACCCCGCCCCCGGCGGGCAGCGGCGCCGGCGGTGGGGTCGGCTACGCGGGCCCGCCCGGCTACTACGCCGGCTCGGGCGCCGGCGGTCGCGGCCGCACCGCCGCCACCTTCGCCTCCGGCACGTCCGGCGGCTGGACCAGGCCGTCCGGTGGCTCCGGCCCGACCGGCGGCTCGGCGTTCACCGGCGGCGGCGCTGACAGTGGCGGCTCCACCTGGAGCAGCGGCAACCTGCCCAATCCGGCCACGCCGCCAGGCACCGGGCCGGGTGGCGGGCTCCCGATCGGCGACGGCCAGGGTGCCGGCCGCCCCGGACCGGGATTCGGCGGCGGGCTGCCGCTGGGCCCCGGCCTGGGTGGTGGGGCCGAGGAGAACCTGCCCCGCGGTGGCCGCTTCGGCGGCACCGGTCCGCTCAGCCCGGAGGAACTGGCCGCGCGGGGTGGCGGTACCGGTAGCGGCGGCGGCCGGTCCGGGCTGGCCGGGGCGCGCGGTGCCGGTGTGCTCGCCGAGGAGGGCCCGCTGGGCCGGGGCGGCGCCGGCATGGTCGAGGGCGAGCCGGCCGGCCGTGGCGGGGTCGGCGGCCCGATGGGCGGTGCCCGAGGCCGGGGCGAGGACGACGACGAGCACCAGCGGCCGGACTACCTGGTCGAGACTGAGGACGTGTTCGGTGACGAGCGCCGGGTCGCCCCACCGGTGATCGGCGCCTGACCGCGCGGGTCACGGACACGGGAGCCCGCCGGACCGGTCATCCGGGTACCGGCGGGCTCCCGGCGTGCCGGGGCCGCCGCTGGCGAGGTTCTAGGCTCGGATCGTGCCAACCCGCCGTCCCGTTGACCCGAACGATCTGCGTACCGCGGTGGCCCGGGTGCTGCCCTGGCTGGCCGGCCGGGCACCTGAACCGCGGCGTGCCGACCTGGCCGAGGCCGTCCGGCTGAGCCTGCGCACGCTGGAACGCGTCGCGCCTGGGCGCAGCGTGGAGGTGCGGGTGCCGCCGTTCGCGGCCGTGCAGTGCGTGACCGGCCCCCGGCACACCCGGGGCACCCCGCCCAATGTGGTGGAGACCGACCCGCGCACCTGGCTGGAGCTGGCCACCGGGCGGCTCGGCTGGTCCGACGCGGTGGCCGAGGGCCGGGTCGCCGCCTCCGGCGTCCGGGCCGACCTCACCGGCCTGTTGCCGCTGGTCCGCGTCGGGGAGGAGGTCGGGGACGAGTAGGGGATGGCGATGTGTTCCGGGCCACGGCCGCACGGGGTGTCACCGGTCGCGGCCGACCTACACTAAGGGGGCACCCGCTGGCGTCTCGAGGGAGTTCTCGGTGGTCACCGGCCAGTCAGCCGATGGAACAGCACGCTCCGACGTCCCTCCGGTCGAGCTACCCGAATCCGAACCCCGCGAGGAGTGCGGCGTGTTCGGCGTGTGGGCGCCCGGCGAGGAGGTCGCCAAGCTCACCTACTACGGCCTGTACGCGCTGCAGCACCGCGGCCAGGAGGCGGCGGGCATCTCGGTCGGCGACGGCGGCCAGGTCGTGGTCTTCAAGGACCTCGGGCTGGTCAGCCAGGTCTTCGACGAGCAGGTGCTGTCCTCGCTGCACGGGCATGTCGCGGTGGGCCACTGCCGCTACTCCACCACCGGGTCCACGACCTGGGAGAACGCCCAGCCGTCGTTCCGGACCACGGCCGCGGGCAGCGGCCTGGCCCTGGGCCACAACGGCAACCTGGTGAACACCGCCGAGCTGCGGGACCGGGCCGCCGAGGCCGGGGTGGACACCCGGTACGGCGCCACCTCCGACTCCGACCTGGTTTGCGGGCTGCTCGCGGTGACCGCCGCGGACACCGGCATCGAGCAGGCCGCACTGCGCCTGCTGCCCACCCTGCACGGCGCGTTCTCCCTGGTCTTCTCGGACGAGTCGACGCTGTACGCGGCGCGCGACGCGCATGGGGTGCGGCCGCTGGTGCTCGGCCGGCTGGAGCGCGGCTGGGTGGTGGCCAGCGAGACCGCCGCGCTGGACATCGTCGGCGCCTCGTTCGTCCGCGAGGTCGAGCCCGGCGAGCTGCTCGCCATCGATGCCGAGGGGCTGCGGTCCTCCCGGTTCGCCGCGCCCGAACCCAAGGGCTGCCTGTTCGAGTACGTCTACCTGGCCCGCCCGGACACCACCATCGCCGGCCGCTCGGTGCACGCCGCCAGGGTGGAGATCGGCCGGCGGCTGGCCGAGGAGCACCCCGCCGACGCCGACCTGGTGATCCCGGTGCCCGAGTCGGGCACGCCCGCGGCGATCGGCTACGCGCAGGGCTCCGGCATCCCCTACGGCCAGGGGCTGGTGAAGAACTCCTACGTGGGCCGCACCTTCATCCAGCCGTCGCAGACGATCCGCCAGCTCGGTATCCGGCTCAAGCTGAACCCGCTGCGCGAGGTGATCCGCGGCAAGCGGCTGGTCGTGGTGGACGACTCGATCGTGCGCGGCAACACCCAGCGCGCCCTGGTGCGGATGCTGCGCGAGTCCGGCGCGGTCGAGGTGCACGTGCGGATCGCCTCGCCGCCGGTGCGCTGGCCGTGCTTCTACGGCATCGACTTCGCCTCCCGTGCCGAGCTGATCGCCAACGGGCTGGACCTGGACGGCGTGCGCCGCTCGATCGGCGCCGACTCGCTCGGCTACATCTCGCTGGACGGCCTGGTCGCCGCGTCCGACCAGCCGCGCAGCCGCCTGTGCGCGGCGTGCTTCGACGGCAACTACCCGATCCCGCTGCCGGAGGACGCGCTGATCGGCAAGCACCTGCTGGAGGGAATCGAGAAGGGCGTCGCCGGTTCCGCCGCGCCCACGCTGCCCTCCGGGTACGGTGCCGAGGACGCACTGCGCAGGCCGTGACGATGACCGAGACCAGCTCCCACGGAGACTCAGACGTGACCATCGAAACCGCCGGGCCGAGGACCACCTATGCCGCCGCCGGTGTGGACATCGCCGCCGGTGAGAAGGCGGTGGAGAAGCTTCGCCCGTTCGCGGAGCAGGCCACCCGGCCCGAGGTGCTGGGCGGCATCGGCGGCTTCGCCGGGCTGTTCAAGCTGAAGCTGGACCGGTGGAAGGAGCCGGTGCTCGCCTCGTCCACGGACGGCGTGGGCACCAAGATCGCCATCGCGCAGGCGCTGGATGTGCACGACACGATCGGCATCGACCTGGTCGCCATGGTGGTTGACGACCTCGTGGTCTGTGGCGCCGAGCCGCTGTTCCTGCAGGACTACATCGCGGTCGGCCGGGTGGTGCCGGACCGGGTTGCCGCGGTGGTCAAGGGCATCGCCGAAGGGTGCAAGCAGGCCGGCTGCGCGCTGCTCGGCGGGGAGACCGCGGAGCACCCGGGCCTGATGGGCGACGGCGACTACGACCTGTCCGCCACCGGCGTCGGCGTGGTCGAGGCCGACGCGGTGCTCGGGCCGGAACGGGTGCGGCCGGGTGACGTGGTGATCGCCATGGGCTCGTCCGGGCTGCACTCCAACGGGTACTCGCTGGCCAGGCACGTGCTGCTGGACATCGCCAGGGTGCCGCTGTCCGGGCACGTCGAGGAGTTCGGCCGCACCCTCGGCGAGGAACTGCTCGAGCCGACCCGGATCTACACCAAGGACTGCCTCGCGCTGATCGCGGAGACCGACGTGCGGACCTTCGCGCACGTCACCGGGGGCGGCCTGGTGGCCAACCTGGCCAGGGTGCTGCCGCAGGGCCTGACCGCCAGGCTGGACCGGGGCACCTGGACCCCGGCCCCGGTGTTCGCGCTGATCGCCCAGCGCGGCCGGGTGGAGCGCGTGGAGATGGAGAAGACGTTCAACATGGGCGTCGGCATGGTGGCCGTGGTGTCCGCCGAGGACGTGGACCGCGCGCTCGCCGTGCTCACCGCCCGGCACGTGCCGGCGTGGACGCTCGGCGAGGTGGTCAAGGCCAGCGACCCGGACGCGCCGCGTGCCGAACTCCGCGGCAACCACCCGCGCTTCTGACCTGCCTGGCCGGTCCGCGGGTACCGCAAACGCCCCGGATGGCGGTCGTCAACGGCGGCGACCCCCGGGTTACTCCTCCGGGGAGCGCCGGCCGCGCTTGGTCTCCGCCCGCCGGCGCTTGGCCGCCAGCCGCCGCTCCACCGAGGCACGGCTCGGCCTGGTGGGCCGGCGCCGAGGTGGCGGCGGCTGGGCGGCCGCCAACAGCAGCTCGGCCAGCCGCTCCCGGGCGGCCCGCCGGTTCGCCAGTTGGGAGCGGAACTCGCTGGCGGTCACCGTGAGCACCCCGTCCACCAGCCGGCTGCGCAGCCGGGCGAGCAGCCGCGGACGCAGGTGCTCCGGTACCGACTGGGCGCGGCCCAGGTCGAAGGACAGTTCCACCCTGCTGTCCGCGGTGTTCACGCCCTGCCCGCCGGGGCCGGACGACCGGGAGAACCGCTCGTGCAGCTCCGCCTCGGGGATCACCAGCCCCTCGGTCACCACGATGTCGTCGGCCATGCCCCCAGCATGCCGTGCGCGGTGGGTTACGCGGGGTCCCCGGTGGTATCGAGCACGGTGCTCGGTGACGGTGCGGCGGTGGTCGCGCGGACCACCAGCTTCGGCTCCAGCAGGTGCCGCACCGGGGTGGTCCGCTGCCCGCGCACCCGCTCCAGCAGCGCCTGGCCGGCCAGCCGGCCCATCTCCATCCTGGGCTGGTCCACGGTGGTGAGCGAGATGTGCCGGAGCGCGGCCAGCGAGGTGTTGTCGTACCCGACCACCGAGACGTCCTCGGGCACCCGCAGGCCGGCGTCCTCCAGCGCGGAGATCGCGCCGATCGCGTTGAGGTCGTTGGCCGCGACGATCGCGGTCGGCGGCGGGCCGGAGGCGAGCAGTTCCCGCACCGCCCGCGCCCCGGCGGCGTCGGTGTACTCGCTGGGGACCACCACCGGGGGCAGCCCGTGCCGGCGCATCGCGGCCAGGTAGCCGCGGCGGCGGGTGCCGGACTGCGAGCCGCCACCCCCGTCCAGGTGCACGATCCTGGTGTGGCCCAGCGAGACCAGGTGGTCCACGGCCAGCCCACAGCCGGTCTGCCCGTCGTCGTTCACCGTGTCCACAGCAGACAGTCGGGAGGATCGGGAGACCAGTACCACCGGGCCCTGCTCGGCGGCGGCCGCGATCGCCGAGGCCGGCACCACCGGCCCGAGCAGGGCCAGCCCGGCCGGGCGGAAGGAGAGCAGGCTGGCCACCGCCCTGCGCTCCCTCGGCGCGCTGCGCCCACCGGTGTTGATGATCAGCTCGAAGCCCTCTGCGCTGGCCGCCTCGTCCAGCCCGTCCACCACCTCCGCGAAGAAGGCGTTGTGCAGGTCGGAGACTAGGACGCCGAGCACCGTGGAGGTGCGGCTGGCCAGCGAGCGCGCCATCGCGTGCGGTGAGTAGCCCAGTTCCGCGGCGGCGCGCAGCACCGCGGCCCGCCGCTGCTCGCTCACCTTGGGGGAGCCGCGCATCACCAGGGACACCAGGGCGCGCGAGACGCCGGCACGGCGTGCCACGTCCTCCATGGTCGGCCGGCTCACCACGCCTTCCTTTCCGCGAGTTCGCGCGCGACCGCGATCGCGTCGCGAGGACGCGCCAGACGCGCCCCGGTCACGTCCCGCGGCACGGCGCCCTGCCACCGCGATCGCGGGGCCTGGCGGCCATGCCGCGCAACGTGGTCGAGTTGGCTGCCGCGGCTTGGCGCACACATCAGGGAGCCTCCTCACCCCTCGTTGTGCCCGAAATTGGCCGTGACCCTTGACACGAGTGTGAGCGAGGCTACAGCATTAGCGCGCTCCAACCAATAGAGCGCTCTAACGATCAACCGCAGCTACCAGGACGGAGACCCCGGATGCGGATAGGAGTTGCCGGAGTCGGGCGGATCGGCGCCATGCACGCGGCCAACCTCGCCGCGCTGGGCCGGCTCGAGGGGGTGGTGCTGTTCGACCCGGTGCCCGGCCGCGCGGAACAGGTCGCCGGGCAGTTCGGCTCCGGTGTGACCCACGTCGACGACCTCGACGGGCTGCTGTCCGTATGCGACGGCGTGCTGCTGGCCACCCCCACCGACACCCACCCCGCGATGCTGCGCCGCTGCCTGGCCGCGCGGGTCCCGGCGCTGTGCGAGAAGCCGATCGCCAGTGACCTGGACGAGATGCGCGCCCTGGTGGACGAGGTGGAGGCGTCCGGGGTGGAGGTGCTGGTCGGCTTCCAGCGGCGGTTCGACCCCGCCGTGGTCGAGTTGCACCGCCGGATCCGCGGCGGCGAGGTGGGCACGGTCTACCTGGTGCGCGCCATTGGCAACGACGCGCGGCCGCCGGAGGCCGGCTACCTGCCCGGCTCCGGCGGCATCTTCCGGGACCTGCTGATCCACGACCTGGACGCGGTTCCGTGGTTGGTCGGCGAGCCGGTCGAGGAGGTGTTCGCGTCTGGGTCGGTGCTGGTCGACCAGGCCTTCGCGGCCGCGGACGACGTGGACAACGCGGTCGCGGTGCTCCGGTTCGCCGGCGGTGCGCACGCGATGCTCGCCGGTGGCCGGCACGACCCGCTGGGCTACGACCACCGCATCGAGGTGCTGGGCAGCAAGGACTCGCTGGCCGTCGGCGTGGACCCGCGCACGCCGCTGACCTCGCTGGAACCCGACGGTCCCCGGGTCGCCGAGGACGCCTACCCGGGGTTCGCCGAGCGGTTCCGCCGCGCCTACCTCAACGAGATGGCGGTGTTCGCCGACGTCGTCGCGGGCCGGGCGGCCAACCCGTCCCCGGCCCGCGACAGCCTGGTCAGCCTGCGGCTCGCGCAGGCCTGCGAGGAGTCCCGCCGCTCCGGCGCCCCGGTCCGGATCGGGGTGCCGGCATGAGTTGGCCCGTCTCAAGCCGGGACCACAGCGCGCGCTGGGGCCGAGCGGTCGCGCGCGAACTCGCGGAAAAGGACGCAACATGACCGTGAAGATCGCCGCCGCGCCGATCTCGTGGGGCGTCTGCGAGGTACCCGGCTGGGGTCGGGTGCTCCCGCCGGCCACCGTGCTCGGCGAGATGGCCGACCTCGGACTTGCCGCCACCGAACTCGGCCCACCCGGTTACCTGCCCACCCGCCCGGCGGATCTCAAGGGGCTGCTCGCCGGGCACGATCTCGACCTGGTCGGCGGGTTCCTCGCGGTGGTGCTGCACGACGCCGCGGCTGCGGAGTCCACAGTGGACGCGGCGGAGCGGTCCGCGGCGCTGCTCGCCTCGGCCGGCGCCGAGGTGCTGGTGCTCGCCGCGGCCACCGGCTTGGACGGCTACGACGAGCGGCCCACCCTCGGTGTCGCGCAGTGGCGGCGGCTGGTGGACACCGCCGCCAGGGTGCGGGACGTGGCCGCCCGGCACGGGCTGCGTACCGTGCTGCACCCGCACGTGGGCACCCACGTGGAGCGGACCGGCGAGGTGGAGCGCTTCCTCGCCGATTCCGATCTGCCGCTGTGCCTGGACACCGGTCACCTGCTGATCGGTGGCACCGATCCGGTGCAACTGGCCCGCCGGCACCCGGACCGGATCGGGCACCTGCACCTCAAGGACGTCCGCGCCGACCTCGCCGAGGCGGTCCGCACCGGACGGCTCGGCTACGCCGAGGCGGTGCGCCGGGGCATCTACGTGCCGCTCGGCGACGGCGACGTGGACGTCGAATCCATGGTCCGGTTCGTGCATGGCGCCGGTTACCGGGGCTGGTACGTGCTCGAGCAGGACACCGCGCTGGGCGAGGCGGACCCGGTCGACCTACCGGCCAGGCACACCGCGCGCAGCCTCGACCATCTCGACCGCATCATCGGTCGGCTACCCGCCGGCGGGCGGCCGTGACGCCGCACCTCCGAGGACGATGACGTCCTCGCCCTCCCGACTCCCCTTCCCCACGAGGAGACCGACAATGACGTCACCCCAGCTCTTCGAACCCCCGGCCGGCCGCCGGCCCCGCCGCGTGCGGGCCCTGCTTGGTTCGGCGCTCGCCGCCGGTGCGCTGCTGGTCGCCGGCTGCTCCGGCCCCGCGGCCAGCAACGCGCCCACCGCCACCTCCGGCGGCGGATCCGGCGGCAGCGGCGGGCCCATGCACGTCGCGGTGATCACCCACGGCACCGCGGGCGACGCGTTCTGGAACGTGGTCAAGAACGGGGCCCAGGCCGCCGGCCGGCAACTCGGCGTCCAGGTCGACTACAACTCCGACGGCGACCCGGGCAACCAGGCCAAGCTGATCGACAACGCGGTGGCCCAGCACGTGGACGGCCTGGTCGTGTCGATGGCCAACCCGGACGCGCTGAAGACGTCCATCCAGAACGCGGTCAAGGCCGGCATCCCGGTGGTCACCATCAACTCCGGAGGGAGCCGCAGCGCCGAGTTCGGCGCCATCGCGCACGTCGGCCAGGACGAGACCATCGCCGGCCAGGAGGCGGGCAAGCGGCTCGCCGCGGCCGGGAAGACCAAGGTGCTGTGCGTGATCCACGAGGCCGGCAACGTCGGGCTCAACCAGCGCTGCGACGGCGTCCGCCAGGGCTTCGGCGGTGGGCAGGTGCAGAACCTGCAGGTGGACATCAATAACCCGACCGACGTGCAGTCCCGGATCAAGGGCGCGCTGGAGTCCGACAACTCCGTCGACGCGGTGCTCACGCTGAACCCGCAGGTGGCCTCCAGCGCGGTGAACGCGGTCAACGAGGCGCACTCCAAGGCTGCGGTGGCCACCTTCGACCTGAACTCCGACGTGGCCTCCGAGGTCGCTTCCGGCCAGGTGCTCTTCGCCGTCGACCAGCAGCAGTACGAGCAGGGCTACCTGCCGATCGTGATGCTCAAGCTGTACCACGACAACGCCAACACGGTGGGCGGCGGGCGCCCGGTGCTGACCGGGCCGGGCTTCGTGGAGAAGTCCAATGTGGACAAGGTCGCCAAGTATGCCCAGCAGGGCACGCGGTAGGGAGGCGGTGTCGATGACCGTCCCCGACCGCGGCCCCGACCGCCCACTCGGGAAGGGGGTGAGGGGCCGATGACCCGCCAGACGGCGGTGCCGGACGCGGCCGCCGCGCCGGCGCCCGGGCCGGCATCGGCCGGGGACGAGCGGCTGGCCCGTACCCGGCTGCTCAACCAGCTCGTGGTGCGCCCGGAACTCGGCTCGGTGCTCGGCGCCGTGCTGGTGTTCGTGCTGTTCTCCGTGGTCACTGACCGGTTCCTCACCCCGTCCGGGGTGGCCACCTGGCTGGACGACTCCGCGACCCTGGGCATCATGGCGGTGGCCGTCTCGCTGCTGATGATCGGCGGCGAGTTCGACCTCTCCGCCGGCGTGATGACCGCGTCCACCTCGCTGGTCACCGCGATCTTCGCCACCCAGCTCGGCTGGAACACCTGGGCGGCGCTCGCCGCGTCGCTGGTGTTCGCGCTGCTCGTCGGGTTCCTCAACGGGTGGCTGGTGATGCGCACCGGGTTGCCCAGCTTCATCATCACGCTGGCTTCGTTCCTCATGCTGCAGGGCCTGAACCTGGGCGTGACCCGGCTGATGACCGGCACGGTGCAGGTGTCCGGCATGCGGTCGGCGGCCGGCTACGCGTCCTCCGGGTTCGTCTTCGCGTCCACCATGGACATCGGCGGCACCACCATCCAGGTGTCCATCCTGTGGTGGCTGCTGGTCACCGCGGTGGCGTCCTGGGTGCTGATGCGCACCCCGTTCGGCAACTGGATCTTTGCGGTGGGCGGCTCCTCGGCCAGCGCCCGCGCGGTCGGCGTGCCGGTCACCCGCACGAAGATCCTGCTGTTCATGACCACCGCGACCGCGGCGTGGCTGGTCGGCAGCATCAACATCCTGCGGTTCACCACCGCGCAGGCCAACCAGGGCATCGGGCTGGAGCTGCAGTTCATCGTCGCCGCGGTGGTCGGCGGCTGCCTGCTCACCGGCGGGTTCGGCTCGGCGGTCGGCGCGGCCGTCGGTGCGCTGATCTTCGGCATGGCCCGGCAGGGCATCGTGTTCGCCCGCTGGGAGAGCGACTGGTTCCAGCTCTTCCTCGGCGCCATGCTGCTGGCCGCGGTCCTGGTGAACAACGCCTTCCGCCGCCGGGCGGAACGGGTGAGGAGGTGAGCCGGGTGACCGCTGGACTGATCGAGGTCCGCGACGTCGGCAAGACCTTCGGCAGCGTGATCGCGCTGCGCGAGGTGTCCACTGTGGTCAACGCCGGCCAGGTGACCTGCGTGCTCGGCGACAACGGCGCCGGCAAGTCCACCCTGATCAAGATCCTGGCGGGGGCGCACCAGCACGACACCGGCGAGTTCCTGGTGGACGGTGCGCCGGTGCGGTTCAACTCGCCGAGGGACGCGCTGGAACGCGGCATCGCCACCGTCTACCAGGATCTCGCGGTCGTTCCGCTGATGAGCGTGTGGCGGAACTTCTTCCTCGGTTCCGAACCGAAGGTGGGCTGGGGACCGTTCACCATGGTCGACCGCCGGAAGGCCAAGGAGCTGACCAGGGCCTCCCTGGCCGAGTTGGGCATCGACCTGCGCGACGTGGAGCAGCCGGTGGGCACGCTCTCCGGCGGCGAGCGGCAGTGCGTGGCCATCGCCCGCGCCGTGCACTTCGGCGCCCGGGTGCTGATCCTGGACGAGCCCACCGCCGCGCTCGGCGTCAAGCAGGCCGGCGTGGTGCTCAGGTACGTGGCCCAGGCCCGCGACCGCGGCCTCGGGGTGGTGCTGATCACCCACAACCCGCACCACGCCTACCCGGTCGGCGACCGGTTCCTGCTGCTCAAGCGGGGCCGCAGCCTGGGTTGCTTCGACAAGGCGGACATCACCCTGGCGGAGCTGACCAGGCAGATGGCCGGGGGCGCGGAACTGGAGGCGCTGGAACACGAGTTGCGCGCGGTCGGCGCGGTGGACGGCGGCTGATGGCCGTCCCGGAACTGCTCACCGTGGGCCGGGTGGGGGTGGACCTGTACCCGGAGCAGAGCGGCGTGCCGCTGGCCGAGGTGCGCAGCTTCGCCAAGTCGCTCGGCGGCACCGCGACCAACGTCGCGGTGGCCGCCGCGCGGCTCGGCCGGCGGTCCGCCGTGCTCACCAAGGTCGGCCCGGACGGTTTCGGCGACTACGTCCGGCAGGCGCTGACCGGTTTCGGCGTGTCGCCGGAGTTCGTCGGCACCGCTGAGGACCTGCTCACCCCGGTGGTGTTCTGCGCGCTGGACCCGCCGGCCGACCCGCCGCTGCTGTTCTACCGGCTGCCCACCGCCCCGGATCTCACGCTCACCGAGGTCGACGTGCCCTGGGACGTGGTCCACGAGGTGCCGCTGCTCTGGGTGACCGGCACCGGCGTGTGCGCCGAGCCGGCCCGGTCCACCCAGCGCCGCATGCTGGCCCACCGCGGCCGGCGCGAGCACACCGTGCTGGACCTCGACTACCGGCCGATGTTCTGGTCCGATGTGGACAAGGCGCGGCGGGAGATCGGCTGGATGCTGGACCACGTCACGGTCGCGGTCGGCAACCGGACCGAGGCGGAGGTGGCCGTGGGCACCGCCGACCCGGACGAGGCGGCGCGCCGCATGCTGGACCGCGGGGTGCGGCTGGTGATGGTCAAGAAGGGCGCGGAAGGCGTGCTGGTGGCTACCCCGGAGGGCAGTTGGACCGTGCCGCCGCGCCCGGTCGACGTGGTGTGCGGGCTGGGAGCCGGTGACGCGTTCGGCGGCGCGCTCGCGCACGGCCTGCTCGCCGGCTGGGACCCGGTGCGCATCGCCGGCTACGCCAACGCGGCGGGCGCCCTGGTGGCCGCCCGGTTGGCCTGCGCGGACGCCATGCCGGACGCGGCCGAGGTCGAGGCGTTCCTCGCCGCCGCCGGCTGACCTTCGGGGTGGGAACACCGTCACCCCGGGAACAACCCGCCGCGCGGGTGTGCACGAACGTTCGGCATCACTCGAACGATGCCTCTGACAGCCTGTTCCGGAACCGGACCGACCCTGCGGTGACGAGTATGGGAACGCGCCAGCCGGGAACCTACTGAGCCACCCGGCCACGCGTCCGGCACTGGTGCGCAGGAAACGCGCACCGTCGCAGGGTCGCTTCGGCCGGGCACATCGAAGGGTTGGACCCGCCGTGGCGGGCGGGTCCAACCCTTCGAGTCAGCGTGCGGTCAACGACGGTACTCGTCGTACTCGTCGTCGTACGGGTCCTCGAACCTGTCTTCGTCGTGCCGGTTGCCCGAGGACTTGCCGGACAGCTCGCGCTGCAGGGCCTCGAAGTCCGTAGGGGGAGTGTTGTACTTGAGCTCTCGGGCTACCTTCGTCTGCTTGGCCTTCTGTCGGCCGCGCCCCATGGCTCGACCCCCTCGCACAGTGACGGGGCGGCCGGGGGAACGGCGGCCCCGCTCGTCTCGACAACTAGTTCCTGGTAACTACCGTACCGTGCCGATGGGGTTCCATGCGACGCGGCAGGGGTGTGGATGAGTTGATGTCCACTGCGCCTCTCCTCGCCCCGCGGCGCCGTGCCACCATGGGCACGTGCCTCAGCCGTTCGTCGCCTACCTGAGGGTGTACGAACCGTTGTCGGCGTTTGACGCTCCGTTGGCGGAGCGGCTGCGGGAGGTCGCCGAGCGCGCCCCGCTGCCGCATTCAGCCGTCGGTGAACGTGAGCGCGAGCTGTGGCTTCGATCACAGTTGGCGGCGTCGCCCCGGCTGTTGCCCGGCGAGCTCCCCAACGGCAGCGCGGACCCGGCCGCACCCCTGGACGTGCTGACCCTGGACCCCGCCGACGTGCCGGTCGACGAGACGGCCACCGTCGGGGCGGGGCCGCTGGTCTGCCCGCTGGACGTCCGGCCCCGGGCGGCCGCCGCCCTGGTGGGCTTCATGGCCAGCGCCTCGGTGCCGCTGCGCGAGGTGGCGCTGGGCGTGTCCGCCGAGACGGCGCGGTCCCGGGCGTCCTCGGTGATGGCCGAACTGTCCGGCGGCGCGGTGCACGTCGTGTCCAGCACCTGGACGGTGCCGCTGCCCTGGTTCGCCCTGTTCGACCCGGAGGCCAAGCACGTGGTGCTGGCGCCGAGGGACGACCCGGCCCGCCAGGTCTGCTGGCGCACCGCGATGACCGACGCCCGGCGGCGCACCGCCAGGGCGCACGCGGTGGCCCGCTCGGCGCTCGGCGAGGACGGCCCGGTCCGGGTGCTGCGGGACACCGGAAGGTGGCTGGAGCACTTCCACCCGCACTCGGCCGTCGAGCTGGACTACGGCGGGCTGGTGCAGCTCATGGACGACGAGACGCTGCTCGCGGATACCTCGGCGGAGGACGTCAACGCCATCGTGGCGGCGCTGGAGGTGGCCGACGCGGATGAGGTGGCCAAGCGCTACGAGCGGCTCCGCGAGTTCTGGGGCGACGTGGCCGCGCACGAGCGCTACGGCTGACGCGGTCAGTCGCGGTCGCCGGTCTCCGGCGGCTCGGCCGGCTCGCCGCGGGCGGCGGCGAGCAGTTCGTCCACCGACGCCCGGCCCTGCTGGTAGCGGCTGGCGATCTCGGCGTTCAGCCGGTCAACCACCGCCTGCACCTCGCGGCGCCGCTGGGACACCGACGCCTCCTCGGCGACGAACGTGCGCAGCGCCTGGTCCAGCTTGCCGTCGGACAGCGAGGTCACGTCGGACAGGTCCACGTCGGCGACCAGCGCCTCCACGTGCCTGCGGTGCGCCTCCGCCCGGGAGGGTTCCAGGGTCTGGTAGCGGCCGTGGCCGGTGGCCGGGCCCAGGGCGTTCACCGCGAGGATCTTGGCGAGCTGGTCCACCACCGATGCCGAGCCGCCCTCGGACCGCCGGCCCTGCTCGGCCCGGACGATGTCGATCCGCGCGTGCAGCAGCCGGCGCAGGTAGGACAGGTCCGTCTCCTCCTGGGCGGCCTCGTCCCGCAGCGCGCGCACCTCGCCCAGCGGGCGCTGCTCGATGCCCTTGGTGTAGTCCGGAGCGAGCACGCGGTCGATGCGCCGGCGCCCGCCAGGACGGACCTCGATCACATGACCATCCTGCGGCACACCGTTGTCGGACGCCAACACCTGCCACCCTCCTTGTGAGCGTTATTCAGTACCGCCCCAGCGACCACGGGCCCCACGCCCGTGCGAGCGGGCGGTGTGGCGACCGTGCCTGGCGACTGCACCGGCTCCCTGAGTAACGCGAACTTCCGAAACGACACAGTTGTGCGCTGCTGTGCATGATCAGCCTGTTGCCCGCACGCCGAGCAGCTCGCGGACATCGGCGGCGGGAAGCGGGGGGCGCTGGGCGATCCTCGCCAGACCCGCCGCCCTGGCCACCAGCTGCGCGTTGTCCTTGACCCGCTCGCCCCTGGCGTAGCTGAGCGTGTCCTCCATACCGACTCGGAGGTGGCCGCCGGCGGACAGCGCGGCCAGCATCACCGGAATGGCGGTGCGACCGACACCGGTGGCCGAGAACGACGCGCCCTCCGGGAGCAGCCGCAGCGCCGCGACCAGGGTCTCGGTGTCGCCCGGCATCCCGCCGGGGACGCCCATCACCAGGTCCACGTGCACGTGGCCGCCGGCCGGCGGGCCGTGCCGGTCGAGCAGCCGGCGCAGCGAGGCGAGCTGGCCGAGGTCGAAGATCTCGTACTCGGGCACGATGCCGCGCTCCCGCATCCGCTCGTGCAGCTCGACGATGAACTCCCAGCGGTTCATGAACACGTCGTCGCCGAAGTTCACCGTGCCCATCGTGCAGGACGCCGAGTCCGGCATGGCGTCCAGCACGCGCAGCCGGTCCCGCTCGTGGTCGGTGACCGCGCCGCCGGTGGACAGCTGCACCACCAGGCCGGTCTCCGCGCGCAGCGCCGCCACGGTCTCCTTGAGCAGCCCGAGGTCGAGGGTCGGCCGGGTGTCGGCGTCCCGGATGTGCACGTGGATCATGCCCGCGCCCACCGCCTCGCAGTCCCTGGCCGTGCGGACAAGCTCGTCCAGGGTGACAGGCAGGTTCGGCACGTCGGCCTTGGCGTGTTCGGCCCCGGTCGGCGCTACCGTGATGAGCGTGCCCACCGGGGTGGTGTGGACCGTCGACGCTGACATGGTCGCGATCCTGGCACAACTCGGCCCGCTCCGGACGCCGTACGGCACCCTCGCGCGTGGTGAAGCCGGTGTGGCTACCGCCCGAGCCGGCGGATGGCCTCGCGTCCCGGCGCGGTCTGCTCTTCGGGGACCGAGTCGGGGTCCACCGCGGCCGGTACCGCGCGGTCGTCCTTGCCGGCGACGAGTTCGGCCTCCACCGGAGCGGACCGCTTGAGCAGCGCGAGCGCGACCGGGCCCAACTCGTGGTGCCGGACCACCGAGCCGATCCGGCCCACGGTGCGTTCCCCGGCGAGCACCGGGTCCCCGGGTTCCGGCAGCGCCTCCAGTGACCCGTCCAGGTGCAGCAGCACCATCCGGCGCGGTGGGCGGCCCATGTTGTAGACCTTGGCCACCGTCTCCTGGCCCCGGTAGCACCCCTTCTCCAGGTGCACCGCGGAGCCGATCCAGTTCAGCTCGTTGGGGATCGCCTTCTCGTCGGTGTCCACGTCCAGCCGGGGGCGCAGCGACTCCACCCGCAGCGCCTCGAATGTCCAGCTCCCGGCGGCACGGGCGCCGGCGGCGGTGAGCCGGTCCCACCATGTCTCCAGGGACTCACGCGGCAACCACAGGTCGGCGGCGTCCGGTGCCGGCCAGGGTCGCCGCTGCGCGAACCCCCCGCCGTCCAACGCGGCCACGCCCTCCGGCCGCTCGGGCACGGCCACGCCGGCGGCGGCCAGCACGGTCTCCGTGCTCGGACCGACCACGGACAGCACGGCGAGTTCGGCGGTGGCGTCCCTCGGTTCGACCTTCGACCAGAACACCATCGAGCTGAGGTAGCCGAGCAGCGGCTCGGCGTGGCCGGGGTCGACCGACAGCCACACGCAGCCGTCCAGGTGGGCCAGCACGGCGTGGTGCTCGACCCGCCCGTGCGCGTCGAGCACCAGCGCCTCGGTGCCGGCGCCCTCGGGCAGTGCGGTCAGGTGCTGCGAGGTCAGCGCGTGCAGCCAGGTCAGCCGGTCCTCGCCGGGCACGGCCAGCACCCCGCGGTGCGAGCGGTCCACCACGGCCGCCCCACGCGCGGCGGCGCGCTGCTCGGCGAACGGGTCACCGAAGTGCCAGGGCACCCCGGCGTCCGGTGAGCCGTCCGGCGGCGGCACCGCGCCCGGCCGGCGGAGCAGCGGCGATGTCATGGCGGCGGTGGGGTTCACGCAGTGCCTCCGGCGTTCACACAGTCACGGCAGGTACCTGACAGAGCGAGGTGGCTCCCGTCCAGGTCGAACCCGAAACGCTGGCGCAGTGTTCCCGCCAGGTCGTCCAGCAGGTCACAGGGCACCTCCTCGACGCGGCCACACCGGTGGCAGACCAGGTGCACGTGCTCGTGCTCGTCGGCGGAGTAGGTCGGCGCGCCGTGCCCGAGGTGGGTATGCCGGACCAGGTTCAGCCGCTCCAGCAGGTCCAGGGTGCGGTACACGGTGGTGATGTTGACCGTCGGCGCGGTGCGCTGCACGTGCTGGCACACCTGCTCCGGCGTGGCGTGCCGCAGCTCCCGGACGGCGTCCAGGACAAGCTGCCGTTGCGGGGTCATCCGCATGCCGCGCTCGTGGAGCGTCCTGCGCAGCGCCGTCCGCTCGGACCGTGACCTGCTCCCCACCTGCTTGCTTCCCGCGCCCCGGCCGGGCGTCCCCGAGGACTCGGCGGTCGTGCCCACGCCTCGATCGTATGCCGGCCGGCGTGGGTAGGCTCGGTCACGTGCGCGTACTCGCGATGCTCGACGGGACCCTGACCGACCCGGACGCCCCGCACATCCGGGTCGACGACCTCGGCCTGATGCGCGGCGACGGGATCTTCGAGACGATCCTGGCGGTCGACGGCCGACCACGCGAGCTGGGGGCGCACCTCGACCGGCTGGCCCGCTCGGCCGCCATGACGGACATCCCGCTGCCCGACCGCGCGGCCTGGGAGCGCGCGGTGCAGGCGGTGCTGGACAACTGGCCGGCCGATGGGGAGATGGCGCTCAAGCTGGTCTGCACCCGGGGCGTCGACGGCGGGGATGGCACGCCGACCGGGTTCGCCCTGGGCATGGAGATCGGCGAGCGCGTCCGGGCCCAGCGGCGGGACGGCATCTCCGTGGTCACCCTGGAGCGCGGCATCGACCCCGGCCTGGCCGACCGCGCGCCGTGGCTGCTGCTCGGCGCGAAGACGATCTCCTACGCGATCAACATGGCGGCGCAGCGGGAGGCGGAGCGGCGCGGCGCGGACGACGTGGTGTTCACCGCGTCGGACGGCTCGCTGCTGGAAGGGCCGACGTCCACCCTGGTGGTGGCCTCCGGGCGGACCCTGCGCACGCCGCCCGCCCAGCTCGGCATCCTGCCCGGGACCACCCAGGCGGCCCTGTTCCGCGGTGCCGAGCGCGCCGGGTGGGCGACCAAGGTGGAGCCGTTGCGGGTGCCTGATCTGCGCGCCGCGGACGGCGTGTTCCTGGTCTCCAGCGTCCGGCGGATCACCCGGGTACACACCCTGGACGGCGAGCGGCTGACCGACTCGGCCGACCTGCACGCCGAGCTGGTCGGCTACTACGAGTCCGAGTACTGACGTTCCCACCAGCCGACCCTGCCGGGCCCGCCCGGCAGGGTTTTTCGCGTATGACCGCGGACGCCGCTGCGTAGCCGGTGCTGGTCCGCGTGCTCGGCGTGCCCGAGCGTACGGCGATGGCGTGGACGGCGGCCGAGGCGGGAACCGGCGGGGCGCCCGCTCATCCCGCCACACGTTCCAGCAGCGCGGACACGTGCGGCTGCATCGGCTGGCCGACCATCGCCCGCTCCTCCACATAGGCGAGCTTGCCGTCCACGATCCCGTACAGCCGCTTGGCCGCGTTGACCTCCTTGGCGGTCGGGGTACGCGTCACGATGTCGGTGGCCAGCTCCCAGGACGTCTGGTTACGCGGCTTGCCGAAGAAGATCTCCGCGATCCCGGTGGCATGCGCCAGCAGCACCTCGATGGTGTCGTCCGGCTGCGGCCGCCACCAGCCCACCTCGCGGGCCGCCGGCCGGATGACCTCGCCCTCGGAGTCCAGCAGCCACGCCCGGGCCTCGTAGTAGAGGAACGGCCGGCCGTCGTGCGCGAAGGTCACCTGCTGGCCGAACCGGTACGGGCCGTCGATCGTCGGGTAGACGACCTCCCCCTCGCCGCGCCACACGCCGACCAGCGGCAGCAGCGCCAGGCACCGCTCGTGCAGGTCCGGGCCCTGCCTCAGGTTGGCCGTGTCCGGGGCGACCGGCAGGTCGTCGAACTGGGGCAGGTTGCGGTCCCGGGTGTGTGCGGCGCGCTCCGCGGCGGCGCGCAGCGCGGCATCGCCGCTGCCCGGTTCGGCTCCGTTCGCCCCGGGAGGTGGTGTGTTCGGTGCCATCGTCCCTTGCTGCGCTCAGCGGTGGTCGGCGTACAGGCGGTACACCACGTAGGCGGAGAACCATGCCACCGCGAGGACCATGACAACCAGCAGGCCGGTGAAGAAGTGTTCCACGGCCCGAGGATATAAGCGCGGTAGCGGGCGACCTTCACCGTGGTGGGTGCGCACCGGGTGAGTCCCGTCTCAGTGCCGGCGCGGCCGCGGCCGGCGCCGGCACGGGGAGGGCCCGGCGGCCGAACCCCGGCCACCGGGCCCTCCCCGTGCTGCTCCGTCAGGCCACCGACACCTGCAGCTCGTGCAGGCCGGGACCCTCCGCGGTGACGGTCGCCTCACCGTTGCCGGCGCGGTGCAGCGCGCGCACCGTCCAGGAACCGGGGGCGGCGAAGAACCGGAAGTCACCCTCCGGGGAAGACACGACCTCCGCGGTGAACTCGCCGGTGGCGTCCAGCAACCGGACGAACGCTCCGCCGACCGGCTCGCCCGCGGCGAGCACCTTGCCGGTGAGCACGACCTCCTTGCCGGCGTCCACGTTGGCCGGCAGGGTGGCCGTCTGCTGTGGGGCTCCGCATCCGCTCATGCTCGGGCTTCCTTTCCGGGACCGACCTCGACCGGGACGCCGACCAGCGACCCGTACTCGGTCCACGATCCGTCGTAGTTCTTCACATCGGAGTGGCCGAGCAGTTCCCGCAGCACGAACCAGGTGTGCGAGGAACGCTCGCCGATACGGCAGTACGCGATGGTCGGCTTGCTGCCGTCCAGGCCCGCCTCGCCATAGATCTCACGCAGCTCGTCGTCGGAGCGGAAGGTGCCGTCCTCGTTGGCCGCCTTGCTCCACGGCACGTTGATCGCCGACGGGATGTGACCCGCCCGCTGCGCCTGCTCCTGCGGCAGGTGCGCCGGGGCGAGCAGCTTGCCGACGAACTCGTCCGGGGACCGCACGTCGACCAGGTTCTTCTTGCCGATCGCGTCGACGACCTCGTCCCGGAACGCCCGGATCGAGGTGTCCGGCTCCTTGGCCTGGTACTGCGTGGCCGGGCGGTTGACCTCCTCCTTGTCCAGCGGCCGGCCGTCCAGCTCCCACTTCTTGCGGCCACCGTCGAGCAGCTTGACGTTCTCGTGGCCGTAGAGCTTGAAGTACCAGTACGCGTACGCGGCGAACCAGTTGTTGTTGCCGCCGTAGAGGATCACCGTGTCGTCGTTGCCGATGCCACGCTCGGAGAGCAGCTTGGAGAACCCGTCCCGGTCGACGAAGTCCCGCCGCACCGGGTCCTGCAGGTCCTGCTTCCAGTCGATCTTCACCGCGCCCGGGATGTGGCCGGCGTCGTATGCGCTGGTGTCCTCGTCCACCTCGACGAACACCACCCCGGGCGTGTTGAGGTTCTCCTCGGCCCACGCTGCCGAGACCAGCACGTTCTCGCGACTCATCGAGCGGCTCCCACTTCTGTCTACTTCGGATGGTGTTGAGGGGTTTACTCGGCCCTCACCGGCGTCCTCCACCTGCGGATCAGCAGGAACATCTCGCAACCGAGGCAGAACCCGGTTGCCGCGTTGAGGAGGGCGGCGACGAGTGCCGCTGCGGTGGCGACCACGCCGACGGCGGTGAGTCCCGTGGCGTAGCCGATCGTGCCGACCAGCGCGAAGACGAAACCGACGCCCTGGGCGAACCGGACCGGTGCGGCCTCCTCCCGCTCGTCGGTGGGCTTCAACCGGGGCCTGACCACCGCCCGGAACACCTGACCCCACGGGTTCAGCCGCAGGCTGACGAACGCGCACAGGGCGAAGATGAGGGTCTGCGCGGCGAGCAGCCGCCACGACCCGGTGAGCAGCACAACGGCCAGGATCGCGCTGGTTATCCACGCCGAGAAGCGCGGACCTCGGGGATCTACCGGGGGATCTGCGGGCATGGCGACGGCCTCCCGAACTCGGACGGTGGAATGGGCCCGGCAGGGGCGGCTCGCGGGCGCCGATGCGCGCGGTCGGGCAGGATGAGCGGCGCGCCGGCGGGACGAGGAAACCGCCCGGTCAGCGCGCTCGACACAGGCTGCTGTCAACGCGGCACAGGTCGACTGCGCGGCGCTTGGTGAGCAGCGTGTGCATAACCCGCAGGCTACCGGAACCAACCGGCCCTCGGGAGGGGCGTGCCAGCAGGTGGAACGAGCGTGCCGATCGGGCGAACGTCGCCCCGCCGATACTCCACCCGTCCGCACGGGTTGCGCCGGAGGAATCCGCCGGTTCACCGGTGGCGGCGGGTGTGGTCAGGCCGGCAGGTACGGCCGCAGCGCGGTGAGCAGCGTGTCCGGCTTGGGTACGCCGCCGACCCGGAGCAACTCGGTGCCGCGCGGGTCGTAGGCCAGCGTGGTGGGCGCGCGGAGGACGCCGAGCCGGGCGGCGACCTCCGGGGTGTCCGTGACGTCCAACTCGACGTGGCGCAGGCCCTCGGTGCGGGAGGACAGCTCGGTGAGCACCGCCCTGGCCGGCCGGCAGGAGGTGCAGTAGCTGGTGGTCACCTGCACCAGTGTCACCGGGGCCGGCCCCTGCTCCGGGTGCAGCAGCGCGCGCACCGCGTCCGGCAGCGCGTCGCCGGGCGCGGTGTCCCCGGTACGTGCCGCGCCACCGCCCGGTCCGCCGGCGCGGCCCGGCCGGATGCGGCCCTCGCGCCGGCGCAGCAGCACGGCGACCAGCACGGTCACGGCGAGTGCCCCCAGCAGCGCCCACAGCCCGGTCATTTGCCCAGCGCCCTCCCGTTGAACGTGACGTTCTTCGCGGTGCCCTCGATCACCAGCGCGGCGTTCTCCACGTGCACCTTGGTCGGCTTGGCCGCGAACGGCAACGTGCCCGGGTCCAGCCGGAAGGTGAACATCCTGGCCACCGACTGCTGTACCACGTCAGGCACCCGCAGCGAACCGAGCGCGCTGTTGCCCAACTCCACCCGGCGCGCGGAGATCTGCAGCTGGCCGCCGACCAGCGCGAGCACCGCGTGCGCGGTGACCTGGATCTGCTGGCCGGCGATGTCGGTGCTGCCGGTGAGCTTCACCGGGGCCTGGGTGGCGTCCTGGGAACCGGACTGCCCGGACTGCCCGCCGCGCGCGTCGCCGGAGCCCTGGTCCTCCTGCGGGTCCGGCTCGATGGTCAGGTCCGGGATGCCCAGCAGCCGGCCGATGTCGCTGGCCTTGAACCGCAGGCTGCCCTCGACGTCGTCCACGGTGGCGGTGTTGGCCTGGCCACCGAGCGCGTCGGACAGCGACAGCCGCACGTGGTAGAGGTCGGCGACCAGACCGACGTCGTGCAGCTTGTCGCCGAGCGGCACCCCGTTCGCCTTGACCGTGATGTCCCGGTAGTCGCCGGCCAGCGCCTGCGCGAGGAATGGGAACCCGTTGATCCGCACGTCCGGGTCCTCGGAGAGGGCCAGCTTCGCCCGCATCTGCTTGGACACCTGGTACTCGGCGAACGCCGCCAGGCCGAAGTCGGCACCGACCAGCAGCGCGACGAGGACCAGGACACTGATCACGAGCTTCTTCACGTTCCGTCCGTTCCGTTCGTCGTCCTTGCGGTTCCGGGTGCCGCCGCGCCGAGTTCTGCCGCAGTCCGGTGTACCAGTTCCGCGGCCGGCGCGGGCCGGCCGCGCCCGTTCCGGGAGCGTGACGGGCCGCCGTGCGAGGTGAGCCAGTCGTGTGACAAGCCTGTAACACTTGTGACGATGGCCGAGCGACCTGGGCTGATGCTGGCCATGGCAGGTATTCTCCGGTTCATCTCCAGGCAATGGGGCCGGGTTGATCCCCAATTCGGCCCTGCGCCGGCCAGCTCCGGCCCGCGGCCGGGAGAAGGAGCGCACAGGATGAGCGTTGACCTGCTGCTGTTGACCAACGACCCCGATCCTAGCTCGGTGCTGCCCGCGCTCAGCCTGCTGCCCTACGACGTCCGCCCGGTGCAGCCGGAGGTGTCCGCCCTGCTGGACGCGGGACCGCACGACTCGGTGCTGGTGGACGCGCGGGTGGATCTGGCCGGTGCGCGGAGCCTCTGCCGGCTGCTCGGGTCCAGCGGTGTCGACGTCCCGGTGGTCGCGGTGGTGACCGAGGGCGGCCTGGTCGCGGTGACCGCCGAGTGGGGTGTGGACGAGATCCTGCTGCCGGACGCCGGCCCCGCCGAGGTGGACGCGCGGCTGCGCCTGGTGCGGGCCCGCTGCGCCGCGGCCAAGCAGGGCGGCGACGGGGCGCTGCAGCTCGGTGACCTGGTGATCGACGAGGCGACGTACACCGCGCGGTTGCGTGGCCGCCCGCTCGACCTCACCTACAAGGAGTTCGAGCTGCTGAAGTACCTCGCCCAGCACGCTGGCCGGGTGTTCACCCGGGCCCAGCTGCTGCAGGAGGTCTGGGGCTACGACTTCTTCGGCGGCACCCGCACGGTGGACGTGCACGTCCGGCGGCTGCGCGCCAAGCTCGGCCCGGAGCACGAGCAGATGATCGGCACCGTGCGCAACGTTGGGTACAAGTTCGTCCGCCCGCCACGGCCCGGCGGCCTGCGCCGCGGTGAGGTCGAGCACGCCGCCGAGTCAGCGCCGGACACCGACACCGAGGCGGGCGCGTCGCCGGACCCGTCGCTCTGGGCGGGCCTGCGCGGCTGAGCCGCCGTCACGCGGGTGGGTTAACGTCACCCACGTGACGCGGTTGGTCTGGCGGGACGAGCTGCCCGGCGAGGAGTCCGCCCAGGTGAGCGCGCTGCTCGAGGCGGCGGAGGCGGCGGACGGCGTGGCCCCGGTGGGTGAGCCCGCCCGCTCCCGCATCTCCGGCGGTCCCGGTGGTGCGCACCTGCTCGCCTTCGCCGACGAGCGGCTGGCCGGCTACGCCGCGCTGGACGTGGTGGGCGACGCTGGCGGCCGGCAGGTCGCCGAGTTGGCGGTGCACCCCGAGCTGCGCCGGCGGGGCGTGGGTGCCGCGCTGCTGGCCGCGCTCGTGGAGCGGGTGGCGCCCGGCGAGTCGGACGCCGAGCGGCTGCGGGTGTGGGCACACGGCACCCTGCCCGGCGCCGCGCGGCTGGCCGAGCGCGCCGGCCTGCGCAAGGTGCGTGAGCTGCTGCGCATGCGGCGGCTGCTGGACGACACCCTGCCGGAGGCGCCGCTGCCGGGCGGCGTACGGCTGCGCACCTTCGTGCCCGGCCGTGACGAGTCCGCCGTGGTGTACGTCAATCACCGGGCGTTCGCCTGGCACCCGGAGCAGAGCGCGATGACGGTGGAGGACCTGCGCCGCCGGGAGGGGGAGAGCTGGTTCGACCCGAACGGCTTCCTGCTCGCCGTGGACGCCGACGACCGGCTGCTCGGCTTCCACTGGACCAAGGTGCACCCGGACGTCGGTGGGGAGCCGTTCGGCGAGGTCTACGTGGTGGGCGTGGACCCGGACGCGCAGGGCGGCGGGCTGGGCAGGTCGCTCACCGTGGCGGGGTTGCGCCATCTGCGCGACATCGGTCAGCGGCAGGTCATGTTGTACGTGGAGGGTGACAACGCCCCGGCGGTCGCCGTCTATATCCGGTTGGGCTTCCGAGTTTGGGATGTCGATACCCAGTTCGCGCGCTGAGCTGGTATCGATTCAGCGGGGTCACGGACCGCATACGCGCAGGTCACGGCTAGGCCACAAGGGCGACACCGAGAGATGTCAAACGCGTGGCCTTCTGGCATGTTCACCCGCCGTTAACCCCTACAGGGGCATGCGTCCACCCGCGGCACCTAGCGTCCGGGGTGAGCGGCCTCTCCCGCCGCGACCCGAAGTCTGCCCCACATGGAGGAACCAGGTGAAGATCAAGCGGCACGCTGCTGCGCTCAGCCTCGTCGCGGCGAGTGCGCTGGTGCTCTCCGCCTGCGGTAGTGACAACAACACGCCGGGAACCGGTGGGGGTTCCGCAGCAGGCGGAGCGCCGGTCGCCTGTGGTGGCAAGAAGGCACTCAAGGCCAGCGGCTCCACCGCGCAGGCCAACGCGATGACCCGGTTCGAGTCGAAGTACGCGCAGGCGTGCGACGGCTACGACATCAACTACACCCCGAACGGCTCGGGCGCCGGCATCAACGAGTTCGTCGGCAAGCAGACCGACTTCGCCGGCTCGGACTCGGCGCTGAACGCGTCCAAGGGCGAGACCGACAAGGCCAAGCAGCGTTGCGACGGCAACGACGCGTGGAACCTGCCCATGGTGTTCGGCCCGATCGCGATCACCTACAACGTGCCCGGCGTGAACGACGTCGCGCTGGACGGCACCACGCTGGCCAAGATCTTCAGCGGCCAGATCACCAACTGGAACGACCCGGCCATCGCCGCGCTGAACAAGGGCAAGACGCTGCCGGACCAGAAGATCGTGGTGATCTTCCGTAACGACCAGTCCGGCACCACCGACAACTTCCAGCAGTACCTGCAGGCGGCGTCCAACGGCGCATGGACCAAGGGCGCCGGCAAGGACTTCGTCGGCGGCGTCGGCGAGGGCGCCAAGGGCAACGACGGCACCTCCGCGGCGCTGAAGAACACCCCGGGCGGGATCACCTACAACGAGTGGTCGTTCGCCAAGGCGCAGAACCTGAACATCGCCAAGCTCGTCAACCTGGGCGGCGGTGACCCGGTCACGCTGAGCGCGGACTCGGTGGGCAAGGCGATCGCGGACGCCAAGACCAAGGGCAACGGCAACGACCTCGCCCTGGACCTGTCCTCGATCTACGGAACCAAGACGCCGGGTGCCTACCCGCTGGTGCTGGCCACGTACGAGATCGTCTGCTCCAAGTACGCCGACGCCGACACCGGCAAGGCCGTGAAGGCGTTCCTGACGGTGGCGGCGACCACCGGACAGCAGGGCCTGGACCAGAACGGCTACATTCCGCTGCCGTCGTCCTTCCAGTCCAAGCTGACCACCGCGATCAACGCCATCGGCTGATCCCGGCGCCGGGCGTCGATCGCACGAGAAGCAAGTGAACCTCACGACGCAGTGGGTGCTCGCCCGGGCCGTCCGTCTCTTGTGGTCGGCCCGGGCGAGTGCCACATGATTGGTGCCATGTCCGACCCCCTCGGCAACTCCCTGCCGGCGCGCCGACCAACCGTCCGGCGCCCCGGGGACACGATCTTCCAGTTCCTGACCACCGCATCCGGCCTGGCCATCGTGCTGTCGATCGTGTTGATCGGCGTCTTCCTCCTGCTGAAGGCGGTGCCCTCACTCGCGGCGGACCAGGCCAACTTCCTGCTCAGCCCGAACTTCGTCACCACGGGCGGCAAACTCGCGTTCGGCATCCGCGATCTGTTCGTGGTCACCGTGCTGTCCTCGGTGTTCGCGTTGGTGATCGCCATGCCGGTGGCCATGGGCATCGCGCTGTTCCTCACCCAGTACGCGCCGCGCCAGCTTGCCCGTCCCTTCGCCTACATCGTCGACCTGCTGGCCGCGGTGCCCTCGGTGGTGTTCGGCCTGTGGGGAATCAAGGTGTTCGGCCCGGTGCTGGAGCCGCTGGAGCGGTGGCTGAACGGCAACCTGGGGTGGTTCCCGCTGTTCGCCAACGGCAACGTGTCGATCAGCGGCGGTGGCACGATCTTCACCGCGGGCGTGGTGCTGGCGGTCATGCTGCTGCCGATCATCACCTCGGTGTCCCGCGAGGTGTTCCAGCAGACACCGACCATGCAGATCGAGGGAGCGCTCGCGCTCGGCGCGACCAGGTGGGAGATGATCAGGACCACGGTGATCCCGTTCGGGCGCAGCGGCTACATCGCCGCGTCCATGCTCGGGCTGGGCCGTGCGCTCGGCGAGACCGTGGCCGTGCTGATCATCCTGCGGTCCGCCCCGGAGCCCTCGCGGATCAGCCTCTTCGACGGCGGCTACACGTTCGCCTCGAAGATCGCCTCGGCCGCCTCCGAGTTCACCGAGGCGCTGCCCACCGGAGCGTACATCTCCGCCGGACTGGTGCTGTTCGTGCTGACCTTCGTGGTGAACGCGATCGCCCGCTGGATCGCGGGAGGAAGGGTGCACCGGCCGTGACGACGACAACCTCCCTGGACCGGCCCGCGGCGCCGCAGCCCTTCCAGCGGGTGAGCGGCGCGCGCAAGCTGAAGGACTGGGTGGCCACCATCCTGGTCGGCCTCGCCTTCGTGGTCGCGGTGATCCCGCTGGTGTGGCTGCTGGTCACGGTGATCACGAGTGGCTACCGGGCGTTGATGTCCTCGGCATGGTGGACGCACTCGCTCAAGGGAGTGCTGCCCGAGGAGTTCGCCGGCGGCGTCTACCACGCGATCATCGGCAGCCTGCTGCAGAGCCTGGTGTGCGCGGTGATCGCCGTGCCGGTCGGCGTGCTCGCCGCGATCTACCTGGTCGAGTACGGGCGCGGCCGGGTCGCCAGGATGACCACCTTCATGGTGGACATCCTCTCCGGCGTGCCGTCCATCGTCGCGGCGCTGTTCATCTTCGCGCTGTGGATCGGCACGCTCGGGTTCCAGCAGAGCGGGTTCGCGGTGTCGCTGGCGCTGGTGCTGCTCATGCTGCCGGTGGTGGTGCGCTCGACCGAGGAGATGCTTCGCCTGGTGCCGCAGGAACTGCGCGAGGCGGCCTACGCGCTGGGCGTGCCGAAGTGGAAGACCATCGTGCGCATCGTGCTGCCCACGGCGATGTCCGGGATCGTCACCGGCGTGATGCTCGCGCTGGCCAGGGTGATGGGCGAGACCGCCCCGGTGCTGGTGTTGGTCGGGTACAGCCGCTCGATGAACTTCAACATCTTCAACGGCAACATGACCTCCCTTCCGCTGCTCATCTACTCCGAGCTGAACAACCCGACCCCGGCCGGGCAGCTCCGGATCTGGGGCGCGGCCCTCACGCTGATCATTCTCGTCATGTCGTTCAACCTGGTGGCCGTCGCGCTCTCGCGGTTCTCGGCCATCAAGACCAAGTGAGCGGGCGGTAATCCGACCATGGCCAAGCGCATCGACATCAAGGGACTGAACCTCTACTACGGCAGGTTCCACGCCGTGGACAACGTCACCCTGTCGATCCCGCCGCGGAACGTGACGGCGTTCATCGGCCCGTCCGGCTGCGGCAAGTCGACCGTGCTCCGCTCGCTGAACCGGATGCACGAGGTGATCCCGGGTGCCACGGTGGACGGCAAGGTGTTGCTGGACGGCGAGGACATCTACGACGCCGGCGTCGACCCGGTGGAGGTCCGCCGCACCATCGGCATGGTGTTCCAGCGGCCCAACCCGTTCCCCACCATGTCCATCCGGGACAACGTGGTGGCCGGGCTGAAGCTCGCCGGCGTGCGCAGCAAGAGCCGGCTGGAGGAGGTGTGCGAGCGCTCGCTGCGCGGCGCGAACCTCTGGGAGGAGGTCAAGGACCGGCTGGACCGGCCGGGCGGTGGCCTCTCCGGCGGTCAGCAGCAGCGGCTGTGCATCGCCAGGGCCATCGCCGTGCAGCCCGACGTGCTGCTGATGGACGAGCCGTGCTCGGCGCTGGACCCGATCTCCACGCTGGCGATCGAGGACCTGATCACCGAGCTGAAGAAGGACTACACGATCGTCATCGTCACCCACAACATGCAGCAGGCGGCCCGGGTGAGCGACATGACGGCGTTCTTCAACCTCTCCGGGGTGGGCCGGCCCGGCCAACTGGTCGAGGCGGACGACACCGAGAAGATCTTCTCCAACCCGGGCAAGAAGGAAACCGAGGACTACATCTCCGGCCGCTTCGGCTGAGCCCACGTCGCTTCGGCCGAGCCGCACCGCAGACGACGGCCCGCGCCCGTACCCGGGCGCGGGCCGTTCGCGGTCGGTCAGACGATCTCGTCGTTGCCGTAACCGGGCATCCTGCCGGTGACCACGAACACCACCCGGCGGGCCACCGACACCGCATGGTCGGCGAAGCGCTCGTAGAACCTGCCGAGCAGGGTGATGTCCACCGCCGCCGGCACCCCGTGCGGCCAGCCCTTGTCCATGATCACCGTGAACAGGTTGCGGTGCAGCTCGTCGATCTGGTCGTCGGCCTCCTCCAGGCTCTTCGCCAGGTTGACGTCCTGGGTGCGGACGACCTGCTCGGCTTGCCGGGCCAGGTCCACCGCGACCCGCCCCATCTCGGCGAACTGGTCGCGCACCGAGTCGGGGAGCACCGCATGGGGATGCCGGCGCCGCGCCGCCTTCGCGACGTGCAGGGCCAGGTCGCCCATCCGCTCCAGACTCTCCGCGGCGTGGATGGCCGCGAGCACCTTGCGCAGGTCGGTGGCCACCGGCGCCTGCAGGGCGAGCAGCGAGTAGGCGTACTCCTCGCAGTTGGCGCGAGCGTCGTCGACCTCCGCGTCGCCGCCGATCACCTGCTCGGCCAGGTCGAGGTCGGCGTCGAGCAACGCCCGGGTGGCTCGCTCCATGGCGGTGCCGACCATTCCGCACATGTCCGCGAGCTGGTCGATGAGCCGGCTGAGCTGGTCGTGGTAGGCCTCGCGCATGGGGATAGAGCCTACGTCCAGCGCGTCGCCGCCACAGGATCCGTCGGTGTACCGGAGGTGAACCCGGCGCAAACAGCAGGGTTCCGGCCTGGCTCGGGCTCGCCGGTCAGGACGCGCAGGAGGCGTCCGCGCCGTTCACCGCGGACACGTCGCCCGGCACGGAGGGCTGGCTCGGCGCGCCGGAGGCGGCGGCCGGTGAGGTGGGGGTGGTCACCTTCCCGTCGAACTCCGGGCCGAGCAGCAGCACCACCGCGCTGCCCATCGACGGGTCCTGTTGCAGGGTCGCGCCGGGTACCGCCACGGCGAGCGCCTGGGCCACCGCCTGGCCCGCGGAGGAGAACCTGATCAGGGTGTGCGGCACCTGCTCCGGCGAGTTGTCCACCCGCACCACCTCGAAGCCCTGCTTGCGCAGCGCGTCCGCGGTGGTGCTGGCGATCCTCACCTTCGTGCTGCCGCCGTTGAGCACCTGGATCTTCATCGGGTTCCGGTCGCCGGCGCCGCTGTTGTCGCCGCCGGGCGCGGAGGGTGCGGACGGCGACTGGGCGGCGGGTGGCGTGGCTCCCTCGCCGGGCAGCGGGGTGCCGTCGATGACCGCCTGGAACAGCGCCTTGGCCTCGTCCAGCTTGGGCAGCTCGTGGAAGGTCTTGGCGTCGCCGGTGCCGGACTCCTGGGTCTGGTGCGGCATGGTGAGGAAGTCGACGCGGCCCGCTTCGAGACCCTGCAGGGACTGGGCCAGCGGCAGCAGTTGGTCCACCGAGACGTTCTCGCCGAAGGTGGCCGAGGCGAATGCGTTGAGGAAACGGTTCATCTTGGCCGGATCCAGCAGCACCTGCATGGACATGGCCTTGCGCAGCAGGGCGGACAGGAACCGCTGCTGCCGCTGGATGCGCTCGTAGTCGGTCTTCTGCTCGCCCTGCACCTTGCGCGCCCGGACGAAGCTCAGCGCGGCGTCACCGGAGATGGTCTGCCGGCCCGCGTTCGGGATCACCACGCCCAGCTCGTCGTCCTTGATCGGGCGCGCCACGCACATCTCCACCCCGCCCACCGCGTCCACCATGGTCTTGAAGCCCTGGAAGTCGATGCCGACGAAGTGGTTGATGCGCAGCCCGGACAGCTGCTGCACCAGCTTGGTCACGCAGCGCGGCCCACCCACCTCGTACGCGGTGTTCAGCTTGACGCCCTTGGCCTCGGGGACCTGCTTGCCCGTGTACCGGTCGGTCTTGCTGTCCCAGGCCTCGCAGGCCGGCCGGTCCACCTCCAGGTCGCGGGGAAACGACACCACCACGACGCGTTTCCGGTCGGCCGGGATGTGCGCGACCATCACCGTGTCCGAGCGGGCGCCCTGCACCTCGTCGGCGGTGCCCACGCCTTCGCTCGCGGGTGCGCCCGCCCGGGTGTCCGACCCGGCGAGCAGGAAGTTCTCGTCGCTTTCCTGGCGCACCGGCTCCACGATCGCGGACGAGTTCTCGTCCAGCGATGCCACCCGCTGGAACTTGTGGTCCACCAGCGTGATCGCGCCCCAGCCGATGCCGGTGGCCAGGAACACCACGCCGGCCGCCGCGACCGCGCCGATCTTGGCCCCTAACTCGACCTGGGACCGCCGGCGCCCACGCCGTTCTCCCTGCTCGGCGACCTCGGGGTCGGCAGATTCGTCATCTTCGGCCTCACCTTTCGGTTCGGCCCCAAGTGAGTCCCAGTCGTCGTCCTCCTCGGAGAACCACGGCAGGAACCGCAGGAACCGCTGGAACTTGCGCCGCTTGTCCCGGCGCAGCCGCTCCTCCTCGGCAAGCTCGTCGTGCACCGCGGAGAACCGGGCCAGGGTGTGGTCGACCTCGCGCCGCTTCTGGATCTCCTCGTTGATCGGCTCCAGTTCGGTGGTCAGGCTCGCCGGGTCGACGTCCTCCCGGCGTTCCGGTCCGGGCCGCTCGGAGCGGCCCGGCGCGGCCTCCTCGGGGCGCGGCGTGCGCACGCTGCCCATGTCGACCGGGGGCTGCTGCCGGGTGAGTTCGGCATCGGCGGAGGCGTCCGCGCCCATCCTGGCCCTGCTCGCGGCGGCCGCCGCGGCACCGGGGGCGGCCGGTCCACCGGGGCCGCCGGGCGCGCGCCTCGGGCCGGACTGCGCCGAGGTGCCGCCGGCCGGGCCTGGCGCCCCCGGCCGTGGCGGGCGGGGCGCGAGCCGGGCTCCGCTCGGCTGGTCCGGGTTGAGCCGGTTGCCGATCCCGGTCGCGGGTGGCTCGCCGTCTGGTCCGGGGATCGGCCTCCTGCCGGTGCCGTCGCCGCCCCGGCCGGCCGGGTCGGGGCGAGGGTGCCGCCCGGTGCCGGGTGGCCCGGGGGGACCCGCCAGGCTGCGCGGTGGCTGACCGGGCGCCGGCCGTGGTCCGGTCCCGGAGCGCGGCGGGGCGGTGGGCACGCCGCGGCGGCCGGTCGCCGATCCCGGCGGCGGAGCCGGCTGGCCGGCCGGCGGGTTGGGCAGCGGGTGCCGCCCGGTGCCGGTCGGCGGTTGCCCGGTGTAGCCGTTCGCGCCGGGCACGCGTGGTGGGCCACCGGGTACCTGGTGGGGGCCGCTGCCCATCCCGGGGTGCGGGCCCGAGGCGGTGCCCGGCGTGGGATGCGGACCGCTCGACGTCCCCGGATGCGGTGGCGGGGGTGGGACGGGATGGCGGCCGGTGCGGGGTGACTGCGGGGTCCGACCGGGAGCCGGGCCGGCCCCGTTGCTCTCGGCAGGGCGCGATGGGCTGGGAGCGGGGTGCCGGCCGGTGCCCTCGTACGGCGGCACCGCGTCCGCATCCCGGCTGGCGGCGGCCTCGGCCTCCTGCTCCTCCTGGGCACGCCGCCGGGCGGCTCTTCGCCCGGTCGGCGAAGCGGGCGGCGGTGGAGTGTCGTCGTCGGGTTGGGCGTGGCGCCGCCCGGATCGGCTGCGCAGCGGTGTCGGCGGTGGTAAGGGATCGTCGTCGTCCGGTTTCGCCCGGCGACCGCCGGAACCCCGCACGGCCGGTGGCGGTGAGTCGTCGTCATCGGGTTGCGCATGCCGCCGGCCGGAGCGGCCGATCCTCGGCACCGGCGGTGGGGTGTCGTCGTCGGGTTGGGCGTGGCGCCGCCCGGATCGGCTGCGCAGCGGTGTCGGCGGTGGTAAGGGATCGTCGTCGTCCGGTTTCGCCCGGCGACCGCCGGATCTCGTCGCCGCGACGGGCGGTGGCGTGTCGTTCGACCTCGCCCGCCGCCGGCCGGAACGGCCCCGTTCCGGCGGGGTGGCCGAGTCGCGGGCCGCGGACCACGCCGAGCCGCCCGAGTCCTCCGGCGGCGTGGGCCGGGGCAGCTTGGTGCTCGACCCGCCGTGCTTGGCGACAAGATCCGACACGGTGAGACCACCGGCGTCCTCGAGTGAGCGACGGCGCCGGCGGCGCTGGCCGGACGAGGCGTCCCGGGGACCGTCATCGCCGCGGCGTGGGTCGTCGGGCACCCGGTCTCCCTCCGTACCTGTCGTCGGACGCGCTCGCGTACCGCACGGTCATCACAAGTTGACGTCGGCTGGGACACAGTGGAGCCAACACGAGGCGTGCGACCCAGCCCACGCGATAGTACGGATGGTCGCCACTTCTGACGACAGGCAGGGAATGTGGTTTTACGGGCCGTACCCGGTTACGTGGACGTTCTTAGGCCGAATGGGCGAGCGCTGACGCGGCTGACGCCTCCTAGTAGCTGGCCGCACGCTGCCCGCTGATCGCCCGGCGACCTGCGGCCGCGCCCGCGAGCCGGACCCGGCCGCCCTCCCGGTACGCGACCGCGTTCCGCCCGGACTGCTTGGCGGCGTACAGCAGGTCGTCGGCGCGGAGCAGTTGCTGCTCCGCGCCGACCGGCGGCCCGGAGGCGTCCGAGGTGCCCGGCTCGTGCGCGAGCCCGACGCTCACCGTGACCCGCAGGCCCGGCACGATCTGCCCCCAGGGGTAGTGCTCGACGCGGGCGCGGGCGGCCTCGGACACGGCGACCGCCGCCGGCGCGTCGATCCCCGGCAGCACCAGCACGAACTCCTCACCGCCGTAGCGGGCGCAGAACGCGCCCTCCGGCAGGCCGTCCTGGAGCAACTCGACCACGCGCTGCAGCACCCGGTCGCCGACCAGGTGCCCGTAGGTGTCGTTGACCTGCTTGAACCAGTCGAGGTCGACCAGGGCCACCGCGAGCCCGTCCGGCGACCCGCACTGCTGCGCCACCAGAGACACCAGCCGCTGGTCCAGGTAGCGGCGGTTGTAGCTGGCGGTGAGGCTGTCCCGCATGCTCTGCTCGCGCGCCTCGGCGTGCTCCCGGCGCAGCCGGGCCACCTCGCGGCGCAGTTGCTCGGGAATCTGCGGCTGCTCGTCGTGGTCGGCGTAGACGAGGTCGAGCGCGGAGCGCAGGTGCTGGTACGCCTGCCGCCACTGGCCACGGGAGGCGAGCAGGGTGGCGATCGACTCGTGTAGCTGGACCAGGCCCGAGGTCTCCGCCGGGGCCGGCCGGGCGGGCGCGTCGTCGGCGCCGTGCGGGCCGTCCGGCGCCCGCCACGCCGCGGCACCGCCCCGAGCCGAATCCGGCTCGGTGACGTCAGGTCGCAGTACGGTCACCGCACTCACCTCCCTACCTCCGGGGTGTCGTCTGGTAAGACTCGGCTCTTGAGGTGACGGGACGCGCCGGTGCGGGATTTCGCTCAACCGGTTGACCTCCTGCTGCTCCGAACCGGTGACTCTCTGTGAGCCCACGCACCGCCGCCTGCCTCTGTGATCGGCATTCGGCGCCCGCCGGTTGAGGGGTGACAACCCGCTTCCCGCAATGAATGTGACTGGATTCACAAGCGTGGATCTAGGTGGCCGGGCAGGGCGAGAAGCCGTACGCCGTGCCATCCAGCAGCACTACGTGGACCAACCCGATCTGCTGTCCGACGTCCCCCTGATCGCGACGCACCGTGACAGTGACCGCGATGCGCAACACCAGCCCGCGGGGGTGCTCGGTACTGCCCGAGGGCAGCCATGCGGGATCCGGCCGCAGCGACGACATGGCTGGCTGGAACGTCACCGTCATCCCGTCCAGACCGCACAGCCGGCCGGTGAAGTCCGGGTGCTGGGTGCGGCGCAGCACGTCCTGCTCGGCCTGCACGCCCCGGTCCGCGGCCGCGTCCAGCTCGTCGAAGTAGCGCTGGACCAGGCGCCGGTCGGCATCGCTCACCCGGACCGGGCTCGGTGAGCCGGCCACGGCGCTGGTGCAGCCGGCGCCGCAGGACCCGGCGACCGCGACGGCGGCGAGCCAGCCGGCGGCCGCGCGCCGCCCCCTGGGGGGTGCCAACTCAGCCGCCCGAGTGCATGAGCTCGGCGCCGGCCGGCACGGTGGCGTCCTCCGGGTCGGCCAGCCAGCCCTCCGGCAGCACCACCCGGCCCGGCGAGCCCTGCCGGCCCCTCGGCCCCTCGGCGTCCGCAGGGAACGGCACGTCCGGGTCCAGCCTGGCGAGCAGATCGTCCAGCTCGGCCAGGGAGGCCACCAGCCCGAAACGCTGCCGCAGCTCCGAGCCGACCGGAAAGCCGCGCAGGTACCAGGCCATGTGCTTGCGCAGGTCGCGGACGCCCCTGTGCTCGCCGAGGTGCTCGCTGAGCAGCTCGGCATGCCGGCGGAGCACCCGGCTCACCTCGCCCAGCAGCGGCGGCTCCGGCGCCGGCTGGCCGGCGAAGGCCGCCTGCAGGTCGCGGAACAGCCACGGCCGGCCCAGGCAACCGCGGCCGACCACGACCCCGTCGCAGCCGGTCTGCTCGACCATCTTCAGCGCGTCCGCCGCGGCGAAGATGTCCCCGTTGCCCAGCACCGGGATGCCGGTCACCGCCTCCCTGAGCCGCGCGATGGCCGACCAGTCGGCCTCGCCGGAGTACCGCTGCGCCGCGGTCCTGGCATGCAGCGCCACCGCCGCGGCGCCCTCCGCCTCGGCGATCCGCCCGGCGTCCAGGTAGGTGGTGTGGTCCCCGTCGATGCCGATGCGGAACTTGACCGTGACCGGGATGCCGGCCGGCTCGGCGGCCCGCACCATGGCCCGGACGATCTGCGCGAACAGGCGCCGCTTGTACGGCAGCGCGGCACCGCCGCCCCTGCGGGTGACCTTCGGTACCGGGCAGCCGAAGTTGGTGTCGACGTGATCGGCCAGGCCCTCGGCGGCGATCATCCGCACCGCCTCGCCCATGGTCGCCGGGTCCACGCCGTAGAGCTGCATGGAGCGCGGGTACTCGCCCGGGTCGAAGGTGATCATCCGCATGGTCGCCGGGTCCCGCTCGACCAGTGCCCTGCTCGTGATCATCTCGCAGACGTACAGGCCGGCGCCGTACTCGCGGCACAGCCGCCGGAACGCGACGTTGGTGATGCCGGCCATCGGGGCGAGCACCACCGGCGGGTCGACCGCGTAGGGGCCGATCCGGAGACTGGGGCGCTCGGGATGCACCCGTCCATTGTCCGTGATCCACCCGGAAGCTCCGGCCGGCCTCCTCGCGGTGACGGTTGGTGAGCGTGCGGTCGCGGTGGGCGGGTCGAGCCTGCGCGCGGTAGCGGCTGGGTAGCCATACCGGGTAGTCCCTGGCGGAGTCCGACGGCGCGGGAGGAGGTCCACCGATGGCGTGCGAGGGGACGAGGAAGGCCCGTGGTTCGACGGCCGTCTCACGGCACGCTGGTGACCACGGCCCGCGCCGGGACCGTCAGGTGCGCGACCCGGCGGGGAAGAGGGTGGCGAGGTGAGCGGGTCCGAGGGCGGCACCGCGCCGCGGGATCTGGGCGAGCCGGAACGGCAGCGGCTGGCCCGCAACCTCGCCGAGCTGCTGCAGGAGCTGCGGGTCGGCCAGGCCGGGGTGCAGATCCTGTTCGGCTTCCTGCTCAGCGTGATCTTCAGCGAGCGGTACGCGCGGGCCACCGGGTTCGAGCGGGGCGTGCACTTCGCCGCCGTGGTCTTCGCGGCCGCCGCCACCCTGCTGCTCACCGCGCCGGCGGCGTGGCACCGCCTGCTGTTCCGCGCCGGCCGCCGGCCGGAGATCATCCGAGCGGCGAACGGGTTCGCGCTGAGCGGGCTGGTCTGCCTCGCCGCCGCGATGACCGCCACCGTGATGCTCATCGGCGACCTGGTGTTCGGCCTGCGGGCCGGTGTCGTGGTGGGCGGGGTGACCGGGTTGGCCTTTCTGGTGCTCTGGTTCGCCGTGCCGCTGCGCAGGCGGTTTCGTGCCCGCTCGCCGGCACCGGCCCCGGAGCGAAACGCCGGTGGCGGCCGCGGCTAGGAGGTGAACTGCTCGTTGGCGAAGGCGAGCAGGAAGGGCAGGGCCGCGCGGGCGGTGCGCCAGGTGTGCACCAACCCCGGCTCGAACCGCATGGACACCTTCTGGCCCCGGGCGGTGAGTGCCGCGGCGATCCGGCGCGACGTCGTCATGTCGGTCTGCGCGTGGTCGCCGGCGTCGAGCATCACCGCGACCGGGTAGGGGAACGGCATGGTGGGGATGTACCGCCGCGGCGTGTTCGCGTCGATCAGCGCCGGGTTGCCCTGCAGCAACGACACCGCGCTGCCCGGGTCGTCGTACGGCAGGGTGACCAGCATCGTGGCGTACTCGTCGACGTGGTGCAGCCCCACGTTGAGCGCGCAGAACCCGCCGCCGGACATCCCGGCGATCGCCCGGTGCCGGCGGTCGGCGATGGTGCGGTACCGGGCGTCGATCCGCGGCACCACCGTCTCGGTCAGGTAGCTCTCCAACTGCGGGCCGCCCGGGACGTTCAGGCACTCCCAGTCCGTGGTGGGCACGCCCGCGGAGACGGTCGGCGCCACGATGATCATCGGCTGGACGAGCTGCCGCTCGAGCAGTTGGTGCATGGTGTTCACCGCGTCGCCCGCGGTGAACCAGTCGTCCGCGCTGCCGCCCGGGTAGCCGTGGATCAGGTACACGACCGGGTAGCGCCGGTTCCGGTTGGCCGGATCGTCGTAGCCGGGCGGCAGCATGACGTTGGTCTGCGCGGCCGTGACCGGCACGCCGTGCGCCGGGTCCGGGATCGTGGTCCGGTCCATCCGAGCGGCGTACGGATCACCCTGCGGACGGTCGGCCGGCCGGGTACCGCCCTGGGCGTTGTTGAGTGCCTGCCGCGCGTTGGACATGTACTGGTCGTCGGCCGCGCTGATGGCGGCCAGGCTGGACCCGAACCCGGCCGCCCAACCGGTGCCGCGCTGCAGCAGCAGCCCGAGGTCGTGCGGCGTGCGGACGTAGCCGACGTAGCTGTTCAACCAGGTGACGGCGGACAGTCCGAGCAGCGCCGCGACCACCACCACCCGGGTGGTCAGCGAGTGCGGCGGCGTGATCCGGGTAGGGACCCTCCGCCTCGGCCGGAAGAAAAAGTACGCGGTCACCAGCGCGGCCAGCAGCAGGGCGCGCCAGATCATCGGCGACTCGAGGATGCCTCTGGCCACGGCGTGCTGCGCGACGTCGTCGGGAAGCACCGGACCCGGGTCGACTCGAGGCACCGAACCTCCTCCGCCTGCGGTGGTCCTCCGCTCCATGAGGACGCGCGGAACCGTGACAGCGTTGCCAGGATTCCCGCTTGCTCCGGGCCGTGATCTGCCTCACCGGCCGCTCCACCGTGGCTCAGCGTCGACCCGCACCGCATGGTACGTCGCGGCGCCGCCGGTGGCCGGGTAGAGAAATCAAGACCACTGCGACGTGCTGACCCGGGTCGGTACTCTGTCTCCGGGCCACTAGCTCAACTGGCAGAGCAGCGGACTTTTAATCCGCGGGTTCGGGGTTCGAGCCCCCGGTGGCCCACCTCTCGTGGTCAGGACTTCAAGGCTGGTGGGCGCTGGAGTGTGCTCGCCGGGCACCCGTCCCGCGGCGCCGGGCGACCGCGCGCCTGATCAAGTCGAGGCGATCAAGGGTTTTGACTCCGCGGCCGGGTGGGTAGCACACCCAGCGTGATGCCGGACCGGGAGTTTGTCGTGGACCCGTGCGGCGGGAACTGCCCGCCCTGGCTGTGGACGGTGGCGCTGCACCTGGTGCGGGCCGCCTTCGTCGCCGGCCGGGTTCCTGTGCACCGTGGCGCTCTCGTCGACCGCGCACGCCGGCACGGTGCCTTCCGACCACCAGGGGCCTCGGCGACCGCAACACCACCAGCGGGAATCACGGGGTGGCGTCGGGGAACCAGGTCAACCCCAAGGTGACCGCCCCGGTGACGGTGGATCGCAACGCCGTCGGCGTGGCGGGCAACGCCAACCCCTCCTGAGGTACGAGTCGGTCTCGGCGCGGCCGAAACAGTCACCCCGCACCGCGGTCCCGGCACGAACTGCCGGGACCGCGGCGCGGGTAGGGCGATTGCGCCGGAGGGCGGCTTTCCCAGCCGTGTCCGGGCTCAGCGGGGAGGGGCACCGGCGAGGACGGTGCGGGCGTCGGGGGTGCGCTGGACTAGGTCGCGCGCCAGCTTGCCGAGCGGCAGGCCGTGGGCCTGGGCGTAGCCGCGGAGCCGTTGGAAGGCGTCGGCGCTGGACAGGTCGCGGGTTTCGGCGAGAAGTCCGCGGGCTTGGGCGATGGTGGCACGGGCGTTGAGGGCCACCTCGAGATGCTGGCTCAGTGTGGTGCTGCGCCGCGTGGGGTGATGCTGCAGGATTCCCACGGTGGTCAGGGCCTGCCCGAGCCGGGTCTCCTGCTCGGTCAGGGTGCCGCCGTCGGCTTAGAAGAGGTTCATCCCACCGAACGTGCGCCCGTCCAACCGGTGGGGGCCGCGCGTGCACCGCCTGGAAACCGGCATCGAGCACGGCGGGGACGAACTGTGGCCACCGGTCGCGGTGGCCGCCGAGGTCGTTGCCGAAGACCGTCCGTCCCTCGCGGAAACATTCCATACAGGGTCTCTGGCCGAGTTGCAAGTGCAGCAGTTCGAGCGTCTCGATGCGTTCGTCGGATGCGACGGCGAGGCGGAGGGTGCCGCGCTGGTCGCTGAGCATGAGGCCGGCCGCCGAGGCGTGCAGCTGGGTGACGTAGTAGTCGACCAGCCGCTGCAGCAATTCGATGGATGAACACGTCCGACTCGCGATGCCTTGTCGTATCCGTCAGCGGCGTCGATCTCTCCAGCATTTCCGTGTTCGAGCCCGGGCGCCGTGGCGCTACCCACAGGTCTGCGGCGGCAAAGCTGATCAGAAATGGTGCGCTTCGGATCCGCGTTGGGAGGCGCGGACGAAAACCGGACGCCGCTTCCCAGGAAGGTCTCAGGACCAGAGTGGCGCACTCGGAAATGGAGGTCGATCGGGAAGGCACTCCGCCAGGCCGGCCACGGGAGCCCGTGCACGACGCCCGGCGCGTGGCCGCCGTGGTGCAGGCCGCGGCGGCCACCCTCGACGCCGAGCGTGCACTCGCCGGCAGCGGGCGGTCTGAATCGCGCACGACGCGGGCCCTGGGGAGCCTCCGCACGCCACCACCGTGTGGGGCCCCTTTCTCGTCCGGCCACGCGCACCGCGGTGCCTGCCGGGGCCCGCGGACCGCCGGGCCCGGCGACGCGCCGCTGGCGGCACCCCGCTGGCGAGACCTCTCCCGGAACGGGCGGGTCAGCAGGCGGTGACGTGCCGCGCCGGGGTGGGTGTGAGATGCCGGCGCGCGTTGATCAGCGCGATCCGCGCGTCGACGAGTTCGTCGGCGGTCAGGTGCGCGCTGGCCTCGAGCGCGGCGGCGGCGGCCGCGCCGACGAAGTCGGACCGGTCGGCGTGCGGGGCGGCGGTGTCGTGCAGCGGCTCCGCCCACCGGCGCGGCTCGGGTATCGGCGCGTCCGGGTCCAGCCGCAGGAGCTGGAGCAGCGTGTCCTCGACCACGCGCCGCAACTGGTCGATGGCCGTTTCGTCCATGCCGATCACAGTAACCAGGGGGACTGACAGGAAAACGCGCCCGCGGCGTTCGCGCCGGGGTGACGAAGAACGCAGTCGCCCGGCGCGTCGCCGCACACGTGCCACCGGGGACGGTGCTCCAGAAGCAGACATCGGAGGATTATGGTCGCGGGCGCGGGTGGCGCCGGTGCGCGATCACCCGGTGGTTGGCGGACCGAGCGTCGAGGAGGCGATGGGATGTCCACGGCAGGCGGCGACGGGCGGAAGGCGCTGCGTTCGCACGAGTGGTTCTCCGGCTCGGACGTCAACGCGTTCGTGCACCGCTCCTGGATGAAGAACCAGGGCACCCCGGACCGGATGTTCGACGGCCGGCCCGTCATCGGCATCTGCAACACGTTCTCCGAGCTCACCCCGTGCAACGGCCACTTCAGGGAACTCGCCGAGCAGGTGAAGCGCGGCGTGCTGGAGGCGGGCGGCTTTCCCGTGGAGTTCCCGGTGATGTCGCTGGGTGAGACGCTGCTCCGGCCCACCTCGATGCTGTTCCGCAACCTGGTCAGCATGGACGTCGAGGAGTCCATCCGGGCCAACCCGATGGACGGCGTGGTGCTGCTTTGCGGCTGCGACAAGACCACCCCGGCGCTGCTGATGGGCGCGGCAAGCTGTGACCTGCCCACCATCGTGGTATCCGGAGGTCCGATGTTGACCGGCCGGTTCCGTGGCCAGCCGCTTGGTTCCGGCACGAGCGTCTGGGCGATGGGCGAGGACGTGCGCGCCGGGCAGATGTCCGAATGCGACTTCCGCGCCGCCGAGTCCGCCATGTCCCGCTCCCCGGGCCACTGCAACACCATGGGCACCGCCTCCACCATGGCCAGCATGGTGGAGGCGCTCGGTCTCGGCCTGCCGAACAACGCGGCGATCCCGGCCGTTGATGCGCGGCGGCGGGTGCTGGCCAGGGACGCCGGGGTCCGCGCGGTCGAGTTGGTGCACGAGGACCTGCGCATCTCGAAGATCCTCACCAGGCCCGCGTTCGAGAACGCGATCCGGGTCAACGCCGCGATCGGCGGCTCCACCAACGCGGTGGTGCACCTGCTGGCGCTGGCCGGCCGGGTCGAGGTGCCGCTCGAACTGGACGACTTCGACCTGCTGGTCCGCAACATCCCGCTGCTGGTCGACCTGATGCCGTCCGGCCGGTTCCTGATGGAGGACTTCTTCGACGCCGGCGGCCTCCCCGCGGTCATCCGCGCGCTGGGCGACCTGCTGCACACCGACGCGCTCACGGTGACCGGCCGCACCCTCGACGAGAACAACGCCGACGCCCCGGCGTGGAACACCGAGGTGATCCGGGACCGGGACAACCCGGTCACGGAGAGTGCCGGCATCGCCGTGCTGCGCGGCAACCTGGCCCCGGACGGCGCGGTGATCAAGCCCTCCGCCGCCAGCCCGGACCTGCTCAAGCATCGCGGCCGGGCGGTCGTCTTCGAGGGCGTGGACGACCTCCGGGCCCGGATCGACGACGACGACCTGGACGTGGACGAGAACTGCGTGCTGGTGCTGCGCGGCGCCGGGCCGAGGGGCTTTCCCGGTATGCCGGAGGTGGGCAACCTGGCGCTGCCCCGCAAGGTGCTGCGCCGCGGCGTCCGCGACATGGTGCGCATCTCCGACGCCCGGATGAGCGGCACCGCGTACGGCACGGTGGTGCTGCACACCGCGCCGGAGGCCGCCGCAGGCGGGCCACTCGCCCTGGTCCGCGACGGCGACATGATCGAGCTGGACGTGCCGGCCCGGCGGCTGCACCTGGACGTCCCCGACGAGGAACTGGCCCGGCGCCTGGCGGAGTGGACGCCGCCGCCGGCCCGGGCCACCGGCGGGTACCAGCGGCTGTACGTGGAGCACGTGCTGCAGGCCGACCGGGGTGTGGACTTCGACTTCCTGGTCGGCCGCCGGGGTGCCGAGGTGCACGGACACAATCACTGACCGTTGGAGGTGCGTGATGACTTCGGGTGAGGTCGCGGTGGTCACCGGCGCCGGCTCAGGCCTCGGCCGGCACATCGCCCGTGCGCTGCTCGGCGACGGCTACCGGGTGGCGCTGGCCGGCCGGCGGGCCGACGCCCTCCGGGAGACCGCCGGGGACGCCGAAGGGGCGCTCGTGGTACCCACCGACGTCACCGACCCGGACTCGGTGGCCGCGCTGTTCGACGCGGTGCGGCGCACGTTCGGCCGGCTGGACCTGCTGGTGAACAACGCCGGCACGTTCGGAGCGCCCGGTGCGGTGGACGAGGTGTCCCTCGCCGACTGGCAGCGCGCCGTGGACACCAACCTCACCGGCGCGTTCCTCTGCGCGCACCACGCCGTGGGGCTGATGAAGGAAAAGGACCCGCCGGGCGGGCGGATCATCAACAACGGCTCCGTCTCGGCGCACAGCCCGCGGCCGGGCAGCGTCGCGTACACCGCGACCAAGCACGCCATCACCGGGCTGACCAAGTCGATCTCCCTGGACGGCCGGGCGCACAACATCGCCTGCGGGCAGATCGACATCGGCAACGCGGCCACCGAGATGACCGCGGCCATCGCCCGCGGCGCCCGGCAGGCGGACGGCCGCATCGTGCCCGAGCCGACGTTCGACCCGGCACATGTGGCCACCGCCGTGCGGTACATGGCCAGCCTGCCGCTGGACGCCAACGTGCAGTTCCTGACCATCACGGCCACCGCCATGCCGTTCATCGGCCGCGGCTGAACCCCGCCGATCAGGCCGGCAGGGACAGCAGCACCACCGGTGTCGTGGTCGGCCGCGTCGAGCCACCCGCCGGCTCGACGGTCACTCCGATCCGCTGCGCGTCCCCGGCTGGTGTGAATCCGAGCTCCCCGTCGCAGCCGGTCGCCGGTCCAGGCACCAGGCCGGCCGAGCGCGGCCCGGACGGGCCGATCAGCCAGGCCTGGTAGGCGCGGCCGTTCGGGGTGGGCGGCAGGCCGGAGGCCAGCAGCAGGGCCTCGCCGCGGGATCGGGAGACCACCACGGTCGCGGTGCCGCCCGCGGCGCCGGCACCGGACACCGCCCGCGCGTCGGGCGCGCCGAGCACCGCGGCTATCCGCTCGGTGCAGCCCAGTGCCCGGGAAAGCTGCTGCTGCGCGGTGTCGAGCTGGCGCTGGGTGCGCCAGGCCAGCGCGCCGAGCGCGCCGGACAGGCCGAGGAGCAGCGCCGCCCCGGCCACCGCCAGCCGCAGCGGCCAGCGCCGGGGCGCTGGCCCGGCCGGGTGTGGCTGGTGGGCCGGCCGGAGCGGCGGATCCTGCCTGGTCCGGGTGACCGTGGCGAGTACCCGGTCACGCAGCGCCTCGGGTGGCCGGGTGGCCACCGCCGCGCCCAGCCGGGCGGCCGTGGCCCGCAACTCGTCGACCTCCTGAGCGCACGCCGGGCAGGCGGCGAGATGCTGCTCGAACAGCCGGCGCTCGGGCTCGTCCAGGGCGTCCAGGGCGTAGGCGCCGGTCAGCGTGTGCGCATCCGGTGTCACTGCCGCTCCGCGAGTCCGCGGGCGCCACCGGCCGACATGGCGCCGCTCATCTGGTCACTCCCAGGCAGTCCCGCAGCCGGATCAGCCCGTCCCGCAGCCGGGTCTTCACCGTGCCCAGCGGAGCGCCCAGCAGCTGGGCCACCTCCCGGTAGGTGTAGCCGCGGTAGTAAGCCAGCACCAGGGACTCCCGCTGCAACTCGGTCAGCGTGCGCAGGCAGCGCCGCACCCGCTCCCGCTCCAGGCGGCCGGCTACCGACTCGGCGACCTCGTCGAACGGCCGCCCCTCGGCCAGCGCGCCGGCCCGGCTTTCCCGGTCGGCCGAGGACTGCGCGGAACGCACCCGGTCCACCGCCCTGTGGTGCGCCAGGGTCAGCACCCAGGCGAGCGCGCCGCCCCGGGCCGGGCTGTACCGGGTCGCGGTGCGCCACAGCTCCACCAGGACCTCCTGAGCGACCTCCTCGGACTGGGCCGGATCGCGCAGCACGCGCAGCACCGTCCCGTAGACCGGGCCGGCCACCATGTCGTAGAGCCGCTCGAACGCGGCCTCGCTGCCTCGGGCCACCTCGACCAGCAGCTCGTCCGGCGTCCTCGCGGCGGCTTCGGCGGCCGGTAACGGGCGCCGGCGCGCCGGCCCCGCGTGCTCGTCCATCCGCGGCCCTCCCACGGCTCGTGCGGCCCGTACCACCGGGTCGCCCGGAAAGCGATTCGCGGCCGGGCACCCGCCCGGATTGCCCGACACGGCGTGTCTCCCGCCGGATCACCGGGCCGCCCAATCCGGCGGCTCCGCCGCGCCGAACACCCGTCGAGCGGCGAGCCCGCCCCGGAGCGGTCGCAAGGCTTCCATGATCGACGGGTCGGGCACATGCCGTGACCACGGGGCCGCGAACGAAGGAGCAACCATGGCCGCCACCGCCCACCCCCTCGTCCACTCGCCGAACCGGCTGGTCGGCGGCGTGTTCGGCGCCGTCTACGTGCTGGTCGGCGCGGTCGGGTTCGCGATCACCCGGGGCGCCGACCTGGCCGCCACCTCCGGCCCGCAGCTCATCATCTTCGAGCTGAACCCGCTGCACAACGTGGTGCACGTGCTGGTCGGCGGCCTGCTGGCCGGCGCGGCGCTGGGTGCTGCCCGTGCCTCCCGGGTGGTGAACACCCTGGTCGGCGCGGTCTACCTGGTGGTGGGCGTCGCCGGGTTCTTCGTGGCCGGCAGCCACCTGAACATCCTCGCGGTGAACCAGCCGGACAACCTGCTCCACCTGGCCAGCGCGGCGCTGTTGCTGGGCGTTGGGCTGACCCGGTGATGATCGCGGGCCGCGGCGGGAGGGAGGTGAGCGCCAGCGCGCGGCCCTCCCACCCTGCCGCCGTTCGACCCTCCGGCTGCCGACTCGTTGCGCCGCGTGACCGCGCACCCGGGCCGGTACGCGCCGCCCGAACGGCGTAGCTTGATGGCTTGTGGTGGCATCCGCGATGGGGCGGCCTTCCGGCAACCTTCCCGCCGAAGTAACCAGCTTCGTCGGGCGGCGCAACGAGGTGTCCGAAGCTCGCCGGCTGCTGACCCAGACCCGCCTGCTCACCCTGGCCGGTCCGGGCGGGGTCGGGAAGACCCGGCTGGGCCTGACCGTGGCCGGGCAGTTGCGCCGCGCGTTCCCGGACGGCGTGTGGCTGGTCGACCTGGCGCCGCTGGCCGACCCGGAACTGCTGCCCGTGGCGGTGGCGGATGCGCTGGGCGTGCGCGACGAGTCCGGCCGCCCGCTGCCGGACGTGCTCCGGGCGCACATCGCCGACAAGTCCCTGCTGGTCGTCCTGGACAACTGCGAACACCTGCTGGAGGCCTGCGCCGAGCTGGCGGTCACCCTGCTGCGGGCCGCGCCCGGGGTGCGGATGGTCGCCACCAGCCGGGAGCCGCTGCGGGTCGACGGCGAGCACGTGTTCACGGTGCCCCCGCTGGCCATGCCCGAGGACCCAGACGCGCCGTCCCGCGAGGTGATGGCCACCGAGGCGGTGACGCTGCTCGCCGAGCGGGCCGAGGCGGCGGTGCCCAGCTTCACCATGCGTCCCGAGGACGCGCCCACCGCGGCCAGGATCGTGCGTGCCCTCGACGGGCTGCCGCTGGCCATCGAACTCGCCGCCGTTCAGCTGCGGGCGCTCTCCCTGGAGCAGTTGCTGGAGCGGATCGATGACGCGCTGGGCCTGCTGGCCGGCGGTATGCGCTCGGGACTGCCCCGGCAGCGCACGCTGCGCGCGATGATCGACTGGAGCTTCGACCTCTGCTCGCCGGAGGAACGCACGCTGTGGGAGCGGCTGTCGGTGTTCGCCGCCAGCTTTGACCTGGACACCATGGAACGGGTGTGCGGGGGCGAGGGGCTCGCCGGCGAGGCGGTGGACCTCATCGTCGGCCTGGTCGACAAGTCCATCGTGCAGCGCGAGCAGCACGGGGACGCGGTCCGCTACCGGCTGCTGGAGACGATCCGGCAGTACGGGCGGGAGCGGCTGGCCGCCTCCGGCACCGAGACCGAGCTGCGGCGCCGGCACCGGGACTGGTACCAGGGGCTGGCCGCCCGGCTGGATGCGGAATGGTACGGGCCGCACCAGCTGGACTGGTTCCGGCGCATGCGGACCGAGCACGCCGATGTCCGCGCGGCCCTCGACTTCTGCCTCGCCCACCCCGACGAGGCGGCCACCGGCCTGACCATCGCCTGCGAGCTGCGCGTGTACTGGCATGCCAGCGGGTCGCTTGCCGAGGGCCGGCACTGGGTGCGCCTGCTGCTGGACCGGCACCCGGAACCGGACGCGGTGCGCGCCAGGGGCCTGCGCACCGCCGGCCTGCTCGCGCTGTACCACAACGACCTCGGCGGGGCCCTGGTGGCCACCCGGGAGGCTCGGGAACTGGCGTTGCGCCTGGACAACCCGGTGCTGATCGCCTGGTCCACGCTGGCCGCGGGGTTCGCCACCCTACTCGGCCAGGACATCCGCACGGCGGTCCCGCTGCTGGAGGACGCGGTGGCGCGCATGCGCGCCACGCGGGACAACGGCGGCATCCTGCTGTCGCTGATGGTGCTCGCCAACGCCCTGCTGCTGCTCGGCGACGAGGACCGCGCCGTGCTCCTCGGCCGAGAGGCGGTGACGTTCAGCAAATCCATCGGCGAGTCCTGGATGCGGGCCTGGCTGATGTGGGTGCTGGGCATCGTCGCCTGGCGACAGGGCGACCTGCGGCGGGCCGCGGAGTACGAGCGGGACGGCATCCGGCTCAAGCGGGCGTTCCAGGACGGCGCCGGCATCGGCCAGTGCAGCGCGGTGCTCGGCTGGATCGCCGCGGCCGAGGGGCGGCCGGAACGCGGAGCCCGGTTGCTCGGCGCGGCCGACGCGGTCTGGCGGCGCACCGGCTCCTCGCTGTACCGGCACCTGGTCGACCTCAACGAGAAGGTGGTCGCCGAACTGCGCAGCACCCTGGGCGACGACGGGTTCGACGCCGCCTTCGCCGAAGGCACCCGGCTCACCCTGGACGAGGCGGTGTGTTACGCGCTGGAGGAACGCACCAGGTCACGGCCCCGCGGCGCGGAGCGGGCGCAGGACACCCTGACCCGCAGGGAGACGCAGATCGCCGAACTGATCGCCGAGGGCCTGACCAACAAGGAGATCGCCGCCCGCCTGGTGATCTCGCAGCGCACCGTGGAGACACACGTCGAGCACATCCTCACCAAGCTGGGGTTCTCCTCGCGCACCCAGGTGGCGAGCTGGTTCACCGGCGAGCGGTCCGCCTGATCCGGCCCAGCGCCCCGGCCACACACGAAAGGCCGGCACGAAAAAGTGGGTTGGCCGCGCCTCCCGCGCGGGCCAACCCACCACGTCCGGTCCTGGCGCGCCACCCCGAACAGACGCGCCGACCCGGCCTCTCGCGGATGTCGCCGCCGTCCGAAGCGTCATCCGCCGGGAAGGATGTCCCCCGAGACACCCAACCCATCACCCACAACCCCGAAATGGGCAAGTCCAGAATCGCGCATCCGTGCCGCGCTGCGCAGGCCCGAACGGCATCGGTTCCCGGGTCCAACGGCCCAGGACCGATGGGCCCCAGGTCCCGGAGCTCGGCGCGGCCAGCGCCTCAGCCGGCGACCTCGTCGGCCCGGAACCGGCCCGGCCCGCGGTGATGCCGCCCACCACCGGGCCGAGGGTCCGATCCGTCCCTGCTGGTCGGCAACTGGCAGCGGATGGCGTACTCGACCAGCGCGGTCAGCGCCTTGGCGGCGAACCGGCGATCCCGGGCGTCACAGGTGACCATCGGCACGTGCGGGCCGATTTCCATGGCTTCCCGGATCCGGCGCTCGTCGTAGGTCATCACGCGACCGAAGTCGTTCAGCGCGATGATGTAAGGCAGGCCCCGGTCCTCGAAGAAGGACACCGCCTCGGCGGCGTCCTGCGGGCGGCTCGCATCGGTCAGCACCACCGCCCCGATGGCACCCCGGACCAGGTCGTCCCAGAGGAACCAGGACCGCTCCCGGCGCGGCGTGACGAAGAGGTAGAGCAGCAGGTCGGCGTCCAGCGCGACCCGCCCGAAGTCGGTGCGGACCGTGACCGTGCGCTCGCTGCACGCGGTGACCAGGTCACTGACGTGCTTACCGGCTTCGGTCATCAACGCCTCCATGGTCAGCGGCGCGTTCTGCGACACCGACCCGAGGAAGGTGGTCTTCCCCGCCCCGAAGCCGCCGGCCACGACGATCTTCGCGGAGTTCAGCGTTGACGTGCCTGTGTTGCTGCCCGATGTGCTAGAGCCGACGTAGTCCACTCAACACCCTCTCCATCAGCGCGAGGTCCGGCTTGTCGCCGTCGGTGGAGGCGTTCTGGTGCACGTTAATCAAACCGAGCCCTGCCATGTCGCCCAGCAACACCTTGGCCACGCCCAGAGGCAACGACAGCAACGCTGCCACCTCCGCCACCGACCGCGGCTGCGCACACAGCGAAGCCACCGCCCGGTGCTCCGCCTGCGCGAGCGCGGCGGCGTTGTAGCCCCGTTCGCTGGTCGACACCAGGGTTTCGATCTCTAGATGGTAGTCGGACTTCGTCCGGCCCCGGGTCCACGCATACGCGCGGACGATCGCGGCGGCGTCCTCCTCGGTCTCCTCGTACTCCGGCTCCCCCTCGTAGGCGTGCCTGGCCTGGGTTTCGTAGGCCGCGGTGCCCGCCGGGGGTGGAGTCATCCCGCGCCTCGGCTGGCCGTACTCGCCGTACTCGCCGCCGTCCGGGTAGGGCGCCGGGGCCCCGCGCTCCCCGGCGACCGGCTCGGGCTGGCGGTGTCCGGCCTCGCGTCTGCGAGGCGGCTCCGCCTGGGGCTCGGGCTGGGACCGCTCGCGTTGCCGGCGGCGGCCCACCCCGCTGTCGAGGGTGAAGCCCTGGAGAAGATCGGCGAAGGTCTGCTCGGAATTCTGCTCGGAGCCAGCACCGTTACTCATCATCACCTCACACGGGCTGACGGGCCATCGACTGACGGGTCCCCTGCAGATGGGCCCGCAGCTCAGGCGTGAGCATCTGACCGACCTGATCGACGAGCACGGTCATCTCGTAGGCGACCTGCCCGACGTCGCAGTTGGGTGCCGCGAGGACGGCGAGGCACGAGCCGTCCCTGATCGACATGAGCAGCATGATGCCGTGCTCCATCTCAATCACGGTCTGCAGGACCCGCTCGGCGTTGAAGCACCGGGCCGCGCCCTGGGTGAGACTGGCTACCCCGGCGGCCACGGCCGCCAGTTGCTCGGCACGGTCCTCCGGCAGCCTGCTCGACGCGGTGAGCAGCAACCCGTCGACCGAGACCACCACAGCGTGCGCGACGCCGGGGACGCGCTCGGTGAAGTTGCTGACCAGCCAACCGAAGCGATGCACCTGCCGTGACTGGGGTGAGGTCATGGGTTCTCCTGCCCATATGGGTTGTCGTTTTCCTGGAGGGCGCTGGGGCGACCCTGCCGCACGCCCGCCTGGTAGTTGCTGAGGAAGCCGCGGGTGCGCTCCGGATTGCGGTGCGACGGCGTGCTCTCCGGCGCGGTGTTCGAGGGCCGCTGGGCCAGGCTCGGCAACAGGTGCGCCTTGGGCTTGCGCCGCGGCAGCCCGGCGGAGGTGACATCCACGGCCTCCGCCTTGGCCGCAGCGGGTTCGGGCCGCTCCGGAACTGCCGGTGGCGGGCTGGCCGGCGGCGGGGCGGAAGTCTCGGCCGGTGACGGCGGCGCGGCCGGCAGGTCGATGCCCGGTCGGCTGGGCTCCGCCGGCCGGCTGCTACCCGCCGGCCGGCTGGTCTCCGCGGCCGGAGCGTCCTCCCGGGGCGCCGACGCGGCCGGTCGCTCGGACCCGCTCGCCTCCGGCGTGGGGTCGAACCAGCTGAACGCACCGTCGTCCGCGGGCGGGGCGTAGTCCTGGAAGCCGCTCCCCGGGGCGCCGTACTCCGCGAAGCCGTTCGCCGCGTCGACACCGGCCTGCTCGGCCGGGCGGACGGTGTCCGAGAAGGCCGGCGTGGGTGAGTACGGCTCCGGCTCCGGCTCCGCCGGAATCACCGGGTGCTGCGCGGTCTCCGCGGCCCACGTCGACTCGTCGCCCGAGGACCACGACGGCGTGCCGAGCAGCGGGTCCTCCGAACCGGAGCCGGATCCGGCGTCCGCCGGCTGGGTCGGCGCGAACCAGTCCTGCGCGCTTCCGTTGACGCCGCTGTCCAGGCTGCTGGCCCCGTTCACCCCGTTGCCGCCGAACAGCGGCGCGGTGGGCTGCGGCGGCTCGGCCGGCGGCCCGGACTGGCCGGGCACGCGCAGCGAGCCGTCCTCGGCGTCGCCGCGCGGCGGCTCCGAGCCGGTGGGCGTGAACAGGTCCGCGGCCGGGGAGATCGCCGGCGGCAGTGGCGGGACGGCCCCGGCCGCCGGACCGGAGGCCGGCCGCCGCGGTTCGAGCGCGTGGCGCTCGGTGCCCGGCCCGGCCGGGTCCATGCCCGGCCGGCTGGTCTCACCGGGCCGCAGCGGCTCGAACCCGGGCCGGCTGGTCTCGCCGGGCCGGGACGGCTCGGTACCGAAGCCCGGCGCGGGCTCGGCGGGCTGGCCGCCGAAGCCCTGCAGCGCGTCGGCCGGCTGGGTCGGCGGGCCGCCGTCCCACGCGGCGCCCTGCTGGGCACGGCCGGCTCCGCCGAACGCGTCGGCCGCCGCCGACCGCCGGGGAAGCCCTCCCGGGCCGGCCGGTGCGCCCGGGGTGCCCTGGTCCGCCGCGTTCGGGTTGGCCAGCAGTTGGCCGACGCCCGAGCCGTTGGCCGCCGTCGCGGGCGGCGTGGTCAGCTCGGCCGGGGTGAAGCCGCCGAGCGTGCCGCCGAAGTCGGCCGGACCGCGGCGCTCCTTGGTCCGCACCAGCTCCGCCGGTACCAGCACGAACGCGCGCAGGCCGCCGAGATCCTCGTCGCTGAACAGCCGGACGCTGAAGCCGTGCCGGCTGGCCAGCCGGCCGACCACGAACAGACCCATCTGCCGGGACACCGGCACCTCGCCACCGCCCTCGGCGGACACGCGCTTGTTGGCGTCCTCCAGCTCGGCCTCGCTCATGCCGATGCCCTGGTCGAGCACGTCGATGAGCACCGAACCGTCGCGCTGCTCCCGGCTGCCCAGGGTGACCTGGGAGTCCGGCGGGGAGAAGTTGGTGGCGTTGTCCAGCAGCTCGGCCAGCAGCCGGACCAGGTCACCGGCGGCGTACCCGACGACCTCCGCGTTGGCCTCGGACTGCACCACCGCGCGCTCGTAGTGCTCGATCTCGGACACCGCGGCGCGCAGCACGTCTCCCATGGGCACCGGCTTGCTGAACCGGCGGGCCAGCTCGCTGCCGGAGAGCACCATCAGGTTCTCGTTGTTGCGCCGCATCCGGGTGGCCAGGTGGTCCAGCTTGAAGAGGTTGGCCAGCTGGTCCGGATCCTCCTCGTGCTGCTCCAACTGCTCCATCAGCCGCAGCTGGCGCTCCACCAGGCTCTGGCTGCGCCGGGAGAAGTTGACGAAGATGTTCCGCAGGTTGCTGCGCAGGCCGGCCTGCTCGACGGTGGACCGCACCGCCTGGTTGAGCACCGCGTCGAAGGCCCTGGCCAGCTGGCCGAACTCCTCCGTGGTGTCCAGCGGCATGGGCTCGAGCATCATGTCCTCGGTGTCACCCTCGTGCACCTTGGCCACGATCTCGGGAAGCCGGTTCTCCGCCACCTCCAGCGCGGTGCGGCGCAGCACGTTGAGCGAGCGCAGCAGGTAGCGACCGATCACGAAGCCGATCGCGGCCGCGACCACCAGGGTGGACATCAGCAGCACGGACGCCGCGCCGGCCCGGGTACTGGTCTGGTCCTGCAGGCTGGCCGCGGTGCGCCCGAGCTCGTCCGCGAGCGATCCGCTCACCTTGGCCATCAGCGCCGAGGTGGTGTCGGAGCTGCGGTTCCAGTCCTCCACCGGGATCGGCAGCGAGGTGTCCGCGTTCTGCCCCCGGCCGCTGGTCGGCCGGTCGGACGTTCCGGTGGCCCTGCTCAGCGCGAGCTGCTCGAACTGCTTGCGCAGGTTCACGTCGGAGCCGGCCACGCTCTGCTGGTAGAGCCCCTGCTGCGCGGGGGTGGCCAGGGCGAGGAAGTCGGCCGTCTTGTCCTGCAGCCGGACGTCGGACTCCTGCAGCGTGCGCAGTTCGGTGCCGAGCAGGTGGCCGCGCAGGATTCCGGCCAGCACGATCGCGTGTTGCAGGTGCACCTCGTCCTGGGCGATCAGCAGGTCCTGCAACGCGGAGGCGGTACCGGACAGCGCCGGGTCACCGAGCTGGCTGGACAGCGCCTGGCCGAAGTCCAGCAGTCCCTTGGTGACGGTGCTGTAGTTGGCCACCGCGGTCACCGCGTCGGTGCTGCCGGACAGCACCTGCTGGCGCAGCGCCGGCAGGCCGCCGAGCAGCCGCAGCGCGTCCTGGTAGCGGCCGGTCGCGGTCTCGCCGAGGTTCGGGGTCTTCGCCGCGGCGTCCCGCATCGCGGCCTCGGCCGTGTCCACGCTGCGGCCTTGCTGCTGGATCGCCGTGTTGATCGCGGCGTTGCCGTCGGAGAGCCGGGATGCCGCGAGGGTGCGCTCCTGCTGGACGGCGGAGATCACCGGAGTAAGGCTCGCCTGCAGTTTCACCAGGCGTTGCGACGCCTCGTACGAATTCGCACGGTCCACCTGGGTCTGAATCTGCAGAATGCACAGCGTGACGGCGACAATTACCGGCACCGCCAGGACAGCCGCCAACTTGACCGGCAGTCGCCAGTTCCGCCAGTCCACGAGAGCAGACCACCCGGACCGCCGCCGACGTGCGCCCACGTAGGAATCTGGGACTACTTGCCCTGCTACAGTCACGAGACGGGCCCCACAATCAGAGCGGACTGCTCACTGGACTGTATCACGATGCGGTCTCCTCCTGGGATGTCGGATGCCTGGCAGCATCACATCCGTCTACCGCCGCCTGTTGCGGTAGATCTCCTCTCGCTATGTGAGCTTTGCCCGGTGACGAGTCGGGCTGCCGTGCCAGGCTGCCACCTCGCGCTCGGGGTCCACGCCATGCCCTGAGATGCCGAACGGCCACCATAGTCGAGGGTCCACTCACCAACGTCATCGCGGCTTGAGCAATAACGTGATCGCCAGTAAACTCCCGGTAGCGAGACCGATTGTCAGCCGGCATCAGTTATCGCGCTCCCCGGTACAACGATCTGGTGGGACGGTGGGTAGTCGGGATCGGGTGTCCGTGACCAAGTCGTAATGATCACCATGGGCGCCTCGGTCCGTCAACTGCGGCTGGTCGGGTAGGCGTGGTACATGTCGCCTCGCTACCTATGTCGCCGCGGTTGGCGTCCCGGGCGGCCGCCCCGGCCCCGGTGCCTGCGGTTATGGCAGACGTGCCCACACGCTTGCTCAAGCATTCATGTATCCAAGTCGAGGCGTCGCTCCGCTCGCACGGTAAGGCCAGGTTTATAGCGGCCCACCTGCGGCTATGTCAAGTGTGCGGGAAGTTGCCGCGCCGTTAATCTCGGCGAAAATCCGGCCACGCGTAACCCGCGCCAGGTTATTGCCGTGGCGTTGGCACGCGTGCCATGTGTGAATCGGGTTGAGCTGGCCGAAGAAGAATATTCGACGCTGCCGGCCGACCGGGCCGGGTGAATAGGCGGTCGACGGCCGGCAAGAACGGCGTGGTTCGGAAATTCCGGTCCCGCCGGGTGAGAGCCGCGTGGTCCGTGCCGCGGGGAGATCCCGGTGCGGGCGCCCGCGCACCGGGAGCGGGTGCGGCGCGCCGTGGCGAAGCTGGATCATGCCCGCCGGTCGGACCGCCCGGGAGCGGTCGCGCGGAAACGTCCGGTAGACCAACGCGGCCCTGGAGGCAATGCCGTTAAGTTTGGGTGTTTGGGCAGGCCAGTAGGGGGGTGGCCGGGCCGGTATGGCGGATGTTCTGGTCGGTGGGGCGTTTGACCCGGTAGGAGTTGTGCCGGGCGCGTTTGACGGCG
>NZ_BJFL01000022.1 GCF_005405885.1 Gandjariella thermophila
GCTTCTTCATCCCCAACAGCGACGCGGCCCCGTCCTCCGCGTCGTGCCACCGGTCCTCCCACCACCCCATTCGAAACGCCCCCCTTTACCTCGGCAACCTCGGCTCAACCATCTGCGCGATCTGCAAAGCCTGCGCGCACGGATCGCCCTGCTTATCGAAGTAGCCTACGGCTATCGCAACGTACCCGGTACCAACAGCCATCGCCTGCGTGCATTCAGTGTTCGACCGCGAGATCTGGAAATGGACGCCCGGTCGATCGTTTACGGTGTTCTTCGCTAGGTTGACGTACTGTTCAGGATGTTTCGTGAAGTAGTCCAGGCCGTCCTTGGCTTTAGTTGAACTCACGAACAATTTCTTGCTGGTCCACGCACACCCGGTCTCTCCGGAAGCGTTGGCGGGCTCGCTCTGAGTAGGAACCTCAAGCTGCTGCAGTTCTTGCGGCTTGAGCAAGCCGCATGGGTCGACCGTGTCGATCATGCGGAGGGATGCCGAATTGGCCGAAGAGGCACCGGTCGGACTCGGCTGCCCGCTCACAGAACTTCCGCACGCGGCCACGCACAGCACCACTGTTCCGCCCAGCAACAACCGACATGCTGCAAGACCCTGCACGCTCACGCCTTTCCGCTGAACGACTGGGAGTTGGTCTCCTCGGCCTGCTGGTACGCCCGGCCGGCGTCCTCGTAGGTGCTGGCCAGATTCTCAACGATTTGAGCAGCCTTGTTGAGCACGTCCCAGGCCGAGTTCGGTCCGCCCTGCGCCTTGTTGGCGAACTTCGCTGACAGTGCGTTGCCCTCAGCGCAGTCACCGAAGTTCTGCCGACGGGCCAACTGCTGCGCTCGCCGGGCGAACCTACGTAGCTGGTTGGCGTAGTCGTGGCAGGCCTGGGCGGCCTTCTGGGCGCTGTCGGGGTTGATGAAGAGTTGGCCGCCGTCGACGGCGGCGCGGAGGTTGACGGACTGCTGCTGGAGGTTCGCTAACCCAGCGGCGGACTGCATGAACCCATCGGCCATGGTCAACGTCCTCCCTCGGTGATCTGGCCGCCCCGTAGCGTAGCTGAGACGCAACGCGCCGGGTGGCCGGTTCCGAGAAACCAGCCACCCGGCGAGCGGGGGCTCAGCGGTCGACCGTACGGAGGAAGGCTCGCCATTCGGCGGGGGCGAAGGCCAGCAGTGGGCCCGTTGGGTTCTTGGAGTCGCGCACAGCCACCAGCGAAGTGGTGAAGGCCACTTCCACGCAGTTGGTGTCAGAGGCGCTGTAGCTGCTCTTGTGCCAGGTCAGCGCGGATGTCTCGGGTGCCGCCATGACATGCTCCTAACGATCGCCCAGCTCACGTGCCACGCCGGCGATCAGCTCGACTGACTCGCGCTGGTCCAGGGCCAGATCTATGAGGCTCATGACCAGCTTCCGGTAGGTTTTCACGTACCCCGGGTCCTCCAGGAAGAGGCTGGACGTGCGATTCTCAAGATGCACGATCGGCGCGTTGTCGAAATCCAAGATCACGAAGGGGCCGTCTGAGCCCGCATGCGCACCTGCGGACAGCGGTACGACATGTACTCGGATGCGCGGTCGGGTTGCCATCGTCACCAGATGCCCCAACTGCTGCAGCATGATGTCCGTGTTGCCGACGGGCCGGCGGAGTGCGGGCTCATCGATGATGGCGACGAGCTGCGGCGGGAACTCGCGGCTGAGGACGGACTTCCGGGCCAACCGGGCGGCCACGCGGCCTTCGATACGTTCTTCCGGGACATCGAGGCCGCGCATGACGGCGCGGGTGTACTCGGCCGTCTGTAAGAGCCCTGGGATGAGCATGGACTCGAAGTTGGTGATGAGTTTGGCGTCGGCTTCGAAGCCGACGTACGTGCGGAAGCGGGCCGACAGGGTGTCGCCGTAGGCGCGTTGCCACCAGCCGCGGTCGTTCGCCTCCCGGGCAAGGTCGAGTAACTCCTCGCGGCGGCGGCCGTGGACGCGGTAGAGGGCGAGCAGCGCGGCGACGTCCTCGACCCGGGCGCCGCGCCGGCCGTTCTCGATGCGGCTGATCTTGCTTGCCGACATGCCGACCTGGCGGCCGGCCTCCTGGCAGGTCAACCGTCTGCCTTCGCGGAGCGTGCGAAGTTCGGTGCCGAGTTGACGGCCCTTCACGGTCGGGTTGGGTTCGGGCATGGTGGTTTCCCCCTGGGTGATGCGCGAGGTGGCGCAACATTAGGAGCCCGGCGCGGCGGAATGTGAGTGGTGTCACCCGGGAGTGTTATTGCGTGCCAGGCTGGCATGGCGGGCGACTCATTCTCGGTGGGGCATGGGTTCCCGCCGAGAAGGAGATGTTTCGTGATGGAAGCCCTCTCGCCGGCGCTGGTCGGCGTATTTTCCCGGCTGCGCAATGATTTGTACCGGTACCTGGACGGTGTCGAGGAACTTGCCCGGGACGGGGAGGACGACGAATTCCTGAACGCGCGGGCGGACGTGGAGACGCTGGTCGGTTGTGTGCGGACGCTGCTGGCCGAGCATCGTCCGGACGCGGACGGTTGCTGTGCCGTCTGCCCGCCCGGCGGGATCGGCTGGCGGTACGGCAGGTCGCCGTGGCCCTGCCCGGTGGTCAACACCGTCTACCGGTTCCTCGAAGCGCCGCACCGGGCGCTGATCGAGAAGGAGTTCGCCGACGAGTGGGGTCACTCGTCGGCGTCGTCGCGGGCGAGGTAGGTGGCCAGCCGTTCGACGGCGTTCTCGAACTCGGGGTGGTCGTCGACGAAGTCGCGCATCTTGTCCGCCAGCCAGGCCAGCGACACCTGCTCGTCGCCGCGCCGGTCCGCCAGTTCTTCGATGCCCCGGTCTGTGAAGTACACCGAGCCTCCCTAGCCTCATGACCGCGCCGCCGGACCCGGGCGGGTCCGGCGGCGCGTACAGGGTATATCGGCGCTGGTCAGCGGCTCACTCGAAGGCCTTGGTGATGATCTCCCGCTGCTCCACCTCGTGCACCTTCCCGGACCCGGCCGACGGCGCGGCCATCGGCCGCCGGGACACCCGGCGCAGCCGGGAGAGCTGGTCGGGCAGCATCTCCGGCAGGATCAGACCGAAGAACGGCCACGGACCCTGGTTCGCCGGCTCCTCCTGCACCCAGCGGATGTCGGTGGCATTCGGGTACCGCTGCAGCGCCTTGCTCAGCTTGGCGTCGGGCACCGGGTAGAGCTGCTCGACGCGGATGATCGCGGTGTCGGTGATGCCGCGGGTCTCCCGCTCGGCGTTCAGCTCGTAGGCGACCTTCCCGCTGCACAGCAGAATGCGGCGGATCGCGCTCGGGTCGGATACCTTCGGGTCGTCCAGCACCGAGCGGAACTTGCCCTCGGTGAACTCCCGCAGGCCGCTGACCGCGGCCTTCAGCCGCAGCATCGACTTCGGCGTGAACACCACCATCGGCCGCTGCACGCCGTCCAGCGCGTGCCGGCGCAGCAGGTGGAAATAGTTCGCCGGGGTGGACGGCAGCGCCACGGTCATCGAACCCTCGGCGCACAGCTGCAGCCACCGCTCGATCCGGCCGGAGGTGTGGTCCGGCCCCTGACCCTCGTGCCCGTGCGGCAACAGCACGACCACGTTGGACCGCTGGCCCCACTTGGCCTCACCGGAGGAGATGAACTCGTCGATGATCGACTGGGCGCCGTTGACGAAGTCACCGAACTGTGCCTCCCACAGCACCAGTGCCTCCGAGTTGGCCACCGAGTAGCCGTACTCGAAGCCCAGCGCGGCGAACTCGGACAGCGCCGAGTCATAGGCGAGGAACTTGCCCTGCTCGGCGGCGAGGTTCTGCAGCGGGGTGTACTCCTCGCTGGTCTTCCGGTCGATCAGCACCGAGTGCCGCTGGCCGAACGTGCCGCGCCGGGAGTCCTGGCCGGCGAGTCGCACGGTGCGGCCCTCCAGCACCAGCGAGCCGAACGCGAGCAGCTCGGCGAACGCCCAGTCGATGCCGCCCTCGCGGGCCATCTTGGCCCGGCGTTCCAGCACCGGCTTGACCCTTGGGTGCGGCACGAACCCGTCGGGCAGCTTGACGTGCGCGTCGGCGATCCGCTCGATGGTCTCCAGCGGCACCGCGGTGTTCACCTTGGCCGGCACCTGCTGCTCGGACTCCACCGAGGGGCTGGGCGCCGGTGGGTGCTTCTCCAGCTCGCGGACCTCGTTGAACACGTGTTCCAGCTGGCTGGCGTAGTCGCGCAGGGCGCGTTCCGCCTCGTCCACGGTGATGTCGCCGCGGCCGATCAGCGCCTCGGTGTAGGTCTTCCGGACGCTGCGCTTGGTGTCGATGATGTCGTACATCGCCGGCTGCGTCATCGACGGGTCGTCACCCTCGTTGTGGCCGCGCCGCCGGTAGCAGATCATGTCGATGACGACGTCCTTGTTGAACCGCTGCCGGTACTCCACGGCCAGCTTGGCCACCCAGTAGCAGGCCTCCGGGTCGTCACCGTTCACGTGGAACACCGGGGCCTGGATCATCTTGGCCACGTCCGTGCAGTACTTGCTGGACCGGGCGTGCTCCGGGTTGGTGGTGAAGCCGACCTGGTTGTTGATGACCACGTGCACGGTGCCGCCAGTGCGGTAGCCGCGCAGCAGCGCCAGGTTCAGCGTCTCCGCGACCACGCCCTGGCCGGCGAAGGCGGCGTCGCCGTGCAGCGCGACCGGCAGCACGGTGAAGCCCTCCTTGCCCTTGTCCAGCAGGTCCTGCTTGGCCCGGACGATGCCCTCCAGCACCGGGTCCACGGCCTCCAGGTGGGACGGGTTACTGGCCAGGGACACCTTGACCTCGCCGTCACCGAACATCCGGAAGTACTTGCCCTCGGCGCCGAGGTGGTACTTCACGTCGCCGGAGCCGTGCGCCTGGCCAGGGTCGAGGTTGCCCTCGAACTCGCGGAAGATCTGCGAGATCGGCTTGCCGACGATGTTGGCCAGCACATTCAGCCGGCCGCGGTGCGGCATGCCGACGACGACCTCGTCCAGTTCGTGCTCGGCGGCCTTGTCCAGCACCGCGTCCAGCAGCGGGATCACCGTCTCGCTGCCCTCCAGCGAGAACCGCTTCTGGCCGACGTACTTGGTCTGCAGGAAGGTCTCGAACGCCTCGGCCGCGTTGAGCTTGGACAGGATGTACTTCTGCACCGCCGTTGGCGGCTTCTCGTGCGGCACCTCGACGCGTTCCTGGATCCACCGGCGCTCGCCCGGGTCCAGGATGTGCATGTACTCCACGCCGACCGTGCGGCAGTAGGAGTTGCGCAGCACGCCAAGGATGTCGCGCAGCTTCATCCGCTCCTGGCCGGCGAACCCGCCGACCGGGAACTCCCGGTCCAGGTCCCACAGGGTCAGCCCGTGGGAGAGCACGTCCAGGTCCTCGTGCCGCCGCTGCCGGTAGTTCAGCGGGTCGATGTCGGCCATCAGGTGGCCGAGGGTGCGGTAGGCGTCGATCAGTTCGAGCACCCGCGCGGTCTTGTCGACCGCGCCCTCGGGGATGTCCTGCACCCAGCGGACCGGCTCGTAGGGCAGCCGCAGCGAGGTGAAGACGTCGTCGTAGAACCGGTCCTCGCCGAGCAGGAGCTGGTGCACCCGCTTGAGGAACTCGCCGGATTCCGCGCCCTGGATGATCCGGTGGTCGTACGTCGAGGTCAGCGTGATGATCTTGCTGACGCCCATGTCGACCAGGGCCTGCTCGCTGGCGCCCTGGAACTCCGCCGGGTACTCCATCGCGCCGACGCCGATGATGGCGCCCTGCCCGGCGGTCAGCCTCGGCACCGAGTGGTTCGTGCCGATCGTGCCCGGGTTGGTCAGCGAGATCGTGGTGCCGGCGAAGTCGTCGCTGGTCAGGCTGCCGGCGCGGGCCTTGCGGATGATCTCCTCGTAGGCCTGCCAGAACTGCGAGAAGGTCATGTTCTCGCAGCCCTTGATGGACGCGACGACCAGTGACCGCTGCCCGTCCTTGCCCGGCAGGTCGATGGCCAGCCCGAGGTTGACGTGCTCCGGCGCCACCACCATCGGCTTGCCGTCCACCTCGGCGAAGTGCCGGTTCATGTTCGGGAAGTCGGCCAGCGCCCGGACCACCGCGTAGCCGATCAGGTGGGTGAAGGACACCTTCCCGCCGCGGGTCCGCTTGAGGTGGTTGTTGATGACGATGCGGTTGTCCGCGAGCAGCTTCGCCGGCACCGCGCGCACGCTGGTCGCGGTCGGCACGGTCAGCGACTGCTGCATGTTCTTGGCGATCGCCGCGGCGGCGCCGCGCAGCGGCTTGCGCTCCTCACCGGGCGTGGGTCGCACCGGGGCGCTCGCGGCCGCCGCCGAGGGCGACGGCTTGCCGGTGCTGGGCAGCGTCGGCGTGCCGGCCGGCTTGGCGGGTGCCGCGGTGCCGGCGGTGTCGCTCGGGGCGCGCCCGTTGGCGCCCCGGTCGGTGCCCGGCGCCGGCTGGCTCGGCTTGCTCGGCGCCGGTGTGCTGGGCGCCGGGGCACTCGCGGACGGGCGACTCGACGTGGACGTGCCGCCCGCCGGGGTCTCGGTGGTGGTCCGCGTGGTGCTGGTCGTGGTGCTCGTTCCGCCGGCCTGGCTGGCGGCCGCACCGCCGTTCCCGCTGGATCGCTGCGTCGGCTTGTAGTCGGCGAAGAAGTCGTGCCACGCCTCGTCTACGGACGACGGGTCGGCGAGGAACTGCTCGTACATCTCCTCGACAAGCCACTCATTGGGGCCGAACTGCGACGCAGGACTGCTTGTGGACACGGCTGGCGCTCGCCTCTATCCATCTCGCTCTTGGTATTGACACACTCTGCTGTCAGATTAGTCCTCCGAGGTGGCCTCTTCACATGGCGGCAACGCCGCGCAACGAGGGGTGGGTCACACGGTTGACCCTGGCAGACGGGCCGTGCCCGGGGCTGACACGCTCCGTTATCCAGATGTTGTTCAGTTCACCGATCGGTCGGAGTGGCGGTTTTCACTCTCCCGGGGTATGTGCGCGATCATGCCGCCGCGGTGTCGTCCGGTGAGCCATCGGAGGACTCGATCTGCCCGCCGTAGCGCCACAGCCTTGCGTAGTGCCCACCCGCGGCGATCAAGTCGGCGTGGCTGCCGTCCTCGACGATCCGGCCCGCGTCCAGGACCACGATCCGATCCGCCCTGGCGGCGGTGGCCAGCCGGTGCGCGACCACGAAGGTGGTGCGCCGCCTGGCCAGCCGGTCGCTGGCGGCGAGCACCGCGGCCTCGGTGGCCGGGTCCAGCGCCGCGGTGGCCTCGTCCAGCAGCAGCACGTCCGGTTCCACCAGTTCCGCCCTGGCCAGCGCGACAAGCTGGCGCTGCCCGGCGGACAACCCCTGACCGCGCTCGCCGACCGGCTGCCGGAACGCCAGCGGCAGCGAGGCCACCACGTCCAGCGCGCCCACCGCGCGGGTGGCCCGCTCCACCGCCGCGGGCGGCGCGTCCGGCCGGCCGTAGCCGATGTTGCCGGCCACGTCGCCGGTGAACAGGTGCGCCTCCTGCGGCACGATGCCGAGCCGCTGCCGGTAGCCGGCGAGGTCGTACTCCCGCACGTCCACCCCGTCGACGAGCACCCGGCCGCCGGTCGCGTCGTAGAACCGGGCCAGCAGCTTGACCAGGGTGGACTTCCCGGCGCCGGTGGCGCCGACTAGGGCCACCGTCTCGCCCGGCGCCACCCGCAGCGAAACGCGGTCCAGCGCCGGCGTGTCCACCCCGGGGTAGTGGAAGGACACGTCGCGTAGTTCGATCTCGCCGCGCAGCCGCGGCGGCACCGGCACCGGGCGCTCCGCGGCCCGCACGCTGGTCGGGGTGCGCAGCAGTTCGGCGATCCGGCGCAGGCCCACCTTGGCCTGCTGGTAGCCGTCGAACACGCCGGAGAGCTGCTGCACCGGGCTGAAGAACAGCTCCAGGTAGAGCATGAACGCGAGCAGCACGCCCGGGGTGAGCGTGGCCGCGGCGACCCGCCGCGCACCGACCGCCAGCACCGCGGCCTGCACCAGCCCGGAGAGCAGGGTGACGAACGGGAAGTAGGTGGCGATGTAGCGCTGGGCGCGCAGCCGGGACCGGCGGTAGGCGTCGCTGCGCTCGGCGAACGCCCTGGCCGAGTGCGCCTCCCGGGTGTAGGCCTGGGCCACCCGCAGCCCGGAGACGTTCTCCTGCATGTCCGCGTTCACCGCGCTGACCCGCTCCCTGGCCTCGGCGTAGGCCACCGAGGACAGCCGGCGGAACGCCACCGTGGCGGCCACCAGCACGGGCAGCGCGGCCAGCGCGACCAGGGCCAGCGACAGATCGGTGAGCACCAGCGCGACCGTGATGCCCAGCACCGTGAGGATGCTGACCACCGCGGTGATCAACCCGGTCTGCAGGAACGTGGACAGCGCGTCCACGTCGGTGGTCATCCTGGTCATGATCCGGCCGGCCATCTCCCGCTCGTAGTAGTCGAGGCCGAGCCGCTGGAGGTGCGCGTAGCTGCGCAGGCGCAGCAGGTACAGCAGCCGCTCGCCGACCCGGGCGGTGAGCACGGTGTTCGTGGCCAGCTCGCCCCAGCCCACCGCGACCAGCAGCGCGCCCAGCCCGGCGGCCGTCCACAGCGCGGACGTGGCGTGCCCGACCACGCCGCCGTCGATGCCGTGCCGCACCAGGGACGGCACCGCCATCGAGGTGACCGTGTCGACCACCACCAGCAGGCCGACCACCAGCAGCGCCCATCGCGCCGGGTACAGCAGCCGGGCCAGCCCGAAGCGCGGGTCCGGGGCGGTCGGGTTGACGCCGGACAGCCGGGGCTGCGCGGTGGCCGGCGGCAGCGCGTTCACCCTGGCCAGCAGCTCCGGGGTGGCCGGCTGGCCACCGAGCGCGGCGGAGCCGGAACTCAGCGCGCCGCGGATGGCCGGCGCCCTGCCGCTCGAAGCGGCGCGGGTCGCTGCCGGGGCCGACTCCGGCTCCGCCGGCCGCGGCTCGGCCGGCTCCGCCCACAGCGTGGGGGTGGTGCCGTCCGGGCCCGGTTCCAGCGCCGCGCCGGCCCGCAGGTTCGGCGCCTCGATCGCCTCGCCCGGGCCGGCCAGCAGCTCCCGGAACAGCTCGCAGCGCTGCTCCAGCTCCTCCCGGGTGCCCACGTCGACCAGGCGGCCGGCGTCCAGCACGGCGATCCGGTCGGCCAGGGCGAGGGTGGACCGGCGGTGCGCGATCAGCAGCGTGGTGCGCTGCGCGGTCACCGAGCGCAGCGTGGCGTGGATGGCCGACTCGGTCGCCGTGTCCACCGCCGAGGTGGCGTCGTCCAGCACCAGCACCCTCGGGTTGGACAGCAGCGCCCTGGCCAGCGCGATCCGCTGCCGTTGCCCGCCGGAGAGGGTCAGCCCGCGCTCGCCGACCACGGTGTCGTAGCCCTGCGGCAGCGCCTCGATGAAACCGTGCGCCTCGGCCGCCCTCGCGGCGGCGACGATCTCCTCCTCCGTGGCGTCCGGCCGGCCGTAGGCGATGTTCGCCCGGACCGTGTCGGAGAACAGGAACGCCTCCTCGAACACCACGCCCACGGCCTGCCGCAGCGAGCGCAGCCGCAGCTCGCGGATGTCGACCGGGGCGCCGGGCGGGCCGACCCGGATCACGCCGGACTGGACGTCGTAGAAGCGGGGCAGCAGCAGCGAGACCGTGGACTTGCCGGACCCGGGCGTGCCGACCAGGGCGAGGGTTTCGCCGGGCCGCACCCGCAGCGACACCCCGTCCAGCACCGGTTCGCTGCGGGTGTAGCCGAACCGCACGGCGTCCAACTCGACCTCCAGCGGGCCGCCGGGCACGGCCACCGCGCCCGGCCGGTCGACCACCTCGGGCTGCGAGTCGATCAGCTCGTAGACCCGCTCCACGCCGGCCCTGGCGAGCTGGGCGGTGACCATCAGGCTGCCCAGCATCCGGGCCGGGCCGACCAGCCCGGCGACGTAGCTGGCGAAGGCCAGGAAGGTGCCCAGGCTGACCTGACCGTGCAGCGCCATCCAGCCGCCCAGCGCGAGCACCCCGACCTGCCCGGCCGCGGGCAGCGCGCTCAGCGTGGCCTGCGGCTTCGCCGTCAGCCGCGCGGCGCGCAACCGCTCCGCGTACAGCCGCCGGGCCCGGCTCTCCAGCCGGGCCACCTCCCGCGCCTCCTGGCCGAAGCCCTTGACCACCCGGACCCCGGTGACCGTCTCCTCGACGTGCTGCGCCAGGTCGGCGGCGCGCTGCTGGGCCGACCAGGTGGCCGGGAACAGCCGCCGCCGGCTGTGCACCGCGATCACCGCCACGGTGGGCGAGACGACCAGCGCGATCAGCGTCAGCGTCGGGGACAGCCACAGCATCGCGCCGAGCGAGGCCACCGCGAACACCGCGGTGCCCACCGACAGCGGGATCATCGACAGCAGCCCCTGCAGCAGTTGCAGGTCGCTGATCGACCGGGACACCACCTGGCCGGTGCGCAGCGCGTCCTGCTTGCCGCCGTCCAGCCGCTGCACCGCACGGAACACCGCCTGCCGCAGGTCGTGCTGGACGTCCAGGGACAGCCGGCCACCGAGGTAGCGGCGGACGAACGCGGTGCCGAAGGTGAGCAGGTGCATGCCGACCAGGCCGGCGATCAGCCAGGACAGGCCCGTGGTGCGCCCGCCGACCGCGTCGTCCACCACGACGCGGACCAGCAGGGGGCCGGCCGCCTGCAGGCCGACACCGACCATCGACGCGGCCAGCGACAGCACCACCAGGCCGCGGTGCCGCCAGCACGCCGCCCACAGCCGGCGGATCCAGCCGTGCCGCCGCGGCGCGGGGCTGCTCTCGGTTCCCGACACAAGGTCAGGCTAAGGAACCGCACCGACAGTCTGCCGGCGTGCTGGCGGCCGCCCGGTCGCCGGACCGGGTTCAGGTGATGTCCCGCTCCCTGGCGACCACCCAGCCGGCGAGGCCGAGGACCAGCGCGTATGCGGCGAACACCAGCGCGCTGCCCCACCACGGCGGCGTGTCCGCCAGCGTCAGCAGGTCCTTGAGCTGCTGGAAGTTGGCGTGGCTGCGCACCGCGCCCGGCATCTCGTCGAAGAACAGCCGCAACGACAGTTCGGTGGTCGCGTTGCTGCCGGCCGCGTTCGGCAGGTAGGGCGGCACCTTGTCCAGATGCTGGTGGCCGAGCACGGTGGCGAGGACCCGCTCCACCAGCAGCGTGTAGAGCAGCAGCGTGAGAACGGCGCCGATCTGGCTGCCGACCAGCGCGCCCAGGCCCACGCCGAGCAGCGTCCACAGCACCATGACCAGCACGCCCACCCCGCACATGGCCAGCCACGAGCCGAGCCCGGGAAAGTCCGTGCCGTGCGCGCCGGCGGCCGCGCCGATCGTGCCGAACACCGCGCAGGCCAGCCCGTACGCCACGCCGACGACCGCGTAGGCGACCACCTTCGCGACCAGCACCGCGCCCCGGGACGAGCCGGTGAGGTACGTCGTGGTGATCGTGCGGTGCCGGATCTCCCCGGTCAGCGCGGTGGCGCCGTAGACGGCGGGGAAGATGCTGGCGAAGTTCAGGCCGAACGCGAACGTGGGCAGCACCGTCGGCAGCGAGGCCCCCAGCTCCGACTTGAGCGCGTCCAGCGTGCCGAACGCCGCGCCCAGCCAGGTGAAGCCCAGCGCGATCAGTGCGGCCGGGATCATCAGCCCCCACCACATCTTGGTGGAGAGGATCTTCCGGAGCTCGGCCTTGATCAGCGCGCCCATCACGCGTTGCCTCCCCATCCGGTGCCCTGCTGCGGGTGCTGCGGGTTCTGCTGCGGGTAGCCGGGTTGCTGGTACGTCGGTGCCTGGTAGGCCTGCTGCGGTGCGCCACCCGCCGGCGGCCCCCAGCCACCGCCCGGCGGCTGCCCGTACGGGTTGTGCTGGGCCGCGGTGAACTGGCCGCTGGTCAGCCGGAAGAACAGCTGCTCGAGGTCGAGTTGCTCCTCCTGCATGCCGTAGACGGCCACACCCGCGGCGAGCGCGATGTCCGCGATCCGCATGCTGTCCGCGCCGCTCACCGCGAGTTGACCGTCCGGAGTGGACTCCACCTCGGTGATGCCGTCCTCCTGCAGTGCCTTCACCAGGGCGTGCGGATCGGCCGGGCGGACCAGCACCCGGGTCTGCTGCTGCCTGCGCAGGTCGTCCAACTGCCCGTAGTACATGGTCTGGCCGCGGCTGATGATGACGACCTGGTCGACCGTCTGCTCGATCTCCGCGAGCAGGTGGCTGGACACCAGCACGGTCCGGCCGCTGCGGGCGAAGGACTGCAGGAAGCTCCGCAGCCAGGCGATGCCCTCCGGGTCCAGGCCGTTGGCGGGTTCGTCCAGGACCAGCACCTGCGGGTCGCCGAGCAGCGCGGTGGCCAGCGCCAGCCGCTGCTTCATGCCCATGGAGAAGCCGCCCGCCTTGCGGTCGGCCGCCGCGTCAAGCCCGACGAGCTGCAGCACCTGCTCGGCGCGCTCGTCCGGCACCCCCATCGCCGCCGCGTACACCCGCAGGTGGTTGCGCGCGCTGCGGTTCGGGTGGAAGCCCTGCGCCTCCAGCACCGCGCCGACCACCCTGGCCGGGTTGCCGAGTCGGTGGAACGGCTGGCCGTTGATCGTGGCCGTGCCCGAGGTGGGCTTCACCAGGCCCAGCAGCATGCGCAGCGTCGTGGTCTTTCCGGCGCCGTTGGGACCGAGGAAACCGGTCACCGAGCCGGGCTCCACGGTGAAGCTGAGATTCTGTACCGCGGTGACCTGGCCGAACTGCTTGGTCAGCCCCTGCACCACGATGCGGCCGCTGCCGTCGTGCACGGTTTCTCCCCTTTCGGGTGCGCCTGAGAGCGGCGTCCACGCGTCCTGACGGACGCCGACAGGCCATGCTTCGGTCGCTCGTGTGGTGGCGCCCATCCTGCACCATCCACCCGGACCGGGGCGTACCCGCCAGGGGTCGAGGGTGTCAGTCCTTGTTCCGGAACGCGCGCCGCGATCGCGTCGCCGGGGCGCGACGGGGACATGGCACTCCGGTTGTTCCTGATGGGGCGCCCCGCCCCCGCGATCGCGGGGTTTCGCGCTGGCGCGTTCCCATACTCGTCATCGCAGCTCAGTCCCGTTCCGGAACAGGCTGTCAGGCGCGCTCGTCGGGCAGCGCGTGGCGGGCGCCGCTCTCCGGCAGGGCGTGCCGGGGCGCGCGGGCCGGCGCGGGCAGGGCGGGCGGCGCGGCCCGGCGAAACTCGGCCGGGCGCCGGGCGGCCGATCCCGCGGCTCGCCAGCGGCCGAGCGGGTTGCGCAGCGGGAGCCGGCGTTCCCGGTGCGGCAGGCCCTCACCGATCAGGTGGCGGTGCGCCATCACCCACACCCGGCAGGGCCAGCGGCGGTGGCGCAGCCAACCCTGGCAGGCGCCGCACCGGCCGCGCTCGTCCGGCTGGTGCACGGACAGCAGCAGCCGCCAGCCGTCGGTGAGCCGGTGGATCTCGGTGCGGGCCAGCGGCAGCAGGTCGCCCGCGTCGCCCTGCTCCGCGGCCTCGTCGAGCAGGGCCAGCCGGTGCAGCACGGCCTCGCGCAGCCCGTCGTCGATCACGCGGCCTTCCTTTCCGCGAGTTCGCGCGCGACCGCGATCACGTCGCCAGGGCGCATCACGGCGTCCCCTCCGGGTCGCGGGTGTCCAGCGCCGGACTGTGCGCCACCTCATCGAGCAGGGTGCGCAGCCGCCGGGTCTGCTGCGCGGAAAGAACCGCGGACGCGCCGGGCGGGGAGACCAGCAGCACCCGATCGTCCTCGACGAACACGGTCATCGACCGGTCGCGTCCGAACGGGTCGTGGCAGTGCACCCACCCTTGGGGCTCGGCCATCCCACCTCCCGAATCGCCGGTCGCCGCGGCCGTCGCGGGCCGTCAGCGCCTTCCGTAGGGACTCATCGGTCGGTGCCCCCCATTCGTGCACCACGCGGGGTCCAATTCACTCTTTTGCGAGGCCGCTCACCCTCTGGAGTGGTCCGATCGGCGGGTATTGGTCAAGTATGGGCGGGTCGGATGGGCGTGTCGCGGTGTTATTGCCTAAGCTTGCACCGGCGGCTCGCTCCCGGTGACCCCCAGGCCGGTTGAGCGGGCCGCCCCCTTTTGTGCGCACCGAGGTGAAACGGCGGCCCGGCCCCGGCGACATCGCGCCGGGGCCGGGCCGACCGGGTGGGTGGCGACGCTCAGCGGGCGGTGCCGACGACGTCGGCGAGCGGGGTGTGCGCCAGGTCGTGCGCCTGCGCGACCGGGAGGCTGGTCAGCGCGCCCGCGTGCGTGGTAAGGCCCCTGGCCAGCGCACCGTCCGCGCGCAGCGCGTCCTGCCAGCCGCGGTCGGCGAGCGCGACCGCGTGCGGCAGAGTGACGTTGGTCAGCGCGTAGGTCGACGTGCTGGGCACCGCGCCGGGCATGTTGGCCACGCAGTAGAACAACGACTCGTGCACCCGGTAGGTCGGGTCGTCGTGCGTGGTCGGCCGGGAGTCGGCGAAGCAGCCGCCCTGGTCGATGGAGATGTCCACGAGCACCGAGCCCGGCTTCATCCTGGCCACCACCTCGTTGGAGACCAGTTTCGGCGCGCGGGCGCCGGGCACCAGCACCGCGCCGATCACCATGTCGGCGTCCAGCACGGCGCGCTCCAGCATGTAGGCGTTGGAGGTGATCGTGCGGATCTGGCCCCGGTAGGTACGGTCCACCTGGCGCAGCCGGTCGACGTTGGTGTCCAGCACCTGCACGTCGGCGCCCATGCCCAGGGCGATGGTGGCCGCGTTCAGCCCGGCCACCCCGGCGCCGATCACCACGACCCGGGCCGGCGCCACCCCGGGCACGCCGCCCGGCAGTACGCCGCGCCCGCCCGATGGCCGCATCAGCGCGTACGCGCCGACCTGCGGCGCGAGCCGGCCGGCGACCTCCGACATCGGGGCGAGCAGCGGCAGCGTGCCGTCCGGCAGTTGCACCGTCTCGTACGCGATCGACGTCGTCCCGGCGTCGAGCAACGCCCTGGTCAGCGCGGCGTCGGCGGCGAGGTGCAGGTAGGTGAACAGCACCTGGTCGCGGCGCAGCCGGGGATACTCCTCGGCGATCGGCTCCTTGACCTTGAGCACCAGGTCGCCCTCGGCCCAGACGTCGTCGGCGTGCGGCAGCACCTTCGCGCCCGCGCCGAGGTACTCCTCGTCCGGGATGGCGGAGCCGGCGCCGGCGTCGGCCTCCACGAACACCTGGTGCCCGCGACTGGTCAACTCGTGCACCCCGGCCGGGGTCAGCGCGACGCGGTACTCGTGGTTCTTGATCTCCCGCGGGACGGCGATCCGCATGGCGGCCTCCCTCTCCTCATCTCCGTGGGCGCGCCGCGCCGCGCACCGATCGTTTGCCTCTGGCTGCCGCCAACGGTCGAGGACATTGTGGCCGGTGTCATCGTGTGTATCGCACCATCACGACCCCCCGCCATTGTTCGGGCCGAACAGGGCGCCCGTCCCCGCGCGCGCTCCTCGCCAGCGCGGGTTCCGCCCCGCTGACGGCGCGTTGACAGCCGGGAAGCGGCGGGCCTACCGTCCTTGCCGCTCGACACCCGTGCCGCCGCACGGCGTGTCGCACAACCGAAAACCGGCCGCGGCGCCGTGCCTACCGCGCACGGCCCACAACCCAGGCGGGAGAGACCCCGGCGCCAGCCGGGGCGCCGAAGGAGCAAGCTGCCCCACACACTCTCAGGCCCGAAAGACCGTCCGGGTGAGGCAACTCTGGAAAGCGTGCGCCGTGCGGCGCGCGCACCCACGGTGCAAGCCGCAGCAGCGGTGAAGCTCTCAGGTTCGGCAACAGAGGGGGCGGGGGCCGGGCCGCCGGGCCCGGCTCAGTCACAACACCGTGGAGTGCGCCATGGCGATCAGCGTCTTCGACCTGTTCTCGGTGGGTATCGGACCGTCCAGCTCGCACACCGTGGGCCCGATGCGGGCGGCCGGCATGTTCGTCGCCCGGCTGCGGTCCGCCGGTGCGCTGCCCAGGGTGACGCGGGTGCGGGTCGAGTTGTTCGGCTCGCTCGGCGCCACCGGGCACGGGCACGGCAGCCCGAAGGCGGTGATCCTCGGGCTTTCCGGTGAGCGCCCGGAGGCGGTGGACCCGGACAAGGCCGAGGCCAGGGTGGACGACGTGCGCCGAAGCGGGCAGCTGCTGCTGGCCGGCGACCACGAGATCGCCTTCTCCCAGGACGACGACGTGGTGATGCACCGCAGGAAGCGGCTCCCGGTGCACCCCAACGGGATACGCTTCGCCGCGTTCGACGCTGAAGGGTCCGAAGTGGACGCCGCGACGTACTACTCGGTCGGCGGCGGGTTCGTGGTGGACGGCGACGCCAGCGGTACCGACCGGATCAAGCAGGATCGCACCCCGCTGCGGTACCCGTTCCGCACCGCGGCGGAACTGCTCGCGCACACCAGGAAGGCCCGCCAACCGATCAGCCGGATCATGCTTGCCAACGAGCTGTCCTGGCGCCGGGAGCCCGACGTCCGGCACGGCCTGCTGCACATCTGGACGGTGATGCAGGAGTGCGTGGAACGCGGCTGCGCCCGGGAAGGGGTGCTGCCCGGCGGGCTGCGGGTCCGCCGCCGCGCTCCCGACCTGCACCGCCGGCTGGTCGGCGACTACTTCGCCACCGACCCGCTGCGGGTCATGGACTGGGTGACGCTGTTCGCCCTGGCGGTCAACGAGGAGAACGCCTCGGGCGGCCGGGTGGTCACCGCGCCGACCAACGGCGCGGCCGGCATCGTGCCGGCGGTGCTGCACTACTACACCCGGTTCGTGCCCGGGGCCAGCGACGACGGCGTGGTGCGGTTCCTGCTCACCGCGGGCGCGATCGGTGTGCTGTTCAAGGAGAACGCGTCCATCTCCGGTGCCGAGGTCGGCTGCCAGGGCGAGGTGGGCTCGGCGTGCTCGATGGCCGCCGCCGGGCTGGCCGAGGTGCTGGGCGGCAGCCCCGAGCAGGTGGAGAACGCCGCCGAGATCGCCATGGAGCACAACCTCGGGCTCACCTGCGACCCGGTCGGCGGGCTGGTTCAGGTGCCCTGCATCGAGCGCAACGCCCTGGCCGCGATCAAGGCGATCAGCGCCGCCCGGATGGCACTCCGCGGTGACGGCGCGCACTTCGTCTCGCTGGACAAGGTGATCAAGACGATGCGCGACACCGGCCGGGACATGAAGGACAAGTACAAGGAAACCGCCCGCGGCGGCCTCGCCGTCAACGTCATCGAGTGCTGAAAATCGCCACCGGCTCGCTGCGACGCCTCGCGCTAGTGCTCGCGGGTTTTCGGCACTGCGCAACGTCTGACGGTCTGGAGACGGCCTGATCTTGGTCCGCCCGCTCCTCGGTCATCGCCCCCGGCACGGAGCCGATCACATGGTTGGTGGTGCCGTGTCAGGTTTGCGGCTTGAGGTGTTTCCGTACCGGTCACGGGCGGTGTGGACGACGTGCATGACCGGGGCTCCGGTCGAGAGTTGCGGGCAGTCCTCACGAAGAGGTGAGGACAGGCGGGAGGGCAGTCTCGTGCCACGGAGTGGCGAAAGGCCCGCGCCCACCCGACGGTCCGTGACTGGCCGCATGGCACCGTATCCAGGCCGTGACATCGGTGCGGCTTTCGGATGGTGGCGGGTGTGCCGGCGCGGGCGGATACTCGGACGCGAGGGTCCGGACAATCGGGGGAGTTGTCATCATGGCCAAGTTCCTGCTGCAGGCCAGCTACCTGGGAGAAGGGGCCAAGGGACTGCTCAGGGAGGGCGGCAGCGGCCGCCGCGCCGCCATCGAGGAGGCGGTGGCCAGCGTGGGCGGCCGGGTGGAGTCGATGTACTTCACGTTCGGGGACCACGACGTCTGCCTGGTCGTCGACTTCCCGGACAACGTGTCGTCCAGCGCGTTCAGCCTGACCGCGCGGGCGAGCGGCCTGGTGAGCACCAGCACCACTCCGCTGCTCACCGTGGAGGAGATCGACGAGGCGGCACGGAAGTCCGTCAGGTACCGCGCTCCGGGAACGTGAGCGTGCGGAGCGACCCGACTCCGTGCACCTAGCCGGAGACCACTGCGAGACGCCCGCCGCGAGCGACACGACCGTCCCGGTACCGGCCGAACCGGTTCCGCCCGGGCGCCTGTCGGCGGACGGTTCGCCGTTCCGCCTGCCCGCGCCACCGCGACGGTGGCGACCGCGGGGTCCGGTCGCGGTGGACGCCGCGGTCGCGCTGTGCTGCGAATGGGTCGACACCGGCGTGCGCAACGGGGTCGAGCTGTACGGCCCGTTGCCGCCCGCTGGCGCCGCCGCCACCCGACCGCGGTCGCGGCGTGCTCGGTCGCGCTGGTTCCGTTCGTGCTCCCGCTGTTCTCCACGCTGCCCGTCTGCCTGAACTCCTGGCCAGGTGCGGGCGTTCCCGGCCGACCCCGCTCGTCACGTCCACCGCGGCGGTGCCGATGGTCACCGCGGCGGTGCCGTGGCTGCAGCGGGGCGAGGCGCAGGGCCAGGTGGCCAACGCCGCGTTCGTCGCCGGGTTCACCGTGGTGGTGCCGGGGATGCCCGGGCGCAGCACGCACGGCGCGCCGGCCTCCTGGTGGTGCGGGACGCGGCCGGCCGCACCCGGGACCATCGCGACCTCGGCGGCGGCACCATCCAGGTCGACCTGCGCCGCGGCGAGGAGACCGTGGTGTACCGGGCCGGCGACCGGCCGCACCTCGAGGTCGGCCCGGTGCCGTGCGCCCCGGCCGACCCGTGGGGCCTGCCGAGCTGAACCCCGCTAGAACCGGAACACCGGACCGGTCCGCTGGGTGAGCACGCAGCCGTTCGGGTAGGTGGCGGTGTAGGTCACCGGCCGGCCGCGCCAGGTGCCATGCGCGCTGGCGGTGACCGGCCGGTACATCATCGGGCAGTACGGGTGTGCGGTGTCACCCGGCAGCCTGTCGAAGTTGCCCTGCGCGCGGCTGAGGTCGGCGCAGGCCGCGACGGCCGAGGGATGCGTGCCACCGGGCGGGTCACAGTTCAGCTCCGACGTTCGGTTCGCCCCGCCCTGTTCGGCGACGCTGAGCAGCAACATGGCCCTCGGCTCGGCGGGGCGGGTCGCCGCGGTGCCCGGCGCCGCCGTCAGCAGGGTGGTCGCGGTCAGCAGAGCGGTGCCGGCGAGCAGGGTGCCGGCAGTCGATCTGTGCGGTCTCATGCGTCCACAGTGGACCGCCTTGGCGGGATCCGGGTACGCCGACCATGCCAACGGGTGTCACCCGGCAAGGGTCACGAATGCGTCGCGACGCCGGGAACCCCACCAAGGTTCGTTAACAATTAACGAACTATTCCTTGTCTGCGGTTTATTAGCAACGGTACCTGATACCGGGACGGAGAACCGTCGACAAGGAGGATCACCATGCACCGGCTTCCCGCGCTCACCCTGTCCGCAGTCCTTGCCGTGGCCGGCATCGCCGCCACCGGCCTGAGCGAGGCTGCTCCCTCGGCCGCCGCGGCCCAGCAGTGCACGATCGTGAACGGCCGGGCCGACGCCTCGTGCACCCCCGGGTCGTTCAACCCGGACGTCACCCAGGACACCATCAACCACACCATCTGCGTGTCGGGTTGGACATCCACCGTTCGGCCGCCCGCGTCGTACACAACGTCGTTGAAGGAGCAGCAGAAGCCGCTCTACGGCGAGGCTGGCGTGCCCAACTCGGAACTGGAGGAGGACCACCTCGTCCCGCTGGAACTCGGTGGCGCGCCGCGCGACCCGCGCAACCTCTGGCCGGAGCCGCGGGCGGAGGTCGCCACCTCCGGGCAGGCCGCGGAGGACAAGGACAAGGAGGAGAACGCCCTGAAGAAGGCGGTGTGCGCCGGTTCCATGACGCTGGCCGCCGCCCGGCAGAAGATTCTCGCCGACTGGACCCACTGACCGGCTGACCGTTCGGCGGGCTGAATGCGCCCCCGGCGAACACCGGAACGCGCATCCAGCCCGCCGAATGCGGTGGATCAGGCGCTCGGCAGCGGCGCGCTCGCGGCGCCGAGCGCGCCGAGCACGGCGCCGGCCACCGCCGCCATGCCCGCCGCGTTGGGATGCACCGGGAACGCCGGCGAGGTCGGGATCAGACCCTCCACCCATCGGGCGGCCGGTGCCTCACACACGTCGTGGCCGGAGGAGGCCGGGTACGGGTCGACGAACCCGGCGTGGTGCGCCACGGCCTGGGCGCCCAGCATGGCGTTCAGTTGCCGTTCCACGCCGTCCAGGTACGGCACGTCGCCGCGGGCGAACGGCGCCAGCGGCCAGCATCCCCGGCCCTCCGGCAGGATCCGCAGGTAGCCGACCAGCAGCACGCGCGCCCTCGGCGAGCGCCGGTGGATGCCGTCCAGCACGCGGGCGATCTTCGGCGCGGTGGCGGCGATCCGCGCCGCCAACTCGTCCGTGCCGTCCTTCTCGGTGTACTGCTCCCGGCACGGTGCGCCGAGTGGGTTGACCAGGCTGGCCGCGGCGCAGCGCAGCACGATGTCGCTGAACCCGATGTCGTTCCCGCCGATGGTCACGGTGACCAGCCGGGTGTCCGGCCGCAGCGCGTCGAACTGCGGCGGGTTGCTGCCGAACAGGATGGACTGCGACTCGGTCATGTCGGCGGTGGTGGCGCCGCCGCAACTCGCGTCCGAGAACGCGGTGACGTGCAGCGCCTTCGCCACCAGCGAGGGGTAGTTGCGGTCGGAACGGAAGCAGCCCACCGGATCGGTGCGCTGGTAGGGGATGAACGGTCCGGAGGCGTACGAGTCGCCCAGGGCGACATAGCCGGAGTACGGGTTGCTCGCCGCCGCCACGCCGGGCGTGCCGAGCAGGAGTCCGAAGAGGACGGTGAGGGCGCCGAGCACGGTCAGTGATCGGCGTCTGGCCACGGTGACAGGGCCGCTCATGGCAACCTCGCTACGCACGAGTAGTGGCAGGCCGACTGATCGTTACCGTTACCCGACGTATCGTCAACACTCCGTAGGGTGATTACCGGTGAGGAGATACGGCCGTCGGGCCGGACGGCCCAGCCGGCAGCGCCGGTTCGGCGCAGTGACACCGTCCGCCGAAGGCGGCCACCCTGGAACGCGGCGGCAGACCGGAAACGAGGGACACATGGCGAACGAGGTGCGCCGGGCGGCGCTGGCCAGTTCGGTGGGCAACGCGATCGAGTTCTACGACTTCCTCATCTACGGCACGGCCTCCGCGGTGGCGTTCAACCGGCTGTTCTTCCCCGGCAGCGACCCGCGGGTGGGCACGCTGCTGGCGTTCGCCACGTTCGGCGCCGGTTTCCTCGCCCGGCCGCTGGGCGGCGCGGTGATCGGCCACTTCGGGGACCTGCTGGGCCGCAAGGCGATGCTGGTGCTCACCCTGACCGCGACCGGCACCTGCACCACGCTGATCGGCCTGCTGCCGGGCTACGCCTCGATCGGCGTGTGGGCGCCGCTGCTGCTCGTGGTGCTGCGCGTGGTGCAGGGCTTCTTCCTCGGCGGGGAGCAGGGCGGCGCGGCCCTGATGGCGGTGGAGCACGCGCCCACCGGCCGCGCCGGCTGGTACGGCAGCTGGACGTTCCTCGGTTCGCCGCTCGGCCTGGTGCTGGCCACCGGGGCGTTCGCCGCGGCCACCGCCGTCTCCGGGTCGGAGTTCCTGCGCTGGGGCTGGCGGCTGCCGTTCCTGGCCAGCGTGCTGCTCGTCGCGGTGGGCCTGTACGTGCGGCTCGGACTGGCGGAAAGCCCGGTGTTCCAGCGGGTCCCGCGGCAGGGCCGCAGCCGGATGCCGGTGGTGGAGGTGCTGCGCGGGTCGTGGCACCGGGTGCTGCTCGGCGCCGGGGTGAACATCGGGTTCAACGCGTTCATCTTCGTGCTGGCCACGTTCGCGCTGTCGTACGGCACCACCAGCCTCGGGCTGCCCCGTTCGACGCTGCTCGACGCGAGCCTGGCCGGCGGGATCGCGCAGGCGGTCGCCGTGCTCGCGTTCGCCCGGCTGTCGGACCGGCTGGGCCGGCTGCCGGTGATGCTCGGCGGCGCGGTGTTCCTGGCCGCGTTCGCCTTTCCGCTGTTCTCGCTGCTGGACACCCGGCAGCCGGCCCTGGTGGCGGTGGCCCTGGTGGTCGGGTATGCCGGCTCGGCGGCGATCTTCGCGCCGATGCCCGCGTACTACGCGGAACTGTTCGACAGCCGGGTCCGCTACAGCGGGATCTCGGTGAGCTACCAGGTCGGCTCGGTGCTCGGCGGCGGGCTGTCCCCGTTCGTGGCGGCCGCGTTGCTCGGCGCGGCCGGCGGGCGGGCCTGGCCGGTGGCGCTGTACCTGGTCGGGCTGGCCGGGGTGAGCGCGGCCTGCCTGCTCGGGCTCGGCGAACCGGCCGCCGGCCGGCCGGGCGCGAGCGTCGGCGCGCCCGCGGCCCGGCCGGCCACCCCCTGATCAGGCCGCCCTGGCCACGTTCCCCCGGTCGAGCAGCCGGGACAGCACGCCGTGCAGCGTGGTGAACGGGTCGCGGACCTCGTGCGCCGACCGCCAGGCGACGATCCCGTCCGGCCGAACGAGGCTGGCTCCGCCGCTGCCGATGCCGTACCGGCGGCCGAGCGCGTCGTCCGGGTCGAGCAGCCGCGGCTCCAGCCCGTGCGCCCGCAGCGGGACACCGAGCCGCGCCGCGGCGTGCTGCGCCGCCTGGTGCCACACCCCACCCTCGGCGCCGGTCAGCAGCACCCACTCCGGCCCGAACAGGTCCACTGTGGACACCTCGGTGCCGTCTCGCAGCAGCCGGACGTGCGGCGCGCGGAACCCGGGCCGGCCGCTCGGCCGGAACGGGTCCTCCACCATCGCCGGGTCGTCGTCCTCGGCCAGCACGGCGTTCGACCGGTAGCGGAAGCCGAGCACCAGCTTCAGGTAGCCGACCGGCTCGGCGACGCCGTCCAGGGACAGTCCCGGCGCCATCCGCTCCGCGTAGTTGTGCAGCGACTCGGCCACCACCAGCTCCGCGACGGGCGCGCGCTCCGCCTGGTAGGAGTCCAGCAGGCCACCTCCGGCCTCGCCGCGCAGCACCGCGGCCAGCTTCCAGGCCAGGTCGTAGCCGTCCTGCACGGCGGTGTTGCCGCCCAGGCCGCCCGTCGGCGGGGTGACCTTGGCGGCGTCCCCGGCCAGGAACACCCGGCCGGACCGGAACGAGTCCGCGATCCGCGCCGCCATCTCCCAGGACTGCACGCTGAGCAGCTCCGGCCGTAACCCGGGCTCACCGGTCGCGGTGCGGATCAGCTCGACGCACCGCTCGGCGGTGAACTCGTCCCGCGACTCGCCCCGCCCCGGGTGGTACTCGACGGACAGCAGGTACCGGCCGGCCACCCCGGTGCTGCTGAACGCCCCGGTGAAGGTCGGGTTTCTCAGGTAGTACAGGCACGTACCGGGCTCTTCCGGCAGTTCGGGCAGGTCCGCCTCGAAGATCATCCCGATGTGGTGGGCCAGCGAACCGTGCCCGTGCCGGCCGATGCCCAGCCACTCCCGGATGCGGCTGCGGTTACCGTCCGCGGCGACCAGGTAGTCGGCCCGGACCGTGTCGACCCGCTCGCTGGGCAGGTGCAGCAGCCGGGCCGTGACGCTGTCCGGGTCCTGCGCGAGGGACACCAACTCGGTGTCGAACCGGATTTCGGCACCCAGTTCCCGCGCGCGGGCCAGCAGGATCGGCTCCACCCGGTCCTGCGTGGCCATGCCCCACGGGGCCGGCGAGATCGACGCGGTGTCCGCGTCGGCGAGGCTCTGCACGAGCGTTCGGAACACCGGGCCGCGCCGGCTCTCCGCGATCCGGATGGTCAACTCGCTCCGCGCGGTGCCGCTCGCGGCGAGCACCGCGCCGGCGACGCCGCCGATCCGCAGCAGTTCCATCGTGCGCGGGTTCTGCCCGGCCGCCCGCGGATGTACCGAGGTGCCCGCATGCCGCTCCACGACCAGCACCTCGACGCCGCGCTGCGCCAGGAACATCGCCGTGGACAGCCCGGCGAGCCCCGCCCCCACCACGAGCACCTGCACCCGATGTTCGCCCATGATTCCTCCCACCCTCGAACCCAAAGTATCTTAGCAATAAAGATATCTTGCGCAAGAGGGTTCTACCGGGAGACGCGAGCGGCCCGGGAGATCCGGCCCCAGGGCTTGACCACCGCGAGCGCGGTGGCCACCAGCAGCAGCGTCGACCCCACGGAGAGCACGCCCGCCGCCGTAGCGAAGCCGCGCTCGAACTCGCCCCCGTGGGGTCGGCCGCGCTCCGCGGTAGCCCGTCACGACGTGCGGAACCGCCACGTCTTGCTGTCGATGACGACGCAGATGCCGGGGGACATGACGATCACCCGCAGCGTGCCGTCCCGCCCGTCGTAGTCGATGCCCTCCACCTCGAAGTCGCCCGAGCACGCGCTCTCCAGCGGCAACCGGCCCAGCGCGGTGACGTGCCCGGTCACGTCGCTCCCGCCGGGCGGGGCGGCGAGGTCGATCCGCAGCAGCGGCTTGGTGACGCCGAACAGCGACCCGTCCGGGTCGTCCGAGGAGCACAGCAGCCGGGTGGCCGAGACGAAGTCGCAGCCCTGCACGTCGCGCACCGGATGATCCAGCCGGATGGCGAACGCGTACGGCAGGTTCCTCGTCGGATCGGTGTCGGCGATGCCCGGGCTGGGATAGCCGAGCAGGCGGTCCATCGTGCCCCACTCACCGGAGACCAGCCAGCGGCCGTCCATGGACAGCGTGGCGAACGAGTTGTTCGGCGCCTCCCAGGACTCCAGCGCGTGTACGTACTCCGACCACGTGCCGTCCGGCGCCTGGACGCGGAACATCTTCGCCCCGTTGCCGTCGCTCTGGTACGGCTCCACGTAGAAGCCCAGCCGCGAACCCGGGTCGCCGACGTGGTTCCAGCCGCGGGCGGCGTCGTCGGCCGGGATCGTGCCCACCCCGGTGTAGCGGATGAAGCCACCGTCCGGCCGCACCACGGTGGCCAGCCCCTGGCTCTCGTCCAGCGGCCGTGCCCGATCGGATCCGATCGGCGTCCACGGTCCCACGGCGTTCGCCGCGAACGCGGTCGCCGGTAACACCGCGGCCGCCGCCACCGCCAGCACGCTCGCCACCGCGAGCCGGCTCCACCCTGCCCTGCGCCGCATGCCCGCCGATCGCGGGACATCGCGGGCCTGGCGGCCCGGGCGCGCGGCGTGTTCGTCGTGCCGGTTGCGGCGGGATGCGGTCATCGGCGACCTCCCGAGTGAACTCGTTCGGCGGCGGGTCCTGCCTACCGTGACGTCGATCACTCGGACAGGTCCGTTCGTCGGTTGACATCAACTCGGTGCGCGAGGGCGCCCGGGCACTGTTGCAAAAAAGTGGCAAGTGCCAGATCCTGTCTGTAGTCACCCGAACGCGTGGGAGGGCAGGCATGGCGGCGGAGGCAGGCACATCTCGCCGGGGCATCCGGCTGGGCCGGCGCGAGTGGGCGGGAGTCGGCGGCATGGCCGGCTTCGTCGCCCTGCTGCACGTGCTGGGCTGGGGAACGCTCGCGCTCGTCGTCGCGCCGCACCACTACGCGCTGGGCAGCGGCGGCGTGTTCGGCCTGGGCCTGGGGCTGGCCGCCTACACCCTGGGCATGCGGCACGCCTTCGACGCCGACCACATCGCGGCCATCGACAACACCACGCGGAAGCTGATGGCCGACGGCCGCCGCCCGCTGTCCACCGGGTTCTGGTTCTCCCTGGGGCACTCGACGATCGTGTTCGGGATGTGCGTGCTGCTCGGCGTCGGCGTGCGCGCGGTCGCCGGCGAGGCCACCGACGAGGCCTCGCCGCTGCACGAGGTCGGCGGGCTGATCGGCACCCTGGTCTCCGGGGTGTTCCTGCTGCTGATCGGGATCATCAACCTGGTCGTGCTGGCCGGGATCGTCCGGGTGTTCCGGCGGATGCGCCGCGGCGAGTTCGACGAGCGGGAACTGGAGCGCCGGCTCGACGAGCGGGGCTTCCTCAACCGGTTCCTGGGCGGGGTGACCAGGGCGATCCGCGCGCCGTGGCAGATGTACCCGCTGGGCATGCTGTTCGGGCTCGGCTTCGACACGTTCACCGAGATCTCGCTGCTGGTACTGGCCGGGGGCGCGGCCGCGGTGAACCTGCCCTGGTACGCGATCCTCACGCTGCCGGTGCTGTTCGCCGCCGGGATGAGCCTGCTCGACTCGATCGACGGCTGCTTCATGAACTTCGCCTACGGCTGGGCGTTCGCCAATCCGGTGCGCAAGGTGTTCTACAACATCACGGTGACGGCGCTGTCCGTGGCGGTCGCCCTGGTGATCGGCATGGTGGAACTGCTCGGGCTGGTCGCGGAGAAGCTGGACGTGCACCGTGGCCCGCTGGCGTGGCTCGCCGGCCTGGACCTCAACGCGGTCGGCTACGGCGTGGTCGGCCTGTTCGTGGTCACCTGGCTGGTCGCGCTCGCGGTGTACCGGCTGGCCCGGGTGGAGGAGCGCTGGTCCGCCGTGGAGCCGGCGGCGGAGACCTGACGATCAGTGGGCGACCCGCAGCGTGCGGGGACGGGCCGCGGCGGCCAGCGCCGCGACGGTGATCGTCGCGCCGTGCAGCAGCACGCCCGCCGTGCTGAACCCGGGCGCCAGCAGCGCGGGCAGGCAGGCTAGGGCGGTGAGCAGCCACGGCAGCCGGTTCCCGCTCGTGCCGACCCGCGCGGTGTGCACCAGGTACCAGCCGAGCAGCAGGTGCACCAGGTTCTGCAGCGGGTCCACCGGCAGCACCAGCAGCCAGCCCTCGCCGGGCACTCCGGCGAAGCCGGTGACCACGAAGCCGAGCACCCCCAGAGCGCCGTAGAGCACGCCGAGCGTGGCGGCCAGCCGGCCGCGGTAGGACTCCACCGGCGCCGGCCACGTGAACCGCCGCGGCCGCTCGAACCGCAGGAACGCGGCCAGCAGCGGGACGAGCAGCAGCACCAGGGCCACCAGCCAGCGGGGCTGGCCCAGCCAGGCCAGCGCCCGCCCCAGCCCCACCCGGGCGCTCAGCGCGCCCACCACGCCGGTGCCGACCAGCAGCCCGGCCAGGTAGCCGAGGTAGAGCGTCATCGGCGCGGACCGGATGAACGACACCGCATGCCACGGGCCGTGCCGGTCCAGCCAACCGGCGGCCCGGTCACGTAGCAGCACGGCCAGGCCGATCTGGCTGACCGCGAGCGCGAGCAGGCAGATCGTCGGTGGATTGCCGCCGCGGCCGGCCATCATCGTCGCCGAGTACCCGGCCACGATGATCAGCCAGGCCAACCCGAGCGCGCCGAGCGCGGCCGCCCCGCCGAGCACCGGTCCGGGCAGCCGCTGCAACACGCCGTCGGCGTAGAGGAACCCGCACTGCTGCAGCAGCAGGGCCAGCACCACGACGTTGACCGCGCCGAGCAGCCCCCAACCGGGCAGCGTCCGGAGCACGTCCAGCGCCGGCACGGCCACCGCCAGCACCGCCGGGGTGGCCAGCCTGGCGTGCCGGTGCAGCCAGGCCATCACCGGCGTGGCCGCGACCACGACCAGGTACACGCCGAGCGACCACAGCGGGTGCGCGATCAGCCGGCCGATCTCCTCCAGCCGCTCCCTGGGCACCCCGAGCACCTCCAGCGGCAGCGGCACCACCAGCCAGGCCAGCACGAACGCCAGCACCGGGCGGAGCAGCCAGGACGTCCGGCCGGCCAGGTAGCGGCCGAAGCCGCCGGCCCGTTCCCGCACCGCCCGCCAGCCGGCCAGGTTGGCCTGGCCACCGGCGAAGAAGAACACCGGCACGGCCTGCAACACCCAGGTCAGCCAGGCGAGTCGGGCGGTGTCCACGCCCGCCCAGTGCGCCACGGTGGACAGCGACTCGCCGAGCACCGGCAGCGCCAACCCGACCAGCCGGAGGAAGGTCAGGTAGCGGTCCGGCCGCACCGCTACCGGCGCCGCCCTGGCCGCCCGCCGCCGCACCCGCTTCGGCGGTGCCCGCTCCGCGTTCTCCGTGCCGGCCAGGCCCGGCGCGGATCGGCGGGACGGCCGCCCGCCGGGCAGCCGGGCCAGCAGCAGCGCGGCCACCGCGGCGAAGCCCACCACCCAGGCCCAGACCGGTTCCAGGTTGGGCGGGCCCCAGCGCTGCCGCCAGGAGTTGAACTCCGCACCCGCCGCGTATACGTCCGCGACCACGTGGCACTCCCGCGCCGAGCCGCGCGGGTTGGCCTCGCACTGGGCGTGCATGTCCCGCGCCAGCCGGGCGTCCAGCGCCCTGCGGGTGTCCTGGCCGAGCGGCTGACCCTTGCGTTCCTCGTAGCGCAGCAGGTCGTAGCCGAGGTCGTGGGCCTTGCAGGCGATGCCGAAGTCCCACGGCGTGTTGTCCTCGCCCCACGGCGCCGAGCAGCCGCCGGCTGGGTTCACGGTGCGCAGTAATCCGTCCGGGGTGCGCACGGTCACCGGCGCCGGCGCCCCGGTCGTCGCGGTGAAGTCGGCCGGAATGTCCGGGCGCGCGTCGCGTGTCGCGCTCGGCTGGACCAGGTCGTCCACCGCGTGCGCGGCCTGCGCCGGCTCACCCGAGGTCGGCTGCGCCGCCGCCGGCGGCACGGGCCGGGACACCAGCACGCCGCAGACGAAGACGATCAGCGCGATCACCAGCACGCGGAAGTGCTTCGGTAGCCGACACAGCGCCGCCAGCCCCGGCCAGCTTCCCGGCGCCACCGCCTCGACCCGTGTGTCCGCTCCCGCGCTCATTGGCCGGTCAGGTTACGAAATCGCATCGGTGATCGTCGCGGCACCCCGTCTTTCGTGCGAGTCGGGGCCCCGACCCGCCCAGTCCTCGACGCCCGCGGGCCATCGCCTCGTCGCGCGGCTTGCCGCTGTACACGCGGAACCCCAGCGACTTCAAGGGACTGGCGGGAATGCTCAGGGTTGTCGCGGTGTGACTCGGGAACCCGCGCCCCGCGACCTCAGTTCTCGCTGGTATCCGCGGTCGCCATGCCGAACGCGGCACGTGCGGTCAGCAGCTTTCGGCCACCGCTGACGACGACCAGTTCCTCGTCGGTCACCTCCTCGGCGGACGCGCAGCTCACCGGCCGTCGCCCGCATCATGCTGGGCGTAGGAGGGCAACGAGGAAGCTCGAGTCGTCGGTGAACGGACGCAGGTCCCACGTGGACAGCAGCAGATCGGGCTCGAGAGCGGCGGCTGCCGCGTCCTCGAAGAACTCACTGAACTCGTAGCCGCGGCCGGCGCCGAAGCCGATCGCGGCTCGGCCGCCCGGCGCGAGGTGCGCGCGGAGGCGCTTCAGCACCTCACCGCGGGTGCTTGGCGCCAGGAAGGTCATCACGTGCCCGACGCAGACGATGGCGTCGAACGGTGCGGTGATGCCCTGTGCGGGCAGGTCGAGTTCGGCGAGGTCGCCCACGATCCACAGCGGGCCGGGATGGTCGTGCTCAGCAGCCTCGATCAGCTTCGGGTCGACATCGACGCCGACGACGTCGTGGCCGGCATCGGCCAACGCGCCACCGACCCGGCCGGGTCCGCAGCCGGCGTCGAGGATGCGGGCGTGGCGGGGCACCATGGCGTCCACCAGGCGGGCTTCCCCGGCGAGGTCCTCACCGGCGCGAGCCATCGAGCGGAAGCGCTCGATATACCAGGTGGAGTGACCGGGGTCAGCGGTGACCTTCTGCATCCAGATGCTCTGCTCGGCCATGTCCGCCATTCTCCCGGAGCAGAGTGGGCGGTTGCGGTGCCGTGGTGGCCACGAGAGAACGTTGCCGGGCCTACGCCCAGGAGGTCTGGTGCAGATCCCGGCGGAACGTCTCGCGGATCCCGAGCACCGCGACGAAGGTGACCGCCGACATCGCCACGATGTACAGCGACACCGGCCAGGCGGACCCGGTCGCGGCCAGCAGCGCGGTCATCACGAACGGGGCGAAACCGCCAAACACCGCGGCGATCTGGTAGCCAAGCGAGGCCCCGGAGTAACGCACGTCGGCCCGAACATCTCCGCGTACCTCGCGGCCAGCGGCCCGTACATGGTGGCGTGGATGGTGAACGCGGTGACGAGGGCCAGCAGCACCACCGCTACCGCGCCGGTGTTCTCGCCGACGCCGAACTGCCCGCCGGCGCGATGCTGGAACAGCTCACCGGGCTGATCGACAAGTCGGTGCTCGGCCGGGATGCCGGAGGCGTCGTGGCCCGCTACCGCATGCTGGAGACGGTGCGGCAGTACGGCGGCGAACGACTGCGCGGCCGCGGGGAGACAGCCGCCCTGCGCCGCCGCCACGGTGACCACTACCTGCGACTCGCCGAGTGGGCCGACCGGGCTGCGCCTGGCCGGGACGCTGTGGTTCTTCTGGATCGCCTGCGGGAACCTGCCCGAGTGGAGGTACTGGCTCGACCGCGCGCTCGCGGCTGGCACCGCATCCAGCCCGGAGCGGGCCACCACGCTGTGGGTCAACGGGTGGGTGGCCGCGCTGCAGGGCGACAACGCGGCGGCCGACACCCTCCCTGCTGGCGCAGTGCCGGGGCTGGCGCGCCGGCTCGGTGACGACATCGCGTTGGCGTACGCCGTGCAACACGAGGGTCAGGCCGCCTGGCTGCGCGGCAACCTGCCACGCGCGGCGGCGTCGGCGGCAAGCTCGGGTTCAACTCCCGTACACAGATCGCGAGCTGGATCGCGGCGCGGCGGGCCGCACAGGCGTGGCGGCCGGCTCACGAGTAGGGACGTACGCCTCCGGTCCCAGGTACTGGGCCCTACCAGCCGCCGGGCTGGTCAGATACGCCGGCCGAGCAGGAACACGAAGCGGTCGTTGAACGTCAACTGCTGTTCGCCGCGGTGGTCGCGGCGCATCTGTTCCAGCCCGGCGGCCAGTTCGGCGTCGGAAAAGGTGTCCAGCACTGACATCCAACGTCGACGCACGAGCTCTCGGTAATAGGCGGCGTCTACCCGGACGGTGAACTGGTGTCGTGTTTCCTCGACCGATAGCCCCGCGTTGCGCATCGCCGTCGCGATCGCCTCAGGGTGGGGTTGGCGGCTGGCGAAACGTTGGAGTGCGGCGTCGAAAAGCGGATACTCGAGGTTCCGCGGCAAGGTGATGACGAGCAGCCGACCCTCGGGGGCGAGCCGGTCGGCAAGTCCTCGCACGGTAGCCGGAATATCGGGAACGTGGTGGACGACTTCCTTCAGCAGGATGGCGTCGAATTTTTCGTAGGGCAGTTGTAGGGAGCCGTTGGCAAGATCTTCCGCGTTGGCGTGTACGGGCTGAAGCCGCGGGTCCGGTGGAAGCTGGGCGAGCATCGCCTCGCACGGGTCGAGGCACAGAATCGGCGTGGTGGCGGACGTGCGCGCCGCCAGGCTGCGGAGAAACAGCCCCGTGCCCGCACCGATGTCGGCAACGCGATCACCGGGCGTCACCGCGAGGTGTTGGGCGATCTGGTGGTTCATCCATTGGACGTACGCCGGAGAGTGGGCCCAGTTGTCGTCGTAGTGGCACGCGATACGCTGATAATGATCTGCCGACTGGCCATACACGGGATCAGTCTCCCTCCCAACTGCTGCCGGCGGCGCCCTCGCCGTGTTTTCGGCGTGCCTCGGACAGACGCTGAGGCACACTGCTCCGACACCGTGCTGCGGCGGAGATCCGCGCAGGACCCTCCCCAAGCTACTGACACAGGTCCACCGTGGTGTGACTCCGCGGAATCGACCGTTGCTTTCCCGGCGGTCCAGGGCAGCCAGTTGCGCCAGTACCCACGACGACCGTGGCCGCGGGTGCGTCACGCCGCCGTCACCACCCGCGGTGCGCCGGGCGGCAGGGTACGGGATCGGCCCAGCCTGTCGGCTGTGGCTGTTCCGGCCTGGGCGGTCAGGGCTCGGGCTGCTGGATGCTGTCCTGGGTGCTGCCGCCCAGGAGGCCCCGGCAGGGCTAGACCGGACGGGACGAAGGGACGGGGGCCGTTGGCCCGCCCGGAGCGGGCCCTTTGGCATTCCTTCGTCCCCTTGGCCGCGGATCGAGGGTGAACCGTGTGCCCCGGGTCGGCGGACCGCGTGTGGTTGCCGCCGCGGGGCATCCCTCCGGGTCAACCCGTGGCGAGGTCGGTGTCGTCGGCGAGGCGGGCCGAGGGGAGATCGGGGGCGGCGATGGCGGCGACGGCCATCCGGTAGAGCAGCGCGGCCATCTGGTCACGGTCCAGGTGGCGGCTGTGCGGCGTGGAGTTGATCAGCCCGAAGACGGCGTGCGCGGCGGCGCGGGCGGTGGGCTCGTCCAGGTCGGGGTGCACCTTGCGGATAGCCTCCACCCAGACCTCCACGTAGCGGCGCTGCAGGCCGCGTACCCGCCGCTGGTCCGGCTCGGTGAGGTTGGCCAGGTTGCGGGCCTGCACGCTGATCAGCGACGGGTTGTCCAGCGCGAAGTCGACGTGGAAGCGGACCAGCCGGTGCAGCGCCGCCTCCGCGTCGCCAGCCGCGGCCTCGACGGTCCGCTGCCCGGCCTCGAGCAGGTGCTCGCTCACCGAGGTCAGCATCTCGCTGAGCATCGCGTCCTTGTTGCGGAAGTGCCGGTACAGCGCCGGCCCGGAGACGCCGACCGCGGCGCCGATCTCGTCGATGCCCACCCCGTGGAAGCCGTGCCGGGCGAACAGTCCCGCCGCCGCGTTGAGGATCTGGTCGCGGCGGTGCGGCTTCGCCGCCGGGGGACCACCGGCTGAGGTGAACGGCACGGGGCCATCCTAGACGGGCGAGGTTAGCCGGCGCTAACATCGGGTGTGTTAACGAGCGCTAACCCAGGGGTGCTGATGGACGTACCGGTCCTGCGCAGCCACGCCGACCCGACCAGCGAGGCGTTCCTGCGCAACAGCAAGGAGCACGCCGCCCTGGTCGACGAGTTGCGGGCCCGGCTGGCCGAGGTGCGGCCGGGTGGCCCGGAGAAGGCCAGGCGGCGGCACGTCGAGCGGGGCAAGCTGCTGCCCCGGGAGCGGGTGGACGCGCTGGTCGACCCGGGGTCGCCGTTCCTGGAGCTGTCCCCGCTGGCGGCGAACGGGATGTACGACGACGAGGCGCCCGCGGCCGGGATCATCACCGGGGTCGGCCGGATCGCCGGCCGCGAGTGCGTGGTGGTGGCCAACGACGCCACGGTCAAGGGCGGCACCTACTACCCGATCACGGTGAAGAAGCACCTCCGCGCGCAGGAGGTGGCCCTGCACAACCACCTGCCGTGCGTCTACCTGGTGGACTCCGGCGGTGCCTTCCTGCCCCGGCAGGACGAGGTGTTCCCGGACCGCGAGCACTTCGGCCGGATCTTCTACAACCAGGCCACCATGTCGGCGCGCGGCATCCCGCAGATCGCCGCGGTGCTCGGCTCGTGCACCGCGGGTGGCGCGTACGTGCCGGCGATGAGCGACGAGGCGGTCATCGTGCGCGGCCAGGGAACCATCTTCCTGGGCGGCCCGCCGCTGGTGAAGGCGGCCACCGGCGAGGTGGTCACCGCGGAGGAACTGGGCGGGGGAGAGCTGCACGCGAAGACCTCCGGGGTCACCGACCACCTCGCCGAGGACGACGCGCACGCGCTGCAGATCGTCCGCTCCATCGTCAGCACGCTCGGCCCGCGCGTGGAAAAGCCATGGCAGGTTGGGCCCACCGAGGAGCCGGTGGTCGACCCGGACGAGCTGTACGGCGTCGTGCCCACCGACTCGCGCACCCCGTACGACGTGCGCGAGGTGATCGCCCGGATCACCGACGGCAGCCGGTTCGGCGAGTTCAAGCGGGAGTACGGCACCACGCTGGTCACCGGCTTCGCCCGGATCCACGGCCACCCGGTCGGCATCGTGGCCAACAACGGCATCCTGTTCGGCGAGTCGGCGCTCAAGGGCGCGCACTTCATCCAGCTCTGCGACCAGCGCTCCATCCCGCTGGTGTTCCTGCAGAACATCAGCGGCTTCATGGTCGGGCGGGAGTACGAGGCCGGCGGCATCGCCAAGCACGGCGCCAAGATGGTCACCGCGGTGGCCTGCGCACGGGTGCCCAAGTTCACCGTGATCATCGGCGGCTCGTTCGGTGCCGGCAACTACTCGATGTGCGGCCGCGCGTACTCGCCCCGGTTTCTGTGGATGTGGCCGAACGCACGGATCTCGGTGATGGGCGGCGAGCAGGCCGCCTCGGTGCTGGCCACGGTCCGCCGGGACGCGTTCGAGGCGCGCGGCGAGGAGTGGTCCGCCGAGGACGAGGAGGCGTTCAAGCAGCCGATCCGGGACCAGTACGAGCGGCAGGGCAACCCGTACTACTCCACCGCGCGGCTGTGGGACGACGGCGTGATCGACCCGAAGGACACCCGCACCGTGCTCGGCCTGGCGCTGTCCGCCGCCGCCAACGCCCCGATCGAACCCGTCCACTACGGCGTTTTCCGGATGTGAGAGGCATGTTCGACACCGTGCTCGTGGCGAACCGGGGCGAGATCGCGGTTCGCGTGATCCGCACCCTGCGCCGGATGGGTATCCGCTCGGTCGCCGTCTACAGCGATGCCGATGCCGGCGGCCGGCACGTGCGCGAGGCCGACGTGGCGGTGCGGATCGGTCCGGCCGCGGCGGCGGAGAGCTACCTGTCGGCCGAGCGCATCCTGGACGCGGCCCGGCGCACCGGCGCGGCAGCGGTGCACCCCGGGTACGGCTTCCTCGCCGAGAACGCCGCGTTCGCCACCGCCTGCGCGGCCGAGGGGCTGGTGTTCGTCGGCCCGCCGGCCGCCGCGATCGAGGCGATGGGCGACAAGATCCGGGCTAAGCAGACGGTGACCGCGGCCGGGGTGCCGGTGGTGCCGGGCCGCACCGAGCCGGGCATGACCGACGACGACCTCGTCGCCGCAGCCGGGGAGATCGGCTACCCGGTGCTGCTCAAGCCGTCCGCCGGGGGCGGCGGCAAGGGCATGCGGCTGGTGCACGCGAAGGACGAGCTGCTGGACGCGATCGAGTCGGCCCGCCGCGAGGCGCGGGGCGCGTTCGGCGACGGCACGCTGCTGGTCGAGCGGTTCGTCACCGACCCGAGGCACATCGAGATCCAGGTGCTGGCCGACGCGCACGGCAACGTGGTGCACCTCGGCGAGCGCGAGTGCAGTCTGCAGCGCCGGCACCAGAAGATCGTCGAGGAGGCGCCGTCCCCGCTGCTCGACCCGGCCACCCGGCACCGGATGGGCCAGGCCGCGGTGGACGCCGCCAAGGCGGTCGGCTACGTCGGTGCCGGCACCGTCGAGTTCGTCGTGCCCGGCCACGACCCGGCCGAGTTCTTCTTCATGGAGATGAACACCCGGCTGCAGGTCGAGCACCCGGTCACCGAACTGGTCACCGGGCTGGACCTGGTGGAGTGGCAGATCCGGGTGGCAGCCGGCGAGCGGCTCGGCTTCGCCCAGGAGGACGTGCGGCTCGACGGGCACGCCGTGGAGGCCCGGATCTACGCCGAGGACCCGACCCGCGGGTTCCTGCCCACCGGCGGCCGGGTGCTCGCCCTGCGCGAGCCCGAGGACCTCGTCAGGGTGGATTCCGGGCTGGTCGAGGGCGCGGTGGTGACCAGCGACTACGACCCGATGCTGGCCAAGTACGTGGCGCACGCCGGCAGCCGGGAGGACGCGCTGCGGCTGCTGCGCGCCGGCCTCGGCGGCGCGGTGATGCTCGGCGTGGTCACCAACGTGCCGTTCCTGCGCGCCCTGCTGTCCGATGTGGACGTGGTCGCCGGCCGGCTGGACACCGGGCTGGTCGAGCGCCGCCTCGCCGACCTGGTCACCACGGACGTGCCGGAGCACGTGCTGGCCGCCGCCGGCCTGGAACGCCTGGCCGCGCTGGAACCCGCTGGCGGCGTGGTGGACCCGTGGGATGTGCCCGGCGGCTGGCGGATCGGCGAACCCGCGTGGGCGACCTGGCGGATCGAGGTGGCCGGCCGGGACGCCGTCGAGGTGCGGGTACGCGGCCGGGCCTGCGCCGCCGAGGTGGCCGTCGGCGGCGGCGAACCGGTGCCCGCCCGGGTCGAACGGCACGGCACCGACCTCTTGGTCGACCTCGCCGGCCGGGTGCGGCGCTACGCCATGGCCCGGGACGGCCAGGTGCTCTGGCTCGGCGCGGGCGGCCGGGTGTGGGCGCTCACCGAGACCGGGCGGCTGGCCGCGGCCCGGCACGAGACGGCCGCCTCGGCCGGGCCGGTGACCAGCCCGATGCCCGGCACCGTCCTGGTGGTTCGGGTCGCCCGCGGTGAGCGGGTCCGCGCCGGCCAGCCGATGCTGGTGGTGGAGGCGATGAAGATGGAGCACACCCTGGTCGCCCCGATCGACGGCGTCGTCGCCGAACTGGACGTGCGCGCCGGTACCCAGGTCGCCCTGGACCAGCGGCTCGCCCTCGTCCTTCCCGAGGAAACCCAGGCCACCCCCGACCGGGGATAGGCGCGACACCGGGCGGCGCGAGAACCCGCGAGCCGCCCCAGCCGAACAGGAGTCACCATGCTCGACTATCGCCTCGACGAGGAATACGAAGCGCTACGCAAGACGGTCCGGGAGTTCGCCCGCGCCGAGGTCGCGCCGGTCATCGGCGATTTCTACGAGCGCGAGGAGTTCCCCTACGAACTGGTCCGGAAGATGGGCGCGATGGGGCTGTTCGGCCTACCGTTTCCGGAGGAATACGGCGGCATGGGCGGCGATTACTTCGCGCTCTGCCTCGCGCTTGAGGAGTTGGCGAGGGTGGACTCCTCGGTGGCGATCACCCTGGAGGCCGGGGTGTCGCTGGGAAGCATGCCGATCTACCGGTTCGGCACGGCTGAGCAGAAGCGGCGCTGGCTGCCGGAACTGTGCCGGGGCGAGGCGCTCGGCGCGTTCGGCCTCACCGAACCGGGCGGCGGGTCGGACGCCGGCGCGCTGCGCACCACGGCCCGGCTGGACGGCGACGACTGGGTGCTGCGCGGCAGCAAGGCGTTCATCACCAACTCCGGCACGGACATCACCGCGCTGGTCACCGTCGCCGCGGTGACCGGGACGACGGCGGACGGCGGCAAGGAGATCTCCGCGATCATCGTGCCCAGCGGCACGCCGGGCTTCACCGTGGCCGGCAGGTACTCCAAGGTCGGCTGGAACGCCTCGGACACCCACGAGCTGTCCTTTGTGGACTGCCGGGTGCCGGCGGAGAACCTGCTCGGGGCGCGCGGCCGCGGCTACGCGCAGTTCCTGCAGACCCTGGACGAGGGGCGGGTGGCCATCGCCGCGATCGGCGTCGGCCTGGCCCAGGGCTGCGTCGACGAGTGCCTGCGCTACGTCGCCGAGCGGGAGGCGTTCGGTCGCAAGATCGGTATGTACCAGGCGATCCAGTTCAAGATCGCGGACATGGAGGCGCGGGCGCACACCGCCCGGCTGGCCTACTACCACGCGGCCGCGCGGATGCTGCGCGGCGAGTCCTTCAAGAAGGAGGCGGCCATCGCCAAGCTGACCTCCTCCGAGGCGGCGATGGCGAACGCCAGGGAGGCCACCCAGATCTTCGGCGGCTACGGGTTCATGAACGAGTTCCCGGTCGGCCGGTTCTACCGGGACGCCAAGATCCTGGAGATCGGCGAGGGCACCAGCGAGGTGCAGCGCATGCTGATCGCCCGCGAGCTGGGGCTGCCCCGGTCCGCATGACCCTCGGCACCGTGTGGCCGCGTCTGCCCTGGTCGCCCACCTCCTTCCGGTAGGGTTCCTGCTCGGTCGTGGTCGGTTCGATCTCTCCGTGGGAGTTCGTAGGTGTTGGCGTGAACGCGACGCACTACTCCGCCCGGGCGAGACATCGGGCTCCGGGCGGGAGCGGAGAGGGAGGATGACCACCATGACCTCGCCACGGGCACGGGCGCTGTCGGCGGCGTTACGCGAGGTACGCAAGGCGTCCGGGGTCGGGCTGCGCGAACTCGGCCGCATGCTGCGTATCTCGCCCACGGACATCTCGCACTGGGAGTCCGGTGCCCGGGTTCCGCGACTGGAGACCGTGGCCCTGATTCTGGGGGTCCTCCGCGCGTCCCCGGAGGAGCGGGAGCACATCCTCAACCTGGCGCGCGGGGCGCGGGAACGGACGTGGCTCACCGTTGGCGAGGACGGCATTCCGGCGCAGATGGCCGGCGTGGTCGAGTGCGAGCGGCAGGCGTCCGCCATCGCCGCGTGGGAACCCAACTACGTTCCCGGGCTGCTGCAGACCAGCGACTACACCCGCACGATCATGTCCGCGGGTGACCGGCTCGGCGCGGACGACGTGGCGCTGCGCACGATGATCCACAGCAGCCGCTGCGAGGTCATCACGCGTCGAGACGCCCCGGTTCCGCTGCACGCGCTGATCGGCGAGACGGGGCTGACCGAACCCATCGGCCCGCCGGACGTGATGGCCGGGCAACTGCGGCACCTCGCGGCCATGGCCGGGCGGCCCAACGTCGAGCTGCGGGTGGTGCCGCGCCGGGTGGGCTGGCATCCCGGGCTGATGGGGCCGTTCACCCTGTTCGACTTCGCGGACGCGCCCACGGTGCTCTACCTGGAACACCACTCGTCGGGCGCGTTCATCACCACCGAGCACGACGTGTCCGCGTACCGCCGGGTGGTGGACTGGCTGCGGGAGCTGGCCTGGAGCCCGGAGGAGTCCTCGGCGTTCATCGCCGACCTGGCGGGAGAGCCCACGAAGAGGGAGTGACCATGAGTACGTGGCGGAAGTCCACCCGGTCCGGGCAGAACGGCGGGTGTGTCGAGCTGGCCGGCACGCTGGACGCGGTGCGGGACTCCAAGAACCCGCACGGCCCGGTGCTGCGCGGCGTGGACGTGCGCAGCCTGGTGCGCGCGGCGAAGGCTGGCGACCTCGACCGGTGAGGCGGCCGGTGCGGGTGGGCCAGGTGGAGTAGTCCCGCTCTTGGATCCACTGTGGACGGTTGGGGAGCTGGACGGGTGACGTGCCGACGACGGCTGTCCGGCTGCCCGCGTACCCGCCAATACCGGACAAAACGGGACCACGGATGCTACGGATAGTAGTTTCCCCAGGTCCGGAAATAGTTACGGTTAAATAACGGGCGCGGCCGTCCCGGGACGGCCGCGCCAATTCAGTTAATCGCGACGAGTTGGTAATCGAATCCCATTACGTGCGCGGCTGATCGTCGTTAATCTCTCCCGCTAGTTGCCGGCGGCGGTGTCGGCGTGCTCGTCCCCGTGGCGGCGCGAGTTTGTAGGAAGGGGTCAGCCGTGCGAAGAGTGCCAGCGGTGTTACTGGCTATGGCCGTGGTCGGAGGTGTGGCCAGCGCGGTTCCCGCCGCGGCGGCCGACGACGGCCGCGCCACGATTCCAGCGTCCCATCCGCTCTGGGCCGCCCCCCATGCGCGGGTATCCGACGCCCCGGCCCAGCAGCAGATGACCTTCCGGGTCTACCTCAACCTGCGCGACCCGCAGGGTGCCGAGCAGGCGGCTCGCGCGGTGTCCGACCCGTCCAGCCCGTCGTACCGGCAGTACCTGAGCGCCGACCAGGTGCGCGCCCGGTTCGCCCCGGCACAGTCCTCGGTGGACGCGGTGCGCAACTGGCTGTCCTCGGCCGGTTTCCGCGTCGGCGAGGTGCCCGCGAACAACCAGTACGTCGAGGCGACCGGCAGCGTGGCGCAGGCCCAGCAGGCCTTCGCGGTGAACCTGGGCGAGTACGCCGTGCAGGGGCTGCGGCTGCGCGGCACCGACCGGGACCTCACCGTGCCGCGCTCGCTGTCCTCGCTGGTGGCCAGCGTGGTCGGGGTGGACCAGTCGCAGGAGCTGATGCGGCCGGGCCTGGTGGGCGGCTCTGACGAGGCGGCGAACGGGCGCTTCCGGCCGCACGCCGCGCCGGGCACCGTGGCCCCACCGGCCGGCTTCCGCAACGCCCGGCCGTGCTCGGCCTACTGGGGTGAGCAACTCGACACCACCGACCCGGCCTACGGCGGCGGCTTCCCGGCGCCGCTGCCCTATGCGCCGTGCGGGTACAAGCCGGGCCAGTTGCGCGCCGCGTACGGCGTGGACGACCTGGTGCGGCGCGGCGTGGACGGCCGGGGCACCACCGTGGCGATCATCGACGCGTTCGCCTCGCCCACCATCTACGAGGACGCCAGCGAGTACGCCAAGCGCAACGACCCGGCGTACCCGCTGCGCCAGTCGCAGTTCAGGCAGCTCGTCTTCCCGACGACGCCGGGCTCCGAGGGCCCGGACCAGTGCGACGCCGCCGGGTGGTACGGCGAGGAGTCGCTGGACGTGGAGGCGGTGCACGCGATGGCGCCCGCCGCCAACATCCTCTACGTGGGCGGCTCGGACTGCCAGGATCTCTCCCTGGACAAAGCGCTGAACACGGTGGTCGCCGGCCACCTGGCGCAGATCGTGTCCAATTCCTACGGCGACACCGGCGAGGACCTGCCGGCCGCCGAGGTGAAGGCGTTCGAGTCGATCGCCATCCAGGCCGCGCTCCAGGGCATCGGCCTGTACTTCTCCTCCGGGGACAACGGTGACGAGGTGGCCCGGCTGGGCAAGCCGGAGACCGACTTCGCCGCGTCCAGCCCGTGGGTGACCGCGGTCGGCGGCACCAGCCTCGGTATCGGCAAGAACGGTCGCAAGGTGCTGGAGACCGGCTGGGAGACCGGTAAGAGCACGCTGACGGGCGGAGCGTGGAACCCGGCTGCCCCGGGCGCCTACCTCTACGGCTCGGGCGGCGGCACGAGCACCCTGTTCGATGAGCCGTTCTACCAGCGCGGCGTGGTGCCCGACGCGCTGGCCGCGCAGAACCAGAAGGGCAAGAACCAGCGCGGCCGCGTGGTGCCGGACATCTCCATGCTCGGCGACCCGAACACCGGCATGCTCATCGGGCTGACCCAGACCTTCCCGGAGGGCGCGCACTACGACGAGTACCGCATCGGCGGGACCAGCCTCGCGTGCCCACTGCTCGCCGGGGAGATGGCGCTGGCCGACCAGTACGCCGGCCGGGCGCACGGGTTCATCAACCCGGCGCTGTACATGTACCTGTCGCGCACCGGCGCGATCAGCGACGTGACCCACGTGCAGTCGGGTGACGTCCGGGTCGACTACGTCAACGGGCTGGACCCGAGCGCCGGGTACGTGCGGTCGGTGCGCAGCTTCGACTTCACCGGCCTGACGATCCACACTGCGCCCGGCTACGACAACGTCACCGGGCTCGGCACCCCGAACGGGGCAGCCTTCGTCCTGCGGATCTGACCGGGACGGGTACGACGACCGCGGCCCCGTCACCCGATCGCGGGTGACGGGGCCGCTTCTACCTGTTCGGACCTGTGCGCGCTGCGCCAACGGGGCCAAACTCGCTGCATGTCCGATTCAGCCGCGCTTGTCCTTCTTCCGGGCAGCGAACGAGCAGCGATTCCCGGCGCCGTACCCGCCGGCGCCGTCGACCCCGCCGAGCGGATCGAGTTGACCCTCGTGCTGCGCCGGCGGGCGGATCTTCCCGACGAGTTCGTCACCGGTCCGGCCACGCTGACCAGCGCCGAACTGGCCGCCGGCTACGGCGCCGCGGACAGCGACGTCGATTTGGTGCGTTCCGTGCTGGCGGAGCGCGGGGTGGAGGTCGTGTCGGTGCGGCCCGGCGCCGGGTCCGTGGCGGTGGCCGGCCCGGCCGAGGCGGTCTGTGCCGCGTTCGGCACCACGCTCAGCCGGGTGGCGAGCACCGTCCCCGGCGGCCGCGTGGAACACCGGCACCGCGAGGGGCGGCTGTCCGTCCCGGCCGAGCTGGACGGCGTGGTCACCGCCGTGCTCGGCCTGGACGACCGGCCGCAGGCCCGCAGCTACCTTCGCCGCGCCGCCGAGCCGGCCGCGCGCCGCTCCTACACCCCTCCGCAGCTGGGCTCGGTGTACCGGTTCCCCGCCGACACCGACGGCACCGGGCAGGTGATCGCGATCCTGGAACTGGGCGGCGGGTACACCGAGGACGACCTGTCCGGGTACTTCCGCTCGCTGGGCGTGCCGGCGCCCAGGGTCACCGCCGTCGGTGTGGACGGCGGCGCCAACCAGCCCGGCCAGCAGCCGGACGCGGACACCGAGGTGCTGCTGGACATCGAGGTGGCCGGGGCGCTCGCCCCGGGCGCGGACATCGTCGTCTACTTCGCGCCGAACACCGACCGCGGCTTCCTCGACGCGCTGAACGCCGCCGTCCATGCCACCCCGACACCGACCGCGGTCAGCATCAGCTGGGGGCTATCCGAGGACTCGTGGACCGCGCAGGCCCGCACCGCGATGGACCGGGCCATGGCCGACGCCGCCGCGCTCGGCGTCACCGTGTGCGTGGCCGCCGGTGACTGGGGCAGCGCCGACGGCCAGCAGGACGGCGAGCCGCACGTGGACTTCCCCGCGGCCAGCCCGAACGCGCTGGCCTGCGGCGGCACCACGCTGAACGCCGACCCGGAGACCGGCGCCGTGCACTCCGAGGTGGTGTGGAGCAGCCCGGACGGCTCGGCCACCGGGGGCGGCGTGTCCCGGGTGTTCCCGCTGCCCTCCTGGCAGTCCGGAGTGGACGTGCCCGAACGGCCGGGCGGCGGCACCGGGAGGGGCGTGCCCGACCTCGCCGCGGTCGCCGACCCTGCCACCGGCTACCAGGTGCTGGTCGATGGCAGGCCCACCGTGGTCGGCGGGACCAGTGCGGTCGCCCCGCTGGTCGCCGCGCTCACCTGCCGGCTGGCGCAGCGCCTGGGCCACCGGCTCGGCCTGCTGCAACCGGCGCTGTACGGGAGGGCACGCGCCGGTCACGCCACCCCCGGTTTCCGGGACATCCGCTCCGGCAGCAACGGCGCGTACTCGGCGCGAGCCGGCTGGGACCCGTGCACCGGCCTGGGCGCCGCGCTCGGCGAGGACCTGCTCGACCGGTTGCGCGGCGGCGCGGTGCACGGGCGCGGGTCCACCGGCCACGGCACGCGTGGGAACGACCCCGGAGACGAGGCCGGGCCGGAGCCGACGCCACCGGCCACCCCCGCGGTGTCCTGACCCGGGCCGTTCGCCCGCGGCGGCTCCCGTGAGCGTCATTGCCGAACCGGCCCAGCGACCACGGCCTGCGAGAGCCATTCATTCGGTACGCCCAGCGACCACGGCCTGCGAGGCCCGGGCGAGCGGCCGGTGTGGACCGCGCGGGGTCGCTGAATGACGCGAACTTCTGAAGAAGACACAGGCCGGCGGAGTACGGTGAACCGATGTGATCTAGCTCACGAATTAGGGGGTTAACCGTGCTCGGTCGACGACGCCGGCACCCGCCACCGCGGGTGAAGTGGCTGGTGGACGCCCTGTACCAGCAGTTGGTCGCCGGCGGCATCCAGGGCTACGGCGAGGCGCTGCTGCACGAGTACGGCCAGCCCGGAGAGGTGATCACGCACCTCGGCCTGGGCAACGGGATGGTCAGCCTGATCACCTGGCCGGCGCGGGCCGGTGAGCCGGAGCGGCTCACCCACCTGGTCTACGGCGGGTGCACGCCCACCGAGGTGCGGGCCGACCTGTTAGCCCGAGGCCTCGGCGGGCTGGCCGTGGTCGAGGTGCACCCACCGGACGCCGACCTGGAAGAGGACGAGGAGGACGAGGCCGCGTACGACGACTGAGCGGCCGCGAGCGGTCACCCGGGGCCACCGGCCACGGGTGACCGTTCCGTCGGCTGGCTTCACGGCGGTCGAATGTGCTCCGAGGTTGACTGGACGGGTGCTCATCGACGGCTTCGCGAGCCCCGCGTGGTTCGTACTGCTCGCCGCGGTCGCCGCGGTCGTCGTCGGCTACCTGCTGGTCCAGCGGCGGCGGAAGCGCCACGTGCTGCGGTTCGCCAACCTGGAACTCCTGGACCGGGTGGCACCGGCCCGGCCGGGCTGGCCGAGACACGTGCCGGCCGCGCTGTTCGTGGTGTCCTTCGTGCTGCTCACCGTCGGCCTCGCCGGGCCGACCGCGGAGGCGAAGATCCCGCGCAACCGGGCCACCGTCATGCTCACCGTGGACGTCTCGCTGTCCATGGTGTCCACCGACATCCAGCCGAGCCGGATCAAGGCGGCGCAGGCGTCCGCGAAGTCCTTCGTGGAACACATGACACCCGGCATCAACCTGGGCCTGGAGACCTTCGGCGGTGCGGCGACCATCGACGTCTCGCCCACCACCGACCGGCACCCGGTGATGGCCGCGATCGACGCGATGAAGCTCCAGCCGTCCACCGCCACCGGGGACGCCATCGCCGCGGCGCTGCAGGCCATCCAGAGCTTCGGCAACGTCATCCCCGGCGGCCCGCCGCCCGCGGTGATCGTGCTGATGAGCGACGGCAAGCAGACCGTGGGGCGGGACGAGTTCGAGATGGCCCAGGAGGCCGCCCGGCAGAAGATCCCAATCAACACCATCTCGTTCGGCACCGAGGACGGCACCATCGAGCTGGACGGCAAGGAGGTGCCGGTGCCGGTGGACGACGACTCGCTGCACAAGCTGGCCGACATCTCCGGTGGCCAGTTCTTCAAGGCCGACACCAGCGAGAAGCTCCAGCAGATCTACGACAACCTGGGCGAGCAGATCGGTTACGAGACCACCGAAAGGGATGTCAGCAAACCGTTCTTCGCGCTCGGATCGCTGGTCGCGATCAGCGCCGCCGGTGCCGCCCTGCTGATCTCCCAGCGCCTGCCCTGACGCGCCGGGCGAAGCCCCCGCGAGCGCGGGCGCGGGGCGACCCGAACGGAAACCGGCGTGCGACGTCACCTCCGAGCCCCGGCAGCGCGATCGCGGCGCGCGTCCCGGGGAGAAGCACTGCGCTGCCTCAACGGCTGACCCGGGCGGCGCGGCCGGCTGCCCGCTACGCCACCGCGGTCGGGTCCTTCGGCGCCGACGCGCTCCCGGCGAGCAGCCGCGCCAGGCCGGCTCGGCTGGCCACCACCAGCACCCGGTCGTCCGGCGCCAGGGTGTGCTCCGCGTCCGGCTCCCAGTTCATCGCCTGCTCGCCGGCGGGTCGCAGGGCGAGCACCTGGGCGTCGCGCCGCCGCCGAAGCTCGACCAGCCGCCGCCCGCTCAGCGGGGACTCCGCGGTCACCGGCGCCTCGGCGATCAGCAGCACCCGGCGCCCCACCGCGATCGTGCCGACCACCTGGCGCTCCAGCAGGGCGGCGACGAACGCCGGAGCGGCCAGGTAGGACACGCTGCGGGACACCTCGATCCCGAACGCGCCCTCCACCCGCCTGGCCAGGTCGGTGTCGAACAGCCGCAGCACCACGCGCACGTCCTTGCGGGTCTCCCTGGCGTGCAGCACCGCCCGCAGGTTGGTGACGTCGTCACTGGTCACGGCGACCAGTGCGCGGGCGGTGTCCAGCCAGGCGGAGCGCAGCGTCTCCTCCCGGTTGGCGTCGCCGAAGATCACGGTGGCACCGAGCCGGCGGGCCAGGGACACCCCCTGGGCGTTCTCGTGGCGCTCGATACACACCACCGGCACGCCGAGGTCCCGCAGTTGGCCCACCACCCGGTAGCCCACGTTGCCCAGGCCGACCACGACGATGTGGCCGCGCAGCGGTCGCCGCACCGGCCCGGTGGACAGCCGGGCGCGGACCACCCCGTCCACCACCGCGGCGGTGATCAACGGGATCGCCGAGATGCCCACCAGGGTCACCATCACCTGGGTCACCTTGTTGAGCCTGGTCAGCCCAGGGTCGGGCTGTGCGGCACCGGCCGCGTCCAGCAGCGTGTTGTAGATCGCCTCGCCCCACGAGTAGCCGCCGAACGCGGTGAACAGCACGGTGCCCAGCGCGAGGACCCCGACCATGAACAGCAGCGCGAAGACGATCTTGCGGTCGAGCACCGCGCGCAGCGCGGCCAGCACCGCCGCCGGTCGCGGCAGACCACGGCGGCGGGTCAGCGGATCGCGCTGGGAACGGTTCGCGACGGCCAGCACGAGGTCCGGCTCGCCCTCCCCGGGCGGAAGCAGTCGCAGCGACCCGGACTGCGGGTCGGGCGAGCCGATCCCGCACAGCACGTGGCTGGGCGGCGTCTCGCGGCGCGGGTAGACGCAGAGCGTGCGCCCGGCCACCCGGATGTGGTTGGGGGTCAGCTCGCCGAGCGCCGCGGCGACGAACCAGGGCGCCGCCATGTCCGCGTCGGAGAGCACCGCGCAGTCGTCGAACAGCGGGCGGATCTGGTTGCCCAGCCGGGTGTTGAACATCCGAAGGACCAACCGGATGCCCGGCTTGATCTCGTGTGCCCGCAGCGCGGCGTGGATGTTGCCGACGTCGTCCTGGGCGACCAGGGCGAGCGCGCGGGCGCGGTCCAGCTTCGCGCTGATGAACGCCTCGCCGGTCAGCTCCGCCGACTCGATCACCCGCACGTTGGGCAACGCGGCGATCTGCGGGCCGTGGTTGCGCCTCCTGCTGGGCAAGATGACCACCACGTCCTCGCCGACCTGGGACAGCTCCTCGGCGAGCCGGTGCGCCAGCGGACTGTCCCCGCACACCACGAAGTGCGGCTGCGTGCTCCTGCGCATCGGGTTGGGCACGGCCGGATGGTAGATCGACTGGGTGACCCCTCGTCGCGGTTCGCGCGATTTCGTGCGTCGGGTCAGCGGGGCGTGCGCAGATATCCAGCCCCCGACCGAGCCCCGGGATCATCTCGACACTCGCGTTCACCATGGCCTCGAAATCGTCGAGTGCGGCGCACACGTTCCGCTTGGCCTGCTCCTCCGCCTCCGGCGGGAGATCCTGTCCGGAGATCAGCAGCGCGCATTCCGCCTGGACCTGGCCGGCGATGCTGCGCCCATCGCGTGCCGCGTTCCTGGCCAGCGAGTTCAGGCCATCGGCGATCCGGTTTGCCTCCTTGGCCTGGTTCCCGCTCCGGTTCGTGGCCTGCTCGCAGGACCAGGAGAGCTTCCCGCAACGGGCTCGGAAGCGTTCCCCGGCCTGGCCCTTCCAGCCGCGCATGGCCTTCTGCGCGGCGTCGACGTCCTGCCGTGCGCTGGTCAGGAGTTCGGCGGCGTTTCTTATCTGCTGCCCGTATGCCTCGACCTGGTCGGGCGCACAGTCCAGCCGGTAGAGCTGGACCACGGGATCGATCGTGGACCCGGCCAACGGGCCGGCCAGGGCCAGGTTCTGCACCTCATCGGACTCCGCGGCCATGAGGAGATCGCGCGAAGCGGCTGTCCTCTGCCATGGCCATCCCCCTCGCGGAGAGCCCAGGCGGGCCCGAGCATGACGTGGTGACGCGCGGCGGCGGGGCAACCGGGTAGGCGCCCGTCAGCCGGCCGCGTCGCGCACCGAACGCTAGCGCATGATCTTCCGCCGTTTCGGCGATTCCGGCAGTTCCGGCCACTGGATTCATCCGGTTCCCGGGAACTCGCCGTGCCGCCCGGCGCCCGCGGCGAACCGCGCCGCCCCGGCGGCGGCGTCCGCGCTCAGCGACTCCATGCCCAGCCGCAGTTCCTCGGCCATGGCGGTGGCCTCGTCCACGCCCTCCTGCGCGAGCAGCGAGCGCCGGTCGTTACGCAGGCAGGTCTGCGGGAACGCGGCGATCTCCGCGGCGAGCGCCTCCGCCTCCGCCCGCGCCCTGCCGGCCGGCACGACCCGGTTGACCAGACCCATCCGCAACGCCTCCGCGGCGCCCACGCCTCGGCCGGTGAGCACCATGTCCATCGCCCGGCTGGTGCCGATCAACCGGGGCAGCCGTACCGTGCCGCCGTCGATCAGCGGGACTCCCCAGCGGCGGCAGAACACCCCGAGCACCGCGTCCTCCTCGGCCACCCGCAGGTCGCACCACAGCGCCAGTTCCAGGCCGCCGGCGACGGCGTACCCGGCGATCGCCGCGATCACCGGCTTGCCCAGCCGCATGCGGGTCGGCCCCATCGGCCCGTCGCCGTCCGGCTGCACCCGGTTGCCGCGCGGGGTGCCCACCGCCTTGAGGTCCGCGCCCGCGCAGAACGAGCCGCCCTCGCCGTAGAGGACCGCGACCCGGGCCGCGTCGTCGGCGTCGAACTCGCGGAACGCGTCGGCCAGCGCCCGCGCGGTCGGCCCGTCCACCGCGTTGCGCGCCTGCGGCCGGGACAGCACCACGGTGGTCACCGCTCCGTTGCGGTCGACGCGCACGGTCATCGCGGTTCCCGCCCTGAGTTCGCGCGCCCGCGATCCCACCGGCCCGGCGCCTCCCCCATGCGCGTCGCGCCCTGCCGACCGGCGATGCGGGCCGAACGGCGCCGCCGCAGGACGCGAACCCCTCCGGAAGCACAGTGCGCACCGTGGTCGTTTCGGGTGCCGTGGCTCCGCAATGTCATCGTGGCGTCCTCCATTCGTGTAGTCAGGATCACCCCACTGAGCAGGGCTTTTCGGCCGACTGGCGCTATAGGGTCGCGCTGGTCGCGCCTTACGCTCCTGGCAATTTGCTGTTCGTCTTTTGCGCATCGTCGGGATGGGGCGCGGGTGGTGCGGGGGGAACATGGGCCGCGAGGGGGGACCGACCGGCACCGGGGCCGGCGTCCGGCGCCGCTGGTCGCTGCTCGGCCTGGTCGCCATGATCACCGTGCTGGCATTACCCGCCCGGCCGGCGACCGCCGCGCCGCACCGCAGCCCTGCGGACTGCGCCGCCCGCCTGGACTGCGGGGTGGCCGACCTGGACGTGATGAGCATGCCCGAGCGGCTGGACTTCCTCCGCAGGCTGCAGCGCGGGCCCGCGTCCGACCTGGTACCCGGGTTCGACCGGTGGCGCAACATCGAGGGCGTGCTGGAGTTCTTCGCCAGCGACCACGTCGGCCGACCCGGAAGCTGGGTGTCCATTGTGGACGCTGCCATCCTGGAGGGCGCGGAGCGCGGCACCGCCATCGCGCTGGGCGTGACCGGCGACACCTTCGGCAATCCGGGCGCGCCGCTGTGGGCGTCGTACCTGACCCAACTCCGGGCGGGTGCGCTGGCCCAGCGGGCGGTGCACGACGCCGCGTGGAGCCGGGCCGAGCAGGCGTCCACCGAGCACGGGCTGGCGGTGGCCGCCGCGCTCGGCGTCCGGCCCTCCGTGGTGGACCGGCGCTTCTTCCTGATCTCGCAGGTGTACCGGTGGACGCTGCGCAACGAGCGCGGGGTGCTGGTGGCGGCCTCCGCGCCGGCCGCGGGCGGGTTGCCCCCGGCGGCCCGGGCCTCGTGGCTGGCCTGGTTCACCGACGTGCGCGCGACCGAGCCGACCCGGGACGGCTCCGCGCTGGCGTACCGGATCGCCAACCTGGACCCCTTCGGTGCCGCGGTGAGCGCCGTCGACCTGCTGGCCGCCTCGCTGCCCGCGCTGTTCCACGACTTCGTCTCCTGACCTGCTAACTCTTGGGCCGGGCGCGTTCCACGATCGCGGCGACGTCCAGGCCGGTGGGCAGGGTGCCGAACGCGTTGCCCCAGTCCCCGGCGAGCCGGGAGGCGCAGAACGCGTCGGCGACCGCCGGATGCCCGTGCCGGACCAGCAGCGCGCCCTGCAACACCAGCGCCATCCGCTCCACCAGCCGCCGGGCCCGCGTCTCGAGGTCGGCCAGGTCGCCCAGTTCGGTGCGCAGGTCGTGGACGGCCTCGGCGAGCCGGGGATCGCCGCCGGCCGACTCGTCCAGTTCGGCGAGGAACGCCTCCACCGAGTCCGGCTGCCTGGCCATGGCGCGCAACGCGTCCAGCGCCGCCACGTTGCCGGAACCCTCCCAGATGGACGAAAGCGGCGACTCGCGGAACAGCCGCGGCATGCCGGACTCCTCGATGTACCCGTTGCCGCCCAGGCATTCCAGCGCCTCGGCGGCGTGCGCCGGGCCGCGCTTGCACACCCAGTACTTGGTCACCGCGAGCGCCAGCCGGCGGAACGCGGCCTCCCGCTCGTCCCCGGCCGCGGCCCGGTCGGTGGCGGCGGCCAGCCGCAGCGCCACCGTGGTCGCCGCCTCCGACTCCACCGCCAGGTCGGCAAGCACGTTGCGCATCAGCGGCTGCTCGACCAGGTAGCGGCCGAACGCCCTACGGTGGGCCGCGTGATGGCTGGCCTGGGCGACGCCGAGCCGCATGCCGGCCGCGGTGCCCAGCACGCAGTCCAGCCGGGTCATGTTGACCATCTCGATGATGGTGCGCACGCCCGCGCCCTCGTCGCCGACCCGCCAGGCCACGGCGTCCTCGTACTCCAGCTCGGCCGACGCGTTGGACCGGTTGCCCAGCTTGTCCTTCAACCGCTGCAGGAACAACCGGTTCCGGCTGCCGTCGGGCAGCACCCGGGGGACCAGGAAGCAGGTCAACCCGCCGGGTGCCTGGGCCAGGGTGAGGAAGGCGTCAGACATCGGCGCGGAGGTGAACCACTTGTGTCCGGTGAGCAGGTACCCGTCCGCGCCGTCGGGCACCGCCCGGGTGGCATTCGCCCGCACGTCCGAGCCGCCCTGCTTCTCGGTCATGGACATGCCGAAGATCAGGCCTTGCTTGCTCTCCGGCGGCCGCAGCCCGAAGTCGTACTCGCGGGCGGCGAGCAGCGGCTCGAACCGCCCGGCCAGTTCGGCGTTGTGCCGCAGCGCGGGCACCGCGGCGTAGGTCATCGAGATCGGGCAGCCGTGCCCGGCCTCGACCTGGCTCCACACCAGGAATTTCGCCGCCCGAGCCAGGTGCGCGCCCGGCCGGTCGTCCCGCCACGGCGCGGCATGCAGCCCGTGCGCCACCGCCACGCGCATCAGCTCGTGCCAGTACGGGTGGAACTCCACCTCGTCGACGCGGTGGCCGTAGCGGTCGTGGGTGTGCAGCACCGGTGGGTTGGCGTTGGCCACCCGGCCCCACTCCTGGGCCTGCTCGGTACCCGCCAGCAGGCCCAGCTCGCGCACCTCGGGCACGGCCCGGTCGGCACCGTGCGCGGCCAGCGCGGCAAGCAGCGCCGGGTCGTCCGACACGTCGTGCCCGACCAGCGGCGGAACCTGGTTGGTGACCTCGTGCGTGGGCGGCACTGTTACCTCTCCTTCCCCGACAGGGACGCGTGGTGGTCTGTCACTCCCGCGGCTCGCAGCAGGAAGTTGACGATCGAAGGGAGGGTGGCGTCGTCGGCCCGGCCGTCGGCAAGCGGCACGACCAGTGCCCCGCCGATCGCTCCGACCAGGCCAGCGGCGGTGACCTGGAGATCCTGCTCGGGTAGCTCGCCGGCGCGGACGCCGTCCGCCAGCACCCTGGCGATGATCTCCCGGTAGGCCCGGTTGAGTGCCAGCCGCTCGGCGTCCACCGCCGGGTCGGCCGGTTCGGCGAGCAGCGCGAACGCCAGCCGCGGCGCACGCAGCGCCCGCCCGGCGAAGGTGGTGATCATGGCGGTCAGCCGCTGGCGCGCGCTGCCCGGCGTGGCCGCCGCCCTGGCCACCAGGTCCACCTCGTGGTTGGCCGCCCGCCGGAACACCTCCGCGACCAGGGTCGCCTTGCCCGGAAAGTGGGTGTAGACGGTGCCGGTGGCCACCTCCGCGCGCGCCGCCACGGCCGCGACCGTGCACGCCGCGTAGCCCTGCTCGCCCACGATGGCCAGCGCCGCGGACAGGATGCGCTCCCGCGAGGCGTCGAGCCGGGCCTGGACCCCGGCGGTACGGCGGTAGGGCACGCCAGTAGTGAAGCATGTTCACCCTGGCACGCAAGGCCGTCCGGTCTCCCGCCGGCCGAACCTCTGGACCAGCACGGTGACGTTCGACCGACTGACCGTGTTCGGGCTGCCGAAACGGTGGCCACGGTAATAAGTTGACCTGTGTGGACTCAAGCGGCCGGGGCACGGTAGTCGACCAGCACCTCGAAGCGCACCGCGCGGCGGTGGCCGCGTTGCGGGAACAGTACGCCGCGCTGCCACCCGGGTCACCGATCCGGTTGGCCAAGAAGACGTCCAACCTCTTCCGGTTCCGCGAACCCGCCGGCGGTGGTCTGGACGTGCGCCGGTTCAACCGGGTACTCAGCGTCGACCCGGAGGCCCGCACCGCCGATGTGCAGGGCATGACCACCTACGAGGACCTGGCCGACGCCACCCTCGCACACGGGCTGATGCCGCTGGTCGTGCCGCAGCTGAAGACCATCACCATCGGCGGCGCGGTGGCTGGGCTCGGCATCGAGTCCTCGTCGTTCCGCAACGGCCTGCCGCACGAGTCGGTGCGGGAGTTGGAGGTGCTCACCCCGGACGGCCGGGTGGTGGTGGCGCGGCCGGATGGCGAGCACGCCACGCTGTTCCGCGCCTTCCCGAACTCCTACGGCACCCTCGGCTACGCGCTGCGGGTGTCCATCGAACTGGAGCCGGTGCGCCCCTACGTGCGGCTCCGCCACGTGCGGTTCACCGACGCGGAGCAGTGCGCGGCGACCATCGCCGAGGTGTGCGCCGCGCGGGAGTTCCGCGGCGAGCCGGTGGACTTCGTGGACGGCACGGTGTTCGAGCGCGGCGAGCTGTACCTGACGCTGGGCAGCTTCGCCGACCGCGCGCCCGGGGTCAGCGACTACACCGGCAGGGACATCTACTACCGGTCCATCCGGCGCAAGGAGATCGACCATCTCGCCGTGCGGGACTACCTGTGGCGGTGGGACACCGACTGGTTCTGGTGCTCGGCCGCGCTCGGCGCGCAGCACCCGGTGCTGCGCCGGCTGTGGCCGAAGCGCTACCTGCGTTCCGACGTCTACCGCCGGCTGGTCGCGCTGGACCGCCGGTACGGGCTGTCCACCCGCATCGACGCGCTGGCCCGCCGGCCGGCGCGCGAGCCGGTGATCCAGGACGTCGAGGTGCCGGTAGGCCGGCTCGCCGAGTTCCTCGACTTCTTTCACTCCGACATCGGGATCAGCCCGGTGTGGTTGTGCCCGCTCAAGCTGAGGAACCCCCAGGCGTGGCCGCTGTACCCGCTGGACCCGGACGAGCTGTACGTGAACGTCGGATTCTGGGCGACGGTGCCGCTCGGGCCCGGCCAGCCCGAAGACACGCACAACCGGTTGATCGAGCGCACGGTGACCGAGTTGGGCGGGCACAAGTCGCTGTACTCGACCGCCCACTACCCGGAGGACGAGTTCTGGCGGCTCTACAACGGAACCGCGTACCGCGCCGTGAAGAGCGAGTACGACCCGGACGGCCGGCTGCCCGACCTCTACCAGAAATGCGTACGGGCCCAGTAGATCCACGCGCCCTGCCGGCGTGACGGCGGCGCGGACCGGGAGAAAGGGAGACGCGTATGGGGTTGGCGAATGTCTTCGAACGCGCGGTCGGGGGCAACGCGCCGGTGGAGTTCCGTGCCTACGACGGCAGCCGCGCCGGGCGCGCCGGCGCGGACGTGCGGGTCGAGGTGCGTTCCCCGCTCGCGGTGTCCTACCTCGCCACCGCGCCCGGCGCGCTGGGCCTGGCCAGGGCGTACGTCACCGGCAACATCGAGGTTGTCGGGGACATGTATGCCGCGCTGAAGCAGCTCTCCGAGCTGACCCTGAACGACGTGCCCTGGCGTGAGCGCCTCGGCGTGCTGCGCGAGATCGGCGCCGGCCCGCTGCTGCGCCGGCCGCCGCGCCCGCCGCAGGAGGCCCGGCTGCGCGGGCTGCGCCACTCCAGGGCCCGCGACCAGCAGGCCATCTCGCACCACTACGACGTGTCGAACAGGTTCTACGAGTGGGTGCTGGGCCCGTCCATGGCCTACACCTGCGCGGTGTTCCCGAGCGAGGACGCCACCCTGGAGCAGGCCCAGTTCACCAAGCACGACCTGGTGGCCCGCAAGCTGGCGCTGCGGCCGGGTATGCGGCTGCTGGACGTCGGCTGCGGCTGGGGTGGCATGGTGATGCACGCGGCCAAGCACTACGGCGTGAAGGCGCTCGGCGTGACCCTGTCCCGGGCGCAGGCCGAGTGGGCGCAGAAGGCCATCGCCGAGGCCGGGCTGAGCGAGCTGGCCGAGGTGCGGCACCTGGACTACCGGGACGTCGCCGGCGGCGAGTTCGACGCGGTCAGCTCGATCGGCCTGACCGAGCACATCGGCAAGGCCAAGCAGCCGGCGTACTTCCGGTCGCTGTACGACAAGCTCAAGCCGGGCGGGCGGCTGCTCAACCACTGCATCACCCGGCCGCGCACCGAGCGGGCCCGCGCCAGCGGGTTCATCAACCGGTACGTGTTCCCGGACGGTGAGCTGGTCGCGCCGGGGCACCTGGTCACGCTCATCCACGACACCGGGTTCGAGGTGCGCCACGAGGAGAACCTGCGCGAGCACTACGCGCTGACCCTGGCCGGCTGGTGCGACAACCTGGACAAGCACTGGGCTGACGCGGTGGCCGAGGTCGGCGAGGGGCGGGCCCGGGTGTGGCGGCTGTACATGGCCGCGTCCCGGCTCGGCTTCGAGCTGAACAACATCCAGCTACACCAGATCCTGGCGGTCAAGCTGGACGGCGCCCGCTCCGGCATGCCGCTGCGTCCGGACTGGGAGCCGCCGGCCCACGCCTGACAGCCTGTTCCGGAACTGGCCTGACCTGCGATGCTGATTTCGGGGACGCGCCGGGGCGAAGCCCCTGCGATCGTGGGGGCGGGGCGAGCCACCAGGACGAACAGGGGCGTGCCTTGTCACCCGCGAGCCCCGGCGACACGATCGCGGTGCGCGTTCAGGAACAGGCACTGAGTACGCCGCCGGCGGTCAACTCCGGGGCGCGAGCACCCAGTCGTGCCCGACCGTGCCGATCGCGTCGGTCGCGCCGATGGCCTCGACCGGCCGGCCGTGCTCGTCGACCAGGCCGATCAGGTCGTCCAGCGGCGCCACCTCGGGCACCGCGGGCGGTCCGGTGAACAGCAGCCACCGGGTGGAAAGCCACCCCCGGGCGGTCCGGGCGTGCCGTGGGAACTCGCGGACCAGCCAGCGGTGGGTCGGCCGTTCCACGAACCGGGTCAGCAGCCAGCCGGCGCCGACGGTCATGCCGATGATCGCGGCCAGCCGCCACCACGGACCGAGGCCGATGGCATGCATGCCGAGCGCGAGTTCGTACCCGAGTTGCTGGTTGGCCAGGTACATGCCGAACGAGATGCTGGCCAGCCAGGACATCGGCCGGGCGAGGTGGCGGGCTGGACCGCGCCACTCCGGGCCGGCGGCCAGCAGCACCAGCACCAGCATCACCCCGAGCGCCTTGGTGGAGTGCAGGTCGCCGTCCTGGATGTACTCGGCGAGCAGGCCGCAGCTGAACACCAGGGCCAGGTGCCCGAAGCTGATCCGTCCCCGGGTCCACAGCCACAGCGCCACGCCCATGCCGAACAGCTGCCACCGGTACAGGCCCAGGCCCAGGTAGACGTGGCTGAGCCAACCCGGGTGGTCCACCCAGGCACGCACCACCAGCGGTCCGACGATCAGGCCCCACGCCAGCACCGGCCCCGACCACCTGCGGTGCATCCCGGACCAGCGGACCAGCAGCGCGGCCACGGTGAACGAGAACAGCTGGATGGGCAGCGTCCAGTAGGAGTTGTCCACGTAGCGGACGCCGTCCACCCAGCCCTGCAGCAGAAACAGGTTGGCCAGCAGGTCCTTGCCGGAGGGCAGGGTGATCGGGCTGCCGAGCAGGGTGCCCAGCCAGGTGATCCCGTAGGTGACCAGCACGGCGACCAGGTAGGTGGGCAGCAGCCGGGCCACCCGGTTCCACCACCAGGCCCGGGGGCGGCCGCGGCGCACCGTGACGCACACGAAGAACGCCGAGATCAGCAGCATCGTGTTCGCGCCGATCAGCGGGTCCCACACCACCGGCATCGGGCCGAGCTGGGGGAAGCCCCTCGGCGCGGCGGTGGTGGCGTGCTCCAGCACCACGCTGAAGATGGCCAGCACCCGCACGACGTCCCAGCCCACCCGCCGCCCGGTCCGGCCCGCGCCGCTGCCGGTGGACGCGCCGGCGCTGGCGGCGGTCGTGGTGCCGGTCTCGGGCCCGGTGCCGAACGGGACGGTGGACGCGGTGGTCAACGCGGTGGTCGAGCTGCTCACATCCGCCCTCACGTGATCTCTGCGCTACGAGGCGCCCCCGACGTTAGAGATCCTTCCTGTGTCCTTCCTGAACCTCCCCCTCCGTTTCCTGGGAGTTACCTGGACGTGGCCCCGGGCCGAACGGGCGGTGTGGGCAAACGCACGGCCCCGGCGGGGCGCCCGGCCGGTTGCGCTTGCGGGTCCCGCGGGCACGGAACAGGGTGGAGTCGGGCGGTGCCGAGATGGTCCCGGCGGAGACCAAAGGGGGGTACATGATGGCCGAGCGGGTCGACGTCGTCGTGGTCGGCATGGGTCCCGGCGGCGAGGCGGTCGCCGGGCAGCTCGCCGAGGCGGGGCTCTCCGTGGTAGCCGCGGAGTCCGGGCTGGTCGGCGGGGAGTGCCCGTACTACGGCTGCATCCCGAGCAAGATGATGATCCGCGCCGCGGACCTGCTCGCCGAGGCGCGGCGGGTGCCCGGCATGGCCGGCTCCGCCGAGGTGCGCCCGGCGTTCGCCCCGGTCGCGGAGCGGCTCCGCGAGGCCACCGACGACTGGAACGACGAGGTCGCGGTGCGGCGCTTCGAGGGGCAGGGCGGCCGGCTGGTGCGCGGCCGGGCGCGGATCGTGGGCGAGCGCACCGTGCGGGTCGGCGATCAGGAGTTCACCGCCGAGCGGGCGCTGGTGCTCAACCCGGGCACCGAGCCGGCGCTGCCGTCCATTCCCGGCCTGGCCGACACTCCCTACTGGACCAACCGGGAGGCGTTGCGGACCACCGAGGCGCCGGCGTCGCTCTGCGTGGTCGGCGGCGGAACCGTCGGCCTGGAGCTGGGCCAGGCGTTCGCCCGGTTCGGCACCCAGGTCACCGTGGTGGAGGCGGCCGACCGGCTGCTGCCCGCGGAGGAACCGAGGGCCAGCGAGCTGATCGCCGAGGTGCTCCGCGGCGAGGGCATCGACGTGCGCACCGGCGCCAAGGTGACCGAGGTCAGCCACGACGGTTCCGGCTTCGCGGTCCGGGTGGACGACGAGACGGTCACCGCGCAGCGGCTGCTGATCTCCGTCGGCCGCAAGGCGCCGCTGCACGAACTGGGTGTGGACGCGATCGGCCTCGACCCGGACGCGCGGTTCTTCGACCCCGACGACCACCTGCGGGTCGCGCCCGGCGTGTGGGCGATCGGCGACGCCACCGGCAAGGGCGCGTTCACGCACGTCTCGATGTACCAGGCGGGCATCGTGGTGCGGGACGTGCTGGGCCGGCCCGGCCCGGGCGCGGAGTACCACGCGGTGCCCCGGGTCACCTTCACCGACCCCGAAATCGGCGCCGTCGGGCGGACCGAGGCGCAGGCTAGGGAGCGCGGCATCCGGGTGCGCATCGGCTACACCAACCTGGCCAGCTCCGCCCGGGGCTGGATCCACGGGCCGGGCAACGCCGGCTTCGTGAAGCTGGTCGAGGACGCGGACACCGGGGTGCTGGTCGGCGCCACCTCGGTCGGTCCGTGGGGCGGCGAGGTGCTGTCCGCGCTGGCCGTCGCGGTGCACGCCCGGGTGCCCACCGAGCGGCTGCGGCACATGATCTACGCGTACCCGACCTTCCACCGGGCGATCGAGGACGCCCTGAGCAAGCTGGCCTGACCGTGGTCACGCCGCTGCTGACGTTCGGGCACGGCACGGCCACCGCCGAGCGGATCGTCGAACTGCTCCGCGGCGCCGGCGTCGAGCAGTTGGTCGACGTGCGGACCGCGCCCGGCAGCCGGCGCAACCCGCACGTGGCCCGGACCGCGATCAGCGAGTGGCTGCCCGAGCACGGCATCGGCTACCGATGGGAGAAACGCCTCGGCGGCTTCCGCAGGGCCCGCCCGGACGCGCCGGACACCGCGCTGCGCAACCGAGCGTTCGCCGGCTACGCCGGGCACATGCGCTCCCCGGAGTTCCTCGCCGCGGTGGACGACCTGCTCGCCGAGGCCCGCCTCCGGCGCACCGCGGTGATGTGCGCCGAGTCGGTGTGGTGGCGCTGCCACCGCCGGATGATCGCCGACTTCGTGGTGCTGGCCAGGGAGACGCCCGTGCTGCACCTGGGCCACGACGGGTCGCTGGCCCGGCACGCGCCCACCGACGCGGCCCGCCGCCGCCCCGACGGCCTCCTGGTCTACGACCAGGGGCAGGACGCCCTCTTTCGAGAATGATCTAGAGTCGCACGACGGCGCCTTCGGTGGCCGAGCGGCGAGCCGCCTCCAGCACGACCAGCCCGGCGATCGCCTCGTCCGGGTCGACCGGGGGCGAACCGCCGTCCACCAAGGCGTCCCGGACGCCGGCGTAGAAGTTCTGGTACGCGCCGGGCTCGCCGGGCACCTCGCGGGTGTCCCCGGGTACGCCGAGCACGCCCCAGCACTCCCGCGGCTCCTCACCCCACCCCGGCTGTCCCGGCCGCCGACCCGCCTGAAGTGCCGCCTCCTGGCCGTCCAACCCGTGCTTGGTGTAGGCCGCCCGGTCGCCCAGCACCCGGAACCGCGGCCCGTGGTGCGCGCTCACCGAGCCCATCCACAGGTGCGAGCGCGCGCCGCCGGCGTGGGTCAGGGCGACGAACGCGTCGTCGTCCACCTCGACACCCGGCCGGCGCCGGTTTAGCTCGGCGTAGACCGAGGTGGCCGGGCCGAGCAGGTGCAGCGCCTGGTCCACCAGGTGGCTGCCCAGGTCGTACAGCACGCCGCCGGCGTCCTCCGGCGCGCCGTTCTCCCGCCAGCCGGTCCTGGGCGTGGGCACCCAGCGCTCGAACCGGGACTCCAGGCGCAGCACCCGGCCGAGGTCGCCGGCGGCCACCACGCGGCGCAGCGTCCGGAAGTCGCCGTCCCACCGGCGGTTCTGGAACACGGTGAGCAGCAGGCCCCGGCTGCGCGCCTCGGCGGCCAGCCGCCGACCCTGCTCGGCGGTGGCGGCGAACGGCTTGTCCACCACCACGGGCAGGCCGGCGGCGAGCGCGGCCCCGGTGAGCGGCACGTGGCTGCGGTTCGGCGTGGCGACCACCACGAGATCCAGGTCCGCCGCACGCTCCCACAGCCGGTCCGGATGGTCGAGTACGACCACGCCGGGATGGTCGCGGCGCGCGCGGTCGGCGCGCTCCGGGTTGCCGGTGACCACGGTGGTCAGCCGGAGCCCCGGGGTGGCGGCGATCAGTGGACCGTGGAAGACGGCGCCGGCCAGCCCGTACCCGAGCAGGCCGACGCGCAGCTCGTCGCGTGCGGTAGTAGACATGGCCGGCAAGTTACTCAACACTGTTGTCTAAATCCAGCCTGGCAGGATGATCGCGATGACCGACACCACGCCCACCACCGGGCCGAGCGGCCCGGGCGGTGCCAACCTGCGCGCGCTGCGCGACCACAACAGCGGGCTGCTGCTGGACCTGGTGCGGGACTCCGGCGAACTCAGCCGCGCGGAGCTAGCCGAGCGTTCCGGGCTGACCGCGCAGGCGGTGTCCAAGATCGTGGCGCGGCTGATCGGCGACGGTGTCCTCGCCGAGTCCGGGCGGGCGGCGCCCAGCGTCGGCAAGCCGCGCACGCTGCTCCGGCTGGTGCCGGAGGCGCGCCTGGCCCTCGGTGCCCACCTGGACCGCGACGAGCTGCGCCTGGTCCTGGTCGACCTCGCCGGCCGGATCGTCCGGAGCCGGCGGGTGCGGCTGCGTACCCCGCCGCGGCCGGCCACGGCGATCGCGCGCATCGCCGGCGAGGCCCACGACCTGGTGTCGGCCGGCGGCGTGAGCACCGACCGCGTGCTCGGCCTGGGGGTCGGCGCTCCCGGGCCGCTGGACCACCGCGCCGGCGTGGTGTCCGGGGCGACCAACCTGCCCGGTTGGCACGAGGTGCCGCTGCGGGACCGGCTCGCCGAGGCGACCGGGTTCCCGGTCGCCGTGGACAAGGACACCAACGCGGCGGTGGTGGCGGAGTGCTGGCGGCGCGGCGAGCGGTTCCGCGACGCGGTGCTGGTCTACCTGGGCACCGGCGTGGGCGCCGGCCTGGTGCTGGACGGCCGGGTGCACCGCGGCAGCAGGACCAACGCCGGGGAGTTCGGGCACACCACGCTGGTGGCGGGCGGTCCGCGGTGCGCCTGCGGCCGGCGGGGCTGCGTCGAGGCGGTGTGCGGCCCCGGTGCGGTGGTCGCCCGGCTGGCCAGGCTGCGGGGCTCCGACCCGGTGCCGCAGGCCGAGGTGCTGCGACGCTTCGCCGAGGCGTGCGCGGCGGCCCGGAACGGGGACCGCGTCGCCGGGGCCGAGCTGGTGCGGGCGGCGCGGCTGTTCGGCGTGGCTGTGGTGGACCTGGTCAACCTGCTGGACGTGGACCAGGTCGTGCTCGGCGGCCGCGCGGTGGGCCCGGCGGGGGAGCCGCTGCTGGCCGGGCTGCGGCGGGCGCTGGCCGGGCAGGCACGCCCGGTGGGGCGGGCGCCGGTCGAGGTGTCCGTCAGCGATCTCGGTGAGGACCTGGTCGCGGCGGGCGCGGCGATGCTGGTGCTGGCCGGCCTCTCCGGCCGCCGGCTGGGTGCCGCGCTCGCCGGCTGACCGCCCTCCGCCGATCGGTGGGTGGGCGTCGGCGAAACTGTCCGCATGCCGTACGAATGGATGTCGTTCACGACCGACTACGGGCTCAGCGACGGCTTCGTGGCCGCCTGCAAGGGAGTGATCGCGCGCACCGCGCCCGGTGTGCGCGTCATCGACGTGACGCACGACGTGCCGCCGCAGGACGTGCGCCGGGGGGCCGTGCTGCTCGCGCAGGTCGTGCCGTACCTGCCGGCCGCGGTGCACGTCGCGGTGGTCGACCCCGGGGTGGGTACCGACCGCCGGGGCATCGCCCTGCTGGCCCGGGACGGAGTCCTCGTCGGCCCGGACAACGGCCTGCTCACGCCGGCCGCCGAGGTGCTCGGCGGGATCGTCGCCGCGTACGAGCTGACCGTGCCCGACTACTGGCTGGCGCACGTCTCCGCCACCTTCCACGGCCGGGACATCTTCGCCCCGGTGGCGGCGAACCTGGCCAACGGCCTGGACCCGGGCCAGCTCGGCCCCGAACTCGATCCGGCCACCCTGGTCCGCCTGCCGGAGCCGCACCGCTGGGTCGAGCAGGGCCGGCTGGAGAGCGACGTGCTGGTCGTGGACCGGTTCGGCAACGTGCAGCTCGCCGCCACCGCCGGGGACGTGCACGCGGCCGGGCTGGCGCTGGGCGCCCAGCTCACCGTGCGCGCCGGCGACGCCGTGCTGCCCGCGACGCTCGGCACCACCTTCGGCGACGTGGCACCGGCCGAGGCGGTGGTGCACGTGGACTCCTCCGACCACCTCGCCGTCGCCATCAACGGCGGTTCGGCCGCCGCGCACCTGGCGGTGGTCCCCGGCACCACGGTGGTGACGCTGGAAAGCTGAGGCAACCGACCGTCCGGCGCAGCGACCACCGGCCGCCCGCCGCGTGCCTCCCGGCACGACCCGCCGTTGCCCGGCGAGCGCAACGACGACCGCGCGCGGACCGCGGGCGGCGCTCTGGTGGCCGAGGACGCGCACGCGGCCAGCGCGCTGGTCGCCGATCGCGGCTTCGACGCGACCTCTGGGCACTGGTCGCAGAACACCACGGTCGCCGGGCAGCCGTACTGGACCAGCGTGCAGCTCGACGAGACCGCCGCGCCGATGCTGCTCGCCGGGCTGCTCGACCGGCACGACCCGGCCACCCTGGACCACCTGGAGCGGGGCGCCGAGTTCCTGGTCAACTACACCAAGGACGGCCACGCCGCGCCGTACAGCGAGCAGGAGCGCTGGGAGAACCAGAGCGGCTACTCGCCGGCCACCATCGCCTCGGCGGTGGCCGGTCTGGTCACCCTGGCCGACCTGCTGAAGCGGGCCGGGGACGCCGCCACCGCCGACCGCTACCTCGCGGTGGCCGACCGGTGGCGCGGGCAGGTCGACGGGTGGACCGCCACGCACATCGGGCCGTACTCGCCGCTGCCGTACTACCTGCGGCTGACCAAGGACGGCCGGCCGGACGCCGGCACCCGGTACGCGCTCGGCGACAACAATCCGGGCACGGTGGACCGACCGCCTCGGCCACCCCGCTGGCCTGGACGCACGCCCAGTTCGTCCGGCTGGCGTGGTCCATCTCGGCGGGCCACCCGGTGGAGCGGCCGGCACCGGTCGCCTGCCGCTACCTCGGCTGCTGACGCTGTGTGCGGTCGGCCACATCCTGGTGGCGGCTTGTGAACCCGTGCACGGGCCGAGAAACATCGTTTTCATGGCGAAACACGGGCCGCCCCGGGCGCGCCGGCAGGTCGTCCTGGACGACACCGCGAGGCGGATCATCGACGAACTGCGCGCCGACGGCCGCCGCCCGTACGCGGCCATCGGCAATGCCGTGGGGCTGTCCGAGGCGGCGGTGCGGCAGCGGGTGCAGCGCCTGGTCGACTCCGGGCTGCTGCGCATCGTCGCCGTGGTCGACCAGGACCGGCTGGGTCACACCCGCAGGGCGCTGGTCGGCGTGCGGGTGGAGGGCGACGTGGACGCGGTCGCCGCCGCCCTGACCGAGTTGGACGAGGTGTCCCGGGTGCTGTTCACCACCGGGTCGTTCGACGTGCTGGCCGAGGTGGCCTGCCGGGACGACGAGCACCTGCTCGACCTGCTGGGCAAGCACATCCGCCGCCTACCGGGCGTGGTGGTCACCGAGACCTTCGTGGTGCTCGGCGAGTCCGGCCCGGGGGCACGCCATGGGCCGGCCTGACCATCGGCAGCCCGGTCCCCGCCCTCACCCGGCCCGCAACGCCAGCCGGCGTACCGCGGCGACCAGCGACCGCTCCCACACCCAGTCGCCGAGCCGGCCCGTGGTCGGCCAGTACACCGCGAACATGCGGCCGGCCCGCGGCTCGACCGGTTTGGCGACCCGGGTCTCGCACACCAGGCGGCTCGCGCCGTCGCGGGGCTCGACCCGGTAGGACACCACGAACGCGGCGTGCCGGGCGTCGTGCTGCCGGACCGTCCTGGCCGAGTCGACCGGCACGAACGGCGAGCGCAGGCTCCACAGTGGACCAACGCCGGCCTGGATGATCTCGTTGGCCGACTGCTCCAGGTACACCTCGCGGACCCGGCGCATGCCCTCGAACACCGGGGTGCGGCCGAGCGCCTCCCGGCTCGGCGCGCGCAGCCGCAGCAGCGACCCGAGCAGCGGTAGGTCGGCCAGCCGGATCTCGCGCAGCGCGGCGAACACCGTCTCCGGCGGGCGGGGGATGTCCGCGGCCACCAGCATCCGCGCGTCCCACGCCGGCATCAGCTCGTCGATGCGGGATCCGGCGACGTCCGGGTGTTCCCTGGCCCGGCGCACGGTGGCCAGCGCCTCGGCCCGCCTGCGGATGCCGACCAGCGTACGGTGCGCCAGCGGGAACTCGGCCAGCTCGAAGAACAGCACGTCGCGGACGCCGCGCAGGGTGGGCCGGTAGCGCACCCGCAGCCGGGTGACCAGCCGGGTGTGCTCGCCGTCGATCGGCGCCAGCGACCACGACCAGGTGCAGTCCCGCCGGCTCCACAGCAGCCAGTGGTCCAGTTCGAAGGCGTGCACCCGCAGCGCGGCATGCTCGATCGTCGCCTTGGACGCCGGGACCAGTTCGCCGACCCGCACCCGGCGCAGTTCCGGGATGGGATCGGCGCCGGGCGGGACGCCGGCCAGGCCGCCGTGCTCGGCGAGCCCGCCCGGCCCCCGCCCGGACTTCACGATCCACGGGTACACCTCCTCGGGCCGCGCCCCGATGCTGACCGCGCGGGTGGCGCGGAAGTGCGGCAGCGGCACGAGATCGTCGCCCGGCATCGGCTGGCGCTGCTCGAATCCGGTCGCGCCGAAGCGCAGGTGCCGGCGGCGGTACCCGGCGAAGGCGCACGCGGCCCCCGCCGCGGCCGCGACGCCGATCGCCGTGCGGCTGGCCATGGTTTCACCCTGCCCCGGCTGGTCCCGCCCCGCGGTAGGGCCGCTGGTCCGGGGCGCCCGGGCCGGATGGCGTGTTTGTCCCGGCGTGCCCGCGGTAACCCGGCGAGCGGTGCCCGAACTGCCTGACGTGGAGGGATTCCGCCGCGTGCTCGCGGAGCACGCGGTGGACGCACGCGTGCGCGGCGTCGACGTCACCGACACCGGGGTGCTGCGCGGCACCACGCCTGCCGCGCTGGACCGTGCGCTCGCCGGCCAGCGGTTCACCGAACCCCGGCGGCACGGCAAGTGGCTGCTCGCCGGCACCGGAGGTCCGACCGTGGTCATGCACTTCGGCATGACCGGCAGCCTGCTGTGGTGCGCCGGGGACGAGCCGAGGCATCCACACGACCGGGTCATCTTCCGCCTCGACCGCGGTGAGCTGCGGTTTCGCGACTCCCGCAAGCTGCAGGGCATCCGCCTGGCCGAGAACGACGACGCGGTCGACCGACTGCTCGCCGACACCGGACCGGACGCGCTGTCCATCGGTCGCGGCGAGTTCGACGCGTTGCTGACCGGTGCTCGGCGGCGGATCAAGGCGCTGCTCACCGACCAGTCCGCGCTCGCGGGGCTGGGCAACCTGCTCGCCGACGAGCTGCTCTGGCGGGTCGGCGTGCATCCCGCGCGTCCCGCGGGCGAGCTGAGCGAGGACGAGCGTGCCCGGCTCTACGACGAGATGCGCCGGGTGCTGCGGGCGGCGGTGCGCGCCGGCCGGGTGCCGCCACGCGAGGGCTGGCTGACCGGGGTGCGGGACGAGCGGGACGCACCGTGCCCCCGCTGCGGCGGTCCCCTGGAGCGCACCCGCACGGCGGGCCGGTCGACCGTGTGGTGCCCGCGCTGCCAGCCCCGCTGAACGGGAGGACCTACCGGTGCGGCGGGGGATCAGCCGGTGCCGGTGACGCCGGAGTGATCGACGGTGGGAGGCTCGTCGGCGACGCCGGCACGCCGGCCGGCGGGGAGGCGGCCGTCCCGGTCGCGCCCGGCGCACCGGGACGGCCGGACTGGAGACCGGGCTTGCCGCTGCCGGTGTAGGAGAGCGGGTAGTTGGCGCCCTCGCAGTCCTTCGGGGTGTTCGGCGACATCCGCACGTTCAGCGTGGTGTCGGTCTGCCCGTGCGCCGGCACGCTGACCGGGGTCTGCAAGGGTGTCACGGTCACGGCATCGGCCGAGCACCGCGCCATCGGCTTGCCCGACCGATCGACCGGCTGGCCGACCGTGGCGGACAGCGAGGAGACCTCGATCGGCACGTCGTTCGGGTTGGTCAGGCGCACCCACTGGCGCTGCGTGCTGCCGGGCCGGAGGTTCAGCACGCGTCCCGGCGTGTCGCTCACCGTGAAGCTGACCGCGGCGCTGGCGGTGCCGGTCCCGCCGCCGGTGGCCGCTCCGGCGGGCGCCGCGCTGGTGTCCCGGTCCGCGCTCCCCGCCCCGCCGTCGGCGCCGTTCGTGGCCCCGTTGTCGACCACGATCGGTGCCACGTCGCCCGGCGGCACCAGCAGCGAGGCGGTGAGCACGCCGCTGCATATGGCAATGGCCGCGAGGGCAAGCGTGGTTAGGCGGATCCGGGACATCGAACGCTCCTCACCCCTCGCAGGAACGGCCGCGCCTGCCCGCCTTCGCGGGTCGTCTGTGGCTTCCCTCTGGTGCTTTCCACGGCTCCTCGCGGCCGTGCCGTGGGACAGTTTGTTGATGCGCCGCCGGTCACGCGCCGGGCGGGAGGCCCGAAACTCCGGGGCTACCTGCCGTTGCGCGTAGCGCCTTGGCCGTGCTACGGGCACCCGCCGAGTGCTACTCGATCAGCCGACTGGCCGAAGGACGGGCCTCGCTACTACTCACAGTGGGCGTTCGGCTGCCGTTAACCGTCATGCTGACCGTCTTCATTCAAAGTCTGCATTCAGGGTGTCACCGAAGTCCACGGTTTCGTCGCATTGTCTCCTCGCGGTTGTCCGGCGCGTCGCCCGCCCCGCTGTCGCCCGATTCGTCGCCCCGCCGGTCGGACGGTGGACGACCCGCCATGGTTCCGCATCTCCCCGGTTCCGCGTTCAGCAGCGGTTCAGAATGTTCAGCACGGCGGCGAACTCGACGGCGTTGCCCGCGTCGGTCGGGTGAATCCGGTCCGGGTTGAGCAGGTGTGTGTCGGCATCGGCGGAGTAGTTCGGCGGGAAGAACTGCCGCAGGTCGATCCAGCCGGCGTGGTACTTCACCACCAGCCGGTGCATGGCCGCGGCGTACTCGTCCCAGGAGTGCACCGCGGTCGGCGAGTGGCGCGGATCGAACGGCCAGATCGTCTCGTAGACCAGCGTGGAGCGCGGCGAGACGGACCAGATCGCACGGGTGAGCCGGTCCAGGTCCGCCTGGTACCGGGCGGGGTCGCGGTCCATGTAGTAGTCGTTGCCGCCGATCTCGATCAGCACCAGGGACGGCTGCCGCCGGCCGATGTCCCGCACCGCTCCGGTGGTCTGCGGCCAGCGGCCACCCGGCAGGAAGTCCGACACCATCGCGCCGTCGTGCGCGTAGTTGACGATCCGGGTGTGCGGCTTGGCCCGGCGCAGCGCCGCCACCCAGGCGTTCTTCGGGTCCACCACGCCGTATCCGGTGGAACCGGAGTCGCCGATAACGGCCATCGACGACTTGTCCCGGCACCAGGTCAGCGGCGAGCGCGGGGCGGTGGACGATGCGGAGGCCGGCGAGGTCAGCGCGGTACCGCCGAGCGCGGCGACCGCCACGATCATCGGCGTGGCATTGGTCCACGCGCGGCGCGGCGGGACGAGGCGGACGCCGCCAAGGCTCGGCACCCGGCGCGGCCACCGCGGCACCCCAGACGGGGGCCAACGCCGCAGCGCTCGCCGCACCAGCGCGGCGGCATCCCGCGGTGCTGCGATGCGCCCGGCCCGCGAGGCCTCGTCCGCCAGCAGCGGCAGGTACCTGTCCGGCATGCGCTGCAGGGCGGGCAGGTGGTGGCCGGTCAGCATACGGCCGGGCCACGACGCCGCGAGGACGCGCAGCAGATCGGCAAGGTCGCCGGCCGGGCCGCTCAGCCGTCTCACGGCAAGCCTGCTCACCCGCGGTACGAGGAAGAGGAAGTCGTTCGGCCGTCTGACGACGAAGTCGCTCGGCCGTCTCAGGCCAAAGCTACGGAGAGTGGCGATGACAGCCGCGCATTTCCGGCGCACGGCGGACGATTCGGCACGGCCTTTCACCCGTCCGGACAGCCCCATGCTCGCTTCCGATCTCCCCGCGTTGCCTGATCGCCCGAACAGGTTAGAGGGTGGGCGTGGCATGCCGTGCGCGGCACGATCAATTCGTCTCGCGGCTCACGGTGCGGATGGTCGTGGCCGGTTCGAGCCGGGGCTCATCCCAGGTTGAAGAAGATCATCGGGTTGTCCCGGCTGGTGCGCACCGGTTCGCCGAGACCGATCTCCCGCTTCAGTTCGCCGAGCCGCCGGTAGACCTCCGGGGCCCGCGCCGCCGACGCGGTGAAGTAGGGGATGTTCTGGCGGGCCAGCCACCGCAGGACCACCGCGCCCTCGGTGAACGGCAGCGCCCAGCGCCCGTGGAAGACGTCGTGCACGCTCACCGGAATCCCGGCCGGCATCGCCGGGAACAGGTTCTCGATGTACCAGCGGGCGAAGCGCGCGCTGTGCGCCGCGTCGATGAACAGGTAACCGGTGTCCCTCGGCACCACGTCGAGCCTGGTCCGGACGTCGCCCTGGGTGAACGTCCAGCGGTCGGCGGCGAGTTCGGCGGGCACGTTGCGCACCACGTTGTCGACGATGTCGAACGAGTACAGGTGGCCGGTCCCGTTGTCCCGCAACGCGCGCAGAATCCAGGTGGTGGACCAACCGTGGAAGGTGCCGATTTCCACCACGGTTTCCGGCCGGTGCTCGCGCAGTAGCAGGTAGGTGATCTCGGCCTCGAGGTCGTCCAGTTGCGGCGTCACCGTCTCGCTGTTCCGCCGCAGGAAGGCGCGCTGGGCGTCGCGCACCTCGGCCAGCGCGGAACCGTACTTCTGGTAGAGCTGCGAGACGTACTCGAGGTCGATCGCGGTCATCAATTTCTCCCCTGGCGTTCCGGACCGCGCGACGCTACCACGGGCGATCAGCGCGCACGGTTGATCACGCTGCGTGCCGAATCCTCGGCGGCGGGGCCGATCGGCCGTGCCATGAGTCCGTAAGCGCGCGGGTCCAAGGGCCCACCATTGCCCGCGCGTGACGTGAATTGTCGGCCCCCGGGGCTAGCGTCGGCACCGACCAGCGCTGGACCGCCCGGCGAGCCTCGCGTCAGGCCGGCCCGGTGCCCGTCCTCGAACCAGTGTGGAGGCAGCGATGGTGACTCGGGACAGCGCTTGGCCCGGCGGCGTGCCGTGCTGGGTGGATCTTGGCGTCGACGACCTCGATCGGGCCAGAGCCTTCTATGGCGAACTGCTGGGCTGGGAGGCGCCGCCCGGTTCGCCGGAGACGGGCGGATACTCGATCTGTCTCAAGAACGGCCGCGCCGTCGCCGGGATCGGCCCCAAGCAGGGTCCGCCGGACGTGCCCCCGGCGTGGACCACATACCTGTCCGTGGCCGACGCCGACGAGACGGCCCGCAAGATCAGCGCAGCCGGTGGGAAGCTGCTGGTGGAGCCCGGCGACGTGATGGACGCCGGCCGGCTGGCCATCGCGGCCGACCCGGGCGGCGCGGTCTTCGGCATCTGGCAGTCCCGCGCGCACACCGGCATCGGGTTGGCCAACGAGCCGGGCGCGCTGTGCTGGAACGAGAACATGAGCCGGGACTACGAGGCCAACCTGGCCTTCTACCGCTCCGTGTTCGGCTACGACTACGACGACATGAGCGCGAACGGCTTCCGGTACTCGGTGTTCAAGGTGGACGGAAACCCCGCGGGCGGCATCGGGGAGCTCGGCGCGGACTTCCCGGCCGACATTCCGCCGCACTGGATGGCGTACTTCGCGGTGGCGGACACCGACGCCGCCGTCGCCAAGGTGACCGAATTGGGCGGCGGCGTGCTGCGAACACCGTGGGACACCCCGTACGGGCGAATGGCCATCCTTGGCGACAGCCAGGGCGCGGTGTTCGCCGTGATCGCCATGCCGGCCGGCGGCTGAGATCCGCGCGGGCGCCACGGGGTCGGGGCGGCGCCGCGCCCGGCCCCCTGGCGCCCCGGCGAATCGGGCCGGAAAGCCGGGCCCGGATCGCGGACCGGATCCGGGTGCGGGTTCTTGCTGAGATCGCGGACCGGAACTGACCGCGATTGTTCCTAGGGTGCCGCCATGGAATTCAACCGGCACATCGTCGACCAACTCGACTGGCACTGGCGGCACCAGCTGCGGAAGCGGCTGGACGGCCTGACCGACGAGGAGTACTTCTGGGAGCCCGTCAGGGATTGCTGGAACGTGCGGCCCCGCGGGGAGAGCACCGCGCCGATCGCGGCCGGCTCGGGCGCGTTCACCATCGACTTCGCCGCACCGGAACCCGATCCGGCGCCGGTGACCACCATCGCGTGGCGGCTCGGGCATATCATCGTCGGCGTCCTGGGCATGCGGGTGGCCAACCACTTCGGCGGCCCGCCCGTCGACTACCAGACCTTCGACTACCCGGGCACCGCCGCCGAGGCGCTGGCACTGCTCGACCGGGGGTACGCGGCCTGGATCGGCGGCGTGCGTGGGCTGGGTGAGGAGGGGCTCGCCCGGCCGTGCGGACCTGCGGAGGGGCCCTACGCGGACCTCCCGATGGCCGCGCTGGTCCTGCACATCCACCGAGAGGTGATCCACCACGGCGCCGAGATAGCCCTGCTGCGGGACCTGTACCTGCACCGCGACCGCTGATATGAGGGTGAGTCCCGGCGGGTCGTCGGGACTCACCCGTGGTAGCGGCGGAGAAGTTCCTCGGCGGCCCGCCGGACGCGGTCGCGCAGCTGGGGCGGCCGCAACACCTCGACGTCCGGCCCGAAGCGCAGCAACTCGCCGGTCGCATGCTCCAGCGACTCGATCGGCAGCGTGGTCCGTACCCAACCGTCCCGGTCCGGGGTGGACGCCCGCCGCGCACCCGCCTCCGCCACGACCGGGCCGAGCAGGAACAGCAGCCGGCGCGCCCGCGGTGACAGGCGCACCTCGGCCTCACCGCGGAACAGCCGCGCCTGCAGCGCCTCCTCCCGCCGCGCCCAGAACTCCGCCAGCACGAAGCCCTCCGGCCGCCGGAACGTCTCGTCCAGCGGCCGGCAGGCGTGGATGCGGGACACCCGGTACATCCTCGGGTTGGCGGCGCCGGCGATCAGGTACCAGACGCCGCTCTTGAGCACCAGGCCGAGCGGCTCCAGCGTGCGGTCCACCACGCTGCGATCCCACCGCTGGTAGCGCACCTCGATGCGGTGCTCGTCCCACACCGCCCTGGCGACCGCCGCGAGCCACGGCACCGAGTCCGCCTCCCGGAACCAGGCCAGCGGGTCGAGTAGGAACCGCTCGCGCACCCGTCCGGCCCGGATGCGCAGTACGGCCGGCAGCGCGGCGGACAGCTTGAGCTGCGCGGCGGCGAGCACCTCGCCGAGCCCCAGTTCGGTCGCGGCCGCCGGCATGCCCGCGAACAGCAGCGACCGCGCCTCGTCCTCGGTGAGCCCGGTCAACCGGGTGCGGTAGCCCTCGAGCAACTGGTAGCCGCCGGCCGAGCCGCGCTCCGCGTACACCGGCACGCCGGCCGAGGACAGCGATTCCACGTCCCGGTACACGGTGCGCACCGACACGCCCAGCTCGCGGGCGATCTCGCCGGCCGTCATCCGGCCGCGCGTCTGCAGCAGCAACAGCAGCGACAGCAGGCGAGAGGCGCGCATGGCAGGAAGTATCCGCGCATACCTGACAGCAGGTGGCAGATATTGGCGGAAGGCTGTCCGCCAGCCGGCGCGCGACGGGCACGCCGGCCCGAGCCAGGGAGCCGACCGACCATGACCGAGCCGATGCCCACCTCAACACCTGGCGCCACGTCCACAGCGAAGGCGAGGTTCGACATCGTCAGCTGGGATGAGGAGCCCTACGACGAGACCGGGCCCAAGCTGGTCCGCGGCCGGGTCCGCTGCCGCTACACCGGCGACATGGCGGGAGAATCCACCTGGGAGGCGCTGATGGCGTACGGCACCGACGGCACGGCGAGCTACGTCGCCCTGGAGCGGTTCACCGGCACGGTGGCCGGCCGCTCCGGCAGCGTGGTGCTGCGCCAGACCGGCATGTTCGACGGGGCGGTGGCCCACACGGCGTGGGCCGTGCTGCCCGGCACCGGCACCGGTGAGCTGAGCGGCCTTCGCGGCGAGGGCGGATACTCCGCCGGCGAGGGCCGGCACGTTTCGGAGGTCGTCCTCCACTGCTTCTTCGCATGAGCGAGCCAACGGGACGGATCGGATGAAGGTCACCCGCCAGCAGGTGCTGGCCTACCGGATCGCCGAGCACGGGTTGCACCGCGCCGCGCGCGACGAGAGCGAGTTGGCGCTGTTCGATCTCGGGGTACAGGACACCTCCAACGCCACCGCCCGGCTCGCGCTCGCCGCCCGGCTGCCCCGCCCGGCGGGTGACCTCGCCGGATTCACCCTGATCTGGTCCTACCGCGGCGCCCCGCACCTGCACCGCGGCGCCGACCTGCCGGCGCTCGCCGAGGCGCTGTGGCCCGGGTCCGAGTCGGACGCCTGGGCGCGGCTGGCGTGGCGCGCCGACCGCGGCATCCCGGCGCTCGAGGCGTACGCGGTGACCGCTCGCGCGCTGCGCGAGGCCGTGCCGCGGACCATGGGCAAGGGGGCCGCCAGCGCCGCGCTGACCGCCGCCATCCCACCCGGCCTCTCCCAGTGGTGCCGCGGCTGCCAGGCGACGCACGTGTCCGAGCAGCTCATGCGATTGGCCGTGCTACCCGCCGGCATCCGGCTGGAGACGGATCGCTACCCGGCCACGCTGAGCCCGATCGAGCCGTGGCCGGGCATCCCCGAGCGCACCCGCGGCGTGGACCGGGTGATCACCACGTACCTGCGCTTCTTCGGCCCCGCGACGCCGGGCGAGGTGGCCGGTTTCCTGGGCACCACGCGGAAGTCCGTGCTGCCGTACTGGCCGGACGATCTGTCCGAAGTGGACGTCGAGGGCCGAACCTGCTGGCTGCCGGAGGACCGGCTCGACCTGCTCCGCGATCCGCCGGCACCGCCGCCGGTGCGGCTGCTGCCGGCCCTGGACCCGTACCTGCAGGCCCGGGACCGGGATCTGCTTGTCCCGGACAAGGCGGCGCAGAAGGCGCTGTGGCGGATCCTGGGCAACCCCGGTGCGCTGCTGGTGGACGGCGAGGTAGCCGGCGTGTGGCGGGCCAGGACCGCCAGGACCAGGATCGAGATCACGGTGCAGCCGTTCGCGCCGCTGGACCCGGAGACCAGGGCGGAGGTCGAGGCGGAGGCCACCACGATCGGCGCGGTGCGCGGAGCCGGCTCGGTGGCCGTGCGGTTCGCCACCGGGTGAGCCCTCGGGTTCAGACCAGCCCGCGGAGCACGCCGGACGGGGGCCGGGAGCCCTGGATGCTGGCCACCATGTCCAGCACCCGGCGAGTCCGCGCCACGTCGTGGGCGCGGAACACCGCGGCGCCCTGCCAGGCGGCCACCGCGGTGGCGGCCAGGGTGGCGTCCACCCGCTCGCTGATCCGCGCGCCGAGCGTCTCACCGACGAAGTCCTTGTTGGACAGTGCCATCAGCACCGGCCAACCGGTTTCGGCCAACTCGCCGACCCGGCGGACGAGTTCCAGGCTGTGCCAGGTGTTCTTGCCGAAGTCGTGGGTGGGGTCGATGAGCACCCCCTCGCGCGGCACGCCGAGCGCGACCACCTCCTCGGCCCGCCGGGTCAGTTCCGCCCGCACCTCGGCCAGCACGTCCACGTAGCGGACCCGGTACGGCCGGCCGCGGGGCGGGCTGCCGCCGGTGTGCGAGCACACGTACCCGGCGCCGAACTCGGCGGCCACCTCGGCGAGTTTCGGGTCGGCGCCCTGCCAGGCGTCGTTCAGCAGGTCCGCGCCCGCCGGGCAGGCCTCCCTGCCGACCTGGTGCCGCCAGGTGTCCACGCTGATCACCAGCTCCGGGTGGTGCTCCCGGACGGCGGCCACGAGCGGCACCACCCGCCGGGTCTCCTCGGCGACGTCCACCTCGGGTCCGGCGCCGGCCTTCACCCCGCCGATGTCCACGATGTCCGCGCCGGCCGCCACCGCGATCCGCACCGCCCGCAGCGCCAGTTCGAAGGAGAACGTGGCGCCCTGGTCGTAGAACGAGTCCGGGGTGCGGTTGACGATCGCCATCACCAGCGGCCGGTCGCGGACGACCCGCCGGCCGCGGAAGGTCAGCTCGACCATGTGCACCGCTTCCCCGCCCGGTCCTCACCCGTCGCCTGGTCCCGGACCGCGCACGGCGGCGGGTCACGCGCCGCGCCCGTCACCCGGCCATCCGCCGTGCCTGGCGGCGAGCCACCGCGTCGTAGCCAGGCTACCGCCGCGTTCGGCCAGGTGACGCGGTCTCGCCGCCCCCGGATCCGCGGACCGGGAGCCCCGGCCATGACCTCGCGGGTAATGGCGGCCGTCCGGCGGCTCGCCTAGCGTCCGAGTGTGGACGGGGTGCGGGTGGATGCGCCGAGCGGCGGGCAGCGGATGGCGACGGGAGCGCCGCCGGACCGGCGGTCCGTCGGGCACCTGCTGCGCGAGTGGCGCAACCGCCGCCGGCTCAGCCAGCTCGACCTGGCCATCCAGGCCGAGATCTCCACCAGACACCTGAGCTTCGTGGAGACCGGGCGGTCCCGGCCGACCCGGGAGATGATCCTGCGCCTCGCCGAGAGCCTGGACGTGCCGCTGCGGGAGCGGAACCGGCTGCTGCTCGCCGGTGGCTACGCGCCCGTCTACCCGGAGCATCCCCTGGACGCGCCGGAGATGAGCGCGGTGCGTACCGCGCTGCGCCAGGTGCTCACCGGGCACGAGCCGTACCCCGCCGCGGTGGTGGACCGGGACTGGCACCTGGTGGACGCCAACACCAGCATCGAGTTGTTCACCGCGAGCGCCGCCGACGAACTGCTCGCGCCACCCGTCAACGTGCTGCGGATCGCGTTGCACCCCAACGGGATGGCGCCGCACATCGTCAACCTCGGCGAGTGGCGTGCTCACCTGCTCGGCCGGCTGCGCCGCCAGGCCGCCGTCACCGCCGACCCCGGGCTCGCCGAGCTTCACCGGGAACTCCGGGCTTACCCCTGCGACCAGCCGGAACCGGAGCTGGAGCTACCCGGGCCGGCCGACGTGGTCGTGCCGCTGCGATACCGGTACCGGGGGACGGAACTCTCCTTCCTGAGCACCATGGCGGTGTTCGGAACACCGCTGGACGTGACCGTGGCCGAACTCGCGATCGAGTCCTTCTTCCCCGCCGACCCGGACACCGCGGCCGCGCTACGCGAGATGCCGGCGGCCGGCGACGGGCAGCCGGTCAGGAGTCGGTACGCCCAGTAACGGGTACGCCCGGGGTGACCGATACAGCGGGTGCAGAGGGGGACCCAGCACAACGGCACATCGGTGGCCGGCCGGGAGTCCGAGATCCGGGCGGCGGTGGTTACGGGCCGTCACGTCCGGCCCGTGCCACGCCGGGCGGCGAGTGCCCGTCGCGGGCGACGTGCCGGTCACCGTCGTGGCGAGGAGGGGATAGTGGTGTTGCGACTGGTGGGGCACGACGATCCGCGCGTGGTCGCGGTGAGCCGGGCGCTGCGACCGCAGGCGTGGCGTTCCTTCACCCCCGAGACGGTCGCCCGGCACGCGCTCGGCGCGCTCGACCATCACCGCGTGATGGAACTGCTCGGCACCGTGCCCGGGGTGCGGACCGAGGACGTTTCGGCCGCCACGCCGGCGGATCGGGACGACGAGCGCGTGCCGATGCTGGTCGAGTTCCTGGCCACCTGCCACTGGCGGACGTTCACCGTGGTCGGCGTGAGCCGGCATCTGGTGAGCGTGCTGGACACCTGCTGGCGGGAACGGGAGTGGCTCGACCTGGAGGCCCACTGGCTGCGCGACAGCGACCGCTGACCGCGCCTGCCCCGTAGCGCCGGATCCGCCGCGGTTCGGCCGTGATCGACCTTCCGCCGACGATCAGCCGCGCTCGCCGCTTTCTGAAACCCTTTGCCGTTCGGCTGTTGTGACCCCCTTCCCGACCGTTCGTCGGGCGTCACCGCGCACCGCCGCCCCACCGGTGTGCGGATTGCCACGTTTCCGGCGGGTAACCGTGCGATCTGCCTATGGGACCGAGTGCGCACGGGTCACTACGGTATGGACTCGTCCCGGACTGCCCACCTGGCGCCCGCGTGGGCGCCGGCCACCCTGGGGGTGTGGCTGGCGGTGATCGCCCGCGACGCCCACGTGCCGCCGACCGGGCCCGCCCTGCCCCATGACCGTGCCCCATGATCTGCTCGATGACGCGACCCGACGTGGCCCGGGTGCGTGCGGCACGCCCCGGCGACGCGCTCGCGGTCGCGCAACCGGCGGAGGAGCTTCCCCATGCGCATCGGCATCGACGTCGGCGGCACCAACACCGACGCCGTCCTGATGGACGGTGCGCGGGTGCTCGCCACCGTCAAGAGCGTCACCACCGAGGACGTCACCTCCGGCATCGTGGCCGCCCTCCACGACCTGCGCGCCCGGTCGCACCTCGATCCGGCGGACGTGCGGGCGGTGATGATCGGCACCACGCACTTCATCAACGCGCTGGTCGAGGCGAACCGGCTGGCGCCGACCGCGGCGCTGCGGTTGGGCCTGCCCGCGACCGAGGCGCTGCCACCGATGGTCGACTGGCCGCGGTCACTGGTCGACGCCGTCGGTGGGCACCGGTACCTGTGCCACGGCGGCTTCGAGTTCGACGGGCATACCATCGCCGACCTCGACGAGGCGGAGATCCGGCGGGCGGTGCGCGACATGCTCGATCGTGGCGTGCGGAGCGTGGCCATCTCGTCGGTGTTCTCCCCGGTCAGCGCGGAGCACGAGACCCGGGCCGCGGAACTGGTGGCCGCCGAGGCGCCGCACCTGGCCGTCAGCCTGTCGCACGAGATCGGCCGGCTCGGCCTCCTGCAACGGGAGAACGCCACGATCATCAACGCCGCACTCCGCGAGATGGCGGCGCAGATCGTGGACGGGCTGGCCGCCGCGGTATGGGCGGCCGGCATCCATGCGCCGCTGTACCTCAGCCAGAACGACGGCACGCTGATGGAGACCGAGTACGCCCGGCGCTACCCGGTGGCCACCTTCGCCTCCGGCCCGACCAACTCGATGCGTGGCGCGGCGTTCCTGTCCGGGCTGGCCGACTGCGCGGTGGTCGACGTCGGCGGCACGACCACCGACGTCGGCGTGCTGCAGCGCGGCTTTCCGCGCGAGGCCGCGACCGAGGTGGTGGTCGCCGGGGTGCGCACCAACTTCCGCATGCCCGACGTGGTGTCCATCGGTCTCGGCGGCGGCTCGCTGGTGCGCGAACTCGACTCCGGTGGTGTCGCGGTCGGCCCCGACAGCGTCGGCTACCGGCTGACCAGGGACGCGCTGGTCTTCGGCGGCGACACGCTCACCGCCACGGACGTCGCGGTCGCGGCGCGCGTCCTCGACCTCGGCGACCGCGACCGGGTGCGGCGCCTCTCCCGGCGGTTCGTCGCCGACGCGCTGGACACGATCGCCGCGAAGATCACCGACGTGATCGACCGCATGCGCACCTCGCCCGAGCGGCCGCCGGTGGTGGTGGTCGGCGGCGCGGGGGTACTGGTCCCGGACCGGCTGGAGGGCGTCGAGACGGTACACCGCGCCGAGCACTACGCGGTGGCCAACGCGATCGGCGCGGCCATCGCCCAGGTCGGCGGGGAGGTCGACCGCATCTACCCGATCGAGCCCGGGCGCCGGGACGCCGTGCTGGACGCGGCCAAGCAGGAGGCCGTGGACCGGGCCGTCGCCGCCGGCGCCGACCCGGACCGGGTGGAGATCGTCGACGTGGACGAGGTGCCCATCGCCTACCTGCCCGGCAACGCCACCCGCATCCGGGTCAAGGCGGTCGGCGACCTGTTGCTCACCGGGCCGCGAGCCGGGAACGTGGCGCGGTGAGCGGCGCCGCCGAGTCCACTGCGGAGTCCTTTGTGGACCGCCTGGCGGGGGACGACGTCGAGGCGCTGGAGCGGGGCGCCAGCCTGCTCGGCTCCGGGGGCGGCGGCCACCCGAGGCTCGGTGCGCTGTGGCTGAACCGGGAACTCGCCGGCGGCGCGGAGGTGCGCGTGGTGGGGGTGGACTCGCTGACCGGCTGGGTGCTGCCCGTCGCGGCGGCCGGGTCCACCGCGTCGGTGGCGGTGGAGAAGCTGTCCGCCGGTGACGAGCTGCGCCGGTGCGTCGAGGTGGCCGAGCAGCACCTGGGCATCGAGGTGGACACCATCGGCGTGCTGGCGATCGGCGGCGGCAATGCGCTGTTCCCGTTCATCGCGGCCGCGCAGACCGGGAAACCCGTGCCGGACGCCGACCTGACGGGCCGGGCGTTCTCCGGCCTGGAGCAGACCGTGGTCGGCTGTGGACCGGAGTTCACCGGGACCTGGGTGTCCGCCGAGGCGCACGGCGCCGCGATGGTGATCGACGGCGCCGGTCCTCCGGCGGCGGAGCGGGTCATGCGGGGTGCGCTGGCCGGCCTGGGCGGCTGGGCCGCGCTGGCCTACCCGCCGCTGCCCGCGGACACCTTCCGCCGGTTGGCGCTGGCCGGCACGGTGAGCCACGCTCTCCGGCTCGGCCACCAGCACCGGCAGGCGGCGCAGGCGGCCGAGGACGGTGCCACGCTGGCGCGCCGGCTGGGCGGCGAGCACCTCGGCCGCGGCACGGTGCTGGAGGTGCACCGCGGTTCCGGCGGGAAGTACGCCGGCGGCAGCGTGGCCATGCGGTCCCCGGACGGCGATGGTCTGTTCCGGGTGGAGATGGGGGACGAGTACACGATGGTGCTCCGGGACGGGGAGGTCGTGGCGACCACACCGGACGTGATCTGCCTGCTGGACACGCACCGGCGGCAGGTGATCCCCACCGGGCAGGTGCGCCGCGGTCACGAGGTGGACATCCTGCTCCTCCCGGTTCCCGACCGGCTGTGGCATGCCGACGTGCTGCCGCGGCTCGCGCCCCGGGCGTACGGCCTGGACGCCGACCCCGTCCGGTACCGGGCGGGTGGGCCGGTGCCGGCGCCCGGCGGCGGGAGTTGACCGCCGGGTGGCGGGATCTCGCTAACGTGAGCGCGCGGATATACCCGGGAGAGTGACCCCGCCCCGGGGTGGAGAGGTTGGCGCGGTGAAGGAGCCGACGAAGCAGCAGCCCGGCGAGCAGCCGCCCGAGCCGGTCACGCTGCGCCAGCTCGTCGGGCATCCGGTGCTGGCCGGCGCCGAGCACGCCGGCGGCGCGTCCCTGGACCGGCAGGTTCGCCGGGTCAGCGTGCGAGCCGGGGTGGACCCGGCCGGGCTGGGCAGCGGTGATCTGATCGTGGTGAGCGGGGCGGTGGACGCCAGCGGCTGGCAGGTGGAGGCTGGCATCCGGCGGTGCGCGCTGGCCGGGATCGCCGGGCTGGTGCTGCCCGTGCGGGACCGTGGACCGCTGGCCACCACCGTGCTGCTGGCCGAGCGACTCAACCTGCCGCTCGTGCTGCTGCCCGCCGACGCCAGCCCGAACGACGTGGCGCTGCGGCTGGCGCAGCTGGTCGCCACCCCGGAGGTGGTGCGCTCGGAGCAGGTGCTGCGGTTCGTCCGCCGGATCCGTGGCCAGGTGGACAGCCTGGAGGCGGTGACCACCGCGGTCGCCGAGGTGATCCACGCTCCGGTCAGCGCGCTCGGCCCGGACGGCGCTCTGGTGCATGGCCGGCACGGCCCGGCCTCCTTCCGGCGCGACCTCAACCTTCCCCAGGTGGTCGTCGAGGGTGAGTTCACCCACGTGATCCAGCCGGTCAGCGTCGGGTCGGCGCCGCTGTGGCTGGTCGCCGCGCTGAGGCTGCCCGCGCCGGCGCAGGTGGAGGTGGCTCAGGCGGTGCTGGCCACCGCGGAGCCGTGGGCGATGTCCTGGCTGGCCACTCGGCGGCTGGCCGCCGAGCGGGACGCCAGGGCGCGCACCACGCTGCTCGCCGACCTGCTGCGGCTGCGGGAGGACGCCGGGACGGTCACCCGGCACCGCGCGGCGATCCTCGGCTGGCGGCTGGACGGTTGGCACACCGCCGCCTACCTGCGCCGGCTCAACGAGCCGCCGACCGACAACCTCACCGACCGCGACGAGATCGCGCGCGCCCTCGCCCAGGCCGGCATCGACGGCCCGCTGGTCGAGCAGTCCGACGGCTGGGTCGCCTGGCAGACCGTGCGCGACGAGCCGTCACCGCAGGAGGTGAAGGTCGTGCTCGAGGCGGTGCGCCGGACGCTGGCGCTGCTTGGCTCGCGGATCGAGCTGGCCGCCGGGGTGGGGCGGCTGCACCCCGGCATCGGCGGCTTGGCACGCACCGTGGACGAGGCCCGCGAGGCGGCGCTGTCCATCGACCCCACCTCGGTGGACGTCAGCCAGGACCCGGCCGCACGCGTCGCGCACATCGACGCGCTGGGAGTGGGCCGCCTGGTGCGTGCGTGGACGCGGTCCCGGTCCGCGCGGGCACTGGCCAACACCCTGCTCGCGCCCCTGGCCGACCAGGAGACCCTGCTCGCCACGCTGGACGTGTACCTGGAACACGAGTCCTCGGTGGTGGCCACGGCCGCCGCGCTCGGCCTGCACCGCAACACGGTGTCCGACCGGATCGCCCGCACCCAGCGCATCCTCGGCGTGGACCTGCGCGACCCGGACGACCGGCTCGCCGTCGAACTCGCCTGCCGGGCCCTACGCCCCAACGTGCGGCGCACGAGTAGCAAATCGCAAATTGCAAATAGCTGATTGCCCGGCAATGTCGGGTGCCCGATGCCTTGCCGAAGCGCGCCGAACTCGCCTGCCCTCTTCTGCCCTCTTCTGCGCTCTTCTGAAGCCTTCTGAAGCTTTCTGAACTCGCGCCGGCCCGACCCGAGCCGTCCATCGGGGCAAACCGCTGAATTTTCAACCGTTCCGGCGGATAATCGGGTTGCCGAAGGGGTTCGTGCTGGCCCGGGCTGCGGCCGCGCGATGTGGGTGTGCGATGTGCCTGCCTCATCTGGTCCCGCCGTGCAAATGGCCCATGGACCGCATGTGCGTGCGTGGCTACCGTGTGCGGTGCTCGACCGAGGCTTCGGTCGTCGCGCCGGGATATCGGTACGCGGTCGTTGCCGAGGCGGTGGGTGAACGCGGTAGTAAGGGGAACGCGCGAATGGCCGCACCTCTGGAAAAGCCGATTGCCTGCCCACGATGTGGCACTGGAACGGAATAATCGCGGGACGTCGGGAATGTTGTCGCATCGCGCCGCGCCGCGTCTTGGCGGTTTCCGCCGGGCAACCGGAGCACCCGGGCCGGGCGCCGGCCCGGTCACGCGCCCCCTCGCGCCGGTGACGCGGGCATGGACGCCGCAGAGCGATCGCGCAACGCCCCCGCCGCACCCCGCGGCCTTGCGACCGCGCCGGGTAGCTCACCGTGTACCAGGAGGAGGCGTGACCACATGGTGGTAGGCAGGCCCGACCAACCCGGCGAGCACGTCCGGCTCGAGCGGTCTTCGGGCCGTGATCGAGCCACGGTCGACCCGTTCGGCCTCGAAACCTGCTATGAGGTCCCGGCCCGCGACAGGTTCGGGCGGCCGCACAAGCTCCGGCTGTGGCCGGAGCGCGGCACGATCGCGCTCGACTGCGCCCCGGCGGACGGTCCGCTGTACGTCGACGTCGCGCATGCCGGTGAACTGCGGAGTTTCCTGAGCGCGAGCGCCTACCGTGCGGCGCTCCTCGCGGGCGAGTCGAACCTGCGCGAAGCGGACGGAGCCGCTGATGACTGCGCGTGACCCGCTGTCCGCGACCGTGTGGGCGCAGGTGGCCGGCACCATGCTCGGTGAGGCGTGCGCCAGCGACGGCATCAGGGTGCCGGGCGACGAACTGCACCGCTGGGCGGGCGCGCTGGGCACCATCGCGGTGGCCGTGTCCCGCTACGTCTCGCGTACCGAAGACGTTCCGAGCCAGCGGAACCCTGCGGACCACTAGCTCGCACCGAGGGTCAGCCCTCCGCCGGCGCCGCGCGGCGCGGATCGGACGGCGACGGTCGTCGGGCGGGAGGCCGACGAACGGACGTGGTCGGCGGGCCGCGCGTGCTGGTACCTCTCGACGGGGCCAGGGAAATCGGCGGCAAGCCAGGAGACGTCTCCGTCTCGTCGAGCCAGGGAGAGCGCCATGCTCGGTGGAAGGGTCGGCCGGATCGCCGGCGCCGTGATCACGTTGGTGCTTCCGTTGCTGGGCGGGGCGATCGCCGAGCCGAGCGCCGAAGCGGCGCCGCCGTCCCCGCACGCCGCGCGGATCGTGTACTACGACGCCAGCGGCGCGGCGGAGTTCAAGCAGGCCGTGGACGAGGGCGCACAGGCGTGGAACGCGGCCGTGCACAACGTCCAGTTACGGCCGGCCGGCCCAGGCCAGGCGCAGGTGACCGTGCTGGCCGACGACGGATGGCCACGCACCGAACCGAGCGGCCTCGGCGCCGGCACCGTCTACATGGGACGCGAGGCGGTGAGCGAGGGCTTCTACCCGCCCCGAATCGCGGCACACGAGTTCGGCCATATCCTCGGCCTGCCCGACAACCGCAACGGCCGGTGCGACTACCTGATGTCCGGGCACAGCTCGCCGACCTCGTGCCGGAGCACCACGCCGCACCCGAGCGAGGCGCAGCAGGTGGAGCAGAACTTCGCCGGCGGGTCCGCGGCCTACCGGGTTGCCGCGGTCAAGGGCGACGACGGGTGTTTCCGGGCACCCGAATCGTCCGAGCCGTCGGCAGCGCGGGGCGGCACCGCTCGCGCGGCGGGCGCACGGCACGCGGCGTGACCGGCCGGCGCGTCCGGGCCCGCACCGGGCGCGGCGCGAGGCGTCACGACGAGCGCTTCACGGCGTGCTCGGCGGCCGGCCAGTTCGCGCGCAGCCGGTCCAGATAGGACTGTGCCTGCGCACCCGGTGGCACGCCGCGGGCGAATGCCCGCATGTTGCCGACGCCTGCGTTGTAGCCGAGGGCGAGCAACTCGTCCCTCGTGTAGGTACCGGGCGATTTCGCGGGCAACTCGTTGGCCAGGTCGTGCAGGTACCACGCGGCCGCCTCGATGGCGAGATCCGGGTCGTCGGGCAGCTCCTGCCAGTCCCGGTTGGCGAAGTCGCGCCCGCGCCTGGTCTGGTCGTACGTGGCCCTGTGCATGTTGGCGACGCCGAGCGCGGCGTCCGGTTTGATGTTCAGCCACGCGCGCTCGGAACCGGGATCGTGCGGCTTGTACGACTCGTTGTAGAGGATCGCCATCAGCAACGTCGGGTTGATCCCGGCCTGGTGGGCGCGCGCGACGACCTGAGTGGCGAACCGCGCCGGGTCCGCCTCGGCGGGCAACGCCGGCCCGGCCGGGCCGGGACTCGCCGGAGCGGGCGACGCGGCGGGCGGCACGGCGCCGGTCCGGCCGGCGTCGGTCCCGGTGCCGGTGGGCTGGCATCCGGCGGACGCGGCCACGACGGTCACCACGGCAAGCCCGGCCAACCACTGCCGACGCATCCGCACCCCCGTCTCCTCCCTACCCGGCGGCGACGGTAGCAGCCGGATGACCACCGGCGCCCGCGGAGCGCCACCCGGTCGGCTGGCGCGGAACGGGCGCGCGGGGAGTCAGGAGAGGTGCGGGAGCACCTCGGCGGCCAGCCGTTCCATCTGCTCAGCCTCGTCGAAAAGCGGGTTGAGCAGGATCATCTCCGCGCCGGCCTCGGCCACCTCGCGCAGCCCGCGCACACAGTCGTCCGGGGTGCCGGCGACGGCCCGAAGTGCGCCGCGATCACGACGGCGCTGACCCGGCGGAGCCACAAGCGCCGGCGCTTCCGACCGGCCGGGTGCCGATCACCACGGTGGCGCCCACCGCGTCGGAGTGAGCCACCCGAGGCGCCAGGTCGTGCGCGGCGAAGGCGGCGAGGGCGGCGGGTGCCTGCCGTTCGCCGGTCTCGATCAGCAGGTGACCGCCCGGCGCCAGCCACCGTGGCGCCGCCGCGGCCACCCGGCGCAGCACGTCCAACCCGTCCGGCCCGCCGTCGAGGGCCGCCCGCGGTTCGTGCACCCGCGCCTCGGGCGGCATCAGCCCGATCGCCTCGGTGGGCACGTAGGGCACGTTGGCCACCAGCACGTCGACCCGGCCGCGCAGCGTGGCCGGCAGTGGTTCGGTCAGGTCGCCCTGGTAGACCCGGCCCCCGGCGGGGGCGAGGTTCCGGCGGGCGCACGCCACCGCCGCGGGCTCGACATCGACCGCGTGCAGCTCGACGCGGCCCAGGGCGGCGGCCAGCGCGGCACCGACCGCGCCCGAGCCGCAGCACAGGTCGACGGCGACGGCGCCCGGCGCCGCGAGGTCAACGGCCAGGCGGACCAGGAACTCGGTGCGCCGGCGGGGGACGAACACACCGGCGTCCACGGCGATCCGCAGGCCGCAGAACTCCGCCCACCCGAGCACGTGCTCCAACGGTTCGCCGGCGACCCGCCGCTCCACCAGGGCGTCAAGCTCGGCCGCGGTGCGGGCCGCGGCGACGAGCAGCGCGGCCTCGTCCTCGGCGAACACGCAGCCGGCGGCCCGCAGCCTGCCGACGGCGGAAGCCCGGGTCGGCGGCGTGGACGGCGAAGAAGGTGGGGAGGCTGGCACGGGAACGCCGCGGGGGTGACTATGCCGCGCCGCCGTGCGGGGAGAGCACCCGGTCCGACCGTGCGGTCATGGGTCTCACCTCCCCGGGGCCGCCGCTGGAAACGGGGCAACACTACCGGAACCGGCGGCCGGCGGGCGCCGCCGTGGCGCTCCTGCCCGCGCCGGCGCGCCGCCGCGTCGCCTATCGTGGGGCGGTCGACGTCCCGCGTGTCGCCCGCTGAGTCGCGGAGAAGGTGAGCCGATGACCGCCGACTCCTCCGGGCGTTCCAGCCCCGAAAGCGCCCCGGAAGGCGTCTCGAACGTCTCCGAACGGCGCCCTGCCCGCACCCCCGGCTCCGAAGGTCGCTCCGAGGGGGTCGCCGCGAGAACGGCCGGGCGCGCGCGGCTGCTGCCGCTGTACGCGGCCGGGTTCGTGACCGCGTTCGGCGCGCACAGCATCGCCGCCAGCCTGGGCGCCTACACCGGCGGACCGCACGCCTCGCTGCTCGCGCTCGGCGTGCTGCTGGCCGCTTACGACGGTGCGGAAGTGCTGCTCAAACCGGTGTTCGGGGCGCTGGCCGACCGGATCGGACCGCGGCCGGTGCTGCTGGGTGGGCTGCTGGCCTTCGCCGCCGCCTCCGCCGCGTTCGTGCTCGCCGGTAGCCCCGCGCTGGTCGGCGTGGCTCGGCTCGGGCAGGGCGCGGCCGCCGCGGCGTTCTCCCCGGCCGCCGGCGCGCTGGTCGCCCGGCTCTCGCCCGGTATCCGGCACGGCCGCGCGTTCGGCGGCTACGGCGCCTGGAAGGGGCTCGGCTACACGCTCGGCCCGCTCGGCGGCGGGGTGCTGATCACCCTCGGCGGGTTCACCCTGCTGTTCGGCACCCTCGCGGTGCTGGCCCTGGCGGTCGCCGGCTGGGCACTGCGGGCGGTGCCGGCCGCGCCGCCGCTGCCCCGCACCCGGCAGACCGTGCTCGCGCTGGCGCGCCGGCTGGGCCGGGGCAGCTTCCTGCGGCCCACCGCGGCCCTCGCCGCGGTGACCGCCGCGCTGGCGGTGGGCGTCGGGTTCCTGCCGGTGGCCGGTATCGACGCCGGGCTCGGGCCGCTGGCCACTGGTGGGGCGGTGTCGCTGCTGGCCGCGTGCGCCGCCCTGGTGCAGCCCAGGGCGGGGCGTGCCCGCGACGCCGGCCGCCTTCCCGACGGCGCCGGCATGGCCGCCGGGCTGGGGCTCGCCGCGGCCGGGCTGGCCGCCGCGGCGGTGTTGCCGGGCGCGGGCGGGATCTTCACCGCCGCCGTGCTCGTCGGCGTCGGCACCGGCGTGGCCACCCCGCTCGGATTCGCGCACCTGGCCGCCACCACACCCACCGAGCGGCTGGGCCAGACCATGGGCGCCGCCGAGGTGGGCCGTGAACTCGGCGACGCGGGCGGCCCGCTGGTCGTGGGCATGCTCGCGGCCGGGCTGTCGCTGGGCGCCGGCCTGGCCGGACTCGCCGTGCTGCTCGCCCTCGTGGCCGTCGCGGTCGCCGGCGCCCATGCCCCGCCCGCGGACACCTCGCCCGGCCACCCGTGACCCAACCGCCAGGCGGCCGGCGCCCGTGCCCGCGCCGCGCCCGCTGCGTACCCCGATGGCGCGTGCAACCCTTTCCGGGTGGGAGGATGGCGGTGGCACCGCCGCCATCCGGTTGTCGGGTGCGAGCCGCGGTGCGTTCCACAGAGGACTGAGAAGCGATGTCGGGTGCCGAACCACTGACCTGGCGCGCCGCCCTGACGGTGTGGGACATGCCGCTTCCCGCGGCGGTTCTTCTCGTGCTGGCCGCCGCGCTCTACCTGTGGGGCGTGACCAGGGCCGCGCGGTGGCCGTGGCCCAACACGGTGTCCTTCCTCGCCGGGCTGCTGGTGACCGCCGTCGCGGTGGGCGGCAGCGTCGGGGTGTACAGCCACGTGCTGTTCGTGATGCACATGGTCCAGCACCTGGCCCTGATCGCGGTGGCACCGATCCTGCTGGTCCTCGGGCACCCGCTGGAGTTGCTGCGCCGCACGACCACGGGACGGCCGCGCGACCTGCTGCGCCGAGCCGGGCGGAGCCGCGTCGTCACGGTGGTGACCCACCCGCTGGTCGTGTTCGTCTGCTACGCCGTCGTGGTCTTCGGCACCCACCTGACCGGCTTCCAGCAGGGCGCCATGACCGTCCCGGCGCTGCACCCGGCGGAGGAGGTCCTGTACCTGGCCAGCGGCTATCTCCTGGCCCTGCTGGTGCTCGGCGACGGGCCGCTGCCGCGCCGGTTCCCCTACCTGATGCGGGTGGTGTTGCTGCTGGTGGGCATGGTGGTGGACACCGTGGTCGGCGTCACCCTGCTGATGACCACGCACGAGCCCTTCCCCGCCTACGCCGAGATGGCGCGTACCTGGGGCCCCGATCCGCTCACCGACCTGCACTGGGGCGGCGCGCTGATGTGGGTCGGCGGCGACGGGTTGATGACCGCGCTGGCCATCGTGGTGATCGCGGCGTGGCTGCGGTCCTCCGAGGGCGGCGATCTCGGACCCTGGCTGGAGGCGGCCCGGCGGTCCGCGCTGCTCGGCACCGGGGCGGGAGAAGGAGCCGGCGCGGACCGCGACACCGCGCCTGCCGGCACCGCCGACATCGACGAGGACGAGGAGGCGCTGCGCGCCTACAACGCGATGCTCGCCCGGCTGTCCGCGACCGAGCGGGACCAGCACCGCCGCGGGCCGGACGCCGGGACCGACCGCGGTCGCCCCCGGCGACCGCCGTCCACGGAGTAGCGTGGCCAGCACGAAGGAGTGCGCCATGAGCCTCATCGGAACCGTACTCGGCTACGTCCTGACAGCGTTCGTCGTGCTGCTGCTCGCCCGGCTGGTGCTGGACTGGGCGGGTGTGGTGACCAGCGGTCCGGCGTGGATGAGCCGGGCCCGGGCGCTGGCCCGCGCTGGGACGGAACCCGTGATCGCACCGGTACGCCGGGTCCTGCGGCCGGTGCGGGTCGGTGGGCTGTCGATCGACCTGGCGTTCACCGCGGTGTTCCTCGTCGCGCTGGTGCTGCGCTCCATCGCCTTCAACCTGTAGCGGTCGGTGGACGACCGCGGTCGGGCGGGAGCGGGCACCGGGCCGGCGTCAGAACGCTGACAACTTGATCGATCATGCTCGCCGGAGCGCCGGGTCGGTTTGCCGGGGATAGGTACGGTCGGAGGCGGACGCACCAGAAACGGCTCGACCACGGGAGCCTCGGCGGACACCGAGTCCCGTTCCGCGTTGCGAGGGCCCGGTTGATGGGTTTCCGCCAAAGGCGACCCGTGCCGAGCCGACAGGCGCCGACAAGGTGGCATCACGATGGGAAGTGCCCTGCACATCCGAAACGACAGCCCCGACCATGCCCTGGTGGTCCGCGTCTCCGGCGAGGTGGACATGACCACCGCCGCCCAGCTGGAACGGCAGCTCGAGCAGGCCTGCGCGCAGGCCGGTCCGGAGGCGGCCGTGGTGGTGGACCTGCTCGACGTGTCCTTCCTCGACGCCGCCGGCCTGGGCGCCATGGTGCGGGTACAGCAGCGCTGCCACCAGCACGGGCACCGGCTGCGGGTGGTGGCCAGCCACCGCCCGGTGCTGCGACCGCTGACCCTGACGGGTCTCGACGCGGTTCTCGAAGTCGTGCCGTCCCTCGCGGACGCCCTGCACCCTGAGGCGGACTGACCGGGTGCCCGGCACGGCCGGGCGGTGTCTGCCGGGAACCGGTGCGCAGGCACCGGCGCAGCCGCGGCAACTGTGGCCAGCCCGACGCTCCCGGAGCGAAGCGGTCCGCCGGCCCGCATACGAGGGCGCCACTGCCCAGAACACACACCTCACGCTCACGCCCGATCGAGAGTTCCTGTCCGCACCGTTCGTATTGCGGGGAACGACCCCCGTTGGGTGGCAGGGTAAGCGCTCACACCGCGGGTCGCAGTGGCACGGATGGCCCGCTCGGTACCGGCGCGCGCGACCGCGCGGAGTCGGTAGCTACGGGTGGCGCCGACGTCTGGTCAGCAGCACGATAACGGCAAAAAAGAGGGTACCCACGACCAGGGTGACGAGGAGTGGGTTGGCGACATTCAACAGCGTGGCGATCACATCCGCCGCCGCGTACGAACCTACGAATCCGAGAATGAGCGGCACGAGCATCGACGAGGCACCTCCTGGCCAACCGACGGAGAGGGACGGTACTGGGAGAAATACCGGTCGCGCCGCCGCGGCGGTGATCGCGGGCGCGATGTCGACGAGGTCGCGCCTAAACTGGACGAACCCATTCCAACGGCGTCGCTCCTGGTCGTGGCGTCGATCGCGCCGCATATTACGTCAGGGACACGGTCACGTCCAACATCGGCCGGACCTGCTTTTCACCCGCAGCGCCGGAAATCTACGGTGAGTTGTTTTCAGATTCAACCTGGCACCATTTGTCGCAATTCGGCAGGGGTGGAAGCAACTGAACGTGAGCGGCGCTGACGGATGTCCTGCGGCTTTACCTCGGCAGGGCGTGCGTCACGCTTGAGCGTTGCTATAGCGATGATCACGCCGGCGCTGGCGACCAGGCGAGCGGCGGTGCGGGTGGCGGGGCACCATCCTGGCGCCGCCGCGTCGGGTGAGGTGGCCGATCGCCCGCGCGGCCCCGAACCGCCGGCCCGGCCCCAGGCGGCGCACCACCTGCCCGCCGTTTCCGGGCAACCGGCCGCGGAACCGGCACCCACCACGCCCAAACAAAAACCGTTCGCGTATTACCACACCCATGAGTGGTACGTAAAAGCGTCGGCCGCCGCGTTCTGGCGCGGCTCGAACCGGTATCCCGAATTTCTCGTACTTTGGGCAGGCTCCAGAAGATGCCGGCTCTTCGGCGACATGGCGTGACCGGGTCGGCCGATCGGTCCACGTGGCACGGGACCTTCGCCCCCCTTTCGGGGCGACCTCCGGGTGCGCCACCGATCCGCACCTTTTCGGAAACGAACGTTGGTCTTACGGTGGGGTAGGAGCCAGCGTGGCCAGGGAGGAGTTATCATGAAAGTGTTTCCTGTCCACGTCGCTGGTCGGGCGACGACCGAGAGAGCGGGGGTTGAGCGGCGGCCTCCGATGATCCGGCGTCCGATGGACCGGGCAGGCGGGGCGATCCTGTCCGCCGTTCGGATCGTCGTTTCTTTCCTCTTTCTCTGCCATGGAGTCGCGATCCTCTTCGGAGCGCTCGGCGGCGCCTATGGCAGGCCGGGATCGACGGCTCCCGTCGGGGCGTGGCCACAGTGGTGGGCGGGTCTGATCCACCTGGTGGCGGGTGGCCTGGTGCTGGTCGGCCTGTTCACCGTGCCGGCGGCGCTGCTCAGTTCGGGGGAGATGGCCTTCGCGTACTTCACCGTCCATCAGCCGCTCGGCGTGCTGCCCCTGCAGAACCACGGCGAACTGGCTGCCCTGTACGCCTGGGTGTTTCTGCTGATCGCGGTGCTGGGTCCCGGGCCATATGCGCTCGACAGCCTGCTTCGTCGACGACATCGGCTACCCGCTCCGAGAAAGGAATGACCATCCCGCCGCAGCGGGCGACCAATCCAACCGAGGAGGGTGCTGGTACGGGTTCGCGGTGGACCGGTCGGGCGCCACGGCCGTTCACCGCGAGACGCCCGATCCGGGATTCGTCACGCCGCGACGGCCAAGGCCTGCCACCAGCGCACATTTTGATTAACTCATGTTCGTCATATGGTCGTGTCGCTACCCGCGTGCCGCCGAGTAGTTCCTGAAGAGCAGGTAGGTGTCGAGGTCGCGGACAACGACCTCGCCACCGGCAAGATCGTCGACGAGATCTCGCACAGCCCGTACTGGAAGGACTCGGCGCTCTTCGTGGTCGAGGACGACTCCCAGGGCGGTGTCGACCACGTCGACGGCCACCGTGCCCCGATCCAGATCATCAGCCCCTGGACGCAGCACGGCACACGATCCGGCACGATGACCGGACGATGGTGCCGCTGACCCAGCGGCCTGGCGGCCTGCAGGCGCCGGTGGAGATCCTCATCCTGTTCGGTCCGCAGGGCGAGCGCATCCACGTCCGCGCGAAAAGCCGAGGCCGGTCCGGCCGCGGTTGACGCCCGGTTTTCCCAGTTCGTGGCCCTCCTCGGCAGCCAAGCGCACACCGGCGTCAGTACTTGGCTGCTGTTGTCCCGTCAGCTCGGACCTTTGCGTCCGACGAGATGAAAGACGCGGCTGAGTTGGCGGTAGGGGTCTCGCCGACTGGCTTCGAGTTCGACCGCGGCCGTCGCCGCTACCTGCTTTGAGTCGGTTGGGTCCAGCTCGGCCCCGCTGAACTCGAGCCAGTCGACAAAGAGCCATACCCCGTACCAGCACAGTGGCTGCACGCCGCGGCTGCGCATGAGCTCGCTGAGTTCTTCCACCGTGTCGGCTCGGCCCGGCACTCCGAGCACCCCGATCTCGGTTCTGGCGTCGAACGACGCCAGAGCGTCGTCCCAGCGCCGTTCCAGGGCCGGGCGCACCGCCATCGCCTTGGCGTTGCCCGTCATGATCGAGACGAGGCCGCCGGCAGCAGCGCAGCGGCACAGCTGGTTGACCAGCGGCTCCGGCTGCTCGTGGTATCCGAGCACGCCATGGCACAACACGGCGGCGAAGCGTTGACCATTCACCGCCTCATCGGCGTTCTCGCCGTCGGCGTGCACGAGCGTCACCCGCCGCTGGACCTCAGGCGGCAGCCGCTGGAGCCGCTGTCGAGCTTTGTCGAGCATCGCCGGTGACGAGTCGAGCAACGTCACGTCGTAGCCGGCTTGGGCCAGCGGAAACGACTGATGGCCGGCGCCGCCGCCGACATCGAGCACGGGCGCTGGAGGCGCCGGCAGATGCTCGAGCAGCTGCTGGTGCATCACATAGGTGCGCACGTACCCCTTCACCGAGGCATAAGCCTCATCGGCAAAGTGGTCAGCCAAGCTGGCCCAGGTGTCGTCGCCCACCACAGCAACGTACATCTGAGCAACTCGTCGAACGCGAATCACCGACCGGGCCGCTGGGTCAGGTCCACGGTGAGCAGGGTGGCGTCGGCATCGCAGGCGACGGATGCCATCCGGTCATTGGGCGCGTCAGTAGAGGTAGATGTCGACCAGGAGAGCACCAAGTGCGGCGAGCCCGGCCAGTGAGGTCGCCCGGTGACCGGCGGCCGTGCGTAGCGGTCCGAAGCCGAGGATCAGCGCTGCGGCGGCGAGGGCGAAGACACCGGAGCCGGTGTCCTGCCAGCTGATCGGGAAGACCACGATGGGGGCGTCGGTGAAGAACTGGTCCGCGTGGGTGGTCCGCAGTATCGCGTTCCAGGCAACTGGCCCGGCGATCGCGCCCGCGGCGACCGCGGCCAGGATGGCTGGCCGCCGTTCGCGGGCGATCAGCAGAACGAGCAGGACGGCCAGGGCCGCGGAGAGTGCGGTGCCGTAGGCGATGACGCCCCAGGACAGCATCAGCGGGTGCCCTTTTTGGTCAGGGGCCGTTCGGGTGCGGTCCGTTTGCCGGCCCACCGACCGCGTGCTTGGCCCAGCCCGTCGAGTGGCGCGGTGAGCGCTGCGCCCCGGTCGCCCTAACGGTTGTCGGTGGGAATTCGGCGGTGGACGGTGGGCGCTGGCCGGGCTCCGTCGTGACGCCATTGCCCGGCGCCGGCGGAGTGGTCCGTTGGGGGCTGCGATGCGGCGTGGGTGTGGCGCCCCCGGACACCGAGGGCGGTTGGGGGCGCACGGGGGACGCGGGTGGTTGCGGGTGTTGCGCTGCGGCGGCGATGCCGCAGAGGGAGAGTGCGGCGAGCGTCGCCGCGACCGTGGCACGCAGGACGCGGTGGTTGCGGGCGGGACCGGCGGTCGGTGGTGCGGCCGCCTGGTACTCGGCGAGCATGCGTTCCTCGCCGGCGAGCGCGCGCTCGCGGTCCGGTGTGGCGGCCGCGGCGAGCAGTTCCGCCAGCGAGTCCGTGGTCGCCGGGTCGCCGCGCGCTGCTGCCTTGAGGAGGCTGTCGATGCGGTCGGGGTCCTGATGGGGGGTGTCGTCGGTCATGTGGCTTCTTTCAGGCCCCGGTCGGTGTGGGTGGAACGGATGGTAGCTGTGCTGGGACACCAACGTCGTTGCCGGCGTCCGAGGTGGATGGTTGAAGCCGTCTGGCGAGGTTGCGTAATCCTCGGTGCAGGGCGGTGCGGATGGCGCCGGGAGTTTTGTCGAGGACCTGCGCGGAGGTTGCGGTGTCGAGGCCGACCACCACGCGCAGCAGGATGGCCTGGGCCTGGTCGGGGGGCAGTGCACCGATGATGGCGAGCGCGGCGGCGGTGTCGATGGCGTTGAGCACGTCGCGTTCGGTGTCCTCGCGGGCGGGTTGGTGGGGGAGGTGTTGTGGGGCGAGGGGGATGGTGGGGCGCCGTCGTCGGAGGTGGTCGATGGCGCGGTGGCGGGCGATGGTGACGGCCCAGGCGCGGAAGTCGTTTCCGTTGCCGGAGAAGGAACGCAGGTCGCGGGCGATGCGGCTCCATGTCTCGGAGGCGACGTCCTCCGCGTCGGTTTCCCCGACCATGGCGCGCAGGTAGTTCAGCAGCCGTGGTTGCAGGGTTCGGTAGAGGTGACGGACGGCGCCTTCGTCGCCGGCTCGCGCCCGCGTCACGGCGGTGTCCAGCGCGGCGTCGACGAGGCCGGGTGTGGGGGAACCGTCGCGGTCACCGTCGCGACGGTCAGGCATCGGGCTGTCGGGGGCTGCCTGTGGTGGTGGACGCGTGGCAGGTCGCTCGGCCGTATGCACCCTGGGCGAGGGAGCTGCTGACGCGGTGACCGTCGACGCTGATCGAGCAGGTGGCCTGGCCGCCCTGCTGGCCGAGGACGACGGTCAGGCTCACCGGGTGGGCACCGACGGGCTCCTGCACCGTGGTGTGCCAGGGGAGTGTGGCGTGTGACGCGGTGCCGCCGGACCAGGTGATGTCGGCGGTTCCCTGGCCGTCGACGGCGAAGGTGATGCCGCGCTTGGCGACGTTGTCGGCCTGATCCGGTGAGGCGCCGCAGCCGGCGAGGAGCAGGGCGAGGGTGACGCCGGCGAGTGCGGTGGATGTGGGCGGCCATCTTCGGACCGATGTGGACATGGTCCTCTCCCGGTTCGGTGGAATGGGCTGCCTGGAGCACCGGTGGTGAGCGCATCGATCGTTGCCGCCGCGGTCGGCCGGAGCCGATGCGAAGGAACCGTAAGGAGTTGGTCAGCGGCTGCGCATGCCCCATTCGGGTGACGCGGCAGGCAACACAGAACTACAGGGTGATGTAGGTCACTTCTGTTGATGGGGGTGTGACTCCCGCGGTCGCCGCTGCGGTCAGCGACGTGGAGCCACGCGAATGCCGCGTGTGCCCGGCTGACCGAAGGGTTGCTCGATGGGCCAGTTGCGTCGGATCGCTGCCGTGCTTGTCGTGTTCGTGTTGTGTGTTGCGGGATCGCCGCAGCTGGCTTTCGCGGCCGCGCAGGCCTCGGCCGCCACGCCGAGCGCCGCCTCCGGTTCGGGCGGACACGCGTGGTGGGACCCGTTCGGCTGGTTCACCGGCGGGTCGCACCGGGCGGATCCGAAGCCGACGACGTTCACCTGGTCGCCGCCGAAGGGGCACACCCCGCCGGGTGTGCGCATCGATCCGAACGCACATCCGGTGGGGGAGTTGCCGGAGCGGCGCACGGCGAACTCCACGTCCTACCGGCTGTCCGACGGTCGGGTGCAGGAGGTGGTGTCGGCGGCGCCGATGCACTACCGGGACGCCCGCGGCCAGTGGCAGCCGATCGGCACGTCGGTCGGTCCGGTTAGTCATGGCGCTGGTTTCACGTTGGGCAGTGAGGCGAACGCGTTCCACACGTACTTCTCGTCGTCGGCGTCGTCGCTGGTGCGCGTGGAGCAGGGCAGCGCGTTCGTGCAGGTGGGTGTGGACGGTGCCCGCGCGGACGCGCCGAGCGTGTCCGGTGACACGGTGAGGTATCCGGGCGCGCTGGGTGGCGCGGATCTGGCGTACCAGGTGGGGGCGTCCGGGGTGAAGGAGCGGATCGTCCTCACCAAGCCGCCCGCCCCGGGCGCCTCCTACGGGTTCACGCTGACGCTGGGCGGGTTGACCCCGAAGCAGCGCGGCGACGGGTCGATCGCGTTCTACGGCACCGAGTCCGACCACCCGGCGTTCGTGATTCCGGCGCCGTACATGTCGGACGCGCACGCGGACGCGGACTCGCCGTACGGGGTGGCGTACTCGACGAAGGTCGCGCAGCACATGGTGTGGGACGCCAAGACCGGCGTGCTGCACGTGACGGTGACCCCGGATGCGGCGTGGCTGGCGGCGAAGGACCGCCAGTACCCGGTGACCATCGACCCGACGATCGCGGTCGCGCCGACCCCCACCGACGCCGCGAACGTGATGATCCTGCAGGACTCGCCATCGTCCAATTTCGACACCAGTTGGCGGTTGTCGGTGGGGACGACGTCGACGGGTGCGGCCCGTGCGCTGATCAAGTTCCCGATGCCGTCGGCGCCGGCCGGCACGACGATCACCTCGGCGTCGCTGAAGCTGTACTACGACCAGTACTTCACCACGGGTGCCAACAACGTGGCGTTGGAAGCGCACGCGGCGACCGCCGCCTGGGATCCGACGACGGCCACGTGGAACAGTGCGAACGGCATCACGGGAGCGCTGGCCGGGTCGACCACCAAGCAGGCCGGCGTGCGCGGCGTGTGGAACACCTACCCGGTCACCTCGACGGTGCAGGGCTGGCTCAACGGCACCTCGCCGAACTACGGGTTCGTGGTCAAGGCGGCGGACGAGGCCACGCTGGGGCAGGGCGGTCCGCGGTATGAGGCGTCTATCCTCGGCTACGGCGGGGAGACGGTGAACTACCCGGAACTCGTGATCACCTACGGGGTGCCGGGCGTGTCGGTGAACCCGCCGACGGTCATCCACGCCACGGGGGCTGAGCTGTCCTGGCCCGCCTACACCAACACCACCGGCGACTCGGGCAACGACCTGGTCGAGTACCAGGTGCACCGCAGCGTGTACCAGACGTTCACCCCGGACGCGTCCACCGAGGTGGCTCCGGTCGCCTCCGGCACGACGAGCTTCGTGGACTCCACCGCGCAGCCCACGCCGACCAGTTCCAGCGACCCCTACGGCAACGCCTACTACTACATGGTCGCGGTGAAGACCGCGTCCGGTGCGCTGATCCCGGGGCCGACCCAGTTGGCGCGGCTGCCCAAGGCCGGGCTGACCACGGTCATCATGCGGCAGGGGGCGGCCACGACGCTGTCCTCGGCGCAGCCGAACACGGTGCTGGGCACGCTGTCCGACTCCGGGTTGCAGCAGCCGTGGCTGGAGGTGGGCGACAACTCCGGCACCTACGGCACGGCGCGGGCGGTGTTCAACTTCGGCGCGTTGCCGTCGACGATCCCGGCGAACGCCACGGTGATGGACGCCTACCTGCGGTTGTGGCAGTTCGAGACGCACACGGACACCTCGGGGGCGGTGTACGAACTGCACGCGTTGACCCGGGCGCCCACCATCTCCCAGGCGACGTGGAACAACGCCACCTCGACCACGGCGTGGACGACACCGGGCGGGGACTACAACGCGACCGCGGACGGCACGGTCTCCGGGTTGACCAACGACCCGAACCGGCAGAACTTCGACGCCACCGCGATCGTGCAGGGCTGGGTCAACAATCCGGCGTCCAACGACGGGCTCGAGGTGAAGCTGGCCGACGAGTCGCCGACGGCGCCGCAGGAGCGGACCCTGTTCGCCGGCACCAACACCGCCGAGCCGCTGCTGGCGCCGACGCTGGTGGTCACCTACCTAGACCCGACCACCGAGAACACCTACTACGCGCCCAGCACGCCGGCCAAGACGGTGCCCGGCACCACGTACACGGTGCCGGTGACGATCAACAACACCACCGGCTCCACCTGGTCGGCGGCGAGCGAGAAGCTGACCTACCACTGGACGCTGCCCGACGGCACCGACGTCACCAACACCACTAACCAGCTGCAGACCGCGCTGCCGGCGGACATGGCACCGGGGTCGCAGCAGACGGTCAACGCGCAGGTCACCCCACCGACGCCAGCAGACACCAACGACAAGGGCCAGTACACCCTGTCCTGGGACATGCTCAACACGTCCACCGGCACCTACCTGTCGTCCCAGACCGGCGGCATCGGGTCGCTGAACCAGGCCGTGGGCGTGGAACAGTCCGGGTCCAACCAACTCGGCCTGGAAAGCTTCTACCAGTACACCCACACCGACACCGGAGCCGGCTCGGCGCTCTACACCAACGACGCCTCCGGCAACACGGTGTGGAACTACAACGCGTTCTCCAACCCCTCCCGCGGGTTCGCCACGTTCGCCCGCATGTCGTACAACTCGTTGGACACCACCGACTCCACGGCCGGGTTCGGCTGGTCGGTGCAACTGTCCACGCCCACCCGGTTGGGCACGCCGCTGGACTTCCACCCCAACCCGAACCCGACCGAGATCACCTTCGTCGACGGCGACGGCACCAGCCACGTCTTCACCTGGAACTCCACCACCAGCACCTGGACCGCCCCGGCCGGGGTGCACCTGTACCTGCAACAGCTCGCCTCGTGCGGGCCGCGGGTCACCAACGCCCGCGCCTGGGAGATGACCAGCCCGGACCGCACCCAGTTCTTCTACGACTGCGAGGGTTTCCCGACCTCCATGGTGGACAAGAACGGCAACGAGGCCGACTTCACTTACAGCGACCGGAAGTCGGAGAACAAGCCCGAGGAGTTCCTCGCCTACATCACCGACCCGACCGGCCGGCGCACCCTGACCGTCACCTACTTCACCAAGGGCGACAACTACAACTACATCGACTCCAACGGCAACCTCGCCTCGGGCACCAACCTCACCAACCCGAAGATCATCGACCACGTCAAGTCCATCACGGACATCTCCGGACGTGAGATCGACTTCCTCTACACCACCAACGGGCTGCTGGCCCGCATGGTCGACGGCGCGGGCACCAGTATCGCCAAGACGTTCAACTTCGCCTACGACGCCACGCAGGGCATGAAGAACGTCAAGCTGGTCCAGGTCACCGACCCGCGCGGCAACAACACCCACGTCTCCTACTACGACCCGGTCACCGACCCGAAGTTCCACTGGTGGACGCAGAACGTCACCGACCGGCTGAACCACACCACGGGCTTCGCCTACACCGAACCCGGCACCATCACCAATGCGGCGATCAAGACCACCGTCACCGACGCCAACAACCACGCGTACAACTACCAGATCGACGGCACCGGCCGGCTGCTGCAGGCCGTCGACCCGCTCAACGAAACCACCAGCCTGGTCTGGGACGGCGACAACAACGTCACCTCACTGACCGAGGCCAACGGCGCCGTCACCACGTGGACCTACGACCCCAACACCGGCTACCCGCTGACACACAAGGACGCGCAGGCCAACCACGACAACACCGCCGCCACGACGTACACGTACCAAACCTCGTTGAACGGGCACGTCGCCGACATCACCGACAAGGTCAGCGCCGCCGGCCGGCACTGGCACTTCGGCTACGACGCCAACGGCAACCTCACCTCGGTGCAGGACCCCAACGGCACCGCCGCGGGCTCCGGCTACACCACCACCTACACCTACGACACCGTCGGTGACCTGCTCACGGTCACCGACGCCAACAACCACACCACCACGTACGCCAACTACGACCCGAGCGGCTACCCGAAGACCACCACGGACGCGCTGAACCACGCCTCGACCGCGGTGTACGGGCCGCGCGGTGAGGTCACCTCGGTCACCGACGCCCTCGGGCACACCACCACGCAGAACTACGACACGTTCCTGCGCCCGCTGGACGGCAGCACCCCCAAGGACCAGGCGAACGGCGTCTACATCACCACCCCCGCCCCGGTGTACGACGCCAACGACAACATCACCCAGAAGACGGCGCCCAACGGGGCGGTGTCCACCGCGGTCTACGACGCCGACGACCGGGCCACCTCGTCCACCCTGCCGAAGGACACCACCTCCGCGCCGACGCGCACCACCACGTACACCTACGACGCGGTCGGCAACCGGCTGACGGTGACCACCCCGAACGGCAACGTTCCCGGCGCGCCACCCGGCTCGTACACCACCACCATCGGCTACGACGCGATGAACCAGCCGACGACGGTCACCGACGCGCTGAACAACCGCACCACGATGGCGTACGACAACGTCGGCAACAAGATCTCCGTCACCGACCCGCTCAACCACACCACCACGACCGCCTACGACCTGGACCACCGACCCACCACGGTCACCGACCCGGCCAACCACACCACCACGACCGCCTACGACCCGGACGGTGCGAAGGTCTCCACCACCGACGCCAACGGCAACACCACCCGCTACACCAACGACGCCGACGGCCACCTCACCCAGGTGCAGGTGCCGCACACCAGCTCCGGCGGCACCATCACCTACAACACCACCCAGTACACCTACGACCAGGTCGGCAACCGCACCGCGATCATCTCCCCGCGCGGCGTAGCCTCCGGCATCGCCAACGCGTACACGGTCAAAACCAGCTACGACGCGGACAACCGCAAGATCGCCGAGTTCGGCGCCTACAACCCGAACGACCCGACCTACAACACCGCGCCGGAAACCGACTACAGCTACGACGCCGCCGGCCGGCTGACCCAGGTCAGCGCCCCCGCCTCCGGTGGCAGCAACGTCCGCGCGGTCACCAACTACACCTACTGGGACAACGGCTGGACCAAGACCTCCACCGACCCCTGGTCCATCACCACCTCCTACGACTACAACGCCCTGGGCAAGCAGACCTCCCGCACCATCACCTCCGCCGGCGGCTCGTCGTCGCGCACCCAGGGCTGGGGCTACTACCCGGACGGCAAGCTGCAGAGCCGCACCGACAATGGCGTCCCGGTCGGCCTGCAGGTGGAGATGGTCGACAACTCCGACACCCAGAACGTCAGCTCCACCGGCACCTGGACCGCGTCCACCACCGGCAGCGGATACAACGGGTACAACTACCAAACCCACGCCGCCGGTGCCGGAACCGACTCGTTCACCTGGAACCTCAACATCCCCGAAGACGGCACCTACCAGGTCTACGTGTGGTACCCGGCCGTGACCGGCGCCGCGACCGGTGCGCAGTACACCATCAACTACAGCGGCGGGCAGGCCACCCAGACCGTCAACCAGACCACCAACACCGGCACCTGGGTCTCCCTCGGCTCCTACGCCTTCACCCAGGCCGGCACCGGCCAGGCCATCTCCCTGGCGCAGAACTCCGGCGGCACGGTCGTCGCGGACGCGGTCAAGGTGGTCCGCAACAACTCCGGTGACACCCAACCCAACCCGGAGTCGTTCAGCTACAGCTACGACCCGAACGGCAACGTCACCGACGTCGCCGACAACTCACCCAACGCCCAGTTCAACGACTACGCCTACACCTACGACGGGCTGAACCGGCTGACCCAGCTGCAGGAGAAGCTCTCCGGCACCGTCAAGCACACCACCGGCTTCAGCTACGACAACGCCGGCAACCCGCTCAGCGAAACCCACGACGCATCCAGCGCCACCTACAGCTACGACGTCCGCAACCTGCTCACCCAGGTCGTCAACAAGGAAACCGCCAGCGACACCGGTAAGACCACCAGCTACACCTACACCGCGACGAAGAAGGTGGCGACCCAGACCAAGGGCAACGGCAACGTCGTCACGTTCACCTACAACCTGGACGACTCCATCGCCACCTCGGTGGAGAAGACTTCCGGCGGCACGGTGGTCGCCCAGCACACCTACACCTACGACCCGAACGGCAATCAGACCCAGGACGTCTCGGTCACCCAGAACGCCGACAACCATGCCGCCACGCTGAACCGCACCGCCACCAACACCTACACCCCGGCGGACAAGGTTCAGACCGTTACCAACTCCGACGGCAACAACAACCAGTCCTACACCTACGACCTCGCCGGCAACATCACCGCCCAAACCATCGGCGGCACCAGCACCAGCTACGTCTACGACCGCAACCGCCTGCTGACCGCCACCACCAGTGGGAGTACCGCGCGCTACAACTACGACCCGTTCGGCCGCACCGACACCGTCACCGCCGCGGGTCAGGTGATCCGCCGCTACAGCT
>NZ_BJFL01000023.1 GCF_005405885.1 Gandjariella thermophila
CTGTAGTAGACTGGTAACGCAACGGCCCCGCCTGTAAGTCGTGTTCTGTGGTAGGAAAACGATCTTACCTGATCGGGGTCGTTGCCCTACTTTGAGGTGATCAAGCCGGCCTGAATAACGCTCAATGTTCCGTCAGCTGCGACATCTTCAGAAGATGTCAACCGAGCCCAACGTCGTACTTCGGGTCGTGCCTCGGGAGGCTGTTCGTCAACTGGTCGTCGCGTCGTCGTTCACGCTGCTGAAGTTCCCGGCTCAGAAGCGATCCGTGGTGTATCTGGAAGACGTAGTGGGAGCAACTTACCTGCAGAAGGTCGCCGATGTCAGCCAGTACAGCGTGGTGTTTGGTCGGCTACGTGAGACGGCGCTCAGCCCCGAGGAATCCGAGGACTTGATTGCTACAGTTGCGGCCACGTATGGGTGACCGGTCGCTGAGGAGTGCGCGATATGGAGCCGCCGCTGAGCTGCGGAAACTGGCGCAAGAGCAGCTGGAGCGGCTCCAGTGGCGGCCAGTGCGTTGAGGTTGCCCTGGCTGGCGAGGTCGTCGCGGTGCGGGACTCGAAGAATCCGGGTGGGCCGGTGCTGATGCTTTCACCGTCCACATGGGACGGTTTTCGGGCAGAGATCGTAGCCGGGCGGTTCGACATCCATGGCACGCGCTGAGGTGTGCGTTTGCGTCGTTCGGGCCGGTCCGTTCAGTCGGGGGCTTCCCGCCCGCCGCCGGCATCAGCCGGCTGCCAATGTCTCCAGGCGGGGTACCAGGGCGGCGGGGGCGGGCATGGCGGCCATCTCGGCGCGCACCTCGGCGGTGGCCCGGCGCAGCTTGTCGTTGCCGAGCAACTCGCCGAGCAGGTCCGGGTCCACCGCGTCCGCCTCGGCGGTCAGCCCGGCGCCGCGTTCGGTGACCGCGTGGGCGTTGATGTAGCGGTCCGCGCCGTCGGGCACCACGAGTTGCGGCACGCCCGCGTCGAGCACGGTGAGCGTGGTGCCCGCGCCGCCGTGGTGTACGGCAGCGGCGCAGGTGCGCAGCAGCGCGCCGAGCGGGGTCCAGCCGACCGGGCGGACGTTGTCCGGTAGCTCGCCGAGGGCTCCGGTGTCCGTGTTGCCCAGGGCGAGCACGAACTCGGCGTCCACGTGCCTTGCCGCCGCCACGATCCGTTCCACCGGGCCGAGCCCGGACATCCGCGGCACGACGGTGCCCAGGGTGACCGCGATGCGGGGCCGCTCCGCCGGCCGGACCAGCCACTCCGGCAGCACTGCGCCGCCGTTGTACGGCACGTACCGCATGGACCAGCCGTGCGGCTCGCCGCCCAGCATGCTGGGCGGCGCCACGTCGATGGTGGCATGCCGCCGCGGCGGCGCGGCCACCCCGTGCCGGTCGTAGGCGTCGGTCATGTGCTCGTGCAGCAGCGGCAGAGCGTCCTCGGCGCGGGCGAAGCCGAAGCCGTGCCCGACGGCCGGCACGCCCAGCTTGGCGGCGGCGAGCGGGCCGGTGCCCTGGAACTGGGAGTACACCACCAGGTCCGGCCGCCAGTCCTCGGCGGCCTCGACCACTCCGTCGGCGAGGTGGCTGGCGATCCGGCCGAACGCGGTGATCGCCAGGCGGACGTCCCGAAGCTGGCCGCTCCGCATCCGCTCCACCAGCTCCGGCTGCTCCTCGTGCACCCGCGCGAAGAGGTCCCGCATGGTCAGGCCGGGGGCGATGTCCACGACCTGCAGCCCGGCGTTCCGCACCGCCAGCGCGTCGGCCCCGGTGGCGAACAGCACCTCGTGCCCGGCCGCACGCAGCGCCCACGCCAGCGACACCATCGGGAACGCGTGCCCGATGCCCGGCGTGGAGACGAAGAGAACCCGCATCCGGCCCGTCCTTCCCCCGATCATCACCTGCGCTCGTGGACGCTACTCGCCCCGCTGCCGGCCCATGGTGGGTGGGCGGTGTTCCCGCCCACCCGACCCGGGTCGCTAGTGGGCGAAGTCAAACCAGTTCAGCGAGACGAACGGGGCCGGTTGGCCGCTGGTGAACGTCAGGTAGACGGTGTGCACGCCGGTGGTGGCGGCGATGTTGGCCGGTATCGTCCGCCAGCTCTGCCAGCCGCCGGTGTTGGCCACCGCGAAGCTGCCGATCGGCGCGCTGTCCCTGCGGTCCAGCCGCACCTCGACCAGGCCGCTCACCCCGCCGGCCGCGCCGGAGGCCACCCTGCCGTGGAACTGGGTGGCCGGCGTGGCGCCGAAGTCGACGTTCGGGTACTCGGCCCACGCCCCGTTGGCGAGCTGGCCGAGATCCTGGCCTCCCGAGGTGTCCATGGTGGACTCCGTGGCCAGGCCCGAGGTCTGGCTGGCGCTCTCCGCCTGGATGGTGCCGTACGCGCTGGTGGTGCCGCTGGACGGGGCGGTCGTGGTCGTGGTGCCACCGCTGCCGCCCTTGGTGGCCACCGAGACGTAGTCCACCAGCATGGGTTGGCCGGAGACGGTGGCCGAGGTGGGGCCGCCGCCGAACGCCGCGGGGAAGCCACCGCCCATGGCCACGTTCAGGATGACGAAGAAACCGTGCTGGGTGGCGTTGTTCCAGGTGGTCTGGTCGACCTGGTTGGCGTTGACGGTGAAGAAGTTGTTGCCGTCCAGGTACCAGCGGATCTGCTGCGGGTTGGTGCTGTAGTCCAGCTCCATGGCGTAGGTGTGGAAACCGGTCTGGCAGCCGGCGCAGCCGCGTTCACCGCTGCCGATGCCGGTGGTCTCGTCGCACGGCCCGCCCGGGTCGGTGCCGCAGTGGAAGGTGCCGAACTCCGAGCTGCGGCCGTTGATGTCCTCCATGATGTCGATCTCGCCGATGCTCGGCCAGTTGGTCGCGCCGACCGGGCGGGCCGGTGCGCCGAGCATCCAGAACGCCGGCCAGTAGCCGAGGCCGTTCGTGGTGTTCACGTTCGGCTGCTGGATGGACGCCTCGACGCGCAGCACGCCGCCCGGCGGCGGCTGGAAGTCGGTGCGCTGGGTCTCGATGCGCGCCGACGTCCAGTTGCCGGACGCGTCGCGCACCGGGCGGATGGCCAGGTGGCCGTTGCCGTCCAGGGAGACGTTGTTCGGGCTGTTCGTCATCGTCTCGACCTCACCGGTGCCCCAGTGGTCGGCGCCGCCGGGGTAGCCGGTTCCGGTGTCGAACAGCCAGTTGGCGGAGGACGGCAGGGTGCCGCCCGCGCCGTCGAAGTCGTCGCTCCAGATGGTGGTGAACCCGCTGGGCGGGGCGGGAGCGGCATGCGCCGGCCGATCCTGGCCGGCGGTGAGTAATCCGGCGGGCACCACCGCGGCGGCGGCGCCGGCGGCGAGCAGCGCGCGCCACCGTCGGCTGGCGCGAGAGATGGCATGCATGCGTGACCTCCTTGTCACGGCGGGATTCGGTGACCGGGCCGACCGGCCACTGACTCGATTATGAGAGCGCTCTCACAACCGGAGTCCAATCGACCGTTCGGACCAACCGGTTCGCCCCGCCACGCCGCGCATCCCGGCACATGGGTGACCCAGGGGAGGTGGGGGCGGGGCCGCCTCGTCCTCTTCGCCGCCGGCGGCGCGGTGCGGACCGGAGCCGGCTGGGCGGGCTACCCGGTGGCCACCGGAAGATCGGCCAGGCGCCACTCCAGCATCCCGTCGACCAGCCGGCGCGCGGCTCGGCCGTGCGCGGTGAGCAGGCGCACCGCGTCGTGCGCGAGCACGCAGTACGCCCCCCGGCAGTAGGCGACGATCTCCTGGTCGGCCGGGATCTCGGCGAGCCGGCCGAGCAGTTCCGTCACCGGTACCGAGATCGCCCCCGGGATGTGCCCGGCGGCGTACTCCTCGCGCGGGCGCACGTCGAGCACGATGGTCTCGCCGGCGCGGACGCGGCGGAGCAGATCGTCCCGGCTGACCGACTCGGTGTCCGGGCCGAGATAGGCGGCGGCCGCCGCCCCGACATCCGGCAGGTGGGCGCTGGCGACCGTGCGCACCAGCGCGTAGAGCGCGGCGACGTCGGTGCCGGCGAGCCGGTAGTACACCCGGGTGCCCTCCCGGCGGGTGGCCACCAGGTTGGCCTGCCGCAGCGTCCGCAGGTGCGCGGACGCGGTGGTCAGGCCCAGGCCCGCGGCCCGCGCCAGGGACTCCACGGTGCGCTCCCCCTGGGCCAGCAGGTCCAGCAGCTCCAGCCGCCTGCCGCTGCCCAGCGCCTTGCCGACCCGGGCGAACTGCTCGTACAGCGCCGCCTTCGCGTCCCGATCGCTCATCGTTCCTCCACTGATCTATGGAATAGTGTATAACGGCGGTAGGGTGGCCGCCGGACCGCGGGGAGGGCTGGCATGGGCACGGTCGATGTCGTTCCGCTGGTTGACGAGGGGCTGGGCAACTCGGCCTACCTGCTCGATCTCGGCGACGGGCGGGCGCTGGTGGTGGACGTCAGCCTCGACCTGCGCGGGGCGCGCCAGGCCGCCCGGCGCCGCGGGCTCGCCGTGGCGTTCGCCGCGGACACCCACCTGCACGCGGACTTCGTCTCCGGCGCCCGGCAGCTGGCCGTCACCGAGGGCACCCGGATTCTCGCCTCCGCGGCCGGCAACCGGGAGTTCCCGCACACCGGGCTGCACGACGGCGACGAGATCGACCTCGGCGGCCTGCGGCTGCGCGCCCTGGCCACCCCCGGGCACACCCACGAGCACCTGTCCTTCCTGCTGCTCGATGGGGACACCCCGGTCGGCGTGTTCACCGGCGGGTCGCTGCTGGTGGGCGCGGCCGCCCGGACCGACCTGAGCGGCCCGGAGCGCACCGAGCACCTGGCCCGCCGGCAGTACGCCTCGCTGCGGCGGCTGGCCGTGCTGCCGGACGAGGTGGCGGTGTGGCCGACACATGGCGCCGGCTCCTTCTGCTCCGCGCCGCCCGGTACCCGGCGCACCAGCACCATCGGCCGGGAGCGGGAGACCAACCCGCTACTCCGCGCCGCTGACGAGGACGCCTTCGTCGCCGCGCTGCTCGGCTCGCTGGGCAGCTTCCCGCCGTACTTCCTCCGCCTGGCCGAGGTGAACCGGCGCGGCCCGGTCGTGCTCGACGCCGACCCCGCGCTGGCCCCGCTGGACGTGGCCGCCGTGCGGTCGCTGCTGGCCGGGGGCGCCGAGCTGGTCGACGTGCGGCCGGTGCCGGAGTTCGCCGCGGCGCACGTGCCCGGGGCGCTGTCCATCCCGCTGCGCCCGCAGTTCGCCTCCTGGCTGGGCTGGCTCGCACCGCAGGACCGGCCGCTGGTGGTGGTGCGGTCGGCGGACCAGGATCCCGGTGAGGTCGCCTGGCAGGCGGCCAAGATCGGCTACCGCAACCTCGCCGGCGAGCTGGCCGGCGGCCTGGACGCGTGGACCGCCGCCGGGCAGCCCACGGCCAGCACCCGCCTGGTGCGCGCCGGCGAGATCGGCGCGGCGCGGGTGCTGGACATCCGCCAGGCGCCGGAGTTCGCCGCCGGCCACCTGCCCGGCGCCGCGCACGTCGAGCTGGGCGATGTGCCCGGCCGGGCGGAGGAGTTGCCACGCGAGCCGACGGTGGTGATGTGCGGTCACGGCGAGCGCGCCATGGGCGCGGCCAGCCTGCTGGAGCGGGCCGGGCACCGCGATCTCGCCGTGCTGCGGGGCGGACCGGAGGACTGGGTCGCGGTCACCGGCCGGGAGCTGGCGACCGGGCCATGACCACCACCCGGCCGGTGCGGCTCGGGCTACGCGCCAACCTGGCCCAGTTCAGCCTGCTGGTCGCGGTCAACGCGCTGGTCGGCGGGGTACTCGGGCAGGAGCGCAACGTGCTGCCCCTGCTGGCCGAGCGGGACTTCCGGCTCACCGCCTACACCGCCCTGCTGACGTACGTGCTCGCCTTCGGCGTCACCAAGGCGACCACCAACTACGCCGCCGGCACCCTCGCCGATCGGTTCGGCCGCAAGCCCGTGCTGCTGGCCGGCTGGCTGGTGGCCGTCCCGGTCCCGCTGCTGCTCATCTGGGCACCCAACTGGGGCTGGGTCGTCGCGGCCAACGTGCTGCTCGGCGTCAACCAGGGGCTCACCTGGTCCACCACGGTGATCATGAAGATCGACCTGGCCGGCCCGGCCCGGCGCGGGCTGGCCATGGGGCTCAACGAGGCCGCCGGCTACGGCGCCGTCGCGGTTACCGCCGCCACCACCGGCTACCTCGCCGCCCGCTACGGGCTGCGGCCGGCGCCGTTCCTGCTCGGCGCCTGCTACGTCGTGCTCGGCCTCGGCCTGACCACCTTCGCCGTGCGGGAGACCCGCGACCACGCCCGGCTGGAGGCCGCGCAGCACGTGCCCCGCGCGGGCGGCCGGCACGACCCCCTGCACGCCGGGCTCACCGCGCGGGAGGTGTTCGGCCACACCAGCCTGCGGGAACCGGCGCTGTCCGCGGCGAGCCAGGCCGGCATGGTGAACAACCTCAATGACGGCTTGGCCATGGGCCTGTTCCCGATCCTGTTCGTCGCCGGCGGCCTGTCCATCGGCCGGATGGGCGTGCTCACCGCGCTCTACCCGGCGGTCTGGGGCCTCGGGCAGCTCGTCACCGGCCCGCTGTCCGACCGCTGCGGCCGCAAGGGCCTGATCACCGCGGGGATGCTGGTCCAGGCCGCCGCCCTGGCCCTGGTCGCCGCCGGCGACGGCTTCGGGTTGTGGGCCGCGGCGGCCGTGCTGCTCGGTGCCGGCACCGCCATGGTGTACCCCACGCTGCTCGCGGTGATCGGCGACGTGGCCCACCCGGCCTGGCGGGCCCGCGCGGTTGGCGTGTACCGGCTGTGGCGGGACGGCGGTTTCGCCGTCGGCGCCGTGGTCTCCGGCGTCGCCGCCGACCTGTGGGGCGTGCGCGGCGCGGTGTGGGTGGTCGCCGCGATCACCGCCGCCTCCGGGCTCGTCGTCGCCGCCCGCATGTACGAGACCCACCCGCGCGAGCGGGCCGGTTAGGGCGTGCGGCGGCGCAGGTTGGCGGCGCCAAGCAGGAGCGCGAGCAGCACGCAGCCGGCGACGATCGCGATGTCCCGGACCAGGTCCGTGTCCACCGTGCTGGACGACGTGACGTGGTTCAGCGCGTCCACGGCGTAGGACAGCGGCATCACGTCGGACGCCCAGCCGAGCACGGTGGCCATCTGGCCGCGCGGCTGGAGCAGTCCACAGAGGAGGATCTGCGGCATCGCGAACACCGGCATGAACTGCATGGCCTGGAACTCGGTGCGGGCGAACGCGCTGACGAACAGGCCGAGCGCCATGCCGAGCAGCGCGTCCAGCACGGCCACCAGCACGAGTGTCCACACCGGACCAGCGATGTCCACGCCCAGCCAGGCCAGCGACACCCCGAGGGTGACGGCCACCTGGAGCACGGCGAGCAGCCCGAACGCCAGCGCGTAGCCGAGGAGCAGGTCGAGCTTGGCGATCGGCATGGTCATCAGCCGTTCCAGCGTGCCCGTGGTGCGCTCGCGCAGCGTGATGATCGAGCTGATCATGAACATGATCAGGAACGGGAAGACGGCCAGCAGCGCGGGGGCGAGGTGGGCGAAGAGGCGCTCGGAGTCGAAGACGTAGCGCAGCAGCACGAGCAGGGCGGTGGGCAGCAGCACCAGCATCACCACCGTCCTGGGGTCGTGCCGGAGCTGGGTGAGCAGCCGCCGCGCCGTCGCCAGCGTGATGACCGGGTTCACGGCCCCTCCCTCCCACGTCGGCGGCTGCGGCTTGGCGCACGCATCAGGAAGCCACCTCCGTCGTCCGCGGGTTCGTCCCGGCAGCCGTCTCCCGCGCCTCCTCGGCGCGTACCAGCCGGAGGAACGCCTGGTCCAGGTCGTCCGCGGCGGTCGCCGCGCGGAGCGCGGCCGGGGTGTCATCGGCGAGCAGCCGGCCCCCGCGCATCAGCAGCAGCCGCTGGCAGCGGGCGGCCTCGTCCATGACGTGGCTGGACACCAGCAGGGTCACGCCGCGCCCGGCGAGCCGGTGGAACAGCGTCCAGAGTTCGTCGCGCAGCACCGGGTCGAGCCCGACCGTCGGCTCGTCGAGGACCAGCAGTTCCGGCGCGCCGAGCAGGGCGGCCGCCAGGCTCACCCGGCTGAGCTGACCGCCGGAGAGTCGCCCGACGAGCGCGCCGGCCTCGGGTGTCAGCCGGACCTCGTCGAGCACCCGGCGCACGTCCGCGCGCGGCGCCCGCCGCGCCGCCGCGAAGTAGCGCAGGCACTCGGCGACCGTCATGTCCGGGTACACCGCGGGGCTCTGCGGCGAGTATCCGATGCGCCGGCGCAGCGCGGCGCTGCCCGCCGGCCGGTCCAGCACCGTGACCGCGCCCCCGGCGACCGCCTGCACGCCGACCAGCACGCGCAGCAAGGTCGTCTTGCCGCAGCCGCTCGGGCCGACCAGGCCGGTGATCGAGCCGCGCGGCACCGCGAAGGACAGCCCGTGCAGCACCTCCCGGCCGCCGCGGCGGACCCGGAGCCCGGCCACGTCGACCGCAGGCGAATTAGTCATACGTTTAATTCTGTGTGGCCGGCCGCGGCGCGGTCAAGGGCGGGGGACATCCTCAGGGTCGAGACGGGCCGCGACCGTCCACGTAGTACTGGATGACCGGGGCGACGAGCTGGACGATCTCCTCCTCGTCGGCGGTGGACAGCGGCTCCATGCCGATCACGAACCGCAGCAGCGCCAACCCGATCACCTGCGCCGCCGCGGTGGTCAGCCGCAGCTTTGGCACGCCGAGCGCGCCGGCGAGGCGTTCCAGCACGGTGCGCTCCACGAACTGGCGGAACATCCGGACCGCGTCCTCGTGGCTGGCCACCGAGCGCAGCAGGGCGAGGAAGGACGCCCGGGCGTCCGGCTGCCGCCACACCTCGAGCATCACGCGCACCATCCGCTGGCCGAGTTCCCCGCGCGGCCCGTCCAGGATGCGCGGCACCACCGTGGCCGGGTCGATGGGCAGGTTCAGCGCGGCCACGAAAACCTGCTCCTTGGTGCCGAAGAAGTGGTGCAGCAGCGCGGGGTTGACCTCGGCCGCGGCGGCGATCGCCCGGATCGTGGTGCCCTCGTAGCCGCGCTGCCCGAACAGTTCGCGCGCCGCGGCCAGGATCCGCTCCCGCGTCCCCGTCCGCCCCGGCCGACGACCCGCCCGCGCCACGCTCGCCTCCCTCGTCCCGAACCGGCCCCCGACCGGTTCACGGCGCCGGTGTCTCCGGGACCAGTCTCTCCGGTGCGGGCGACCGCGGCGCGCCGACCGGCCGGCACAGGCCGCGCTACTTGGCGTCCGCGTAGCAGGTGACCACGTGCACGTCGAGCGGGAAGCGGACCGGCGTGGCCCCGAACACCAGGCGGGTCGCCTCCTCGGCGGCCGAGCACAGCTCCGCGCACACCGCGTCGGCCACCGCCTCCGGGCAGTGCACCAGCACCTCGTCGTGCTGGAAGAACACCAGTTCGGCGGCGGACACCCTGGCGGAAAGGCGGCGGCGCAGCACGGCGAGCAGCGCCGCCGCCCAGTCGGCCGCGCTGCCCTGCACCACGAAGTTCCGGGTGAACCGGCCCCAGTCCCGGGCCGCGCGCAGCGAACGGCGCTGTGCCGTCTCGTCCGCCTCCGGCCGGGAGCCGCCACCGATCATCTCGCGCCACGCGGCCGACGGCGGCGGGCTGGTCCGGCCCAGCCGGGAACGCACCAGCCCGCCCTGCTCGCCGGTGCGGGCCGCGGCCTCCACGTAGCCGACGGCGTCCGGGAACCGGCGGCGCAGCACGGCCAGCAGCGGCCCGGCTCCGCCGCTGCTGCCGCCGTACATGGCGGAGAGCATGGCCACCTTGGCCCGCGCGCGGTCCCCGGCGAACGAGTCCGCGGCGAGGCTCGCGTACAGGTCGCCGGCGGCCGCGACCTCGGCCAGCCGTGCGTCCCCGGCCAGGGCGGCCAGCACCCGCGGCTCGAGCTGCGCGGCGTCGGCCACCACGAGCACGTGGCCCGGCTCGGCGCGCACCGCCGACCGCAGCGCCCTGGGCAGTTGCAGCGCCGCACCACCGCGGGTGGCCCACCGGCCGGACACCACCCCGCCGACCACGTACTCGGGGTGGAAGCGGCCGTGCCGCACCCAGGACTCCAGCCACGACCAGCCGTGCGCCGCGTACAGCCTGGCCAGCTCCTTGTACTCGAGCAGCGGTTCGACGGCCGGATGGTCGACCTCGCGGAGCACCCACGCCCGGGTGGACGGCACGTCGACGCCGGCGGCGGCGAACGCGCGCACCACCGACGCCGGGCTGTCCGGGTTGACCTGCCGGCCGCCGAGCGCGGCGGCGATCTTCTCGGCCAGCTCCGCCAGCCGGGCCGGCCGCGCACCCGGCGCCGGCCGGGGACCGAGCAGCTCGGCGAGCAGCGCCTCGTGCACGTCCGCCCGCCACGGCAGGCCGGCGTGCGACATCTCCGCGGCGGCCAGCGCACCGGCCGACTCGGCGGCGATCAGCACCCGCATGCGGTCGGGATGTTCGACCTCGCCGGCCGCCCGCTGCTGCCCGCCGTGCACGGTGACCGCGGCGCGCACCGGGTCGACCCCGTCCGGCAGCGGGCTGCGGTCCGGCTCGAACAGGGTCGGCTGGTCCTCCCGGCGCACCGGCGGCGGGTCGTCCGGCACCGGCAGCCCCCGGGCGCGGGCCCACGCGGCGGCCAGGGCTCGGGGCTCGCCGTGCCGGCCGTGGTAGTTCAGAATCAGACCCTCGGCGAGCGCAAGGTCGTGGCAGCGTTCCACCCGCACCCCGGAGCGCAGCAGGTCCGGGTAGATGTCCGCGGTGTGCGGCCACACCCACCGCGGCCGGTGGGTGCGCTCCAGCTCGGCGACGCGCGGCGCCAGATCGTCCAGCCACTCGGGCTCGCCGGCCGGGGTGCCGTCCTCGGTGAACACGCCCAGGTGCCCGGCCACCCGGCCGGCACCACCCCCGCGCGGAACGACGAAGACCAGCACGAAGCCGATTGTGCGCCGCGGCACCGACAGTCCCGGCCGCCGCGCCGTACGTTACCCGGGTACGGCGGCCCGGGGTGGAACCGCGCTCGGTCCGGCTGCGTCGGTCACTGGTGGAACCGGACCGACGACGTGGGAGGGGACCGGGATGGGCAGCGGGCCGATGTTCGGGCGCGACCCCGAGGCCGTCACGCGCATGCTCGATGACATCACGGCGCAGGCTCGGCAGCGACACCAGCAGTTCGCCATGGTACGGCAGAAGATCGAGGCGGTCACCGTCACCGAGCGGTCGCCGGACGGCGTCGTGCGCGCCACGGTCAATTCCGGCGGCGCCCTGACCGGCCTTGCCCTCACCGACCGGGCGCGGCAGCTCAGTCCGAACGAGATCGCCGCGCGGGTGCTGGCCTGCGTGCAGCGCGCCCAGGCGCGCATCGCGGAACGGGTGCGGGACATCGTTGCCGAGACCGTGCCCGGCGACGACCCGGCGGCGGCCAAGATCGTGGCCGGCTTCCGCGGCCGCTTCCCGGAGCCGCCCGCGGACGCCGGCACCCGGACTGAGCCCGCCGCCGAGATCCGGCTTGGCGAGTTGGCGCAGGAGCCGCCCGCCCCGCCGAAGCCGGCTCCGCGGCGTCAGGGCGCCCCCAGCGACGACGGCGATGACGACTGGGCGCACCGGTCGTTCCTGCGTTGAACCCGAATCCGAAAGGAGCGCGACACGGTGACCGGCTCGCTGCACGTCATCTCCGACGAACTCCGTGCCCATGCGCAGCACACCCGGGCCGCGCAGGCCGCCACGAACCTCGCGGTGGACGCGGCACACCAGGTAACGCCGGGCGGGTGGGCCAACGCGTACGGGGTGATCTGCCAGTTCTTCCCGCTCGGTGTCCGGCCGTTGGCGGAGATCGGCATCGACATCGTCAAGCGGATCTCCGAATCGCTGGGACTGACCGCGGACCAACTCGGTCAGACCGCCGACGCCTACCAGCGGGCCGAGGAGGATCAGGCGCACCGGATGCGGCAGATCCACGACCGGATGGACGGCAACGCCAAGCCTCCCGCGGTGGCCGGTGCCGGCCCGGCCCCGGAACGCGTCGAGTCCCCGGCACCGACGCACCGGGTGAGCCCGCCGCCGAACGTTCCCGGCGACGCGCCAGGTGCCGGGCCTGGACAGCAGGCAACGCGGTAGCTCCGAACGGTCAGCCACCCGCACGAGGAAAGTGAGGCGAGGAGCACGTGGCGGGCGACAACCCTCTGGTCGATCCGAAGTCGCGGTTCAACCCCAAGGAGTACGAGTTCGGCATCAACCCGGTCGAGCTGTCCAAAGGGGACTACAGCGCGCTGAACCCGGTGACCTCCGGACCAGGCGGCAACTGGTACTCGGGCACCGGCATCATCGACGACTTCCTGCAGTACAAGAAGGACATCGAAAGCGGAAACGGTTGGGCGTCCAGCTTCGACATGGTCGCCGTCGGGTTGGACACCCTCGGCCTCATCCAGGACCCGCTCGGCAGCGCGCTCAGCATGCTCGCCGGCTGGATGATCGACCACCTCAAACCGCTGAAGCTCATGCTGGACGAGCTGGCCGGTAACCCGGACACCGTCACCGGGGTCGCCAACACCTGGAAGAACATCAGCAGGCAGCTCACCACCACCGGGACGAACTACCGGGAGTCGGTCTCCCGGGACATCGCCGGCTGGCACGGCCCGGCCGCGGACGCCTACCACCGCCGGGCCAGTGTCCTGGTGGAGGCGCTCGCCTCCGCCGCCGCGCTCGCGGACGCGATGAGCGCGCTCGTCACCATCGGCGCCGAACTGGTGAGCACGGTGCGCGGCACGATCCGGGACATTATCGCCAACCTGGTCGGCGAGCTGGCCTCGGACGCGCTCCAGGAGGCTTGCACCCTCGGCGCCGCCACGCCGGTGGTCGCCGAGGAAGCCACCGGCGCCATCGAGCGGGAGACCGCGGTGGCCGCGAAGCTGGTGAAGAGCCTGGTGAAGGTGCTCACCGACGGCCTGTTCATCGCGAGCAAGCTCAACACGCTGTTCTCCGAGATCGTCAAGGTCCTGCCGTCGCTGCAGCGGATCGGCAAGGATGTCCAGGCGGGGCCCGCCGTCGCTCAGTAGGGCAGGCGATCTCGGCACATCGGGAGGGAGGGAAACGCGGTGGGCGCAGCCGTGCCGGTGCTCGCGGCGCTGTCCGGGATGGTCCTGGTGGCTGCCGTGCTGTTCGTGGTTCGGGACACCCGGCAGCGCAAGGAGTTCGCTAGCACCCGGCCGCCGGCCGGCACCGTCCTGCCTGGACCGGGCCGCGTCGACTGGGTGCCCGAACCGCCGGATGACCGGCTGGTGGACCGCTTCACGGGCGGCCCGCTGGCCGCGGCGCACGGCGGCCGCAACGCACGCGGCCACCGCATCCGGCAGGTGCTCCGCGCCCAGCACCGCGGGTACCGGGCGGTCGCCTTCGTCTATACCTACGACCAGCTGGTCTACGTCCGCCGACTCGGCACCTCACCGACCCGCCAGTACACCGTCGTCTCGATCGACCTGCCGGAAGGCCGCCCCACGCTGGAGCTGTCCGCGGCGCGGCGGCCCGTGGCCGGCCAACTCCGGCTCGGTCACGATGCCTTCGACGCGGCGTTCCGGTTGGTCTCGGACAGCGCCGAGTTCGCCCGCGCGGTGCTGCCGCCGGCGGTGATCCAGTGGCTGCTCGCCGACCCACGGGCGCGGTACTTCCCGATCCGGATCGAGGGCGCCACCGTGAGCACCTGGACCACCAGCGACGTGGCCTTCGGCCCGGCGCCGATGCGGCCCGAGATGATCAACCCGATGGTCGACTACCTCGCCGAGTTCCTCGGCCATGTGCCTGCGGGGGTGTGGCGTTGAGCGCCGGGTACCGCTCGCCGGTACCGCGGGGAGTCAGCCCGCGTACGGTCGGCGTTGTCCGCGATCTTGCCGAGTGCCCCGCCGAGGGCGTGCATGACCAGCCGGTGCAGCCCGCCGCCGAAGGAGATCCGGGCCACCCCGAGCGCGGCCAGCTTGTCCAGACCGGGCGCGCCGGGCCGGGCGAGGATGTTGACCGGGCCGTCCACCCCGTCGACCAGGGCTCGGATCGTCGGCTCGTCGCCGGCCAGGATCGGGTAGACGCAGTCGGCGCCGGCCGCGCGGTAGGCCCGGGCCCGGCGCAGCGCCTCGGCCAGCCGGTGCTCGCCGTCCTTGTCGTGCAGGTAGACGTCGACCCGCGCGTTGATCACCACGTCCACCCCGGCGGCGCGGGCGGCGTCCCGGACCTCGCGCAGCCGCTCGGTGTGCTTGCGCAGTCGGGTCAGGTCCACCGTCGCCACCTTCTGCCCGGAGAAACAGCTTGCACCGTCTGGACGAGCCGGCGGCCCGGTTCGTGACGCTCAGCCGGTGCCGGCGAGGGAGCGGAGGAAGAACACGACGTTGGCCGGGCGTTCGGCGAGCCGGCGCATGAAGTAGCCGTACCACGCGTCCCCGTAGGGCAGGTAGACCCGCATGGTGTGACCTCGCGCGGCGATCCGCCGCTGCTCACGCGGGCGCACCCCGTGCAGCATCTGGAACTCGTAGCTGCCCGGCTCGCGGCCGGCGTCGCCGGCGAGGTGCTCGGCGATCGCGACCAGCCGCGGATCGTGCGAGGCCACCATGGGGTAACCCGGCCCGCGCATCAGCACCTTCAGGCAGCGCACGTAGGAGGCGTCCACCTCGTGCCGGCGTTGGAACGCCACCGAGGCCGGCTCCCGGTAGGCGCCCTTGCACAGCCGCACCCGCGATCCCGCGGTGGCCAGGTCGCGGCAGTCCCCCTCGGTACGCCGCAGGTAGGCCTGGAGCACCGCGCCCACCCACGGGAAGTCCACCCGCAGGTCGCGCAGGATGCCGAGGGTGGCGTCGGTGGTGGTGTGGTCCTCCATGTCCAAGGTGACCGTGGTGCCGGCGGCGGCCGCCGCCTCGCAGATCCGCCTGGCGTTGTCCAGCGCGATCTTCTCGCCGTCCCGGGGGAGGAACTGGCCCACCGCGGACAGCTTCACCGACACCTCGGCCCGGTCGGCCAGCCCCGCGTCCCGCACCGTGGCGAGCAGCCGCAGGTAGGCATCCACCGTGGCGTCCGCGTCCCGCGCGTCGGCGACGTCCTCGCCGAGATGGTCGACGGTGACGTGGCAGCCGCCCGCGACCAGCTCCCGGGTCGCGCGGATGGCGTCGTCCAGGGCGGCCCCGGCGACGAACCGGTCGACGACCGGACGGGTCAGCGGGGTCGCCTCGACCAGTGCGCGGGTGCGCGCGGATCGGGAGACGGCGAGCAGGGCGGGGCGGAGCATCGTGGGGTCCTCGGTTGGTGCGGGGTCACGCCGGTCCCGGCGGGCGCTCGGGATCGGAGCATCGCGCTCCCGCCCGCCGGGACGGCTGGTTGCGGTGTCCGCTGTGGACAATCGGCGCGGTCGGCGCTGCGGTGTCCACACCGGACGGTCCTGAAGGGACGGTCGGCCCCCCAGGGAGATCAACCCATGTGCGGGTAGCGGTAGTCGGTCGGCGGGACGAACGTCTCCTTGATCGACCGGGGGCTGGTCCAGCGCAGCAGGTTGAACACCGAGCCGGCCTTGTCGTTGGTGCCGGACGCGCGGGCGCCGCCGAAGGGCTGCTGGCCGACGATCGACCCGGTCGGCTTGTCGTTGACGTAGAAGTTGCCCGCGGTGAACCGCAGCGCCTCGGCGGCCTTCGCCACCGCGGCCCGGTCGTCCGCGATGACCGCGCCGGTCAGGCCGTACGCGGCGGTCTGGTCGACCACGCGCAGCATGTCGTCGAAGGCGCCGTCCTCGTAGACGTGCACGGCCAGGATCGGGCCGAAGTACTCGGTGCGGAACACGTCGTGCCCCGGGTCCTCGCCGAGCAGGACGGTCGGCCGGACGAAGTAGCCGGTCGAGTCGTCCGCCGTGCCCCCGGCCAGCACCTCGACGGTGGCATCCTCGTGCGCGCGCCGCAGCACGCCGGCCAGCCGGTCGTAGGCCCGGCGGTCGATCACCGCGCCCATGAAGTTGCGCAGGTCGGTCACGTCACCGACGGTCAGCGACTCCACCTCGGCGAGGAAGTCGTCGCGCATCCGCTGCCACACCGACCGAGGAATGTAGGCGCGGGACGCCGCGGAGCACTTCTGCCCCTGGTACTCGAACGCGCCGCGGACCAGCGCGGTGCGCAGCACGTCCACGTTCGCCGAGGAGTGGGCGAGCACGAAGTCCTTGCCGCCGGTCTCGCCGACGATCCGCGGGTAGCCGCGGTAGCGGGTGATGTTCGCGCCCACCGTGGCCCACAGGTGCTGGAACGTCGCGGTCGAGCCGGTGAAGTGGATGCCGGCCAGGTCCGGATCGGCCAGCGCCACCTCGGACACCGCGCGGCCGTCCCCCGGCAGCATGTTGATCACACCGGGTGGCAGGCCGGCCTCCTCCAGCAGCCGCATGGTCAGGTGCGCGGCGAACTGCTGGGTGGGCGAGGGCTTCCACAGCACCGCGTTGCCCATCAGTGCGGGCGCGGTGGGCAGGTTGCCGGCGATCGCGGTGAAGTTGAACGGCGTGATCGCGTAGACGAAGCCCTCCAGCGGCCGCTGCTCCATCCGGTTCCACACGCCCGGCACGCTGGCCGGCTGCTCGGCCAGCAGCCGGCGGGCGTAGTGCACGTTGAACCGCCAGAAGTCGATCAGCTCGCAGGCCGCGTCGATCTCCGCCTGCTGCACGGTCTTGGACTGGCCCAGCATGGTCGCCGCGTTCAGCGTGTCCCGCCACGGGCCGGCCAGCAGGTCGGCGGCGCGCAGCAGGATCGCCGCGCGCTCGTCGAAGGGCATCGACCGCCACGCCGGCGCCGCCTCTTGCGCCGCGGCGATCGCTGCCTTGGCGTCCTCCTGGGTGGCGCCGGCCAGCGTGCCGAGCACCGCACGGTGGTTGTGCGGCTGCACCACGTCGACCCGCTCGCCGCCACCCATCCGCTGCTCGCCGCCGATCGTGCAGGTCAGCTCGACCGGCTCGGCGGCGAGTTCGGCCAGCCTCCGCTCCAGCCGGGCCCGCTCCGGGCTGCCGGGGGCGTAGCCGAGCACCGGTTCGTTGGCCGGGGCGGGAACCTGGGTCACGGCGTCCACGGGTGCCTCCTTCGTGCCGGAGTGTTTCGGGTTCCGCGCAACGCTATGCCGCGCACCGCCCGCCCGGGTTGTCCGTCCGGATAACATCGACCGCCACCCGTCGTCCGAGCTGACAAGGGAGCGTCCGGTGCCGGAAGAGCGCGCGGCGACCCTGGAGCAGGTGCTGCTGGCTCTCGGCGAGCCGCTGGCCGAACTGCGGGCCGCCCCGTCCGGCCTCGACGCCGCCGTCCGCGACGTGGTCATCCTCGACCCGGACGACGACCTGGAGGCCCGGTTCGGCGACCTGGTGCTGGTCATCGGGGCGCGCGGCCGGGCAGCGGTGCGTGCGGTGCGGGGCGCCGGAGCCGGGGGTGCCACGGCGGTCGCGGTCAAGGTGGACCGCGCGCAGGACGCGACCATGCTCGCCGCGGCCGCCCGGGACGCCAGCGTCGCGTTCCTGGCGGTGCGGCCCGAGGTGCGCTGGGAGCAGCTCGCCGCGCTGGCCCGCGGCGTGGTCAGCACCGCGGGCGACCCCGGCGAGCCGCTCGGCGACCTGTTCGCGCTGGCCCAGACGATCGCCGCGGTCACCGAGGGCATCGTCAGCATCGAGGACACCGCTAACCGCGTGCTGGCCTACTCGCGGTCCTCCGACGAGGTGGACGAGCTGCGCCGGCTGTCCATCCTCGGCCGGCAGGGACCGGAGCCCTACCTGGCGCTGCTCCGCGAGTGGGGCGTGTACGAGCGGCTGCGCTCCGGCGAGGAGGTGGTGCGCATCGACGAGCGGCCGGAACTGGGCATCCGCCGCCGCCTGGCGGTCGGCATCCACGCCGGCGAGCAGCCGCTGGGCACCATCTGGGTGCAGGAGAGCGGGGCGCCGCTGGGGGAGCGGGCCGAGCGGGCGCTGCTCGGCGCGGCCCGGGTGACCGCGCTGCACCTGATCCGGCAGCGCAGCGAGGCCACCGGCGTGCCGCGGCTGCGCGAGGACCTGCTCGCCGCGCTGCTCGACGGGCGGGTGGACGCCGCGTCGGTGGCCGGCGAGATCGGCGCGGACGCCGCCCGCCCGGCCGCCGTGGTGGCGTTCGCGCTGCCCACCGGCGCACCGGCCCGCTCGGCTGGGCGCGCCGAGCTGGAACTGCGCCGCGCCGAGCTGACCGGCCTGGTCTCCGTGCACGCCGCGGCGTACCGGCGTAGCGCGCTGGTCACCCCGGTCGGCGCGCGGACCTACGTGCTGCTGCCCGACCTGCCCGCCGGCGCCCCGCTGATCGGGCTGACCCGGGAGATGGTCGCCGCCGCGCGCCGGCACCTCGGCGTGGCGGTGCGAGCCGCGGTGGGCCGCGTCGTCGACGGTCTTGCCGACGTGCCGGACTCCCGCGCCGAGGCGGACCGGGTGCTCGACGCGATGGCCCGCGACCTGGACCTGGACGTGGCCACGCTGGCCGACGTGCGGTCCACCGTGCTGGTCAGCGAGACGCTGGCGCTGCTGGCCGCGCACCCCGAGGTTCGCGACCCCCGGCTGACCCGGCTGGCCGAGCACGACGCGGAGCACGGCAGCGAACTGGTCCGCTCGCTGCTGGCCTACCTGGACGCGTTCGGCGACGTGCGGGCCGCCGCGGCCGACCTGCACGTGCACCCGAACACGCTGCGCTACCGGGTGCGGCGGGCCGCCGAGGTGTCCGGCCTCGACCTCGGCGACCCGCGGCAGCGCCTGTTCGCCGCGCTGCAGCTTCGGTTGCCCGGCTGACCGGCCGTCCGTCCAGTGAGACGTACCGGTCGTGGTCACGCAGGGCCACCCGCACGTGCTCGGCGCGGGCGTGCCGGGAGACGTTGCTGAGCAGTTCGCGGGCCGTGCTGAGCAGCAGCGCGTCGTTCGGGTGCCGGCGCGGATAGTCGGTGTCGAGGAAGATGGCCACCACGGAGACGCGCGCGATGTCCGTCCTGATCTGCGCGGCGGAGAACATCGGCAGGAACAGCAGCAGCACCAGCGGCAGGTAGCCACCGTCGGAGAGCAGCTGCAGGACCAGCACCACGACGATGTCCACCAGCATGGCGGACGCGGTCGTCCGCCGGCCGTGTGTTCGCGGCGGCCGGCGGTACCAGAGCCAGGTCAGGGCCACCGCCCAGCCGGCATAGCCGACCGCCAACCCGAGCTGGGCGGCCCACTCCCGCGGTTGGGTGCCGGCGTAGACGGCGAGCACCATGACCGCGACGAAGGCCAGCCGCAGTACCGCCTGCACCCGCTGCGCCCGGGTCTCGTGTGTCGCGAGGATCTCTTCGACGTCGCTGTTCATCCCCACCGACCTCGACAGTCACTGCGTTTCTCCAGGTTAGCGCCGGTACGCCGGCCACACCGGGGCTAACCTCTCCGGCGCAGCGCGGCCCGTTCCACCAGCGTCCAGGTGGTCGAGGTGAGCAGGTACAGCCCGGCGGCCAGCGGCAGCACCGCGGCGGCGAGCACGGTGCCGAACGGCAGCAGCCGCAGCAACCGGCCCGCGGGCGCGGTGGCCGGCGTGGTGCGGGCCAACCACACCGAGGACAGCGCGGCAACCACGGCGAGCAGCGCGGCCAGTCCGGCGAACACCAGCACGCCGGACCCGCCGAGGCTGCCGAACAGGTGCGCGCCCAGCGGCACGCCGAACAGGGTGTGGCCGAGCAGCGCGTTCGTTACCCCGCCCACGGTCGGCGAACTGAACAGGCGGTAGGTGACCGAGAAGAACGGCAGTTGCAGCAGGGTGGGCAGGCAGCCGGCGAACATCGGCACGCCGTGCCGCCGGTGCAGCGCGACGAGTTCGCGTTGCAACCGTTCAGGCTGGTCGCGGTGTCGCCGCCGCAGCCGGTCGACCTCGGGCTGCAGCGCGGCCCGCGCCCGCTCCGCGCGAACCTGGGCGCGGACCAGCGGGTGCAGCAGCAGGCGAACGGCGGCGGTGAACAGCATGATCGCGGCCGCCGTGCTGGCTCCGCCGAGCAGCGGGTGAACCGCCCCGGCCAACGCGGCGACCAGGTGGTACGCGCCCGACATGGGTGCGTCGAGCAGGGTGAACGGGAACACAGCGCACTCCGACGTCTGTCGCGAACGAACTCGGACGGGCGGAGGCGGCCGCGCTGCGGGACATACGGAAAGGACCCGGAACGCCGGGAATGGGCCCGCTTCCCGCCGGCGGACGGCCCCGAAGGCCATCTCGAGTGGCTGGTCTACCGGGCCGGACCGGCGGGAAGGGTGGGGTGGCTACGCGGCCGCCGGGCCCGGCGAGGGCGCTCGCGGCCGGGTGCGGCCGGGCGCGTCGGGATCGCGCAGGCGGAGGAAGGCGGCCCGGCCGGAGCGGGTGCGCAGCGCCAGCGCGCGGACCCGGGCGGGCGAGGCGGTGCCGTGCGCCCCGCTCCGCTGGTCGTCGACGACCAACAGGGCGGCCAGCGCGCCGACGAGGACGGCGGCGGTGGCGAGGCTCAGCAGGCCGCTCGGGCCGGCTGCTCCCGGTGCGCCCAGGACCGCGATGGCAGGCACCAGTGCCACCAGCACGGACCACGACCGCAGCACGCGGGCTCCCTCACGAGATCATCGACTCGGCGCCACTGTACCGGGACGCGGCTACCGGCTCACGGGGTCGTGCCGTCGCCGGGGGCGGGCTCGCGGCGCCTCGCGGTCAGGAAGGCGGCCACGCGGTGCGGGAAGGCGTCGTCCGCGGCGGGCGTGGCGGGCGCCGCGGCCGCGGCCCGCCGCAGCGGCTCCAGCCCGGTCCGCACGGACCGCTTCACCGCGCGCAGCGCCTCCGGCGGCTGGGCGCACAGCGTGGCCAGCAACTCGTCCGCCGCCCCGTCGACCTCGTGCTCGGCGTGCACGTGGGTGGCCATCCCGGCAGCCGCGGCCTCGGCGCCGCTGAGCAGCCGGCCGGTGTACAGCAGGTCCCTGGCGCGGGCCGGGCCGACCAGGGTGGCCAGCCGCAGCGCGAACGGCGCGCTGACCAGGATGCCGTGCCGGGTGATCGGCATGCCGACCCTGGCGTCGGCCGAGACCACGTGGAGGTCGCAGGCGAGCATGATCTGGCAGCCGGCGCCGGTGGCCGCGCCGTGCACCACCGCGACCGTGGGTACCGGGATGCCCTCGATGGCGCGCAGCGCGGTCTCCATCGCGGTGAAGGTGGCGTCCACGTGCCTCGGGTTCGCGTCCACCCACTCCCGCAGATCGAAACCGGCGCAGAAATCCCGACCGGCGCCGCGCACCACCACCGCGGCGGGCGGGTCGGCGGCGAGCCGGTCGGCGACCGCGGCCAGCTCCGCCCACCCGGCCATGCCCAGGGCGTTCATCCGTTCCCCGGCACCGAGATGGACCGTCGCCACGCCGCCGTCCCGGTGGAGCCGAACGTGGACCTGCCCCTCCGCGTCGGGCGGAACCCGGTCCGACCGTGACATAACGCCAATGTAGCAAGATTGGCTAGGCCACTATACCAGTATGGTGGTGCTTCTGATCACGCCGCCGTCGCCGGGGCTCAGAGGTCGGCGACGGCCGGGATGACCTCGCGACCGATGATCTCCAGCGGGGTGAACCGCCAGACGTCGCGGACGCTGCCGATGACGGTCTGGATGCCGAGCCCGGCCAGCTCGCGCAGCTCGCCGACGATCGCGTCGACCCGCTCGCCGTTCTCCCCGAGGTCGAACCGGTACAGGCAGGTCTTCTCGATCTCGCCGTAGTCGCGGCCCTCCCGCTCGCAGTGCTCGCGCAGCACCTCCAGCTTGTGCGCCAGGTCCGGGCCGGGGAACAGGTTGCACGCCTGCGCGTACCGGGCGACCAGCCGCAGCGTCTTCCGCTCGCCCCCGCCGCCAATGAGGATCGGCGGGTGCGGCCGCTGCAGCGGGCGGGGCGAGTTCAGCGGCCGCTCCAGCGCATAGTGGCTGCCGTGGAACGGGCTCTCGTCGCCGGCGAACATCCGCAGGCAGATCCGCAGCGTCTCGTCCAGCCGCTCGAACCGCTCGGCCCTGGGCGGGAACGGGATGCCCAGGCCGCGCGCCTCCTCCTCGTACCAGGCCGCGCCGATGCCCAGCCAGGCGCGGCCGCCGGAGAGCACGTCCAGCGTGCTGACGATCTTGGCGAGCACCCCGGGATGGCGGTAGACCGCGCCGGTGACCATCGTGATCAGCTTCGCCTTCGAGGTGACCCCGGCCAGGTAGCCCAGGGTGGTGTACGCCTCCAGCATCTCCCGCTCCGGCGGCCCGATGTAGCCGATCTGGAAGAAGTGGTCCATCACCGAGATGGAGTCGAAGCCGGCCACCTCGGCGGTGCGGGCCACGGCGGCGAGCTGCCCGCCGAGCCGGGAAGGTCCGTCGGGAAAGCTGAAATCGGAGATCTGCAGGCCGATCTTCATGCGCCGATTGTGTCCGGCCAGGCGCACCCGCGCAGCCCGGCCGGCGGCAGCCCGGTCCCGCCGGCCCGGTCCGGGTCAGCGCCGGCGCGTGCCGTGCGTCACGCCAGCACCACCCGGCCGTAGCGGCTGCTCACGCTGGCGGTCAGGGCGGCCCGCTCGCCGGGGAACACCTTCATCTCCACGCCCAGCGCGCGCAGCGCCACCCGCACCGCCTCCGGTTCCGGGTGGGTGCCGGTCAGCTCGATCAGCGGCACCACGGGCAGCGGCCGGTTCGTCGGGTGCGGGGTGGCGCCCCAGTCGATGAGGAACGGCACCAGGTCGCCGCGGTTCAGGCCGCGGCTGGTCACCTGCCACTCCAGCAGCTCACCGTCGGCGGTGCGGCGGGACATCCGCTGCACCGGCCCCGGGTCGAAGCCGTGCTCCCGGGCACGGGCCGCCCAGTCCTCGATGCCCTTCACCCGCACCGCCCAGGCCACCAGCCGGGGCCGGTCCAGGGTGTCGATGCCGAACGGCCGCGGCTGGTCCAGCTCGCACTGCTCCGGGTCCGGTCCGATGATCTCCAGGTAGGCCCGACCGCCCAGGCTGACCAGGTGGCTGACCGTGCCCCGGCCCACGTGCCGGCCGCCGACCACCGGCCGAACCCCGGTCCGGCGCTGGAAGTCGGCGACCGCGCCGGCGAGGTCGGGGCAGGCCAGGACGAGGTGATCGAGCACGACGCCTCCTACCACGATCCCGCCGGCCCGCCGGGGCACGGGCCGCGGGCGTCAACGGTAGCCAAGGGCGGGACGGGCGCCGGGAACCCGCTCTCATTCGTCCGAAGTGGACGACCCGTCGCCGGACGTGGTGTACGCCCGGTCGCGCAGCGAGAAGTGTGCCTCCGCCCGGATGCGCTCCACCGCGTGCGGGTAGTGCAGCTCGAACGCGGGTCGCTCGGAGCGGATCCGGGGCAGTTCGGTGAAGTTGTGCCGGGGCGGCGGGCAGGAGGTCGCCCACTCCAGCGAGTTGCCGAACCCCCACGGGTCGTCCACCTCGGCCGGTTCGCCGTAGCGGTAGCTGCGCAGCACGTTCCAGATGAACGGGATCGTCGAGGCGCCCAGCACGAACGCGCTGACCGTGGAGATGGTGTTCAGCGTGGTGAACCCGTCCGAGGGCAGGTAGTCCGCGTACCGGCGCGGCATGCCCATCGCCCCCAGCCAGTGCTGCACCAGGAACGTGCCCTGGAAGCCGAGGAACGTGGTCCAGAAGTGCAGCTTGCCCAGCGGCTCATCCAGCATCCGGCCGGTCATCTTCGGGAACCAGAAGTAGATCCCGCCGTAGGTGGCGAACACGATCGTGCCGAACAGCACGTAGTGGAAGTGCGCCACCACGAAGTACGTGTCGGTGACGTGGAAGTCCAGCGGCGGCGAGGCGAGCAGGATTCCGGTGAGGCCACCGAGCAGGAAGGTCACCAGGAAGCCGACCGCGAACAGCATCGGCGTCTCGAAGGTGAGCTGGCCCCGCCACATCGTGCCGATCCAGTTGAAGAACTTGATGCCGGTCGGTACCGCGATGAGAAAGGTCATGATCGAGAAGAACGGCAGCAGCACCGCGCCGGTGGCGAACATGTGGTGCGCCCACACCGCCATGGACAGCGCAGCGATCGAGCACGTGGCGAAGACCATGCCCTTGTAGCCGAACAGCGGCTTGCGGCTGAACACCGGCACGATTTCGGTGATGATCCCGAAGAACGGCAGCGCCACGATGTAGACCTCGGGGTGCCCGAAGAACCAGAACAGGTGCTGCCACATGATCGCGCCGCCGTTGGCCGGGTTGTACACCTGCGCGCCGAGCACCCGATCGGCCAGCAGCGCGGCCAGCGCCGAGGTCAGGATCGGGAATGCCAGGAGCACCATGATCGATGTGATCAGGATGTTCCAGGTGAAGATCGGCATCCGGAACATGGTCATGCCGGGTGCGCGCAGGCAGACCACCGTGGTGATCATGTTGACGCCGCCGAGGATGGTGCCCAGGCCGGCGACGATCAGGCCGGTGATCCACAGGTTGCCGGCGAGCCCCGGCGAGTGCATGGCGTCCGACAGCGGGGTGTAGGCGGTCCAGCCGAAGTCCGGTGCCCCGCCCGGGGTGACGAAGGACGACATCACGATCAGCCCGCCGAACAGGAACAGCCAGTAGGAGAACGCGTTCAGCCGGGGAAACGCCACGTCAGGTGCACCGATCTGGAGCGGCAGCACCACGTTGGCGAAGCCGAACAGGATCGGCGTCGCGTACAGCAGCAGCATGATGGTGCCGTGCATGGTGAACAGCTGGTTGTACTGCTCCTGGGACAGGAACTGCAGCCCCGGCCGCGCCAGTTCGGCGCGCATCAACATGGCCATCAACCCGCCGGCCATGAAGAACGCGAACGAGGTCGTCAGGTAGAGAATCCCGATCTGCTTCGGGTCGGTGGTGCGCACCCAGCCGAGAAAGGCCGAGCCCTTCGACCGTCGCCGTGCGACGTTTTCGTGGACCACGACGGGCGTGGGCGATACCGCGGTCATCGCCGTTCCCCGGATTCCGGGCCGCGGCGCGCGCCACGGTCGCCGTGGATGCCGCGAACTGACACGCTCATGGACACTCCCGACGCGCATGTCGACCAACTTCGACGGGCGGCGCATCGCGGCTGTATGCCGTGGTGACGTCGTCTTTCGTCAGCCCATGCTGCCTCGCCCACGGCCGGCTGGCAATTCGTTCCCGGTGGTCGTCGCGGTTTGACGCGGACCCGGCAATGGGTACTAGCGGAGGAGCCAGGGGCAAGGTGTTCGACCCGCGCAACCCGGAGGGAGCGGAACGCGATGGGCGCCGACGACAAGATGCGCAACAAGGGTCAGGAGATCCGCGGCCGCGCCAAGAAGGCCACCGGCGACGCCACCGGCAACGAGCAGTGGCAGGCCGAGGGCCGCGTGGAGCAGTTCAAGAGCAACCTGAAGCAGGCCGCGGAGAAGGTGAAGGACGCCTTCCGGAACCGGTCCTGACCCGCGTCGCGGACCCGGGCGGCCGCAGCGCACCACGACCCGGCGGCCCGGGTGTACGCGAGGTGGGCGGGCATGTTAGTGGTATGTGGCCATGCCGGCTGTCATTCGCGGGGGAACCGGGCACCGCGCCGCGGTGTAGACGCTAAGGACGGAGCGCAGATGACGGGCCAGGTCGACACGGTTCCCGCCGAACCATCCGAGCCACCGCAGATCATGCTGGGCGGGCGGTACCGGCTGGGCGCGCCGCTGGGCGCCGGCGGGATGGCCGTAGTGCACCGGGGCCTGGACACCCGGCTGCAGCGGGTGGTGGCGATCAAGGTTTTCCGGACCGACGCGGACGGCGCCGGGCAGCGCCGGTTCGACGAGGAGGCCAGGCTGCTGGCCAGCCTCGAACACCCCGGGCTGGTCACCGTGTTCGACGCCGGGATGCAGGACGGCTGCGCGTACCTGGTCATGCAGCTGATCAACGGGCACACGCTGCGGGAGGAAATCGCGCACGGGCCGCTGCCCGCCGTGCGGGTCGCCTTACTGGGCGCGCGCATCGCGGACACGCTGACCCACGTGCACTCCCGGGACGTGGTGCACCGCGACGTCAAACCCTCGAACATCCTGCTGGACGCGGACGGGCGGCCCTACCTCGCCGACTTCGGCATCTCCCTGCTCGCCGGCGGCAACCGGCTCACCTCGTCCAACAAGCTGATCGGCACGGTCGGTTACCTGGCGCCCGAGCAGGTGCGCGGGCAGACCATCGGCCCGGCCGCGGACGTCTACGCGCTCGGCCTGGTGCTGCTGGAATGCCTCACCGGCCGGCCCGAGTACGTCGGCGGTGATGTCGAGGCGGCGGTGGCCCGGCTGAGCCGGCCACCGCACGTGCCGGACACCGTGCCCGAGGCGCTGGGCCGGCTGCTGCGGGCGATGACCGACGGCCGGCCGGAGCTGCGGCCGGACGCGGCTGGCTGCGCGGAAGCGCTGGCCACCGCCCTGGACGCGCTGTCAAGGGGCACCGGCTACCCGGCGGCTCCGGCCGGTGCGGACGTGCCCACCCGACCCGTCGACCGGTACCCGGCGCGGCCGGTGCGGGACGCCACCAGGACGCTGCCCGCCGACATGGTGCCGGTCGAGGGCACCGAGCCGGCCGCCGAGTTCGGCCGGTCGCACGCGCTGCTGCCGCGCAGCCGCGCCGCCCGCGCCACGCTGGCGGTGCTGGCCGCCGGCCTGCTCGGCGGCCTCGGCGCGGTGGTCCTCTCCGGCTCCGGGTCGCCGGCACCGCCGGCGGCGAACCAGTCGGCGCCGCCGGACACCGGCCAACCCGCCCAGCCCAGTACCATGCCGCCGCCCCCGGTGACCAGCGCACCGTCGCCGGTCGTTGACCAGCACCCGGCCAACCCGGGCGGGAAGCGTCACGGCGGGCACGGCAAGCGGGGCGGCTGAGCGCGGTTCGGCGCGGGTTAACAGCAGGCCCAGCCGCCGCGCCCGGGCCACCGCGCTGCGCCGGTTGGTCACGTCCAGCTTCCGGTACAGCGAGCGCAGGTGGGACTTGACCGTGTTCACCGATAGGTACATCTGCGCCGCGATCTCCTCGTTGACCATCAGCGACGGCAGGTAGCGCAGTACCGCGAGTTCGCTGTTGGTCAGCGGTTCCAGCAGCGCCTGCGACGGCCCCGGACGCCCGCCGGCGCGGGCCTCGAAGCGCCGCAGCAGCTTCTCCCGCATCGCGCCGTGCGCGCCCTCCGGGCGCACATGCAGCGTGAGCAGCGCCTGGATGTCCGCGCCGGCGTCAACGAAGACCCGGGTCAGGCCCTCCGGCGCGGCCAGGCCCAGCGCAGCTTCCAGCAGCCGCACCGCCTCGTGGCGGTTGCCCAGCCGGCGGTGCGCCGATGCGGCGACCAGCAGCACGCCGACCGTGGTCAGCGGGTCGCCGTCCGGGCTGGCCGCTTCCACGTGCCGCTGCACCGCGCGCAGCGCCGCCGCCGGATCGTCCCCGGCCAGCCGCACCGTGCCGACCAGCACCGCGTCGTCGGCCGCGTCCGGGGCGGCCGCCTCACCGAGCGCGCGCTCCAGCACCGCGCCGGCGTCCACCGGGTCGCCGGTGGCCAGCAGGGCGCGGGCGTGCAGCAACGTGGCCGCGTGCCGGGGCCAGGCCGCCCGGGCCGGCGGGTGGTGGCGAAGCGCGTCCAACTCGGTGCGCGCGGCGCCCGGCTCGCCCTCGTCGATCAGCAGCCGCGCGCGCACCAGGCCGCTGGCCACCGCGACGACCGGATCGGCCGGCTCGTGGTCGCCGAGCAGGTCGCCCGCGCCGCCGGGCTCGCCGCCTTCCAGTTCGACCACCGCCCGGGCGAGCCGCGCCAGTGTCGCCGCGGCCGGCGCCGCGCGCTCCTCCGCGGCGGTCAGCGTGGCGATCTGGGCCGCGTCGGTGAGCCGGCCGGCGGACGCGGTGCGCAACGCCAGCCAGCCGCGCGCGAGCAGCGTGAGACGGTCGTGCCCGGTGCCCTCCAGCAGCCGCAACGCCTCGGCGAACGCCAGCCGCGCCGGCTCCGGCTCGTCGGCGAGCAGGGTGGCCACCGCCAGGTGGTAGCCGAGCAGGGCCACGCCCCGCCGGTGCGCCGGCAGCATCACCTCCCCGCCGTCGGCGCGGAGCAGTTCCCGGCCGGCCTTGACCACCGTCCGGTCGATCTCGCCGCGCAGGCACCCCTGGCACAGCCGCAGCGCCAGGCAGGACCGTTCCAGCGCGGCCGGGCGCGGCCCCTCCACCGGGGTCCGCTCGGCGAGGTACAGGAACGGTTCCGCGGCCACCGGGTCACCGCCGGCCAGTTGCACCGCGGCGAACACCGCGGCCAGCTCCGGGTCCCCGGTGACCCGTGCTTCCGGAAAGCCGGCGAGCAGGTGCCGGAGGTCGCCGCCACCGGCACCGCTGCCGTCTCCGGCGGCGAACGGCAGCCGCAGCTCGTCCGCGACCAGCAGCCGGGCCGCGTGGTCCCAGTCGGCGCCGGCCACGGCCAGCCGCAGCGCCCCGGCCGTGTCGCCGCGCGCCGCGTGCCAGGCGGCGGTGCGGCGGCGCAGGTCGGCGACCGCCCCGGGCATCTCCCGCCGCAGTTGCGTGCGCAGCGCCTCCCGCAGCATCGGGTGGTACCGGAACCACCCACCCCCGTCGGCGGCGACCAGCGCGTGGTCCCGGACCAACCGGTCGAGCAGCGAACCGGCACCGCCGTTCCCGGTCAGCTCCTCGGCCAGTTCGGCGTGGACCCGGTCGGCCAGGCAGGTGCGCAGCAGCAGCGCGCGCGCCTCGGCCGGTTGCCGGTCGAGCACCTCCTCCCGCAGGTACTCGGCCACGCCCTCGCCGTCCGGCGCGGCCGCGAGCAGCCGCACCCCGGCCAGCCAGCCCGCGGTGCGGGCCAGCACCGCGTCCACCCGCTCCGGCGTCGGCCGCGCGTCCAGCGCGGCGAGCACCGCCTCGGTCTCCTCCCGGGTGCACGCCAGCGTGGCCGCGGTCACCTCACCCACCTCGCCGGACAGCCGCAGCCGGCCCAGCCGCAGCCCAGCGGTGCCGCGCCCGCTGAGCACGACGTGCACCGGGGACGGGCCGTGCCGCAGCAGCCGCTCCAGGCCGCGCAGCACCCGCGGGTCGGCGAGCTCGTGCACGTTGTCCAGCACCAGCAGGGTGGGCCGGGCGAGGTCGTACAGCGCGTCCAGCAGTTCGCGCACCGGGTCGGCGGCCCTGGCCCTCGGCACCGCCGGGCCAGCACCGTTGCCCCCGCCGGCAGCGTCGCCGGCAGCGGCGGCACGGCGCACCGCCGCGCCCAGGCAGGCGAAGAACACGTCGGGGTCGTTGTCCCCGGAGTCGAGGTTCACCCAGGTGACCGGGTACTCGGGTGCGGTGTCCCGCAACCATGAGACCAGCAACGCGGTCTTGCCGCTGCCGGCCGGCCCCACCAGCGTGGTGATCCGCGGCCGGACGGCCGCCGCCAGCGCCGCGTACAGCCGCGGCCGCGGCACGATCGGCCCGGCGAGCCGGGGAACGCTCAGTTTCTCCGCGAGCAGCAGGGGATGCATGGGGCGGTGGGGCTCGTCCCCCTCGGTCCCTCGGCGGGTCCACGTGCCACTGCTCGTCATGGTCATCTGCATGCCCTCGGCTCGACGGTGATGCTCCGTTACCGCAGGTTGTGCGTGTTCGCGCGAGCCCCGGCTGCCCCGGGCACGCGGGAAGCCCCCGGCCCGCGGCCGTCCTCACCGCAACATCCGACCCGAGTCGCGCACTGCGGTCCGTCGTCCCGCGCGGCGCTGGACCTTCGGCCCTAACGCGCCGAAAGTGCCGGCATCTCACCGGATTCCGCTTACCCGCCGGGGATGAGGCGCCTCGGCGTCACCCCGGAGTAGCAGCGGTGCGCACGGGTCGGAGCCGCTCGCGTCAGCCGGGCCGGCCGCGCCGACCCGCGGGTGGGCGGGCACGGCGTACCGTGCGCCGCTGGCCCCCGCGCCCGCGCGGTGTGCCGGCAAGCGGGGCGGCCCCGCGGCCGACCGGCCGGGCCGTCGGGCGCCGTGGCCGCCGCTCCGGCACCCGCTCGGCCTGCCGGCGGGCACCCGGCTGGAACGCCGACACCAGCCGCGCCACCAGGGTGACCAGGAAGATCTGCCCACCCAGGGCCTCCAGCACGGCGACCGCCCTACCCGTGTTGGTGGCCGCCGTGTAGTCGCCGTAGCCGAGCGTGGTCAACGTGGTGAAGCTGAAGTACTGCAACACGGCCGGATCGACCGCCGCGCCGTGCGCGAAGAACGGCCGCGACCCCAGCTCGTCGAGCGCCCCGTACCCGGCGGCGAACATCAGCCCGACGATCAGGTAGGCGCTCAGCGCACCCAGAATGGTCTGCACCGAGACCACCGGGTGGGACAGCACCCTGCGCACGATCACCAGCACGGTGAGCAGCAGCACCAGCGCCACCCAGCTGTCCAGCACGCCGGCGGCGACCCGGCTCTGCGTAGCCAGCGACAGGCTCACCGTGGCCACCGTTCCGGTGAGCGTGGCGAGCACCAGCAGCCGCGTGATCCGGCGGCGGACCAGCGAGGTGCGCAGCGCCAGGTACAGGGTGGCCGTGAAGAACACCAGCCGCAGCACGGCCGCGCCGGTTCCCCCGGAGTAGGCCGACACCAGGAAGCTGAGCACCAGCAGGGCGAGCAGCATCCCGTACCGGTCGGGCCGCCAGCTGGGACAGCGGAGTCGTGCCACGGCTCGCCCGTTCCCCCGTCGCATTCCAGGCAGGATTCCGAACAGGAAGGAGGCGCCCCCGTGACCCCGGTACGGAGGCGCCTCGTGGTCGTGGATCAGCCGGTCCGGCGGGGTGGGCGGCGGTGCGGGCCGCCGTGCCCGGTCACACCGGCTGCCGCCGCTCCGACGGTGTCGCCTGGGTGGGCGTCTCGGCCGGCGTGGTCGCCCGGCCGGGTGGGGCCTCCGCCAGGCTCGGCGGCTGGCCGCCGTACACGGTGAGCCCGAACAGCGCCACCACGTCCACCGCGATGATCAGCAGCGACCAGGCCGGGTAGAACGGCAGGAACACGATCTGCGCGAACATGTTCAGCGCGATCACGGCCACGCCGAACCAGCGGGCGAGCTGGTTGCGGGCCAGCACCCCGAGCCCGGCCGCGATCTGCAGGATGCCCAACCCGAGCAGGCTCCAACCCCAGGCCGGCAGGTTGCCGAACACGTAGGTGTTGTGGACCACCAGGACCGCCGGGCGGAAGATCGCCGAGACGCCGTGCAGGCAGTTGTACGCGCCGAGGACGATCAGCAGCACCGCGCCGAAGACGAGCAGGCCGGACGTCTGCCCGAGCTCGGCCCAGCTGGGCATCTGTGGTGCGCTCCGTGCGGGTCTGGACGTCATGGTGCACCTCCCCGTTGTCCGGACGCGGGTGCGCCCGATCCCGATCCCCTGCAACGCGAACGTCGGAACGCAGCGCTGTCCGGGCTAGTTTGCGCAGGCGTCCCGGCGGCGTCGCATCACCCGCAACGGGTGAGTTGGTGGGTCGCCGCCGGTGCCATGGTCGGCGGTGGGCACCGGCCGCTCGCCCGTGGAAAGGAGCCGACATGCCCTCCGCTCCGATGGACCGGCTACGCGAACGGGTGCGCGGCCAGATGGTGACACCGGCCGACGCCGGGTACGACGAGGCCCGCCGGGTGTACAACGCGATGATCGACCGCCGGCCCGCGGTCGTCGTCCGCTGCGTGGACGCCGCGGACGTGATGGCCGCCGTGGACCACGCCCGCGACCACGGGATGGACCTGTCCGTCCGGGGCGGCTCGCACAGCGTGCCCGGGTTCGGCACCAACGACGGCGGCGTGGTCGTCGACCTCTCCCGCATGCGCGGCGTCCGGGTCGACCCGCTCACCCACACCGCGCGCGCCGAGGGCGGCTGCACCTGGGGCGACTTCGACCACGCCACGCACGCCTTCGGACTGGCCACCACCGGCGGCATCGTGTCCAGCACGGGAATCGGCGGGCTCACCCTCGGCGGCGGCATCGGGTACCTGGCCCGCCGCTTCGGGCTGACCGTGGACAACCTGGAGTCGGTGGACGTGGTCACCGCCGCGGGGCGGCAGGTGGTGGCCAGCGACAAGTCGCACGAGGACCTGTTCTGGGCGGTGCGGGGCGGCGGCGGGAACTTCGGCGTGGTCACCTCGTTCGAGTACCAGCTCCACCCGGTGCGCGACGTCGTGGCGGGCCTGTTCTTCTACCCGGTGGAACGCGCCGGTGACGTGCTCGACTTCTACCGCTCCTACATCGACACCGCGCCGGAGGAGATGGGCGCCTACCCGGCGTTCCACCTCGCCCCGCCGCTGCCGTTCATCCCGCCGGAGGAGCACGGCAGGCCGTTCAGCGTGATCATCGCCTGCTGGTCCGGTCCCGCGGACCGGGCGGAGCGGGCGCTGGAACCGATCCGCCGGGCCGCGCCGATCGTCGCCGAACACGTCGACACGGTGCCCTATCCGGCGATGAACACGCTGTTTGACGAGCTGCTGCCGCCGGGGTTGCAGCACTACTGGAAGACCGCGTTCGCCACCGAGCTGACCGACGGCGCGATCCGGGCCCACCTCGAGTACGGCCCGCGGGTACCCGCGGTCAACACGGCGGTGCACCTGTACCCGATCAACGGCGCCTGCCACCGCGTCCCGTCCGACGCCACCGCGTTCGCCTACCGGGACGCGCGGTTCGCCACGGTGATCGCCGGCATGTGGCCGGACCCGGCCGACAACGCCGCCAACACGGCCTGGGTGCGCGACTACTACCGCGCACTGGAGCCGCACTCGACGGGCGGCGGCTACGTCAACTTCATGGCCGACGACGACCAGGCCCGCGTGCACGACAGCTACCGGGACAACTACGCCCGGCTGGCCGCGGTGAAGCGCGCCTACGACCCGGACAACCTGTTCCACCTCAACCAGAACATCCCGCCCGCGGACTGAGGTCTTTCAGCGGCGCAGGTGCTCCAGCACGGCGGCGACCGGCAGGTCGGTGCGGTCCCGGTCGTCGGACCAGCGTTCCAGCACGGTGGCGGTGGCGTCGGCGAGGTCCGGCGGCAGGCCGGCGGCGTCCAGGGTGTGGGCGATCTCCCGTAGCTCCGGCGCCCACCGCCAGGCTCTGCTGGCCACGCTGGGCAGGAAGTCCCGGTCGCCCAGGATGTACACGGGCATGCGCTGCGCCTCGGCCAGCAGCGCCTCCGTGACGCCGTGGTGGTCGGCGAGCGCGTGCGCCAGCGCGGCCAGCACCCTGCTGGCCTTCTGGAACGACGCGAACGCCATCTTCAGCGCGCTGGCCCGGCCCAGCTCACCGCCCAGCGGCACGGCCTCCACCTGGCTGCCGGTGAACAGTTCCGCCACCGTGGCCACTCCGGCGCCGGGGCCGGACAGGTAGAGCCGCACGGTGCGCTCGGCGGTGGGCGGCGCGCCGATGATCGACCCGTCCATCGCGGCCGCGCCCGCCGCGGACACCACCGCGGCGATTCGGCGCGCGGTGGCCGGGTTGACCGCGTTGGCGTCCACGTACAGGCCGCGGTAGCCGGCGGCGGCGACCCGGCCGGCGACGTCCTCGGCGGCCGCCGGTGGGCAGATGGACAGCACCACGTCCGCGCGGTCCAGCAGCCCGTGCAGATCCGCGGTCGCCTGCAGGTCCGCCCGCAGGGCACGGCGTTGCGTCTCGGTGCCGCGGCCCTCCGGGCACCACAGCACGGTGTGGCCGGCCCGGCGCAGCTCCGCGCCGACCGCGGCGCCCATCTGGCCGGGATGCAGCAGCCCGACGGTGCGCGGTTCGGCCCGCCGGCGTGCTTCCTCCCGCGGAGGCGGCGAAGAGTACCGCCGACGTGCTTCCTCCCGCGGAGGCGGCGAAGAGTACCGCCGACGTGCTTCCTCCCGCGGAGGCGGCGACGGGTACCGCCGGCGTGCTTCCTCCGGCCCACTCATCGGGCTCGCTCCGGCAGCGCGGGCGTCTGCGGGGCGTCGCAGAACGCGGTGATCTCGTCCCGCAGGTCGAGGGCGAGCGCGGCGGAGGAGAACCGTGGGCGCTGCAGCGCGGTGGCAAGCTGGCGCAACCGGCGCACCACGCTGTCCGTGCGGCGCCGCTTGGCCACCGCGAGCACCTCGGGGACCTGCTCCGCGGCGCCCTCCAGGTTCTCCTGGCCGAGCCGGGCCACGGCCAGATCAAGCCGGGCCAGGCTCAGTTCGCCGAGCCGGCGCCGTTCCGGCGGGTCGGCCACGTACAGTTCGATCGCCTCACCGGCCAGCCGCTCCGCGCGGGCCAGGTTGCCCTCGTCGCCCAGCCACAGCCGGGCGGTGGCCGCGTACATCGCCTGCTTGGCCGGGGGAAAGGCGAACATGCCGCCCGGGTCGTCGGCGGCCCGCACCTCCTCCCGGGCCCGCTCGGCACGGGACAGCGCCTCCTCGGTGGCGGCCTCTTCGCGCATCCTGGCGTACGCCCGGGCGGCGATCGCGGCCAGCCGGACCCGGGCGGTACCGCTCTCCGGAACGTACCGCCAGCCGTCCTCGGCCAGCTCCACGGCGTCCCTGGGCCGGTCGTCCCAGTAGGCGATCAGGCTCTGCGTGCCCCGGATCCACGCGCGCAGCGCGTTGTTGCCGGCCAGTTCGGCGCACAGGAACGCGGTGCGGGCCTGGGTCTCCGCGGCCGGCAGCCAGCCGAGGTCGAACGACGCGTTCGCCAGCACCCCGCACACTACGCCGGCGACCACGTGCAGCTCCCGGCTCTGCGCCGGATGCTGCCGGCCCTCCAGCAGTTCGAACGCCCGGTCCCGCAGCTCGCGCAGTTCCACGAACATCGGGTAGACGGGGCGGTTCGGGTAGACGTTGATGATCCGCATGGTGTCCGCGCGGAACTGCTCCAGCGTGTGCGGGCCGACGTTGCTCTGCTCGATGAACTGCCCGAACCGAGCCGACTCGGTCGCGGCCATTGCGACCTCCCTCTCGATCGTTCCCCTCGGGTCCCCTTCGGCGTGGCCACCGGATGTCTCCCGGGCCGGCACGCCACCGCGCTGGTCGGGGGAGGGACCGTGCTGTGCCGGGCCGAACAGAACCTCCGCCGGCTCACCGAACATGTGCTCCAGCACACGGCAGGTGGCCGGGTGCGGTAACCCGCCGAGGCGGCCGCCCATCCACCGGCTCGCATGCCGTTCCGAGACGGTCATCGGCCGGCCACCCACCTCGCGCGAGGCTTCGTGGAAGTCCTCGCAGAACTCTCCGACGGTGCGGCGGCTCTGCCGCACCAGTTGTTCGAGGCGGGTTCGGGGCGCTGGCTGCGATCCGAGCAACGGGTGCACCCCCTTTTTTCAGGGCGTCGGTCGCCGGGGACCTCCGCACCCTACGAAGTAAAGGGCACGTTCCAGCCATATGTCATGCAAACGTCGGACAGGCATTCCGAACTGTCATGCCGGTGTCCGGGGACGTGAGCGCACACTCGATCGCACATCCGTGAGCCGCCGACGGAGGTGGAGTGGTGCCGACCCAGCAGGACGTGATCCAGTGGCAGGTCCAGGACGTGCGATGTCACCGAGGCGGGCGGCTGGTGGTACCGGCGGAGCAGGCGCCGTTCGGGCGGGTGCTGACCTACCGCAGGGCCGCCGGGCAGCGGCCGGCGCCGGGCTGCGCCTCGCTGGTGCGCTCCCGAGGCTGGATCGCGGACCTGGGCCAGTGCGGCTCGGCCGAGCTGCTGCTCGGGCTGGCCACGGTCGCGGCGCTGCGCGAGTTAACCCCGGAGGTGCCGCTGCACTACAGCGGACCGCAGGCGGCGCTGATGCGGCGCTGCGCGCTGCCCATGGAGTCCACCAGGCACGCCTGGGGGCCGCACGTGGTGCGCACCGCGACCCGCGCGCCGGTCCGCTTCCGGGTCGACTCCGCCGAGCCGCCGACCTGGCTGGACGCGGTCGAGCCGGGGATGGTCGAGGTGCATGCCGCGCTGCCGATGCGGCACTACCTGGCCACCGAGCAGACCCTGGGGGAGCGGCTCGCCCGCGACGCGACACCGGCGCCGCTGTTCCCGTCGGCGCACCAGCTGAAGCCAGGGCACGTCGTGCTGGTCACCGTGCCGGGGTGGCCGCGGCGGCTGGACTTCCAGGTGGCCGACTTCGCCGCGGTGGCCGCCGAACTGGCCCGCGCCCGCGGCGCCGCCCGGCACTTCACGGTGATCACCTCGCGGAACGTCACCGGCGCCGAGGCGTTCGACGGGTTGCCGGTCGACGTGCTGTGCGAACCGGACCCGGCGGACTGCGTCGACCTGTTCGCCTCGGCCGAGCTGGTGATCGGCGCCGACGTCGGCCTGACCCAGCTCGCCGCGCTGACCAGCCGCACCGACGGCAGCGGGCCGTGCGTGGTGGGCCTGTACTCGCGGCATGCCCACACCAAGTGGATCACCGGCTCCGACCGGCACCACGCGGTGGCCACCCGGTTCGCGCAGATGCTCGCGCTGGCCGACCGGTCGGCCGACCCGGCCGAGCTGGACGACGCCACCTGGGGCGGCGCCGCCGACCTGCGTAACGTGTCCCGCACGCTGGTGGCCGACTTCGCCGCGGAGTGCGCCGGCTGGTGACCGCCCACCACTCGCTGACGGCCGAGCTGACCACCGCCGGGCGCCCGACGCGCCGCCCGCGGTGGGCGCACCCGAACCGGCCGCCACCCGACCCGCCCCGCGCCGGTTAGCCCACCGCGACCGGGGCATCCCGGACATGTCGGTGCCTCTCCACGGCTTTTCTGGAGGCTGACATGTCCGAGACCGCGACGCGCCAGGTGGTCCTGGAGCCGGCCGCGCAGCGGTTCGCCGAGGCCACCGCCAACCCGCCGTACCCGCCCGACCTCGGACCGCAGCGGGGCCGGGAGGTGATGGATCGGGTCCAGGCCGGCGAGGTCCCCAAGCCGGACGCCGACATCGAGGACCTGACCCTCTCCGGCGGGCCCACCGGTGAACTCACCGTGCGGGTGGTCCGCCCGAAGGGCGCCCGCGGGGTGCTGCCGGTGATCGTTTACATCCACGGCGCGGGATGGGTGTTCGGCAACGCGCACACCCACGACCGGTTGATCCGCGAGCTGGCCACCCGCTCCGGCGCCGCCGTGTTCTTCCCGGAGTACTCCCGCTCGCCGGAGGCGCGTTACCCGGTCGCGCTGGAGGAGTGCTACGGGGCCGCGCAGTGGGTCGCCGAGCACGGCGGGGAGCGCAACCTGGACCCCTCGCGGATCGCGGTCGCCGGGGACAGCATGGGCGGCAACATGGCCACCGTGCTCACCCTGCTGGCCAAGCGGCGCGCCGGGCCGAGATTCGTCCAGCAGGTACTGTTCTACCCGGTCACCGACGCGAACTTCGACACCCCGTCCTACCACCAGTTCGGCGAGGGCTACTTCCTGCGCCGGGACGCGATGCAGTGGTTCTGGGAGCAGTACACCCCCGACCCGGCGCAGCGCACGGAGACCACCGCGTCGCCGCTGCGGGCCAGCCCGGACGAACTGGCCGGGCTACCACCGGCCCTGGTGATCACCGGCGAGGCGGACCCGCTGCGGGACGAGGGCGAGGCGTACGCGAGCAAGCTGCGGCAGGCCGGCGTGCCGGTGATCGCGGTGCGCTATGAGGGCATCATCCACGACTTCGTGATGCTCAACGAGCTGGCCGACACTCAGGCCGCCCGGGCCGCGATCGCGCAGGCCGCGGGTGTCCTGCGGGACGCGCTCTACCGCGCCTGAGACCGTCGTGGTCGAGTTACCGTGCGGTGGTTACCTGCGGCAAGGAGGCGACCGCATGACGACCCGCGACCGTGATCCGGCCGGACGGCCGCGCAACGCGCGGCCCCGGGACGCCGCCGGCAGGCCGCTGCCGCGCGGCGCCCAGGGCATCGACCGGGTGCCCGACGACCTCGTGCTGACCCCGGACGCGACGGTGGACGAGGCCCAGCGGCTGATCGACGGCGGGCTGCCGTTCCAGGCGCACGAGGTGCTGGAGGCGGCGTGGAAGGCCACCGAGGGCGGGGGCCGGGACATGTGGCAGGGCCTGGCCCAGCTCGCCGTCGGCCTGACCCACCTGCAGCGCGGCAACGGCAGGGGCGCGGTCGCGCTGCTCCGCCGCGGCGCCGACCGGATCGAGCCGTACGCCGCCGACCCGCCGCACGCGCTCGACCTCGCCGGCCTGGTCCGGCAGGCCAGGGCGGTGGCCGACCGCGTCGAGCAGGCCGGCCCGGAAGGCGTCCCGGAGCCGGACGCCCGCTTCCGGCTGCGCGGACGCTAGCGCTCGCCGCGCCGCTGGGCGGCCGTGTGACGCGGCCCGCCCGCGTCGCCCTCGACCTCAGGCCGATTGGCGGAACGTCCGGGGCGGTCGGCGAGGTGCTCGGCGGCGTGGCCCGCGACGCGTTCGGCTCGTACCAGCCGGTGTGGCTCGCCGCCGGGGTGCTCTGCGCGGTCGCGGCCTTGCTCGCGCTGCCCGGCGGCGCGCAGCAAGATCGGTGACGGGCGGCCGTTTCCGCGGGCGACCAGGGGCCCTTCCGATGCACCGGGTGCTGGTATAACGCGGATGGAGCATTCCGATCGCGGAATGTGTCGTTGCCCCCGGCCGCTCCGGGGCCTCCGGCGGGCGGGGGCGCTCGGCACGGCGGGACCCGAGGCGTGAGGCGGTGATGATGGTCGGCGTGGACGGCGGGCGTTGGCTGTGCGAACCGATCCGGCCGGACGTGGCTGACCTCTGGCGGCTCGACGAGGTGCGCTACGAGGGCAAGACGCCGTACCAGCGGGTGTTGATCGCCCGCACCCGGCTCGGGGTGACGCTGTTCTGTGACGACAACCCGCAGAGCGCCGAATGCGGTCAACTGGCCTTCCACGAGGCCGAACTGGTGCCCGCGATGCTGCTCGCCGAGCGGGTGCGGCGGGTACTGGTGATCGGCTGCGGGGAGGGCACCGTCTGCCAGATCGCCGCCGAGGCCGGCGCCGAGCACGTCGACCACGTGGACATCGACCCGGACTGCGTGTGGGCATGCGCGCGGCACCTGCCGTACGGCTACGACGAGGACCAGGTCCGCGCCGCCGAGCGGGGCGAGGGACCGATCCGGCTGCACTACGCCGACGGCGGGCAGTTCGTGCTGGACGCGCTGCGTTCCGGCACCCGCTACGATGTCGTCGTGCTGGACCTGCCCGAGGAGCAGGACGGCTCCGAGACCGGGCACAACGCCCTGTACGGCACCCAGTTCCTGGCCTGCTGCCGGGACCTGCTCACCCCCGGCGGCGTGGTCGCCACCCACGTCAGCCGCCCCTACCTCAGCCTGCCCACCGCGGACTCGGTGGGCAGCTTCGTCCGGCCCTGGCGACGGTTCGCCGAGGTGTTCGGTACCCGGGTGTACTTCCGCTCCGACGAGCAGCCGTGGGGCACGATCATGCTCGGCCGTGCCGACACCGTGGCCGATCCGGTGCGGCGCATGATCGACCGGCTGCCCGCGCTGCGCTACCGCCCGGCGACCATCGACGCGCCCATGCTGACCAGCGCGACCCACCTGCCCGCGGTGCTCCGCGGCGGCTGAGCCGGCCGCCGCGACGCGCACCGTGGCGTGCCCGCGGCTCGTCGGGCACGCCACGCCGCGAGCGCTAACCGCCGCCCGGCCCGGGCTGGCCGCTGATCTGCCGGTTCGGGTTCGACGTGGTCGTCCCGGTCGGCGGCTCGGTGGTCGGGCAAGCGAAGACGCCGCAGTCCCGGCTCCGGCTGGTGCGCGTGGTGGTCTCGGTGGTCGTCTCCGTGGCCGTCGTCGACGGCGGGGTCGACTCGGTCGTCGTGGTCGTCGGCGGCACGGTCGTGGTGGTGTGGCCGCTGAAGTTGCTGTCCGTGCCGAGCGGCTGGAACGCCGGGAACTGCTCGACCGGCTTGCCCTTCAGGTAGTTGTTCATGAACAACTGCCAGATGTAGCTGGGCTCCTCGCGGCCGTAGATGTCGTAGTCGTGCGCTTTGCCGATGGTGTTGCGGTAGTTGCCGAAGATGGGCCCCGGCTTGTCCTTGTTGCCGACCCACACGGCCGCGGCGATCTGCGGCGTGTAACCCACCATCCAGGCCGCCATGTTGTGCCCGGTGTCCTGGAACTGCGCGGTACCGGTCTTGGCCGCCACCGGCCGGCTGCCGTCCAGCGGTACCCCGCTGTGGCTGGCCACCTCGATCATGGACTCGGTGACGTTGCGGGCCAGCTTGGCGTTGTGGTCCGGGTCGTTCGGGTCGAACGCCGGCTTCGGCGCCACGTTGGCCTGGTACATCACGTTCCCGCCGCTGTCCACGACCTTGCTGACGAAGTGCGGGGTGGCCTTCATGCCGTTGTTGGCGAACGTGGCGTAGGCGGCGGCCATGTCGAGGGTGCGCACCGGGTACTGGCCCAGCGCGATACCCGCCTCCACGTTGGTGCCCTTTCCGTTGCTGTCCACGGTGATCAGGCTGGGCACCTGGTCGCCGCTGACGTCCCGCATCGTCGGGGCGATACCGGCCTGCAGGGCGGCGTTGCGCACGTTCCCGGTGCCGGCGTCCACGCCCATCCGGTAGAAGACGGTGTTCACCGACTCGGTCATCGCGGTCTTCACCGTGCACAGCTGGCCGCAGGTCTCACCGTCGGAGTTGTGCACGGTGCGGCCGGCGATCTGCTGGTTGTCCGTGCCGTCGTAGAGGGTGTTGAGCCCGATCTGCGGGTTGTTCTCCATCGCCGCGAGGAACACGAACGGCTTGAACGACGAGCCGGGGGGGTGCGGAATGGTGGCCATGTCGTAGTACGACGAGTCGTCCCCGCCGTACCACGCGACGATGCCACCGGTCTTCGGGTCGACCGCGGTCAGCGCGGTGGCCAGGCTCGGCGTCTTGGCGTCCGCTGCCATCACCTTGTGCGCCGCGTCCTCCGCCGCCTTCTCAGCCTTCGGGTCGATCGTGGTGTAGACCTTCGCGCCGTTCACCTGCACCTGGTCCCAGGTGAGGTGCTGGGCGTCCAGTTCGGCCTCGATCTGGCGCTTGATGAACTGCCCGGAGTCGGAGAGCTGGTCCGAGCGGGACGCGTTCTGCGCCACCGGGTTGGGCAGCGTCGCGGACTGGCGCTCCTCCGCGCTGAGCCAGCGGTACTTGACCATCTGGTCCATCACGTAGTTCCACCGCGTCTGCACGTAGTCGCGGTTCTCGGAACGACCCGGGCCCTGGATGAGGCCGGCCAGGTAGGCGGCCTCCTCCGGGCTGAGCTGGCCGACGTCCTTGCCGAAGTACGCCTGGGCGGCCGCCTGGATGCCGTACGCGCCACGGCCAAGGTAGATCGTGTTCAGGTAAGCGGTGATGATGTCGTTCTTGGACTCCTGCTGGCTCATCTTGTAGGCCTTGACCAGCTCCAGGAACTTCCGCGTGATCGTGTGCTGGTCGTTGCCGGTGGCCTGCTTGATGTACTGCTGGGTGATCCCGGAACCACCGCTGGCGCCGCCGGTGGCCTGGATCCACACCGCCCGCACGATCGACTTCATGTCGAAGCCGTGGTTGGACGGATCCTCGAACGTCGCGTCCTCCGCGGCCTCGACGGCGTGCCGCACCTGGTCCGGGATCTGCTCGTACTTGACCAGGACCCGGTTTCCGGTCTTGGGCGTGACCTTGCCCATCTCCGAGCCGTCGGCGTAGTACAGCGTGACGACCTGCTGCTGCTTCGCCGCGACCTCCTGCGGATCGGGGACGGAGACGAACTGGTACGCCACCACGAATCCGATGATCGGGCCGAGGACGCCCACCGCGCCCAGCGCGTAGCAGGTGCGACGCACCCGCCGCCAGATCTTCTTCCGCCGCAGCCGCTGGTCGTCCTCCAGGTAGCCGCCGTCGCCGTCGCCCCCTAACCCGACGCCGTACTCGTGGCTCACCGCATCGGCGTGGGTGAGCAGCGCCGGCTCGGGCCGGTGCCGCGGGTCGATCCTCTCGGTGGGCGGCTCCATGGCGCGGTATCCGGGCGGTGGTCCGCCGGCACCGGGCGCCGGCCGGCGGCCCGGCGGCGAGCCGGGCATGCCAGGCCGCGCACCGGCCGGCGGCCCACCGGGCCCACCGGGCATGCCGTGCGCGCCCGGGCCGCTTCCGCCCGGCCGGGACGGCCCAGGGCCGGCGGGGCCGCCCGGGCGAGGCCCCGGTCCGCCCGGTGCGGACGGGTTAGGTCCGTTCGGGAGGCCGCGCGGCGGCGTGCCCGGTCCGGGCCGCGCGGCACCGGCCGGCGGCACACCCGGGCCACCGGATTGCGGGCCGCCGGGTTGCCGGGGGCCACCGGGCGGGATGCCCGGGCGCTGTGCCGGCCCGCCGGCGGTCCCGCCACCGGCGGGTGTGCTCGCGGGTGGGGTAGCGGGGGAACCCGGAGCGCGGGGACCGGCGGGCGCGCCGCCGGCGACGGGACGGCCGCCCGCCTGGCGCGGGCCGGCGTCCGCGTCGGGCGGCTGGTCACCGTCCGTGGTCGGCCAGAGGGCGGTGCGCTCGCCGGCGGACCGAGCGCCAGCTTCCGACCCTTCGGGACGCGCGCCCTCGGCGATGTCGGGGTCCTCACCCGTTGGCCACCGCGGCTCACCACCGCGGTCTCTGTCGTCGTACCGGTCGTTCACCTGTTGGCCTCCCAGAGCGGCGCACAGCCTGCGGTCGCCGTTCGGCGGACGTGCGCCGCGCGCTGGCGGGCATGCGGCACCCGCGGATGGCGTCCATCGGCCAGCCGCGGCCGCGCAGGCTCCCGCGCTCGCAAGACGTGCGAGGGCACCAAGTGGTTCCCGCGACGGCTCGACCAGATCCGTGATCCGCGCCGCAGACGAGTTCCGCGGGCGGCTCGGGCCGGGCCGGGCAGAGCAACGGTACCCCCGTGGGGTGCCGGCCCGGCGCGATGCGGTCCGATACGGCCGGTACGGGTGCCCAGCGGCGCCAATGTGTCCGTTTTGGCGCGATTGACCCGTTATTGCGTTGGGCCTAGCGTGGCAGCGTGGCTGGGGCCACGACCCCACGGGCGGCTGGCCTGCCCGTGGAGATGACGAGTTTCATCAACCGCCAGGCCGAGGTCGACCGGGCGCGGAGCCTGGTGCGCTCATCGCGGCCGCTGACCCTGACCGGCGCCGGCGGGGTGGGCAAGACCCGGCTGGCGTTGCGGGTGGCCCGGGGGATGGGCCGGTCGTTCCCGGACGGGATGTGGTTCGTCGATCTCGCCCCGCTGCGGAATCCGGCGTTGCTGGCGCACACCGTCGCCCAGACCCTGGAACTGGCCGACCAGGCGGCGCACGATCCGGTGGACGTCCTGGTGAGCTACCTGCGTCCCAGGCGGCTGCTGCTGGTGCTGGACAACTGCGAGCGGGTGCGGTGCCGAAGCATCAGCGAGGAGCGCGGTGACATCTGGGCGCTGTCCTGGGCACTGTGGACCTTGGCGCTGGTCGAGTGGAGCAGGGGCCGGCCGGGCCTGGCGGCCGAGTACGCGCGGCAATGCCTGCGGATCAAGCACGTCTTCCACGATGCGCTGGGCGTGGCCTGCGCCCTGGACATGCTGGCCTGGACGGCCGCGGCCGAGGGGGGCCGACGACCGCGCCACGGTGCCGCTGGGTGCCGCCCAGACCACCTGGCTGACCATCGGGGAACCCCAGGCCGGCGCTCCCGAGCTGGTCGCCTCGCACGAGGCGAGCGAGGCCGCCGTCCGGCGGGCGCTGGGGGACAGGGCGTTCGACGAGGCGTTCAAGCGCGGCATGGACTATGAGGTCGACCAGGCCGTCGACTACGCCCTCGCCCGCTAGCCGAGCCCGGCCCTCGGTCCGTCTCCGGCGTCGCGACCACGGCTGACAGGGGGTTCGAGACAGAGATGGTCGACCCGGCGGGTGGGCACCAGCGCTACCGGCCCCTGCCGCTCGAGCTGAGCAGCTTCGTGGGCCGCCGGTCGGAGGCGCGCGAGGCGAGGAAGGCGCTGAGCAGCGGGCGCCTGCTGACCGTCACCGGGCCCGCCGGGGTCGGCAAGACGCGACTGGCGCTCCACGTCGCCGACCGCCTCCAGCGCACCTTCCCCGACGGGGTCTGCCTGATCGAGCTGGCCGAACTGCGCGACGCGGCGCTGGTGGCCGATGTGGTCGCGGACAGCCTGGGCGTGCGCGGCCCATCCTCCGGCCCCGCCGTCAACGTGGTCATCGGCCACCTGAAGGCCGACCGCGTTCTGCTGGTGCTCGACAACTGCGAGCACCTGGTCGACGCCTGCGCGGACCTCGTCGACGCGCTGCTGCGGTTCTGCCCACGGGTACACGTGCTGGCCACCAGCCGCCAGCCGCTCGGCGTGTACGGCGAGCACATCCTGCGGATCGGGCCGTTGGCGGTGCCCAGCGCGGAGAACGTCCCGGCACCACGGTCGCTGCTGGCCTGCGACGCCGTCCGGCTGTTCGTCGACCGGGCCACCGCCGTGCTGCCCGAGTTCGCCGTCTCGCAGGAGAACAGCGCCGTGCTCGCCCGGTTGCTGCGCAGCCTGGAGGGCGTCCCCCTGGTGATCGAACTGGCCGCGCGGTGGCTGTCCTCGCTGTCGCTGGACCAGATCGAGCAACGCGTGCGCCTACACCGCTACGGGCTGCTGACCACCGGCTCGCGCGTCGACCCGGACCGCCACCGCACCCTGCGGGGGCTCATCGACTGGAGTTACGAACTGTGCACCGAGGCCGAGCGCCTGGTATGGCGGCGCGCGTCGATGTTCTCCGGCGGTTTCGACGCGGCCGCCGCCGAGTACGTCTGCCAGGGCGGCGGACTGGCCGCCGACGACGTACCGGGCGTGCTCACCTCGCTGGTCCACAAGTCGCTGCTGTTCTACGAGCAGGCCGGCGGCACGGTGCGCTACCGGATGCTGGAGACCATCCGCGACTACGGCCAGCACAGCCTCGCCGCCGAGGACGAGCATGGCCGGGTCCGCCACCGGCACCGCGACTACTACGCGCGGCTGGTCCGGCAGTGGGACGCTGAGTGGGTCGACGGCGACCAGGTCGCCTGGGTGGACCGGCTGCGCCGGGACCACGCCAACCTGCGGGCGGCGCTGCACTGCTGCGCCGAGCAGCCGGGCGGGGCCGTCACCGGGTTGCGCATGGCCAGCCTGCTGGACGACTACTGGGGTATCTGCGGCCTGCACACCGAGGCCCGCTACTGGCTCGACACCCTGCTGCGGGTGGCACCCGCGGCCGCGCCCGAACGTGCGAGCGCGCTGCGGACGGCCGGTTGGTTCGCCCTGCTACAGGGCAACGTCGACGTCGCCAACCGGCTGCTGGCCGAGGCCGCCGAGGTGGCCGATCGCGTGGGTGACCGCGTCGAAGCCGCCTACGTCACCCACGCGCGGGGCATGGCCGCCCTGTTCACCGGGCATCACGACACCGCCGTCGGGCTGTTCGGCGAGGCCCTGGCGGGCTTCCGCGCGCTCGACAGCCGGCGAGGCAAGATTTTCGCGCTGTTCAGCCTGGCGCTCGCCCTGGGCTGGCAGGGGGACCACGACCAGGCACTCGCCCTCCTCCAGGAATGCCTGGCCGGCACCGTCGAGGTCGGTCAGACCTTCTGGCGGTCCTACGCGCTGTGGGCGGTCTCCTACGTCGAGGTGCTCCGCGGCGCGCCCGACCGGGCCGAGCACGCCGGCCGGCAGGCGCTGCAGATGCACTGGCAGCTGGACAACAAGCTGGGCTTGGCCTTCTCGATCGACACGATCGCGTGGATCGAGCACCTGCGCGGCGATCCCGCCCGGGCCGCCACCCTGTTCGGAGCGGCCGAGGCCGTCTGGGACCGGATCGGCGCCGCGCCCGGCTACTACCTGCCCTTCGCCGGCCCGCACGACGAGTATCTCCAGCGGACCCGGACCGTGCTCGGTGCCCGGCGCTTCGCCGCCGCCTTCCAACGGGGCCGAGAACTCCCGATTGAGCAGGCGGTCGACTACGCCGTGGCGGCGAGGTCGCCCAAGACACCCACATCCCCGGCTCCGCCGCGCGAGCCGCCGCTGACCCGGAGGGAACGACAGATCGCCGAACTGGTCGCCGCCGGCTTGAACAACAGGGAGATCAGCGATCAGCTGGTGATCTCGCGGCGCACCGCCGAGGCGCACGTCCAGCACATCCTGGTCAAACTGGGATTCACCTCGCGCACCCAGATCGCGGCGTGGATCTCCGCGGGGCCGCCGACCGGCTGACCGGCGGGCCATGTCGCGGATGTCACACGTCCCGGAGGCGCTTGCCGTCGAGGGCGTCGAGCCCAAGCATCTCCAACAGGTTCGCGCAGTCGTCGGCGTCATCGGCGTGGCAGGCGACGGTGCGGGCCGCTCTGCCGTTCTGGATCTCGGTGTGGGCCTTGGCGATGGCTCGTTGTTCGGCGAACCGGCCGTGGTCTTGTACGGGGCTGGCGTGCCGTGCCCAGGTCATGCGGCACCTTCCTGCGATCCGCCACGACCGGTGGGCGGTCACGGCGGGAACGCGAGCGGCATCGTCTACACGGGCGAACCTCCGGGCGGCGGCGTGCCCGGCGTAGATCATCGGGGGAAGTCGGGGCCGGGAAACGCACCCATCATGGCACCCACGGTGGGGGGACACCAGGCCTCGAACCTGCGCGGAAGATCGTGCGGGAACGCCGTGGCACCCCTGATGACGGACCCTACGGCCCGTGTGACGCCTGTTCCCGCCTGATCGACACTGGCGGACTTTCCGCATGTCGATGCGGGTAACGGTGCTTCAAAGGATGGTCCGCTGTGCCCCCGGCAGGACTCGAACCTGCGACCCAGAGATTAGAAGTCTCTCGCTCTGTCCGCTGAGCTACGGGGGCCAGGCGACCGCGCGGCGCCGCGACCGCGGCGCATCCGGTCCCATGCTTCACATCGCTCGTCACGCCTGGACCGTTTCGGATTACGCATCGGAAGGACGAAGACGCAGGTCAGCGGCGTGGCGGGAAGAAGGCGCGCAGCAGGCTAGGCGAATCTGACCATGCTGGCGCGGCCGGCGGGGCCGTCGTTCCGGCGCCGGCCGTGGCTTGCGGGCAGGCGGCCGACCTGCCGGGGCGTGCCGTTGGTCGCCGCCCGGCCGAGCGTCGACGACCGCAACGCGTGCGCGGTTGCGCAACCGCTGAGCATGTCACCGACTCTACCAACCACCCCGCTGACCAGCAGGATTACTGATGGTGACCGACGGCGGTGACGCCAAGGCGCGGGAGCGCTTCCATGCCGTGACGGCCCCGCGAACAGGAAGGATGCGCCGCGACCTACCCTCGTGAGGTGTCGCACGAAGCCACCCCGGCCGCACCGGCAGGTGTCGACGTGGCCGCGGCGCCGCGCCAGCGCGCCCGGCTCGCCCCGTTGCTGCTGTGCTGCGTCGTGCTCGCCGCCCTGCTGGCCGCCGCGCTGGTGTCGCTGTCCGGTTCCCGCCAGTACCTGATCTACGGGTTGCCCGACCCGGGAGCCTTCACCAGCTACGGGCTGACCGTGGTCCGCGTGCTCACCGAGACGGGCGCGGTGCTGACCATCGGGTCGCTGCTGTTCGCTGCCTTCCTGGTGCCGCAGCAGCGTTCCGGGCTGCTGGCCGCCGACGGGTACGCGGCGTTGCGCACCGCGGGCTGGGCTGCGCTGCTGTGGTTCGCCGGCGCACTGCTCTCCGTGCCGTTCACCGCGGCCGACCAGGCCGGTCGACCGGTCGGCCAGATGCTCAACCCGACCACGCTGCTGCCCATGGTGGACGCCCTGGAGCAGGCCAAGGCGTGGGCGCTGACCGCGTTGATCGCGTTGCTGGTCACCGTCGGCTGCGCGCTGGTGCTGTCCTGGGGCTGGGCCACGACGCTGTTCTTCGTGTCGGTGTTCGGGCTGGTGCCTGTCGCCGTGTCGGGCCACTCGGCCAGCGGCGGTTCGCACGACGTGGCCACCAACAGCCTGCTGTTCCATCTGGTGGCGGCCGCGCTGTGGGTGGGTGGCCTGGTGGCGCTGCTCGCCCACGCCCGGCGCCGCGGAGCGCACCTGGGCCTGGCCACCTCGCGCTTCTCCACGGTGGCGCTGGGCTGCTGGCTGGTGATGGCTGCGTCCGGCGTGCTCAACGCGCTGGTCCGGCTGCCCGTGCATGACCTGCTGCGCAGCACCTACGGCCTGCTCGTGCTCGCCAAGATCGTCCTGCTGCTGGCCCTGGGGTTGTTCGGCTACCTGCAGCGGCAGCGCGGCGTGCGCGCGGTGACCGGCACCGGGTCACGGGCCGCGCTGGTGCGGTTGGCCGCGGTGGAGATCCTGGTGATGTTCACCACGCTGGGTGTGGCTGCGGCGCTGAGCCGCACCCCGCCGCCGGCCGACGCGGCCACCCGGCCGAGCACCACCGAACTGCTCGTCGGCTACGACCTCGCCGGCCCGCCGACGCTGCTCCGGCTGTTCCTCGACTGGCGCTTCGACCTGCTGTACGGCACCGCCGCGATCGGCGCCGCGGTGCTCTACCTGGCCGGCGTGCGCCGGCTGCGGCAGCGGGGAGACGCCTGGCCGGTGGGCCGCACGGTGGCCTGGCTGGCCGGCTGCGGCAGTGTGCTGCTGGCCACGTCGTCCGGCATCGGCCGGTACGCGCCCGCGATGTTCAGCGTGCACATGGGCAGCCACATGATCCTCAACATGATGGCGCCGATCCTGCTGGTGCTCGGCGGCCCGGTGACGCTCGCGCTGCGCGCGCTGCCCGCGGCCGGCAAGGACGATCCGCCCGGTCCCCGGGAATGGCTGCTGGCGTTCGTGCACTCGCCGGTGGCCCGGGTGCTCACCCACCCCATCGTGGCGCTCGCCCTGTTCGTCGGGTCGTTCTACGTCCTGTACTTCTCCGGGCTGTTCGACACCGCGCTCAACTACCACTGGGCGCACCTGGCGATGAACGCCCACTTCCTGCTCACCGGCTACGTCTTCTACTGGCCGATCATCGGCATCGACCCGGCCCCGCGCCGGCTGCCCGCGCTGGGACGGCTCGGCCTGCTGCTCGCCTCGATGCCGTTCCACGCGTTCTTCGGGGTCATCCTGATGAGCCGGCAGACGGTGATCGGGGAGACCTTCTACCGGTCGCTGGCCCTGCCGTGGGTCACCGACCTGCTGTCCGAGCAGCGGCTCGGCGGCGGCATCGCGTGGGCGGCCGGAGAGGTGCCGCTGATCGTCGTGGTCATCGCGCTGCTCGCGCAGTGGGCGAAGGCCGACGAGCGGCAGGCCCGCCGCTCGGACCGGCGCGCCGACACCCGGGGCGACGAGGAACTCGCCGCGTACAACGCGATGCTGCGCCAACTCGCCGAGCGCGGTCCCGGCCGGTGACCGGGGCCGTTCCGGGCCGGAGGTGGTCCGGAACGGCCCCGATCCGTCACGGCCGGCGGAAGCCGGGTACCGCGAACGCGACACCCAGCACGGCCAGCAGCAGGCTGGTGACCAGCGCCGACACCACTCCGGTGCCGACCGGCATGGCCAGCGCGAGGTTGCGGGCCGCGTCCACCGCGTAGGTCAGCGGGTTGACCTTCGCGACCGCCTGCAGCCAGCCGGGCAGGCCGCTGACCGGCACGTACGCGCTGGAGGCGAACATCAGCGGAAACATGGCCAGGAATCCGACCGACTGCATCGCCTCCGCGTTGCGCAGCCACGACCCGAGCGCGAGGAACACCCAGGCCAGGCCCCAGCTCACCACCAGGCCGAGGAGCAGCGCGGCGACCACGCCGGTCCACCCGCCGGCCGGCGAGAAACCGAACACCACGGTGGCGAACAGCACCATGATCACCAGCTGGACGGCGGACCGTGCCAGGTCGGCCAGGCTGCGGGCGACGAGGACGGAGCTCAGCCGGATGGGCAGCGACCGGAACCGGGCCAGCACGCCGCTCTTCATGTCGGTCACCAGCCCGATGCCGGACTGCAGCGCCGAGCCGATGCCGGTGGTGACGATGATGGCCGGCATCAGATAGTTGATGTAGCTGACCCCGGCCGGGAAGCCGGGGGTGTGCGCGATGCTGCTGAACACCTGGCTGAACAGGGCCAGCATGACCAGCGGCTGCAGTAGGTTGAACACGATCAGCCTTGGGTCGCGGATGATCGCGCGCAGGGACCGGCCGGTGAGCACCAGGATCTGGGTGGCCACGCCGGTGCCGTGCCAGCCGCTGCGGGCCGGCTCCGCTCTGCTGCCGGCCCGCTCGGGCGTGTTCAGGGTTGTCGTCATGGATTCTCGTCGCTTTCGACTCAGGCGGCGGACGGTTGGTGGGCGAGGGTGAGGTACACGTCGTCGAGCGTCGGCTCGGCCAGGGCGAGTTCGGCGACCTCGATCGAGGCGTCGTCCAGCGCGCGTACCACGGCGGCGAGGTCGGTGGACGCGGTCACCGGGGTGGTCACCGCGTGCCGCTCTGGGTTGTGCACGGGGTGCAGCCCGGCCCCGGCGAGCGCGGCGACGGCCCGGTCGCCGTCCGCGGGCTGGCCCAGCGTGACCGTGACCGTGCGCTGCCCCACCTGGGCCTTCAGTTCGTCCGCGGTGCCGGAGGCGACCACCCGGCCCGCGGAGAGCACCGTGATCGAGTCGGCCAGCCGGTCCGCCTCCTCCAGGTACTGGGTGGTCAGCAGCACCGTGGTGCCGTCGTCGACGAGTTCCTCGACGATCTCCCACATGCCCAGCCGGCTGGCCGGGTCCAGTCCCGTGGTCGGCTCGTCCAGGAAGATCACCTCCGGCCGGCCGACCAGGCTGGCGGCCAGGTCGAGCCGTCGCCGCATGCCGCCCGAGTAGGTCCGGGCCGGCCGGCGCGCCGCCTGCCCGAGGTCGAAGATCTCGAGCAACTCGCCGGCCCGCTGCGCGGCCTCCTTCCGGGAGGCGCCGAGCAGCCTGGCGATCAGTATCAGATTGTCCAATCCGGACAGTTGCTCGTCCACAGACGCGAACTGGCCGGTGAGCCCGATCCGGCTGCGCACCTGGTGGGCCTGGTGAACCACGTCGAATCCGGCCACCCTGGCCGTGCCACCGCTCGGCGGCAGCAGCGTGGTCAGCACGTTGACCAGGGTGGTCTTGCCCGCACCGTTGTGGCCCAGCAGGCCGAGCACGGTGCCCCTGGGCGCCTGGACGCTCACCTCGTCCAGCGCCCTGACCGTGCCAAAGGTCTTGCTGACCCGCACGGCCTCGATTGCCGGTTGGTCGGTCACTTAACCGTTTCCCCCTCTGGTGGATGTGGTGTCGATCGCGCCGTGGAGGAACACGTCGACGAGTTGTTCCGCCGACGGCCGTTCCGCGGCGTGGCTCTCGCCCTGCATGCGGTTGGCGAAGATCAGTCCGAGCAGCAGCCGGGCGGCCTGCGGCGGCGCCACGCGCAGCCGGGCCGCCTCGGGTGCGAGCAGGTCGGCGATGGCCGCGGCGACCCGCTGCATGTTCCGCTCCATCTCGTTGCGCGGTTCGGCGTGCTCCCGCCGGGCCGTCCGGTCGGCGTGCGCGTCCTCCGGCTGCGGGTGGACGCCGGCCGAGCGCAGCGCGTGCGCCAGCCGCCAGATGCGGTCCAGGTAGCCGCCGACCACCTCCGAGACGGTGGTCATCCGTTCGGCCAGCGGCAGCGAGGTGCGGATCCCGGCGATCCGTTCCACCTCGGCGTCCGACCGTGCTGCCACCCGAAGGCAGCTCGTCAGCAGGTCGTGCTTGTCGCGGAAGGCGCGGAAGACGGTGCCCTCGGCGATGCCGGCGGCGGCGGCGATCTGGCTGGTGGTCACCGCGTCACCGCGTTCCAGCAGCAACGGGATGGTGGCCGCGATGATCGACTCGCGGCGCTCCTCGACGCTCATCGCGGGCGCCCGCCTGCGGTGACCCCGATCGGCGCGCACCCCGCCGCGGCCACGCTCGGCCGCGCGTTGTGCGCGCGCCGCCGCGCGGTCGGCTCGGCGCTGTCTGGGACTCGGTCGATGGTCGGTCACCCTCCCAGTGTATGAGTGAGTCCTCACTCATTGCAATGAGTGAGGACTCACTCATTCCGTCGTGCTTCGGTGTGTGGGAGCCGCCCACCGGGCGACGGTTGTCCTTTGTGCCACGAAGGAGCCCGGTTGTCGCCGGAATTACCGCGCCGATCGGAGACGCCCTCTACCACGGCGGGCCGACATTCCGTGGGCGCGACGGGCGCCGCGCGGGGAGTTCTGCACAGGGCGCTCGCCTGTCCACAGAACCGCGGCTCCGGCGCCCGCGATGCCACGTGTCGGGCCAGGCTGGGTCGTGCCGGCGCGGGCCGGAGCGCCACGGAGTACCGGGCGCGGGACGAGCGGAGGTACCGGTGATGAACGAGACGAATGTGACCATGGTCGGGAACGTGGCCAGTGACCTGCGGCAGCGGCGCACCGCGGAGGGCGCCAAGTGGGTGAGCTTCCGGATGGCGTCGACGGAGCGCCGCTTCGATCCGGAAACCGGTCGGTGGGTGGACGGGCGGCAGGTCTTCGCCACCGTCAACTGCTGGAAGCGGCTGGCCGAAGGGGTGGCCGCGTCGCTCGGCAAGGGTGACCCGGTGGTGGTCACCGGCCGCATGTACACGCGCGACTACGAGTACGAGGGCCAGCAGCGGGTGTCGCTGGATGTCGACGCGCACGCGGTGGGTCCGGACCTCACCCGCTGCACCGCCGACCTGCGGCGCAACCGGCCGCAGTCGGACGGGGCGCGGGATGCGCCGGCGCCGGGCGCTCCGGACGCCACCGCCGCGGTGCCGGCGGACGGCGACCGCGCTGTCGCCCGGGCGGTCGGCGCCGCGGCAGCACAGGCCTCTCCGGCTGCGGTCGGCCCTACGGAACGCTCGGTGGCGGAGTCCGCGGTGGCCGAGGCCCCGGTGGCGACCGGTCCGGCGGCGACCGGCGCGGCACGGCGGAGGCGTGCGTCGGCCGCCTGACGGTCGGCGTGCCGATGAGGGTGGTCCGACCAGGGGGCGGAGTGCATCCGAGTGAGCGATTCGGTGTTCTCCGCAACCTCTGAACGGCGAACAAATGCACTCCAACGGCGGTACGGAGGAGGAAGAGGGATGCTGTGGCCGGTGTCCCGGCCGGTCCGCGCGCACATTGCAGGTGACCGCAGTGTCCAGCCGATGGCGACGCCTCTACGATCGCGGCCATGGCCGAGTTCATCTACACCATGAGGAAGGTGCGCAAGGCGCACGGGGACAAGGTCATCCTCGATGACGTGACCTTGAACTTCCTCCCTGGCGCCAAGATCGGCGTTGTCGGGCCGAACGGTGCCGGCAAGTCGAGCGTACTTAGGATCATGGCCGGGTTGGACCAGCCAAACAATGGTGACGCGTTCCTCGCGCCGGAGAGCACCGTCGGGATCCTGCAGCAGGAGCCACCGCTGAACGACGACAAGACGGTGCTCGGCAACGTCGAGGAGGGTGTCGGCGAGATCAAGCGGAAGCTCGACCGGTTCAACGAGATCGCGGAGAAGCTGGCCACCGACTACTCCGACGACCTCATGGAGGAGATGGGTCGGCTCCAGGAGGAACTCGACCACGCGGACGCGTGGGACCTCGACTCCCAGCTCGACCAGGCGATGGACGCGTTGCGGTGCCCGCCGGCGGACGCCGAGGTGCGGAGCCTGTCCGGTGGTGAGCGTCGCCGGGTGGCGCTGTGCAAGCTGCTGCTCAGCAAACCGGACCTGCTGCTGCTCGACGAGCCCACCAACCACCTGGACGCGGAGAGCGTGCAGTGGCTGGAACAGTTCCTCGCCCAGTACCCGGGCGCGGTGCTGGCCGTCACGCACGACCGGTATTTCCTGGACAACGTGGCCCAGTGGATCCTGGAGCTGGACCGCGGGCGCGCCTACCCGTACGAGGGCAACTACTCGACCTACCTGGAGAAGAAGAGCGAGCGGTTGGCGGTCCAGGGCAAGAAGGACGCCAAGCTGCAGCGCCGGCTCAAGGAGGAGCTGGCCTGGGTGCGGTCCAACGCCAAGGCCCGGCAGGCGAAGTCCAGGTCGCGTCTGCAGCGCTACGAGGAGATGGCAACCGAGGCGGAGAAGACCCGCAAGCTGGACTTCGAGGAGATCCAGATCCCGCCAGGCCCCCGGCTGGGCAACGTCGTGGTCGAGGTCGAGCACCTGCGCAAGGGCTACGGCGACCGGGTACTCATCGACGACCTGTCGTTCAGCCTGCCGCGCAACGGGATCGTCGGCGTGATCGGTCCCAACGGGGTCGGGAAGACCACGCTCTTCAAGACCATCGTGGGGCTGGAGGAGCCCGATGCCGGCACCGTCCGGATCGGCGACACCGTGCGGCTGTCGTATGTCGACCAGCAGCGTGCCGGCATCGACCCGAACAAGACGGTGTTCGAGGTGGTCTCCGAGGGGCTGGACCACATCCAGGTGGGCCAGGTCGAGATGCCGTCCAGGGCGTACGTCAGCGCCTTCGGCTTCAAGGGGCCGGACCAGCAGAAGCCGGCCGGGGTGCTCTCCGGCGGTGAACGCAACCGGCTCAACCTGGCGCTCACCCTCAAGCAGGGCGGCAACCTGATCCTGCTCGACGAGCCCACCAACGACCTGGACGTCGAGACGCTCAGCTCGCTGGAGAACGCGCTGGAGCAGTTCCCCGGCTGCGCCGTGGTCATCTCCCACGACCGTTGGTTCCTGGACAGGGTGGCGACGCACATCCTGGCCTGGGAAGGTGACCGGGAAAACCCGGCCAAGTGGTTCTGGTTCGAAGGCAACTTCGAGGGGTACGAGAAGAACAAGATCGAACGGCTCGGTGAGGACGCCGCGCGTCCGCACCGGGTCACGTACCGCAAGCTGACGCGGGACTGAACGGAGAAACCGTTCGTGGCGGCCAGGGACGAGGCGCAGGCAGACGTCGAGGTGGACACCCTCGTGGTGTCCGCCCGGCGGCTGCGTTGGCGGGCGCCCGAACTCGCCCTGGTGCTCAGCGAGCGGGCGGCGGCGCTGGCCGGCGCCCGGCGGGACGAGGCCGAGCGGTTACGCGCGGAGGCGTTGGCCGTGTCCGCGCTCAACCGGCTGGGCCGGGGCATGCAGGTGGTCGACCGCACGGTGAGGGTGCTGCGGGCCGCCGAGGCGGCCGGGCAGCCGGAGGTCGGCTGGGAGGTGCGGGTCGAACTCGCCGCGAATGCGAAAGCGGCTCGGGTTCCGATGACCGGCTTCGCGCTGCTCCGGCCGGTGCTGGCGGCCGAGGGCGTGCCCAACGCGCTGCGCGCGACCGCCCTGATGCGGGCCACCGAATGCCTGGTCGGCCTCGGCCGCAGCCAGCCGATCAGTGACGCGCTGGACGAGTCGGACCGGCGATACGCGGCGGCCGAGGAACTGGACGGCGACACCCGGCTGCTGCTGCGCGGCCAACTCCACGCGGTGATCGCCGCGCACCAGCGGCGCTGGGGCGACCTGGCCGGCGCCATCGCCGCCGCGCGGGACGGGCTCGCCCTGCTCGACCAGGTGCGGGACCGGGACACCGACAGCGGGGAGGTGCTCGGACGCCTCGTCCTGGAGTTGGTGTGCGCGCTGATGGACTCCGACGAGGTCGGTGAGGCGTCCCGGGCCGCGGAGCCCATGCTCGACCGGCCGGTGCGCGCCCCGTTCGCCGCCAGCGCGGGCTGGCTCCGACTGGCCCTCGCCACCCGCGTCCACCTGCCTGCCGGCCGGCTGGAGGTGGCCCAGGCGTTGCTGCGGGACACCGTGGACAGCGCCACCCGCCATCAGCTGGACGACCTGCTCACCGAGGCGCTGCTCGCGGTGGCGCACGTGCACGAGACGCGCGGCGAGCTGTCCGAGGCGCTGGCCCATCTGCGGTCCGCGCACGCCGCCGAGCGCAGGCAGGCGAGAATCATGTTCGGGGTGCGCGCGCGGCTCGCAGAGGGGTTCGTCGCCAACGGCCGCGAGGTCGGTACCGCCGTGCCGGACCAGTTGGCCGCGCTGCTGCGGCCCGGCGATGCCAGCCAGCCGCACGCCACGGCGACCACCGAACCCGCCACCTCGCTAGCCGGAGCGCCGACGTCGATCGCCGAGCCCGTGGTGCCACCATGGTCGGCCGAACCGGCGGAACCCACCGGATTCGGTGCGCCGGAGGACTCCCCGGGAATCGCGGCCGCCGCGGAACCGCAGCTGGCGGAGCCGTCCGAGCGGTCCCGTCCGACAGAGCCGGCCGAGGCGGCCGAAGACGCCGGACCGCGGATCGCCGATGTGCCGGAGCCGGAAGCGGCTGCCGCCGTCGCCGAATGGTCCTGGACGTCCGTGGAGAGCGAGGAAGCGTCCGGCGGGGACCTCGCGGACGGCGAGACACCACCCGCCGCGCCGCGCCGTACCAGTTCGCTCCGCCGGATCGGTCAGGGCAGCCGCGGCGAGGGGCGGCGCAGGACGCGGCGACCGGCCGACGAGCGTGGCGACGGGCTGTCCACCGCGTGGGCGCAGGCCGCCGATCGGTGGCGGCTGCACCGGCTGCCCGGGACCTCGCCGAGCACGACGTCCGAGGCCGGTGCCGATGCGCCTGGCATCGGTGAGGCCGCGGAACTCTCCGCGCTGGGCCGAATCTCCGGCGCCGGCACACAGCAGCCCGGGTCCGCCGGCGAGATCGACGAGCCGCCCGCCGTCGAACCCGGCGCCGTCGAACCCGGCGGCGCGGATCCGACCGGCGCGAAGGCGGCAGCCGGCGAGAGCGCGGCCGCGGACAGCACGGCGGACACCGTCACCGGCGGGGCGACGAGCGGCATGACAGGCGGCGCCGCCGACCGCCTCGGCGACGGCGGGCTGGACGGCGTTGCCGAGGCGGAGGCCGCCGGCGGCGAGGATCCGCCCGGTGGGCGGCGTCGCGCCGATGACCGCGGTCGGCACCCTCGGCATGGCACCGACCGGCCGACCGGCCTGGACGTGCTCGCGGCGGCAGGGGTCACGCCGATCCCCGGCACGGGGGGCCGCCGCCGGGCGGCCGACCCGGAGGAGGACACGGACGCCGGTGGCGCCGCCCCCAGCGCGGGCGAGGACCAGACCGCCGAGCCCCCGGGCGGACCTGCCGACGATCCGCTCGGCGCTCCGGCGGACACCGACACTGGTGCGGACCCGGCGGCGTCGGCCCTGCTGCCCGCGCCGGAGTTTCACCCGCTCAGCGCCCTCGCGGCCGAACCAGACACGCCCCACCACCCTGGCCTGCAGGACGAGCCGGCCGACGACCAGGATCCGAGCGGCGTTCATGGGGGTTCGGGTACCGCGCCCACGGCCGACCGGGTCACCGGCGGAGCCCAGAGGGAGCACGGCGGCCCGGCCGCCGGTGAACATGGACGCGAGACCGACCGGCCGGTGCCACGGCTCGTCTCGCCGGTTGACCCCGAGCCCGCCATGGTGTGGTGCCCGGACGCGGCCCCGCTGCCTGCCTTCGTCGAGGACCCGCGGTGGTCGCGTGCGGTGGACCGGTCCACCGAGGCGCGCATCCCGGAGCCCGGCCCGGAACCCGACCTGCCGGACCCCGACCGCCCCGAGCCGCACCGGCCGGAACCCCGCCGGCCGGAGCCCGAGCGGGAGCCGTCGAAGCCGCCGCCGCTGCCGGACCCGCTGCCACCCGAGCCTGGCCCGGATGCCATTCCGCCGGTGCCCGAGCCGGACGAGCGGCCGCACGATCCCGAGCCGCCACCTCCGGAGCCGCCCCAGCAGCCGGATGCCGGCCCGGAGCGGCGCACCGCCGCCGGCCATCGGGCGGGCAGCGAACCGGCGGCGTTCTCCGATCACGGGGCCGAGCAGCCGACCCCCGCCGGTCGGTGGGCCGACCGCGAGCCCGGGGCGCTCGCCGACCCCGGAAGCGACGCGCGAGCCGGTTCGCCCGACCGGCGCGGCGACGGGGGAACCGGGACGGCGGCGGAAGGCGCCGAGCCGGGGCGCGTGCGGGCCGGCACCCGCGCCGATACACGCGGTGGCTTCATCGGCGTGGTGGAGCTGCCGGCCGAGCGTGTCCCAACCGACGAGAGCGACGACACGCCCGCCGTGGCGGATGACGCGACCGGGGCGAGAGCCAGCGGGCGACCGCGCAGGAAGAGTTCGTTCCGGTTCGGTGATCCCGAGTCCCGGGAGTCCCGCCGCAGGGTCAACGCCGCGCTCGCCGAGCTGCTGGCGGAGGCGCTGGTCGCCTACGAAACCGGCCGGCGGGGCGAGGCTCCACCGGAAGAGCAGCCGGCCGGTGACGCCCGGCCCGACGGTGGCTGGGCGGAGAGCGGCGCCGACAACCCGGACCACCGCGCCGACCAGGTGGATCACCTCGCCGCGTGGGCGGAGCGGGCCACGGCCGGCGAAGCTTTCAGCTACTCGACGTCGGGCTACCCGACCAGCGGCCGCCGGGCGACCGGCCACGGACCCACGGACGACGATCTCACCGGGCACGAACCAATCCACGAACCATCCCCCGAACCGGGCGGCTATTCCGTTGCACCGGGCTATGCCGCAGGCGACGCGACCGCCCACTCGCTGCCCGCCGACGAGCCCGTCAGCGACGAACCGGGCGGCATCGGAACCACCGGCCGCGACCCGGTCGGCGCCGAACCCGGCGGTAGCGGCCGGACCGGGCTCGAATTCGCCGGCCGTGGCCCGATGAGCCCCGAACCCGGCCGTAGCGACCTGACGGGACTCGAACCGGCGGCCAGCGGCCTGACCGGACCCGACTTCGCCGGACCCGACCTGCTCGCCGACGACCTCGCCGGTTCGGACCTGATCGGCCACGAACCCGCCGGCCACGAACCCGCCGGCTACCGGGCTGGCGGCGACCGGACCGGCGACGGCTCCGAACCCACCGGCTATGGCGGCACCGCGCCGCAACCCGCCGACACTGACGATCGCGCTGATCCTGGCGACCACACCGGCAGCGAGGGGGACGAGCCCGCACAGGCGGGCCGCTCCGCCGCGCAGACCGGCGACGGTCGTCCGCCCTCCGGGGGCCGGTCCCGGCGCGGCGGCGAGGGCACGGTGAGCGTCGCCGATCTGCTCGAGGGGCTCGGCGTCGACACCTCCCGCGCCGCCCGCGGCAGGGCGTCCCGGGCGGCGCGCCGCCGGAGCGCGGACGGCGGGACGGACCAGGAGGCTCCGGCCGGCAGACACGCGACCGGATCCGGCGTCCGGGACACGGCGGCGGCCGACCCCGCCGAAACGCCGCGCGCCACCCGGGGGCGTCACTCGGCGGAGTACTTCCGCAGCGCCTGGCAGGACGGCGGCGCGGACCGCGCCCGGCAGGACGGCGGAGCCACCGGCTACCCCGGTGACGAGTCCGCGGAACCCGGGCCAACCGACCGGTACGGGCGCCCCCGCCGGCTCACCGCCGTGTCCGGCGGGCGGCCGTGGGAGGAGGACACCGGCCCGATCCGGTTCGGCTTCCCGGAGGACGACGGCGACCTGTCGACCACCGACAAATATTCTCTGGATCAGTACTCTGTCACGGCCGAGGAGACCTCGTTCGCCGACTGGTCACGCCCGGTGACCAACCCGCCGGCCAGCCGACCAGACGGCGGCGGCTGGACGCCGGCGTCGCCGGGGCTGATGGGCCATGCCGGCGACGAACCCGGCTGGGGGCCTGGAGATGCGGGCTACTCCCGGCTGTGACAACGCTTACCCAAGGGTGTGCCGGCGCGGGAGAACCCGCGCGGACCCCGCGTCCCGACCGGCGGCGGCGCGGCCGTGGCCGCCCATCCCGTCGCCGGTCGGTGTCCGGGGGCCGTCTAGGGTTGAGCCGGACCCGGCACACCGACGTGCCGGATAGCCGTGGAGCCGCCTGAACATGACCTCGACCGGAGCCCCGTCCCGCCCCCTCACCGTCGGTAACGCACTCGGCCACGACCGGACGTCGAGTCCCGAGCAGGCCCGCGACGAGCTGATCGAGCGCGCGGCCAGCCTCGCCCCGGACATCGCCGAGCTGATCCGGCTGTACTTCCGGTACCTCCCGCCCGAGGAGGTGATCGACGACGACCCGGTCGACCTGGTCGGCGCGGTTCGCTCCACCCTGCAACTCGCCGAGAACCGGGTCCCGGGACGCCCGCTGGTGCGGGTGCTCAACCCGACCCGCGGCCACGACGGCTGGACCTCCAACTCCACCGTGGTCCAGGTGGTCACCGACGACATGCCCTACCTGGTCGACTCGGTGGCCTCCCGGCTGACCAGCGGCGGGGTGCAGGTGCAGCGCACCGTGCACCCGATCGTGGTGGTGCGGCGAGACGTCGCCGGCCGGCTGCTGGAGGTGCTGCCCACCGCGGACCCGGACGCGCCGCCACGGGACACCTTCGCCGAGTCGTGGATGAGCGTCGAGATCGACCTCATCACCGACCCGCAGCGGGCGCGGGAGCTGGAGAACGGCCTGCTGTCGGTGCTGATGGAGGTGCGCGAGGTGGTCGAGGACACCGAGCGCATGGCCGGCATGGCACGGTCGCTGGCCGACCGGCTGGAGGCCGACCCGCCGCCGCTGCCGGACGACGAGGTGCGGGACGGCGCCCGGCTGCTGCGCTGGCTGGCCGCCGGCCATTTCACTTTCCTCGGCTACCGGCACTACGAGCTGGTGCAGGACTCGTCCACCGAGGAGAAGCCGGCGCTGCGCGGGGTGCTCGGCTCCGGGCTGGGCGTGCTCCGCCAGGACAGCCTGGCCGCGCGCAGTTTCGTCGCCGGGCCGGACGCGGCCGCCCAGGCGCTCGCGCGCGAACTGCTGGTGCTCACCCAGGCGAGCGCGCCCTCGCCGGTGCACCGCTCGGTCTACCCGTTCTACGTCGGCGTGAAGACCTTCGACGGCGAGGGCAACGTCACCGGCGAGCACCGCTTCCTGGGCGCGTTCACCACCGCCGCGCTGCACGAGAACGTGCTGGAGATCCCGGTCATCGAGCGGCGAGTCCGGGAGGTGATCCACCGCGCCGGGTTCCCGCTGGAGTCCTACTCCGGCCAGCGGATGCTCGAGGTGGTCCAGGACTACCCGCGCACCGAGCTGTTCTCCACGGATGTCGACACGCTGTACCACACCGTCACCGGGGTGCTCGCGCTCGCCGAACGCCGCCGGCTGCGGCTGTTCCTCCGCCGCGACCCCTACCACCGGTTCTTCTCCTGCCTGGTGTACCTGCCCCGGGACCGGTACACGACCACGTCCCGGCTGGCCATGCAGGAGGTGCTGCTCGACGAGCTGCACGGCACCCACCTGGAGTTCAGCACCCGGGTCGGCGAGTCCGCGCTGGCACGCGTGCACTTCACCGTGCACACCGACCCCACCGAGGCGGTCGAGCCGGACACTGCCCGCATCCAGGAACGGCTGACGGAGGCGGTGCGCAGCTGGGACGACCTGATGGTGGACGCGGTGGTGGCCGAGCAGCGGGACACCGAGGGCGGCCCGCAGCTCGGCCCCGAGTCCGCCTCCGAGCTGGGCCAGCGGTACGCCACCGCGTTCCCCGAGGCGTACAAGGAGGACTTCTCCGCCGCGGACGGCCTGGCCGACCTGCGCCGGCTGCAGGCGCTCGGGGATGGCGGCCTGGACATCGCCTTCTACGTGCCGGCCGACGCCGAGCCGGGGGAGCGGCGGTTCAAGCTCTACCTCTCCGGCCGCCGGGTGACGCTGTCCCAGGTGCTGCCGGTGCTGCAGCGGATGGACGTCGAGGTGGTCGACGAGCGGCCGTACGACGTGCGGCTGGACGACGGCCGGCAGTACTGGATCTTCGACTTCGGGCTGCGGGTGGACCCGGCCGTGCTGGAGCGGCTGGCCAAGGCCGACCTGGACGACGTGCGCACCCGCTTCGAGCAGGCGTTCGCCGCGGCCTGGCGGGCCGAGTGCGAGGTCGACCGGTTCAACGCGCTGGTGCTGCGCGCCGGGCTGACCTGGCGCGGCGCGTCGGTGCTCCGCGCGTACGCCAAGTACCTGCGCCAGGCCGGCACCCCGTACAGCCAGAACTACATCGAGGACGCGGTGCTGGCGCACACCGCGGTGGCCACCGCGCTGGTGCGGCTGTTCGAGACCCGCTTCGACCCGGCGCTGCCGGAGACCAACCGGGTCAACCAGGCCGAGGCGCTGACCGCCGAGATCACCCAGATGATCGACGAGGTGGAGAGCCTGGACGCGGACCGCATCCTGCGCAGCTACCTCACCCTGATCGCCGCGACGCTGCGGACCAACTACTTCGTCCGGGACGCCGACGGCCGACCCCGTCCGTACCTGGCGATCAAGCTGGACCCGCGCCGCATCCCGGAACTGCCCGAGCCGCGGCCCCAGTTCGAGATCTTCGTGTACTCGCCGCGGCTGGAGGGCGTTCACCTGCGCTTCGGCCCGGTCGCCAGGGGTGGGCTGCGCTGGTCGGACCGCCGGGAGGACTTCCGCACCGAGATCCTCGGCCTGGTCAAGGCGCAGGCGGTGAAGAACGCGGTGATCGTGCCGGTCGGCGCGAAGGGCGGCTTCGTGGTGAAGCGCCCGCCCGCCCCGACCGGCGACCCGAGCCTGGACCGGGAGGCCCAGCTCACCGAGGGCATCGCCTGCTACCGGCAGTTCATCTCGGGCCTGCTGGACCTCACCGACAACCTCTCCGGTGGCACGGTGGTGCCCGCCCCGCAGGTGGTCCGATACGACGGCGACGACACCTACCTGGTGGTCGCCGCGGACAAGGGCACCGCGACGTTCTCCGACATCGCCAACGAGGTCGCGATCAGCTACGGGTTCTGGCTGGGCGACGCGTTCGCCTCCGGCGGCTCCACCGGCTACGACCACAAGGCCATGGGCATCACCGCGCGTGGCGCGTGGGAGAGCGTCAAGCGGCACTTCCGCGAACTCGGCGTGGACACCCAGGCCCAGGACTTCACCGTGGTCGGCGTCGGCGACATGTCCGGCGACGTGTTCGGCAACGGGATGCTGCTCTCGGAGCACATTCGGCTGGTGGCCGCGTTCGACCACCGGCACATCTTCGTCGACCCGAACCCGGACGCGGCGACCTCCTTCCGGGAGCGGGAGCGGCTGTTCGGCCTGCCCCGGTCGTCCTGGGACGACTACGACCGCAGCACGATCAGCGAGGGTGGCGGGGTGTGGCCGCGCACCGCCAAGTCCATCGTCGTCACCGCGCAGATGCGGGAGGCCCTGGGGCTGTCCGAGGAGGTCACCCGGCTCGCCCCCACCGAGCTGATCAAGGCGATCCTGCTCGCCCCGGTCGACCTGCTGTGGAACGGCGGCATCGGCACCTACGTCAAGGCGGCCACCGAGACCCACGCCGAGGTCGGCGACAAGGCCAACGACGCGGTCCGGGTGGATGGCCGCGACCTGCGGGTCAAGGTGGTCGGCGAGGGCGGCAACCTGGGGCTCACCCAGCGCGGCCGGATCGAGTTCGCCCGCGCCGGCGGCCGGGTGAACACCGACGCCCTGGACAACTCCGCCGGGGTGGACTGCTCCGACCATGAGGTCAACATCAAGATCATGCTGGACCACCTGGTCACCGAGGGGCGGCTGGGCACCGACGAGCGGAACAAGCTGCTCACCGAGATGACCGACGAGGTCGCCGACCTGGTGCTGGCCGACAACTACGCGCAGAACAAGGTGCTCGGCGTGGCCAGGGCGCACGCCGCCGCCATGCTGCCGGTGCACGCGCGGCTGGTCGCCGACCTGGAGGAGCGTGGCGGCCTGGACCGCCGACTGGAGTCGCTGCCCACCGCCGCGCAGTTCAAGGAGTTGGAGAAGGCCGGCCACGGGCTCACCTCGCCCGAACTGGCCACCCTGCTGGCGCACGTCAAGCTGCGGCTCAAGGACGAGGCGCTGGCCAGCGACCTGCCCACCGGAGATGTGTTCGCCCGCCGGCTGCCCGACTACTTCCCCACGAGGCTGCGGGAGAACTACGAGGACGCGATCGCCGCGCACCCGCTGCGCAAGGAGATCATCACCACCCTGCTGGTCAACGAGGTGGTCAACGGCGGCGGCGTGTCGTACGCGTTCCGGCTGGCCGAGGAGCTGAGCGCGAGCGCCACCGACGCGATCCGCGCCTACACCGCGGTCACCCGGATCTACGAGCTGAACCGGCTGTGGGCGGAGATCGAGGCGCTGGACAACGCGATCTCCAGCGACGTGGCCGACGAGATGGTGCTGGAAAGCCGGCGGCTGCTGGACCGGGCGTCCCGGTGGCTGCTGTCCAACCGGCCGCAGCCGCTCGCGGTCGGCGCGGAGATCAGCCGGTTCGCCCCGGTGGTGGGCCAGCTCGCGCCGCGGATGATGGAGCTGCTGCACGGCCGGGAGCAGGAGGGCGTGCGGCAGCGGGCCGAGCGGCTGATCGACCGCGGCGTGCCCGCCGGGTTGGCCGAGCGGGTCGCGTCGCTGCTCTACACATACGGCCTGCTGGACGTGGCGGAGATCGCCGAACTGGCCGAGCGGGAGGCCGGCACGGGCACGATCGGCGCCGAGCGCACCCACGCCGAGGCCGCCGAGCTGTACTACGCGCTGTCCGACCACCTGGGCATCGACCTGATGCTCAACTCGGTCAGCGAGCTGCCGCGCGGCAACCGCTGGCACGCGCTGGCCCGGCTGGCGCTGCGCGACGACCTGTACTCCTCGCTGCGGGGCATCGCGGTGGACGTGCTGCGGCACAGCGACCCGACGGACAGCCCGGAGGAGAAGATCGCCCAGTGGGAGGCCACCAACGCGTCCCGGCTCGGCCGGGCACGGGCCACCCTGGACGAGATCAACCGGGTCGGCCGGCTGGACCTGGCCACGCTGTCGGTGGCCGCCCGGCAGGTGCGCGGCATGGTTCGCTGACAGCCTGTTCTGGGGTCCGGGCGGGTCTGCGATGACGCGCACGGAACGCGCGGGGCCGGGTTCGGGGGACAGGCACTGACCGGCAAGACGACGGGAGGCACTGGCGGAGTGGGTGTGTTCGTCACCGCGGTGCGGCCGCGCTGGTCGGACATGGACGCGTTCGGCCACGTCAACCACGCGCGGACGGTGACCCTGCTGGAGGAGGCGCGGATCGCGCTGCTGGGCGACGAGGCGGCGCGGCGGCACGCCGACGGCATGATGCGCGGCATGGTGGTGGCCCGGCTGGCCGTGGACTACCACGCGCCGCTGGTGTACACCGGCGGCGACGTGCGGGTGGAGATCTCCGTGCGCGACCTGCGCGCGGCCTCGTTCACGCTGGACTACGCGGTCCGCGCGGACCCGGCCGGCCCGGTCGCGGTCAACGCGGAGACGCTGATGGTGCCGTACAACGTGGACTCCGCGCGGCCGCGCAGGCTGACCGACGCCGAGCGGGACTTCCTGGCCGGCTGGCGGGCCGGGAGCAGAAGTGCCTGAGCTGGTCTTCGCCGACCGCGCCGAGCGGGACGATCTGGGCGCGTTCGTGGCCCGCGCGGTGCGGCTGGACGCGCTGGCCGCGGTGCGGCTGCGCAACCGGGAGGCCGGGGAGGGGTACCTGGTCGAGGCGTGGGTGGCGACGCCGTTCGACGCCCTGGTCACCAGGACCGTGGCCGGCCGGGTGAGTCCGCCGGACGTGACCGTGTCCGGCAACGAGCTGCTGGCCGGCCTCACCGTGATGCGCGGGGACCGGGTGGACCCCGGCCCGGCGCGGGACATCCTGTGGCGGTCCGCGCTGCCGCCGCTCTCCGGGTGGCAGCCGGTGGACACGCTGCCCGCGCCGGTGGTCTCCGACCTCGCCGACCGGGGCATCGCGGTGGCCAGGGAGAACACCGGTCCGCAGGGCACGCCGCCGGCCTCGCTGCTGGATCAGGAGGTGCTCACCGTGTCCGGCGGCGGGCTGGCCGTCAAGGTGCCGCTGCGCTGCCTGTTCGCCCTGTCCGGGATGGGTTTCGTCGGCCAGGGAGAGGCGGACGAGGTGGTCCGGGTCAGCGCGACGGACGCGTGGCTGCGGATGGACGCCCGCTACGGTGCGGTGGTCCGCCGCCGGCACGCGCTGCTGCCGCTGCTGACCTGACCCGCATTCAGCAGGCTGAACGGGGGTTTCGGGCGCCCTTCAGACCGCATTCAGCGGGCTGAACGGGAATCTGGGGGGTGGGCATCAGGCCAGCCAGGCGGCGGTGTCCGGGGGCAGTTCCTCGCCGGCCACCGGGCCACTGGCCAGTAGCAGCTCACCGGGCGGCAGCGGCACAGCGGTACCGGAGGTGTTGAGCGCGCAGATCAGGCCGCCGCCACGGCGGCGGAACGCGAAGCACCCCGGCGGGGCGCCGTACCACTCCACCCCGGTGCCGACGAACGCCGGATGGGTCCGGCGCAGCTCGATCGCCTGGCGGTACAGCGACAGCATCGAGTCCGGGTCCTCCAGCTGCGCCTCGACGGTCAGCCGGGCCCACTCGTGCGGCACCGGCAGCCAGCTGTGCGGGCCGGTGGAGAACCCGAACGGCGGAGCGTGCCCCTCCCACGGCAGCGGCACCCGGCAGCCGTCCCGGCCGCGCCAGGCCCGCCCGGAGCGCTCCCAGATCGGGTCCTGCAACGCCCAGTCCGGCAACTCCACGTTGGGCAGGCCGAGTTCCTCGCCGTTGTAGAGGTACACCGTGCCCGGCAACGCGAGCTGGACCAGCGCCATCGCCCGGGCCCGCCGCTGACCCACCGCGCCGTCGCCGTACCGGGAAACGTGCCGCACCACGTCGTGGTTGGACAGCGTCCAGGCGGGCGCCGCGCCCACCCGGGCGACCGCGTCCAGCGTGCGTTCGATGGAGCCGCGCACCGAGTCCGCGTCGAAGTCGGCCTCCAGCAGCTGAAAGTTGACGCCCAGGTGCAGCTCGTCCGGGCGCAGGTAGCGGGCGAACCGCTCCTCGTCCCGCACCCGCAGCTCACCGACCACGACCCGGCCCGGGTACTCGTCCAGCACCTCGCGGATCATCCGGTGGATGTGATGCACGCCGTCGTGGTCGAAGCGCGGGTCGCCGTTCCCGGCCGCCGGCGCCGCGAGATCCATGTCCGGCAGATCGTCCGGTTTGGACATTCCGTGCGCCACGTCGATGCGGAACCCGTCCACCCCGCGGTCCAACCAGAACCGCAGGGTGTGCGCCAGGTCGGCGCGGACCTCGGGGTTGTCCCAGTTCAGGTCCGGCTGCTCGGGCGCGAACAGGTGCAGGTACCACTGGCCGTCGGCGACCCTGCTCCACGCCGGCCCGCCGAAGAGGCTGGTCCAGTTGTTGGGCGGCAGCGCGCCGCCGCGGCCCCGGCCGTCGCGGAACACGTAGCGGTCCCGGTCCGGACTGCCCGGTGCGGCGCGCAGCGCCCGCTGGAACCACGGGTGCCGGTCGCTGGTGTGGTTGGGCACCAGGTCGACGGTGATCCGCATGTCCCGCGCGTGCGCCTCGTCGACCAGCCGGTCGAACGCGGCCAGGTTGCCGAACACCGGGTCCACGTCCCGGGGATCGGCCACGTCGTAACCGTGGTCCGCCATCGGCGACCGGTAGAACGGGGTCAACCGGAGCGCGTTGACGCCGAGTAGCTCCAGGTAGCCCAGCCGGGAGCGCAACCCGTCGAGATCGCCGACCCCGTCCCCGTCGGAGTCGGCGAAGGACCGGACATAGACCTGGTAGAAGACCGCGTCACGCCACCAGGCCGGGCCCCCGGCGATCTCGTCTCGGATGTCGGCGGAGCGTCGCACGAAGGCCCATCCTGCCACCGAGAAGGGACACTTTGGTCAACCCGGCAAGATCGAGGTGAACACCACTGCGGCGCGCTACACCAGGTAGACCAGGGCTCATTCCAGCGAGTTCATCAGGCTGTGCGCGGCCATCTCGAGGTACTGCCAGAGTTGCGTCCGGTACGGCTCGGGCAGCCGCTCCTCGTCCACCGCGATGCGCATGCAGCGTAGCCACGCGTCCCGCTCGATCGGCCCGATCTTGAACGGGGCGTGCCGCATGCGCAGCCGGGGATGGCCGCGCCGCTCGCCGTAGGTGTGCGGGCCGCCCCAGTACTGCATGAGGAACCAGCGCAGCTTGTCCTCCGCCGGACCGAGGTCCTCGCCCGGATACAGCGGCCGGAGCACCTCGTCCCTGGCCACCTCGGCGTAGAAGCGGGCGACGATCCGCCGGAACGTCTCCTCCCCGCCGACGGCCTCGTACAGGCTGCGGTTCTGCGGCATACCCACGTTTTCCATCCTGGCTCATCGCGCGTGCGGGCTGCCATCCGGGGCGCGGGAGCGCCTGGTCAGTGCCCGGGCTGCAGCGACTCCATGTCGTCCTCTTCCTCCTCGGCCGGTGCCCCACCGGCCGGCGCGGCGGGCACCGCCGGGGTGGCCGCCGACGAGGAACCGTTGAGCAGGGGTGGCCGGCCCAGCGGCGGCTCGATCCCAGCCTCGTCCAGCGCCGCCATGATCCGGGCGCGCAGCTTGCGCTGCACCGCCCACTGCCGGCCGGGTCGCACCTTGGCGGTGAGCCGCAGCGTGATGCTCTCCGCGGTGACCTTCTCCACGCCCAGCACCTCGGCCGGCTCGATCACGTCCTTGGCCAGGTCCTCGTCCCGGCTGGCCTGCTCGGCCACGGTGCCGAGGACGTGGTTGGCCTTCTCCAGGTTGACCGAGTACGCCAGCGGCACGTCCACCACCGCGAACGCGAAGCCCTGGCTGGAGTTGCCCACCCGCTGCACGGTGCCGTTGCGCACGTACCAGACGGTGCCGTTGATGTCCCGCAGGGTGGTCACCCGCAGGCCCACCGACTCGATGGTGCCCTTGGCCGGGCCGAGGTCGACCACGTCGCCGACACCGTACTGGTCCTCCAGCATCATGAACACGCCGGAGATGAAGTCCTTGACCAGGTTCTGCGCGCCGAAGCCGAGCGCGACGCCGACCACCCCGACCGAGGCCAGGATCGGCCCGAGGTCGATGCCCAGCTCACGGAGCGCCTCGATGAAGGCCAGCCCGTAGACCACGAACGAGGTGAGCGACTTCAGCACCGAGCCGATCGTCCTGGCCCGCTGCGCGCGCCGCTCGGAGATCAGCGGCCCCAGCGCCTCCGGCGCCCGCTCGCGCAGCGGCCGCAGCAGCATCGGCACCCGGTCCTCGCTCGCGCCCCGGGTGAACCGGTCGATCGCCCGGTGGGTGAGGTAGCGCACCACAAAGGCGACGACCACGATGATCGCGATATTGCCGGCGATCTTGCCGAGACCGAGCAGGATGTTCAGCCAGTTGTCGGCGAGCCACTGAGCGGCCAGTTGGGGATTGCCCAACGGGTCTCTCGGGAGGTCAATCACCGGGGGAGCACCTCCAGGTCGAGTCCGGTCGCGTGAGCGAGGAAGCCGAGCTGGTCGACGGCGAGGTCAACGGTACGGCTGACCGCGCGAGCGCCGTGCCCGACCTCGGTTTCCCGGCGGATCAGCACCGGGGACGTGGTGACGTCGGCGGCGGTGGCGTGCTGCAACGCCGCGCACATCTTCCTGGCGTGGCACGGGTCCACCCGGGTGTCCGACTCGAACACGGTGAACAGCACGGCCGGGTAGGCCACCCGGTCGCGGACGTGATGGTACGGCGAGTAGGACAGCAGCCAACCCAGCTCCTCCGGGTCATCCGCGGTGCCGTACTCGTCATTCCAGATGCGGCCGAGCAGGAACCGCTCGTAGCGCACCATGTCCAGCAGCGGAGCCGAGCACACCACCGCGCGGTATAGCTCGGGCCGCTGGGTCAGCGCCGCGCCGACCAGCAGCCCGCCGTTCGACCCGCCCATGATGGCCAGCCGGTCCGGCGTGGTCCAGCCCGTGTCGACCAGGTGGCGGGCGGCCGCGTGGAAGTCGTTGAACACGTTCTGCTTGCGCTCGCGCATGCCGGCCCGGTGCCACTCCTCGCCCTCCTCGCCGCCGCCGCGCAGCGAGGCGACCGCCCACACCCCGCCGGCCTCCACCCAGGCCAGCGTGCTGGCCGAGTAGCCGGGCTCGCGGCTGATCGAGAAGCCGCCGTAGCCGGTGAGCAGGGTGGGCCGCGGCACGTCCGGCCGGCCGGTGCGGGAGATCAGGAACATCCGCACGGTGGTGCCGTCCGCGGACGGGTAGGCCACCTGGCGGGTGTTGATGTCGGGGAGTGCGACCGCGCCGGGAGCGGCCTCGACCAGTTCGGTGCGCCGCTCGGCGAGGGAGAACCGGTGCACGCACGGCGGGGTGACGAAGTCGGTCCAGCCGAGCCACACGGTGTCCCGCCCCGCCTCCGTGCGGTCGTCTACAGTGGACAGCCCGACGACGGAACCCGTGCCGGGCAGCGGAACCCGGTCCAGCCGCCGGCCGGACCCCGGGTCGTGCAGGTGCACCTCGGACACCGCGTGCCGGGTGCGCAGCGCGACCAACCGGGGCCCGTGCTCGCCGCCGTCCAGCCAGCGCACCGCGTCCAGCACCGAGTCCGGCTCCTCGGCGATCAGCTCGGTCCAGTGCTCCGGCTCCGGGTGCTCCGGGTCGGCCACGCACAGCCGGTAGCGGGGCGCGCCGAGCGTGGTGAGCAGGTACAGCCGGCCGTCCCGCTCCACCCAGGTGTGGCAGTACGCGCCGGCGTCCTGGCCGATCAGCTCGCGCAGGGTGCCGTCGCCGTGCAGGTCGGCCAGCCACACCGCCTGCCGGGGCGCGGTCCCGGGACGCGCGGTGACGACCAGCCACCGCCCGTCGGTGGACAGGTCGATCCCGTAGTAGTTGGTCGGGTCCAGACCGTCGCCGTGCACCAGTGCGTCGGTGTCCGGATCGGTGCCCAGCGCGTGCCGCCACACCCGGCGGTGCAGCATCTCCTCGCCGGGCGGTATCTCGTCCGGCGGAAGTTGGCGCACGTAGTAGAAGCCGGAACCGTCCGGCAGCCAGGCGACCGGGCTGACCCGGCACCGGTCGATCGGCCCCTCGAGCACCTCGCCGGTGTCCACGTCCAACACGGACAGCGACGACTCCTCGTCACCGCCGGTGGACAGCCGGTAGGCCAGCAGCCGCCCGTCTGGGCTGGGCGCCCAGCCGTCCAGCGTGGTCTGCCCGGTCGGATCCAGTGCTGTGACGTCCAACACAACGCGCTCGGCGTCGCCCTCCCGGACGTACAGCACGGGGTGCTCCTGGTCCGGGCCGCGGCGGCGGAAGAACGCCCGGCCGGCGCGCCACGCCGGAGCCATGGTGGACCCGGCGCGCAGCATGTCCCGCAGCCGGTCGCCCAGCGCCGCCCGGCCGGGCAGCGCGTCCAGCCACGACCTGGCCAGCCCGTCCTGGGCCGCCGACCACTCCCGGGTGCGCGGGTCTCCGGCGTCCTCCAGCCACCGGTAGGGGTCGGGCACCGGCCGCCCGTGCAGCTCGTCGACCAGGTCGAGGCGCGGGGCGGCAGGGTAGCTCAGGGTCGGGGTCGGGGCCTGGGTCACGGCACGACATTAGCGACTCCACCACGGAATGTGCGGTTACCCTGCGCAATCCGTGGTGGCAGAGAGGTGTCGTAGAGGTGACACGTCCCGCATCACACGTGCGTTCGAGGCGTGTTTTGTGGTCGACTATGTCAGGCACCGGTGGAGGTGGTTGCGTGCCCGACCATCAACCGACCCCGATCGGCGCCCCCATGACGGTGGCGCCGCAGGTTGTTGTGTGCTCCAACCCGCTGTCGGCACATGCGCCGACGATGATCGCCCAGGATAAGGCGACCGCATCCGGGTCACCTCCCTGGGGTCGGCGGCGGGTACTCCTGCTCAACACCACGTTCGAACCGCTCACCGCGCTGCCGCTGCGCCGTGCGGTGGTGCTGGTGGTCTGCGGCAAGGCCGAGGTCGTGCACGACGACCCCGCCGGGCTGACCCTGCACTCGGCCACCACCAGCGTCGTGGTGCCCTCGGTCATCCGGCTGAGCAGCTACGTGCGGGTGCCCTACCGCGGCCGGCCGCCGCTCACCCGAGCCGCGCTGATGCACCGCGACCGGTACCGGTGCGCCTACTGCGGGGGTCGGGCGGAGACCATCGACCACGTCGTGCCCCGGAGCCGGGGTGGCCAGCACACCTGGCAGAACTGCGTGGCGAGCTGCGCCAGGTGCAACCACCGCAAGGCCGACAAGCTGCTCTCCGAGTTGGGCTGGCGGTTGCGCGTGGTGCCGACCGCACCCCGTGGGCCGCACTGGCGGCTGCTCGCCGGCATCACCGACACCGACCCGCTGTGGCTGCCCTACCTGGGCGAGCCCGCCGCCTGATTCAGGCCGCCAGCGCAAGCTGGGCACGGGTCAGTCCGCCCCGGGTGATCCGCGTGCCGGCCGTGATCCTGGTTCCCTCGCTGGCCGTGATGCGAGTGCCTTCGTGCGCCGTGATCCGGGTGCCCGCGGTAATCCGAGTGCCATTGACGGCGGTAATCCGGGTGTCCTCGTGTGCGGTGATGCGGGTTCCGGCGGTGATGCGGGTTCCGGCGGTGATGCGCGTGCCCTCGTGTGCGGTGATTCGCGTTCCCTCGGCGGCGGTGATGCGGGTTCCCGCGGTGATCCGGGTTCCCGTGCGGCAGGTGATCCGCGTGCCGTCCTGGGTCGTGATTTGGGTGCCTTCGTGCGCCGTGATCCGGGTGCCCGCGGTAATCCGAGTGCCATTGACGGCGGTAATCCGGGTGCCCTGGTGTGCGGTGATGCGGGTTCCGGCGGTGATTCGGGTGCCCTGGTGTGCGGTGATCCGGGTGCCGTGGTTTGCCGTGATGCGGGTGCCCTCGTGTGCGGTGATGCGGGTTCCGGCGGTGATGCGCGTGCCCTCGTGCGCCGTGATTCGCGTGCCGTCGGCAGCGGTGATCCGGGTTCCGGCGGTGATGCGGGTGCCGTCGGTGATTCGGGTGCCGGAGGTGGCCGTGATCCTGGTCCCTTCGCGGGCGGTGATGCGGGTTCCCGCGGTGATCCGGGTGCCGTCGAAGGCCGTGATCCGCGTGCCCGGGTGGGCGGTGATCCGGGTGCCTTCACGCTGGGTGATGCGCGTCCCGCCGGTGATCCGGGTGCCCGCGACGGCATCTGGAGCAGTGCTCGCCGGGGTACGGCCATGGCCACTCCATGCCGAACGGATGTAACCCGAACGGACGATCGACGTAACCCGAGCAGGGGTAAGGGACGTGAGCATGGCGTGTCCTCCAGAAGCGGTTCACGTGCTGTTAAGGGGACTTCTCGACTACGCAAGGTCCGGACAGGTGAAAAGCTAGGATGTCGGCCCCCACGGAACAAGCCGCCAATCCGGCCGCCATTTGCCGCCGTCCGGGCCGGGGCCGTTCGGCCGCAGTACGTGATCTCTTCGTGTAGCACTCCGTGATGGCGACACCTGCGACGAGCACTCCGGGTAGCGTCGATGAGTACCGAACGGTTCGGGTTGATGACTGACCGCAGCCGTTCGGCGGGGGAAAATTTGCAAAGAGAAAGGAAAACCAGGTGAGTGGCGGGCCGGGGGGCAAGGTATCCGTTTCTGCTGGTAGAGACCGACGAGGTGTGCATACTCCCGCATTTCGCCGGCTGACGGGAGCGTGGCTGGTTTCCCTTCTCGGTGACGGGGTGCGGGTGGCCGCCCTGCCGCTGTTCACGGCGGTGAACACGGGTAGCCCGTTGGCCGTATCGGCGGTGGCCGTGGCCGAGGTGCTGCCCTGGCTCGCGGTGGCGCTGCCAGCGGGCGCGCTCGTCGACCGGTGGCGGCCGAGGCGGGTCGTCGTCGTCGCCCACGCGGTGCGCGCGGTGGCGACCGCGGCGCTGACCGCCGCGGTGGTCACCGGACATGCGGGCGTGACGCTACTCGTGGCGGTTGCCTTCCTGCTGACCTCGGCCGAGACATTCGCCGACTCGGCGTCACAGTCGCTGCTGGTCGGCCTGGCGGGGCCGACGGAACTGGAACGAGCGAACGGCCGTTTCGTCACGGCCGAGACGGTCGGCCTCGATCTCGGTGGCCCGCTCGCCGCCTCGGCGCTGTTCCTCTGGCACCCGGCGGCGTGCTTCGCGCTGGACACGCTGTCCTTCGTGGTGGCGGCGGTGCTGGTCGCCGGGCTCCCGGACGTCGTGCCCGCCCGCGAGGCGCCGTCGGCCGCCGGCAGGGCCGTGCTGGCGACGCTGCGCGAGGAGGTCGTGCGGGGCGGCGCTCACCTGCTGCGCAGCAGCCCGCTGCGGGTGCTGCTGACCGCCGTGGCGGCCGCCGCGTTCGGGGTGAGCGCGGCCAACGCGGTGATCCCGCTGTACGCGCTGCGCGACCTGGCCGTGCCCGCCGCCGTGGTGCCCACGCTGTGGGTGGTCATGTCGCTGGGCACGCTGGCCGCCGCGACGGCGGCTCCCCGCATGGTCCGCGCCGCGGGTGAGGGGCGGGTGCTGGTCGGCGCGCTGCTGCTGCTGGCCGGCGGGTACCTCGTGGTGGGCATGGTGCCGCGGGCGGGGGCGGTGTGGGGCGCGTACGCGGTGGTGGGGTTCGCCGCCGGCGCGTGGAACGTGCTGTCCGCGACCCGCCGGCAGCGGCTCACGCCCGGGTCGATGATGGGCCGGGTCACCAGTTCGTACCGGCTGTTCGCGTGGGGGCTGATGCCGCTGGGCGCCGGCGTAGCCGGGCCGCTGGCCGTCGCCACCTCGCTGGGCACGGTGTTCGTCGTCGCCGGGGCCGTCATCGCGGTGACCGCGGTGGTGCTGGCCCGGCCGCTGAGCCGCCCGGTGGGCGTTCCCCGAACCCCGTCCGGCGCGTGATCCTCGAACGGACCACGGGAGTCCACGGCCCCGCCCTGGCCGGTCAGTGGGCCGTATCGGCTACCGTACCGCCGTGACCGTCGTGGAGACCGTTTCCGTCTTCGCGCTGATCCCGCTGGGCATCTACGGCGTGATCATGCTGTTGACGCTGTGGCCGAAGTTCACCCAGACCCCGCGGTACCGGCCGGGCCAGCCGTGGGAGTACCCGCCGCTGTGGTGGAGCGCGGACCCGGCCGCGGCGAGCGCCCCCGAGGCGCTGTCCCGTGCGGGAGAAGGCGCCGAGCACACCGACAACGACAGGGCCGGCGCGCCGGCCCCGACCGCCCGGGGAGGTGCCCGTGGTAGCTGGTGACGTCGCGAAGCAGGAAGGATCCGGCGCGGGCGGCGAGCCCTCGACCGCGCAGCGGCAACTGGGCAACGGCGAGGTGGTGATGCCGACCGGCCGGGTGTCCATCGCCCGGCGCGTGGTGCTCAGCAAGCCGAGGGTGCCGTTCAGCCCCGGCCAGCTCACCCGGTTGGACGAGGCGCTCACCCTCGCCACCCGGACCACCGGGCTGGACTTCAGCGTCTACCTCGGCGACCTCGGCGAGGACACCAGGGCCACCGCGGAGAACCTGCACGCCGCCACCGGCGAGCGGGCCCCGCACGCCGTGCTGATCGCGGTGTCCCCGGGCCAGCGGGTGGTCGAGGTGGTCACCGGCGAGGAGTCCCACCGCCGGCTGGCCGACCGCGGCTGCAAGCTGGCCGTGATGAGCATGGTGGCCTCGTTCAAGGAGGGCGACCTGTTCGGTGGCCTGATCGGTGGCCTGCGCATGCTCACCGACCAGGCCGGCTCCCCGCCGCGCCACTGACTCGCGCGGGCTGGCCGCAGGCAGCCGGCGGGTGCGGCGGTGTCCTGCGGTTGCACGCCTCTGCGGCCATCAGCCTGCTGCTCGCCGACGGCGAAGCCGCGCCCTGCCGCCGCGGACGAAGGTGAGCGGTACCGAGGGAAGCGGGGTCCGCGCGGTGGCCCGGTCAGCGCAGGCCGAGTACCACACGGAGGGCCGCGTCGATCTCGGTCATCTCGTGCAGCGAGAGCCGACCTGCGAGACGGCAACCACGTCAGTGCCTGTTCCGGAACGCGCGCCGCGATCGCGTCGCCGGGGCGCGATCGGGACCCGGCAATCCGGTCGTGTCAGGCGCCCCGCCCCCCGCGATCGCGGGGCTTCGGCCTGGCGCGTTCCCACACTCGTCATCGCCGGGTCGGTCCGGTTCCCGGAACAGGCTGTCAGAGCAGGCCGAGTTCGCGGAAGCGTTCGGTGAGGCCGACCGCCGAGGTGGTGACCGCGTCGGCGCCGGCGTCCACCGCCTCGGAGCCGAAGTGCCGGGCGGCCTGCTCGTTGGTGTAGACGAGCACCGGGGTGGCCTCGTCCGCCCTGCGCACCTGCCGGATCAGCCGCACACCCGCGTCCGGCACCACGCCGTTGCCCTCGGCGCGGCTCATATCGGTGATCACCGCCCGGTACCGGCGCTCGCCGAGCCGTTCCAGCGCCTGGCTGGTGGTGGTCGCCACGTCCACCCGGATGCCGCGGTCGTGCAACTGGTCGGCGAGCAGCGCGAAGCTCTTCGGGTTGTCGTCCACCCACAGCACGCCGAACGGCTCCACGCCGAACTCGGCGGACCTGGCCCGCCGGCTGAACGCCCACCGGCGCCGGCGGGTCACCCAGTTGATGCCCCGCCGGATCAGCATCTCCTCGGCCGGTGGGGTGCCGGGGCGGCTGGGCGGTTCCGGGCTCGCCGCCGGCTGGTGCTCCTCCACGCTGGACCCGCTGGGCTGGTGCGGCACCAGGGCCGGCCCGTCGGCGGTCGGCGGTATCGGCGGCGCACCCGGCTCGGCGGGCAGCCGGGTCGCGCCGTAGGTGGCCAGCGCCTCCAGTTCGCGGCGCAGCACCACCACCTGCTCCTGCAGGTCGGCGACCAGCCGGCCCTGCTCCTTAATCAGCTCGCTCAGGGAGAGCTCCTGGCCACCGACCTCCAGCGTGATCCTGCGCCGCCTGACCGGGTCCAGCAGCCGGCCCAGTGGTCGGTGGAACGACAGGACTGCCACCAGCGCGAGGAGCGGCCAGAGCAGGCTGCTCACCGCCGAGATCGTGTCGGCCACGGCCGCAGGGTATGGCCGCTCGGCCCTCCCGTGCGGGCCGATCCGACCCGGCTCACCCGGAAGCCTGACCGCGCGTGGCCCGGGTGGGGTGACGCCGGCACACCACCCCGGGCCACGCGCGGCTCACGAGCGGTCGAACTCCTGCGCGGCCAGCGCCCGGACGATGCCGGCGCGGCCCTCCAGCACCAGCCGGCGCAGCGCCGGCGGGTGGTCGCCTTCCAGCCACCGGTCCGCGGCCGCCACCGTGGCCGGTTCCACCGCCCACGCCGGGAACAGCCCGACCACCACCGGCTGCGCGTGCTCGCTGGACCGCCGCTGCCACACCCCGGCCACATCCGCGAAGTAGCGGTCCACGTATGGCGCGAGCAGTGCCTTCTGACCCGGGTGCGGAATGCCCGAGATGATCGCCTCCATCACCGCGTTGGCCAGCCCGTCGTCGTGCACCGCGCGCTGCCACGCCTCGGCCTTGGCCTCCGGTGTGGGCCGCAGCGCCCGCGCCCGCTCGGCCCGGCGCCGGCCGGTCGCCGTGGGGTCGCGCTCCAGCTCCCGCTGGATCTCCTCTTCGCCGGCCTTGCCGTGCGCGGCCAGCGCGTGCAGCAGCCGCCAGCGCAGGTCGGTGTCCACAACCAACCCGGACAGCGGTGTGGAGCCGTCCAGCCAGCCCCGCACCACGGCGAGCTGATCCTCGGAGAGCACCGACTCGGCCAGCACGTTGACGAAGGCGAGCTGGTGGTCCGAGCCGGCCGGGGCCGATTCGGCCAGCTCGAACAGCCGGGTGGTGAACCGCCGCCAGCCCTCGGCCTGCCAGGCCGGGTCGGTGTAGGAGGCGAGCGCGGTCTGGGTCTGCAGCAGCAGCCGCTGCACCACGCCGACCTCGGTCTCCGCCTGGATACCGCCGAGCACCAGGTTGACGAAGTCGCGCGCCTTCAGCTCGGCCTCGCGGGTCATCTCCCAGGCCGCCGACCAGCACAGCGTGCGCGGCAGCGACTCGGTGATGTCGGCGATCCGGTCGATCAGCACCGCCAGCGAGTCGTTGTCCAGCCGCATCGTGCAGTAGGTCAGGTCGTCGTCGTTGACCAGCACCAGCTTGCCCCGGGACACGCCGACCAGGTCCGGCACGTCGGTGCGCTCGCCGGTGACGTCCAGCTCCACCCGGTGGGTGCGGACCAGCCTGCCGGTGGCCGGGTCGTCGTCGTACACGCCGACGGCCAGCCGGTGGGTGCGCAGCTCCCCGGCGCCCGGCCGGGCCGGCCCCTGCAGCACGGCGAACTCGGTGAACCGGTTCCGCTCGTCCACGGCGAACTTCGGCCGCAGCATGTTCAGCCCGGTGGTCTGCAGCCACTGCGCGCTCCACCAGGACAGGTCCCGGCCCGACGCCTGCTCCAGGGCGGCGAGCAGGTCGTTCAGCGTGGCGTTCGCCCAGGAGTGCTTGGCGAAGTAGATCCGCAGTCCGGACAGGAAGTTCTCCAGCCCCACGTAGGCGACCAGTTGCTTGAGCACGCTGGCGCCCTTGGCGTAGGTGATGCCGTCGAAGTTGACCTCCACGGCCTGCAGGTCGGGGATGTCGGCGGCCACCGGATGGGTGGACGGGAGCTGGTCCTGCCGGTACGCCCAGGACTTCTCCACGTTGGCGAACGTGGTCCAGGCGTGCCGGAACTCGGTCACTTCCACCTGGGCGAGCACGCTGGCCCAGGTGGCGAACGACTCGTTCAGCCACAGGTCGTCCCACCAGCGCATGGTGACCAGATCGCCGAACCACATGTGCGCCATCTCGTGCAGCAGCGTCTCGCAACGCCGCTCGTACAGGTAGCGGGTGACCCGGCTGCGGAAGACGTAGTCCTCCAGGAAGGTGACGCAACCCGCGTTCTCCATCGCGCCGGCGTTGAACTCGGGCACGAAGCACTGGTCGTACTTGCCGAACGGGTAGCGCACCCCGAACGCCCGGTGGTAGAAGCCGAAGCCCTGCTTGGTCTGGGTGAACAGCCGCTCGGCGTCCATGTACTCGGCCAGCGACGCCCGGCAGTAGATGCCCAGCGGGATGGTGCCCTCGTCGTCGGTGTAGGCGTCCTGCCACTTCGCGTACGGCCCGGCGACCAGTGCCACCAGGTAGGTGGACATTGGGCCGGCGGTGCCGAAGACGTGTCGCACCGCGCCGCCGGGCAGCGTCTCGGTGACCTCGGCGGCCGCGTTGGACACGACCTCCCACGCCGCGGGCGCGGTCACCGTCACGTCGTAGCTGGCCTTGAGGTCGGGCTGGTCGAAGCAGGCGAACATCCGCTTCGCGTCCGCCGTCTCGAACTGCGAGTACAGGTAGACGCCGCCGTCCACCGGGTCGACGAAGCGGTGCAACCCCTCGCCGGTGGTCATATACCGGCAGTCCGCGGACACCACCAGTTCGTTGTCCTCGGCGAGCTCTGGCAGGGGGATGCCGTCCTCCTCGCGGTAGCCGGAGACGTCCAGCTCCGTGCCGTTGAGGACCGCCCGATCCACCCGCGCGGCCACCAGATCCACCCAGCTCGAGATGCCCGGCTGACGGCACCGGAAGCGGATCCGGGTCACCGAGCGAAACGTCCCCTCACCAGGGCCCCCCTGGCCGTCGGTGAGGTCCAGGTCGATCTGGTAGGACACCACCTCCAGCGACGCGGCGCGTTGCTGGGCCTGGTCACGGGTGAGGTTCGGCGCGGCCACTGATCACCTCATCTGTCGGCTTCGACATTCGTTTCGAACACGGACCGTCGCATCCAACCACGACGCGTGCAATGATCGCCGTAGCTCGACCAAGATCGTGCTCGGGAAGAGTAGACGGGCCGCGGTGGTTGGCAGGAATGGGCGTCCGAACGGCGGCGCCCGTGCCCGTCAACCGACTGGAGAGCGCCCGTGACCACCGCTGGAGAGACCACGAAGCACCCGGCCCGTGTCGACTTCTGGTTCGACCCGATCTGCCCGTTCGCCTGGATCACCTCACGCTGGATTCTCGAGGTGGCCCAGGTGCGCGACATCGACCTGCGGTTCCACGTGATGAGCCTGTCCGTGCTCAACGAGGGCCGGGACAACCTGCCGGAGCGGTACCAGGAGCTGCTGTCCCGGGGGTGGGGACCGGTACGCGTGTGCATCGCCGCCGCCAAGCACCACGGTGAGGACGTGCTTCCCGCCCTGTACACGGCGCTGGGTACCCGCATCCACAACGAGGGGAACAAGGACTTCGGCTCGGCCATCGAGCAGGCGCTGGCCGATGTCGGCCTGCCCGCCGAGCTGGCCCGGGCCGCCGAGTCCACCGAGTACGACGAGGAGTTGCGGGCCAGCCACCACGCGGGCATGGATCCGGTGGGCCTGGACGTCGGCACGCCCACGATCCACGTGGACGGGGTGGCGTTCTTCGGCCCGGTGCTGACCAAGATCCCGCGCGGCGAGGAGGCCGGACAGATCTTCGACGGCGCCCTGGCGCTGGCCCGGTACCCGTACTTCTTCGAACTCAAGCGCACCCGCACCGGCGAGCTGGACTTCTCCTGACCAGCGGGCACAGGCATCGGGCGGGCCGACGTGGCGCCGGCCCGCCCGATGCTCCTTCCGCGATTCCCGGGCTCCGCCCTAGTTCATCGCCCTGGCCCCGTCCCTGCTGAACTCCCACGCGGCCAGCCGGGTGCGGTCCACCGGCGGCATCTCCTGTTCCGAGGCCGGGCCGGGGTCCACGCTGCGCAGGTTGGGGCTGCTGCGCTCGGCGCCCACGGCGCGCAGGTTCGGTCGGCTGCGCTCGGCGCCCACCGCGCGCAGGTACGGGCCGCTGCGCTCGGCGCCGACCGGGCGCAGCGCGCCGCTGCTGCGCTCGCCGTCCGGGGTGCGCAGCGGGCCGCTGGTGCGGTCCGCTGCCGGTCCGCGCAGGTTGGCGCTGCTGCGCTCGGCGGTCCGCTGGGTGGTGGTGATCCGCTCGCGCCCCGGGGCGCGGGTCGCGGTGCGGCGCAGCTGCTCCTCCAGTTCCGCCGTCCAGCGGACCATGGCCCGCGGGGCCTCTCGGCCCACCACGCCAACCAGCCGGCCGTCCTTGACGTACCCGACCAGCCCGCCGCCGCCGTCTTCGGCGGCACCGGCCAGCCGCACCGTGTCGTCACCCAGCGCGGGCAGGCCCGAGCCCTGCAGCCGGGTCTTGTGCTGCTCGGTCCAGAACCGCGGCAGCGGGGTGTACGGGCGGGCGCTGCGCTGCCCGGCGAGCAGGCTCTCCGCCGCGTGCCGGCCCATCTCGACGGCGTTGGTCCAGTGCTCCACCCGCCGCGGCGTGCTGTCGAAGCGCAGGTTCGGCCAGCGGGCCACGTCGCCGCAGGCCACCACGTCGTTGGCGCCGACGGCGTGGCAGGTCGGCCCGCACAGCACACCGTCCTCCAGGGCCAGCCCGGAGCCGCGCAGCCAGGCCGTGGCCGGCACGCTGCCCACCGCGAGCACCACGGCGTCGGCGAGCACCAGGTGCCCGTCGGAGAGGTGCAGCGCCATGCCCCAGCTCTCCCGGAACCAGTTCAGCACCTTGACGCCGAGGTGCACGTCCACCCCGTTGGCGCGGTGCAGCTCGGCCAGGGACCTGCCGAGTTTCTGGCCCAACGCCCTGCCCATCAGAACCGGCGAGCGGGACGCGATCGTCGCCGCCCGGCCCATCTGGCGCACGGTGGAGGCCACCTCGCAGGCGGTGAACCCGCCGCCGATGACCACCACTGGCCCGTCCCCGTGGCGGAGCTGGCGGCGCAGCTGGGCGGCGTCGTCCAGGGTGCGCAGCTGCACCACGCGGGAATCGTGCCGGGGGGAGCCAGCCAGGTGTCTGGGCTCCACGCCGGTGGCGATCACCAGACCGTCGTAGCGCATCTCCTCGCCGCCCGGCAGGTGCAGCATCCGGCGCGAGGTGTCCACCTGGTACACGGGCGTGTTCAGCCGCCACTGCGCGTCCAGCTCCACGTAGCTCTCGAAGAGCAGGTCGCTCGGGCGCAACTCGCCGAGCAGCAACTGCTTGGACAGCGCCGGCCGGTGGTACGGCTGGTGCCGCTCCGCACCGATGATGACCAGTTCACCGGTGAAGTTCAGCTCGCGCAGCCGCTCGGCGGCGCGCAGGCCGGCGAGGCCGGCGCCGACGATGACGATCCGCTCGGGGCTCGCGGCCGCCGCGTCGGCGGAGGCTCGGGACAGCATCGGGTCGAGGTCTGTCATTTGGCGCGCTCCTGGATGCCGATGGCCTGCATGGGGCAGATGCGCGCGGCCATGCGCGCCTGGTCGCGTCGGGTGATGTCGGGGCGCGAGTCGAAGCGCAACTGCCCGTCCTCGACGAGCCAGAAGACGTCCGGCGCCTCCATGACACAGAACCCGTAGCGATGGCAGCGCCGGTTGTTGACGCTGATCCTGATCTCGGCTTCGCGGCGGCGATGCCTCACATCTCCTCCTCAACGAGACCGGCCTTGGTGAGCACCCGCGGCGGCACGATCCGCAGGGCAGTGATCAGCAGGGCTGGGACGAGCACGGTGAGACCGCCGAACCACACGATCGACAGGTGCCCGTTCTGAATCGCGCCGAACAGGGAATGGAGCACGATCAGACCGACCGCCGGGTATGCCAGTCGGTGCAGCCACAGCCAGCGCCGGTAAATCATGAACCGCACGACGCCGGTGGAGATCAGGATGGCGAGCATCAGCTCCCAACCGATGATCCCGAAGGTCCAGCGCAGCGTCCCGTCCGGGGAGGCGGGGAAGAGCAGCGTGAAGAGGGTGAAATTCTGGTCCTGCGCGTACAGGAACGCCAGGAAGTGCAGGGCGCCGAAGCCTACCGCGAGGGTGGCCAGCATCATGTGGCTCGACCGCATGGCCTGCCTGCCGGTGAGTCTTTCCACCCACCCGGTGCTGACCAGCGCACCCCAGATGAGGGTGAGCAGGCTCAGCACGTACGAGCTTCTGGCCGCGACCTGGGCAGCCTGTCGAAGGCCTTGGTCATGGGCGGAGATGGCGGCAGTGAACTGCACTGTTTGATGCAGCACGGGCGTCTCCGGAACTTGGGGATCGGGGTTTTGTCATATCGGCTGTTCAGCCCAGTGGTCGGGGGCCCACTGGGGGACAGGGTCTCGCTTTTGTCCCTGTTCAGTAACAGTTTGTCGTTGATCGGCTAGGCGGCTATCGCCTGTTCGGACCAATGTCGTTAGCGCCGAACGGTGATTACTGCCAGGTCTGTCCCGGTATGGGCTCGCTCTGAGTGGGTGTCCGGGCAATAGCGGTCCGCGTGGTGGCCTCCGGGAAGGGCGAGCGGCGCACCGCCTCGCCAGGCCGCACCCGGCCTTCGGCCACCGCCCGGCACAGCGCGGCCAATTCGGCCACCTCCGCGCGCTGGGCGGCGACGAATTCCGTCCCGGTCGGCTCGCCGTGGCCGGGCACCACCACCGCCGCGCCGAATTCCAGCACGCCGTCCAGTGCGGCCGGCCAGGCCAGCGGATCGGCGTCGGAGAAATCCGGCGGCGCGCCGTGCTCGACCAGGTCGCCGGCGAACGTCACGGACGCGTCCGGCACGTGCACCACCAGGTCGTGGTTGGTGTGCCCGGGACCGAAATGTGCCAGCACCACCCGCCGCGCGCCGAGGGTCAGTTCGCCGCGCTCGGCGACCGCGCGCTCCGGCAGCACCGGCTCCACCTCGGCCAGCCGGGCGGCGGTCTCCGGCTGCCCGGTGCGCCGGTAGTGCTCGGCCCAGACCCGCCGTTGCTCCGCCGCGGTCGCGGCGAGTTCGGCACGGCAGCCCCGTTGCGCCCACACCGGGCACGGCAGGAACGCCTCCGTGCCGAAGCAGTGGTCGAAGTGGGCGTGGGTGAGCACCACGGTCCACGGGTCGGCGGTGACCGTGCGGATCGCGCCGGCCCACTCCGCACCCTGGGCCGCATCGCCGCGGGTGTCCACCACCAGGCATGCGCCGTCGCCGAGCACCAGGCCCACCGAGAGGTCGAGTTCGCGGTACCGGCGGACCAGTACCCGGTCCCCGACCTCGACCCATCGTCCCGCCACTCGCCCACCTCACCTCGGTGCTTGTCCCGGAACGCGCGCCGCGATCTCGGGGCTTCGCCGCGGCGCGTTCCCGTGCTCGTCATCGCAGGTCGGTCCGGTCCTGGAACAGGCTGTCACGTCGCCCATTCGTGCATTCTCCTTCGATCGCGTGTCGCCTCGTTGCGCCACTCCTGTTCTTCGCACGAACCCCGCCGATCGGTTCACCGCGCCGTCACACGTCCTGCTCGGCGCACATGCGCCGCGATGCCTGTTCCTGAACGCGCGCCGCGATCGTGTCGCCGGGGCTCGCAAGTGACATGGCACGCCCCGGGTTGTCCTGGTGGCTCGCGCCGCCCGCACGATCGCAGGGGCTACACCTCGGCGTGTTCCCAAGATCAGCGTCGCGGCTCAGTCCACGTCCGGACCGGCTGTCACTGTCAGATCACGATCCGCATCGAGGTGCCGTCGGGCGCGCGGGTACCGCCGAGCACCTCGGCGGTGCCGGCCGCCCAGCGGTGGGCGGACCAGGCGGCGGCCAGCGCATCCAGCGCGTCGTCCAGCGCCGGGCCGGCGGGTAGGTCGGCAAGGGTCAGCGCGGGGTCCACGAAGCCGCGCAGCGCGGCCAACCGCTGGCCGGCGCCGCGGGCGGTGCGCTTGGCCGCGAAGGACATCCGAGGGGCCATCGCCCGGAACGACAGTTCCGGATGCACCTCCACGATCCGCCGCTCGTCCGAGGACAGCACCCGTGCCCACTCCGCGATCTTGGGCACCAGGTTCCAGGTCTGCCTGCTGATCGCCCGCCCGTCCACCGCTCTGGCCAGCTCGCTTGCCTCGGCATGATCGGCGACGGCGAGCACCGCGCGCACCGGGGCGGGGAACACCGAGGAGCGGGCGGCGCCCAACCGGCGGGCGGCGGCCACGTCGCAGTCCCGCCGGCCGTGCTCGGGCAGCCCGATCGGCACGTCCACGCCGACCGCGGCACAGTCCGCGGTGCGGGCCAGTGCCGTCGCGGCGTCCGGCACCGCGTGCCACACCACCCGGTCGGCGGCGTGCACCACGGCCACCACCCACCCGCCGCGCATGCCGTCCACCCCGGCCACGGCCGTCATCGCTCACCTCGTCGTCCCGCGTTCGGCGGCCCGGGCGCGCCCGCGGTCCCGGCGGGGTCGGAACCCCCTCCGGCGTGCCGGTACCGGTGCGGCGGCGGGCTGCTCCGGATGGCAGACTTCGCGCCGTGCGTGTCTACCTCGGATCGGACCATGCCGGCTACGAACTCAAGGCCCACCTCGTCCAGCATCTGACCGGGCGCGGCCACGACGTCGTGGACGTGGGCCCCACCGCCTACGACCCGGACGACGACTACCCGCCGTTCTGCATCGAGACGGCCCGCCGGGTGGTGGCCGACGAGGGCAGCCTGGGCGTGGTGATCGGCGGTTCCGGCAACGGCGAGCAGATCGCGGCGAACAAGGTGGCCGGCTGCCGCGCGGCGCTGGCGTGGAACCCCGAGATCGCCAAGCTCGCCAGGGAGCACAACAACGCCCAGGTGGTGGGCATCGGCGCGCGCATGCACAGTGCCGAGGAGGCCACCGCGATCGTGGAGGCGTTCCTCGCCACCCCGTTCTCCGAGGGCGAGCGGCACATCCGCCGGCTGCGCCTGATCGACGAGTACGAGCAGACTGGCAAGCCGCCCACGCTGCCGGCGAGCTGACCCGGCCCACCCGTGCGGGACCATCCGCCGCGGCCACCGGCGAGTTGGCTGCTCACCCCGCTGATCGGTTTCGCGGCCACGCTGCTCGCGGTGGTCGCCATCTACTACGGCGAGGCGTGGCTGGTGCCGGCCATGGGCGGTGGCTGCGCCGGGCGACCCCCGGACTGCGCGCTCGGCATCGGGGTGCAGCTCATCGGGTACGCGTTCGTCGCGCTGTGCGCGTCGGCGATCGCCGGCCCGGTGGTGGCGGTGCGGCACAAGCGGGACCCGCGGCCGCGGTCGGCGGTGCGCCGGGGGCTGTGGGTGGCGCTCGGCTGCGCGGCCGGCTACGCGGCGCTGTCGGTGGTCGCCTGGTGGTGACCCGGCGCCGCTCACCACGGGATCAGCGGCGGCGGCTTCCAGGTCTGCGCGACGATCTCCCTGCCCGGCAGGTAGGTGCGTAGCACCAGGTAGAAGGCGTCCGCCGGGGTCGGGAGCCAGTTGGTCGCGCGCTGACCGCGGGGACGGTACCGGCGCACGTAGAGGGTCAGCCCGCCGTCCGGGTCGTAACGCAGGTCGCGGGTGCGGTCGCCGATCGCGTACCGGTCGGCGGGGTTGTCCACCAGATTGTGGTCGGTGTCGTACGCGGTGATCGACCAGAACCCGCGGTCGTGCAGCCTGGGCAGCTCGTGCGGGGTGAACCGCAGCTCGTAGCGGTGCCGGCCGGACAGCGGATGGCCGTTCTCGTCGGCGGCGCCGATCAGGTAGGTCGCCTCCTCGGGGTCGTGCGAGACGATGCCCGCGCCGCACTGCACCGCCGCGCGGGTGACGAAGTCGTCGTGCAGCCCGGCCCGGCCCATCGTGGGCGGCGGGTACTGCCAGCCGTTCACCCGCCGCCCGCCCGACTGCCCGAGCGCGTCGTCGAGCAGCCGGTGCCCCTCGTAGGCGGCGCGCACCAGCCCCCGGCGGGTGGCCCCGTCCCGGGTGTAGACGTCCTGGCCCGGCCCGACGCCGATGGTGGCGAACAGGTTCAGCAGCGCGGCGTGCCGGGCCTCGGGCGGGTTCTCCGTCATCGCGTGGTTCATCGTCTCCCAGCAGCCCAGCGGGTCCACCCGCTCGTCGGGCGGGGTCCACACGTCACGCTGCGGCCGGCTCTGGCCGCCCCGCCGGGCCTCGTCGCGCAGCGGGGTCAGCCGGTAGCGCAGCTGCAGTCGCCGCACCTCGGGAACGTCGTCCGGGCCGTCCACCGCGGTGCGGCCGAGCAGCAGGGCGAACGGTGTCCGGGACGGCTCCAGCCGCCGCACCCCCTCCGGCAGGTCGCCCGCCCAGTCCGGGCCGGCGATGGCGAACCGGCCGGCCGACGGCCCGGTCGCGCGGGTGCCGACGTAGCCGAAGTTGTCCGAGTCCATCGAGGCGAGCTGGAAGCAGAAGTAACGGCTACCCATGTCCGGGTGGGACAGGATGACCGGCCCGTCCCGCAGGTCCAGCCAGGCGACCGAGCACAGGGTGTCCGGGTTGGGTGCTCCTCCGGGCCGGTGCCGGGCGGTGGCCGGCGACTTCATGTGCCAGAACTGGTTGAGCGCGGCGTACGGCGTCCAGTCCGGATCGTCGGGTTGGGTCACCCAGCGCCAGCGCAGTGTGGCCAGCCGCATCCACGGGAAGCCGTAGACGAACGCCTGCATGCCCAGGGTGTACGCGTACTCCTCGCGCCAGTCGTCGAAATGCCCGGTGACCAGCGGTTTCACTGACGCGGTGATCATCGGTAGGGCGTCGAGCACCTGCCGGGCGGCCTGCACCACCGCGCCGGGATGGCGGACCGCGCCGACCATGCCGCCCACCGCGCGCGCGGAGAACCGCACCACGGAGGCCACCGCCCGCTCGGCCTCCACCACCTGCCGCTGCAACGGAATGGTCGGTGGCGCGGCCTCGGCTATGACCTCCCCCGCGGACGCCGCCGATCTCGTCGCCATCGCGCTCCTTGGTTGGGGCTGCACCCGGGCGAACACGAGGGCGGAGTGCCCACCCCACGCCGCGGCCACTCCGCCGATTCCGAGGGTGCGCCGGTGCGCTCGCCGGGGCATCACCCGCACCGGGTGAACCACTGCTCGGCCGGCACGGCGGGGACCCGGCCGCGTGGGTCCGGGCGTGGCCGACGATGCTGTACTGATCGGGTTACCGCCGCGCGGGGTGATCCGGTCGGCCGACCGGAATCGGCTGATCCCGCGCCATGATCGGGAGAAGTGCGCTGCCATGCCAGAGGGCCACACGGTGCACCGGCTTGCCAGGCTGCACCAGGATCGCTACGGGGGCTCGCCGGTGGAGGTGACCAGCCCGCAGGGCAGGTTCTCCGCCGGAGCGTCCAAAGTGGACGGCCGGACGCTGTGTGGGGCGCAGGCGCACGGCAAGCATCTGTTCCACGTCTACGGCCCGGACGCGGTGGTGCACGTGCATCTCGGCCTGTACGGCGCGTTCCGCGAGCACCCGCTGCCGGTGGCCCGACCGCAGGGTCAGGTGCGCATGCGGATGGTCGGCCCGACACACTGGACCGACCTGCGCGGGCCGGCCGCGTGCGAGTTGCTCACCGACGACGAGGTGGCCACGCTGCGCGGCCGGCTCGGTCCGGACCCGCTGCGCGCGGACGCCGACCCGGATCGGGCGTTCAGCAGGATCTCCCGGTCACGTACGCCGCTCGCGGCGCTGCTGCTGGACCAGTCCGTGGTGGCCGGCGCGGGCAACGTGTACCGGGCGGAGGTGCTGTTCCGGCATGGCGTCCACCCGATGCTGCCGGGCCGCGACCTCCCCAGGGAACGATGGGACGCGATGTGGGCGGACCTGGTCGCGCTCATGGCGGACGGGGTACGTGCCGGCCGGATCGACACGGTGCGGCCCGAGCACACGCCGGAGGCCACCGGCCGCCCGCCCCGGGTGGACCGGCACGGCGGTGAGGTGTACGTGTACCGCCGGGCCGGGCTGCCCTGCCTGGTCTGCGGCACCCCGGTGGCCAGCACCCGGCTGGCCGGCCGGAACCTCTACTGGTGCCCCACCTGCCAGCCGGAACGCGCCTGAGCGCGCCGGTCGAAGACCCCGCGATCGCGGTGGCGGGGCGTCGCACCGCGAGCACCGCCGGGTACCAGAGGGAGCCGAGCCCCGGTGACGCGATCGCGGCGCGCGCCGAGAAATGACCACTGACCCCGGTGCCTCACCAGTCGCCGCCGAAGTCGCCGCCGCCGCCGAGATCCCAGTTGTCCCCGTCGCCGCCGCCGAACACGTCGCCGATGTCCCAGCCGCCGTCCCCACCGGCGTCGCCGCCACCGCCGAAGTCACCGAAGCCCTGGCCGCCCATGTCGTGCTGGGCGTCGGAGAAGCCCTCGGCGTAGCCGGCGTCCCAACCACCCATCGGCACGCTGTGCATGCCCGAGAACAGCGCGTCGGCGAGCAGGAACGCGCCCACGCCCCAGGCGCCGCCGATCAGCGCCGGCTTCCACCACGGCTCGCTGTACCAGCCCTGCGGTACCGGGCGGCCGGCGATCACGCCGCCCGGGTAGTAGTGCGGGGTGTTCGCGCCGGGCCGCGGGGACGCCTCGTAGTCGTGGCCCTCCACCGTCACCTTCCGGTCCTCGGTGACCCGGCCGGCCTGGTTCTGCCCGGACAGGTCGGGCAGTTCCGGACCCGGGTCCATGCCCAGCGCGGTGCGTGCCGCCCGCACGTAGTACAGGCCCTCCATGGCGGTCTGTGTGGCCAGCCGGCACTGTGCCGGGGTCTTCGCCTGGTCGAGCTGCGAGCCGGCCGCGTTGTACCGTTCGCCGGCGTCGGCCAGCGCCTGCTTGGCCGCCGGGTCGCTGGCGCCGTCGAGGTTGTAGACCTGGCCGCCGAGGCGCTCGATCCAGCGGCGCGCCTCAGCCCTGGCGTCCTCCAGGTCCTGCTGCTTGGCGGCGGCCTGCCTTCGCATGCCCCACATGACGACTCCGATCACCAGCGCGATCAGTAGCACCAGCACGACGGCGGTAAGCACGGATCCTCCAGGTTGGCGGCCACGTCCTGGGTGTACATGGATAACGGTGACGCTACCTGTCCGGTTCCACGGGGCTGGCCCGCTAGGTGGTTCACCCGGCTTAGAAGATCTCCGCGCAGTGCGGTGGCCGGTCGCCGGCGAACGCCCGCGTGGCGGCGGCCAGCGCGCCGGGTACCCGCTCCCGCACCCGCCCGGCCGCGGCGAGCGTGGCCAGCGTGGTGCCGCCGAGGTAGGCGGCACCCAGGTCGGCGACATCCAGGGCGAGGTCGGGGGCGCGGTCGGTGCGGGACACCTCGGCGCGGCCGTCGCCGTCCACCGCCAGTCGCCACCGCCCCGCGTTCCACGGGCAGAACTCGTCGGCGACCTCGAACACCAGGTCCACCGTCGCGGCGTAGCCGCGCAGCGCCAGCGCCCTGGGCACATCGACCGGACGCACCCACAGCGCGTCGGACACCCGCATGACTGCCGCCCGCGCGTTGGCCAGCAGGTGGACCAGCGGCTCGTCCACCGCGGCCACCTCCCAGCGCAGCTCGGCGATCAGGTCGACGTCGAGCAGGTACCGCCAGGTCGCCGCGTAACCGGCCGGGGTGGTGGCCACCATCTCGCGCACCCGTAGCTGGCCGTCGGGCCCGCGGTCGCCCCAGGCCGGCTTGGCCCGGTACACCGCGTAGCCCTCCGGATGCACCGCGAACCGGTAGCTGGTGCAGCCGTCCCGCAGGTACTCCTCGTCGGCGAGTTGCGCGGCCCACGCGGCGGGAGAGCGGGTCAGGTGGCCCACCCGCCCCGCGGCCGCCTCGTCGTAGACCTTGGCCAGCAGCGGCAGGGCGTCCTCCCTGGACATCTCCCGCACCGGGGCCGGGCTGGTGGGCACGCCGGGGCGGAACGCGGCGCCGGCCGGCACGGCGAGCCGCGCGTGCCCGGCGGCCAGGCCGTAGCCGAACCGGCCGTAGATCTCGCTCTCGGAGGACCACAGCACCGCCACCGGCTCGCCGCCCGCCTCGTGCAGGGCGGTGAGCTGGGCCCGCATCAGTGCGGTGAGCACGCCGCGCCGCCGGTGCCCGGGTGCCACGGCGACCCCGGTCACCGCGGCGACCGGCTGCGGGCCCACCCCGGGCAGGGTCATCGACCGGGTGCACACCTGGGCGGCACCGATCATCTCGCCGGCCTGGAACGCGCCGTGCGTGCGCTCCGGCTCGAACAGCGCCCGGCGCCGCTGCTCCACCTCCGGGCGCCGGTCGGCGAGGAAGGCGGCGTTCTCCACCGCCTGGAACGCGTCGAACTCCTCGGCGGACAGCGTGCGTACGGTGAACTGCGGGTCGGCCATGACGGCGTTCCTACTCCACGGCACTTCCCGTGGCGACCGGATTTCCCGATCAGTCCCTGGGCACCACGTTGCGCAGGTCGCGGCCCTCGGCGAAGCGGCGGAGCTGGTCGGCCACGAACCGCCTCGCCCTCGGGTAGAAGGTGGCCGAGCCGCCCGCCACGTGCGGGGTGATCAGCACGTTCGCCGCGGACCACAGCGGGTGCTCGGCCGGTGGCGGCTCGGGGTCGGTGACGTCCAGCGCGACCCGCAGCCGGCCGCTGGCCGTCTCGGCGACCAGCGCCAGGGTGTCCACCGCGGTGCCGCGGCCGATGTTGACCACCAGCGCCTCGTCGGGCAGCAGGGCCAGTTCCTTGGCGCCGAGCAGGCCCCGGGTGTGGTCGGTGTCCGGCAGGATGCTGACCAGGATGTCGGCGTGCGGTAGCAGGTCGGGCAGTTCGGCGATGCCGTGCACGTGCTCGGCCGGTCGCCGGGCGCGGGCCACCCGGACGACCTCGGCCTCGCAGGCCCGCAGCCTGGTGTCCAGCGCGGCGCCGATGGAGCCGTAGCCGAGGATCAGCACCCGGCTGCCCGCCAGCGACCGGGTGAAGTGCGGCGCCCAGCGGTGCGCGTCCTGGTCCCGCACCCAGCGGGGCAGGTCGCGCTGGGCGGCCAGGATGAGCGCGAGCGCGTGCTCGGCCGCGCTGGCGTCGTGCAGCCCCCTGCCGTTGCACAGCACCACGTGCGGCGGCAGCAGCGGGAGCAGCCTCTCCACGCCCGCGGTCAGGCTCTGCGCCACCCGCAGCCCGGACATCTCGGCGAGCACGTCGGTGGTGTTCTGGCCGCCGGCGTAGGGCAGCACGTACATGGCGACGTCGGCCAGGTCGCGCGGCGGGTCGCCGGTGCCGTCCCAGGTGTCCACCCGGAGCCCGGCCGGGAACCCGCCGAGGTCCTCGGCCGAGAACGGCACCAGGACGCGTGGCTTGTCCTGCATCACTCTCCCCATCTTGTCGCGGGGCGCTGCCCGGTCAGCGTGCGGCGGGGTCGACGGGCGCGCCGGTGGTGGTGATTTGCTGGGTGGTGGCCCTGGCGGCGGGCCGCACCACGATGGTGAGCCCGGCGGCGAGCGCCAGCGACAGCGCGCTGACGGAGGCCGCCACGGAACTGGCCGCTCTGCTGCCGCCCCGCCGCTGACCTGGGCGAACATTCGGTACGTTTGTCCGCGACGTGTGCCGGAGCACCCTTCGCAAGGGGCTCTCGCTCTGCGAGCATGGGCCGCGCACGTCCGATGCGTGACCATGGTGGTCGTGCCGAGGAATCGAGGTCGTCGGGGTGTTCGACATCGTCAAGCGCCTGCTCGTCGGGCGCCCGCTGCGCAGTGAGCGGCTGGGTGAGACGCTGCTGCCGAAGTGGTTGGCGCTGCCGGTGTTCTGCAGCGACCCGATCTCGTCGGTCGCCTATGCCACCGAGCAGATCCTGCTCACCCTCGCGCTCGGCGGCGCGGGTTTCCTGTCGCTGTCCGCCCCGGTCGCCGCCGCGGTCGCGCTGGTGCTGATCATCGTCGTCGCCTCGTACCGGCAGACCTGCTACGCCTACCCCAGCGGCGGCGGCGCCTTCGTGGTCAGCAAGGAGAACCTGGGCGAGTCCGCGTCGCTGACCGCGGCGGCCGCGCTGCTGGTCGACTACGTGATGACGGTCGCCGTGTCCGTGGTGGCCGGCGTGGTGGCGATCACCTCGGCGGTCCGGTCGTGGGCGCCGCATGCGGTTGCCATCTCGGTCGGCTTCGTCCTTCTCATCGCGCTGGCGAACCTGCGCGGCGTCAAGGAGTCCGGCAAGGCGTTCGCCATCCCGACCTACGGCTTCATCGGCCTGACCTACCTGATGTTCCTGGTCGCCGGCGCGCGCGCCGCGTTCGGCGACGGCGTGCCGCCGGCCGAGTCGGCGTCCCAGCCGCTGCCGGCCACCGTGCACGCCAGCACCGTGGCGGTGGTGGCGCTGCTGCTCCGCGCGTTCGCCTCCGGGTCGACCGCGCTCACCGGCGTCGAGGCGATCAGCAACGGCGTGCCGGCGTTCCGCAAACCCAAGTCGCACAACGCGGCGGCAACGCTGGCGATGATGGGCGCGATCTCGGTAACCATGTTCGGCGGGATCACGTTCCTCGCCATCAAACTCCAGGCGCGCGCCGAGCCGGACGGCAACCCCTCGGTGATCTCGCAGCTCGCCAGCAGCGTGTTCGGCGGCACCTCGGCACTGTTCTACCTCTACCAGGCGGCCACCGCCGCCATCCTGATCCTCGCGGCGAACACCGCGTTCAACGGCTTCCCGGTACTCGCCTCGATTCTGGCCAAGAACCGCTACCTGCCCCGGCAGCTGCACAACCGGGGCGACCGGCTGGTGTTCAGCAACGGCATCCTGCTGCTCGCCGTGGCCGCCGTGCTGCTGATCATCGGTTTCGACGCGAACATCGACCGGCTCATCCAGCTCTACATCATCGGCGTGTTCACCAGCTTCACGCTCAGCCAGTTCGGCATGGTGCGGCACTGGAGCCGCGAACTGGACTCGGTCGACGACCCGAGCCGGCGCCGGCGGATCCGCGCCTCCCAGGTGGTCAACGCGGTCGGCGGCGTGGTCACCTCGGTGGTGCTGGTCATCGTGTTCGCCACCAAGGTGGAGCACGGGGCGTGGCTGGCGGTGGCCGCGATGATCGTGCTGTTCGTGGTGATGCGCAGCATCAGCCGGTACTACCAGCGGGTCGAGGCCGAGGTCGCGTCGGAGGGCGGCACCCCCACGCTGCCGCCACGGGTGCACGCGATCGTGCTGGTCTCCCGGCTGCACAAGCCCGCCCTGCGGGCGCTCGCGTTCGCCAAGGCCACCCGGCCCGACCAGCTCGAGGCGGTCACCGTGGCCGCCGACGAGGAGGAGACCCGGGCGCTGCAGCAGGAGTGGGAGGGGCGCGGCATCCAGACCCCGCTGATCGTGCTCAGCTCGCCGTACCGGGACGTGGGCCGGCCGATCGTCGACCACGTCAACCGGCTGCGCCGGGAGGACCCGCGCGGCCTGGTCAGCGTGTTCATCCCGGAGTACGTGGTGCCCCGGTGGTGGCAGAACCTGCTGCACAACCAGAGCGCCTTCCGGCTCAAGGCCCGGCTGCTGTTCACCCGCGGCGTGGTCGTGGTCAACGTCCCGTACCACATCGGCCGCGGCGAGCAGGGCTGGCTCACCGCCGGTGAACCCGCCGAGGCCGGCGAACCCCGTAAACCCGCAAAGGCCACCTGACCGGCCACCTGCCCATCCCCGTGACCGCGGTGGTGATCGCCGCCATCCTGGTCACCGTCATGCCGGGCTTCGCGGCACCCGTTCTCGGGCATCTGCCGGCGCAGCTGCTGGTCCTCGGGTCCCTGTTGCGGGCCGCTGGCGTCGCTCGGCCCGCACAGCGGACCCAGGTGTCCTTCGCTTCCCGGCATAAGGGACCGTGTGGGTGAACACCTGGCGTCGTCGGCGCCCTGCACGGGCGCCGTGGGAGGTATGTCCGATGTCCGATCCGCAGCAGTCCGGCAAGTCAGCAGGCGAGGAGGGCTCCGGCCAGGACCAGGCGAAGCCGCAGCATCAGGGCGAGTCCGGCGAGGGCGCCACGCAACCGGCCGGCACCTCCGCGGCGCCGGAGACCGAAGTCCGGGCCTCCCACAGCGAGCAGCCCCAGAGCGGTACCGAGCAGGCACAGGCCACCGCCGAGCGGCCGCGGGCGGACGCCGAGGCGGCGCGGGCGGGGATCGAGCAGACCGAGGCACGGCAGGCCGAAACCGGGTCCACCGACGTCACCGGTACCTCGGAGACCCAACGGAGGGCGCGCTGGCAGGGTTTGCTGATCGGGGTCGGCGGCGGCGCTCTGGTCGGGCTGATCGTCGTCCTGGCCCTCGGCGCGTTCGTCTGGCCGGGTTTCCTCAGCGGACCGGGCAAGCCCGACGGCAAGGCCTCCGCCGCAACGGCGGCGCTGGCCAGCAAGAACGCCGACGAATTGGAGAAGGTGTCCTGCCACGGCCCGGACGGCAAGTCGACCGCGCAGATTCCGGCGCAGGCCATGCAGATGATCCAGTCCGTCAAGCCGGCGGGCCCGACGCAGCAGTTGCTGGACACCGAGGCGGTGGCACCCGTCGACATCACGCTCAGCGCGCAGGGCCAGACCCAGAACGTGCCCGCCGAGGTGGTGCTCGGCGTCACCAAGGGCCAGTGGTGCCTGAAGGGCATCTCGCAGCGGCAGTAACCCGGCACAGCAGGCGGCTGCGTTTCCTCCGGGGAAGCGCGGCCGATGCGCCCCCCGGTTGCCGGCCGACCCGTCCGTGCCGGTCGTTCGACGCGAACCGTCCACTGTGGAGGTTGAGCCGCCCCGCTGCTGGAAGATCGGGCCGGACACGCGTCGGCGGACCGGCCGCGTCTGCCTTCGGGCCGCGCCGACTCGCACCCGGCACTCACCACCTCGTCGGCACACGACCCGACCACCCCGCTCGGCGCGCACCACCGCGTCAACCCAGCGACGTGCGCCCTGTGCCCGGAGGACGAACGACCCAGGTAACCGGGCTGGCGCAAGCGGAGCATCGGCTGGGGGAGGGATCCCCATGGGTCAGCTCAACGGGAAGGTCGCCGTCGTCACCGGCGGTTCCGAGGGCATTGGCGCGGCCACCGCCCGGCGCTTCGCCGCCGAAGGGCGACCGTGTTCGTCACCGGCCGACGTCAGGCCGAGTTGGACACCACGGTGAACGAGATCAGCGCACAGCACGACGGCGGAGAAGCCATCGCGGTACGAAGCGACGTGTCCGTACTCGAGGACCTCGACCGCCTTTACGCTCGGGTCAAGGACGACAGCGGCCGCATCGATGTGCTGTTCCCGAACGTGGGTGTCGCCGAGGTCGCCCGGCTGGGAGACATCACGGAGGAACACTTCGACCGCGTCTTCGGTATCAACGTCAAGGGACTGTTGTTCACCGTCCAGAAGGCGCTGCCCTTGCTCGTGGATGGAGCGTCGATCATCCTGCCTGCCTCCGTCGCCGCGTCCAAGGACGTCGAGGCGACGAGTGTCTACAACGCCACCAAGGCCGCCATCCGCGGCTTCGCCCGCACCTGGGCCGCCGAGCTTGCGGGTCGCCGTATCCGGGTCAACGCGATCAGCCCAGGCCAGGTCGAGACGCCCGGTCTTGCCGCGGTCGCGGGCGAACCAACAGGCCACGGAGCTCAGGAACACCCCGTTGGCCGGCATTCCCCTGGCGCGGACGGGTGACCCTGACGAGGTGGCCGCGGCCGCGGTCTTCCTGGCCACCGATGCCAGCGGTTTCACCACCGGCGCCGAACTCTTCGTGGACGGAGGCTTCGCCCAGGTCTGAGTGTTCGTGCTGTACGCGACCCAGGATCTCCACGTCGGCGCTGTGGGATACGGCGCGCTGGTCGCGTGCTGTCCTTACCCATCGCGGACAGCGCCACCGGATTTCCGCGACAACCTCTGTCCGCAAGAGTTCCGGCGGAATGCGCCCCACCGCACGGGGGAATACGGTGGGGCGCTTCCACCGGCCTCCAGCAGCTCACCCGACGGTGATCTGCTGCCCGATCAGGATCAGGTCGGCGTTCGGGATGTGGTTCAGCTGCTGGAGCTGCACCCAACCGCCCGGCACGTGGAACTTCTGCGCGATCCCCCACAGGGTGTCGCCGGCGACGACGGTGTACTCGCCCCTCGGGCCCGACCCGCTGGGAGCGGGCGCATGCGGGGCAGGGGCCGACGCCGGGGTGGTGGCCACGACCGGGGCAGTTCCGCCGGGCTTGGCGAAGTTGCTGAACTGCGATGGTCCGGGGCCGGGCTTGCACTGCCACGGCCTGGCACCCTGGCGGGCGTAGATCCGGTCCGCGACGATCTGCTGCTGCCATGGTGCGGCCTTGTCCGCGGTCGGGGCGAACTGGCCGCCGCCGTTGGCCAGCCAGGTCTTGGTCACGATCTGGAACAGGCCGGCCGGGCGGCCCGCCTGCACTCCCGCCGCGGTGTTGTTGACGGCCCGGGGGTTGCCGCCGCTTTCGCACCTGACGAGTCCGGCCTGGCCGGGGAAGGCGTTGGCGGTACCGGCTCCGGCGATGGCGAGACCACCGACGGTGGCTCCTGCGAGAATCGCGGTCGCACTGGTTCGCTGGAAAATGGTCTTCGTCTTGCTTGGCTTGCTGTGACGTCCCACGTTTCGCGGGTTCCTTTCAGTCACACCGCCTTGCCACTGGCAGCACAGAATCCCTCGTGGCAGTCGAGTACTGCCAAGATCGAAACTGCTATCAGTGACGTTCGGGGTGGCCCGCGGCCGCTGATCCTCGGGGTAGATCGCAGGTCACCGCAGGGGTGCGAGCACATTACGAAACGGCCACGGTGAAAGTCAACGAACCGAGTGACGAGGACCACAGATCAGTAATTCCGCGCATTGATCGAGTGCGCATTGCGTTGATCTCAGACGGGTCCTGGAGAGATGTGTGGCGCCCTCGGAAGACGGGGTCTGCCAACGAAGTGAGTTGTTGTTGACCACGGCGCAGGGGCCCCCGGCTCCGGGGCCTCCGAGGACAAGAACGGAAGAACCCGGCGACCGAGCCCACCGACGCCATGCCGGCCACGCTGCGCGAGGCGCACGACCTGACAGATCGAAGGTCGGACTCCTGGACGGCCGACCAACGCGCGGTGAGGCACTGCACGGCGAGATCGCGGAGGTGGACCGGTTCCACCATCACGAGACCCTCTACCGCGCGAACGCGAAGCGAGAGCACTGGATCGAGGCGCCGCCTGCATGTTCGGCCACGGTGGCTCCGCGACGCCTCACTGTTCCCCTCGGTTGGCGGACCGAGCTGCATGGAACCGGCACGGCGAGGGCACCTGAAACAGGCCGGCCGCTCCGGAAACCATCGAGGCGGGTCTTCGGTCCGCTGACCTGGCACCGGACGCGACGGGTCACCTCAAACAGTCCGTCCGGATACTTCCGGCGGAATGCGCCCCACCGCACAGGGAATACGGCGGGGCGCTTCCACCGGCCTTCGACAGGTCACCTGCCGAAGTTGGCGAACGTCGATGGTCCGGGGCCGGGCTTGCACTGCCACGGCCTGGCACCCTGGCGGGCGTAGATCCGGTCCGCGACGATCTGCTGTTGCCATGGTGCGGCCTTGTCCGCGGTCGGGGCGAACTGGCCGCCGCCGTTGGCCAGCCAGGTTTTGGTCACGATCTGGAACAGGCCGGCCGGGCGGCCCGCCTGCACTCCCGCCGCGGTGTTGTTGACGGCCTTGGGGTTGCCGCCGCTTTCGCACCTGACGAGTCCGGCCTGGCCGGGGAAGGCGTTGGCGGTACCGGCTTCGGCGATGGCGAGACCACCGAAAATGATCCCTGCGATAGCGGCTGTCGCGCCGGTTCGCTGGAGAATGGTTTTCGTCTTGCCGGGGTTGTTGCTGTGACGTCCCAACGTCTTGCGGGGTTCCTTTCAGTCACACCCGCCTGTGCCGCTGGCAGCGCAGGACCCGTCTCGGCAGTGGGGGGGACTGCCGAGAGCGGAATTGCTGCCAGAAGCTGCTCGGGGTGGTCCGCGGCCGCTGATCCTCGGGGCAGATCGCAGGTCACCGCAGGAACGCGGGAACATTACGAACCGGACACGGTGAAAGTCAATGCGAGTGACGAGGCACACAGATCACCATTCTTGTAAGTGATTGTGTGCGTATTGAGGTGATCTCGTGCGCCCAGCAGAACAGGAGGTTGGCCGTGACGTAGCGGTGGACCTTGGTGTTCGTAAGCTCGTCGTTGCTTGCCGGTGGAAGTCCGGTCCGGGTAGCTGCTAGGAGGCCCGGTAGCAGGCTGGTGGTGTCGCCTGGAAACGGGCGGGGTCGAAGCCCAGCGTCAAAGGCCCTGTAAGGGGAAGCGACGATGCGGTCCGTAGCGTGAAGCGAAGCCTGCGGCGTCGTTACTCAGCCCGCCCGGTGGGTGGGACAAGGGAGAGCCGAGCCCTTCGAGATCGGGGCGAAGGCCAGGGAAGCGGTGTAGAGCCTGGAAGCGCAGCCGTGAGGAACTCCCCGGCGTATGGGGCGCGGAACGTATCGATAGTGGCGGCGGGAACTGGGGAGGCCCTCCCCGGCCCGGCAACCTGCGGATGGTGTTGCCGGAGCGTGGCGTCCTATAACCGGACCAACCGGGAAGTGGATTGCTGGTCGGGTGGGCGTCGGAGGCGGCCGTAGTACCGCTGGAGCCGACCGGACAACACAATCGGCGGTGAGGGAAGGGCCGCTGCTTCGTCGATGCGCAGTGTTGTCAAGGAGGAGGCCTGGTGAGTGCCGGTCGGGCTAGTTCCGCCGCGTTGGGATCACGGGGTCGTGATCCGGTCCGTGCCTTGCAGCATGCGCTGTACCGGGCGGCCAAGGCCGATCCCGGACGTCGGTTCCACGCGCTGATGGACAAGGTCTGCCGCAGAGACGTCCTGAGGCGCGCGTGGGTCGCGGTGCGCAACAACGACGGCGCACCCGGCATCGACAAGACCACCCTGGCCGAGGTCGAGGAATACGGCATTGACCGGCTTCTCGGCGAGTTGGTCGACGAACTGGAGATGCGGTGGTATCGGCCGCTGCTGGCCAGGCGGGCAGGGCTCCGGCAAAGTCGTCTGTAGACCTGCGTGACCAGTGATGTTGGTGGCGACACGCCGTGGAGATGCTCGGGCGGCACGGCCCTCGTGATGATCATGAAGGTTTCCTACGCCTTGATCGTCACGAGGGACCATGCCTGCCGCGTCATCATCGCCGATTCGCCCTGTCCTTGACCACCTTGTCGACGCGGTTG
>NZ_BJFL01000024.1 GCF_005405885.1 Gandjariella thermophila
AAGAACTGGAAGATACTTGCCACCGGCTTTCGAGGGCGCCTCGCCGAGCTTCCGAATGTCATCCGAATCGTCACCGCACTGGAGTTCTACCGACTTGGCTGGTAAGGGCTCTGAATAACGCTCTCAAGGTCCCGCACCCGTATCAGCCCGGCGGTCAGGTGTTCATCGCCACGTTCACGGTGCCGAAGGCCACGTGCGGCGCGGTGCTGAGTATCCACTGCGCGGAGCTTGGCACCACCGGTGTCCGGGAGGCCGTCCTGATGGCCGAAATCGGGTGGCAGAACTGGATACGGCCGCACCCGTACGCACCCGAGATCAGCCGTCTCCCCTACCACGCGGGTGACGACCCGTCCTGGGACGCGAGGTTCGCCGGTCATCCGCTGAGCCGGGCGCGGGCCTGGGCCCACCACGTCGTGCGCACCGCCTCGGTCGACCCGCGTTTCGCTGCCCTGCCACCGTTCCAACTCCCGACAGCCGAAGCCCAGTCGGCCCCGCCGCCCGAGCCGCCGGTGGAGGTCGGAAGCACGCTGACGACGGTGTTGCTCGGCCTACCAATCGGCGGTTACCTGCCGTTGTGGTTGAGCAATCAGGACGTCGCATTCGTCCGGCTCGTTGAGCCCGAGTCCCTGTGGACGCGGCTGGGGATGGGCTCGGTCGGCCGGTCGCCGCTGGCGGAGAACTGGTACCGGGAGACGGCACTGTACAGCCTGGGCAGCGGCACGTTGCTGCTGCCCGGCCGGTACCGGGACGACAGGGGCGGCATTCCGGTGCAACAGGTCGCGGTCGCACCGGTCAGCCCGGAGGAGGCTGCCGCCGCGGCGACGGAGGACGCGGTACTGGAGACGTTCCGCTGGCTGGGCCAGGTGGCGCTGCAGGCATCGCAAAGGGATGAGGCTGTGGCGGTGACGCCTGGCGGACACCAGATGTACGGCAGGCCGGTCGTACTGCTCAAAGTTGTCGACCGCACGTCACTCGTCCTGGCCAGACCCGCCCCGGTGGGTGCCCCGTTGTGGCGGGACAACATCCCCGCCGACTACGAGCCCACTGCCGACGACCAGTGGTCGATGGTCGCCCCGGCATCCGAGGAGACCATGAAGGCTGGCGGCCTACTCACCAGGTTCGCCGTTTCCACCTGGTCGGTTCGACCGACGGAGCTGGCACTGTCCTTCGGCCGAGACCACCCAGGAGGCGATGCAGCGCGATAGGCGGCGATTCACCACTGATCCCGCGAGGATGGCAGGCGTGACGGACGGTTGGAAGCCGAGCAAGGAGGATCTCGAGGCGATCGAGATCCTCGAGAAGTTCCACGAGGAACGCAAGAAGAATCCCGTGGAGGAAATTTCGCTTCCGCCTGGGCAGGACTTCCTCATCGGGTACGACAGCAAGGGACGCAAGCTGTACGTTGACGATGACAAGGAGGAGGGCCCAGCGGGCGAGTTCTCGCGTCCGCGCTCGGCGTCCGATCGTCCCAGCGCCAGGGCTTCGACGACGGCAGTGCCCTACCGAGATCGCGTGTTGGGCTCACTCCTGGCTGGCGCGGTCGGTGACGCCCTGGGCGCTCCGGTCGAAGGTCTGCCTATGGAAAACATCCGGCAGCTCTACGGTCCTGAGGGCATTACCGAATTCAAACCGGCGTTCGGGGTTGGACCCGGTCTGATCACCGACGACACCCAGATGACCCTGTTCACATTGGAGGGACTGATCCGGGCCCATGTGAAGCAACGAAATTTCGGCACCGTGGACGTTCCCGCTGTCGTGCACAGGGCCTACCTCCGCTGGCTGCGGACCCAGACGCCGCCGCCGAAAACGGAGCCCACGTACCTACCCGGCGACGGCTGGCTGATCACCAACCGGGCGCTGCATCGCCGCAGGGCGCCCGGCAGGACCTGCATGACGGCGCTGCGCGCGACCCGCGACGGCGAGCAGTTCGGCACGTTCGAGCATCGTCTCAACGACTCCAAGGGCAACGGCGGGGTCATGCGCGCCGCTCCGGTCGCGCTGTGGCCGGGCGACGTACGCGAGGTCTTCGAGCTGGCAGCCCGCACCGCCGCTATCACGCACAGCCATCCCAGCGGCTACCTCTCCGCCGGCACCCTCGCCGTCATCGTGCACCAACTCCTGGCCGGCGCCGACCTCCGCGCCGCGATCGCCACGGCCCACTCGATCCTGCTGCGCTGGGACGGCCACGAGGAACAGGCCCGCGCGCTGGACGCGGCCATCGACCTGGCCTCCGCCGGACGGCCGACCCCGGAGCAGATCGCCGAACGGCTCGGCGGCGGCTGGGTCGGCGAGGAAGCACTCGCCATCGGCGTGTGCGCCGCGCTCTGCACCGACAACCTCACGGACGCTCTGATCGTCGCCGTGAACCACTCCGGCGACAGCGACTCCACCGGCGCGGTGTGCGGCAACATCGTCGGCGCCCACTACGGCCCTGCCGCCATCCCCGAATCCTGGCTCGCCACCCTGGAACTCCGGGACGTCATCGAGACCATCACCCGCGACGCCGTCCGCGAGTTCGGTCCCGAACCACCGTCCACACCAGACTGGTACCAGCGCTACCCGGGTTGGTGACCGAAGCGACGCGCCAGCGTCACGGCCGGGGCGGTAGCGGATGACGCGACCGGCGGCCAGCAGCTTCTCCCGAACGGCTCCACGGATCGAGGAGCTGTTGGTCGACCAGGTCGCGGTCAGTGCGCCAGTCCGCGTCGGCGTGCCCGAGGAAGAGGTCGGCCACCTCTGCGTGCGTTCGCCAGGTTCGAGGGCGACGACCGTCAGGTTTGCCCTCAGACGTCGAGGCGACCGCGCTTGACCCGCACGATCAACGACCGCCACGCGGAAGCGGTGAAGGCGAGGATGGGGCTCGTTGCGCCGAGTTTGGAGTCGCGCACGCCGACCCAGCCCGAGACGTCCTCGGTGATCTCGACGCAGTTCTGTCCCTGGCCGGTCCGGGTGGATGTTCGCCAGTTGGCGGCTTCGGCAAGGGCGGCGAGGGCGTCCTCTCGGTTCACGATCCGATCTCCTCTGCGATCCGGGCGATGAACGCCGGTGCATGCTCCGGCTTGATCGCCTGGACCTGCAAGCGTCTCAATGCCTGCCGGTACTCGTCGATCTCGGCCGGCTCCTCGTAGTAGACACCGCGGAGTCGGGTCTGAACGTAGACGGTGCCCGGGTCGCCGACCAGGTCCAGTGGGAAGTCCAACACCGTGAAGGTGCCGTCCAGCCCGCCGTGCGCGCCGGCGGCCGCCGGGAGCACCTGCACCGTGATGGTCGGGCGTTCGGCAAGGTGCACCAGGCGGTCGAGCTGGGCGCGCATCACGTCCGGCCCGCCGACGACGCGCCGGAGCGCCGCTTCATCGAGCACGGACCAGATCCGCAGCGGTTCGGGTTCGCGGTCGAGCGCGCTCTGCCGGGCCATCCGGAGGTCGACCCGGCGCCGCACCTCGGCGTCGGGCAGTTCCGGGTACGCCGCGAGGATCAGCGCGCGGGCGTACTCGGGCGTCTGGAACAGGCCGGGCACCACCAGGGCGTCATAGGACTGCACGTCGCGCGCCCAGGCCTCCAGCCCGAGGTAGAGGTCGAACCAGTCCGGCTCGGCGCCCTTGAAGACGGGCGTCTTCCACCAGTCCTTGCCCTTCTTCGCGCTGCGCAGCAGTTCCCGGAATGCTTCCTTGCGGTCGCCGACGCCGTACAGGTCGAGCAACGCGTCGCTCTCCAGCGCGGACGGCAGGTTGCGGCCGGTTTCCAGATGCGAGAGGTGGGAGACGTTGCAGTCCAACACCTCGGCCAACTCCTGACGCGACTTGCCGCTCTGCTCGCGCAGCCGCCGCAGCGTGAAAGCGATCCAGCGCTTGATCGCCGTTGGACTGCCAGTCGTCGCCACGTTGCTGCCTCCACCTCCGGGGATCTCCGAGTGCCCGCCAAAGCCACCCGATCGGGCCATGGATTGTATCGCGTTACCTATGTAACGTGATACTTGACCGGAGATCATCGCTCCGGATCACGGTAGTACCGCCAGGACCGCCGATCGGACGCTCCCCAGTCCTTCCCCGCCGAGCGGTGGTTCCTGGCATCCACGACTGGCGGTGGCCCGGCGCGGACCCCGAAACGGGCCGGGCCACCGCCGTCCACGGACACGGCAGAACTCGGGGGTGCGGATGGACGGCAACCCACGGCGGATCGCGTGCCGGGACCAGGACGGCCGGCGCGCGGAGTTGGAGGTGTCGGCGCTCGGCGACCATCGCGTCGGGTTACGGGTGCCGACCGGCGAGCGCTACGAACTCGAAGCGCTGGAGGGCGTGGGCCGGCTGCGGGCCGGCCTGCGGGACAAGCTGATCGAGAGTGCGCTGGCCAAGCGGGAGTACCGGTGAGCGCGGAACATCCGATCGTCGCCAGGATGCGGCTGCTCCGCCGAATGGGCTTTCACCAGGACTGCATCTACGACGAGTGCTTCGCAACCGTGACGGTCTACTTCTGGCGGGTCTGGCGCGGTGTCCGGGACGCGGTGCTGGCGTACTCCGCCGACGAGTGCAGCGCGTACCGGGTGTGGGCGGAGGACTTCGACGAGCGGAATCCGTTTGTCGTGGATGCAGATCTGCGCCTCTGGGGTCGGGTCGGGGACTTTCTCGACGTCACCGCCGAACTGCTGTCGCTGGCGCATCCACGGGCACCCGGGCACTTTCCCAGCGGACAGCCACCGGCGCGGTGAACCACTCCGGCGACAGCGACTCCACCGGTGCGGTGTGCGGCAACATCGTCGGTGCCCACTACAGCCCGGCCGCGATCCCCCGGTCCTTGTTCGACACGCTGGAACTCCGCGAGGTGATCGAGACCCTCGCCCGGGACGCCCTGCGCGAGTTCTGCCCGCAGCCACCGTCCACACCGGACTGGTGCCAACGCTATCCCGGCTGGTGATACCCGGACCGCGTTGCCGTCGCCGTCTCAGCCGCCGCCGGCGTGGTCGCCGCGGTCGTCGTTCCCACCGTGACCTGAAACGGCTGCGCGAGCGTCGGCGCCGTAGCGCAGTCCGTCGATGAGCACGTCGACCATGCGTCCGGCGTGGCCGGACCGGTCGTCGTCGGGTCGGCACAGGTTGGCCACCGCGTGCAGCAGTTCGTTGGGGTCGACGTCGGCGCGGACCTCGCCGGCAGCCGCCGCGGACTCCAGCAGCGAGGCGAGCGCGGGCCGGAGGTGCTGGTCGAAGTACGCGGGCAGGGCGTCGAAGGCCGGGTCGCCCGAGTGCAGGGCCGCGGCAAGCCCGCGCTTGGTCGCGATGAACCCGGCGTACCGCCGCAGCCAGCGTGCCAGCGCCTCGCCGGGGGCGTGCTCGGCCGCCAGCACGCGGGCGGCCTCGGCGCAGGCGTCGACCTCGTTCCGGAACACGGCCACGACCAGGTCCGAGCGCTGCGGGAAGTGGCGATAGATGGTGCCGACGCGGCCCGGGCGGCGATCTGCCGCACCGGGGCGTCCACGCCGGAGACGGCGAACACCGCCTTCGCGGCCTCGAGCACCGCATCGACGTTGCGTCGCGCGTCGGCGCGCACGCGGCGCGCCGAGCGGCCTGGCGTCTGTGGTGCCTCCGGCATCCCGGGCGTTGCCGGGTCGCCGCCGCGCTCGATCCGGTTCCCGTCCACGCTGCTCCTTCGCTTGAACGCACGATGGCGCACCTCGACGACCTGCTCGCCGGCGCGGAGACCACCCTCGACGACGAGATCCTCGACCGGATCGGCGAGATCGTCCCGCCAGGCACCGACGTCGGCACCCTAGACATGGCCTACGTGCCTCCGGCCATCTCCAGCGTGACCCTGCGACGTCGCCCGGCCGGCGAGCGCGCCGCGGCCTGAGCCGACCACCGACGAGCCGAGGAGGGCGCCCGGCGCCGGAGACCCTCCGGCCGCGTCGCGCTGCCGGGTGCCGGGGCGACCCGGCACACTGGACGGTGTGCGCGCACGCGTCGGACGCCGGTTGCGGACCGCGCCGTTCCGGCCGGTCGCGATGGTCGCCACCACGCTGGTCGTGGGGCTGGTCGCGGCGTGTGGCACGACGGTGACCGGGCACCCGACGGCCAGCACGACAGTGGCCGTACGGACGGTCGATCCGGTGTTCGTGCGCGGCACGGACGGCGGTACGGCCGACCGGCTGGCCGCCACCGTGCTCACCGACCTGCAGGGCTACTGGCGACAGACCTACCCGCGGGTGTTCGGCCGGCCGTGGCAGGACGTCGCGGGCGGGGTGTACTCGGTCGACTCCGGTGACGCCGCGGCGAAGCCGCCGCCGTGCGCCGACCGCGCCGCCGAGGTGCAGGGGAACGCCTTCTACTGCCCAGCCGCGGACGCGATCGCCTGGGACCGCGCGGCGCTGCTGCCGGTGCTGCGGGAACGCTTCGGCGACGCCGGCGTGGTGCTGGTGCTGGCGCACGAGATGGGGCATGCGGTGCAGCACCGGGCCGGGCTCAGCATCGAGGAGCTGCGCGACCATCCCGACCGGTACCCGATGATCCTGGTCGAGACGATGGCCGACTGCTACGCCGGGGCGGTCGTCCGCTGGGTCACCGACGGCCACGCCCCCGACCTGCGCATGGGACCGCGCGACCTGGACGCCGCGCTCAGCACGCTGGTCACCTTCCGTGACCCGGTGGGCACCACGGCGTCCGACATGGCCTCACACGGCGACGCCTTCGACCGGGTGGGCGCGTTCCAGGACGGCTACCAGCGGGGACCAGACCTGTGCGCGGGGATGACCGTGCAGAACCGGCGGTTCACCCAGCAGGAGGTGACCGAACCGGGCGCCCGCACGAACGGCGGCAACCTCCCGCTCGACCAGCTGCTCGCCGCGATGGGACCGGACCTGGCCGGGTACTTCGGCGGCGTGGTGGCCGGGCTCGGCCGGCGCTGGGCGCCGCCGCGCGTCCAGCCGACCGGCGCCGAACCCGGCTGCGGCGGCGACCAGGGGCCGGCAGCGTTCTGCCCGGCCCAGGGCGCCATCGACGTGGACATCGCGGGCGCCGTGCCGCGACTGCACCGGCAGATCGGCGACTACGCGGTGGGCACGCTGGTCGCCAGCCGGTTCGGGCTGGCCGCGCTGGCCGCGGTGGGCCGCCCGGTGGACGGCGAGGACGCCGGCCGGGGGGCGGTATGCCTGGCCGGCGCGTACACCGGCACGCTACTGGCCCGCCGAAACGGGTTCGCGCTGTCCCCCGGAGACCTGGACAAGGCCGTCGAGCTGCTGCTGGGCTACGACTTCGCCGCCCGGGACGTGCACGGGCATCCGGTGCCCACCGGCTACCAGCGGGTGGCGGCCTTCCGGGCCGGCTTCCAGGGCGGCGCGCGGTCCTGCGGCCTGGGCTGAGGCGAATGTCCCTGTCGCCACGGTGTGGCGTCGTTGGCGACCCGCGCCGGCCGGCCTCGCGGCAGGCACTCGCGGACCGTCAGCTGATCGTCACCCGGCCGCCGGGGATGTGCAGGACGCCGCCGTCCAGGTCGGTGTTCAGCACGGTGGCGTCGGTGAAGAAGATCGGGAACGGCAGCTTCACGCCCGGGATCATCAGCGGCGGCGGGTGGCCGATGTCGATGGTGATCGGGTTGCCGATGCCGAGCAGCTTGCCGCGCAGCACCTGGGTGCGCAGCTCGATCGGGCCGGGCGTGATCGTGGAGACGCTGCCCGGCGCGGCCGACGTGGTGATGCGGTGGCCGTTGCCCGCGTCCCCGCTCTGCACCAGGTTGGTGATCTTGATGGACGACGCGGTGAACCGCAGCAGCTTGACCGGCTGGCCGTTCAGCAGGCCGTCCACCAGGCCCTGGAAGGTCAGCCCGCCCATCTCCAGCCGCGTCGCCTGAAGCGTCCAGGCCCGCCCCTTGGGCACCACCGGCACGTCCCGCGTGGCCGGCGGCGCGCTGGTCGTGGCCGGCGGCTGGGCCGGCGCGGACCGGGAGGTGGTGGTGGCCGACGGGCCGGGCGAGCCGCTCGGCCGGCCCGTCGGGGTCGAGGAGGCCGACGTCGGGCGCGTCGGGAACGGAGGGAAGGGGAACGGGAAGGTGAACGTGGCCGCGGCCGCCGAGGCGGCGGGCACGGCGGCGGCGCGCTCGGTGCCGCCGACCACGAGCGCGGCGCCGAGCAGCACGGCGAGCGCCACGGCCATCGGCGCGGCGGGAGCGCCGGCCGCCCTCCGCCTGCCGGCGCCCCGCCTGGCGGGCCGGCGGTCGCTCCACGCCACCGCGAGCGCCCCGCCGACCAGGCCGAGCACGGTGCCCACCAGGAAACCGCCGAGGTTGCTGGTGACCAGGGCGACGAGGGAAAGGAGCACGGCGGCGGTCCCGGCGAACAGCCGGAACCGCGGCCGTAACCACATCGTTGCGGCGCAGACGAGCAGCAGGCAGCCGATCACCAGCGCGGAGACCCCGCCCAGGGTGTTGATGGAGATGACCATGTCACCGAACCGCAGCGTGGCGTACGGCGGCAGCAGGATCACCACCCCGGAGGCGAGCAGGAACAGCCCAGCCCAGAACGGCCGGCCGTGCCGCCACCGCCGGAACACCCGCCAGCCACCGACCACCCGCGCCCACATCGCAGGTCACTCCCCTCTCGACTGCCAACTCGCGGACCACCCCGAGCCCGCACCCGGCGGGTGCGGGTCACCGGAGGCCGATGATCAGAAGCACTCGCTGCGGCCGAGCTTGACGGTCATGCCCATGCCCTTGAACCGCAGGGTCTGCGCGGTCGTACTCCACGCCGTCTGCCGCAGCGAGCCGATGAAAGCGGAGTCCGCCTGAATGCCGAACGTGCCGGGAACACCCCTGACACCGGCCGGGCCCTTGCCGAGTTGGCCGGCGTCCACGCCGATCTGCGGGTTGTCCAGGGTGAGATCACCGGTCAACTGGTCCAACCCGACGACCAGGTTGTCGGCGGACATGGCGCCCCGGCCGCCAGCGGTGATCCGCAGGGTGACGTCGCCGACCACCGGCACGGCGGGCATGAACACCGACTGGCAGAAGTTGTCCAGGGTGGCCGAGCGGAAGCCGTTCACCACCACCGGGTGCGCCGCGCCCGCACCCTGGTCCACGCCGCCGAACTGGACAAGGCCCTGCCCGTGTAAGGCGTCCGCGCTGGATTTGAAGCTGGTACCGGACACCGCGAAGGACGCGGCGAGCGCGCCCTGGGACATGCCCACCATCAACACGCCGGCGCCGACTCCCCCGGCGGCGAGTACCGCCAGAAAGCGCAGCCAGCGCGTCCGTCCGCCGCGCTCGGTCGGCATCTTGATTACCTCGGTAGGCGCGTCGGTCGCCACGTCAGTCGTCACGACAGTCTCCCTCCGTTGGAAGCACGCATGCGGTTCGGCTGGGTGACACCCAGAAGACGTGATCTAGGGGGCAGAGGTTTACGTAGCGTGTGTGCGGACACAAGCAAAACGGCTCCGACCAGTCTAGAAATCACCCCGTGGAGTGATAGAAATGTGCGTTTGCCTGCGGATTTATGGCCTTTCCGGACTAGCCACACCACGGCTGCCGGGCCAGTAGGGTGCTGCCGTGTCCCGCGCGCCGGCGCGGTACGCGACGGCGTGACACACCAGCGGATGACACACGGCGGGGGTTCGTGAGGGGACGGGTGCGGATGCGTGGCACAACGCCGGGCGTACTGGTCGTGGTGGTCGTGGCGCTGATCGGGTTACTCAGCGGCTGCGCCGTCGAGATCCCCGGTTACGCCAGGGCGGTGGGCGAGGTGGATCCGGGTACGGTCGCCGGCCTTCCGGTCAGCCAGGGGCCCAGCGGGCCGGTCCCGGGCGTGCCCGACGCGCAGTTACGAGTGGACAACGCCGACGGCGGCGACATGGACAGGCTCGCCGTCGACGCCGTCGCGGACGTGCAGGAGTACTGGGCGCAGGCCCTCCCGGCCGGCTTCAACGGCGCGCGGTTCAAGCCGATCACCCGGCTGGTCTCGTTCGACTCCGCGGGCAGGCCGGTGGAGGTGTGCCACACCAGCACCGCGGGCCTGGTGAACGCCTTCTACTGCGGGCTGGATGACAGCGTCTCCTGGGACCGCGGCGAACTGCTGCCCCAGCTCAACCAGGCGCTCGGCCCGATGGCCGTGGTGGTGGTGTTCGCCCACGAGATCGGCCACGCCGTGCAGTTCCGGCTGGGCCCGGCCAGCCACATCGACCAGGCGACGCCGAGCATCGTCAAGGAGCAGCAGGCCGACTGCTACGCGGGCAACTTCATGCGCTGGGTCGCCGAGGGCCACGCGCAACATTTCCGGCTGTCCACCGGCGCCGGGCTGAACAAGGTGCTGGCCGCGCTGTTCTCGGTGCGCGACCCGTCCGGGGCGACGTTCAGCATGCAGAACGCGCACGGCAGCGCCTTCGACCGGGTGTTCGCGTTCCAGACCGGCTTCGCGGCCAACCCGCAGCGCTGCGCCGCGATCGACCTCAACGAGATCCAGCGGCGGGCCACCGAGACGGCGTTCACCCCGCAGGACACCAACGGCGGCAACCTGCCGATCAACGAGCAGACCCTCGCGCTGCTGCAGCGCAGCCTGCAGTTCGCGTTCCGGCAGAGCGGTGCCGTCCCACCCACCTTCCGCACCGGCGGGGCCACCTGCCCGGACGCCAGGTCCACCGACCCGGCCTCATACTGCCCGGCGACCAACACGATCATCCTGGACGTCGCGCGGCTGGCCAGGATCGGCACGCCGCCGTCCCGGCGCGGCCAGGGCGGTGGTGGCGGCATCGGCGACTTCGCCGCGTTCGGCGAGGTAGCCTCCAGGTACGCACTGTCCGTGGAGAAGGCGGTCGGCCTGCGGCTGGACGATCCGAACGCCGGGCTGCGCACCGCGTGCCTGACCGGGGCGTGGGCGGGCATCGCGGGGCAGGTGGAGGACCCGCAGAACCCGCTCCGGCTGTCCCCCGGCGACCTGGACGAGGCCATCGCCGAACTGCTCGCCGACGGCGGGCTGATCGCCTCGGACGTCAACGGCCAGCAGGTGCCGGCCGGGTTCGCCCGGGTCGAGGCGTTCCGGATCGGCTACCTGCAGGGCTCCGGCGCCTGCACGGCCAAGTTCGGCTGAGCGGCGGCGCCGGGCCGAAGCCGCCGCCGGACCCGGTCAGACCGGCACGGTCAGAACAGCACGCTGGCCAGCTTGCGGCGGGCCGCGGTGACCCGCTCGTCGTCCGGCGGGAACAGCTCGAACAGCTCCACCAGGTGCTGCCGGGCGCGGTCGCGGTCCTCGCCGGCGGTGCGGCCCACGGCGGCGATCAGCCGGCCGAAGGCGTCCTCCACCTTCTGCTGGGCCAGTTCGGTATCCGCGGCGGCGAACTGCGCCTCCAGGTCGTCGGGCGCGGCGTCGGCCTTGGCGATGGCGGCCGGATCCGCAGCCTCCGCGCGCCGGGTGAACCGCACCTGCGCCAGCGCGAACTTCGCCTGCTCGTTCGCCGGCTCGGCGTCCAGGATGCGCAGGTAGGCCTGCTCGGCCGCGTCGTAGTCGCCGCGCTCGAACGCCGCCTCGGCCTCGGTGAACCGCGGGTCCTCCGGCTCCTCGGCCGCCGCCTCGCCGGCCCCGCCGCCCTGCTCGGCGGCGCGGATGCCGGGCAGCCGGTCGCGCAGCGCGTCGATCAGGCGGTCGATCCACTGCCGGACCTGCGGCTCGGGCAGCGCCCCGGAGAAGGCGTCCACCGGCTGCCCACCGGCGATGGCCACCACGGTGGGGATCGACTGCACGCCGAAGAGCTGAGCGATCCTCGGGTTGGCGTCGACGTCCACCTTGGCCAGCACCCAGGTGCCGCCGCCCTGCTCGGCCAGCCGCTCCAGCACCGGCGAGAGCTGCTTGCACGGGCCACACCAGGTGGCCCACAGGTCGACCACCACGGGAACCTGGAGCGAGCGCTCGACGACCTCGGCCTGGAAGTCGGCCTCGGTCACGTCGATGATCGACGCGCCGGCACCGGCCGCGGCGCCGTCCGACTGTCCGCCGCGCTGCGACGCCCGGGAGGCGGCCTCGGCCTTGGCCTTGAGCCCGGACAGGTCGACGGCGCCGGAAAGCGCCGCGGACAGGGCTGCGTTCTGGGCTGCACTCTGACGAGGATCAGGCCTTGTCACGTTCTCCATCCTGACACGAGGGGTGGTGTGCTCGCGTGGCCGGTTGGCCGGCCGGTTCACCCCGGGCGTCTCACCCGCGGCTCCCCGTCGCCGAGCATGCGGCGCAGCGCGCCGTCCGCGCCGGCGAGCCGGGCCTCCAGGTAGCGGTCGGGCTTGCCGATCCGCCAGGCGTCCGGCAGCGCGCGGGCCACCCGGGACGGGTGGAAGTTGTAGAACGCGGAGGTGACCGCCTCCGGGCTGGCCGCGCCGAGCGGCGCCGCCCGGGTGCCGAAGTAGCCCATCCAGCCGCCGAGGCAGCCGAGGTCGTCGGTGGCCGCGCGGGCCTCCGGGGTGAAGTAGGTGACGTCGTGGTAGGTCTCGAACCGCACCCACATCCGGCGGGCGACCGCGGCGGCGTCCATGTGGATCACCCTATCCCCATTCAGCGGGCTCGACGGCGGTTTTCGGCACTCCCAACCCCCCGTCGGGCCCGCGGAATGCGGATTCGGGAGGCGGAGGTGCGGGTGTGCTCAGAACCGGGCGGGCTCGGTGTAGACACCCCACTCGGCGCGCAGCGCGTCGCAGATCTCACCCAGGGTGGCCTCGGCGCGCACCGCGTCCAGCATCGGCTCGATCAGGTTGCCGTCCGTCCTGGCCACCTCGACCATCGCGGCCAGCGCCCGGTCCACCGCGGCCTGGTCGCGCTCCGCGCGGCGCCGGGCCAGCACCCGGTTCTGCTCGCGCTCGATCTCGTGGCTGATCCGCAGGATCTCCAGGTCGTCCTCGCCGGACTCGGTGGCCACGTTGACGCCGACCATCTTCTTCTCGCCCTTCTCCAGGGCACGCTGGTGGGCGAACGCGGCCTCGGCGATCTCGCCGGTGAACCAGCCGTCCTCGATGCCGCGCAGGATGCCGGAGGTCATCTCGCCGATCGGGTACCGGCCGTCGGGCACCGCCCGCCGGGCCATCTCCCTGATCCTGTCGAAGATCTTCTCGGCCTCGGCCTCCAGCTTGTCGGTGAGCGCCTCGACGTACCAGGAGCCGCCCAGCGGGTCGATCACGTTGGTGACCCCGGTCTCCTCGCGGATCACCTGCTGGGTGCGCAGCGCGATCTGCGCCGCCTTCTCGCTGGGCAGCGCGAGCACCTCGTCGAGGGCGTTGGTGTGCAGCGAGTTGGTGCCGCCAAGCACCGCGGCCAGCGCCTCAATCGCGGTGCGGACGATGTTGTTGTCCGGTTGCTGCGCGGTCAGCGAGACGCCGGCGGTCTGGGTGTGGAACCGCAGCCACTGGGCCTTCTCGGTGCGTGCCCCGTAGACGTCGCGCAGCCACCGGGCCCAGATCCGCCGGGCGGCGCGGAACTTGGCGATCTCCTCGAAGAAGTCGATATGCGCGTCGAAGAAGAAGCTCAGCCCGGGGGCGAACGTGTCCACGTCCAGGCCGCGGGACAGGCCGAGTTCGACGTAGCCGAACCCGTCGGCGAGGGTGAACGCCAGTTCCTGCGCCGCGGTCGAGCCGGCCTCCCGGATGTGGTAGCCGGAGACGGACAGCGGCTTGTACGCCGGGATGCGCTCCGCGCAGAACTCCATCAGGTCGCCGATCAGCCGCAGGTGCGGCTCGGGCTGGAACAGCCACTCCTTCTGGGCGATGTACTCCTTGAAGATGTCGGTCTGCAGGGTGCCGTTCAGCCTGCCGATGTCCGCGCCCTGCCGCTCGGCCGCCACCAGGTACATGCAGAAGATCGGCACCGCCGGCCCGGAGATGGTCATCGACGTGGTGACCTGCTCCAGCGGGATGTCGGCGAACAGGATGTCCATGTCCTGCGCGGAGTCGACGGCGACCCCGCAGTGGCCGACCTCGCCGAGCGAGCGCGGATCGTCCGAGTCCCGGCCCATCAGGGTGGGCATGTCGAAGGCCACGGACAGCCCGCCGCCGCCGTTGGCCAGGATCATCTTGTAGCGCTCGTTGGTCTGCCGGGCGTTACCGAAGCCGGCGAACTGCCGGATGGTCCACTCCCGGCCGCGGTAGCCGGTGGAATGGATACCGCGGGTGAACGGGTACTCACCCGGCCAGCCGATGCGGCCGAAGTCCTGGACGGTCTCGCCCGGCCGCGGGCCGTAGACCGGGTCCACCTCCGTGCCCGACAGCGTGGTGAAGTCGGCATCCCGCACCCGGCCGCTGGCCACGGCCTCGTCGTAACGCCGCCGCCACCGCTGCCGGCCCGCCTGGATGTCGGCGCCGCTCCCGTTCGGGGCGTCGTCCCGGTCGTACCGCTTGACGGACATGGCGACCTCCGTGTCGTCCGCTCTTTTCTGATAGTAGGACGTCCTACTAATTGGCCGCCAGCGTGGCGTGCGCCACCCTGCGCGGTAACGGCCCCCTCAGTACTCGGTAGGGCCGCTCAGGTACCGCTCCACGCGGTCGACCTTGGCGCGCAGCTGCCCGGTGTGCCCCGGCCGGATGTCCGCCTTGAGCACCAGGCTCACCCGGGGCGCCCTGGCCTGCACGGCCTGCACCGCGCGCTTGACCACCGCCATCACCTCGTCCCAGTCCTCGCCCTCGACGGTGGTGAACATCGCCGTGGTCTCGTTGGGCAACCCGGACTCCCGCACCACGCGGACCGCCTCGGCGACCGCCTCCCCGACGCTGTCGGACTCCCCGCCGAGCGGGCTCACGCTGAACGCGACCAGCACTGCCGCCTCCTCGATCGACCTTCGTCCACTCCCACCGCCCACCGTGCGGACCGCGTCGTCGCCCCGCATCGTCGCTGATAGCGTCGTCCGCCATGACGACCCGCCCGCTGCCCTTCGACCCCATCGCTCGCGCGGCCGAGTTGTGGGAGCAGCGCGTCGGTCCGTCGACCACGATGGCCGCGGTCACCAGCATCATGCGAGTCCAGCAGATCATCCAGTCCGCGGTGGACACCGCGCTGCGCCCGCACGGCCTCACCTTCGCCCGCTACGAGGCGCTGGTGCTGCTCTGCTTCTCCCGGCGGGGCAGCCTGCCGATGCGGGTGATGGGCGAGCGGCTGCAGCTGCACCCCACCAGCGTGACCAACATCGTCGACCGGCTGGAGGCGGACGGCCTGGTGCGCCGCCTGCCGCATCCCACCGACCGCAGGACCACCCTGGTGGAGATCACCGACGCCGGCCGCAAGCTGCGCGCCATCGCCACCGAGGCGGTCACCTCGATCGACTTCGGGCTGCGCGGGCTGACCGAGCGGCAGACCCGGCGGCTCACCGAACTGCTGGCCAGGGTGCGGCGCGCCACCGGCGACTTCGGCTGAGCACTACTCCCCGGACTCCCCGACCGCGACCGTGGCCGCCGGCGGCTCGGCCAGCCGGCCGGTCCGGGTGGCCCAGCGCTCGAACACCACCGAACCGAACGGCGGGATGCTGGCCAGCAGTGCCAGGAAGGTGGTGCGCGCGTCCCAGGCCTGGCGGGAGCGCAGCTGCACCGCGAGCGCGAGGTAACCGAGGAACACCACCCCGTGGACGGTGCCGAAAACGTGCACCCCGACCGGGTCGTGCACCACGACGTACTTGAAGAACATGCCGATCAGCAGTCCGGCCCAGGACACCGCCTCGGTGACGGCGACGGTGCGGAACCGGGCGACGGGGGTGGCTGGCACGCGATCTCCCTCCGGGACGTCGACAGGCCCAGTGTGGGGCGTGAGCCGCGCCACCACGCGGCCGGGTGACCGGCCGGGAGCGCGCCGCGGCACCGGCGCCGGCTTTCTCGCCGGCTGACCTTCTCGACAAAAAAACAAATGTCCCGCTGATCAGTTCGACTTTCGACCTCGCACGTCCGGAGTAGCCGCGGTGACGGTGACTGTGGAGGTAGCGCCACATTCGGTCACCCTTTCGCGGCAGCCGGCGCGGCGATCGGGAATGTGCTGAACCGAACATCTACCGAGAGCGTACCTCGTGGCAGGCCCCGCGACCCGTGCCGCTTCGGGGTAGCGGACATCGCCAGGAAAGGGGAACGATCGTGAAATTGTCACGCAGCCGAACTGCAGTCCTCACGGTCGCCGGCTGCGCAGCGTTTCTGTTCACCGCCGCGTGCGGTCCGATGAGTATGGCCAGTTCCGGGAGCAACAGCGGCGGCTCGGCCGGGTCCGCGGCCGGTGGGGCCAGCGCGGGCGAGGCCGCCGGTGCGGGCGCCCCCAAGTCCACGCTGAACGCCACCGCGTCTCCCCAGCTCGGCTCGATCGTGACCGACTCGGCGGGCAACACGCTGTACCGGTTCGACCGCGACTCGGCCAACCCGCCGAAGTCGCGCTGTGTCGGCCCGTGCGCGCAGAAGTGGCCGCCGGTACTGGCCAACGGGGACATCACGGTCACCGGCCTGGAACGGTCGCTGGTCGGCACGGTCAAGCGTCCCGACGGCACCATGCAGCTCACGCTCGCGGGCTGGCCGCTCTACCGCTACGCCGAGGACAAACCCGGCGAGGTCAAGGGGGAGAACGTCGGCGGGGTCTGGTTCGCCAGCAGCCCCGCGGGCAAGAAGGTCACGCCACCACCCGGAACCAAGGTGGGTGGCGATCCGAACGACGGCAACTACGGCGGCAACGGCGGCTGACGGGATTTCACCGAGATGAGTACTCGACACATCAAGACGACCGGTCCGTCCGGCGGCGACAACGTGATGCTCCGGCGCTGGTTGATGATCGGAGGCGGGTTCTTCGGCCTCATTCTCGTGGTGGGTCTGGTGTTACCTCAGTTCGTCCACTTCCCCAGCGCGCCGCAGAACACCGCGGCCGCGGCGACCCAGGACGACGGCACCACATGGGACACGCCGTCCGGTCCGCTCAGCCCGATGGACCGGCTGCTGCTGGCCAAGGTGCGGCAGGCCAACCTCTGGGAGACCCCGACCGCCCAGCAGGCCAACCAGCAGGGCTTCAGCCAGCGGGTGAAGGACGTGGGCATGGTCCTCATGCAGGACCACGTCCAGCTCAACCAGCAGACCAACGACCTGGCGGCGCAGTTGCACGTGCCGCTGCCCAACGAGCCCAACCCCCAGCAGAAGGGCTTCATGGCCGACCTGGCCAACAAGTCCGGTCCGGACTACGACCAGACCTGGGCCACCGACCTGCGCATGGCGCACGCCCAGGTGTTCACGGTGGCCTCCCAGGTGCGGGCGCTGACCCGCAACACGCAGATGCGGGCCTTCGCGGACGTGGCGATCAACCTGGTCGGCAAGCACATGCGGCTGCTGGAGAGCACGGGCGTGGTGAACTTCAACGCCCTGCCGCCGCTGACCACACCGCCGCCCACGTCGGCGGCGCCGACCACGGTCGCGCAGTCGGTCGGCCCGGTCGGCACGGCGGGCGGCGACGACACCGCCTTCCGCGTGCTCAGCGCACTTCTCATCGGCCTGACCGAAATTGTCGTGATCACCGCCGTGTTGCGGACGTTCCGGCCCCGACGGAGCAAGGTGGAGAGGTAAATGGTACGTAAAGGAACACACCGTCGACCGAAGGCAGTACGGTTACTCACGGCCACCGCGGCCGTGCTCGTGGCCGCGGGGGTCGTGGTGGGCATGGGCGCCGCATCGGCCAAAACCACGAACGACGCCAACAGTTCAAGCCAGTCCAGCGCGTCGGCCACCGCCAACAAGAAGGGTGGAAACAACAACGGCGACAGCAACGGCGGTAACAACGGAGACAACAACAACGGCAAGGCGGAGGACCCGGCCAAGGCGCAACCGCCGTCGCCCAACGACTTCGTCGACATCACCAAGGTCAAGCCGAACCAGAAGAAGCAGAACGGCGCGGGCGGGAGCTTCGTCACCGACTGCGGCGTGAAGGCCAACCACCAGAACTCGGACAACTTCATCGCCGCGCCCGGTGTGCTCGACGGTGCCCAGCACACCCACGACTACGTCGGCAACGACAGCACGGACGCGAACTCGACCGACGACAGCCTCGCGGCGGCGGGCACGACCTGCAAGAACCAGCAGGACAAGTCCGCCTACTTCTGGCCGGTGATCCGCGACCTCACCAAGCAGGGTAACGACGTCAACCAGGACGGCGGCGGCGCGGACGGCAACTTCGGCCAGATCCTGGAGCCGGACTCGGTGCAGTTGAAGTTCGCCAGCGGCGGCGCCGACCAGGTGACCGCCATGCCGCAGTTCCTGCGCATCCTGTTCGGCAACGCCAAGGCGGTCACCCAGAACGGGAAGAACGCCAAGGACACCTGGACCTGCACCGGGTTCGAGGACCGGCTCACCAACAAGTACCCGCTGTGCCCGCAGGGCTCGAAGGTGGAGCGCATCCACGCCTTCCCGAACTGCTGGGACGGCAAGAACACCGACAGTGCGGACCACCGCTCGCACATCGTGGACGCGCAGAACGGCCAGTGCCCGAAGGGCTTCAAGGCCGTCCCGCAACTCCAGGTGACGCTGACCTACACCGTGCCGCAGGGCAAGAACTTCGCGGTGGACGGGTTCCCGGAGGAACTGCACAAGCCGCAGACCGACCACGACGACTTCGAGAACGTCATGTCGAACAACCTGATGAAGCAGGTGGTCGACTGCATCAACAACAACAAGCAGTGCGTCAACCAGGAACAGTGATCCGTCCATCGGTCATCCCGCCGGCGGTTCTCGACACGCGGATCGGTGGGTGACTTCACCGCCAACGGTGACCACCCTCCGGGGACGCCCCGAGACGCCAGACCGCCCGGTGCGCCTCCCTCGGGAGGCGCACCGGGCGTTGTCGACGGCGGCGCCGGTGACGCCGCAGGCACGAAGGGACGCGTGATGCACAGGAAGATCGCGAGGGCGCTGGCCACCGCGGTACTGGCCGGTGCGGTGCCGACCCTGGCGGCGTGCTCGTCGTCAGCCGCCGCGGGCGGCCACCCGCAGAGCCACGGCCAGAGTTCCGCGCGGAGTCACGGGCACGAGCACGGCGCCGCGGCGTTGCCGGCCAGCGAGCCGCTACCGCCGACCGCCCCGAACGTGGCCAACCCGGTGGACGCCACCACGTTCCGGCAGGCGCCGTGCACCGCGCTCAGCCCGGAGCAGCTGCACGAGTTCGGCGTGGCCGCGATCGGCCGGCAGACCACCCGCGGCCAGTACCTCGACTGCCTGTGGCGCGACCACGACGGCCCGTCGAGGATGTTCCTGATGGTGACCTTCTACCAGGGCGGCGGGCTGCAGGATATCTACGGCCACCAGGACAACTACGGGTACCTGCACGCGCTGCCCGCCATCGAGGGCTTCCCCGCGGTCGACGCGGTGCCCGAGGACTGGCGGCACCACGGGTTCTGCGGCACCGCGGTCGGGCTGGCCGACGACATGTTCGTGGACGTCCAGGTGGCGCTGGCCGGCGGGGCGAACCCGGCCCCGGACCACGACGACCCGTGCGGGCGGTCGCAGAAGGTGGCCACCGCCGTGGTCCGGAACATCAAGGGCGGGGGCACGGTGTCCTGAACGCCCTGGTCACCTCCTGGCGCCGAGCAGGATCTTGCCCTCGGTGGACAGGAAGTTGTTGGCGTAGTCGAACCGGTCGGTGTCGCTGAAGATCAGCCAGTAGTACTTGGTCTGCTCGGCCCACCAGTAGCCGGGGCAGAAGTCGCCCCGCACCGGCGGGTTGCTGGTCACGTCGTCCAGGACGGTGTAGCCGTAGGCGACCTTCGAGGTGCGCTTCATGTTCCGGTAGTGGGTGTACGCCTGCTGCCGGTAGCGCTCGTCCCGGGTGTTGATCCACAGCTTGAGCGCGGAGTCGACGAACTCGGGGCGCAGCGCGTTGCCCCTGCTGGTCGCCTTCAGGTTGGTGTAGTCGATGCCCTCCGGCAGCACGCCGTACCGCTCCTGCACCGCGCTCCACGAGGCCTGGTACGCGGCGGCCGGTGCGGCGTGGCCGGAGTTGGACAGCAGCCCGGCGTAGAACGCGGCCAGCTCGCTCTGGCTGGTGTCCACCTTCTTCCCGGTGTGCGCGTCGACCTGGGCGAACCACAGGTTCCCGCGCACCATGTCGGACTGGTATCGCAGGATCGCCGCGGTGGCCGCCCGGTACCAGCCCAGCAGTTCGGTGTCGCCGAAGAGCCGGTAGCCGCCCCACAGGTACTCGTAGAACGAGTCGGCGGGCGGGCCGATGGTCGCGGTGGCGGTGGTCCACTGCCCGGTCTCCGCGTTGATCCCGTACGGCAGCAGGTTCAGCGCGGTGCGCCGGTCCCACGCCGCGCGCAGGGCCTGCTTCGCCGCGTCGTGGTACTTCGCGTCACCGGTCCACGTCGAGAGCATGCCGAACTCGGGCAGGTAGGTGCCGATCTCGGCGAGGTTGGTGCTCGGCCCGCTGACCGCGCCGGTGTGCAGGTTGGCGAACCGGTACGGCAGCCCGGTCGGCGACTTGGTGAACGCCGGCAGCAGCCGGTCGGCCAGGTCCACGGCCAGCCGCAGCAGTAACGGCTCGCCCGTGACGGAGTAGCCGGCGGCCAGCCCGCCCACCACCCGGATGGTGGCCTCGAAGACCTGGAACGGCGCGTCGATGTCGAAGTTCGGCAGGTTCCTCCTGATCCAGGAGATGGCCTGGGCCAGCTCGTCGTCCAGGCCCATCACCCACAGCGTGTCCAGCGCCTCGATCAGCGACAGCCCGACCGAGTGCCCGGCGGCGAAGAAATCCGAGTGGCCGCCGGACACCGGCAGGATCTGGTCGTAGCCCAGCGCGCGGGCCACGTAGTTCCGCCAGGCCCAGCGGAACTCGGTGCGGACGTCCTCGGCGACGGCCGCCCAGTCGGCGCCCGCGGCGGGTTCCGCCGCGCCCGGCGTCGCGGCCAGCGCGGTGGGCCCGCTCAGGGTGGCCAGGCCGGCGGCCGCGCCGGCGGCCCCGAGCGCGCCCAGCAGCCGGCGCCGGGAAAGGTTCGGCGCGCTCGGGTGGATCGAGGTCCCGTAGCGTGAGGTGGTCACGGCTCCTCCGATGCGGTTCAGCCGACGGCGATGGAGAACACGTGCAGCGCGCCGCCCTTGACGTTGCTCGGCAGGGTCACGCTGCGCACCTGCTTGCCCGGTTGCAGGGTGATCGGCGCGGTGGCGAACAGGTACACGGTCAACCGCTGCGCCGTGCCGCTGACGCTGTTGCGGTACGGCATGGTGGCCACGATCCGGTTGTCGAAGGACACCGGGTTGTTGGCCGCGCCGCCCAGGGCCCAGTCGGAGAAGCCCACGTCCGCGGTCTGCGTGCTGCCGTCGGTGTAGGTGATGGTCAGCGTGCCGGACGCGTTACCGTTGGTGCCGGTGCCGAGCAGCGCGAGCTTCGTGGCGCCGGCGGGCGCGCTCGGCAGGTCCACGCTCTGCCCGTTCGCGTCCACGTTGTCGTACTCGCCGACGGACACGTTGGGCCAGGTGTGCGTGACGCCGTCGACGGTGACCGTGCCGCCGGGACGGACGCCGGCCGCGGCCAGCGCGTCACGGGAGAAGCTGTACCCGTCGCTGTCCAGGTTCGCCACGGACTGGTCGTTGTCCGGCGAGGTGCCGACGTTGTTCAGCGCGGCGCGCAGGCTACCCGGCTGGGCGACCAGCACGGCCAGCGTGGTGCCGGGCACGGCGCCGCTGTCCTGCGTGTAGGTGATCGGGATGCGGTAGGTCGCCTCAGCGGTGCCGGCGGCCACCGCCACGGTGACCGGCTGGCCGGCCTTGCCGCCCGCCGGCACGGGGATGTCACCGGAGGACGGGGTGACCGTCAGGCCCGCCGGGGGCTGCGCGGTCCAGTGCACCGTGCCGCCCTGGCCGGAGAAGTCCTGCGCGCCGATCGTCGCGGTGGCGCTGCCGCCCGCCGGAGCCACCACCCGGGCCGGGTCGACGTAGCCCAGGGCGTTGATGGCACCGTCCGCGAAGGACGGTGGCGCGTCCGCGGCGGCGGAACCCCAGGTGGTGTCCGGCGTCGCGGACAGCGTGTAGTCCAACGTGCCGCCGGTGTTGACGAAGGACTCCGGCAGCCACGGCCGGGTGGACGGTTGGCCGTTCACCGTGAGCCCGGTCACGTACGGCACGGCGGTGGCCGCTCCGGGCGCGTTGATGGTGATCTTCTGGCCGGTCGGCCGGGTCAGCACGACCTTGCTGAACAGCGGCGCGGTCAGGGTGAACTCGGCACGGCCCGGGATCTCCGGGTACATGCCCATCGCCGTCCACACGTACCAGGACGACATCTCGCCGAGGTCGTCGTTGCCGACCAGGCCGTTGGGCGCGGCCTTCCAGATCTCGCCCATCACCCGCCGGGTGATCGCCTGCGTCTTGTACGGCGCGCCGGTGTAGTCGTAGATGTACGGCGTCTGCAGGGTCGGCTCGTTACCGAGGAACGCGTACGGCTGCCGGGTGCCCGCGTTGAGCTTGGTGAAGAAGGTGTCCAGCCGCTGGTTGGCGGCCGCCTTGCCGCCCAGCGCGGTCACGAGTCCGCCGAGGTTGTACGGAACCATCCAGGTGTACTGCGCGCCGTTGCCCTCCACGTAACCGCTGGAGGAGGCCGGGTCGAAGGGTGCTGCGAACGAGCCGTCCGCGTTGCGCGGCTGCAGGTAGCCGGTGGCCGGGTTGAACAGGTTCTGCCAGTACTGGGCCCGCTTCATGAAGGTGTCGTAGGTGGCCCCGTCACCGAGCCGGCGGGCGAGTTGGGCGATGGCGAAGTCGGCGCTGGTGTACTCCAGCGTGTCGGCGGCCGCGCCGGGTACGTAGCCGAGTTTCTGGTAGTCGGCCAGCCCGGGCCGTTCCTCGTAGCCCTGGGTCGGCTGGGTCGCCCCACGCACCATCGACAGCAGCGCCCTGCCCGCGTCGAAGTCCTTGGCGCCGAACGCGTACGCGGTGGACACGATGATGTGGTACGGGTCGCCGTTCATCACGCCGGTGTAGTCGTTGGCCACCGTCCACCGGTCCCAGGAGCCGCCCTGCTCCGCATAGGCGATCATGGAGCGGGCGATGTCCGAGGTCTCCTTCGGCGCCAGGGTGGCCAGCAGTTGCGCCTCGGACCGGTAGATGTCCCACCCGGAGAAGTTGGTGTACATCGCATGCCCGGAGTCGGCGGTATGCACCCGGCCGTCGAACCCGGTGTAGCGGCCGTCCGCGTCGGAGAACACGTTGGGCTGCAGCAGGGCGTGGTAGAGCGCGGTGTAGAAGATGGTGCGCTCGTCGGTGCTGCCGCCGGTGACCTGCACCTCGTTGAGCCGGTCGTTCCACGCCGCCCGGGCGGCCGCGGCGATCTGGTCGAGGGACCGCGAGCCGTTGTTCTCCGCGCGCAGGTTCGTCCTGGCGCCGTCGACGGAGACGAAGGACAGGCCGACCCGCACGTTGACGGCCTGCGACTTCGAGGTGTCGAAGGTGACGTACCCGCCGGAGCCGGGGCCGGAGACGGTGGTGTCCTGCGGTGCCACCGACCGGGACCGCGGCCGCGCGGACGGCGTCGCCGTGTCCGATGTGGACAGTTTGGCGTGCGCCGGCGCGCCGCCGCGCTCGGTGGCGCTGCCCGGGGTGACCGCGCCGTTCTTCCAGGTGCCGATCGACGCGAACGGCCGGTCGAACTGCGCGTAGAAGTAGACCCGGTAGTGGTCGCCGGCGCCGCAGAAGTGCCCGCTGGCCGCCCAGCCGCTGATGCTGTCCCGGCCGATGGTGATCTGGGAGTCGTCGGTGCCGGCGATCGACCCGGAGGTGTTCACCAGCAGGGTGGCCGGCTTGCCGGCCGGGTAGCTGAACCGGCCGGAGCCGGTGCGCTGGGTGGTGGTCAACTCCACCTTCGCGCCGCTGTCCAGCGTCACCCCGTAGTAGCCGGCGGTGACCTTCTCGTTGGCGTGGCTGAACGTGGACACGTAGCGGCTCGGGTCCGCCGCCGGGGACGTGGTGACCTCGCCGACCAGCGGAATGAACGGGATGTCCTCGTAGGTTGAGCAGCCGGCGCCGGAGAGATGGGTCAGGCTGAACCCGCGGATCCGGTTGTCGTCGTAGTAATAGCCGCCGTGCTGGAACGTGACCGTGTCCGGGCTCCACTGCACCATGCCGAACGGCACGTCCGCGCCGGGGAAGGTGTTGGCCGCGCCGCCGCCGGTACCCATGTCCGCGTCGCCGGGCTTGGTGCCGATGTACGGGTTCACCCAGCGGGCCAGGTCCTGCGCGGCGGGTGCCGCGGCGCCCGGCTGGGCCGTGGCGGTGGTCAGCGGGGCGAGCGCCAGCGCGAGCGTGGCGCCCAGGGTCACCGCTAACCGCGACACGCCACGCCGGCGCTGGCCGCGTCTCTCCGCGCCCCTCTCGTCGCTTCGTTCCCCGGTTCTTTCCCCGGCCTCCCGACCGGCCCGGACTCGGCTCATCAGCCCATCCCTCCCAACACCCGCCCGCGCGGAACCGGGACGCCCCGCTCGCACGGTTCTTCGCAACCGTTCCCGACGACCTCGCCAACCGTTCCCGGCAGCACTGAAAGCGCTTTCGCCAACCGTTCTCGGCGCCTGCTGACAACCTTGTCCAACCGACGCAACGCGAGCGCCACATTGCGGAGAGCCACGGGTCGCGTCAAGGCTTGATCGGTCAGGTTGTCCCGTTCGAGACAACGATCTTCGCCCGGAGGGCTGAAAGCCGCGTGGCCATCCGGGCTCCGGATCGATTCCCGATGCGCCACCGCCCGATGTGGACGGATCGCCGTGCGCGGCCTTGACCGGTTCACCAGGCGTTGACAGCTCCCGAGTTGGCGTGTCCAATCTCCGGGCATGACAACGTTGTCCGGGACCGGCCCTCGCCGGGTGCGGCGCGCCACCATGAGCGACGTGGCGCGGCTGGCCGGCGTGAGCATCAAGACGGTGTCCCGGGTGGTCAACGACGAGCCGGGGGTGCACCAGGCCACCGCGGAACGGGTGCTGGCGGCGATCGACCAGCTCGGCTTCCGCCGCAACCTGAGCGCGCGCAACCTGCGCCGCGGGTCCTCCGCGGGCATCGTCGGGCTGGTCATGGAGGACGTGGCGAACCCGTTCTACTCGGAGTTGACCGGGGCGGTGGAGGAGGTGGCCAGGCAGCACGGCCGGCACGTGCTCGCCGCGTCCTCCGGTGAGGACCCGGACCGCGAACGCGAACTGGCCCTGGAGTTCTGCGCCCGCCGGGTGGACGGGCTGATCGTGGTCCCGGCCGGGGTGCAACACGGCTACCTGGTGCCGGAGATGCGGGCCGGCACGCCCGCGGTGTTCGTCGACCGCCCGGCCGGCGACGTGGTGGCGGACACCGTGCTGGTGGACAACATCGGCGGCACCGTGGCCGCGGTGCAGCACCTGGCCCGGTACGGGCACCGGCGGATCGCCTTCCTCGGCGACGCGCCGGACATCTTCACCGCGGCGGAGCGGCTGCGCGGCTTCCGCGAGGGCTGCGCCCGCGCCGGCGTCCGCTACGACGAGGACCTGGTGGCCATGGGCCCGCACGACGCGCCCGGCATCGGCGCGACGCTGCGCCGGCTGCTGCGCGGTCCCGAGCCGGCCACCGCGCTGGTCACCGGCAACAACCGGATCACCGTGCTGGTGCTGCGCGCGCTGGCCGGCCAGCGGGACCGGCCGGCCCTGGTCGGCTTCGACGACTTCGAGCTGGCCGACCTGGTTAACCCGCCGGTCACGGTGATCGCGCACGACGTCGCCGCGCTCGGCAGGACCGCCGCCGAACTGCTGTTCGCCCGGCTGGACGGGGACGGCGCGCCGCCGCGCCGCGTCGTGCTGCCGGTGCGCCTGGTAACGCGTGGATCCGGGGAGGTACCTGCGTGACGTCCGATCACCCGGCAGGGCACGACACCGGCGGGCCGCCGCCGCGGCCGGTGCTGCTGCCGGCCAACCAGCCGAGGCAGTTCTACCGCGGCGGCACGTCCATCGCGGCGCTGCGCGGCATGCCCGCCGAGGCACGCACTCCCACCGAGGCGGCGGAGGGCACCGTGGCCACCGAATTCGGCCCCGAGGACTGGATCGCGTCCACGACCAGCCTGTTCGGCAAGGCGCCCGCCGGGCTGACCGTGCTACCGGACGGCCGCCTGCTGCGCGACGCGGTCGCCGCCGACCCGGACGGCTGGCTCGGCCCCGCGCACACCGCCGTGCTGGGCGCGGACACCGGCCTGCTGGTCAAGCTGCTGGACGCCGGCCAGCGGCTGCCGGTGCACTGCCACCCGTCCAACGCCTTCGCCCGGCGGCACCTCAACTGCCGGCACGGCAAGACCGAGGCCTGGGTGGTGATCGGCACCAGCGGCGACAACCCCACCGTGTACGCCGGGTTCACCGAGGGCGTGGACGAGCGGACGATCGACGCCTGGGTGTCCACTCAGGACTCCGCGGCGATGCTGGGCGCGCTCAACCCGATTCCCGTCCAACCCGGGGACACGGTGTTCGTGCCGGCCGGCCTGCCGCACGCGATCGGCCCCGGTGTGTTCATCGTCGAGTTGCAGCAGCCAACCGACTTCTCGGTGACCCTGGAGTGGCAGGGTTTCCTGCCCGGCGCGGACGCCGGCCACCTCGGGCTCGGCTACGACACCGCGCTGGGCTGCGTGGACACCTCGGGCTGGTCCGGCGCCCGGCTGGACTCGCTGGTCCGGCACACCGGAGACCGCCGCGACCCGGTGGTGCCGCTGTTCGGCGCGGAGGCCGACGCGTTCTTCCGGGCCGAGCGGATGCATCTCGGACCGCGCGTCGAGCTGGACCCGTCGCTCGCCGTGCTCGTCGTGCTGGAGGGGACGGCGCGGCTGCGCACCGAGCACGGCGGCGAGCTGGACCTGCGGCGCGGCGCCACCGCGCTCGTCCCCTTCGCCGCTGGTCCGTCCACTCTGGACGGCGAGGCGGTGGTGGTGCGGTGCCGCCCGCCGCATCCTTCCGCGGTGCCGGCCGCGGACGGCTCCGATGTGGGAGGTGTCGAATGAGCGCCGAACCGGCCGGGCCATCCCTGCTCGAGGCGCGGGACCTGGTCAAGCACTACGGCGGCGTGGAGGCGTTGCGCGGCGCGTCCTTCGAGGTGCGGCACGGCGAGGTGGTCGCGCTCATCGGGGACAACGGGGCCGGCAAGTCCACCCTGGTCAAGTGCCTGTCCGGTGCGGAACAGGCGGACTCCGGCGAGGTGCTCATCGACGGCCGGCCGGTGACGCTGGACTCGCCCACCGCCGCGCGGCGGCACGGCGTCGAGACCGTCTACCAGGACCTCGCCGTGGCCCCCGACCTGGACCCGGCGGCCAACCTGTTCCTCGGCCGCGAACTGTTCCGCACGGGCCTGCTGGGCCGGCTCGGCATGCTGGACAAGGCGGAGATGCGGCGGCGCGCGGCGAGCGAGTTCGCCCGGCTCGGCGTGCAGTTGCAGAACATCGACGTGCCGATCAGGTCGCTGTCCGGCGGCCAGCGGCAGAGCGTCGCGGTGGCCCGGTCGGTGGTGTGGGCGAGCAAGGTCGTGTTCATGGACGAGCCGACCGCCGCGCTCGGCGTGGTACAGCGCGAGCGGGTGCTTGACGTGATCCGCCGGGTCCGCGACTCCGGCGTCGCCGTGGTGCTGATCAGCCACAACATGCCCGAGGTGCTGGCCGTGTCGGACCGGGTGGAGGTGCTGCGGCTGGGCCGCCGGGTGGCCCGGTTCCGGACCGCGGAGGCCACCCTTGAGGACCTGGTCGGCGCGATGACCGGTGCACTTCACCAGGAAGGCGCGGCATGAGTACGTCCACAGTGGAAGCTCCGGCGACGCGGCCGGAGCGCACCGGGTTCGGCCGGCGGCTGGTGTCCGCGAACACGTTCTGGATCGGCCTGGTGCTCGTCGGGCTGTACCTGGGCTTCAGCGTGCTCGCGCCGAGCGCCTTCCCCACCCTGTTCAACTTCCAGACCCTGCTCATCGAGGCGTCGGTGTTGCTGGTGCTGTCCGTGGGGATGACCTTCGTGATCATCACCTCGGGCATCGACCTGTCCGTCGGCTCGGTGCTGGTGTTCGCCGGCGTGGTGGGCGCCAAGGCGATGGAGGCACTCAGCCCCGGGCACGACGCGACGTCCGCCGGCTGGGGCGTGATCGCCGTCGGCCTGGTCGCCGCGCTGACCGGCGGCGCGGTGTGGGGGCTGGCCAACGGGCTGCTCATCGCGCGCGCCAAGATCCCGCCGCTGATCGTCACCCTCGGCTCGTTCGGCGCCGCGCTCGGCGTCGCCGAACTGGTCACGGCCGGGGTGGACGTGCGGACCGTGCCCCAGGCGCTGCGCCGCACCCTCGGCTACGGCACGTCCTTCGTCGTGGTGCCGAACCTGGTGCTGGTCGCGGTGGTGGTCACCGTGCTCGGCGGCTGGCTGCTGCACACCACCCGGTTCGGCCGCTACACGTACGCGGTTGGCTCCAACGCCGAGGCCGCCCGCCGCTCCGGCATCGGGGTGACCCGGCACCTCGTGCTGGTCTACCTGATCACCGGCCTGCTGGCCGGCCTGGGTGGCTTCATGTCGCTGGCCTACTACGGCACCACCACGATCTCCGGGCACAGCACGGACAACCTGAACGTGATCGCCGCGGTGGTGCTGGGCGGCACCAGCCTGTTCGGCGGCGTCGGCAGCATGCTCGGCTCGGTGATCGGGGTGTTCATCCCCGCCGTGCTGACCAAGGGCTTCGTGATCCTCGGCGTGCAGCCGTTCTGGCAGCCGGTCGCGGTGAGCGCGGTGCTGGTCGCCGCGGTGTGGTTCGACCAGCGGCGACGCCGAACCCAGGACCGCCGCTGACCCGAAACGGCTTCGCGGCAGGCGACACGACGTCCGGATACAGCTTCCAGACACGACGAGGTGCGGAGGTACGGGCAGATGAATGCAGGCAAGCGGCGCGTGGCGCTGGTGGGCGCGGTGCTCACCGCGGCCACGGTGGTCGCCGCGTGTGGTAGCGGTCAGGTCGGTCAGGTGGGCGGGAGCAGCACCGACAACAAGAAACTCGTTCTCATTCCCGGGGTGCAGGCGGAACCCTTCTACATCTCGATGCAGTGCGGCGCGCAGGAGGAGGCCAAGAAGCTCGGCTACGACCTGAACACCCAGGCACCGCAGAAGTTCGACCCGAGCCTGCAGACACCGATCGTCACCGGGGTGCTCGCGTCCAAGCCGGCCGCCGTGCTGATCGCGCCGACCGACGACAAGGCGATGGCCAGCCCGATGCAGCAACTCAAGGACGCCGGCATCAAGGTCGTCGAGGTGGACACCTCCCTGCAGGACAAGTCGATCGGGTTGGCGTCGATCTCGTCGGACAACGAGCAGGGCGGCCGGAAGGCCGCGGACACGCTGGCCCAACTCGTCGGTAACAAGCAGGGTTCCGTGCTGGTGCTCAACACGATCGCCGGCACGTCCACCACGGACGCCCGCGCCAAGGGCTTCGAGGACGAGATCAAGAAGTACCCGAACCTGAAGTACGTCGGCGCGCAGTACACCAACAACGAACCCGCGCAGGCCGCCGCTAAGGTGTCCGCCACGCTGTCCAGCACGCCGGACCTGATCGGGGTCTTCGCCACCAATCTCAACACCGGCGAGGGCGCCGCCACCGGGCTGCGCAACGCGGGCAAGGTCGGTCAGGTCAACCTGGTCGGGTTCGACGCGAGCCCGAATGAGGTGGAGGACCTGAAGAGCGGCAGCTTCCAGGCGCTCATCGCGCAAGACCCGGCCAGCATCGGCCGCAAGGGCGTGGACGCCGCCGTTGCCGCCGTCCAGGGCAAGCCGGTCGGCCCGCGCGAGGTGCAGACCGACCTCATCGCGATCACGCAACAGAACCTGCAACAGAACCAGAAGTACCTGTACCGGACGAGTTGCTGAACCGGCCGCGGGTGGTTGGCACGCCGCATGTCGTGCCAACCACCCGCGTCGCCCGGCGCCGCACGGCTTCCAGCGTGGCGACCCGCTCCCGCAGCTCCGTGATCAACCGCGCCCGCTCGATAACCAGGGCGGCCTCGTCGTACGACGGGAATCCATCCCCGACCTGCACTCCAAGACCGTCCCATAGAGACAATCGAACCCACAAATAGCCTAATACGACAACGGCAGTTACGGGGGCCAGTGTCCGCGTCGTCGGTAGTGGCTTCGGCGAGCTTGGTGTTGGCGTCGTCGTCGCCAGTCTGACCAGCTCAGGATGTGCTTCTGGCCGTGGCCGGGCGTGAGCAGCAGGGTGGCGATCAGCCGGCGGATCTCGTTGCCGGTCACGCTGATCTTGTCGCTGCAAACGCCTACGTCGCCCCTTTTGCGGTGTGCTCGCTGCGGGTGACGGTCAGGAACGCGGCGGCCAGCATGGACCCGGTGATGTGCCGGTACCAGGCGGTGTAGTCGCGGACCTGGTAGTGGTCCAGGCCGGCCTCGTTCTTGGCCAACTGGAAGCATTCCTCGACGCACCAACGGATGCCTGCAACCCGGATCAGCTCGGCGAAACTCGTGTGGGCGGGGGCGGCGCAGCGGTAGTAGGCCACCTCGTACTCGCCTTTGTCGTTGGGACGGGTGGCGCGGCGCAGCAGCAGGCGGTGTGCCCAACCCGCGGGTAGCCCGGCCGGGTCGAGTTCGACCAGGGACCAGTCATACAGGCGTTGGCCGCGGGCGCCGTCCCCGGCGCTGCGGCGTTCCCACGCGGCAGCCGGCACCACGGCGGCCACGGTCTTGGCCTGCCGGCGTCGACGGTCCGGGCAGGGCAGCCGGTCATCGCAGCGGGTGGCCAACACGAACGGCATCCGCCGGGCCAGCAGTCCCTTGCGGAAGGCCGGGTTCTGCCCGAACTCCTCATCCGCGGTGACCCACCCGGCCGGCATCCCGGCGTCCAACGCGCGGGCGATCATGGCCAACGCCTGCGCCGGCTTGGTGGAAAACGCGACCCCGTCCGGGATGCCTGCCCGGCGGCACCGCGCGCGGTCATCGGTCCACGACTCCGGTAAGTACAGCTCCCGGTCGATCAGTGCCCGCCCCTTGGCCGAGGCGTAGGCGAGAAACACCCCGACCTGACAGTTGTCGATCTTTCCGGACGTGCCGGTGTACTGCCGATGCACGCCAGCAGAGTGCCGCCCCTTCTTGACAAAACCGGTGCCATCCGCGATCAACACCCCGCCCGGCTCTCCCAGGCGATCCGCCACATAGCCGCGCACATCGTCGCGAACCCCGTCGGCGTCCCACCGCGCGGTGCGTAACAGCCGCTGCATCCCGTCCGGGCACGCCGCCCCGGCGTGCTCGGCCACGGTCCATCCGTTCTTGCGCTCCAACGGCGCTAGCAGGCCGCGCACATACCCCAGCACTCGCTCACGCGGCTCCGACCGGCCGAAACGCGGCCCCACCAGCGTGCACAACCGGGCTAACTCATCCGACCAACGCTCGATGTCCTCGATCTCCACCCCACCGACATCGACGCTTCACCCACCCGACTGCATCACCGGATCAAGTGCCGTTGTCGTACTAACCAGTTATCCCACGAGTATATTGGCCAACGAGTTCTGGTACAATCAGAAGCGTCTTCACTCGGCAGTGGGTTACCGCCCTCCGCGGGAGGCTTACGCCGAATTCGAGGCATTGCGGTCCATCGCGTGAAATAAGCGGCCAGATCCCTGTCCGAAAAACGCGAGGCCCCCCAGCCACCCGGAGCGCAGACCACGACACCGAAGATCACCCACTCGGCGCAACGTTCAAACCTGGCCATTGATCGTCTACCTGTGCACGGCACGACTACTCCGCCAGCAGCCAGAGCTGTCCACACGCCTCCCCACAAACAGGCCCGCGAGGCGAGAATTGCCCCGCGGCCTCAGGAGGCGGGAAGCAGCACACGATGGTGACGGACCCGCTGGAGCGGCTGCGCCGGTTGTGTCTTGCGCTACCGAAGACGACGGAACGCCTCAGTCACGGCGAGCCGACCTGGTTCGTGCGCGGCAGGAAGACGTTCGTCATGTACGCCGACCACCACCATGACGACCGGCTGGCCTTCTGGTGCGCGGCTCCACCCGGCGTGCAGGAGGAGTTGGTCGCTTCCGACCCCGGGCGGTTCTTCGTGCCGCCGTACGTTGTGCATCGCGGGTGGCTCGGGGTGTGGCTCGACGTGCCGGTGGACTGGGATGAGATCGAGGAGCTGGTGACCGGACGCCTACCGAGCGATCGCACCCAGGATACTGGTCGCGCAACTGGACGCGCGGAACGCGGAATAATTCCGCCTTTACCCCGGCTGTCCCCCGCTGTCCGTGGCTGTCCCCGGCGCTCATTCACCGATGACCGGTGGTGCGGCGAACTGGGTGTCACCGAAGGCGTTCTCGGTCTGGATCAGGTAGGTGTCGGCGGCGCCGGCTGGCTCACTGGTCGCGGGCCGCGACCGGACGACACGTAACGGCTGGGTGTCCTCCGCGTTGCCGCGCACCACGGTCGGCCGTCCCTGGTCACGGACTGGTGGAATCGGCGTGGTCGGCGGGCCGCCGTCCGACCCGTGCCCCGCGTCGGCGTGCCGACCGCTGCCGGCGTGCGCCGCCGGCTCCGTGCCGTCGAGCACGCCGGAGAAGCCTCTGTCCGGCCCGCCACCCGGGTCCGGGCCGGTCCCGTGCGACCACCCCTCGTCCTCGACGCGCCGGTGCCTCGCCGGCTCACGCCACTGCGGGCGCTCGCGGAATCGCGTCATGGTGCCCCCTCTTGACGACGGCTTCCGTTCGCCGATCTGCCGACCCGGTAAGTGACTCGACAGCCTCTCGTCATGTCTTACGCGCCGATACCGGGTAGCGGTTCGGACGGTAACAAGGGGCCGCCCACCGCGCGTCCACTTTGCCCGAACGTGGCCGAGGCCACGTCACGGCGGAGCGCCGGTCGCCCAGCGCCGATCACTGACGGTGATCGATTCGCTGAGTGGCCGGTCGCGAGGACCGCGCCGACCGGGGCCGCCGCCGAGGCCGTACCACGGCACACCCGCCGGCCTGCGGCGACCAACGCCCGCTGCTACCGCGGCGCTAGCGAACCGGGCTCCCGGCGCCACCGGCTGCCGCCTTTCGGTGGTGTCCGCATTGGTGCGAACGGACGTTGACTCCCGCACGTGGGAACGCTTTCCTGTCAGTGCTCCGGCGCATTTTTCGCACATTCACAACAGCCATAGAGCTCACTCCGACGCGGGCGGCCGACGCAGACCGTCAGTAATCCTTGCAAACCCTGGTCAGGACTGGATGAACCGTCAACACACACCCTCGAAACGCTAGGATCCTCAATGAATGACTCTTCGTCGTCTTCGCCCAACCCCGTATTTGAACTTTCCCTGACATTCTTGAACGGCTGGTGCGATCTTTACCTCGAATACGGCGACGAGCAGTTAACCATTCGTGCGACCACTCTTTCGAACGCGTTCAACGACCTGGTGGACGCGTCCATCGACCTGGCGCAGGGCCGGCAGTGCGTCAGCGTCATGTGGGGCGGCGAGGGCAACGGCGCATTCGTGGACCTCGCGCTCGACGCCACGGAGTATCTCGGCGTGGTCGTACACGAGATGGCCGACTCCAACTGGTTTTCCCCAGCGCTCCGGTGGGCGCCCGCCCGCGGGCACGCCCTGTTCACCGCGTACGTGTCCTTTTCCGAGTTCGCCCGCAAGCTCGGCCGTGAGCTTCGCAAGATTCGCGTCCAGCACACCGACATCACCGGCTACATGCCGCACTGGGGATGGTCATACCCACAGGCCAGGTACGAGCTGTTCGAAAGCTTGATGGCGCGCCGCGGGTTCAAGCCGGTGTCCACCCAGACGATCAGGCACGAACTGCAGGTCGGCCGGCTCCGAGAGCCCAACCCGGCGCACGCGTGACAGCCTGTTGCGGCACGCTGGTGAACACGCCCTCGACCCGACCGGTCGGCGACGGACTGCTGGTGCTGCCGCAGCGGTAAGCCCGGGTGGACGCGGGTCGGAGCCGCTCAGGCTTCTTCCGCGTGCAGGCCCTCGATGAGCTGGTCCGCCGCGGTGTACGGGTCGATCTGGCCGGCGACGACCTGCTTGGCCAGCCGGTCCAGCGCCTCGCCGCCGTGCACGTAGCCGAGCTTGGTGCGCAGCCGCTCCACCGAGATCGCCTCGATCTCCGCTTCGGCCCGCCGCCGCCGGCGCTGCTCCAGCTCGCCGTGGTCCACCAGCCAGGTGCGGTGTTGCTCGATGGCGCCCACCACGTCGTCCAGGCCCTCGCCGCGGGAGGCCACGGTGCGCACGATCGGCGGGCGCCACATCGGGCCGGACCGCTCCCGGCGACCCAGCGAGATCATGTACTTGAGGTCCCGCTCGGTGGCGTCGGCGCCGTCCCGGTCCGCCTTGTTGATCACGAAGACGTCGGCGACCTCGAGGATGCCGGCCTTGGCGGCCTGGATACCGTCGCCCATGCCCGGGGCGAGCAGGACCAGCGTGGTGTCGGCCAGTTGCACCACCTCGACCTCGGACTGGCCGACGCCGACCGTCTCGATGAGCACCACGTCGCAGCCGGCCGCGTCCAGCACCCGCAGCGCCTGCGGGGTCGCCCAGGCCAGCCCGCCCAGGTGCCCCCGGGTCGCCATCGACCGGATGAACACCGCCTCGTCGGTGGCGTGCTCCTGCATCCGCACCCGGTCGCCGAGCAGCGCGCCGCCGGAGAACGGCGAGGACGGGTCCACGGCGAGCACGCCGACCCGCTTGCCCTGGCTGCGGAACGCGGACACCAGCGCCGAGGTGGACGTGGACTTGCCCACACCCGGCGCGCCGGTCAGGCCGATCACCTGCGCCCGCCCGGTGTGCGGGGCCAGCGCCTCGGCCACCTCGCGCAACTGCGGGCTGGCGTCCTCGACCATGGAGATCAGCCTGGCCACCGCGCGCGGCTGACCCGCCTGCGCGCGGTGGACCAGGTCTGCGACGTCAACGCTCCTCGGCACGTTTCAGACCCTAGTTGTGCGGCTTCGGCTCAGCCCTTGGGCACCCGGATGATCAGCGCGTCACCCTGGCCGCCGCCGCCGCACAGCGCGGCCGCGCCGACCCCGCCGCCGCGGCGCTTCAGCTCCAGCGCCAGGTGCAGACCGAGCCGCGCGCCGGACATGCCGATCGGGTGGCCCAGCGCGATGGCGCCACCGTTGACGTTGACCCTCTCCTCGTCAATGCCGAGTTGCCGGGTGGACACGATGCCGACCGCGGCGAACGCCTCGTTGATCTCGACCAGGTCCAGGTCGGCGACCTCGATGCCCTCCTTGGCCACCGCCGCCCTGATCGCGTTGGCCGGCTGCTCGTGCAGGCTGGCGTCCGGGCCGGAGACCACGCCGTGCGCGCCGATCTCGGCCAGCCACGGCAGCCCCAGCTCCTCGGCCTTGGCCCTGCTCATCACCACGACGGCGGCGGCGCCGTCGGAGATCTGCGAGGCCGAACCGGCGGTGATGGTGCCGTCGGAGGAGAACGCCGGCCGCAGCCTGGCCAGCCCCTCCACGGTCGTGTCGCCGCGCACACCCTCGTCGGTGACGAACTCGATGGGGTCACCCTTGCGCTGCGGGATGGTGACCGGGGTGATCTCCTCGGCGAAGGTGCCGTTCTCGATCGCCTTCGCGGCGCGCTGGTGCGACCGGGCGGCGAACGCGTCCTGCTCCTCGCGGGTCAGCCCGTAGCGGGAGTTGTACTTCTCCGTGGACGCGCCCATGGCGACCTGGTCGAACGCGCAGAACAGGCCGTCGTAGGCCATGTGGTCGACAAGCTGCACGTCGCCGTACTTGAACCCGGCGCGGGACTTGGGCAGCAGGTGCGGGGCCTGCGTCATCGACTCCTGGCCGCCGGCCACCACGATGTCGAACTCGCCGGCCCGGATGAGCTGGTCGGCGAGCGCGATCGCATCCAGCCCGGACAGGCAGACCTTGTTGATCGTCAGCGCGGGCACGGTCATCGGGATGCCGGCCGCGACCGCGGCCTGGCGGGCGGGAATCTGGCCGGCGCCCGCGGTGAGCACCTGACCCATGATCGTGTACTGGACCTGGTCGGGCGACACACCGGCCCGCTCCAGTGCGGCCTTGATGGCGAACCCACCGAGCTGAGCCCCGGAGAAGTCCTTCAGCGAGCCCAGCAGGCGGCCCATCGGGGTACGCGCCCCGGCGACAATGACGGAACCGGACACCGAACCGGACACGGCAGCCTCCATCGGCGTGCTAGCGGTTGTTAACTGCGGACCATACCCGTGAGTAGCAGCCGAGTCGCAACACGTCCGTGGTGAGGCGGCGCACAACGACGGCTGCACCGATTCTGTCCGCGCCGGGGCGTCACGCCGGCGTCCCGACCCGCCGGGCGAGGCGCCGACTGTCGTGCGCGCCACACAACCTCGCTCGGAACCGTTCCAGCGGGCCTACCCTTTCTGGATATGCGCGAGGAACTTCGGCCCGCACTCCAGTCCTTCGTCACCGCCATCGACCACGTCGGCGTCGCGGTACCCGACCTGGACGCCGCGATCGACTTCTACCGGGAGACGTTCGGGCTGGAGGTCACCCACACCGAGGTCAACGAGGAACAGGGGGTGCGCGAGGCGATGCTGCACGCCCCGGGGGACGGCGGCGCCGGCACCGCGCTGCAGTTGCTCGCCCCGCTGCGCCCGGACTCGACCATCGGCAAGTTCCTCGACCGCAGCGGCCCGGGCCTGCAGCAGCTTGCCTACCGGGTGTCCGATGTGGACGCCGCGAGCGCCGCGTTGCGGGCCAAGGGGCTGCGCGTCCTCTACGACGAGCCCAGGCGCGGCACCGCGGGCAGCCGGGTCAACTTCGTACACCCCAAGGACGCCGGCGGGGTGCTCGTCGAACTGGTCGAGCCGGCCGGGTCGCACTGACCCGGGCCTAGCGGCCGGCGCCCGCCCCGCGGCCGGCGCCGAGTTCGAGGGCGCCGGCGATGAACGCGGTTTCCCGCTCCATCTCGCCCGGCTCGTCGCCGGCGTGCCGCGCGGTGGAGTGCCGGTAGCTGAGCGCCTGGGCGAGCAGCGCGGCGGCGCTGTCCACGTCAGCGCGCGGCACCCGGTCCCCGCTGGCGGCGATGATCACGCCGCGGATCTGCTCCACCACCCGGTGGAAGCGGGCCTGCAACGCCTCCCGCACCGCCTCGTGCGTGTCGGCCTCGCGCCACAGCAGGTGGGACAGCAGCCGGGAGGCGCCCAGCCGGGCGTTCAACTCGGCGACCAACCGGCGCAGGCTTTCCGCCACGTCCCCGGAGACGACCACCCGGCCGTGGTCGAGCCGCTCCTCGGGGAGCCGCTCGACCAGCGCGGCGAGCAGATCGGACTTACGGCGGAAGTAGTAGTGCACCAGCCCCTTGGGGACTCCGGCCCGCTCGGCGATCCGCGAGGTCGGCGTCCCCTCGAAGCCCGACTCGGCGAACAGTTCCTCCGCCGCGGCCAGGATCCGTTCCCTGGTCGACATGTCCGCCGACACGTTCACCGCACACCTCACCCCACGCCCGCGTTGCGCACCCGGCCTCCTTCCATGGAACACGATTCTCGGGACTCGGGTGCGCAACGCTCCAGGGTGACCGGCTCGACCGGGCCACCCGACCGACCCGGCAGATCGGTCCGGCCGGATCTGGCCAGTCTGCTCGGTCCGGTCAGTGCTGCCCGGCCAGCCCGTGATGCGCGGTGTTCGCGGCTGGCAGCGCCGCCGCCCCGGCGATCACGGCCAGCACGCCAATGACCCACGACGTCCACGACGCGCCCTGCATCGAGCTGTAGCCCATCACCCACGGGGAGATGAACATCAGCACGCCGAGCACCATGTGGACGCCCTCGCTGGTCACCGAGCCCGGCATGGCCAGCGACCACAGGCCGGACGCGGCGAGCAGCACACCGAGGACGATCATCGTCCACATCGCCCCCGTCGTCGTGCTGACCGCCAGCGGCGAGAGGGCCAACACCACCCCGAGAACGACGGCCGCCCAGTCCTGCCACCTGGTCCATGGCCTGGCCGTCGCCCTGTCCGTCGACTCAGCCATCACCATCACCTCCGGTCCTGGAGTCCCCCGCCCGAAAGGGAAGGAGAGGAAAACGACAGAGGAAGCGGCATCATCATCCGCCTTGGTTGGCCGGCCGGTCAAGGCCCTGTTGCGAGCCGTACGACCCTGTGGCGGGCGGGAGCGCTCGCCCTATGGTGGAAAACCTGGGTGCCATCGCTCACAGCGCGACCACTGGATCGTTTACTGACCAGTAACATTCCGCCACCTGCAGCCATCCGCGCAGCGAACGAGGCCACCCGGGGCCGGCCACGCCAACCCGGAACAACGGCCATGACCACACGGCCGCGGAGCCACAGCCGCGAAGACGCCATATCCGCGAAGACGAAAGCCGCCCGGAGGTACCCGCCGTGCAGAAAATCCTCGACGCGATCCTCGCCGACGAGCTGGACGCCATCGGCTCCCTGCCCGTGCCGGAGAGCTACCGGGGGGTGACCGTGCACGCGGACGAGGTCAACATGTTCGACGGCGTCCCGCACAAGGAGAAGGACCCGCGCCGGTCGCTGCACGTGGACGAGATCGCCACGCCGGAGCTGGGGCCCGGCGAGGCCCTGGTCGCCGTGATGGCCTCGGCGATCAACTACAACACCGTGTGGACGTCGATCTTCGAGCCGGTCCCCACATTCGCCTTCCTCAAGCGCTACGGCAAGACCTCCCCGCTGGCCGCCCGGCACGACCAGCCGTTCCACGTGGTCGGCTCCGACCTGGCCGGGGTGGTGCTGCGCACCGGTCCCGGCGTGAACGCGTGGAAGCCCGGCGACGAGGTGGTCGCACACTGCCTGGACGTCAGCCTGGAGAGCCCGGACGGGCACAACGACACGATGCTCGACTCGGAGCAGCGGATCTGGGGCTTCGAAACGAACTACGGCGGCCTCGCCGAGATCGCGCTGGTCAAGGCAAACCAGTTGATGCCGAAGCCGGCCCACCTGACCTGGGAGGAGGCCGCCTCCCCCGGGCTGGTCAACTCCACCGCCTACCGCCAGCTCGTGTCGGTCAACGGCGCGAACATGAAGCAGGGCGACGTGGTGCTGATCTGGGGCGCCTCCGGCGGCCTCGGCTCCTACGCCACGCAGTTCGCGCTGAACGGCGGTGCCATCCCGGTGTGCGTGGTGTCCAGCCCGACCAAGGCGGAGATCTGCCGCAAGATGGGTGCCGAGCTGATCATCGACCGGAACGCGGAGGGTTACCGGTTCTGGAAGGACGAGCAGAACCAGGACCCGAAGGAGTGGAAGCGGTTCGGCACGAAGATCCGCGAGCTGACCGGCGGTGAGGACCCGGACATCGTCTTCGAGCACCCCGGCCGGGAGACCTTCGGCGCGAGCGTGTATGTGGCCCGGAAGGGCGGCACGATCGTCACCTGCGCGTCGACCAGCGGCTACATGCACACCTACGACAACCGTTACCTGTGGATGAACCTCAAGCGGATCATCGGCTCGCACTTCGCCAACTACCGCGAGGCATGGGAGGCGAACCGGTTGATCGCCAAGGGCAAGATCCACCCGACAGTGTCCAAGGTGTACCCGTTGGAGCAGACCGGGCAGGCCGCCAACGACGTGCACCAGAACCTGCACCAGGGCAAGGTCGGCGTGCTCTGCCTTGCCCCGCAGGAAGGTCTGGGCGTGCGCGACCAGGAGTTCCGCGCGCAGCACGTGGACAAGATCAACCGGTTCCGCGGCGTCTGAGCACGTTCGGCCGGCGTCCGGCACGGTGATCGGTCACCGACGCGTCGGCGGGGCGCGCAGCTTGCCGGGTGTATAACGGAGAGCATTGTCCAGCAATCCATCGCCGTGTCGGCCGGCGTGCACCCGCCGGCCGGCGCGCATATCCGGGTAGCGTGAAGATATGCGCCTCGCCGACGACCGTGACCTCGTTCCCCTCGGATCCGGCTTCGACATCGTCAAGCGCGGCTACGACCGCCAACAGGTCGAGGAGCATCTCGAACGCCTCGATACCGATCTCCGGCTGCTGGCCGCCGATCGCGACGCGGTGGTGTCCCAGGCCCATGATCTTGCCCGCCAACTCGAGGCGGCGAGATCGGAGATCGAGAAGCTCAAGGGCCAGATCGAGCGGCTGTCCCTGCCCCCGACCACCCTGGAAGGGCTGAGCGAGCGGTTGCAGCGCATGCTTCGGCTCGCCCAGGAGGAAGCCAGCGAGACCAAGGCCAGGGCCGACGCCGAGGCCGACCACATCCGGGCGAAAGCGGAGTCCGACGCGAACGCGCTGCGCTCCCGGTACGAGCAGATGATCGCCGAGCTGGACCGGCGGCGCTCCGAGATGGAGGCCGAGCACCAGCACGTGCTGGACAAGGGCCGAGCCGACGCCGAGGCGCTACTCAAGCAGGCCGAGGAGGAGCGCAGGCGGCTGGACGCCGAGGCCGAGCGGCGGCGCAACCAGGTCGAGGAGGACTTCGAGATCGCGATGGCCTCCCGGCGCAACGAGGCCATGCGCACGCTCGCCGAGCAGGAGGCGGCCAGCAAGGCCGAGGCGGAGCGCCGGCTGCGGGAGGCCGCCGACGAGGCGGCCCGGATCCGCCGGGAGATCAACGACGAGCGGGCCAGCAGCAAGACCGAAGCCGAACGACTCGTCCGCGAAGCGACCGAAGAAGCCAACCGCCTGGTCCGCGAGGCCACCGAGAAGGCCGAGCGGCAGCTCGCCGAGGCCACCGAGGAGGCCGCCCGGATCCGCCGAGAGATCAACGACGAGCAGGCCAGCAGCAAGACCGAAGCCGAACGACTCGTCCGCGAAGCGACCGAAGAAGCCAACCGCCTGGTCCGCGAGGCCACCGAGAAGGCCGAGCGGCAGCTCGCCGAGGCCGAGCAGACCGCGGAGCAGCGGCTGCGCGAGGCCACCCAGCGGGCCGAGCAGCAGGTTCGGGAGGCCACCGAGGAGGCCGCCCGGTTGCGCCGCGAGGTGACCGAGGAGGTCAACCGCCGGCGGCACGACTCGATGGCGGAGGCCACCGCACGGTTGCAGGAGGCCGCGGACGAGGCCGACCGGCGCGTCCGGGACGCCACCAACAAGTCCGAGCGGATGGTCCGGGAGGCCACCGAGGAGGTCAACCGCCGCAGGGAGAAGGCCACCAAGGAGCTGGCGGAGCTGCGCCAGCTCCGCGAGCGCATGGTCGGCCACCTGCAGACCGCGCGGCGGCTGATGCAGGACGCCAGCCCGCTGTTCGACCAGTTGGACGAGGACCAGCCGGCCGAGGGCGAGACCGACGAGACCACGGAGTTCATCCCGCGTCCCAAGTCCGGCAGGCCGGCCGCGGCGAAGTCCGAGCCCGCCGAGTCCCGCTCGGCGGGTTCCGAGCCCGCCGAGTCGGCCGAAACGGCGGCCGAGGTGCCGGCCACGACGTCGTCGTTAGCCTCGGCGCCGGCCGGCGGCAAGGCAGCGGCGGACAGCGGGGACACCGCGGAGAGCACGGGCGCGGCCACCGGCGACCAGGCCCCGTCGCAGCGTGACGACCAGCGGCGGGCCCAGCCGTCGAACGCCCAGCAGTCCAGCTCTCAGCAACCGAGTGCCCAGCAGTCCACGGCGCAGCGGCCGGCCCGGCAGGAGCAGACCCGGCGGATGCACCCGGTCACGCCGGGCGGCACGGGCACCAAGCAGATGCCGCCGGTGTCGCAGGGCAGCGACACTCAGGGGCCCTCCGGGGAGGGCGGCCAGCAGGCCAACCGGGGCAGCCAGGCGCAGCAGCGCGGCGGCAGGGGTGGCGGCCAGGGCCAGGACACGCCGACCAAGAAGCTGCGCCATCCGCTCGCGTCGGGGCCGCGCGGCAAGCGCTGACGGCGAACACCGGTGGGGCCCGGTCGGCGCGTGCCGGCCGGGCCCCGCCCCTGATGGATCAGCCGACGGTGGGCAGCCAGTCCAGGACCGTGCGGACGAAGCTGTGCGCGTCCTCCACGGGTGGCAGGTGACCGCAGCCGGGCAACTCGACGTATTCCGCGCGCGGCAGCAGGCCGGCCATCTCGCGGGACAGGTGCGGCGGCACCACGGTGTCCTCATCTCCCGTCACGACGAGGGCGGGCACGCCGGCCGCGCGCAGCGCGTCGGACGAGTCGGGGCGGGCGGCCATCGCGCGCTGCGCCCAGGCTACCCCGGCGGCGGGCTGCCCGTCGATCATGCCGCGTACCGTGTCGACCACGTCCGGCCGGCGGGTCGTCGTGGTGGTGCCGAGCAGTTTCGGCAGCATGGATTCGGCGAGCCAGCCGCGGCCGCCCTCGGCCTCGGCCCGCTCGGCCACCGACAGGCGAGTCGCCCGCGCCTCCTCGGTGTCCGCGGACGCCTTGGTGTTCACCAGCAGCAGGCCGGCGATCCGCTCCGGGGCGGCACGCAGCACGGCCATGGCCGCGTAGCCACCCATCGAGCAGCCGCCGAGCACGACGCGGTCCAGTCCCAGCCTGTCCAGCAACGCGAGCACGTCCGCGGCCACCACGGAGAGGTCGGGCCGCGGCACCGTGCCACCGCCGTTCGGGCCGCCGCCGTCCAGCGGGCTGCGGCCCAGGCCACGCTGGTCCGGGGTGATCAGCCTGGCCTGCCCGGCGAGTCCGGGCCGGACGTCGTCCCACATGCGCGAGTCGACGGGATAGGCGTGCAGCAGCACGAGGGGGGTTCCTGATCCGGAGTCGATGTAGTGCACACCCTCATCGTGCCGCCGTCCCCGTCCGGCCGAACGACGCGGGGGCTCAGGACTCGACGATAGTCACCTGGCGGGTCTCGTACCGGCCGGTCCAGGTGCGCGGCAGCGGCGTGGCCACCCGCGGTGCGACGGCGGCCACCACGGCGTCCAGCACGGCGTCGGCGTGCCCGACGAACAGGTGCTTGGCACCCGGGAAGTCGATCACCTTGGCCTGCGGGACCGCGGCGAACCGGCGACGCGCCTCGGCCGGCCGCAGGTAGTCGTCGAACTCGGGCACCAGGCAGACCACCGGCTTACCGGACTCCGCCCAGACGGCCAGATGTTCCGGCTTGGTGAAGCGCAACGGCGGGGAGATCAGCACGGCGCCCCGCACCAGCGGGTCGCAGCCGTGCATCAGCGCCAGGTCGGTGCCGAACGACCAGCCGACCAGCCACACCTCCGGCAGGTCGTGGAACTCCGCGTACTCCAGCGCGGCGGCCACGTCGAACCGCTCGCCGACCGCGTTGTCGAACCGGCCCTCGCTGCGGCCGGCCTCGCTGGCCGTGCCCCGGGTGTTGAACCGGAGCACCGCGAGGTCGGCCAGCGCCGGTAGCCGCCAGGCCGCCTTGCGGTAGAGGTGGGAGTCCATCATGCCGCCGTGGGTGGGCAGCGGGTGCAGGCACACCAGCGTGGCGCGCGGCTGCCGCTCCGGCGGCAGTGCCAGCTCACCGATCAGCCGCAGGCCGTCCGCGGTGTGCAGCTCGATCGGCTCCCGGCGGGCCGGGAGCACGGTGTTGGCCCGGATCTGCACTGTCTCTGCCGGATTCATCGGCACCGATCCTGCCATCCGAGGTGCGCCACGCGTGGCCGTCCGGCCGCGACGCTCGTCACCTCCCGCTCACCGGCAGCGTAACCACCGAGATCGCCGGCGGTCACCAGCGGCGTGCGGTCGGGCCGCGGCGACCGCGCGCGGCCCAGCAGTGGCTGTGCCAGTGCCGGCGGTCCGCCACCGAGCCCCACTCCTCGGCCGGCCAGGTGACCACGTGGGCGGTGCCGGGCACGATCTCGTGGTCGCAGCCGGGGCAGCGGTAGAACTTCGTGGCCCGCGACCCGGGCACCCTGCGGACCAGCCACTCGCCGTCCGGTGCGCTCTCCCGTTCCGGCCAGCCGAGTCCCGCGCTCAGCGGCTGGCGGCCGGCGTCTCGGGTGTCCGAACCCGAGCGCCGGGACCGCGGGCGGTGACGGCGGGGCACGAACAGCACGGTAACCGGGTCACGGCCGGCGGGGTCACCCGGGCCGGCCGGCAGTCCCCGGCGTGCGCGGCCGGCGCGGTGGCCGGGACCGTCGCCGCCGGGCGACAATGGGGCGTGCCCACATACGCCTATCGCTGCCGCGAGTGCACCGAGCAGTTCGAGGTCAAGCGCCCGATCAAGGATGCCGGCCAGCCGGCCCGGTGCCCCGCCGGCCACTCCGACACGGTCAAGCTGCTGACCACGATCGCGATCACGGGACGAGGCGGCTCCGGACGCGGCGCCGCCCCCGCGGCGGCGCCGACCGGCGGCTGCTGCGGCGGTGCCTGCTGCGGCGGCTAAGCCCGGCCCCGACCGGCGAGCGCCCGCGTGCCGTGCTCGGCACGCGGGCGCTCGCGGGAGCCCATCCGGCGCGGCTCAGGCCGCCGTGTAGTCGCGGAAGCCCTTCCCGCTCTTACGACCCAACCGGCCCGCGGTGACCAGGTGCTCCAGCAGCGGGGCAGGCGCGAACCCCGGCTCGCGGAACTCCGCGTAGAGCGTGCGCTCGATGGCCAGGGACACGTCCAGGCCGACCACGTCGAGCAGTTCGAACGGCCCCATCGGCAGGCCGCAGCCGACCTTCATCGCGGTGTCGATGTCGTCCGCGTCGGCGTAGTGCGCCTCCAGCATCTTCACCGCGTCGTTGAGGTACGGGAACAGCAGCGCGTTGACGATGAATCCGGCTCGGTCGCCGCAGTCCACCGGGTGCTTGCGCAGCTTCTTGCAGACCGCCCGGGTGGTGGCCACCGTGTCGGCCGAGGTGAGGATGGTGGACACCACCTCGACCAGCTTCATCACCTGGGCCGGGTTGAAGAAGTGCATGCCGATCACGTCGCGGGGCCGAGAGGTGGCGGCGGCGCACTCCACCACGGGCAGCGAGGACGTGGTGGTGGCCAGCACGGCACCGGGCTTGCACACCTCGTCCAGGGTCTCGAAGACGACCCTCTTGACGTCCAGTTCCTCGGCCACCGCCTCGACCACCAGGTCGCAGTCGGCCAGTTCCTCGAACTCGACCGCGCCCTGGATGCGGGCCAGCGCGGCGTCCCGGTCCTCCTCGGACAGCCGGCCGCGCACCACCGCCTTCTCCAGCGACTTGCGGATCTTGTCGACGGCGCCTTTGACCTTCGCCTCGCTGCGACCGCGCAGCACCACGTCGAACCCGGCCTTGGCGAAGACCTCGGTGATGCCGGTGGCCATGGTTCCGGTGCCGACCACGCCCACCCGCTGCACATCGCGCGCGGCCGCGCCCTCGTCGGCCCCGCTCGGGGTGAGGGCGTCCGGCACCACGTTCGGCGAGTCGGGCGCGTCGTAGGTGTAGAAGCCGCGGCCGGACTTCCGCCCGAGCAGGCCCGCAGTGATCATCTGCTTGAGCATCGGCGCGGGTGCGTGCAGCCGGTTCCGCGACTGGTGGTACATCGTGTCGAGGATCTCGTACGCGGTGTCCAGACCGATCAGGTCCAGCAGGGCCAGCGGCCCCATCGGGTAGCCGCAGCCCAGCCGCATCGCCGCGTCCAGATCCTCCCGGCTGGCGTAGCGCTGCTCGTACATCCGCACCGCATGGTTGAGGTAGCCGAACAGCAGCGCGTTCGCGATGAATCCGGCCCGGTCGCCGATCACCACCGGCTCCTTGCCGATGCTCCTGGCGAACGCCACCACGTCGTCCACCACGTCCGGTTCGGTGACCACGGTGCGCACCACCTCGACCAACTTGAGCACCGGGGCCGGATTGAAGAAGTGCATGCCGACGACCTTGCCCGGCCGGCCGGTGTGCACGCCGATCTCGGTGACCGACAGCGACGAGGTGTTCGAGGCGAGGATGGCGTCCGGCCGGCACACCCGGTCCAGTTCGGCGAACACCTCCGCCTTGAGGTCCAGGTGCTCCGGGACCGCCTCGATCACCAGGTCGGCGTCGGCGACGTCGGCGAGCCGGGTGGTGGTGGAGATGCGGTCGAGCAACTCGGCCTTACCGGACTCGTCCAACTTGCCGCGCTGCACGGCCCGGTTGGTGGAGTGCTCGATGTGGCCGAGCCCCCGGGTGATGCCGGCCTCGTCGACTTCGACCGCGATCACCCGCAAGCCGTTGCGGGCCAGCACCTCGGCGATGCCGGAACCCATGGTGCCGAGGCCGACGACGCCGACCGTGGAGAACTCGCGAGCCAAGACCAACCTCCCGCGTCCTTGAGGGCTCGTCACGTGCGACCGCTCGTTCGTTACCGAGCTTGTTACGGCGCTGTCCGGCGTTGCCGCCGGACTCGTTACCGATGTGTTGCTACGCGCCGGTAACTTGCGGGCATCTTCCCACGCGTGCGGCGATTGACCAGGTGAGGTTCGCCACCGGATCGAGCCAGTTTCGTGCTGCTTTCTCCGAACGCTCGGGTTGTTCAGCCCCCGCGCTGTCCGTCGCGTCCGTCACCACACCGGCCGCTCGCCCGGGCCCGGCGGCCCGGGGTCGCTGGGCCGGTCGTGAACAACCCTCGCTGAGGGCCTCTGGGTGCGATATGCCACACCGGCCGTCACGGCGGCGTTGGTGACCGCCGGACGGCGCGGCCCGGAGGTTACTCGTCGAACCGGCGTTCCGCGAGGTTGGTGATGCGGCGCAGGGCGTCCTTGGCGTCCCGACCGGTGGCGGTCACGGTCACCGTGTCCCCGGCGCGCGCGCCCAGGCCCATCAGCGCCAGCACACTTCTGGCGTCCACCTCCTGATCGCCGTAGCGGACCGTCACCTCGGCGTCCAGGTGGGCGATGGACCGGGCGAGCAGGGCCGCCGGCCGGGCGTGCAGCCCGACCTCGTTGGTCAGCAGCACGTCGGTGCTCTCCGTGGGACCGGCGGGGGCCGGTTCGGCGGCCGCCTCGGCGCCGGCCCCGGCCGCCTCGGCGGCGGAGGCCACCGCGGGCAGGTCGGCGCCGCCCTGGGCGGCCACGGCGGCCGCCACCGCGCCCTCGACCAGCGGGGCGTTCACCAGCCGCGCCCGGTCCGGGTCGGCCAGCGACTCCACCGCGAGCTCCGCCGTCATCTGCGCGCTGCCCAGGTCGTAGAGCAGCAGCACACCGGCGCCCGAATCCGCCTCGGCGACCGCGCCGGTGACCTTGTCGAAGGAGGTGCCCAGGCCGCCGTCGTCCATCCCGCCGGCGGCGAGCACGGTCACCTCCGGCGCCATCTGCGCGGCGAGTTCCACCACGCCCTCGGCGAGCCGCGCGCTGTGCGCGACGATGACCAGGCCGACCCGGCTCATGGCGCGCCTCCGTTCTGCGCGGCTTCGTGCGCCACCGCGACCGCGTCGGCGGGATGCGGCCGGCTGAAGGCAGGGCGCGCGCCGTGGTCGCCCGGGGCGTCGCGGCTTGACGCACGCATCAGGGGGCCTCCCCGCCCGCGGCCTTCCGGGCGGCGTCGGCCAGCGCGCGCAGCAGCAGCGCGGCGGACCTGGCGCCGGGGTCCAGGTGCCCGGCGCTGCGCTCGCCGAGGTAGGAGGCGCGGCCCTTGCGGGCGACGAGCGGCACGGTGGACTCCGCGCCGACCTCCGCCGCGTCGGCCGCGGCAGCGAGGACGGCGGGCACGCCGTCACCGCCCGCCGAGGTACTTCCTCCCGCCGAGGCGGCCGACAGTGCCGCGGCGTCGGCCATCGCCGTCTCCGCCGCCCGCACCGCCGGCTGCAACGCGTCCACCATGGTCTTGTCGCCGATCTCCGCCTTGCCCCTGGCGACGACGCCCTCGCACGCGGCGCGCAGCGCGGCGGCCACCTCACCGGCGGACAGTTCCGTGGCGGCGCCGACCGCGTTGGCCGCGCGCAGGAACGCCGTGCCGTACAGCGGGCCCGCCGCGCCGCCCACGGTGGAGATCAGCGTGGTGGCAGTGAGCTTGAGCACCGCACCGGGAGTGTCCAGTTCGGACATGTCCAGCTTGGACATCACGGCCTCGAAGCCGCGGCGCATGTTCTCGCCGTGGTCGCCGTCGCCGATCTCCCGGTCCAGGTCGACGAGTTCGTCGCGGTGCTCGGCGATCACCTCGTTCACGCGGCGCAGAGCGGCGATCACGTCCTCGGTGGCGCAGCCCATGCTCAGTGCCCCTTCCTGAACGCGCGCCGCGAGCGCGTCGCCGCGGCGCGACCGGGACATGGCATTCCCGTCGTGGCTGATGAGCCGCCCCGCCCGCGCGATCGCGGGGCTTCGCCCTGGCGCGTTCCCGTGCTCATCATCGCAGGCCAGCCCTGTTCCGGGACACGCTGTCAGGCTCCCCACCGCAGCGCCGCGGTGTGCACCGGGGCGTCCCACAGTTCGATCATCTCGTCGTCCAGCTTGAGCAGCGTGATGCTCATGCCCTGCATCTCCAGGCTGGTGATGAACGGCCCGACCAGCCGCCGCTCGACCCGGATGCCGCGCTCGGCGAGCAGCCGCTCCGCGATGCCGTGCGCCAGGTACAACTCGATCAGCGGGGTGCCGCCCATCGAGTTGGTGAACAGCAGCGCCCGGTCACCCTCGCGGAACGGCAGATCCTCCAGCACGGGCTCGAGCAGCCGCCGCACGATACCGTCGGCGTTCTCCGCCGGCATCCGCTCCCGGCCCGGCTCGCCGTGGATGCCGATACCGATCTCCATCTCGTCCTCGGCCAGGGTAAAGGTCGGCTCGCCGACGTGCGGCACGGTGCAGCCGGTGAGCGCCATACCCATGGAGCGCACGTTGGCGATCACCCGGCGGGCCAGTGCCTCGCAGCCGTCCAGGTCAACCTTGCGGTCGGCGGCGGCGCCGACGATCTTCTCCAGTAGCACGGTGCCGCCGACCCCGCGCCGGCCGGCGGTGTAGAGGGAGTCCTTCACCGCCACGTCGTCGTCGATCACCACGCTGCGCACGTCCCCACCCTCGGCGGCGGCGAGTTCCGCGGCGGTGTCGAAGTTGAGCACGTCACCGGTGTAGTTCTTCACCACCAGCAGCACCCCGGCACCACCGTCCACCTGGGACACCGCGGCCTGCACCTGGTCCGGGGTGGGCGAGGTGAACACCGCGCCCGGGCAGGCGGCGTCGAGCATGCCCGGACCGACGAAGCCGGCGTGCAGGGGTTCGTGGCCGGAGCCGCCGCCGGACACCACCGCCACCTTGCCGCGCACCGGGGCGTCGGCCCGCGCCACCACGGCCGGCTTGGTGCTGACCCGGAGCAACTCGGGGTGCGCGGCCGCCATGCCTCGCAGGGAGTCGGCCACCACGGTCGCCGGATCATTGATGATCTTCTTCATGGCCGGCCTCCGGTACGGATCGTCCTCGACTCGCTGAGCCTTTCCTACCGTGCTTGGCCGAGCGGGGAAAGCACCGCCGCGCCGGGCGACTGGCCGGTGACTGGTGGGTCGCTCAGCGGCCGTAGCGCAGCCGCACCAGGCGGAGCAGTTGTCGCACCGTGTGCGTGCCGCGGGAGAAGCTCATCGGCTCCAGTAGCGCGCCGAACCGGCGCCGGGTCACCGCCTGCGGCCTGGCGAACTCGCGCAGCCCGTCCTCGCCGTGGATGCGGCCGAAGCCGGAGTCGCCGACCCCGCCGAACGGCAGCGCGGGCACCGCGGCGAAGGAGATCACCGAGTTCACCGACACCATTCCGGCGCGCAGCCGGCGGGCCAGTTCCTCGCCACGGGACCGGGAGAACACCGCGGCGGCCAGGCCGTAGCGGGTGCCGTTGGCCAGCCGCAGCGCCTCCGCCACGTCGCGGACCCGGTTGACGGTGATGGTGGGCCCGAAGGTCTCGTCGCGGACCGCGGCGCAGTCCTCCGGCACGTCGGTGAGCACCACCGGCTCGACGTACGGCGCGCGCACCGAGTCCAGCCCGCCGACCACCGCGCGGGCACCGGCGTCCAGGGCGGCCTGGATGTGCCCGCGGATGACGTCCACCTGGGACGGCATGGTGATCGGGCCGAGGTCGGCGCCGTCCTGGCCGCCGGCGCGGAGCCGGCGCGCCCGCTGGGCGACGAGGTCGAGGAACCGGTCGGCCACCGCGTCGACCACGTACACCCGCTCGACCCCGACGCAGGTCTGGCCGGCGTTGGCCATGCCGCCCCAGACCGCCGCGTCCGCGGCCGCCTCCAGGTCGGCGTCGGCGTCCACGATGAGCGCGTCCTTGCCGCCGCACTCGACCAGCACCGGGGTCAGGGTCTCCGCGCATGCCGCCATCACCCGCTTGCCGGTGGCCGTGGAGCCGGTGAACGCCAGTTTGTCCACTCCGGACCGGCACAGCGCCGCGCCGGTCTCGCCGTACCCGGTGACCACGCGGAACACCGGATGCTCGGGGACCACCTCGGCGAAGGTGTCGGCCAGCCAGGTGCCCACGCCGGGGGTGTACTCGCTGGGCTTGAACACCACCGCGTTGCCGGCGGCGAGCGCGTAGGCGATCGAGCCCATCGGGGTGAAGGCCGGGTAGTTCCACGGCCCGATCACACCGACCACGCCCAGCGGCTGGTACTCCAGCGTGGCCGCGTGGTTGTACATCAGCAGGCCGGGCGAGACCCGGCGGCGGCGCAGCACCCGCTCGGCGTGGTGTGCCGCCCAGTGCAGGTGGTCCACCACGAGCACGAGTTCCAGCCGCGCGTCGTCGATCGGCTTGCCGGTCTCCGTGCTGATCAGGTTGGCCAGTTCGGGCAGCCGGCGGACGAGGCGCCGGCGCCAGGCGTCGAGCCGCTGCTTCCGGCCGGCGAAGCCGAGCCCGGCCCACCACTGGCCGGCCTCGCGGGCGCGGCGGACCGCGTCGGTGACCTCCTCGGCGCCGTGGACGGGGTATCGCCCGACCACCTCGCCGGTGCGCGGGTCGAGCGAGAGCAGCTTGTCGGAGTTCTCCGACTCCTGGGGCGCCGGTGTGCTCTGGGACGTGGTCCGCGTCATCGAGACTCCCTGTGGATCACCCGTCGGTTACCCAAGAGTAATCAATGCGACCGGCCGTCGGCAGGGGTCACCGTGAACCGCTGGTAACACAGGGTCACATTTGCCGTGGCCGAGGTCACGGAGGGGTTCGGGAACGATCCAGAGGGCGGAGGCGATGTACCTGGTGGGGCGCGGCGATCCCGCGCCCCACCAACCGGCACCTACTACTGGAGAGGAGCAAGCGTGTCCAACACCATGGGCAACACCGCCTCCCGCCGTGCCGCCATCCGCGGCCTCGGCACCCGCCTCCGCCGCGTGGCCAACCGGTTCGACGCGTACACCCTGGAGGCGTTCAACCCGCAGTTCCCGCACGGCCGCGGCCGCAGGCGGGCCTGACGGGCCACCGCGCCCAACCGTTCCAACGGTTCGGCCCTACCGCTCGCCGGCGCCATCGGCGTCGTCGGCGGGCCCCGTAGCCGCCCCCTCCGACGCCGCGGTGGGCACCCGCAGCGGCCGGAGCTGGGCCCACGCGGCGAACAGGATCGCCAGGCCGAGCATGCCCAGCCCGCTCCACAGGTTCAGGTTGGTGCCCGCCTTCGCCGTGTCGGCCTCGGTGGTGAAGGCGATGCCGACAACCAGCAGCACGATCCCGTAGAAGCCGAACAGCAGCGCGATCACCCAGCGCAGGTCGAACAGACCGGCTCGCTTGGTCGGAGTTCCCGCTTCGCTCACGGCACAGCCTCCCTCAGGCGAAGATCACGTTAAGCACGATGGCCAGCACGGCGACGATCCCGGCGAGCACGGCCGGCGACCGGTACCACCCGGCGTTCTCCCCGGTGGTCTCGTGCCGGCGTGCCTCCTTCGGCGTCAGCGACCACACCAGCCCGGCCAGTTCGGCCTCCGGCTTCGGCCGGGTGGCCAGCGACACCGCCACGCTGACCGCGATGTCCACCACGAACGCCGCGCTCGCCCCGACGAAGCTGGCGCCCTGGCCGGCGAGGTTCAGCACGCCCACCTTGTTGAGCAGGTCGACCAGGATCGCCGCGACGGTGCCGAGCACCAGGCCGGACCAGCCGGCCGCCGGCGTCATCCGCTTCCAGAACATGCCGAGGATGAACGTGGCGAACAGCGGGGCGTTGAAGAACGAGAACAGCGACTGGACGTAGTCCATCAGGTTCGAGTAGCCGCCGGCGATGAACGCGGTGCCCATCGCGATGATCGTGCCGACCACCGTGACCGTGCGGCCGACCCGCAGGTAGTACTCGTCCGGACGGTCCTTGACGATGTAATCCTGCCACAGGTCGTAGGTGAAGACCGTGTTCAGCGAACTGATGTTGGCGGCCATCCCGGCCATGAACGAGGCGAGCAGGCCGGTGATCGCGATGCCGAGCATGCCGTTCGGCAGCAGGTCGCGCATCAGCAGTTCGAGCGCGTTGTTGTAGGTGACGCCCGCTTCGCTGGCGCCCTGCTTGAGCTGGATCAGTTCCGGCGCGAGCACTCCGGCCAGCATTCCGGGGATCACGATGACCAGCGGGATCAGTGTCTTCGGGAAGGCGCCGATGATCGGCGTGCGGCGGGCGGCCGACATGTCCCGTGCGGACAGTGCGCGCTGCACCTCGGCGAAGTTCGTGGTCCAGTAGCCGAAGGAGAGCACGAAGCCGAGACCGAACACGATGCCCAGCACGGACAGGAACGAGTTACCGATGCCGGTCAGGTTGACGCCCGGCCACGAGGTGACCTGCTCGTGAGCGGTGCTCGGGTAGAGCGTGTTGATCCGGTTGACCAGCCCGCTCCAACCGCCGACCTTGTGCAGGCCGACCAGGGTCAGCGGCAGCAGCATCGCCACGATCACGAAGAACTGCAGCACCTCGTTGTAGATGGCGGCGGACAGCCCACCCAGCGTGGTGTAGCTGAGCACCACCAGGCCGGCGACCACAATGGACAGTGAGACCGGCCAACCCAGCAGCACGTTGACCACGCTCGCCAGGGCGAACAGGTTGATGCCCGCGATCAGCACCTGGGCCACCGCGAAGCTGATCGCGTTGACCAGGTGGGCGCCCTTACCGAAGCGACGAAGCAGGAACTCCGGCACGCTGCGTACCTTGGAGCCGTAGTAGAAGGGCATCATCACCAGGCCGAGGAAGAGCATGGCCGGGATGGCGCCGATCCAGTAGTAGTGCGCGGTCGGCAACCCGTACTGCGCGCCGTTTGCGGTCATGCCGAAGATCTCGAGCGCACCGAGGTTCGCCGAGATGAAGGCCAGACCGGTGATCCAGGCCGGTAGCGACCGGCCGGAGAGCAGGAAGTCGAGACTCGTCGACACCTGGCGCCGAGCGAGCGCCCCGATGCCGAGCACCAACGCGAAGTAGACGACAAGGAGTACGTAGTCGAGCGGTCCGGCGTGTAGCCGGAGGTTCGCTGCGGCCAGGACGGACACCCAGCCCACCTCCAGTCCAACATTATCCAACAAGACCAACCACGACGCGTCGGCGCCGCACGTTACCGCACAGTTTCAACGCGGTGAACCGATGTAGCGGAACTGTGTCCTAATTTGTTGCCGGGCCATACTAATTCACTCCAACGTGTCACGCATCACCCGGTCGAGAACCTGGGCGAGCCCGCACCGACAGGCCCGGTGAGCAGCACGGATGCCACAGCGGCCCGGCCGCAACGCTCCCTGGCCGTGCGTGTCGAGGGTTCCGCGCCGCCGGTCGCGTGTCGAGAGCGGCGTCCGTGCCCGTGCCGCGAACGCGCGCCGCGATCGCGTCGCCGGCGGGGGACCGGGACTCGGCGTCGCAGGCCGGTCCCGTTCCGGAACGGGCCGTCAGAACAGCCGGAACTCGTCCGAGTCCATGCCGCGGAGGGCGTCGTAGTCCAGCACGACGCACTCGATGCCGCGGTCCTCGGCCAGCGTCCTGGCCTGCGGGCGGATCTGCTGGGCCGCGAACACGCCGCGCACCGGAGCCAGCAGCGGGTCGCGGTTGAGCAGTTCCAGGTAGCGGGTCAACTGCTCCACGCCGTCGATCTCGCCGCGCCGCTTGATCTCCACGGCGACGGAGACGCCGTCGGCGTCCCGGCACATCAGGTCCACCGGGCCGATCGCGGTCGGGTACTCGCGGCGCACCAGCGTCCACCCCTCGCCGAGCGTGGTGACGTGCTCGGCGAGCAACTCCTGCAGGTGCGCCTCCACACCGTCCTTGACCAGGCCCGGCTCCACGCCCAACTCGTGCTTGGAGTCGTGCAGCACCTCATCGATGGTGATCAGCAGCTTCTCGCCGCTCTTGTTCTGCACGGTCCACCGGCCGTCGTCCTCGGTCAGCCAGCACGGCGGACTCATCCAGTTCAGCGGCTTGTAGGCGCGGTCGTCGGAGTGCACGGACACCGAACCGTCGGCCTTGATCAGCAGCAGCCGCTGAGCCATCGGCAGGTGCGCGGTGAGCCGTCCGACGTAGTCCACCTGGCAGCGAGCGATGACGAGGCGCACCCGGCCAGAGTAGAGGCACCGCGCGGCGGCACCCCGCCGCCCCGCCGGCAGCCCCCGCCCCCGCTGCCGGCGTGTCGGCGGCCACAGCGGCCGCGGAAGGTAGCGTCCGGCCGACCCCGTACCCGCGGGCGGGCGTGCCACAAGCACCGCGGTCGTCCGCGGGCACCGCGCGACACGAGGAAGGACCAGCCGCCGTGGAATCGCTCGGATCTCGTCAGGTGTACGCGAACGCGTGGATGAGCGTGCGCGAGGACACGATCCGCCGCGCGGACGGCTCCACGGGCATCTACGGCGTGGTGGACAAGCCGCACTACGCGCTGATCATTCCGCTGGACGGCGAGCGGCTGCACCTGGTCGAGCAGTTCCGCTACCCGCTGGGCATGCGGCGGTGGGAGTTCCCGCAGGGCACCGCGCCGGACCGGGCCGACGTGGATCCGGCCGAGCTGGCCGCCCGGGAGCTGCGCGAGGAGACCGGGCTGCGCGCCGCGCACCTGGTCGAGATCGGCGTGCTGGACGTGGCCCCCGGCATGTCCAGCCAGCGCGGCCGGGTGTTCCTGGCCACCGGGCTGACCGACGGCGAACCCGACCGTGAGACGGAGGAGCAGGACATGCGCACGGCGTGGTTCCACCGCGCCGAGGTGGAGCAGATGATCGCCCGCGGCGAGATCAGCGACGCCCAGTCAGTCGCCGCCTACACCCTCCTGCTGCTCCACGAGCACGCGCAGCCGTAGCTAGCACAATGCAATGCGTTGCATTATGCTAGGCGAGTGCGGGAGATCCGCTGGACGGACGAGTTGGACGAGCACATCTGGGTCCGCCACGGCGTAACTCCCGGCGAAGTGGAGCAGGTTCTCTACACCCGGCCGCGCTGGGTCGCCACGGGCAGGGACGGAACGACATACGTTTACGGGCGGAGGGACGCCGGCCGGTTCCTCCTTGTGGTGCTGAGCGAGGCGCAGACCAACGACTACTACGTCGTCACTGCCCGAGACATGACCGACGGCGAGCGTCGAACCTACCGCCGGAAGGCGCGGTGACCACCCGCCCACGTTGGAGGGCACGCGATGAAGAAGATCGAGGAACTGCGGGACTACATCGACACACACGACACCAGCGTCGAGATGGAGCAGGGCCACTGGGAGACCGAGGTCGCCGAGGACCCGATGGTCACCACGTCGCTCCGCCTTCCCAAGTCGCTGCTGGACTGGGTCCGCCAGCAGGCGGCCGCCGAGCATGTCAAGCCGACGGCGTGGCTTCGGGGCCTGATCGAGCAGCAGCGCGCGGGCCACGCCGATCTCGAAGAGCGGGTCAGTGCCCTGGAGACCGTGATCTCCTCGTGGCTCGCTCACCTGCGACCAGCGAGCCCGGCACGGCGCACGCCCGGCGGCCCCACCGCCGCTGGAACACGCGTAGCCGCCCAGCCCATCAAGATCGCGGGACGCCACGCCCGGGCCACCGCCGGCAAGGACGCCAAGACCGGCAATCCCACCCCTGGCACGAGGCGGCGCACGCGGTCAGGCAGCAGGTAGCCCGGCGGCGTCACTCTGGCCAGACGGGGTGGCGCTTCTCCAGGAACGCGGCCATGCCCTCGCGGGCGGCGGGGAGCTGCGACGCGGCGGCCATCACCTCGACGGCGAGGGTGTAGGCGTCCGCCTCGGGGCGGTCGAGCTGCGCGTAGAGGGTGCGCTTGCCCAGCGCCTTGCTGGCCCGGCTGCCCCGGGTGGCGCGGGCCAGCAACTCGTCCACGGCGCGGTCCAGCTCGCCGTCCGGCACCACCCGGTTCACCAGGCCCCACTGCTCGGCGGTGCGGGCGTCCACCGGGTCGCCGGTGAGCGCCATCTCCATGAGCCGCTTGCGGCCGATCGCGCGGGCCACCGGCACCGCCGGGGTGTGGCAGAACCAGCCGCCCCTGCCGCCGGGCAGCGCGAACCCGGCCGACTCGGCGGCCACCGCCAGGTCGCAGGAGGCGACGAGCTGGCAGCCGGCGGCGGTGGCCAGCCCGTGCACCCGGGCGATCACCACCTGCGGCACGGACTCGACGGTGCGCATCAGCTCGGTACACAGCTCGAGCAGCCGGCGCACCCCGAGCAGGTCGCGGGCGGCCACGTCGGCGAAGTCGTGGCCGGCGGAGAACACCGGCCCCTCGCCGGCCAGCACGATCCCGGTGGCATTGGTGTCGCCGGCCGCGCGGAAGGCGGCCAGCAGCTCGGCGAGGTGCTCCTCGGACAGCGAGTTCCGCCGCTCCGGGCGGTTCATCGTGATCCGCACCGTGTCGTCGGCCTGCTTCACCAGGATGTGCCGGTAGTCACCCATGCCTTCGACGCTACTCGGCCAGCCCGCCGTTCGTGACCCCCGTTCAGCACGCTCAACGGGGGTCTGGGCGTGCTCGGAGGCCCCGTTGAGGGTGCTGAATGCGGATTCGGGGGCGGCGGTCGGCGCCGCAGGGCGTCAGACGCGCAGGTCCTTGGCGGGCGGCAGCGGTGGCTGCGGCTCGTGCGGTTCGACCTGGTACCACAGCGCGGTGGAGGCGATGTCGTCCGGCAGCGTGCGGTACTTGCCCAGCGCGCCCCAGCCGAGCGCCTGCACGGTGACCCGGATGTCGGCGTCGAAGCGGATCGGGTCGGGAATGTGCCAGCGATACATGCCGAACCGCTGGCCGGCGCGGTACACGCCGTCGCCGATCACCTGGGGCAGCCCGAGGAACGGCGTGGAGTAGCGGCCGTACCGGCCCGGCGGCGCCTCGAAGTTCCACGCCCCGCCGACGTAGTCCTCGGTGCCGGTGCCGCAGATGGTCGGGAACTCGTTGTCACCGTCCAGGTAGAACTTGACCTCGCCCTCGCCCCACCAGCCGTCGCTGTTGGCCTGCCAGGCGAGGTAGGTGCCGACGTACTGGCCGCGCCCGCGCACCCCGTCCAGCACGGTGTGCACCTCCTTGTGCCCCAACGGGTTGCTGCGCCGCCAGGTCGCGTGCAGGTACGCCGCGTCGTCCGGCACGTCGGTTTCCGCGTAGGTGATCTGGTAGTACACCGGTGCGCTGGAACTGATCACCCGCCGGCCACGGTGCTCGAGGGTGAGCCGGGCCCGCTCGCGGAACGGCATCGGCCAGTAGCTGTTGAACCCGCCGGCCGGGTTGACCGCGACCGGCAGCGAGTTCACGTACGCCCGCTCGCACCAGCCGTTGCAGAAGAAGTCGCCGAGCGGCACCTCGATCGACGGGTGCTCCTCGCCGTCCCAGTGCGCGCGCAGCACCATGCTGCGCTCGACACCCTCCGGCGCGGTGAGCCAGAAGTGCTGGATGATGCCCGGCCCGGCGATGTCGGCCAGCACCGCCGTGTCGCCCGGTTTCAGGTCGATGGACGGGGAGACCTTCCAACCCTGGCCGAGTTCCCGGGCGGCCCTGGCGCCGGTGCCCTCGGTCGCCATGCCGCCCCGCCCCTTCTCCCCGGTCGGGTTCTCCGGCGTGATCGACCGGGTCCGGCTCGCGGGAAGCCGCCACAACCCGTCCATGCCCAGCATCGCGCCTCCCTACCGTCACGGCACCGTCGCGGCCCGACGCTAGGCCGTGCGGAACCGCCGGCGCTGGCGGGGTGACGACACCGCAGGTCACCCCGCCGGCGGGCGGCCGTCAGGTCGGCAGGCCGTGGGCGGCGCGGACCACGTCCACGATGCTGTTCATGATCGTGGTCAGGGCGTAATCCTTGGGGGTGAACACCTTGGTCACCCCGCGCTCCTCCAGCAGCGCGGCGTCCTCCGCCGGGATGATGCCGCCGGCCACCACCGGGATGTCCCCGGCGCCGGCCTGGCGCAGCCCGTCCACCACCGCCGGCACGACCTCCATATGCGAGCCGGACAGCACGGACAGCCCGACCACGTGCACGCCCTCCTGCACGGCGGCCGCCACGATCTCCGCAGGGGTCAGCCGGATGCCCTGGTAGATGACCTCGAAGCCGACGTCGCGGGCGCGGACGGCGATCTGCTCGGCACCGTTGGAGTGGCCGTCCAGCCCGGGCTTGCCGACCAGCATGCGCAGCCGCTCGCCGAGTTCCTCACCGGTGGCCTTCACCCGCTCGCGCACCGCGGCCAGCTCCTCGCCGGCCTCGCCGCCGGCGGCGGCCGCGGACACGCCGGTGGGCGCCCGGTACTCGCCGAACACCTCGCGCAGCGCGCCGGCCCACTCGCCGGTGGTCACCCCGGCGCGGGCGCATGCCAGCGTCGCCTCGACCAGGTTGGTGTCGGTCTTGGCCGCGTCCCGCAGGTCGCGCAGGGCGGTGTCCACCGCGGCCGCGTCCCGGCCGGCCCGCCACGCCTGGACGGCCTCGACAGCGGCCTGCTCCACCTCGGGGGCCACCGTCTCGATCGCCTTGGCGCCCTCGGCCTGCAGCGGGCTTGGCTCGGTGGTGTCGAACTTGTTCACCCCGACGATGATCTCCTCGCCGGACTCGATCCGCCGCCGCCGCTCGGCCAGCGAGCCGACCAGCTGCGACTTCATGTAGCCGCTCTCCACGGCGGCCACCGCGCCGCCCATCGCCTGCACCCGGTCGATCTCCTCCCGGGCGCCGGCCATGATCTCCTCGACCTTGGCCTCGATCACCGGTGAGCCGTCGAAGATGTCCTGGTACTCCAGCAGGTCGGTCTCGTAGGCCAGCACCTGCTGCATGCGCAGCGCCCACTGCTGGTCCCACGGCCGGGGCAGGCCGAGCGCCTCGTTCCACGCGGGGAGCTGGATCGCCCGGGCCCGGGCGTTGCGGGACAGCGTGACCGCGAGCATCTCCAGCACGATCCGCTGCACGTTGTTCTCCGGCTGCGACTCGGTCAACCCGAGGGAGTTGACCTGCACCCCGTAGCGGAACCGCCGGTGCCTGGGGTTCTCGATGCCGTAGCGGTCGCGGGTGATCTCGTCCCAGAGCGCGGCGAACGCGCGCATCTTGCACATTTCCTCGACGAACCGCACGCCGGCGTTGACGAAGAACGAGATCCGCGCGACCACGTCGCCCTTGCGGTCCTCGGGCACCTGGCCGGCGTCGAACACCGCGTCCAGCACGGCGATCGCGGTGCACAGCGCGTACGCGACCTCCTGGACCGGGGTGGCGCCCGCCTCCTGCAGGTGGTAGCTGCAGATGTTGATCGGGTTCCACTTCGGCACGTGGTGCACCGCCCAGGCCACCATGTCGGTGATCAACCGCAGGCTCGGCCCCGGCGGGAACACGTAGGTGCCCCGGGACAGGTACTCCTTGATGATGTCGTTCTGCGTGGTGCCGGAGAGCTTCGAGATGTCCGCGCCCTGCTCCTCGGCCACCGCCACGTACAGCGCGAACAGCCACATGGCCGTCGCGTTGATGGTCATCGAGGTGTTGGCCTCGGCCAGCGGGATGCCGTCGAAGAGCTGGCGCATGTCCCCGATGTGGCTGATCGGCACGCCGACCTTGCCGACCTCACCCTTGGCGAGCTCGTGATCCGGGTCGTAACCGGTCTGCGTGGGCAGGTCGAAGGCCACCGAGAGCCCGGTCTGGCCCTTGGCGAGGTTCCTCCGGTACAGCGCGTTGGACGCGGCCGCCGAGGAGTGACCCGCATATGTACGCATCACCCACGGGCGGTCCCGCTCCCGGTCGCTCGGGTACGGCACGGCCGCCACCTCCACTCCGTTGTGAGCGTTATCCAGAAGGCCCAGCGACCGCGGGCCACCCGCGGGACTCGCCGGCGGGGCGACCGGCGTGGTGGGCCGCGGGGAGACCGCTGAATAACGCGAACCTCTGAAATTGGCAGTGTGTTGCGGCCAGGGTACTGGCGGGTAACCTCGGCGGGAGCCGTGCAGTTGCTCACAGCTCGCGCCCCGGATCTCTTCCAGGGTCTCGCACACGGCGGGTACATGCGAGGGGCCCCTACCACACCCCGAACGACGGATGGTGACCCGCCCGGGTGCGGCGCACGATAGTGGTGTGCTCGTCGTCGACTGGCTCCTCGTGCTGCCGATGTTCATCCTGCTCATCGGCCTGCTGCGGTGGGCCTTCGGGGACGACCGCTCGATCGGCCCGCTCCCCGACGACGGTGACGGGAGCGGCTACGGGTTGCTCCGCGAGGTGGCCTCGGCGCCGACCCGGTCCGCCGCCGAGCGGCTGCGGACCGAGGGTGTGCGGGCCACCACCGCGCCGTCCGGGGACGGCGCCGGCTGCCGGGTGCTGGTCTTCCCCGACGACGAGGTGGCCGCCCGGCTGGTGCTGCACGACGAGCGCTAGCCAGGCACGCTCCGCCGGCCCGCGCGCCCCGAAGGGGTCGACAGGCGCGGAGACCGGGCCACCCAACACCACAACCGCATCCGGCCACGACAGCCACGGCCCGGCTACGCGGATCCGACGGCGCGCCTAACGTTCCGGCGGAGCCGACACGCGGTGCACGTCGGCGCCGAGTTTCTGCAGGTTCTCCACGAACAGCGGGTAGCCGCGGTCGATGTGGAAGACGTCCCACACCTCGGTGATGCCCTCGGCGCACAGCCCGGCCAGCACCAGCCCGGCACCGGCCCGGATGTCCGAGGCCCACACCGGGGCGCTGGACAGCCGCTCCACGCCGCGGATGACCGCGTGATGGCCGTCGGTGCGGGCGTCCGCGCCGAGCCGGACCATCTCCTCGATGAACCGGAACCGGGCCTCGAACACGTTCTCGGTGATCATCGACGTGCCGTCCGCCACCGCGGCCAGCGCCACCGCGAAGGGTTGCAGGTCGGTGGCGAAGCCCGGGTAGGGCAGGGTGACGAAGTCGACCGCCTTGGGCCGGCCGTCCATCACCACCCGGAAGCCCTGCTCGGTGGCGTCGTCGAAGGTGGTGATCTCCGCGCCCGCGGTACGCAGTTTCTCCAGCACCAGGTCCAGGTGGTGCGGGTTGACCCCGCGCACATGCACGTCACCACGGGTGACCGCGGCGGCGAACGCCCAGGTGGCGCCGACGATCCGGTCCCCGATGACCCGGTGCTCGGTGGGGTGCAGGGTGTCCACGCCGTGCACGGTGAGCGTGGAGGTGCCGGCTCCCTCGATCCGGGCGCCCATCTGCTGCAGCATGGTGCACAGGTCGACGATCTCCGGCTCGCGCGCCGCGTTGTCGATCACCGTGGTTCCGTCCGCCATCACGGCGGCCATCAGGATGTTCTCGGTCGCGCCCACGCTCGGGAAGTCCAGCCAGATCTGCGCGCCGTGCAACCCCTCGGCCTCGGCGACCACGCAGCCGTGCTCGATCTCGCTGTGCGCGCCGAGCTGGCGCAGACCGTTCTGGTGCATGTCCAGCGGGCGGGAGCCGATCGCGTCGCCGCCGGGCAGCGCGACCACCGCCCGCCGGCACCGGCCGACAAGCGGGCCGAGCACGCACACCGAGGCGCGCAGCTTGCCCATGGAGGCGAAGTCCGCGCGGTGGCTCAGCTCGGCCGGCGTGGTGATCAGCACCGTGCCGCCGTCCACGGTCACCTCGCAGCCCAGGCCGCGCAGCACGTCCGCCATCAGCGGCACGTCGAGGATCTCCGGGCAGTTGGTGATGGTGGTCGTGCCCTCGGCCAGCAGTGCCGCCGCCATCAGCTTGAGCACGCTGTTCTTCGCGCCGACGACCTCGACCTCTCCGGTCAGCCGCGCGCCGCCGCGGACCCGGAAATGCTCACTCACTGGGGATCTCCTCGGTCAACTACGTGCATCGTGTGGGTCTCTTCGCCCTCGCACGGCGGTCGCGCGGCCGCCGACCCTCGCCGAACGCCGCCCGGAAGAACACCGCGGCGTCCCGGTCGGGCATCCTGACCGGTACAGGCACCGCCGGCCATGGTACGAGGCCACCGGGATCGGCGGCGGGCCAGGAGCACCCCGTAGGGTGCTGGCATGGCCGTGCACCTGACTCGTATCTACACCCGCACCGGCGACGACGGAACGACGGGGCTGGGCGACTTCAGCCGGGTGCCCAAGACCGATCCCCGGCTGGTCGCCTACGCCGACGTCGAGGAGGCCAACGCGGCGATCGGGACGGCGCTGGCCCTGGGTCACGTGGCCGAGGACGTCGCGGCCGTGCTGCGGGCGGTGCAGAACGACCTGTTCGACGTCGGGGCCGACCTGTGCACCCCGATCGTGCCGGACCCGAAATACCCGCCGCTGCGGGTGACCGAGCCGTACATCGCCAGGCTGGAGCGCTGGTGCGACGAGTTCAACGAGCGGCTGGGCAAGCTGGACTCGTTCATCCTGCCCGGAGGGACGCCCGCGGCCGCGCTACTGCACACCGCGCGGACGGTGGCCCGCCGAGCGGAACGCGGCGCCTGGGCGCTGCTGGAGGTGGACGCGGAGCGCACCAACCCGCTCACCGCCAAGTACCTGAACCGGCTCTCCGACCTGCTGTTCATCCTGGCCCGGGTGGCGAACCCGGACGGCGACGTGCTGTGGCGCCCGGGTGCCAACGCGGAGGGCGCCGAGGCCGCGGCCGAGGACGCCGCCGCCGAGCGGAACGGCACCGAGGGCGCCCAGTGACGGTCGGCAGGACCACCAGGTCCCGGGTTTGCGGTACGTGAAGACCGGCGAACGGGGCTCAGGAGGCCCAGGGCACGGCGCGGCCGGGCGGGGCCGACTCCAACCAGGACAGGAATCCGGTGAGCGTGTCGGCCCCCATGGCGAGTTCGATGTCGCCGGCGTCGGCGCGGCAGCGGAGCACGGTCGCCCCCCGGGGCATGGCGTAGCTCTCCGTGGCGTCCGGCTCGCGGCGGGCGGCGATCTCCAGCCCGCTGCGCCGGATAACCCGGTCGGGCCGGGTGCTCACGCCGAGCACCCGGTACCAGAGAAAGTCACCGCCCCGGTAGTGGGCAATGCCGAGATGCCAGCCGCGGCCGGTGCCCTCCAGGCGCTGGCGCAGCGCGACCGGCACACCCTCCCGGATGGCCAACCACCGGCGCAGGGTCAGGGTGCCGGCCACGACGACCAGCAGCAGGAGCACCACTACCCACCCGGTGATTGCCACTGGCCGCTCCTGCCCCTCGCGCCGGTTGGTCAGCTCACTGGACCGAGTGACCCGCGGCCCGCAGCCGGGCCCTGCCCCGCAGGTGTACCTCCGGGTCGTGCGACTCGTAGTCGGCGCGAGCCTGGTCGACGTCGATCTCCTCGCGCAGCTCGGCCGACTCGGCGAGGATGCTCACGCCGTCCTCGGTGACCGAGAGGAAGCCTCCGTCCACCGCGGCGTGAATCTCGCCCCCGTCGGTCGAGTCGATGCGGACCATCTCACCCTGGACCAGTTCGGCCAGCAGGGGCAGGTGTTTGGGCAGGATACCGACCTCACCCACGGTGGTCCGCGCGAAGACGAAGGTGGCCGTCCCGGACCACACCTCGCGCTCCACCGCTACCAGGCGGACGGTCATCTCAGCCACGCGGCACTCCTTCGTCTTCTGCCGAGGTACTTTCTCCCGCCGAGGCAGCAGATAGCACCGCCGAGGTACTTTCCCCCGCCGAGGTGGCGGTTGGCACCGCCGAGGTGCGCTCTTCCGCCGGGACGGCGAACAGCACCGCTGGGTCGAGTGTAGAGGGTTCGGTGTGCGGGCGCCGGGGCGCCGGGGTCAACCCGGCGCCCCGGCGCGCCGTGCCGTCAGCGCTCGAGTTCCTTGGCCTTCTTCTCGACGTCGTCGAGACCACCGACCAGGTGGAACGCCTGCTCGGGCAGGTGGTCGTACTCACCCTTGGTGATCTTGTCGAACGCCTCGATGGTCTCCTTGAGCGGCACATTCGAACCGGGCTGACCGGTGAACTGCTCGGCGGCCATCATGTTCTGCGACAGGAACCGCTCGATGCGGCGCGCCCGGTGCACCAGCTGCTTGTCCTCTTCGGACAGTTCGTCGATACCGAGAATCGCGATGATGTCCTGGAGGTCCTGGTACCGCTGCAGGATCCGGATGACCTCCTGGGCCACCCGGTAGTGCTCCTCGCCGACGATCTGCGGGTCGAGGATGGTGGAGCTGGAGGCCAGCGGGTCCACCGCGGGGAAGATGCCCTTCTGGAACACCGTCCGGGACAGCTCCGTGGTGGCGTCCAGGTGGGCGAACGTGGTGGACGGCGCCGGGTCGGTGTAGTCGTCCGCGGGCACGTAGATCGCCTGCATCGAGGTGATCGACCGGCCCCGCGTCGAGGTGATCCGCTCCTGCAGCTCACCCATCTCGTCGGCCAGGGTCGGCTGGTAACCCACCGCCGAGGGCATGCGGCCCAGCAGCGTGGAGACCTCCTGGCCGGCCTGGGTGAACCGGAAGATGTTGTCGATGAACAGCAGCACGTCCTGCTGCTTCACGTCGCGGAAGTACTCCGCCATGGTCAGCGCGGACAGCGCGACCCGCATACGGGTGCCCGGCGGCTCGTCCATCTGCCCGTACACCAGGGCGGTGTTCTTGATGACGTCCGCCTCGCGCAGCTCCAGAATGAGGTCGGTGCCCTCACGGGTGCGCTCGCCGACGCCGGCGAACACCGAGGTACCACCGAAGTTGCGGGCGATCCGGTTGATCATCTCCTGGATGAGCACCGTCTTGCCCACGCCGGCGCCGCCGAACAGGCCGATCTTGCCACCACGCACGTACGGGGTGAGCAGGTCGACCACCTTCAGGCCGGTCTCCAGCATCTCGGTGCGGCCCTCGAGCTGGTCGAACGCCGGAGCCTTGCGGTGGATGCTCCAGTGCTCCAGGTCCTGGCCGTAGCCCGGCTCGTCCAGGCACGCGCCGAGGGCGTTGAAGACGTGGCCCTTGACCTCCTCGCCGACCGGCACGGAGATCGGCTTGCCGGTGTCGACCACCTCGACACCACGCACCAGGCCGTCGGTGGGCTGCATGGAGATGGCGCGGACCAGGTTGTCACCCAGGTGCTGGGCGACCTCCAGGGTCAGCGTCTTGGCCAGCTCGGGGAGGGCGACCTCGGCGTGCAGCGCGTTGAACAGTTCGGGCACCGCGTCCCGGGGGAACTCGACGTCGACCACCGGTCCGGTGACTCGAACGACCCGGCCGGTTGCCGTCTGGGTGGAAACATCAGTTGCGGTCATCGTTAGTCTTCACTTCCTGCGGCAGCGGCGAGCGCGTTGGCACCACCGACGATCTCGCTGATCTCCTGGGTGATCTGGGCCTGGCGAGCCTGGTTGGCCTGCAGCGTGAGGTCGCGAATGAGGTCGTTGGCGTTGTCCGTGGCGGACTTCATGGCCCGCTGCCGGGACGCCAACTCCGACGCCGACGCCTCCAGCAGGGCCGCGTAGATCCGCGTGCCGACGTACTTCGGCACCAGATTCTTGAACAGTTCGTCGGCGTCCGGCTCGAACTCGTACAGCGTCCGGACCGCCTCCGGCACCCCGTACTCGACCTCCATCGGGGCGAGCCGCCTGGCCACCGTCACCTGGCTGAGCATGGTGCGGAACTCGGTGTAGACGATGTGCAGCTCGTCGATCCCGGCCAGCCGGACGGTCTCCTCGCTGCCGGCCGGCTGGTACCGGGCGCGGGACTCCTCGTCCTCGTCGGCCCCGGCGCAGAACGCCCGCACCACCGGCCCGGCGATGGCCGCCGCGTCGGCGTAGGCCGGCCGCTCGGAGAACCCGGTCCACTGCGCCGCGATCTCCCGCCTGCGGAACGTGTAGTAGTTCAGTCCCTTGCGGCCGACCACGTAGAGCTGCGGGTCCTTGTTCTCCTGGCGCAGCAGCGCCAGCAGTTCCTCGGCCTGGCGCAGCACGTTGGCGTTGTAGGCGCCGCACAGCCCCCGGTCGGAGGTCACCACGATGACGCCGGCCCGGCGCGGGTTCTGCCGGCCCACCAGCAGCGGGTGGTCCAGGGCGGACGCGTCGGCGGCGGCCGACAGCACGTTGGTGATCTCGGCGGCGTACGGCCGTGCGGCCTGCACCCGGGCCTGCGCCTTGGCGATGCGCGAGGTCGCGATGAGCTCCTGCGCCTTGGTGATCTTCCGCATCGACTGGGTCGAGCGGATCCTGCGCCGCAGTACGCGTAGCTGTGCTGGCATGCTCGCTCTACCCGATCACTTCTTCTCCGGCGCCGGCCGGGCGACCTGGACGGACTCCTTGGCCTCGGCGGAGGCGTCCATCGGCTCCGCCCGCTCCTGCACCACCGGGGCACCGCCCGACGGGGTGAAGCTCTTCTTGAACTCCTCGACGGTGTCCACGAGCCTCTTCTCGGTCTCTTCGGAGAGCTTCTCGGACTCCCGGATGTCGGTGAGCACGTCCGAGGCGTGGTGCCGGACGTAGTCCAGGAACTCGGACTCGAACCGGCTGACGTCCTCGATCGCCACCGAGTCGAGGTGGCCCTTGGTGCCCAGGTAGATGGACACCACCTGCTCCTCGACCGGGAACGGCGTGTACTGCGGCTGCTTGAGCAGCTCGACCAGCCGGGCACCGCGGTCGAGCTGCGCCTTCGACGTCGGGTCGAGGTCGGAGGCGAAGGCGGCGAACGCCTCCAGCTCGCGGTACTGCGACAGGTCCAGCCGCAGCGAACCGGCCACCTGCTTCATCGCCTTGATCTGCGCGTCACCGCCGACCCGGGACACCGAGATACCGACGTTCATGGCCGGGCGGACACCCTGGTTGAACAGGTCGGTCTCGAAGAAGCACTGGCCGTCGGTGATGGAGATGACGTTGGTCGGGATGTACGCCGACACGTCGTTGGCCTTGGTCTCGATGATCGGCAGGCCGGTCATCGAGCCGCCACCCATCTCGTCGGACAGCTTGGCGCACCGCTCCAGCAGCCGGGAGTGCAGGTAGAACACGTCGCCCGGGTAGGCCTCGCGGCCCGGCGGCCGGCGCAGCAGCAGCGAGATCGCGCGGTACGCCTCGGCCTGCTTGGACAGGTCGTCGAAGACGATCAGCACGTGCTTGCCCTGGTACATCCAGTGCTGGCCGATGGCCGAGCCGGCGTACGGGGCGAGCCACTTGAAGCCGGCCGAGTCGGACGCCGGCGCGGCGACGATGGTGGTGTACTCCATCGCCCCGGCGTTCTCCAGCGCCTGCCGCACCGCGGCGATGGTGGAGCCCTTCTGCCCGATCGCCACGTAGATGCAGCGCACCTGCTTGGCCGGGTCGCCGCTCTCCCAGTTGCCCTTCTGGTTGAGGATGGTGTCCACGCAGACCGCGGTCTTGCCGGTCTTGCGGTCACCGATGATGAGCTGCCGCTGGCCGCGGCCGATCGGGGTCTGCGAGTCGATCGCCTTGATCCCGGTCTGCAGCGGCTCGGACACCGGCTGCCGCTGCATCACGCTGGGTGCCTGCAGTTCGAGGACGCGGCGCTCCTCGGTCTCGATCTCGCCGCGGCCGTCGATCGGCTGGCCCAGCGGGTTCACCACGCGGCCCAGGTAGCCGTCGCCCACCGGAACCGAAAGCACGGCTCCGGTGCGCTTGACCTCCTGGCCTTCCTCGATCTTTTCGAAGTCACCCAGGATGACCGCACCGATGGACCGGGTGTCCAGGTTGAGTGCGACCCCGAGGATGCCCCCGGGGAACTCCAGCAACTCGTTCGTCATCGTCGAGGGCAGCCCCTCGACGTGGGCGATCCCGTCACCGGTCTCGACGACGGTCCCGACCTCTTCGCGCGAGGTCTCGGTCGAGACGCTGGAGACGTATTGCTCGATCGCGCTCCGGATCTCGTCCGAGGAGATCGTCAGCTCCGCCATGCTCCTGCCGTCCTGCTCTCGTAGTTGTGCCGCGTGGTTCGGGGTGGGTTGTGGTCCGCCGGTCAGCGCCCGCTGTGGTTCGGCCGCCTCACCTCGGGAGGTCCCGGCTCGCCCTGGCCAGCCGGGTGGCGATGCTGCCGTCGATGACCTCGTCGCCGACCCGGACCACCATGCCGCCGATGACCTCGGGGTCGATCTCGACCTGGATCGAGACGGGCCGCCCGTAGATTCGGGACAGCACCGTCGCGAGCCGCTCCTCCTGCTCCGCCGACAGCGGTTCCGCGGCGACCACCTGCGCCATCGAACGGTTGCGGCGGGACGCGGCCAGCTCGGCGAGCTGCTGCACCACCGCGTCCAGGCTACGGTGCCGCGGCGCCCGCACGGCCTGCTCCAGCAACTGCAGCGTAACCGGCTTCACCTTGTCCGCCAGCAGCCCACGGAGCAGGTCAAGCCGGCCGGGCGCCGGCGCCGAGGTGTCCTCCAGCAGCTCCCGCAGGCGGCTCTCCGAGTCGAGCACCCGGCCGAAGCGGAACAGCTCGTCCTCCACCTCGTCCAGCGCGCCGTCCCGCTCGGCCGACGCCAGCAGGGCCTGCCGGGCGAGCGACTCCAGCGCGTCGACCAGGTCGGTGGTGCGCGACCAGCGCTGCGTCACCACCTCGAGGAGCAGGTCGAGCGCCGCGGCGTCGAGCTTGCCGCCGAACACCCGCTCGGCCAGGCCCCGGCGGCCGGACTCCGCCGCCGCCGGGTCGGCCAGGTACCGGCGCAGCACCCGCTCGGTGTCCAGCACCCGGGCCGCCTCGGAAAGCTGGTCGGCGAGCCGGTGCAGCGCGCCGGTCTCGGTGCCGCCGACCTGCTCCTCGAACCGGTCCCGCACCACGGCCAGGGACAACCTGCTGGTGAACTGCATCACGCGTCTCCCTTGCCCACCGCGGCACCGGCGGTGCCGGCCCGCTCGGCCTCCGGGGCGGCCATGCCCTCCAGCTCACCGAGGAAGCGGTCCACGGTGGCCGCGCGCCTGGCCGGGTCGCCGAGGTGCTCGCGGACCAACCGCTCGGCAAGCTGGGCGGCCAGCCCGCCGACGTGCGCCTGCAGCTCGCGCACCACGTGCTGGTGCATCAGCGCGAGCTGCTCCTCGCCGCGCTGGCGGACGCGCTCCACCTCCGCGTCGGCCCGCTGCCGCATCTCCTCACGGATACGGTCGGCGTCCACCCGGGCGGTGTCCCGGATCTTGGCCGCCTCGGTGCGCGCCTCGGCGACCGCGTCCTGGAACTTGCGCTCCGCCTCGGCGAGCCGCTCCTCGGCGCGCCTGGCCTCCTCGAGCTGGCGGCGCACCTCCTCCTGGCGCTCGCGCATCAGCTTGCGCACCGGAGGAACGACCTTCCACCACAGGAAGCCGATGATCACCGCGAAGGCGAACAGCGAGCTGATGTACTTCGCGACCTCACCCATCACGACCTACCTCCCAGCTCGCTGAGGAACCGGTCCACGGTCTCCCGGTGCCGGGGGTCGGCGGAGACGTCCTCGCCGAGCACCCGGCTCGCCAGCGTCGTGGACAGCGTGCCGACCTGGGCGTATAGCTCGCGGGTCGCCTGCTCCCGCTGCGCGGCGAGTTGCTCCTCGCCGCGCCGCCGGATGTCGGCGACCTCGGCCTCGGCCCGCTGCCGCATCTCGTCGATGATCTGCTGCCCCTCGGCCCGGGCCTCCTCGCGGATCCGGGCCGACTCGGCACGCGCCTCGGCCAGCGCCTCGGCGTACTTCTCCTTCGCGGCCTCGTACCGCTCACTCGCCTGGCGGCTCTCGTCCAACTGGCGCTGGACCATGTCGTGCCGCTCCCGCAGTGCCTTCTGCACCGGAGGCAGCACGTACCGCCAGATCACCAGCAGCACGATCGCGAAGATGAGGATCTCCGCGAAGATCGTGCCGTTGGGGAGCAGGAAGTTCGAGTTCCCCTCTGCGGCGAGAACCTGACCCGGCATGATCACTTGCCGCCGAGGGAGAAGACGAACAGCGCCATGAAGGCGAGGTTGATGAAGTAGGCCGCCTCGACCAGACCGACGGTGATGAAGAACGGGGTGAACAGCCGGCCCTGCGCCTCCGGCTGCCGCGCGATGCCGGCGATGAACTGGCTACCCGCCAGACCGTCGCCGATACCCGCACCGATGGCACCGCCGCCAAGGATCAGGCCACCGCCCACCAAGGCCCCGGCCATCGTGATCGCGCTGTTGATGTCAGCCATGACTCTCCCTAACCTCGTCTCTCTAGCGTGAGAACGTTCTTCGGTTTTCCCCAAACGCACCGATCGGAAAATCAGTGCTCGTGTTTCTCCATGGCCTGACTGAAGTACAGAACCGTCAGGATGGCGAAAATGAAGGCCTGAATGAATCCGACGAACAGGTCGAAGGTCTTCCAGATCGCGTTGGGCGCCCACAGGATGTAGGCGGGGAACAGCGCGATCAGCGAGACCAGGATCGTGCCGGCGAAGATGTTGCCGAAAAGACGGAGTGACAGCGAGACCGGCTTCGCGATCTCCTCGATGATGTTGATCGGGGCGAGGAACGCGACGTGCCCCCGGACCAGTTGCGCCGCGTGCCTGCCCGGCCCGCGCCGGCGCGCTCCGGCCGCGTGGTACCAGACGAACACCAGCAGCGCGAGCGCGAAGGTGAAGTTCGTGTCCGAGGCCGGCGGCGGCAGGAAATCCTTGCCCGCGGCCTGCACCGGCAGCACGGACAGCCAGTTCGAGATCCAGATGAACAGGAACAGGCTCATCGCCAGCGGCACCACGAACGGCGCGATGGTGACGCCGATGGTGGCCTCCACCTGCCCGCGGATCCACTTGGTGACCGCCTCGAAGAACAGTTGCACGCCGCTGGGTACCCCGGAGGTGACCTTCGCACGCAGCGCGAACGCCAGCCCGATCAGGATCGCCGCGGCAACCACCGTCGCCAGGATGGTGTCCACGTTGAACGTCATCCCGAGGAACTCGGCGGTCGGGTGCTGCCCGACCTCGATGTTGCCCTCGGCGGCGAGAACCCGGTCACTCATTGCTGACGAAGCTCCTTCACGACCGTTCCGGCGGTGTTGGCGGTAATGATCAGTTGGAAGAGGGCGAGCCCGACGAACACACCCATGCCCTCCGGCCGCACCAGGATGGCGATCAGCAGCGCGATCGCCGTGATCACGGCCAGCCGACCGAGCGCGGACAGCGCCAGTGCCCGCTTGCTGGGATTCTCGCTGATCGTCACACGGGACACCGACCGCTGCACGAGCAGGGTGTTGACCAGGCCGAGCGCGAGCCCCACGGTTCCGAACACGCCCGCGAGGATGTGGCCGAGCACGCCGGAAACGACCAGCCCCAGGACCGCGAAGGCGCCCGCCACCAGCAGCGGGCGGCGGAGGTTCAGGACCTTGCCGGCGGGGATGGTCGATACAGCGTCTGCGGCTGACACGGCTGCCCCTCGATGTCTACAGGAACTTCCGGAACTGTACGTACGAGTAGAGGCAGGCGGAGGCAATACCCACCGCGAGCCCCACGAACACAAAAACTGGAGAGGTATGGGCGCGGCCGTCAATGAACCAGCCAAGGACCGAGCACCCGACGACCAGAACCACGACGGCCGATCCCAAACCGATCAACTGGACCGGGCTCGGTGGTTTTTGCGCCACGACCGGCCTACCAGGGGGCTACCAACGCGCGTCGATCATTCAAGCGCTGCTCCTTGTCGGTCGATACGTCGGCGAAGGTACGAGACGTACCCGAACCTCCCACCGGCGCGGGCCGGCATCCCCGCGGTCCATTGCGGGGATGCCGCGGACGCTACCACAGGGTAGTTGCACCCCTTCACAAGGGCCTGACCTGCGGGCTCTTGCGCGGGGTACGGCGTGCTTCCGGACATAACGTACATGGTCATGCGGTCACCGCGACAGGGACCTCGCGATGTTCGCGGACAGCGTCACAAACGGACGAACCCGGCGTCGATTACCCCCGAGGTAGCCGCTCGGCGCGACCGGACTACTCCGCGAGTCCGCGGGCCGGGCGCGGCGGCTGCACGGGTGCCGCGACCTGGCGTACTCGCGGTTCCGTCGTTGTGAGTCCGCACACACGCCTGGTGTGACCACCGCCACGCGCCGCACACCGATCAGGTCCTCAGCCGGGGGATCAGCGACACCAGCAGCGCCAGGCCGAGGCCGATGCCGACCACCCAGCCGACCACGGTGACGTCGGTGAACAGGGTCAGCGCCACCGCGCCGAAGGCGAGCACCCCGGCCCACAGGTAGATCAGCAGCACCGCGCGCCGCTGCGAGTGGCCGAGTTCCAGCAGCCGGTGGTGCAGGTGCATCTTGTCCGCCGCGAAGGGGCTGAGCCCCTTCCGGGTCCGTCGCACCACGGCGAGCATCAGGTCCAGCATCGGGACGAACAGCACGGCGGCGGCCACCAGCAGCGGGGAGAGCAGGGCGAGCAGGTCGCGCGGGCCGTAGCCGACGTAGCTGAGCCGGCCGGACGCCGAGGTGCTGGCCGCGGCCAGCATCAGCCCGATGAGCATCGACCCGGAGTCGCCCATGAACAGCCGGGCCGGCTGGAAGTTGTGCGGCAGGAAGCCCAGGCACGCCCCGGCCAGGGTGGCCGCGATCAGCGCCGGCGGGTAGGCGTTCACGTCGCCGCCGGTGTCGCCGAGCAGGCCGAGCGAGAAGGCCAGGGTGGCGCTGGCCGAGATCAGCCCGATGCCGGCGGCCAGCCCGTCCAGGCCGTCGACGAAGTTCATCGCGTTCACCATGGTGACCACCAGCAGCACGGTGATCAGCGCGCCCTGGTTCTGGTCCAGCACGAGCACCGAGCCCAAGCTGCCGTTCTGCCCCGCCCAGGGCACCCAGAACATGAACCACTGCAGGCCGAAGAGCACCAGGATGCCGGCCGCGGTGGTCTGCCCGGCGAACTTGGTCAGCGAGTCCAGTTCGAACCGGTCGTCCAGCGCGCCTATCAGGGTGATCACCGCGCCGGCCACCAGCACCGCGACCGGGTCCCAGGAGAAGGTGAACGCGTTGCGCAGCACCGGAAGCTGGTGCGCCAGCAGGGTGCCGCAGACCACCCCGCCGTACATGGCGACGCCGCCCATCCGGGGCATCGGGGCCACGTGCACGTCCCGCTGCCGGGGATAGGCCACCGCGCCGACCCGGATGGCCAGCAGCCGGATCAGCCCGGTGAGCAGGAAGGTCACCGTTGCGGAGATCAGGAGGACGAGCAGGTACTCGCGGACCGGGAGCAGGCCGCCCGGGGCGCCCGGAACCGAGGTGGGCGCGGGGCCCACCATGCCAGGGCCCACCATGTCAGGCGCGCCCCTGGTCCGATCGGAGGCGCGCCGCGCGGGCGTTCGACCGTACGGCCATGCCGGCCATCTCCCGGAACGGGCTGCTCACTTCGCGTTGACTCCAATTTCCGCGATCTCCCGCGACCGCGATCGTGCCGCCAGGGCCGTGGCACCGGAGAGCAGCGCACGCGTCCCGGTCGCGTCGGTGTGCCCAACGCTACCGCGCGGTTACTCCGGCTAGCGCGCCACCTCGAGCTCGGTGCCGAGCACCTCGGCCAGCGCCGCGGTGCTCACCTCTCCCTCGCGCAGCACCACCGGCTTCGCCCCGGTGAGGTCGACGATGGTGGACGGCACCCGGTCGCCGGAGGGACCGCCGTCCAGGTAGACGGTTACCAGGTCGCCGAGTTGCTCCCGCGCCTCGCCGGCGGTGGTCGCCGGCGGATGGCCGGACCGGTTCGCGCTGGACACCGCCATCGGGCCGACCTCGCGGAGCAGTTCCAGCGCGACCGGGTGCAGCGGCATGCGCAGCATCACGGTGCCCCGGGTCTCGCCGAGGTCCCACGCCAACGACGGCGCGTGCGCCAGCACGATGGACAGCCCACCCGGCCAGAACGCCTCGATCAGCGACCGGGCCCGGCTGGGTACCGACATGGTCAGGCCGTCCACGGTGGACCAGGAGCCGACCAGCACCGGCACTGGCATGTCCGGCCCGCGCCCCTTGGCGGCCAGCAGCGAGCGCACCGCGTTCGCGTCGAAGGCGTCACAGCCGATCCCGTACACCGTGTCGGTCGGCAGCACCACGAGACCACCGGAACGCACCGCGCCGGCGGCCGCGGCCAGGCCGGCCTCCCGGGTGTCGTTGCGGCTGCAGTCGTACATCGTGCTCACGGGCATAGATCCTGGCACCCCCGCATTGAGCGGGCTGAACGGGGGTTTGCGGGCTCCCGAGACGGCCGTTCAGCCCGCTGAATGCGGGGTCTGGGTGCGCCGCAGGTGCGCGGTGGCGAACCGGGGCCGGCCGGCCAGATCGGCGTGGTCGGTGACCTCGGTGAAGGCGCCGTGGCTGGCGAGCAGCGCCGGCACCGCCTCGCCGTGGCCGTCGTCGTGCTCGATGCCCACCGCGCCGCCGGGCCGCAGCAGCCGGGCCGCGCGGTCGACCACGTCGCGGATCACCGCGAGGCCGCCGTCTCCGGCGAACACCGCGTGCTCCGGGTCGTGCTCGGCGACCTCGGGCGGCACCGCGGTGCCCTCCGGCACGTACGGCGGGTTGCACAGCAGCAGGTCGACCATGCCGGCCAGGTCGGCGAGCAGGTCGGGATCGGCCACGTCGCCGGCGTGCAGCCGGATCCGGGAGTCGCCGGCGGCGGCCCGGATGTTGGCATTGCGCCGGGCCCAGGCCAGCGCGGCCGGGTCCCGCTCCACGGCGTGCACCTCGGCGTCCGGCCGGGCGTTGGCCACCGCCAGGCCGAGCACCCCCGATCCAGTGCACAGGTCCACCACCACCGGCCGGCGCACACCCTGCAGCTCGGCCAGCCCCCAGGCGAACAGCAGCTCCGTCTCCGGGCGGGGCACGAACACCCCGGGGCCGACGGCCACGCAGATGCCGCCCATGGCGGCCCAGCCGGTGAGGTGCTGCAGCGGCACCCGCTCGGCGCGGCGGCGGACCAGCCGGCGCAGCTCGTCCGCGGCGACCGGGTCGATCTCGGTGACCAGCGGCAGCCGGGTGCGTGGCACGCCGAGCACGTGCGCGGCGAGCAGCTCGGCGTCCGCGCGGGGGCTGGCCACCCCGGCATCGGCGAGCACCCGCTCGGCCTCGCGCACCGCCGCGCGCAGTGGTTGCGCCTCCGCGCCAGCCACCGGCCGTCAGCTCCCGGCGGTACCGGCGGTGGCCAGCCGGTCCGCCCGGTCCGCGGCGATCAGCGCCTCCAGCACGCCGTCCAGGTCCCCGTCGAGCACCTGGTCGAGGTTGTACGCCTTGTAGTTGACCCGGTGGTCGGAGATCCGGTTCTCTGGGAAGTTGTAGGTGCGCACCCGCTCCGAGCGGTCCACCGTGCGGACCTGGCTGCGCCGCGCGTCCGCGGCCTGCCGGGCCGCCTCCTCCTCGGCCAGCGCCTGCAACCGGGCCCGCAGCACGTGCATCGCCCTGGCCCGGTTCTGCAACTGGCTGCGCTCGTTCTGGCAGGACACCACGATGCCGGTGGGCAGGTGGGTGATGCGCACCGCGGAGTCGGTGGTGTTCACGCTCTGCCCGCCGTGGCCGGAGGACCGGAACACGTCGATACGCAGGTCCTTCTCGTCCACGTCGACCTCGACCTCGTCCGGCTCCGGGTAGACCAGCACGCCGGCGGCGGAGGTGTGGATGCGGCCCTGCGACTCGGTCACCGGCACCCGCTGCACCCGGTGCACGCCGCCCTCGAACTTCAGCCGGGCCCACACCCCCTCGGGCCCGTCCGGTCTGCCCTTCACGGCCAGCGTGACGTCCTTGTACCCGCCCAGCCCGGACTCGGTGGCGTCGAGCACCTCGGCCTGCCAGCCGCGGCGTTCGGCGTAGCGCAGGTACATGCGCAGCAGGTCGCCGGCGAACAGCGCCGACTCCTCGCCGCCCTCGCCAGACTTGATCTCCATGACCACGTCCGAGGCGTCGTGCGGGTCGCGCGGCAGCAGCAGCTCGGTGAGCCGCCGCTCGAGCGGCGGGATCTTCTCGGCCAGCGCGGTGGCCTCGGCGGCGAAGGCCGGGTCCTCCTCGGCGAGTTCCCGGGCCGCGGCCAGGTCGGCGCGGACCTCGTCCAGCTCGCGCGCGGCGCGGGCGATCGGGCTGAGCTCGGCGTAACGGCGGCCGAGCCGGCGCGCGAGGCCCTGGTCGGCGTGGATCGCCGGGTCGGCGAGCCTGCTTTCCAGCTCGGCGTGCTCGGCGAGCAGCGTGTCGAGCGAGTCAGGGGCGGGACGGGTCACGGGTGCTCCGATAGGGATTCACGACGACGGTACCGAAAAAGGCGGCGGCGCCCGAACCGGCGCCGTGCGCGACCGGTCGGGCGCCGCCGGGGCGAGTACTCGCTCCGCCCTACGCCGCTACTTGTTCTTCTTGGGGCGCCTGCCGTAACGCGCCTCGAACCGGGCCACCCGGCCACCGGTGTCCAGAATCTTCTGCTTGCCGGTGTAGAAGGGGTGGCAGTTCGAGCAGACCTCGACGTGGATCACGCCGGTCTTCTTGGTGCTGCGGGTGGTGAACGTGTTGCCGCAGCCGCAGGTCACCTCGGTGACCACGTAGTCGGGGTGGATACCGCTCTTCACCGTGTGTCGTCCTCTCCTCGTGGCCGCCGGGTCCCCGAGCCTTGCCTGCGGGGTGAACCGGTGCCGGACTCGACCATCCAGTGTGCCAGATGCGTCGCCGCCGGCAGGAACGCGTCCGGTTTCCGATTGTTCCGTGCCCGCCCGACGGCGCCGCAGGCGGCCCGCGGGTGCTTGCCGGCTGCCGTCCGGCGCGCGAAACGAACCTTCCGGCGCGGGAAAGGACCCGCCCGCCGCTCCGCTTTCGTTACCGAACGGTAGCGGTGATGACGCAAACGACACTGGGCCCGTGCTGTGCCTGGCGCGCCGGGTGCCGGCGCTGATGTGGTTCGCCGTGCCGCTGCTGTTCGTGGCCGGCGTGCTGGGCCTCACCGGCCTGGGTGTGCTGGTCACCGGCGCCGTCCGGGAGCCGCTGCAGCTGTCCGGCACGCTGTGCGGTGCGGCCGCCGCGGTGACCTTCGCCACCGGCGACGCGGTGTCCTGGCCGGGCGGCGGCCGACCGTGGCGCTGGGTGCGCCGGCTGTACCCGCTGGCCGTGCTGCTCGGCGGGGTGGCCGTGGACGGGGTGCGGCTGCCGGTCGTGCCGGCGGTGGTGGTCGGCCTCGGCGCGCTGGCACTCGTCGGCGCGATGGTCGTCCGCTACCGCGACCGGCCGGAGCCGGTGACGGACGAGCCGCCGTACCTCGCCGTGCGCCGGTAGCCGCTGCTCACGCGCGGATGGGCCCCACCGGTGCTCGGCGGGGCCCATCCGCGTCGGCGCTACTCCTCGCTGCCGCCGTTGTTGTTCGGTCCCGGGGTGGTCTTGGCCACCTGCATCAGGAACTCGATGTTGGTGCGCGTCTTGCGCAGCCGGTCCAGCAGCAGGTCGATGGCCTGCTGGCTGTCCAGCGCGTGCAGCACCCGGCGGAGCTTGTGGGTCACCGCCAACTCGTCCGGGGAGAGCAGCAGCTCCTCCTTACGGGTGCCGGACTGGTCGACGTCGACCGCGGGGAACACCCGCTTGTCGGCGATCTTGCGGTCCAGCTTGAGCTCGGCGTTGCCGGTGCCCTTGAACTCCTCGAAGATCACCGTGTCCATCGTGGACCCGGTCTCCACCAGCGCGGTGGCGAAGATGGTCAGCGAACCGCCGTTCTCGATGTTGCGGGCCGCGCCGAGGAACCGCTTCGGCGGGTACAGCGCGGTGGAGTCCACACCACCGGAGAGAATCCGGCCGGACGCCGGTGCGGCCAGGTTGTAGGCCCGGCCGAGCCGGGTGATCGAGTCGAGCAGCACGACCACGTCGTGCCCCATCTCGACCAGCCGCTTGGCTCGCTCGATGGACAGCTCGGCGACCGTGGTGTGGTCCGACGGCGGGCGGTCGAAGGTGGAGGCGATGATCTCGCCCTTCACCGACCGCTGCATGTCGGTGACCTCTTCCGGCCGCTCGTCCACCAGCACGACCATCAGGTAGCACTCGGGGTTGTTCCTGGTCACGCCGTTGGCGATGGCCTGGAGCACCGAGGTCTTGCCGGCCTTCGGCGGGGAGACGATCAGCGCCCGCTGCCCCTTGCCGACCGGCATGACCAGGTCGATGACCCGGGTGGTCAGCCCGTTCGGGTCGGTCTCCAGCCGCAGCCGCTCGTTCGGGTACAGCGGGGTCAGCTTGTGGAACTCGGGACGGCTCTTGGCCGCCTCCGGCTCCAGGCCGTTCACCGTGTCCACCCGGACCAGCGGGTTGAACTTCTGCCGCTGCTGCTCGCCCTCGCGGGGCTGGCGGACCACACCGGTGATCGTGTCGCCCCGGCGCAGCCCGTACTTGCGGACCAGCGACAGCGAGACGTAGACGTCGTTCGGCCCGGCCAGGTAGCCGGAGGTGCGCACGAACGCGTAGTTCTCCAGGACGTCGAGGATGCCCGCGACGGGCAGCAACACGTCGTCCTCGCGGATCTCGGTGTCGCCGCCGCCCTCGCCGCGGCCTCCGCGGCGCCGGCGGTCCCGGAACCGGCGACCGCGCCTGCGGCCGCCCTCCTCCTCGTCGTCGCCGTTGCCCTGGCGGTTGCCCTGCTGGCGGTCGTTCTGCTGCTGGCGCTCGCCACCCTGGCGGTTGCTCTCGCCGCGGTTGCCCTGGTTGCCCTCGGCGCCGCCCTGGCCGCCGCTCTGACCGTCGCCCTGGTCGGCGTCCGGGCCGCCGGCCGGCCGGTTGGCCGAGCGGCGCCGGCGGCCACCACGGCGGCCGCCGTCCTCGCCCTGCGGCTTCTCCCCGCCGGGCTTGTCCCCACGCTGCTCGGAGCCCCGGTCGTCGCCGGCCCGCTCCCCGCCGGCCTGCTGCGGCTTCTCCGCCGGCCGCTCGGTGCTGGCGGCCTCGCCGCTGGCCTGCGCGGCACCGCCGCGGGACGGCTGGTCACCGCCCAGTTCGAGCTGGTGGGCGGGCCGCTCCGCCGGGTCGACGGTCGCCGTGGCGGTAGGCGCGGGGGCACTGCTCTGCGCCTCGGCGGCCTCGGCGGCCTTCGGCGGCGTCGCGGCGTTGCCCCGACCGGAGGTACCGCCCTGCCGCTCCTTGATCGCGGCGATGAGGTCGCCCTTGCGCATACCCGCGGTTCCGGTGATGCCGAGCTGGCTGGCGAGCTCCCGCAGCTCGGCGAGCACCATGCCGGACAGTCCGGCACGCCGGCGCGGCGAGCCGCCGTTGGACTGGGTGGTCAGCGCGTTCTCCTCGGCGTCGGGGCGGGGCTGTGGCGCTTCGCCGCTCGACTCGGTACGCGATGACTCAGGCTGGTCACTGCCAGTCTGATCAGCGCGATCGGCGGCGGGCACCGCGTCGCTGCTCAGTAGATCGGTATTGCTCACGCATGTCCTTCCTTACCGGTCCACGCCTCCTACGCGGACCAGCGGACTGCCGTCCGACGGGACGCGGAACGGCGTTCTTCGCCCAGGTTGGCGGATCTCCGGCGAGATATGAAGCTGATACGACGGGAACCGCCGACACGAGACGGTCGGCCACCGCGGCGATCGGGTGCCCGCCAGCGTCGGCCCCGCCCTGACGGCGCGGAGTCGGCTCTCAGCAGGAGATGCGACCCGGGAGGATTCCCCAGGAACGGCACCGGGCGCCCGTGCGCGCGGTGACTGATCTGTTCCGAGCGTAGACGGCGCCGGTGCCTGGTGCAACAACCGGCTTCGTCACGCCGCACCTGGAACAACCCCGCCGACCTCGTGTTTGTTCCCGTGCTCGGGCACGGAATGGCCGCCGGCCCAGGATATGATCAGCCTATCGGCTGGACCCGGACCCCCTCCCGGTCGACGGGCAGCCGGTGCACGGTGAACCCGTCGGCCGCGACCGCGGCGGGCGGCTCGCCGTCCGGGGGCAGCGCGAGCACGGTGGGGCCCGCACCGGACACCGCGGCCGGCACCCCGGCCGCCCGCAACGCCGCCACCAGCCGGATCGTCTCCGGCCACGCCGGTTCCCGATAGCTCTGGTGCAGCCGGTCCTCGGTTGCCGGAAGCAGCAGGTCGGGCCGCTGGGTGAGGGCGTGCACGGCGAGCGCGGCACGGCTCGCGGCGAACGCCGCGTCGGCGTGCGGCACCTGATCGGGCAGCAGGCCGCGGGTGACCGGCGTGGCCGACTCGGTGGCCGGCACGTACACGACTGGCGCGAGATCGGGGTGCGGCTCCAGCCGGGTGGCGTGAAAGCGCTTCCGGACCCCGGTGCCAATCCCGTCGGCCGCCTCCGACCAGGCCACCACCAGGCCGCCGAGCAGGCTTGCAGCGGCGTTGTCCGCGTGCCCCTCGAAGCCGGCGGCGAGCTGCAGCGCCTCGTCATCCGGGTCGCGGCCGGCCAGCGCGTACCCGGCGACCACGCCGGCCACCGCGGCCGCCGCCGAGGAACCAAGTCCCCGCGAGTGGGGGATGGTGTTGTGGCAGCGCAGCGCCAGGCCTGCGGGGCGCGCCCCGGTCGCCTCGCACGCGGCCCGCAGGGCGCGCACGACCAGGTGTTTCTCGTCCAGCGGCACCCGCCCGGCGCCCTCACCGGTCACCTCCACGGTCAGCCCGCCGCCGGTGACCTCGACCTCGACCTCGTCGTGGCGGGCCAGCGCCATGCCCAGCGCGTCAAAACCCGAGCCGAGGTTGGCGGTGGACGCGGGCACGCGCACCCACACGCACCGGTGCACCACGCCGGTCATCCGCACACCCCGACGGTTGGGTGTGTTATTGGCCACATGCCCCCCGGCGTGCCGTACCGGCACACCGGCGGACCGGCCGGGCGGGGGCCGGTAACGACCACGGCGCCGCGGATCACACCAGCTCCAGCGCGCTGGCCACCGCGTTCGGGTCGACCGGCAGCGGCTCGACCTCGACCATGCCGTCCAGCGCGGTGGCCGGGTCCTTCAGGCCGTGCCCGGTCACCGTGCAGACCACCAGCGAACCGGCCGGCAGCCGGCCGTCCGCGGCGGCGAGCAGCAGGCCGGCGACGCTCGCCGCGGACGCCGGCTCCACGAACACGCCCTCCCGGCTGGCCAGCAACCGGTACGCGGCCAGGATCTGCTCGTCGGTGACCGCCTCGAACAGGCCGTCGGAGGCGTCCCTGGCGGCCACCGCGGTCCCCCACGAGGCCGGGCTGCCGATCCGGATCGCGGTGGCGATGGTCTCCGGGTGGGACACCGGCGCGCCGTGCACCAGCGGCGCGGCGCCGGCGGCCTGGATGCCGAACATCCGCGGCGCGGAGTCGATCACGCCGTCGGAGAGGTACTCGGTGTAGCCCTTCCAGTAGGCGGTGATGTTGCCCGCGTTGCCGACCGGCAGGACGTGCACGTCCGGGGCGCGGCCGAGCACGTCGCACACCTCGAACGCGGCGGTCTTCTGCCCCTCGATCCGGATCGGGTTGACCGAGTTGACCAGGGTGATCGGGTAGCCGGCCGCGGTCTTACGGGCCAGTTCCAGGCAGTCGTCGAAGTTGCCGTCGATCTGCAGGATGCGGCAGCCGTGCACCACCGCCTGGGCCAGCTTGCCCATGGCGATCTTGCCGCGCGGCACCAGCACCGCGCAGGTCAACCCGGCCCTGGCGGCGTAGGCCGCGGCCGACGCCGACGTGTTGCCGGTGGACGCGCAGATCACCGCCCTGGACCCGGCGGCCAGCGCGTGGGTGATGGCGGTGGTCATGCCACGGTCCTTGAACGACCCGGTGGGATTGGCGCCCTCCACCTTGAGCAGCACGCGGCAGCCGGTCAGCTCGCTCAGATGCCGCGCCTCGACCAGCGGGGTGCCACCCTCCTGAAGTGTCACCACCTCGACGTCGGCGGTGAACGGCAGCCGATCCCGGTAGACGTGGATGATGCCCGGCCAGCCGGGCCGGACGGCCGCCTCGGCCCGTACCTGGCTCACGGTTCCGCTCCCTCCACCCGCATCACACTCACCACCTCGCGCACGATCGGCAGCCCGGCGATCTTGTCCACCGTGGACCGCAGCGCCGCGTCGGGCGCGGTGTGCGTGACGATCACCAGGCTGGCGTCGGCGGACCGCCCCTCCTGGCGCACCGCGGCGATGCTCACGTCGTGCTCGGCGAACACCGCGGCCACCTGGGCGAGCACGCCGGGCCGGTCGGCGACGTCCAGGCTGACGTGATACCGGGTGCGGGCCTCGCCCATCGGCCGCACCGGCAGGTCGGCGTAGGCGGACTCGCGCGGCCCGCGCCCGCCGACCACCCGGTTGCGAGCCACCGCGACCAGGTCGCCCAGCACCGCGCTGGCGGTGGGCGCGCCGCCGGCGCCCTGCCCGTAGAACATCAGCTGCCCAGCCGCCTCCGCCTCGACGAACACCGCGTTGAACGCGCCGCCGACGCCGGCCAGCGGGTGGCTGCGCGGGATCATCGCCGGGTGCACGCGGACGGACACCGACTCCTCGCCGTTCTCGGTCACCCGCTCGCAGATGGCCAGCAGCTTCACCGTGCGACCCAGCGCCCTGGCCGCGGCCACGTCCGCTGCGGTGATCCCGGCGATGCCCTCCCGGTGCACGTCCGCCGAGGTGACCCGGGTGTGGAAGGCCAGCGAGGCGAGGATGGCGGCCTTGGACGCGGCGTCGTAGCCGTCCACGTCCGCGGTCGGGTCGGCCTCGGCGTAGCCGAGCCGGGTGGCCTCGTCCAGCGTCTCGCCGTACGCGGCGCCGGTGGCGTCCATCGCGGACAGGATGTAGTTGGTGGTGCCGTTGACGATGCCCATGACCCGGGTGATCCGGTCCCCGGCCAGCGACTCGCGCAGCGGTCGCAGCAGCGGGATCGCGCCGGCCACCGCCGCCTCGAAGTAGAGGTCCGCGCCGGACGCGTCGGCCGCGGCGAACAGTTCCGCGCCGCACTCGGCGAGCAGCGCCTTGTTCGCGGTGACCACGGACCGGCCCGCGGACAGCGCCTTGAGCAGCAGCGTCCTGGTCGGCTCGATGCCGCCGATCACCTCGACGACGACGTCCACGCCGTCGTCGGTGACCAGCCCGTCGACGTCGGTGGTGAGCAGGTCGGCCGGCACGTCCCGGTGCCGGTTCGGCCGGCGCACCGCGATGCCGGCCAGCTCGACCGGCGCGCCCACCCGCGCGGCCAGGTCGTCTGCCTGCTCGTGCAGCAGCCTGGCCACCTCGGAACCCACCGTGCCGCAGCCCAGCAGGGCCACCCTCACGGGTTTCGTGCGTGACACCGTCATGGACACTCCAGCCGGAACAGGTCGTCCTCGGTCTCCCGGCGCAGCAGCAGCCGCGACTGGCCGTCGCGGACCGCGACCACCGCCGGCCGGGGCAGCCGGTTGTAGCCGCTGGCCATCGAGTAGCAGTAGGCGCCGGTCACCGGTACCGCGAGCAGGTCGCCGGGGGCGATGTCGGCCGGCAGCCAGCAGTCCTGCACCAGCACGTCGCCGGACTCGCAGTGCTTGCCGACCACCCGGCACAGCGCCGCACCCACACCGTCCTCTGTGGACCGCGAGACCAGCCGGCAGTCGTAGACGGCGCTGTACAGCGCGCTGCGGATGTTGTCGCTCATCCCGCCGTCCACGCTGACGTAGGTGCGGCGCAGGCCGTGGCCGAGCGCGACCTCCTTGACGGTGCCCACCTCGTACACGGTGACCGTGCCGGGGCCGGCGATGGCCCGGCCCGGTTCCACCGCGATCGCCGGCACCGGCAGGCCGGCCTGGGCGCACTCCTTGCCGACGATGGCGTGCAGCTGCTCGGCGAGCTGCGCGGGCGGCAGCGGGTCGTCGTCCGCGGTGTAGGCGACGCCCAGCCCGCCGCCGAGGTCCACGGTGGACACCTCGGCGAGGGCGTCGCCGTACTCCTCCCGCAGGCTGGCCAGCAGCCCGATCACCCGGTGCGCGGCCACCTCGAAGCCGTCCGTGTCGAAGATCTGCGAGCCGATGTGGCTGTGCAGGCCGACCAGCCGCAGCCCCTCCGCCTTGAGCACCCGGCGCACCGCCTCGGCGGCGTCCCCGGAGGCCAGGGAGAACCCGAACTTCTGGTCCTCGTGCGCGGTGGCGATGAACTCGTGGGTGTGCGCCTCGACGCCGACGGTGACCCGCACCATCACCGGCTGCCGGACGCCGCGGTCCCTGGCGAGCTGGTCCAGCCGGGCGATCTCCAGGAACGAGTCGAGCACGATCGCGCCGACCCCGGCGTCCAGCGCGGCGGACAGCTCGGCCAGCGACTTGTTGTTGCCGTGCATGGCGATCCGCTCGGCGGGGAAACCGGCGCGCAGCGCGACGGCCAGCTCACCGCCGCTGCACACGTCCAGGCTCAGCCCCTCCTCGTGCACCCAGCGGGCCACGGCCACGGAGAGGAACGCCTTGGACGCGTAGTGCACCAGCGCCGGGTCGCCGAACGCCTCGGCGTACTCCCGGCAGCGGGCGCGGAAGTCGTCCTCGTCCATGACGAACAGCGGGGTGCCGTACCGCTCGGCCAGCTCGCGCACATCCGCCCCGGCGAAGCGGACCACGCCGTCCGCGGCGCGCTGGCAGTTGCGCGGCCACACGTGGGGGTGCAGCGCGTCCAGCTCGTCCGGTGTGGACGGTCGGGGGCCGGCGGTGTTGCTCGGCAGGATCACGTCGGCGTGCCGGGGTCCGGCGGGGTGGGCTCGCATGGTGCTACATCCGTTCCGGCGCGCCGACCCCGAGCAGGCCCAGCCCGTTGGCCAGCACCTGCCTGGCGGCCGCGCACAGCGCGAGCCGCGCGGCGGTCAGCGGCGTCGCCTCCTCGTCGCCCTGCGGCAGCACCCGGCAGGAGTCGTAGAACTTGTGGTAGGCGCTGGCCAGCTCCTCCAGGTAGCGGGCCACCCGGTGCGGCTCGCGCAGCTCGGCCGCGGTGCCGACCACCCTCGGGTACTCGCCGATGGTGCGGATCAGGTCGCCCTCCCGGTCGTGGGTGAGCAGCCCGTAGTCGACGCCGCCGGCGGCCGTGGGCACCTCGACACCCAACTCGGCGGCGTTGCGCAGCAGCGAGGCCAGCCGGGCGTGCGCGTACTGCACGTAGAACACCGGGTTCTCGTTCGTGCGCCTGCTCCACAGGTCCAGGTCGATGTCCAGGGTGGCATCCACGCTGGACCGGACCAGCGCGTAGCGGGCCGCGTCCACGCCGACGGCCTCCACCAGGTCGTCCAGGGTGATCACGGTGCCGGCCCGCTTGCTCATCCGCACCGGCCTGCCGTCCCGCACCAGGTTCACCATCTGACCGATCAGCACCTCGACGGTGTTCGGGTCGTCACCCAGCGCGGCCGCCGCCGCCTTGAGCCGGCCGATGTAGCCGTGATGGTCCGCGCCGAGCATGTAGATACACAGGTCGAAGCCGCGGGCCCGCTTGTCCTTGAAGTAGGCGATATCCCCGGCGATGTAGGCGGGCTGGCCGTCGCTCTTGATCACCGGCCGGTCCTTGTCGTCGCCGAACTCGGTGGAGCGCAGCCACCACGCGCCCTCGTGGAAGTACAGGTTGCCGGAGGCCTTCAGTTCCTCGACGGCGGCGTCCACGGCGCCCGAGGTGTGCAGCGAGTCCTCGTGGAAGTACACGTCGAAGTCGGTGCGGAAGTCGTGCAGCGTCTGCTTGATGTGGTCGAACATCAGGCCGACGCCGACCCGGCGGAACACCTCGTGCTGCTCGCCGGCCGGGCGGGAGAGCACGTCCGGCTCGCGGCGCAGCACCTCGGCGGCGATGTCGGCGACGTAGTCCCCGGCGTAGCCGTCCTCCGGCGCGGGCTTGCCCTCGGCCGCGGCGACCAGCGACCGGACGAACCGGTCGATCTGCGCCCCCGCGTCGTTGAAGTAGTACTCCCTGGTCACCGCGGCGCCGCGGGCGGCGAGAATGCGGCCGAGCGCGTCGCCGACCGCGGCCCAGCGGGTGCCGCCGATGTGGATCGGGCCGGTCGGGTTCGCGGAGACGAACTCCAGGTTGATCCGGCGGCCGGCCAACTCGTCGCCGCGCCCGTAGCCGTCGCCGGCGGCCAGCACCTCACGCACGATGGCGCCCTGGGCGTCGGCGGCCAGCCGCAGGTTGAGGAAGCCCGGCCCGGCCACCTCGGCCTCGGCGATGGCGTCCTGGGCGGCCAGCGCCTCCGCCAGCCAGCCGGCCAGCTCGCGCGGGGCCACGCCGAGCCGCTTGGCGCTCTGCAGGGCCAGGTTGGTCGCGTAGTCGCCGTGCTCGGGATTGCGGGGTCGCTCGACCGTCACCGCGTCCGGCAGCGCGGCGGTGTCCAGCCCTCGGGCGGACAGCACGTCGACGGCGGTGGCACGAACCAGGTCAGCGAGCGCGGCGGGGGTCACTCGTTGAAGTCTAGGGATGCGTATGCGCTGATCCCGAGCGGGTTAATGTTCCCGGAGGGTGGGACACCGGGGTGCCCAGCGGTGTTACTTCGGCGGTGCTCCCCGCTCCCCGCCGCCTCGGCGGGAAAGAGTGCCTCGGCGGTGCTGCCCGCCGCCTCGGCGGGCCGGCCGCGAGCTTGACCGGCAGCAGACACGCTCTCCTTACACTGACCCCCGTTCGGGCGACCCCCGGGCGGATGGCGGCGACGGGAGACCGAGACGGGCATGGCCGGCGGCAGACAGACCAGAGGCAAGCAGCGCGCGGCGGGCGCGGGACGCCGGGCGCGGTCGTCCGCCTCCGCGCTCACCGGCAGGCAGCGGCCGTGGGGCATGGTGATCGCGGTGCTGGCGGTGCTCGCCCTGGCCGGCGGGGTGTTCGGCTACGCCTACACCCAGCTCTCCGCGAAGAACGCGAAGCAGGCGGCAATGGCCAGGTGGCTCCCGTCGGAGACCAACAAGGACCCGTCCACCCAGATCCCCGGCGTGGTGAAACGGGACTACCCGGCCGGCAAGCACGTCACCGCCGCCCAGCGGGTGGCCTACGACGCCAGCCCGCCGTTCGGCGGCCCGCACGACGGCAACTGGGCGGCATGCACCGGCACCGTGTACCGGACCGCGGTGCGCAACGAGAACATGGTGCACGCACTGGAGCACGGTGCGGTGTGGATCGCCTACAACCCGGACCAGGTCACCGGGGCGGCGCTGGACACACTCAAACAGAAGGTCGCCGGCCAGCAGTTCACCATGCTGTCGCCCTATCCCGGGCTGGACCGGCCGATCTCCGTGCAGTCCTGGGGGCACCAGCTCAAGCTGGACAGCGCCACCGACCCTCGGCTGGACGAGTTCGTCCAGTCGCTGCGGCAGAACCGGTACACCACCCCGGAGATCGGTGCCTCCTGCGACGCGCTCGGCCCCGGCCAGTTCGATCCGGACAACCCGCCACCGTTCGACCCGTCCCGGTCCGGTCCGGACGCGGTGCCGATGAGCGGCGGGCAGGAGGCCAACAATGGCCGGTGACCGCCCTGCCGAGCCCGCCGCCGACCCCGCCGCTGGCCAGGCTGCCGGGGCGACTGCCGACCCGGCGACGGAGCCGGGCGAGCCCACCGATCCGGGCGAGCCGGAGGAACCGCCGGGTACCCCGCAGTGGGTGCGCACCGCGGTGGTCGCAGCGGCCGTGCTCGCCGTGCTGCTGCTCGGCGCGGCCACCGGGCTGCTGATCGGGCTGCCCCGCTCCGGCGGCGACGTGCCCCCGGCGAACTCGGTGGACGTCGGCTTCGCCCAGGACATGGCCCTGCACCACCAGCAGGCGGTGCAGATGGCCAACACCGCCAGGGAGAAGACCACCAACTCGGAGATCAAGCAGCTGGCCTTCGACATCGAGTCCACCCAGCTCGAGCAGGTCGGCCGGATGGCGGGCTGGTTGATGCTGTGGGGCCAGCCCGAGCAGAACCCGGGCACCCACCTGGCCTGGATGACGGGCGCGGCGAGCGTGCACCAGCACGGCGCGCCCGCCCCTTCCACGGGCGCGGTCGCGGACAGCGACCACATGCCGGGCATGGCCAGCGAGGACGAGTTGGGCCGGCTGCGCTCGCTGTCCGGGCAGGAGTTCGACGTCTACTTCCTGCAGCTCATGTTGCGGCACCACGAGGGCGGCACGCCGATGGCCCAGTACGCCGCCCAGCACGCCAGCGTGCCCGCGGTGCGCACGCTGGCCGACAACATCGTGCGGGCGCAGAGCAACGAGGCCGCCACGATCCGCCAGCTCCTCGCCGAGCGGGGTGCGACACCGCTGCCCCCGCAGTAGGCCCTGTCCGCGCCTGTTCTGAGAACGCGCGCCGCGATCGTGTCGCCGGGGCTCACAGTGACCGGGCATGCCGCTGTTCGGCCTGGTGGCTCGCCCCACCCCACGATCACTGGGGCTTCGCCCCGGCGCCCTCCCAAAATCAGCGTCGCAGATCAGTCCGGCTCCGGAACAGGCTGTCAGTAGATCCCGCCGGTACCGCCGGCCGAGTGACTCGACCTGCAAAAGTTACCCGCCGGTATTAGCGTTGATGCCCCGACGTCTAAGGGGGTCAGCGATGACCGCAGCAGATCCGGCCCGGGGTGGCGAGCCCCCCGACGCGGGCCGTGCAGCGCGAACCGGCGGCGAGGTCACCGAGCGCGAGGCCAGGCAGGTCGCCGAGGCCGCCAGGGAGACGGCGTGGCGGCGGCCGAGTTTCGGCAAGGAACTCTTCCTCGGCCGGTTCCGGCTCGACCTGGTGCACCCGTTCCCGCAGGGTGGCGACGAGGAGTCGCGCGGCAAGGGCGCGGAGTTCCTCCGCAGGCTGCGCAAGTTCTGTGAGACCGAGGTGGACGGCGAGCGCATCGAGCGGGAGAGCCGGATCCCGGACGAGGTGTTCCGGGGTCTGAAGGAACTCGGCGCGCTCGGCATGAAGATCGACGAGTCGTACGGCGGCCTGGGGCTGTCGCAGGTCGACTACAACCGCGCCCTGATGCTGGCCGCCTCGGCCCACCCGTCGCTGGGCGCGCTGCTGTCCGCGCACCAGTCCATCGGGGTGCCCGAGCCGCTGAAGCTGGCCGGCACCGAGGAGCAGAAGCAGAAGTACCTGCCCCGCTGCGCGCGCACCGACATCAGCGCCTTCCTGCTCACCGAGCCGGACGTGGGCAGTGACCCGGCGCGGCTGTCGGCCACCGCGACGCCCACCGACGACGGCAAGGCCTACCTCATCGACGGCGTCAAGTTGTGGACCACCAACGGCGTGATCGCCGACCTGCTGGTGGTGATGGCCCGGGTGCCCCGCGGTGACGGCCACCGCGGCGGTATCACCACGTTCGTCGTCGAGGCGGACTCCCCCGGGATCACCGTGGAGAACCGCAACGCGTTCATGGGCCTGCGCGGCATCGAGAACGGGGTGACCAGGTTCGACCAGGTCCGGGTGCCGGTGGAGAACCGGATCGGCGAGGAGGGCCACGGCCTGCGGATCGCCCTGACCACGCTGAACACCGGCCGGCTGGCGCTGCCCGCGATGTGCGCCGGGGCCGCCAAGTGGTGTCTGAAGGTCGCCCGCGAGTGGTCCGCGGAGCGGGTGCAGTGGGGCCGGCCGGTCGGCGAGCACGAGGCGGTGTCCAGCAAGGTCGCCTACATCGCCGCGACGGCGTTCGCGCTGGAGGCGGTGCTCGACCTGTCCGGTGAGCTGGCCGACGCGGGAAGCCACGACATCCGGATCGAGGCGGCGCTGGCCAAGCTGTACGGGTCGGAGATGGCCTGGCGGGTGGCCGACGAGCTGGTGCAGATCCGCGGCGGCCGGGGCTACGAGACGGCCGCCTCGCTGGCCGCGCGGGGCGAGCGCGGGGTGCCGGCCGAGCAGATGCTCCGCGACCTGCGGATCAACCGGATCTTCGAGGGCTCCAGCGAGATCATGCGGCTGCTGATCGCCCGCGAGGCGGTGGACGCGCACCTCGCCGTCGCCGGTGACCTCATCGAGCCCGAGGCCGACCTGCGCCGCAAGGCCCGCGCCGCGACGAAGGCGGGCGGTTTCTACGCGAAATGGCTGCCCGGCCTGGTGGTCGGCGCCGGGCAGGTGCCCCGGTGGTACGCGGAGTTCGGGCCGCTGGACACCCACCTACGCTTCGTCGAGCGGGCCAGCCGCCGGCTGGCCAGGCAGACCTTCTACGCCATGTCGCGCTGGCAGGCCAAGCTGGAGCGCAAGCAGGGCTTCCTCGGCCGGGTGGTGGACATCGGCGCGGAGCTGTTCGCGATGAGCGCGAGCTGCGTCCAGGCCGAACGGATCCGCGCCGGGGACGCCGAGCGGGGCGGCACCGCCTACGAGCTGGCCGACGCGTTCTGCCAGCAGGCCCGGCTACGGGTGAACGAGCTGTTCGACCGGCTGTGGACGAACACCGACGGCAACGATTCACGGCTGGCCCGCAACGTGCTGGCCGGCCGGTACACCTGGCTGGAGGACGGGGTGCTGGACCCGTCGATCCCGGGCCCGTGGATCGCGGAGCACCACACCGGCCCGTCCACCAAACCGAACGTGCACCGGAAGATCACCTGACCGGGCCGGGGTGCTGGCGGCTGGGCGCTCCCGCCGCCCGACGAGTCCGCGTGCCGTGGCTCGCGCACTCGTCGCGCGACGGACGTTTCGATCGGGTTCCGTTGCACACGGGGCAGGTGGTTGCGGGCGCGGCACCTGCCCCGTGCACCGGAAGGGGAATGTCCCCCTCCCGGCTCCCCTAACAACGGAAGGACACAACACCCTCCAGGTGGAGGTGCTGGTAACGCTAAGCCACAGAACCCTCCGATGGACTTAGCACAATCGGGTGAAACGCTACGGGGACATTCGCGATTACCTAGCGTTGCGTGTTCGTCGCCACCCTGTGAATTACTCCGAATGGCTCAATTCCCGTTGTCTGGACGGTCGAAGACGAGATCACGCGCGGTGCCCAACGCGGTGGCGATGGCGCCCACCAGCACCGCGTCCGCACCCAGCTCACCCGGCACGATGCGGGGCGCGAACGGGGTGCTCCGGCGCAGCGCCCGTTCCAGTGGTTCCTGGAGCAGGTCGGTGTTGCTGCCGATACCGCCGCCGAGCACGACCAGTTCCGGGTCCAGCACGGCGGCCACCGAGGCGACCACGAAAGCCAGCCGCGCCGCCTCCTCCTCCACGGCCCGCAGCGCGGCCGGCTCGCCGGCCCTGGCCAGCCGGAAGACCTCCCGTGCGGTGCGCACCCGGGTCAGCCCGTTGGCCGCGGCCAGCGCCACCACGGACCGGGCCGCGGCCGCGGACTCGAGCATGCCCTGCGGTGGCGGCCCGGAGTCGGCGCCGGGTAGCCCGGTGGCCGGCCACCCGTAAGGCAGGTAGCCGACCTCGCCGGCGGCGCCATGGCCACCGCGGAACAGCCGCCCGTTGACCACGATGCCCATGCCGATGCCGGTCCCCACGGTGATGCAGGCGAACACGTCCACACCGCGGGCCGCGCCGGCCTCCCGCTCGCCGACCGCGGTGAGGTTCGCGTCGTTCTCCACCACCAGCCCCGGACCGAGCACCGCCTCCAACTCGTCCAGCAGGCCACGGCGCCCCCAGCCGGGCAGGTTCGGCGCGTGGTGCAGCACCCGGCCGCTGGTGTCCGGCACGCCCGGGCTGCCCACCACGGTGGACACCACGTCCTGCGGCCGGAGGCCGGCCCTGTCGAGGGTGCGCTCGGCGAACTCCCGCACGGTGCGCACCAGCGCGGCCGCCGAGCGGCAGCGGTTGCGCTCGGTGAGCCGGCCCACCACGGTGCCGGCGAGATCGGCCACGGCTAGCCTGATCCGCTCGCGGCCGATGTCCACGCCGAGCACGTGCCCGGCCGCCGGGTTCGCCTCGTAGACCACGGCCGCCCGGCCAGGCCCGGCCGAGGACCGTCCGGCCGGGCGCACCAGCCCCCGGCGCTCCAGATCGGAGAGGGCCTGCCCGACGGTCGGCTTGGACAGCCCGGTGTCCCTGGCGACCTGCGGGCGGGTGGCCGGGCCGCCGGTCCGCAGCCGATGCAGCACGGCACGCTGGTTCAGTTCCCGCATGCCCGCCGGTGTCCCGACCTGTGGCGCCTTCCCCACCGTCACCCTCAGCCTGCCTTCACCTCGTGCGCACCGGAGTCTACGTGCGGAGTATTCCGCTACCGCCCTTCCTATGTTAGGAAGCTTTCCTAACATAGGAAGGGCGGTACGGCCGTGTCCCCACACTCCGCAGGCCCCGCGCAGCCCGGCTCGGCCCGGCTGGAGCGCCGCATCGGTCCGATCCAGGCGACGGCGATCAACATGACCCAGATGTGCGGGATCGGCCCGTTCGTCACCATCCCGGCGATGGTCGCCACCATGGGCGGCCCGCAGGCGGTGTTCGGGTGGCTGGTGGGCGCGCTGCTGGCCATGGCGGACGGCCTGGTGTGGGCCGAGTTGGGCGCCGCGATGCCCGGCGCCGGCGGTACCTACGTCTACCTCCGCGAGGCGTTCCAGTACCGCACCGGGCGGCTCATGCCGTTCCTGTTCGCCTGGACGGCGATGCTGTTCATCCCGCTGATCATGTCCACCGGCGTGATCGGCCTGGTGTCCTACCTCGGCTACCTGGTGCCCGGGGTGGTGGACGCGAGCGGGCAGGCGACCGTGCTGGGCCACGCGATCGGCATCGGCGTGGTCGCACTGGTCGTGCTGCTGCTGTACCGGAAGATCGCCGAGATCGGCCGGATGACCACGGTGTTCTTCGTGGTGATGCTGGTCTCCGCGGTCGCCGTGATCGTGGCCGCGTACGCACACTTCCACGCCGACCTGGCGTTCGGCTACCCGGCCGGCGCGTTCGCGCTCGGCGGGCCGTTCTGGACCGGGCTGGGCGCCGGCCTGGTCATCGCGATCTACGACTACCTCGGCTACAACACCAGCGCGTACCTCGGCGCGGAGGTGCGCGACCCGGGCCGGACGCTGCCCCGGTCCATCGGGCTGGCCATTCTCGGGATCATGGTGCTCTACCTGCTGCTCCAGCTCGGCGTGCTGGGCGCGGTGCCGTGGCAGGAGGTCGCCAAGTCCAGCTCGGTCGCGTCGCTGGTGGTGGAGCGGTCCTGGGGGGTGGCCGCCGCCCGGGTGCTCACCGTGTTCATCGTGGTGACCGCGTTCGCCTCAGTGTTCGCCGGCCTGCTCGGCGGGTCCCGGGTGCCGTATGAGGCGGCGCGGGACCGGCTGTTCCTGCCGTGGTTCGGCCGGCTGCACCCGCGGCTGCACTTCCCGCACGTCGCGTTGCTGGCCATGGGCGTGATCACGGCGATCGGCTCGCTGTTCCCGCTGCAGGCGGTGATCAGCATGTTGACCGCGGTCTTCGTCATCGTGCAGTCCGTGGCACAGGTGGTCGCGCTGATCGTGCTGCGCCGCCGGCAACCCGACCTGGTGCGCCCGTACCGGCAGTGGCTGTATCCGCTGCCCTGCCTGGTCGCGCTGGCCGGTTGGGCCTATGTGTACGTCTCGTCCGGCGGCCAGCAGATCCTGCTGTCGCTGGGGTGGCTGGTGCTGGGCGTGCTGGCGTTCCTGGTGTGGGCGCGAGTGGAACGCACCTGGCCGTTCGGCGTGCGGGAGGTACGGGAGAGCTTCCGCACCGGCGCGACGCCCGAACCGGTATGAGCTACCAGGACAGTTCCCGGCAGCGGGCCGCCGTGTCCCGCGACTCCACCTGCAGCGTCGCATGCTCGATGCGGTACCGCTCGGCGAGCAGCCGCTGCGCGGCCCGCAGCACGCAGTCCTGGTCCACCCCAGGGGGCACGGTGAGATGCGCCGAGGCCACCTCCATGCCCGGGGTCAGCGTCCACACGTGCAGGTCGTGCACCTCGGCCACGCCGTCCACCCGGCCCAGGTCACCGGCCAGCGCGTGCACGTCCAGCCGCTCGGGCGCGTGCTGGAACAGGATCCGCAGCGCGTGCCGGGCGAGCTGCCAGGTGCGCGGCAGCACCCACAGGCCGATCGCCACGCCGACGATCGGGTCGGCGTACCGCCAGCCGAACGCCAGCGTGACCGCACCGCTTGCCACCACGCCGAGCGAGCCCACCAGGTCGGAGAGCACCTCCAGGTAGGCGCCGCGCAGGTTCAGGCTCTCCTCGGCGCCCCGGCGGAGCATCAGGAACGACGCCAGGTTGGCCAGCACCCCGACCAGCGCGGTGGCCAGCACCGGCAGGCCCGGCACCTCCGTCGGCCGGGCGAACCGCTCGGCCGCGGTCACGATCACGTAGCCGGCCACGCCGAACAGCAGCACCGCGTTGGCCAGCGCGGCCAGCACCTCGGCCCGGTACACCCCGAACGTGCGGTTCGGCCCGGTGCCGGCACGCCGGGCGAACACCACGGCGGCGAGCGCCATGGCGAGCCCGAGCACGTCGGTCAGCAGGTGCGCGGCGTCGGAGAGCAGCGCCAGCGAGGACGTGGCCAGCCCGACGATCGCCTCGATCGCCAGCACCGCGACGCCGAGACCCAGCGCCGCCCACAGCCGGCCGACGTGGCGAGCCGACGCACTGGCGGCGCGGTCCCCCGGAACGCCATGCCCGTGACCGTGCCCCATCAGGCCTTCCTCCGCACCTGGCCGCCCCTTCCGCTCCGTGCCTGTTTCGCCGCCGACCCCGCCAACGTATAGTCACATGCGCATGAGTGCAACCTGGCCGTTCCGGCATGATGGGCCCGCCCGCCGCGGCCCGCCCGCGAGGGGTATGTCAACACGGTCCTACCGGGCTGCTAAGCTTCATCCCGTCGCCCGGACATCGGGTGAACCAGGGCCCCCGTAGCTCAGGGGATAGAGCACCGCCCTCCGGAGGCGGGAGCGCAGGTTCGAATCCTGCCGGGGGCACTCAATTGGTCAAGCGTTTTTGCAGGTCAAGCTCACCATCCGACGGTAGCGATATATCGCTGCAGTCCAAAATGCCTGGTCGAGGCGCACAGGTTCGAACCCTCCGGGGTACGGGAGTCGAAGCCACGCTGCGGTCCAGCCCACGCCAGGATCCGCACCCGCCGACTGCTGCCAACGATTCTCGTCTCGGAAAGCGCAGGTCATCCATGAAGGGGTGGGGCCGGTCAAGCCTTGATGGTGCGTGGGGCAGCCCTTGTTTTGCCCGGCTTCCGGCTTGCTGGGGGCAGGCGCGCAGAAGGTGTCGGGGTCCAGGCTGGCCGTAG
>NZ_BJFL01000025.1 GCF_005405885.1 Gandjariella thermophila
CGACCTGTCCGTCTACACCCAAGCCGAGCTTGACGCCGTCGCCGACGAACTCAACGATCGGCCTCGGCGGACTCTGGGCTGGCTCAAACCGACCGAGGTTCTCAACAAATTGCTGCTTGAGGCAGGTGGTGCACCCATCAGTTGACATCGCCCTCCACCTCTTTTTTGGGACCACGGTCGGGTAACCACCCGAGCACGGTGCCCGTGCTTCGGTGAGGAAGACCGGTTTCCGAATATTCGGTGGCAGGCCGGTCGGCGTCACCGGAAACGGCGGTCAGGGAGCGATATAGGCCGACCGGTGCGGCGGCAATTGCCCTTTGGGCGTTCAGCGTGAGTAGCAACCATCCAGCCAACCGGATGGCTCCAACGGGACGCGGGACACCGGGTAGGGCGGCGCCCACCCTCCGCGAAATCGCGACGCATCAGTGCGTCCGTGGTGGCTGGACGGGCTTCGGTGGCAGTGGCCACGAGAGGATCATCGCGCTGGCCGTCTCGCCGTATTCCCACAACCGTTCCAACAGTTCGCGCAGCTCGTCCACGTTTGCGGTGGCGACGTGAACGAGGGAGCAGATATCGCCGGTCAGGCGGACCACGGAGAGGATCTCCGGCCAGTCGGCGACGCGCTCCGGCCGCAGCGTGATGCAGCGCGGCCCGTAGCAGCGCATGCTCACCAGCGCCTGGACCGGCCGGCCGACCACGGTCGGGTCGACGACGGCGTGGTAGCCGGTGATGGCGCCGCCGCTCTCCAGGCGGCGAACCCGCTGCGCCACCGTCGGCGCGGACACCCCGAGCCGCCGGGCGAGTTCGTTGAACGACGCGCGGGCGTCCCGCTGCAACTCGGTCAGCAGCCGCCAGTCCAGGTCATCCAGCGTCATCTGGCAATCGTAAACGGTCGGGACCGATCTGCTTGCGATCAAAAAGAACTGCGCCCTTCGTGGTCGGCATCGACCATTCCGTTCCGCTGGCTGCGAGGCAACCATGACCGTCGGCAGGAGCATCAGGAGGTGGTGACCGTGGCCGCGTCGTCTCCGCAGACGACCGCACCGAGAGCCGGAGCGCCGTTCGAGCACGCGACCGAGCCGGCGAACGAACGCGCGGCCGAGCCGGCGAACGAACGCGCGGCCGGACCCGCGAACGAACGTGCGGCCGGGGCCCGATCGGCGGGCGAACCGGTCAACGAACCGAGGCTGGACTTCGCGGGCCTGACCCCGTACGACGAGTACGTGAAGGCCTCCACGCTGCACCGGCTCCAGCAGCCGCGGTCCGCTGACCCGGGCGAGATGGCGTTCCTGGTGACCACGCAAGTCATGGAGCTGTGGTTCGGGCTGCTGGTCTATGAGTGGCACACCGCCTGCGGGGCGCTGGCCGAGGACCGCCTGGACGATGCGCTGGCCTCGTTGCGGCGCAGCGTCGCCGAGCTGAGGGCGTTGGCGGCGTCGTGGACGCCGGTCAGCTCGCTCACACCGGCGCAGTTCAACGCGTACCGATCGGCCCTCGGCGAGGCGTCCGGATTCCAGTCGGCCGCCTACCGTGAGATGGAGTTCCTGCTCGGCGAGAAGAGCGCCTCACTGCTCCAGCCGCACGCCGATGCGCCGCACGCGTACGCTCAACTGGAACAGGCGCTCCACGCGCCTAGCCTCTACGACACCGTGCTGGATTTCCTGCACCGCAGGGGTTTCGACGTGCCGCGCGAGGTGCTCGACCGGGACCTCTCCCAGCGTTACGAGCCGCACCCCGGCGTGGAGGCCGTCTGGGTGCGGATCTACACGACCGGCGACGAGCCGCTGGTGCAACTCGGCGAGGTGCTCACCGACATCGCCGAACTGTTCGGGCGGTGGCGCACCGACCACCTGATGGCCACCCGGCGCGCGATGGGAGCGAAGCGCGGCACCGGCGGGTCCTCGGGTGTGGCCTGGCTGGAGAAGCGGGCGGCCAGGCTGGTGTTCCCCGAGCTGTGGACGGCGCGCGGCCATGTCTGAGGCGCTGCGCTCGCACCCCCGCACCGCACTCGCCGACCGCGCCGCCGAGGCGGACCGCGCCGACCCGCTGGCGCGCGTACGGGACCGTTTCGACCTCGACGACGGCGTCACCTACCTGGACGGCAACTCGCTCGGCGCGCTGCCCCGCGCGGTACCCGACCGCGTCGCGCACGTGATCCGGCACGAGTGGGGCCGGCTGCGGATCCGCTCGTGGACGGAAAGCGGCTGGTGGACCGCGCCGGAACGGGTCGGCGACCGGATCGGCCCGATCGTCGGCGCCGCGCCCGGGCAGATCGTGGTCGGCGACTCGACCAGCGTCAACGTGTTCCGCGCGCTGGTTTCCGCCGTCCGGCTGGCCCAGCAGGACGGCCCGGGCCGCGCCGAGATCGTGGTGGACGCGACCACGTTCCCCACCGACGGCTATATCGCCGGGTCGGCGGCCAGGATGACCGGCTGCCGGCTGCGCAGCGCGAGCCCCGACGACCTGGCCGGCGTGCTCGGCCCGGCCACGGCCGCGGTTTTGGTCAACCACGTCGACTACCGCACGGGCCGGCTGTGGGACCTCCCGGAGATCACCGGCATGGTGCACGCCGCCGGCGCCCGCGTGGTCTGGGATCTCTCGCACAGCGCGGGTGCACTCCCGGTCGGGCTGGACGAGCACGGCGTCGACCTCGCCGTCGGCTGCACCTACAAGTACCTCAACGGCGGTCCCGGCGCACCGTCCTATGTGTACGTTCGCGCCGATCTGCTGTCCCGGCTCGACCAGCCGCTGCCCGGCTGGTGCTCGCACGCCGAACCGTTCGCCATGGAGTCGGACTACCGTGCCGCCACCGGGATCAGCCGGGCCAGGGCCGGGACGCCGGAGATCCTGTCGCTGCTGGCGCTCGACGCCGCGCTGGACGTCTGGGACGGGGTGGAGATCGCCGCGGTCCGGGACAAGAGCCTGGCACTCACCGGCTTCTTCGTCGACTGCGTGACGGCGCTGCTGCCGTCCGGCCGGGTGACCTGCGCGACTCCGACCGGCGAGCGGCGCGGTAGCCAGGTGTCGCTGCGCTGCGCCGGTGCGGCGGGCGTGATGCGGCGGCTGATCGACCGTGGCGTGGTCGGCGACTTCCGGGAGCCGGACATCCTCCGCTTCGGGTTCGCGCCGCTCTACACACGGTTCGCCGACGCGCTGCACGCGGCCGAGGTGCTGGCCGAGGTGCTGGCATCATGACCGAGCCCGCGGTGCTGCTCCGCAAGCCGGTGCCACCGCAGGCCAGCCTCCACTACGGCGGTCATCCCGATCAGGTCGTGGATCTCTGGTTCCCACCGGACGACCGCGGCGCGCCGATCGTGGTGCTGCTGCACGGCGGGTTCTGGCGGCAGGCGTACGACCGGCGGCATCTGTCCGGGCTGGCCGCGTACCTGTCCGCCCGCGGTGCGGTCGCCGCGTCGGTGGAGTACCGCAGGGTGGGCGGCGCCGGCGGCTGGCCGGCGACCTTCGACGACGTGGCGTGGGCCGTCGACGCGGCGCCGAGCCTGGTCGGCGACGCCTGCCGGCACGCGGACCGGAGCCGAGTCACGCTGCTCGGCCACTCCGCCGGTGGCCACCTCGCGCTCTGGGCGGCCGCCCGCCACCGGCTGCTCACCACGAGCCGGTGGCATCGCCCCGACCCGCCCGCGGTCGCCTCGGTGGTCGCCGTCGCCCCGGTCGCCGACCTGGTACTCGCCGACCGGCTCGGCCTGAGCGATCACGCCGTCGCCGCCCTGCTCGGCGGCGGCCAGCGCAGCGGCGGCGAGGACAGTGACCAGGTGCGGCGCACCGGCCGGATCGCCGAGGCGGACCCGGTGGGCCTGCTCCCCACCGGAATCCCCACAACCCTGGTGCACGGCGCGGCGGACACCATCGTGCCCGTCGCGCTGTCCGAGCGGTTCGCCGCGGCCGCCCGGCGCGCCGGCGACCAGACCGACCTGGTCATCCTGGACGGCGTCGACCACTTCGAGCCCATCGACCCGGCCACCGCCGCGGCCGACGCCGTCGCACGCGCCGTGCTCGGCGCCCGCTGAGCGATCAGTTGGGCCGGCCCACCGGCCGACCGGTCTGCTGCACGGCGTACCCGGTGTAGCTGCCGGAGCCGCCCAGGTCGGGCGCGTCGTGGGAGTAGGTGATGTGCGCCCAGCCGGACTGGTCGGTGTCCACGCCGAAGTCGTCGAAAAGCTGCCGACCGCCGCTGCAGCTGATGCCGCCCTCGCAGACGTCACCCTGGTGGACCGGCATCAGCTTGCTGTTCGACCACCCGGTCAGCGACTGGGTGCGGTTCTGTGCGAAGTAGACGGACCACACCGCGGACGGCCCGGTCCCGTCGGTGCCGTAGTAGACCAGGTCCTCGCCCGCCGAGGTGGCCACGATCCACGGGAAGATGGCCCGCTTGCTGGTGCTCACCGGCGCCGAGCAGCTCCAGGTGTTGCCGTGGTCGGTGGACTTGGCGACGTACACGGCGGAGTCGTTGGACACCGCGTAGAACAGCGTGCCGTTCGGCGCGACGGAGACGTTCGGGAAGTTGTGTGCCAGGCCGTTCTTGCCGAACTTCGTGGTGCACGGGATCGGCTTGTCGGTCCAGGTGTGCCCACCGTCCGAGGACACCGCGAGGAACGCCTCGTTCTCCTCGCTGCCGGTGGCCGTGCTCGGCGCGACGAACGACTGGTACGCCCAGAAGCCGCCGGGGGTGGGGCTGGCGTTGTCGTGGTCGATGACCAGGTTGCCCAGCTCGTTGCTGGACGCCTTGTCGTCGGTGGGCGGGATGGCCTGCGCGATCTGCGTGTAGAGCTGACCGCCGTTGTCCGAGCGAAGGATGTCGATGTTGTTGGTGGCGATGTCGTGGTAGCTCAGCAGCGAGGTGTCCGCGCCGTACGCCGCGATCCATTCCCGGTCGTCCAGCGGCAGCCCGCCCTGCACCGGCGTCTGGCTGAACGTGGCACCGTCGTCGTCGGAGGTGGCCACGTTCACCGAACCGAGGTTCAGGCTGGCCACGTAGATCCGGTACGTGCCGTGCGAGGACAGCGCCGGGGCGAACGCGGTGTCCACGTCACCGCCGGAGGCGCCCACCCCGTGCACCGCGTTCGGCTGCCCGGAGTAGGCGAGCTGGCAGGCGCCGGCACCGCTGGCGCCGCCGACCTGGTGCGCGCGCCAGTACTCGCTGCCGCCGCCGAGCCCCTCCTCGGACGCCACCCCGACCAGGTTGCCCCGGGAGACGTGCACGGAGGGCTCCGCGGCGGTGTTCGTGCCGCACCCCGCGGCCCCGACCGTCTGGGTCTGCAACTGGCCGTAGGAGAACCCGCCGACCGTGGCCGCCGCGCCGACGGTGAGCGCTCCGGACGCCGGGAGCGAGGCCAGCACGAGGCCGGTGACCGCCGCGCCGGCGACGGCTCCGAGGATCGCGGTGCGCCGCCACGTTCGCTTGCCCAGCACGATGATCGCCTCCTGCGGCATGGGTCGCCAACCGCCCGTTGCCCGTGGTCGTGCCGGTGGCCCGGGCGGGCCACGGCGCGTTCGGGCACGGTCAATCAGGCACAAAGGGCCAACCGACCGGTCGTTATGATCGGCGGCGCTTTGTTGCCCGGTTGTTACGTTGGTGATTGTTCGCGTGGCCGCACTGGCGCCGATCGAGTTCGTTACGCGATGCGCGGCGCTTTCCGGCGCGTTTCCGGTCAGCCCTCGGTGAGTTCGACCGGTTCGGCGATCACGTCGACCATGGCCCCGTTGCGGAACACGGTGACCGGCAAGGGCTTTCCGATCGCCTTGGCGAAAAGCTGGCGCTGGATGTCCTGGGCGTTGGCGACCGGGGCACGGCCGACGCTGAGAATCAGGTCGCCGGAGTGCAGCCCGGCCCGGTCGGCCGGCCCGCCGGGAACCACCTGGACCACGCGCAGCCCGGCGCGCTGCCCGGTGCGTTCGGCAAGGGCGCCCGGCAGTGGCGCGGGCGCACCGACCAGGCCGAGGTAGGCGCGGCGTACCCGGCCCTCGGCGATCAGCGTGGCGATGATCCGCCGGGTGGTCGCGTTGATCGGAATGGCGAGCCCGAGCCCGACGCCGGCCACCGCGGTGTTGACCCCGACCACCCGGCCGGCCGAGTCGGCGAGCGCCCCTCCGGAGTTGCCCGGGTTGAGCGCCGCGTCGGTCTGGATGACGTCCTCCACCACCCGGATCGTCCCGCCCTGGCCCACCGGCAGCGCCCGGCCGAGCGCGCTGACCACCCCGGCGGTGACCGAGCCGGCGAGGCCGAGCGGACTGCCCACGGCGACCACGAGTTGGCCCACGGACAGCGTGTCGGCGTCTCCCAGCACGGCCGCCTTCGGGGCCGGACCGCGCGCCGCGATCACCGCGAGGTCGGACAGCCGGTCGGCGCCGACCACGTCGAAACCGGACTCGGTGCCGTCCGCGAAGGTCACCGTCCCGCCGCCGCTCGATCCGACGACGTGCGCGTTGGTCAGCAGGAAACCCTCGTCGGTGAACACCACGGCCGAGCCGCCCGCGCGCCGCATGCGCACGCTCGCCACGTGCGGCGTCACCGAGGCGGCGACCGCGATCACCGTGCGGGAGTACGCGTCCAGCGCGGTGGCATCCGCAGCCGTGGTCTCCGGGTCGCTCCCCATCGTCATCACCGCCCGGGCCGCCGTCGCACGCGGTCGCGCGCGATGACACCGTTGCACCGCCATCGAGAGTGCGCCCGCCGCCCCGTTCCCGGCCACCCCGTTCACTGTGCGCGTAGCGCATGGCGCCACCCGCCGGCCGTTCGCCCCGCCGGGCATGAAAGTGGGGGAGGCGGCGAACCGCCTCCCCCACCTGTGCCTCGACGTCCGGCCTGGGCAGGCCGCTGGGCGGGTTCGGGTCAGGGCAGGGACACCAGCGGGCCGCGGAACGCCTCGGTCCCCGGCACCAGGGTGACGCTGCCGAACGACGAGTGGCTGTGCAGGTAGGCCAGCTCGTGGGCGAGGTCGCCCACGCCGTTGCTGGTCGGCGTCGGCGCCAGCTCCAGCGTGGAAAGAATGCCCAGCGCCTTGCCGCCGGCGTCGAGGAAGGCGCTGCCGGAGTCACCCGGGATGCCCGGGGTCACGGTCTCCACGGAGTGGCTCCATCCGCTGCCGGTGTCGCCCAGGCTGATGCCCTGCTTCGGGCTGAGCAGCGCCACGCCGCCGCGCAGCTCCGAGTTGCCGTAGGACAGCACGGTGTCCCCGGACGACGTGCCGGCGGTGTTCAGGCCGATGGGCCCGCCCCAGAACGGCACGGACGGGTTGACCTTGCTGACGTCCGCCGGGTCGAGCCGGATCAGCGCGAGGTCGTTGTACGCGCAGGTGTCCGGGTCCTTCTCCCCGTTGGCCTGCATGGTCAGCCACGAGTTGTAGACCATCGTGCCGGGTTTGCTGGCGCCGTCGACCTGCACCTGGGTGCCCAGCGGGAGCGATCCGGAGGTGCAGCCGTTGGTGGACGTGCTGCCGCCCGTCCCCGAGCAGTGCGCGGCCTGCCCGAGGTACACCGACGTGCCGTCGGTGAACACGAAGTTGGATGTGCATTGAGCACCGTTGGTATGTGTCTGGACGCCGGGATGGATGGCGGCGGTGCTGGCGGGGGCCCAGCTGGGCGTGGCCGCCGTCGCGGTGCCGATGGCGGCTCCGGACGCGGCGACCAGTACCGCGGCCGTACCAGCGGCGAACCAGCCGGCGCGCCGGAGAGTTAACGAGCCCATGCGACCTCCTGGACCGTCGTGGCACCGTGAGCGGTGTCACTCGAACGTGTGTTACTCGTAGGTAAGCTAGTGATCCTGCCGGACGAAGACCACCCCCTCGCGCCAAGTCGGCGCCTGCGCGATCATGGTGAGTGTACGGAGCGTCAGTACTGGATCACGGTGCGACGCGCCGGCCCGCGACGATCAACGAGACCTGGTGTCGCGCGGACATTCCCGCGGTACGGAAAGGGCGGACATGGCCTCATGGGCTGATCTGGCGGCGTTCGTGCGGTCGCGGTACCGCGTGGTGGCGGAACGGGCCGACGAGATTCGGATCCTGGTGGAGTTCGACGACGAGCGCAGCCAGACCGTGATGGTGTTCCGCGAGATGCTCGACCGTCGCGACGAGTGGGTGCAGATCGCGTCGCCGTGCGGGCTCGCCGGCGACGTCGATCTGCACGACCTCCTCGTGGAAATCGGTGCCACCGCCGTGGTGGGCGGTGCCGCCATCATCGGGGAACACGTGGTGGTACGCCATTCCCTGCCGCTGGCGAACCTCGATACCAACGAGTTCGTCGACCCACTCCACCTGGTGGCCACAACGGCGGACGAACTGGAGGAGAAGTTCTTCGGCGGCGACGGGTACTAGCCGGCCCGGCGGGCGCGGCGCGCCAGCACGGCGATGCACAACAGCGCGACGGCGGCCATCGCGATGATGTATCCGGACACGGCCATCGAGGTGCCCGTGGACTCCAGCAGCAGCACCATGATGAACGGCGCCAGCCCGCCGCCGATCACGCCGCTGATCTGGTAGCCCAGCGACGCTCCGGTGTACCGGGTCTCCGCGTTGAACAGTTCGGCGAACAGCGCCGCCTGCGGGCCGTACATGATGCTGAGGAACATGCTGCCGACGAACGTGGCGATCGCCAGGTTCACCACGCTCGCGGTGTCGATGAGCAGGAACATCGGCACCGCCCAGACGAGCAGCCCCACGGCGCCCGCGGTGTAGACCCGCAGCCGGCCGACCCGGTCGGACAGTCCGGCCGCCGACGGGATCACCGCCAACTGGGTCGCGCTGACCGCCAGCGACACCAGCAGCACGGTGCTGCGGGACATGTGTAGCTCGCGGGTGGTGTAGTCGAGCACGCCGGTGATGAGGATGTAGAACGTCGCGTGGTTGACCACGAACGACCCGGCGGCGAGCAGCACCGTACCCAGGTTGTGGCGCAGCACCTGGCCGAGCGGCGAGTGGCCGCGGGCGCGTTCCTGCTCCGCCAGCCTGGCCTCGGCCTCCCGGAACTCCGGCGTCTCCTCCACCCGCGTGTGGATGTACCACGCCAGGATCATCACCAGCACGCCGACGAAGAACGGCAGCCGCCAGCCCCAACTGCCGAACGCGCTGGCCGAGGTCACCGCGGTGGCGACGAGGAAGGTGGTGTTGGAGAGCACCACGCCGATCGGCACGCCCAACTGGACCAGGCTGCCGTAGATGCCGCGCCGGCCGGCCGGCGCGTACTCGGTGGCCAGCAGCATGGCCCCGCCCCACTGGGCGCCCACCGCGATGCCCTGCACCAGTCGTAGCACGACGAGCGCGACGGGGGCGGCGATGCCGATGGCGGCGTAGGGCGGCAGCAGTCCGATCAGCGTGGTGGCCGCGCCCATGCTGGCCAGGGCGAGCACCAGCATCGGTTTGCGGCCTCGCTTGTCGCCGAGGTGGCCGGCGATGATCCCGCCCAGCGGTCGCGCGCCGAACCCGACCGCGAAGGTCGCGAAGGAGGCGAGGACGCCGGCGACCGGGCTGAAGGCGGGGAAGAACTGCTTGCCGAAAATCAGTGCGGCCGCGGTGCCGAAGATGAAGTAGTCGTACCACTCCACGGCGGATGCCAGTGCGGCGGCGGTGGCGACCCGGCGGCGGCGGGCCGAATCCGAAATCGCCTGGTTGGTGCTGGTGGTGGCGGCGGTTGGGGTCGTTTCCATCGCGTCTCGTCCTCCGCGTGGGGAGCCGGAAACGGGGGGGCCGACGTGGCATGCGTCACGTTGGTCGCTGGAAGTTAGCAACCGCTTAGTATGTCGTCAAGAGTTCGGCTCGGCCCTGAACGGGAATTGATACCGACCGGTCGGTAAAGGGGGGATCGACCGGGCCGCGGGCCGGGCCCCGCTCGGCGCCGGCCGAGCGGCCGGCTCCGAGCGGCGGTGCCGGGTCAGCCGACGTGCACCCGGGGCCGGCGCTCGGGGTCGGGCTCCGCGCGGCGGATCACCTCGCGGGTGAGCGGCGCGATGTCGCCACCGCCGAAGACCAGGTAGCGCAGCAGCGCGAGCACCGGGTTGCCCTCGATCCAGGCGAAGTAGACGTGCGGCAGCACGCCCAACTCGTCCCGGATGTGCAGCAGCACGGCGGCGATGCCGTTCGGCACGCTGGCGCTTTCCGCGCGCAGGATGCGGTAGCCGAACCGCTGCTCGCCGGTGACCACGACGGTCGACTCGAACTCCGAGGCATCCCGCACGGTCACCTCGACGAACAGCACCGGATCGCGGTCCGGGATGTCGTGGTGGGTGCGCTGCTCGCGCTCCTTCTCCCGGTACTCCCGCTCGTCCCGCGCGTCGGGCTCGTTGGCGATGATGCGTAGCCGGTCGCCCGCCGCGCCGTGCACGAACTCCCGCGCCAGCGGGTCCATCTCCACGGTGGTGACCCGCAGTTCGGTGGACCGGGTGGCCCGGGAGACCAGCGAGGTGACCACGATCGCCACGATGAAGAACGTCGCGATCTTCACGCCGTCCGGCCGCTCGACGATGTTGGCGGCGGTCGTGTAGAGGAACACCACCGCGATGGCGCCGTAGAGGACGGTCCGCGCCGTGGCCGGTGCCGTCGATCCCGCCCTGGCACGCTCCCGCCCCGCGGACAGCGTCACCGCGACCGCCGCCGACGAGATCAGCACCAGCACACCGGTGGCGTACGCGCCGCCCTGCGCGTCCACGTCCGCGCCGAAGATGACCGTAATGACGAATGCGATGGCGGTGAACACGAGCACCAGCGGCCGCATGGCCCGCGTCCAGTCCGGCGCCATGCCGTACCGAGGCAGGTACCTCGGCACGATGTTGAGCAGCCCGGCCAGCGCCGACGCGCCGGCGAACCACAGGATGCCGATGGTGCTCAGGTCGTAGACGGTGCCGAAGGCGGAGCCGAGTTCCTCGTGCGCCAGGTAGGCCAGCGCCCGGCCGTTGGCCCGCCCACCGGGCTGGAACTCCTGCTGCGGGATCAGCAGTGTGGTGGTGAAACTGCTGCTGATCAGGAACACGCTCATGATCAGCGCGGCGGTGACCAGCAGCTTGCGGGTGTTGCGGATGCGCAGCCGCATGGCCGGGCGGCCGTCCCGATCCACGCCGCGCACCAGCGGCATCACCGCCACCCCGGTCTCGAAGCCGGACAGTCCCAGCGCCAGCTTGGGGAAGACCAGTAACGCGATCGCCACCACCGCGGCCGGGCTGCCCTGCTGGGCCAGCAGCAGGTTGCGCCAGTCCACCACCAGGTGCGGCGCGGCCACCACCCGGGCCACCGAAACCGCCACCACGACGGCGTTCAACGCGAGGTAGACCGCGACCAGGCCGACGGCCACCCCGATGGCCTCGGTGAAGCCGACCAGGAACACCACGCCGAGCAGCGCCACCAGCACCAGGGTGACCAGCACCTGATGGCCGTGCAGGACGTTCGGGGTGAATGGGTTCTCCAGCAGGTGCGCGCTGGCGTCCGCGGCGGACAGGGTGACCGTGATGATGAAGTCGGTGGCCACGAACCCGAGCAGAAACAGCACCAGCAGCTTGCCGCGCCACCGGGGCAGCAGCTTCTCCAGCATGGACAGCGAGCCCTGGCCGTACGGGCTCTCCCTGGCCACCCTGCGGTACACCGGCAGCGCGCCGAGCAGCGTGAGCAGCACCAGCACCACGGTCGCCACCGGGGACACCACTCCGGCGGCGAGCGCGGCGATGCCCGGCTGGTAGCCCAGGGTGGAAAAGTAATCCACGCCGGTGAGGCACATCACCTTCCACCACGGCTGGTGCTCGTGCTCCTCCGGCCGCTTGTGCGGGCCCGCGAGCTTCTGGTTGCGGTGTGCGAGGCCCTCGAACAGCCAGTCTCGGAACCGGCCGTCGCGGGTCGGCTCAATCTCGGGTCGGGTCTCGGTCACCACGCGGGCCACCCTAGCGATCTGCCCGATGCTCCCCGGGATCGCCACGGCGCTCACATGTCACCGGATTGTCACCATTCGTTGCGAAAATGCAGCGACGCAAAGGGTGGACAAAGGTCGTCCAAACGCTAACCTGCGTACGCTCGCGGCAGCAACGAACCGCCGAAGGAGGAGTTGTGACGACCACCGAGCCGACGAGCGGCTCTCCCGGGACCGACACGTGGTCCACCGTGCATGCCAGCCCCGAGTTCGCCGAGTTGCGGCGCCGGCTGCGCGGCTTCGTGTTTCCCATGACCGCGCTGTTCCTGCTCTGGTACGTGCTCTACGTTCTGCTCGCTGACTACGCGCACGGCTTCATGGCCACGAAGGTGCTCGGCAACATCAACGTCGGTCTCGTTCTCGGCCTGCTCCAGTTCGTCTCGACGTTCGTCATTACCGGCTGGTACGTGCGCTTCGCGAACCGGCGCATCGACCCCGCCGCGGAACGCATCCGGGCCCGGATCGAGGAGGGCGACCGATGAGCCGAATGGTCCTGGCGGCCGGAGTGGCCGGCAGCAACCCCACGTTGAACATCGGTATCTTCGCGGTCTTCGTCCTGATCACGCTGGTCGTGGTGTTCCGGGCCAGCCGAAGCACCCGGACCACGGCCGACTACTACGCGGCCGGACGCGCCTTCACCGGCCCGCAGAACGGCATCGCCATCTCCGGCGACTACCTTTCCGCGGCGTCGTTCCTCGGTATCGCCGGCGCCATCGCGGTCAACGGCTACGACGGGTTCCTGTACTCCATCGGGTTCCTGGTGGCGTGGCTGGTGGCTCTGCTGCTGGTCGCGGAACTGCTGCGGAACACCGGCAAGTTCACCATGGCCGACGTGCTCAGCTTCCGCATGCGGCAGAAGCCGGTGCGGACCGCGGCGGCCATCTCCACCCTCGCGGTGTCGTTCTTCTACCTGCTCGCGCAGATGGCCGGCGCCGGCGGGCTGGTCGCGCTGCTGCTCAACGTGTCCAACAAGACCGGGCAGGCCGTGGTGATCGCGGTGGTCGGCGCGCTGATGATCCTCTACGTGCTGATCGGCGGCATGCGCGGCACCACCTGGGTGCAGATCATCAAGGCGGCGTTGCTGATCGTCGGTGCCGCCGCGATGACGGTGTGGGTGCTGGGCAGGTTCGGGCTGAACCTGTCCACCCTGCTCGGCAGCGCGGCGGACCACGCCGGCAGCAACGGCGCGAAGGTGCTCGCACCCGGCCTGCAGTACGGCAAGACCGGCACCACCAAGCTGGACTTCCTGTCCCTGGGCCTGGCGCTGGTGCTGGGCACCGCCGGGCTGCCGCACGTGCTCAGCCGCTTCTACACCGTGCCCAGCGCCCGGGAGGCGCGCCGCTCGGTGGTGTGGGCGATCGCGTTGATCGGCATCTTCTACCTGTTCACCCTGGTGCTCGGGTACGGGGCGGCGGCGCTGGTCGGCCCGACCGCGATCAAGGCGGCGCCCGGCGGGGTGAACTCCGCCGCGCCGCTGCTGGCCAACGCCCTCGGCGGCACCGTGTTGCTCGGGTTCGTCTCCGCGGTCGCCTTCGCCACCATCCTGGCCGTGGTCGCCGGGCTGACGATTACCGCGGCGACGTCGTTCGCGCACGACATCTACGCGAACGTCATCAAGGGCGGTGCCGCCGAGGACAAGGCCTCGGAGGTCAGGGTCGCGCGGTGGACGGCCGTGGTGATCGGCATTCTGGCGATCGCCGGCGGCATCCTGGCCAACGGGCAGAACGTGGCCTTCCTGGTCGCGCTCGCGTTCGCGGTGGCCGCGTCGGCCAATCTGCCCACGATCCTCTACACGCTCTTCTGGAAGCGGTTCAACACCAGCGGCGCGCTGTGGAGCATCTACGGCGGTCTGATCTCCACCGTGGTGCTGATCGTGTTCTCGCCGGTCGTCTCCGGTAAGCCGGTTTCCCCGACGACGCACAAGAGCGACTCGATGCTCCAGGGCGTCGACTTCCACTGGTTCCCGCTGGACAATCCCGGCATCGTCTCCATTCCGCTGTCCTTCCTGCTCGGCTACCTCGGTACGGTGTTGACCAAGGAACGCTCCGACGAGGCGAAGTTCGTGGAGATGGAGGTTCGGGCGCTGACCGGTGCCGGCGCCGAAAAGGCCGAGTCCGTGACGGCTACCGTCGCGGAAACCGCCTCGGAGATCTCCGAACCGGCCGCCGAACCGGCCGAGGCGGTCTCGGCCGCGGGTTCGACCGGTGAAGCGGCGGCGGACCCGACGGAGAACTCCTCGTCGGATTCGGCGGAGTCGGCCAAGGATTCCGCCAAGGATTCCGTCAAGGAGTCGGCCAAGGATTCCGCCAAGGATTCCGCCAAGGATTCCGTCAAGGAGTCGGCCAAGGATTCCGCCAAGGATTCCGCCAAGGATTCCGTCAAGGAGTCGGCCAAGGATTCCGCCGATGGTTCCGGTGAGGACGCCACCGAGGACTCGGCGGGCGAATCGCCCGAGGAATCGCCGAACGGGGCCGAGCCGGAAACGGAGCCGGAGTCCGAGGCCGCGGCCGGGACCGCCGCGCAGGCGGGTGACGGGCAGGCTGCCAGCACCTGACCGCCCCGTCGCCCGGCCGGCCGCGCCCCGCGCGCGGCGTGCCCGACCGTGATCCGCCCCGCCGGCAACCGCCGGCGGGGCGGATCGCTTTTTCGGCGCCCTGTCGGTTGGCCGTATTGCGAACACGCGCCGCCACGGCGTCGCCGGGCTGCGACGGGGACGTGACACTCCGAGCTTCGCCCCCCGGGCGCGCGTTGGGGCTTCACCGGCGCGTTCCCATACTTGTCAGTGCGGGCCGGCCCGGTTCTGGAAGCAGGCTGTCAATTCGTTTCGATCCGTTGCCCGATTCGTCCGGCGTATGGAAGAGGGACCTTCGGTAGGGCCGAACGGCCCTACCGAAGGGCAAGCGAATGTGTCTTCGAGGTGACCGGCCGGGTTGGCCGGCGCCAATGCCCTGGTCGGCACGTCCCCCGCCACCCGATCGGGCGTCGTTGAGCGCCCAACTAACGCACCGTGTAACGGCAGCGACGGGTGGAACGAATGATGGGTAGTCACGACGGTTCCGGGCCGCCAACCGGAATCCGTTTGGCAGTACGTGCTTGATCCGAACGCGTGGGGCCGCGGGGGCGTCCACCAATTCCGCTTGCAAAAAAACCGGCAGAACCGGGGGGAACACGGTTGAGCGAACACGTCGGGCCCACTCGCGACCATGTCGGTGACTGGCTGTCGCGGGTGCAGTATGTCGACCCTCTTCCGCTGGGCCGGGGCCGCCGCCCAGCGCGTGGCTCCGCCGCTCAGTCCGCGAGCGACTGGGAGCCGCGGTACCGCCGCGCCGTGATCGTCAGCGACGTCCTGGCCACCGTCGTCGTGGTGGGCGTGATCGGCGGACTCTTCGGCGCGCGCGGCGCGTCGAACTGGCACGATCGGTGGGGCATCCTGGCCGCCGGCACCGAGGTGCTGGTGCTCGGCGCGCTCGCCGTCGGTCGGGCCTGGCACTCGACGGTGCTCGGCCAGGGCGCCGAGGAGTTCCGCCGCCTGGGCCGGTCGCTGTTCACCGCGGCGGTCGTGCTCGCGCTCGGCGGGATCGCCCTCACCTCACACAACATCCGGTTGTGGATCTTCGTCGCGATCCCGGCGATCGCCGCGGTCACCCTGCCGGAGCGGTACCTGCTGCGCCGTTGGCTGCACCGGCAGCGCCAGGACGGCCGCTGCCTGCTGCCGGTGCTGGCCGCGGGCAGCGTGGCCACGGTGCGGGACCTGATCGCGCGCACGCGGAAGTCGCCGCACCTGGGCTGGCGGGTGGACGCGGTGTGCACCGTGGACGGCCGCGGCGTGGACGGTGACGGGCAGGGTGGCGACCACGTGGACGACGTGCCGGTCGTCGGCCGGTTAACGGAGGTCGCCGACCACGTACGGCGCGGCGGCTACCGGGTGGTCGCGGTGACCCCGGACCCGCACTGGTCGCCGGACCGGTTGCAGCGCCTCGCCTGGCACCTGGAGGGCAGCGAGGCGGAGATGGTCGTCGCGCCGGTGCTGATGGAGGTCGCGGGGCCGCGGCTGCACGTCAGCGGCGTGCTCGGCATCCCGCTGTTGCGGGTCAGCCTGCCCACCTTCACCGGGGTGCGGCGGGCGGTGAAGGAGGTCGTCGACCGGGTCGGCGCGACTGTGCTGTTGATGCTGTTCGCCCCGCTGATGATGCTGGTCGGCCTGCTGGTGATGGTGGAGAGCCGGGGCGGGGCGTTCTACCGCCAGCGCCGGGTCGGCAAGGACGGCCGGGAGTTCACGATCGTCAAGTTCCGCACCATGGTGCGGGACGCCGACGCGCTGCGGGCCCAGCTCGCCGACCGGAACGAGGGCGCCGGCCTGCTGTTCAAGCTACGCAAGGACCCGAGGGTGACCCGGGTCGGCGCGGTGTTGCGGCGGTTCTCCATCGACGAGTTGCCCCAACTGTTCAACGTGCTCACCGGCTCGATGTCGCTGGTGGGGCCGCGGCCGCCGCTGCCGGAGGAGAGCGCCGCCTACGGCCCGGACATCCGGCGGCGGCTGCTGGTCAAACCGGGGCTGACCGGGCTGTGGCAGGTCAGCGGGCGCAGCGACCTGCCGTGGGAGGAGGCGGTCCGGTTGGACCTGCGGTACGTGGAGGACTGGTCGCTCGCACTGGACGCGGTGATCTTGTGGAAGACGCTGCGCGCGGTCTTCTACGGGGAAGGGGCCTACTGATGGCCGGTGCAGAGAAAACCCGCGGTGGAAGGGACTTCGCATGAGGGTCAGCGTTTTCGGGCTCGGCTACGTGGGCTGCGTGTCGGCCGCGTGCCTGGCCAGCCGCGGACACCAGGTCATCGGGGTGGACGTGAACCCGGTGAAGATCGACCTGGTCCGCCGGGGCAGGGCGCCGGTGGTCGAGGAACGCATCGGTGAGCTGACCGCCGAGGTGGTGCGCACCGGCGCGCTGCGCGCCACCGCCGACGTCGCCGAAGCGATCGCCGGCAGCGAGGTGTCCCTGGTCTGCGTGGGCACCCCGTCCGCGCCGAACGGCAGCCTGTCCACCGCCTACCTGGAGCGGGTCACCGAGCAGATCGGCGCCGCACTGTCCGAAAAGGACGGACGGCACACGGTGGTCTTCCGCAGCACCATGCTCCCGGGTACCTGCCTGGAGAAGCTGGTGCCGATCCTGGAGAAGTCCTCCGGTGGCACCGCCGGGGTGGACTTCGGCGTCGCGGTCAACCCGGAGTTCCTCCGCGAGGGCAGCAGCGTGCGGGACTTCTTCGACCCGCCGAAGACGGTGATCGGCGAGTTGGACGCGGCCAGCGGGGACGTGGTCGCCGAGCTGTACGGCGGGCTGCCCGGCGAGATGTTCCGGGTGCCGATCCCGGTCGCGGAGATGACCAAGTACGCGGACAACGCGTTCCACGGCCTCAAGATCGGCTTCGCGAACGAGCTGGGCGCGGTGTGCCGGGCGCTGGGCCTGGACTCACACCGGGTGATGGACGTCTTCCTGGCCGACCGCAAGCTCAACATCAGCCCCGCCTACCTGCGTCCCGGGTTCGCCTTCGGCGGTTCCTGCCTGCCCAAGGACCTGCGCGGCCTGGTGTACGCGGCGCACCGGGCGGACGTCGCGGTGCCGATCCTCGCGCACGTGCTGCCGTCCAATGAGGAGCACCTGCGGCGCGCGGTGGAATTGGTCGAGCGCACCGGCCGGCGCCGGGTCGGGCTGTTCGGGTTGTCGTTCAAGCCGGGCACCGACGACCTGCGGGAGAGCCCGCTGGTCGAGCTGGCCGAGCGGCTCTTCGGCAAGGGCTACGACCTGCGCATCTACGACGCCAACGTGAGCCTGTCCCGGTTGCTGGGCGCCAACCGCGAGTACATCGAGGGCCGGCTGCCGCACCTCGGCCAGCTACTCGCCGGCTCGGTCGACGAGGTGCTCGCGCACGCCGAGGTGTGCCTGGTCGGGTGCACCGACCCGGAGGTGCTCGGCGCGCTGCCGCACGGCGACGGCCGGGTGCTGATCGACCTCGTCCGCCTCCCCGACGCCGAGGCGCGCCGGGCCGAACCGGGATACGTGGGCCTTGCCTGGTAAAGCGCTGGTCCTCGTCGAGAACCTGTCGGTGCCGTTCGACCGGCGGGTGTGGCAGGAGTGCACCACGCTGCGCGACGCCGGCTGGCAGGTGCATGTCATCTGTCCACAGGGGACGAGGCGGGACACCGAGCCGGAGGCGGAGATCGACGGGGTGCGGATCCACCGCTACCCGCTACGCGCCGCCACCGGCGGACCCGCCGGCTACCTGCGGGAGTACGGAACGGCGCTGTGGCACACCGCCCGGCTGGCCCGCCGGATCGGCCCGGTCGACGTGGTGCACGCCTGCAATCCGCCCGACCTGCTCTTCCTGGTCGCGCTGCTGGCCAAGCGGCGCGGCGCCCGGTTCGTGTTCGACCAGCACGACCTGGTGCCCGAGCTGTACCTGTCCCGGTTCGACCGCGGCAAGGACCTGCTCTACCGCGCGGTGTGCGCGCTGGAGCGGCTGACCTACCGGGCCGCGGACGTGGTCATCGCGACCAACGAGAGCTACCGGGAGGTGGCGCTGCGCCGCGGCGGCAAGCGGCCGGAAGACGTGTTCGTGGTGCGCAGCGCGCCCGCCGTCGACCGGTTCCGGCGGGTGCCTGCCGAGCCGGCGCTGAAGCGGGGCCGGCCGCACCTGCTGTGCTACCTGGGCGTGATGGGCCCGCAGGACGGCGTGGACTACGCCCTGCGGGCGCTCGCCGCGCTGCGTGACGACCTCGGCCGCACCGACTGGCACGCGGTGTTCGTCGGCGCCGGCGACACCTTCGACGCGATGGTCGAGCTGTCCCGGCGGCTCGGGCTGGCCGACCGGGTGGAGTTCACCGGCCGCATCCCGGACGTCGACCTGGTGCGCTACCTGTCCACCGCGGACGTGTGCCTGTCCCCGGACCCGCACAACCCGCTGAACGACGTGTCCACCATGAACAAGGTCCTGGAATACATGGCGATGGGTCGGCCGATCGTCTCCTTCGACCTCCGCGAGGCACGGGTGTCCGCCGGGGACGCCGCCGTCTACGCGCCGGCCAACGACGAGCGGGAGTTCGCCAAGCTCGTCGCCCGGCTGCTGGACGACCCGGAGGAGCGGGACCGGATGGGCCGGGTCGGCCTCCACCGGATCAACGGGCCGCTGTCCTGGGCGAACTCCCAGCGGGCGCTGCTCGCCGCGTACGCGGCGGCCGTCCGGTGACCGCCGTGACGCTCATCCATGCAGGGGGGAGGCCACACCGTTGAACCCGCCGTCGAGCGACGACACCGTCCGCCTGGCCACCGTCGGTCAGGTGCTCCGCGGGCGCTGGCGCGTGCTCACCGTGCTCACCGTGGTGGGCGCGCTCGCCGGCTTCGGTGCCTCGCTGGTGCTGTCGCCGGGCTACGCGACCTCGGCGACCGTGCTGCTGCAGGGACCCCGGCAGGCCGACGAACTGCTCACCGAGGCCGAGGTGGCGACCAGTTCGGTGGTGCTGGACCGGGCGGCCGCCGCGCTCGGCTGGCGGGTCACCGGCGTCGAGCTGCAGAAGTCGGTGATCGCCAAGGTGGCCGGCGGCAACGTCATCCAGATCACCGGTGAGGCCGACACCCCGGAGCGGGCGCAACGGCTCACCGACCAGGTGGCCCAGCAGTTCGTCCGGTTCTCCACCCAGCTCGTCTCCAACACCGGGGACGCCTCGGCGCAGGTCGCGCAGGAGCAGCGCGAGGCGCTGCGGCAGCAGGTCGCGCAGACCAACCAGCGCATCATCGACCTGGCCAAGTCGGCCAACCAGGGGCAGACCGTGGAGAGCGTGCAGGCCCGCACCCAACTCGAGGCGCTGCGCACCGCGCTGAACCAGGCCATGAACGCCCTCGACCAGGCCGACGCGGCGACCGGCCGGGCGAACATGGTGCTGATGGGCGGGTCCGAGCGGCCCACCAGCCAGGCGCCGCCGACCCGGGTGCAACTGATCGCCGCCGGCGCGCTGCTGTTCCTCGTGCTCGGCGTGATCGGTCACCTCTTCGCGGCCCGCGCCGACCGCCGGCTGCGCAACCCGGCGGAGATCGCCGCCGCGCTCGACGCCGCGCCGCTGGGCAGCGTCGACGTGCCCGGCGGGGACGCCGGGGACCGGCCGCGCGCCCCGGGCCCCGGCGGCCGGATCCGCCGGCTGCTGGGCATGGACACGCCGTGGCACCTGCCCCGACTGCCGGCCTCCGGTGACGACCGCAGCCGGCACATCCGCTACCGGCGCGTGCTGACCCGGCTCCGGGACGGCGCGCCGGCCGCCCGCCGGGTGCTGCTGGTCGTCCCGGACGACGACCCGATCGCCCGAGGGGCGGCGGGTCACCTGGCCGCCGTGGCCGACCCGCCCGGCGAGGCCAACGGCGCCGCCCGGCCCGGGCCGCAGCTGCGGGTTGCCGAGGTCACCGCCGACCAGCCCGCCGTGCCCGACCTCGCGGACGTCTCCGGCGTCCTGGTCGTGGTCACCGCCGGCACCCGCACCGCGTGGGAACTCGTCGGCATCACCGAGGCGTGCGCCGACGCCGGTCACCACGTGGTCGGCGCCGTCGTCGCCCACCCGGCCGGGAAAACCTCGCGCCGCCCGGCGGCACCCGCGCCGCCCGTGCGGCCCACCGAACCCATTCCGACACACGACGTCGGCGGCACGATGATGGCAGGTTCCGCGTGACGACAAGCGGTATTCCAGGCGGCGCGCAGGCCGGTACACCCGGCGCCGCCCCGGCGGCCCAGCCGCTGCTGGACCTGCAGCGGCTGGTGGTCGCGGTGCGGCGGCGCCGCCGGTTCTGGCTGTCCTGCGCGCTGCTGGGCCTGCTCGCCGGCGCCGCGGTCGCGGTGCTCGTGCCGTCCCCGCCCACCGCGACCGCCAAGCTGCTCGTGGCGCACCAGGCCGACCAGGCAAACGACGCCGGCACGCTGATCCGGACCGATGTCGCGGTGCTGGAGACCACCCGGATCGCCGGCGCGGCGCTGCAGGCGCTGCACTCCGACCAGCGCCCCGAGGACTTCCTCAAGGACTACACCGGCAGCGGGCTGACCAACAACGTTCTGCAGATCACCGTGCAGGCGAGCAGCGCGGCGGAGGCGGTGGCCAGGGCCGGGGCACTGGCCGACGCGTTCATCGCGGACCACGTGCGGCGGATGAAGGACGCTGCCGGCGCGCAGGCCCAGGCCCTGGTCGACCAGCGCGACCAGGCGCGGGCCGAACTGTCCAAGGTGGACGCGGCGATCGCGGACGCCACGTCCAGGGGCAGCAGGACCACCCCGGGCGACCTGGAGGCGCTCTACGCCCGCCGCGCCGAGCTGACCTCGCAGATCTCCGACTTCGGCCGGCGCGCCGACGAGGCCCGGATCGGCACGCCCCAGGTCGCCGCCGGCACGCAGATCGTGGACGCCCCGCGGCTGCAGCGCCGCTCGCTGGCCAGGGCCGGCGCCACGGACGCCGGTATCGGTCTCGCGCTGGGCCTGGTGATGGGCCTCGCCGTGACCGCGGTCGGCACCGTGGTGCGGGACCGCCCGCTGCTGCGCCGGGAGATCGCGGCCAACCTGGGCGCGTCGGTGATCGCGCAACTGCCGGCGGCGCGCCGCGGGCTGGCCCTGCCGTGGCGGCGTTCCCGGGCACGCGACGAACGCCGGCGGGCCGCCGCCACCCTCGCCCGCGCCGTGCGTGGCTTCCCGGGAGCCGGCGGCATGGCCGGGTCGGTGTCCGTGCTGGAGCTGGGCTGCGCGCGCACCGCCGCCGCGCTCGCCATGGACCTGGCCGAGCAGCTCGCCCTGGACGGGCCGGTGGTGGTCGTCGACGACCTGCCCGGCCGAGACCTCGGCCGGCTCGGCCGCGGGCCGGAACGCCCGATCCGGATGGTGGACGGCGGTGAGCTTTCCCCCGGCCACCCCGCCGACCACCGGGAGCGCCAGGTCGGCGTCGGCTCGGTCGCGCCCGGCACCGCGTGGACGGACCTCGGACACCTCGGCGCGGAGACCCTGCTCGTGGTCCGCGCCGGGCACGGCAGCACCGCGTGGCTGCACACCGTCGCCCGCCAGCTCGCCGACCTGCGTATCCCGGTGATCGGAGTGGTCCTGGTCGACCCCGACCCGCGGGACCGCACCGACGGCACCCTCTGGGACGAGCTGCACATCGCGCTGCGCGGCCGCGCCGCCCGCCGGCCAGCGGCACCCCGGCTGGCCGAGCGGCCGGCGGAACGCCCGGCCGGCTCACCGGCCGAGATAGCGACCGAACTGCCCACCGTGAAGTTCGCCCCGGTCCGGGCCACCGACGTGGAGGTCTCGTAAGCGCATGTGCGGCATCGCAGGCACCTACCGCTGGCCGGACGGCGGCCCGCTGACCGACCGGCTCACCGACATCCTGGCCCACCGCGGCCCCGACGGGGCCGGGCGGTACCACCACCCCGCCGGGGACGGCGAGGTCCACCTGGGACACCGCCGGCTGGCCATCGTCGACCTGTCCGAGGCCGGCGCCCAGCCGATGGTCTCCGGCGGTCTCGCCCTGTCCTACAACGGCGAGCTGTACAACGCGCCGGAGCTGCGCGCCGAACTCGCAGCCGCCGGGGTCCGCTTCCGAGGCAGCTCGGACACCGAGGTGTTGCTGGAGGCGTGGCGACGCTGGGGCATCGGCTGCCTGCCCCGACTGCGCGGCATGTTCGCCTTCGCCGTGTTCGACGAGCGCAGCGGGGAGCTGGTGCTGGCGCGCGACCAGCTCGGTATCAAGCCGCTGTTCCTGCTGCGCCGCGGCGGCGGGCTGGTGTTCGCCTCCGAGCTCAAGGCGCTGGCCGCCGCGCTCGGCGGGTCGCTCCAGGTGGACCACGCCGCGCTGGTCGCCTCGCTGCTGTACTACTGGGTGCCGGACTCCCGGTGCGCGTTCCGCGGCGCGGAGAAGCTGCCGCCGGGAAGCTGGCTGCGCTGCCGGCCGGACGGCCGGGTGGAGCGCGGCCGGTTCTGGTCGCTGCGCGACGTCGCCGCCGAGGCGCAGGACGGCCCGGTGCCGGACCTGGCCGCGGTGGTCGAGGACGCCACCCGGCGGCACCTGCTCGCCGACGTGCCGGTCGCGACGTTCCTCTCCGGCGGCCTGGACTCGAGCTACCTGACCGCGCTCGCCGCCCGCCACTCGCCCGGCATCTCCGCGTACACCATCGGGTTCCGCGCCGAGGACACCCGGTTCGAGGCGATGCCGGACGACCTGCGCTACGCGCGGCGGGTGGCCGAGCGGTTCGGCGTCCAGCTGCACGAGATCGAGATCGCGCCGCGGGTGCTGGACCTGCTGCCGAAGATGACCTACCACCTGGACGAGCCGATCGGCGACCCCGCCGCGATCAACACCTTCCTGATCTGCACCGCCGCCCGGGAGGCCGGGGTCAAGGTGATGCTGTCCGGGATGGGCGCCGACGAGCTGTTCGCCGGATACCGCAAGCACCTGGCCAACCTGCTCGCGCTGCGCTACCAGCGCGTCCCCCGCGCCGTCCGAAGGGGACTGTCGGCGGCGGTGGACCGGCTGCCGGTGGCCAGCTCCCGGCGCGGGTACCGGTCGGTGCGCTTCGCCAAGCGGTTCCTGTCCTTCGCCGAGCTGCCCGAGGAGACCGCGTTCCGGCGCAGCTACACCATGTACGACCGGCGGGAACTGCTCGACCTGGTCAACCCGGACCTGGCGTCCACAGTGGACGACGTGCTCGCCGAGCACGCGGACACCTACCACGACAACGCCCTGGAGGACTTCGTCAACCGGATGTGCCTGGCCGACGCGCGGCTGTTCTTGCCCGGCCTGAACCTGGCCTACACCGACCGGTCCAGCATGGCCGCGTCCACCGAGGTGCGGGTGCCGTTCGTGGACGTCGAGGTGGTGAGGGCGGCGTTCGCCGTCCCGGGCAAACGCAAGATCGTCGGCCGGCAGGGCAAGGCGGCACTCAAGCGTGCCGCCACGTCGATCCTGCCCGCCGAGATCGTGTACCGGCCCAAGGGACTGTTCAGCGCGCCGCTGCGGGCGTGGATGAGCCGCGACCTGGCGCCGCTGGTCCGCGAGGTGGTGCAAAACGGGGTGCTGGTGCGGTCCGGGCTGCTGCGCCGGGAGGCGCTGCACCGCCTGGTCGCCGAGGACGCCGCCGGGCAGCAGGACCGGTCGAAGCATCTCTGGCACGTGCTGACCCTCGAGCACTGGTACCGCGCCGCGACCACATCAGTGCGCCAGGCCGCATAAGCAAAGGGAGCGTTCGTGAAGCAGGTTGTGCAGAACTACAAGAGCGGCGAGCTGACGCTGCTCGACGTGCCGGTGCCGGCGTGCAAACCGGGCGGCGTGCTGGTCCGGTCCGCCTTCTCGCTGATCTCCACCGGCACGGAGATGATGAAGGTGTCCGAGGCCGGCATGTCCATGCTGGGCAAGGCCCGCTCCCGGCCGGACCAGGTCGCCAAGGTCATGCAGAGCGTGGCCACCAACGGGGTGGCCGCCACCTACCGCAAGGTGATCAACCGGCTGGACTCCTACACGCCGCTCGGCTACTCGCTGGCCGGCGTGGTGGAGCAGGTCGGCGCGGGCATCGAGGACGTGGCCGTCGGCGACCTGGTGGCCTGCGCCGGCAACGAGCACGCGCTGCACTCCGAGCTGAACTGGGTGCCGAGGAATCTCTACGCGCCGGTGCCGGCCGGCCTGGCGGCCCGGCACGCTGCGTTCGGCACCGTCGGCTCCATCGCGCTGCAGGGCGTCCGCCGCGGCGAGCCGCAGCTCGGGGACGTAACGCTGGTCATCGGGCTCGGGCTGATCGGGCAGCTGGTGGTGCAGTTGCTCACCGCCTCGGGCGCCCGGGTGGTCGGCGTCGACCCGGACCCGGCCCGCTGCACGCTTGCCGCGCGGCTGGGCGCGGTGGCCTGCGGCGACCCCGGCTCGGCGGCGGTGCAGAGCGCGGTCGCCGACCTCACCGGCGGGCGCGGGGTGGACCAGGTGTACCTGGCCGCCGGCGGCGGCAGCAACGAGCCGGTGGAGCTGGCCGCCCGGTTGAGCCGGGACCGAGGCCGGGTGGTCGACATCGGCAAGTGCCGCCTCGACCTGCCGTGGAACGCCTACTACGAGAAGGAGCTGGACGTCCGGTTCTCCCGCTCCTACGGGCCGGGCCGCTACGACCCCGAGTACGAGCTGAACGGCCGGGACTACCCGATCGGGTACGTGCGCTGGACCGAGCGCCGCAACCTCGCGTGCTTCCTCGACCTGGTGGCCCGCGGCCGGGTCGACGTCGAGCCGCTGATCTCGCACGTGGCCGACTTCGACACCGCGGTGGACACCTACCAGCGGCTCGCCGCCGGCGAGCTGAAGGCGGTCGCCGTGCTGTTCCGCTACCCCGACGGCGAGTCCACAGTGGAGCATCCCGCGCTCACCGTGCCGGTGGCGCGCAACGGCCACGTCCGGCGCCCGGCGCGGTCGGCCACGGTGCGGGTCGCCTTCGTCGGCGCGGGCAACTACGCGTCCTCCATGCTGCTGCCGCACCTGGTGGAGCGGGACGACGTGGAACTCCGCCAGGTGGTGACCACGTCCGCGCTGTCCGCGGCGAACGCCCGGCGCAAGTTCGGCTTCGCCACCGCGTCCACCGACCTGGACGCCATGCTCGCCGACCCCGCGGTCGACGCGGTGTTCGTGGTGACCCGGCACAGCTCGCACGCCGCGCTGACCAGGCGGGCGCTGCTGGCCGGCAAGGCGGTGTTCGTGGAGAAACCGCTGGCGCTGACCGAATCCGAGCTGGCCGACGTGCTCGCCGCTGTCGAGGAGTCCGGCAACGACCGGCTGCAGGTCGGTTTCAACCGCCGCTTCGCGCCGCTGCTGCGCGAGGCCGTGGACCGCTTCGGCGCGCGCGTCGGCCCGGCGTCGGTGCGCTACCTGGTCAACGCCGGCCGGCTCGAGCAGGGGAGCTGGTACGCGCAGCAGGACAGGGAGGGGTCCCGGTTCACCGGCGAGGGCGGGCACTTCGTCGACACGGTGAGCTGGCTGCTCGCCGCCGACCCGACCTCGGTGTACGCCGCCGCCACCCCCGGCCACCACGACCTGCAGGTGGTGCTGCGGTATCCCGCCGGGTCCACCGCCACGATCAGCTACGTCACCAGTGGAGCGGCCAGCTTCCCCAAGGAGACGCTGGACCTGGTCGCGGACGGCAAGGTGCTGCGGTTCGACGACTTCGCCCGCGCCTCGGTGTACGGCCGCGGGCGGTGGACCAGCTCGCGGCTGCCGCGCGGGCGGGACAAGGGCCAGCGCGCCGAACTGGACGCCTTCCTCGACGCGGTGCGCACCGGCGCGCCGATGCCGGTGTCGCTGGACTCGCTGGCCGCCACCACCGCGGCCACCCTGGCGGTGCGGACCAGCCTGGCCACCGGGGTGCCGGTGAAGCTGGAGCGCACCCGATGACGAGCCCCGGCTGGTACCTGCGCCGGCTGTCCCGGATGGGGCCCGCCGAGATCGCCGGCCGCGCCGGTGACACGCTGCGCAAGCGCCGGTGGCGCGCGGCCCCGCCGGCCTGCCCCGCCGCGCCGGGCGCCCGGTTCGGTGCGACGCTGCCGGACCGGGCGCTCGCCGGAATCCCGGCGGACGCGGCGAAGCGGCTGGTCGCCACCGCGGACCGGCTGATGGACGGGCACGCCGAGTACTTCGGCGTGGCCCGCGCCGACATGGTGGCGCCGGACTGGGCGTACGATCCGAAGACGCATCGCCGCGCCCCGTCCGGCTACGCCTTCGACATCCCGTACCGGGACGAGGACACCGTCGGCGACATCAAGCAGATCTGGGAACCGTCCCGGCACCAGCACCTCACCGTGCTGGCCGCGGCGTACGCGGTCACCGGCAACGACCGGTACGCCGCCCGGGTCGCCGAGCACCTGCGGTCCTGGTGGGCGGACAACCCGCCGCTGCGCGGGGTGCACTGGGTCAGCGGTATCGAGCTGGGCATCCGCCTGCTGTCCTGGGTGTGGGCGCGCCGGCTGCTGCACGGCTGGCCGGGGGCGGCCGCGCTATTCGAGGGCAACCCGGTGGCGCGGCACCAGATCTGGCACCACCAGCGCTGGCTGGCCGCGTTCGGAAGCCGTGGATCGTCGGCGAACAACCACGTCATCGCCGAGGCCGCCGGGCAGCTCGCGGCCGCCTGCGCGTTCCCGTGGTTCCCGCAGTCGCGGCGGTGGCGGGCGGCCGCGCTGCGCGCACTGGACGTCCACCTGCGCCGCAACACGTTCCTGTCCGGGCTCAACCGCGAGCTGGCCACCGAGTACCACGGCCTGGTGCTGGAGCTGGGCCTGGCCGCGGTGGCCGAGGCGGACGCCGCCGGAGTTCCGGTGCCGGCGACCACCCGGCTGGTGTTGCTGCGGATGACCGACGCGCTGGCGTCCATCGTGGACGGTCGGCTGCGGCCGCCCCGGCAGGGCGACGCGGACGACGGCCACGGGCTGGTCCTGGACGGCACCGGCACCGACCGCTGGGCCTCGCTGCTGGCCACCGGGGAGGCGGTGTTCGGCCGGCTGGACTGGTGGCCGCGCCCCAGCGGTACCGACGCCCGCACCCCGCTGCTGGCCACGCTGCTCCGCCGGTCCAGCCCGGCGCGCACCCGCCCGGCGAGCCGGCCGGCGCACTTCCCCGACGCGGGCATGACCATCCTGCGCGCGGGGGAGGTGTGGTGCCGCTGCGACGGCGGGCCGCACGGCTTCCTGTCCATCGCCGCGCACGCGCACGCCGACGCGCTGTCGCTGGAGGTGCGGCACGACGGCGTGGACGTGCTCGCCGACCCGGGAACGTTCTGCTACCACGGCCAGCCCGAGTGGCGGCGGTACTTCCGTTCCACGATCGGCCACAACACCCTGGAACTGGACGGGCGGGACCAGTCGGTCTCCGGCGGCCCGTTCCTGTGGACCCGGCAGGCACGCAGCCGGGTGCTGGTCGCGGAGACACCGGAGCATGGCGTCGCCCGCTGGTGCGCGGAGCACGACGGGTACGCGCCGGCGGTGCACCGGCGCTGGGTGGAACTCGACGGCGCCCGGCGGGAACTGCGGGTGTTCGACGAGATCCGCGGGCCGCGCTCGGCGGGCCGGCGGGTACGGCTGGCCTTCCACCTCGGTCCCGCGGTCGCCGCGTCCCTTTCCGGCACCCGGGCGACGCTGACCTGGAGCAGGGACGGCGCGGAGCGCTCCGCCGCGCTCGACCTGCCGGAGGGCCTTTCCTGGCGGGCGCACCGCGGGGACACCGATCCGCCGCTGGGCTGGTACTCCGCGGGCTTCGGGCGCAAGGAACCGGCGACGGTGCTCGTCGGGACGGGGCCGACCGGTGCCGCCGGCGGGTTCGCCACCGTGCTGCGGTTCGACGGGTAGGAGGGCGTCGTGAACGGGCTGCTGCGGACCGCCGGCGGGCGCTGGCGCGCGGCGCTGCTCGCCGTGCTGGCACCGCTGGTGGTGGCCGGGTGCTCGACCACCCCGGAGGCGAGCGTCGCGCCGACGGTGAACTCCTCGGGGTCGCCGGCCCCGGCCGCCGCCGCGGTGTGCGACCGGATGCCGCCCGGTCCGACGACCGCACCGGCCGGTGCGGTCACCGTCGACCCGGCCGTGCCGGGCGACCTGGCCGCGAAGACGCAGGCCAGCCCGGCCGGGACGACGTTCTGGCTGGCACCGGGCACGCACCGGCTGCCCGACGACCGGTACGCCCAGGTCACCCCGAAGGACGGGGACACCTACCTCGGGGCGCCCGGAGCGGTGCTGGACGGCCGGCGGATCAACCAGTACGCCTTCGCCGGCGCCGCCCGCGACGTCACCATCCGCAACCTCACCGTGCAGGGCTTCGTCGCCCCGCGCGACGAGGGCGTGGTCAACCACGACTCGGCGGACGGCTGGGTGGTCGAGCACAGCACTATCCAGCACAACGCCGGCGCCGGGCTGATGGCCGGCGCCCACCAGCGGGTCCGCGGCGACTGCCTGCGCGGCAACGGGCAGTACGGCATGAACGCCTACCAGGAACGCGGCGGCATCACCGGGCTGGTGGTCGAGGGCAACGAGATCGTCGGCAACAACGCCGACGACTGGGAGAGTCGGGAACCGGGCTGCGGCTGCACTGGCGGCGTGAAGTTCTGGGCCGTCGACGGCGCGGACGTGCGCGGCAACTGGGTGCACGACAACCGGGGCGCCGGGCTGTGGGCGGACACCGACGACAACGACTTCCTCGTCGAGGGCAACCTCATCGAGGCCAACGACGGCGCCGCGATCATCTACGAGGCCAGCTACAACGCGGTCATCCGGAACAACACCATCCGCAGGAACAACTGGGTGGACGGCCGCCGGTACGCCGACCGGGGCGACAGCTTCCCGGTGGCCACCGTCTACGTGTCCGAGTCGGGCGGTGAACCACGCGTGCGGGCCCGCACGGACAGGCTCGACATCTCCGCGAACACGCTGGAGGACAACTGGTCCGGGATCACCCTGTGGGAGAACGCCGACCGGTTCTGCAACAGCCCGGCCAACACCTCCAGCGGAAGCTGCACGCTGCTCGTGCCGGACAGGTCCCGGTGCACGCAGCCGGCGATCGACACCGCCCCGCTGCGCGACGACTGCCGGTGGAAGACGCAGCGGGTGGACATCCACGGCAACCGGTTCACGCTGGACACCTCGGTGGTCGGCTGCGAGGTCACCTGCGGCCGGATGGCGTTGCTGGCCAACTTCGGCAGCTACCCGGACTGGTCGCCGTACCGGGGCGACGGCGTCGAGCAGGCGATCATCGCCCGCCAGGACAACCGCTGGCACGACAACGCCTACGTCGGCCCGTGGACGTTCGTCGCGCACGACACCAGCCAGGTGCTCGACCACCTGCAGTGGCAGGCCGCGCCGTACCAGCAGGACCAGGGCAGCACGTTCACCCGGGGCGGTGGCTGACATGGCCGTCGAGTCCACCGGCGTCGCGTACCGCACCGCGAGCCGACCCGAACCGGGAGCGCGGCCTCGGGTGCCGCGGTTGGCCGGCGTGGCGTGGGCGCTGCTGATCCTCAACACGCTCGGCTCGGCCGGCGCGAAGACGATCGTGCCGCTGCCCCGCTCGCTCATCCAGCTGGCCACGATGGGCTCGCTGGTCACCGCGTTCGCGCTGGCGCTGCTGCTCAACCCGCGGCTGCGGGTGCGGCCCAGCGCCTACCTGTTCCTGCTCAGCCTGCTGCTCGCGGTGAGCGTGATCTCCAGCGCGCACCTGGAGTCGGGGCTCGGCGCGCTGTTCCGCTGCGCCAGGTTCGCCCTGTTCGTCGCCACCCTGTGGCTGCTCAGCCGCTGGTGGGACGGTGACCTGACGTTCGTCCGGTACCACATCCGGATGTTCGGCGCGGTGCTCGCCTCGGTAGCGGCCGGGTTGGTGATCTCGCCCGGCGCGGCCATGCCGGACCTCTACGGCGGCCGGCTGGTCGGCGCGCTGTGGCCGCTCACCCCGCCGCAGGTCGGGCAGTACGCCGCCGTGATCGCCGGGCTGACCGTGCTGCTCCTGCTGGGCCGGCGCACCGACCGGTGGAGCGCCGTGGTGGTGATCGTGCCGTCGATGGTGCTGCTCCTGCTGACCCACACTCGCACGGCCACGGTCGGCATGCTCGTCGGGCTGGCCGTGGCGATCGGCTCGCTGCTGCTGACCAGTGCCCGCGCGCGCCGGCTGTTCGCCTGGACGGTGCCGTGCGCCGGGGTGGCCGCGGTCGCGCTCGGGCCGGTGCTGCAGGCGTGGTTCCTTCGCGGGCAGAGCGAGGAGAACTTCTCCAGCCTCACCGGCCGGGCCAAGGTGTGGGACGCCCTGCTCGCCGCGCCCCGCACCACCACCGAGCAGGTGTTCGGCGTCGGCCTGGGGGACAAGTCCTTCGGCGGGCTGCCGATCGACAACAGCTGGCTGGCCGTCTACAACGAGCAGGGCTTCGCCGGCATCACCCTGGTCGCGGCGTTCCTCGTGGTGCTCGTGCTGGTCGCCGTGCTGCGACCGCCGTCGCTGGCAAGGGCGTGCGCGATCTTCCTGATCACCTACTGCGTCACCGCCTCCTACACCGAGGCGGGGCTGGGCGACGCGTCCCCGTACCTGCTGCACCTCGCCGTCGCCGCCGCGCTGCTCGCCCTGCCAGCCGCACCCGAACCGGAGGTGACATGAAGGTCCTGGTGGTGCACAACCGGTACCGGTCGGCGCAGCCGAGCGGCGAGAACAACGTGGTCGACCGGGAGGTGGCGCTGCTGCGCGACGCCGGCCACGACGTCGACCTGTTCGAGCGGCGCAGCGACGACATCGCCGGCCGGTCCCTGCTCGGCCGGGCCGCGGTACCGCTGCTGGTGCCGTGGAATCCGGCCGCCCGCCGGGAACTCGCCGCCCGGCTGCGCGCCGAGGCGCCAGACGTGGTGCACGTGCACAACACGTTCCCGCTGCTGTCGCCGTCGGTGCTGGCCGCGTGCGCCGGCGCGGGCGTGCCCACGGTGGCCACCCTCCACAACTACGGGCAGGTGTGCCCGCCCGGCACGCTGCACCGGGACGGCCGGACGTGCACCGAATGCGTCGGCGGCACGCCGCTGCCGGCGATCCGGCACGGCTGCTACCGGGATTCCCCGCTGGCTACCGCGCCGGTGGCGGTCGGCCTGGCCGCCAACCGCCGCCGCTGGTGGTCGACCGTGGCCCGGTTCTTCTGCATCTCCGCGGCGCAGCGGGACATCCTGCGCCGGGCCGGCATGCCGGCCGCGAAGCTGGCGGTGAAGCACAACTTCGTGCCGGACCCTGGTGTCCGCCGCGCGGGCACCGGCGAGCACGTGCTCTACCTCGGCCGGCTGGCCGAGGAGAAGGGCGTCGGACTGCTGATGGCCGCGTGGGACCAACTCGCCGCCGCCGGCGGGTTGGGCGTGCCGCTGGCCATCGCCGGCGCCGGGCCGCTGCAAGCCGCGGTGGCGCGGTGGGCGGCGGGCCGGGACGACGTGCGGTACCTGGGCCTGCGCGACACCGCGGCCTGCCGCGACCTGCTGTCCCGGTCGGTGGCCGTGGTGGCGCCGTCCACCTGGCTGGAGGCGTTCGGGCTGGTGGTGGTGGAGGCGATGGCGGCGGGTGTGCCCGCGGTCGCCGCCGGGCACGGCGCCTTCGCGGAACTGGTCGAGGACGGCGTGACCGGGTTGCTGCACGCACCCGGCGACGCCGGCTCGCTCGCGTCCTGCCTGCGCCGGGTGGCGGCCGCGCCGGCGCGGAACCGGGAGATGGGTGCGGCCGCCCGGCGCCGCTACGAACGGGACTTCACCCCCGCGGTCGGGCTGGACCGGCTGCTCGCCGGCTACCGCGCGGCCATCGCCGGGGAAACCGTCGGGGAGCGCGCATGATACCGGCGACGCTCCCGTTCAACGGGGGAATTTTCGGGTCTTGTGGCCCTGGTTCGCGGCGTGGCCGAGCGCCGCGGCGACGCTTTTCCGGAATGGCCGGGTATCGCCGGTCAAAACGTGTAACAAGGGTCCCGTGTTCGGCGACTTAACCGAGGGGATGCCCGCGCGCCGCCTGGCGCGGGCAAAAAGGAGCCTGTCGATGACGAAATGCCGACTCTGCGGTTCGTCGAGCCTGGCCAGCGTGGTGGATCTCGGGGCGACACCGCCCTGCGAGAGTTTTCTCACGGCGGACCAACTCGACCAGCCTGAACTGACCTACCCGTTACACCTGCGGGTCTGTACGGAGTGCTGGCTGGCGCAGATTCCTCCGCTGATCACGCCGGAGGAAACATTCACCCAGTATGCCTATTTTTCGTCGTACTCCACCTCCTGGGTGGAGCACGCACGAAACTTTGTCGACGGCGCCGTGGAAAGGCTCGGGCTCGGCCCGGATTCCTTCGTGGTGGAGGTCGCCAGCAATGACGGGTACCTGCTGAGGCACGTGGTCGCTCGCGGTATTCGCTGCCTCGGCGTCGAGCCGTCCGTGAACGTCGGCCAGGCCGCGCGGGACGCGGGTGTCCCCACGCTGACCGCGTTCCTGCATCCGGGCACCGGTGCGGCGGTCCGCGCCGAGCACGGCCCCGCCGAGCTGGTGGTGGCGAACAACGTCTACGCGCACATCCCCGACGTGGTCGGATTCACCCGCGGGCTGCGCGCCCTGGTCGCCGACGACGGCTGGGTGTCGATCGAAGTGCAGCACCTGCTCACGCTGATCGAGCGCAACCAGTTCGACACGATCTACCACGAACACTTCCAGTACTACACGGTGGCCTCCGCGGCGCGCGCGCTGGCCAGCGGCGGGCTGAGCCTGGTGGACGTCGAACTGCTGCCCACCCACGGCGGCTCCATCCGGCTGTGGGCCCGGCCGGCCGAGGCCGCCGGTGAGCCGAGCGCGCGGATGGTCGACGTGCTGGCCCGGGAGAAGGCCGCCGGACTGCGGGAACTGTCCGGCTACGCCGAGTTCGCCGCCCGGGTCGCCAGGGTGCGCGGGGACCTGCTGCGCTTCCTGGTCGACGCGGCCGGCCGCGGCGAGACGGTGGTCGGCTACGGCGCCCCGGGCAAGGGCAACACGCTGCTCAACCACTGCGGCATCCGGCCCGACCTGCTCGCCTACACGGTCGACCGCAACCCGTACAAGCACGGCCGGTACACGCCGGGCACCCGGATTCCCATCCTGCCGCCCGAGCGGATCGCCGCCGACAAGCCGGACTACGTGCTCGTCCTCCCGTGGAACCTGCGCGAGGAACTCACCGACCAACTGTCCTTTGTGCACACCTGGGGCGGCCGGCTGGTCTTCCCGATTCCGGAGCTGGAGATCGTGGAGGTGAAGCCGTGAAGGTCGTCCTGTTCTGCGGCGGGTACGGCATGCGGATGCGCAGCGGCGCGTCGGACGACGTGCCCAAACCGATGGCGATGGTCGGCCCGCGACCGCTGATCTGGCATGTGATGCGCTACTACGCGCACTTCGGGCACACCGACTTCATCCTGTGCCTCGGCTACGGCGCGCACCACATCAAGAACTTCTTCCTCACCTACGAGGAGACCACCTCCAACGACTTCGTGCTCCGCGGCGGCAGGGCGGAGCTGCTGTCCACCGACATCTCCGACTGGTCGATCACCTTCGTGCAGACCGGGATCGAGTCGGCGATCGGGGAGCGGCTGCGCCGGGTGCGCGAGTACCTGGACGGCGACGAGATGTTTCTCGCCAACTACGCGGACGTGCTCACCGACGCCCCGCTGCCGGAGATGATCGACCGGTTCGCGGCGCGGGACGCCGGCGCGTCGATGATGGTGGTGCCGCCGCAGTCGTCGTTCCACTGCGTCGAGATGACCGAGGACGGCATGGTCGGCGGGATCACCGCGGTCAGCGACATGCCGCTGTGGGAGAACGGCGGCTACTTCGTGCTCCGCCAGGAGGTGTTCGACCACATTCCGGAGAACGGCGACCTGGTCGCCGACGGGTGCGCCGAGCTGGCCAAGCGCGGCCGGCTGCTCGCCTACCCGTACCGCGGGTTCTGGAAGCCGACCGACACGGTCAAGGAGCGGTTCGCGCTCGACGCCGCGTACTCCCGCGGCGAGCGCCCGTGGGCGCTGTGGGAACGCGACCACGCCACGGTGAGGACGGCGTGATCCGGCTCGGGGCGTCCCGGCTGGACTCGGTGGTCGCGCTCGGCGCGCACTGCGACGACATCGCCATCGGCGCGGGCGGCACCCTGCTGACGATCTGCACGGCGCGGCCCGGGATCCGCGTCGACGCGCTGGTGCTCTCCGGCGGCGGCGGCGAGCGCGAGCGCGAGGAGGAGGCCGCGCTCGCTGCCTTCTGTCCCGGTGCCGGCCTGCGGCTGACCGTGCTCAAGCTGCCCGACGGCCGGCTGCCCGCGCACTGGGACGAGGCCAAGTCCGCGGTCGAGGACCTGCGCGCCCGCACCGACCCGGACCTGGTGCTGGCCCCGCGCGCCGAGGACGCGCACCAGGACCACCGCGGGCTGGCCCGGCTGGTGACCACCGCCTTCCGCGATCACCTCGTGCTCGGCTACGAGATCGTCAAGTGGGACGCCGACCTCGGCCGGCCGGTGGCGTACCAGCCGCTGTCGGCGGAGATCGCGGAACGCAAGGCGCGGCTGCTCCAGCAGCACTACCCGTCACAGCGGCACCGGCCCTGGTACGACCGGGAGGCCTTCCTCGGCCTGGCCCGCATCCGCGGCATCGAATGCCGCACCCGCTACGCCGAGGCGTTCTTCACCACCAAACTGACTCTTGGCCTGGAGGGCTGAGAAATGCGTGTGCTGCTGACCGGCCACCAGGGATACCTGGGCACGGTGATGGCCCCGGTCCTCGCGGCCGCCGGGCACGAGGTCGTCGGCCTCGACGCGGGCCTGTTCGACGGTTGCGTGTTGGGCCCGGCACCGGACGACCCGCCCGGTCACCGGGTGGACCTGCGTGACGTCACCGCCGCACATCTGTCCGGAGTGGACGCCGTGATCCACCTGGCCGCGCTGTCCAACGACCCGCTGGGGGCGCTGGCCCCCGAACTCACCTACGACATCAACCACCACGCGTCCGTGCGGCTGGCCAAACTGGCCAGGGACGCCGGGGTGCGCCGCTTCCTGTACGCGTCCACCTGCTCCGTGTACGGCGCGTCCGGCGGGGACGACCTGGTCACAGAGGACGCCCCGCTGCGGCCGGTGACGCCGTACGCGGAGTCCAAGGTGCGGGTGGAGGACGATCTGCACGGCCTGGCCGACGCCGACTTCACCCCGGTGTACCTGCGCAACGCCACCGCGTTCGGCTACTCGCCCCGGCTGCGCGCGGACATCGTGCTGAACAACCTGGTGGCGCACGCCCACCTGACCGGGCAGGTGCGGGTGCTCTCCGACGGCACCCCGTGGCGGCCGCTGGTGCACGCCGCGGACATCGCGCGGGCCTTCGCCGCCGCGCTGGCCGCGCCGCGGGACGCGGTGCACGACCGGGCGTTCAACGTTGGCACCGAGCGGAACAACGTGACCGTCGCGGAGATCGCCGGGCAGGTGGTCGAGGCGGTGCCCGGGTCCCGGCTGCTGATCACCGGGGAGACCGGCGCGGACCCGCGCTCCTACCGCGTCGACTTCTCCCGGTTCCGCGCCGCCGTGCCCGGCTTCGACTGCGAGTGGACGGTCAAGCAGGGCGCGCTGGAACTGGCCGACGCCTACCAGCGGCACGGCCTGACCCAGCGGGACTTCGAGCGTCGCTTCACCCGGCTGGCCTGGCTGCGCGAGCGGTCCGAGGCCGGCGCCGTCGACGACACGTTGCGGCGGTGCTGATGGCGATGCTGATGGACGGGCCGGCGGCCTGGCCGGTGGGGGACGCCGGCGCGGAGATGTACGCGCTGGTCGAGCGGCTGTACCCGGTGTGCCGCAGCATCACCGGCGACGGGGTGCGCCGCACCCTCGACATCGTCGGCGAGTACCTGCCGCTTCAGGTGCACGAGGTGCCGACAGGCACCCCGGTGCTGGACTGGACGGTGCCGCCGGAGTGGAACATCCGGGACGCCTACATCGCCGACGCCACCGGCCGCCGGGTCGTCGACTTCGCCGCGTCCACCCTGCACGTGGTCGGCTACAGCGTGCCGGTGTCGGCGACGATGACGCTCGCCGAGTTGCGCCCGCACCTGCACACCCTGCCGGACCACCCGACCTGGATCCCCTACCGCACCAGCTACTACGCGCCCACCTGGGGCTTCTGCCTCGCCCAGGAGACGCTGGACGCCCTGCCGGACGGCGAGTACCGGGTCGAGATCGACTCGACGCTCGCGGACGGCCACCTCACCTACGCCGAGCACGTGGTCCCCGGCCGGGTCACCGACGAGGTGATCGTCTCCTGCCACGTGTGTCACCCCTCGCTGGCCAACGACAACCTGGCCGGCATCGCGGTGGCCGCCTTCCTCGCCAGGGCACTGTCCGAACGCGACCCCTGGTACACGTACCGGTTCCTGTTCGCGCCCGGCACCATCGGCGCGATCACCTGGCTGGCCCGCAACGCCGACCGCATCGACCGAATCAGGCACGGGCTGGTGCTGGCTTGCGCCGGCGACCGCGGGCCGCTGACCTACAAGCGCAGCCGGCGCGGCGACGCGGAGATCGACCGGGTGATGGCGCACGTGCTGGCCGCGTCCGGCCGGCCGCACCGGGTGGTCGACTTCTCCCCGTACGGCTACGACGAGCGGCAGTTCTGCTCGCCCGGCTTCAACCTCGGTGTCGGCTCGCTCACCCGCACCCCGTACGCCGGCTATCCCGAGTACCACACCTCCGCGGACAACCTCGACTTCGTCTCCCCGGACGCGATGGCCGACACGCTCGCGGTGTGCCGCGAGGCGTTCGGACTGCTGGACCGCAACCGCCGCTACGTCAACCTCAGCCCGTACGGCGAACCGCAACTCGGCCGGCGCGGGCTGTACGACTCGCTCGGCGGCCGCAGCGACGCCAAGCAGGCCCAGCTGGCCATGCTGTGGGTGCTCAACCTCGCCGACGGCGAGCACAGCCTGCTGGACATGGCCGAACGGTCCGGGTTGCCGTTCGACGCCGTCGCCGACGCGGCCCGCGCGCTGCACGACGCCGGCCTGGTCAAACCATGACTACCACGCAGAACCGCGGAAACACCGCGCTCCGGGCCATGGCCGGTCGGCTGTCCTGGGGGCTGGCCGACCAGGCGGTGTCCAGCATGACCAACTTCGCGGTCGGCATCTCCGTGGCCCGCTCGCTCGGGGTGACCGCGTTCGGCGTGTTCAGCCTCGCCTGGGTGACCTACGGCGTGGTGCTCAACGTGTCCCGGGGGCTCGCCACCGACCCGCTGATGGTCCGGTTCAGCGGGGTGCCCGCCGCGGCGTGGCGCGGTGCGGTGGCCCGCTCGTCGGGGACCGCGCTCGGCGTGGGCGTGGTCACCGGCGCGGTGAGCGTGCTAGCCGGGCTCGCCATCGGCGGCTCGGTGGGGCCCGCGTTCGTCGGTCTCGGCGTCGTGCTGCCCGCGCTGCTGCTGCAGGACGCCTGGCGGTTCGGTTTCTTCGCCGCCGGCGCCGGCCGCAAGGCGTTCCTCAACGACACCGTGTGGGGCGCCGCGCTCATCCCGGCGATGGTGCTGGCCGCCCGCGACGGCAGCGTGGTCGCCTTCGTGCTGGCCTGGGGCGGCTCCGGTGCGGTGGCCGCCGGCTACGGCTGCGTCCAGGCGGGCATCCCGCCCCGGGTGTCCCGCGCGCTCGGCTGGCTGCGCGAGCAGCGCGACCTCGGGTCCCGCTACCTGGTGGAGAACGTCAGCAACAGCGGCGCCTCGCAGCTACGCGCCTACGGGTTGGGCGCGATCGCCGGGCTCGCCGCCGTGGGCACGGTGCGCGGCGCCGAACTCCTGCTCGGCCCGTTCCTCGCCGTCCTGATGGGACTGTCCCTGGTCACCGTCGCCGAGGCGGCCCGGGTGCTGCGCCGCGCCCCGCACCGGCTGCGGTTCTTCTGCCTGCTGCTCGGCGCCGGCCAGGCCGCCGCCGCGCTGCTGTGGGGCGGCGCGCTGCTGCTGCTGCCGGACCGCGCCGGTGAGTTCGTGCTCGGCGGGGTCTGGCCCACCGCCTCGGCACTGATCGTGCCGGCCACGCTCGGCGTGATGGGCGCCAGCCTGGCCAGCGGCGCGGCGGCCGGGTTGCGCGCGCTCGGCGCGGCCCGCCGCAGCCTGCGCTCCCAACTGCTCGCCTCGACCTGCTACGTCACCGGCGGGCTGGCCGGCGCGGCCGTGGCCGGCGCGGTCGGCTCCGCCTGGGGCGTCGCCACCGCCACCATCACCGGCTCGGCCGTCTGGTGGCTACACCTGCGCGCCGGCCTGCGCGAGAACGAAGTGAGGAGCCCATGACCGCCACACCCCGACTCTCCATCGGCCTGCCCGTGTACAACGGCGAGGAGTACCTGGCCGAGGCGCTGGACGCGCTGCTCGGCCAGACCTACGCCGACTTCGAGCTGATCATCTCGGACAACGCGTCCACCGACGGCACCGCGGACATCTGCCGGGACTACGCGGCCCGCGACCCGCGCATCCGCTACATCCGGCTGGCGCGGAACATCGGTGCCGCGCCGAACCACAACTTCGTGTTCCGCGAGGCCCGCGGGGAGCTGTTCAAGTGGGCCTCGCACGACGACCTGTACGGCCGGGACCTGCTGCGGGCCTGCGTCGAGGCGCTGGACGCGCGGCCGCACATGGTGCTCGCGCACGCCTGGCAGGCCATCATCGACGGCGGCGGCCGGGTGACGGTGCCGTTCGACTACCGGCTGGCCACCGACTCGCCGCGCGCGTCCGAGCGGTTCCGCAGCCTGCTGTTCGAACCCGGCGGCGACGACTTCTACGGGGTGATCCGCGCCGACGTGCTGCGCCGGGTCAAGCCGCACGACAGCTACCACCACGCGGACCGCACGTTCGTCGCGGAGATCGCCCTGCACGGGCCGTTCCACCAGGTGCCCGAGCTGCTGTACTTCCGCCGCGACCACCCCACCCGGGCCGAGCGGGCCAACCCCGGCAAGCGCAGCCGGTGCGCCAACCTGGACCCGCGCCGGGCCGACCCGCTGCGGCACCCGACCGCGCGGCTGCTCGCCGAGTACGTGTGGGGCTACCTGGCGGCGATCCGCCGGGCCCCGCTGCCCCCGGGCGAACGTGCCGCGTGCTACCGCGCGCTGGCCGCGTGGCTGGCCAGCCGGACCCGGCCCGGCGCCGGCGAGCGGGTCGAGGACCGCGCGCCGGTGGATGCCGGCGAGCTGTCCCTGTCCGTCGACGCGATCGTCGCCGGCCGCGAGGGGAGGTCCACATGAGGAGGCTGCGCGTGGGCGTGTTCGGCCTGCTCGGCTCCGGCAACCTCGGCAACGACGGATCGCTCGAGGCGGTGCTCCACCACCTGCGCACCGCCCATCCGGACGCGGTCGTGGACGCGCTGTGCGGCGGCCCGGAGCGGGTCACCGCCCGGTACGGCATCCCCGCCACCCGGCTGCACTGGTATCACGCGGAGTACCGGACCGCCTCCAGCGTCGCCGCGATGGCCGGGAAGCTGCTCGGCAAGCTCGTCGACATCGCCCGCACCGCGGCGTGGGTGCGCCGGCACGAGGTGGTGATCGTGCCGGGGATGGGCGTGCTGGAGGCCACCCTTCCGCTGCGGCCGTGGGGGTTCCCGTACTCGCTGTTCCTGCTGTGCGCGGCCGGCCGGCTGCTCGGCACCCGGGTCGCACTGGTCAGCGTCGGCGCGGACGTGATCAGTCACCGGGCCACCCGGGCACTGGTGCGCGCCGCGGCCCGGCTGGCCGCCTACCGGTCCTACCGGGACACGCTGTCCCGGGACGCGATGCGGGCCATGGGCGTGGACACCGCGCGCGACGAGGTCCACCCCGATCTGGCGTTCGCGCTGCCGACCCCCCGGTCGTACGCCGAGCCGGGCACGGTCGGGGTCGGCGTGATGGCCTTCCGCGGCGGCAACGACGACCGGGCACGGGCCGAGCAGATCTACCGCCGCTACGTCGACGGGATGACCCGCTTCGTCCGCCACCTGGTCGACAGTGGACGGTCGGTGCGGCTGTTCACCGGCGACGAGGTCGACCAGCCGGTGGTCGCCGAGATCATCGCCACGGTCGGCTCGCCGCGGGTGTCCGCCGCCTCGGTGTCCTCTCTGGACGAGCTGATGCGGGAGATGGCGGCGGTCGACACCGTGGTGGCCACGCGCTACCACAACGTGCTGTGCGCGCTGAAGGTCGGCACGCCGACGCTGTCGGTCGGCTACGCCGCCAAGAACGACGTGCTCATGGCCGAGATGGGGCTGGCCGAGTTCCGTCACCCGGCCCGTGCCGTCGACGCCGGCCGGTTGATCGAGCAGTTCACCCGGCTCGAACAGCGGGCGCCGGAGCTGCGGCGGACGCTGGCTGAGCGCAACCTGGCCGTCGCGAAACGGATCGAGCACCAGCTCACCGCCCTGTCCGCCGCGGTCCTCCCGCCGACCCGTTCCGCGGCCGGGTCCGCCCCGGCGGAGTTCCCCACGGCCGCCTCCCAGGAGATCCGATGAAGGCCACCGAGGTGCCGGCGATCGCCGGCGCGTACCTGTTCGAACCGGCGCCGCACGCCGACCACCGCGGCTTCTTCTGCCGCACTTTCGACGCCGACGTGGTCCGCTCGGTGGGCATCGACCCGAACGCCTTCGTCCAGGACAGCGTGTCCCGCTCCGGCAGGGGCGTGCTGCGCGGGCTGCACCTGCGCTCCGGTGCCGGCGAGGCCAAGCTGGTCCGGTGCTCGTCCGGCGCGGTCTTCGACGTCGTCGTCGACCTGCGCCCCGGCTCGCCGACCTATCGCAACACCGCCTTGTTCGAACTGTCCGGAGACACCCAGGTCACCCTGTACATCCCGGCCGGCTGCGCGCACGGGTTCCAGGCGCTGACCGATCCGGCGGACGTCTCCTACCGGATCGACCGCAGGCACGACCCGGCCGAGGACGTGACGATCGCGTTTGACGATCCCGAACTGGCCATTCCGTGGCCGCTTCCGGTCACGTCCATGTCCGACCGGGATCGGCAGGCACCGCCACTCGCCGAGGTCCTGCCGAGGGTGAGGTGAGCACCGTGGACACGAACCGACCGCTGCTCCGGTCACGGCTGGCCAACGAGCGGCTGCACACCATGATTCCGGGGGGCGCGCACACCTACGCCAAGGGGGACGACCAGTACCCCGAGGACCTCGCGCCGGTGATCAGCCACGGCCGTGGCGCGCACGTATGGGACGTCGACGGTAACGAGTACATCGAGTACGGCTCCGGGCTGCGCTCGGTCAGCCTCGGCCACGCGCACCCGCGCGTCCTCGCGGCGGTGCGACGGGAACTCGACCGGGGCAGCAACTTCGTCCGGCCCTCCATCGTGGAAGTCGAGGCGGCCGAACGGTTCCTTACCACCGTGCCGACCGCGGAGATGGTGAAGTTCGCGAAGAACGGCTCCGATGTCACCACGGCCGCCGTGCGGCTGGCCCGCGCGGTCACCGGCCGCCCCATGGTGGCGATCTGCCGCGATCACCCGTTCTTCTCCACCGACGACTGGTTCATCGGCACCACGGCGATGTCAGCCGGCGTTCCCGCGGCGACCACCGAGCTGACCGTCACCTTCCCGTACGGCGACCTGGCCGCTACCGAGGACCTGCTCAACCGGCACGAGGGGCGGATCGCCTGCCTCGTCCTCGAACCCGCCACCCAGCAGGATCCGCCGCCCGGGTACCTCGCCGGGCTGCGCGAACTCGCCGACCGGCACGGCTGCGTGCTCGTCTTCGACGAGATGATCACCGGCTTCCGCTGGTCCGCCGCGGGCGCCCAGGGCCTGTACGGCGTCGTCCCGGACCTGTCCACGTTCGGTAAGGCGCTGGGCAACGGCTTCGCCGTCGCCGCGCTGGCCGGCCGCAGGGAACTGATGGAGCGGGGTGGCCTACGCGACTCCCGGGACCGGGTGTTCCTGCTGTCCACCACGCACGGGGCGGAGACGCACTCGCTGGCCGCCGCCATGGCGGTGCTGGACACCTACGTCGAGGAGGGCATCACCGCGCGGCTGCACGCTCTCGGCGAGCGGCTCGCCGCCGGCGTCCGGGAGGTCGCCTCCGGCATGGGCGTCGGCGACCACGTCGTGGTCCGCGGCCGGGCCAGCAACCTGGTGTTCGCCACCCTGGACGAGAACCGGCAGCCGTCGCAGCGGTACCGCACGCTCTTCCTGCGCCAGCTACTCGCCGGCGGCGTGCTCGCACCGTCCTTTGTGGTCAGTGGCGCGCTCGACGACGCCGACATCGACCGCACCGTCGACATCGTCGCCGAGGCCTGCGCGGTGTATCGCAAGGCGCTCGACTGCGGAGACCCCACTCCCTGGCTGGGCGGTCGACCGGTGAAGCCGGTGTTCCGCCGCTTCGTGTGACGCGCCGGCGACTGTTGGCGGGGGCCTTGGGGCAGAGAGGAGATCGGTGAACGGATGGATGTATTCGCAGCGGACGAGCTGTGCGGGCGGGCCGCCCTCGTCACCGGCGCGAGCGGCGAAATCGGCAGAGCCATCGCGGTGGCTCTTGCGCCCAGCTCACCAGCGTGACCCTGCTACCGACCGAGTTCGTCTCCGGCGCGCCGATCTGGCACCCGACAGCGACTGACTGCGGCCTTGATCAGCGCCCGGAGCGAATACCGGCGACGCGGTCGACCAGCCACGCGGTGGCCGGCACCACCGCCAGCGCGGTGGCGTAGCCGCCGAGTGCGTCGGTGGGGTAGTGGGCGCCGAGGGCGACCTCGGCCCACCCCATCGCCGCCCCCGCCAGTGCGGCCGCGACCAGCGGCAGCAGCGTCGCGGCCCGGCGGCGAAGCCGGAGCATCCCCGTGGCGACCAGCGCCGCGACGAGGGCGAGCGCGGTGGCCAGCGCGGTGTGCCCGCTGGGAAACGACAGGTAGCCACCGTGAATCGTGCGGCCCACCACGTGCTTGAGCAGAGACGTCGACCCGACGGTGAGGCCGGCACCGGCGAGCGTGAGCACCGCGGCGCGCGGCCGCCGGAGCAGCAGGCAGGCGGCTACCGCCGCGGCGACCAGGATGGTCGCGCCGACCGGTTCGCCGCAGAAGTCGATGGCCAGCGCGGCGTAGCGCCACGGCGGCCGCACACCGTCGACGCCGGGCAGGATCCACCCGTCGACCGCCCCCGGGGTGCGATGACCGGCGTAGTGGACGCCGAGGGCGGCGACCACCAGCGCGCCGAGGACCGCCAGCACCCCGAGCGGCAGTCCGAGGCCCGGGGGCAGGGCCGGTCGTTCGCTGTGCCGTTCACTGGGTGCGGGCAAGGAGAATCCAGTCGGTGGTGCGCTCGGTTTCGGTGAAGTGCCGGTCCAGGTAGGGCTGGTAGAGGTCGAGCATCGTCTGAACCGTCTGCTGGCAGCAGCCCCGCCCGGGCACCATGCGCGGGACCATCACCCAGCGCGCGTTGCCGAAGGCCCGGTCGGCGCTGGGATGGCTGGCGCGGTCGAAGTCGATGCCGACGTCCCACCACAGCGGCTCGCCCCGGCTGGGCGGCAGGGACAGCGCGAAGGAGAACGGGTTGGCGAGCGCGACGGTGAACACCGTGTCGCGCGGGGCGACGTGCCGTCGCAGCAATGCCATGCCGTCGTTCATCATGGCCGGAACCTCGTTGGCGGTGCGGTAGGCCGTCTGCCAGGTCGCGTCGGCCGGTACGACGAAGTCGCGCAGCCGGTCGCTGGCCATCCGCTGGCTCGGCGCCGGGGCGGCGACCTCGCCGCGCAGCGCCACCGCCCTGCCGATGGCCACCATGTCCCGCGCGGCGACCAGGCCGGCCGTGCCGACCAGCAGCACGGCGACGCCGGCCAGCAGCGGTTTCGGCGGGCGGAACGGGCGCGCGCCGGCCGGTGCGGCGTCGCCGACGGCGTATCCGGCCAGCAGCAGCGGGATCAGCACCAGCGCCGGCAGGTCGACCTTCTCCTGCGAGTTGGTGACCGAGACCAGCACGCTGGAGCCGAGGACGTAGCCGGCCGCCGCCGCCAGCCGCCAGATCGGTCGGGCTGGCCGGCCATGCCGGCGGGCGGACACCAGCAGCCCGCCGATGACCGCGGCGGCGACCAGCCCCACCGGGAGGTTGACCGCCACGCTGCGCACCAGCACGGACAGCCGCTGCCCGTCGCGCTGCGCCCGGGCGGTGGCCACGAAGTCGGCCAGGTAGTCCGGCGCGCGGGCGCCGAACGCGAGCCACATCGCGATCCCGACGAGCAGGAAGCCGACGACGGCCCACAGCGCGAGCAGCAGCCGGCGGGGAAGGGTGCCCAGCAGCAGGCCGGCGCCGACCGCGCCCACCCCGACCAGCAAGAAACTGATCTTGCAGTAGCACAGCAGGCCCAGCAGCGCCCCGAGGATCAGCCCGTCGCCGGCCAGCGCGCGTGGTGGCATCGGGACCCGCGGCCGTAGCAGCGCGAGCACGAGCAGCGTCGCGTACAGCGCCCAGCCGTACCGGTTGTAGAGCATCGCGTAGGTGGTGTTGCCCGCCGAGTAGCCGAGCGGCCGAACCGCGACCACCACGACGGCGACGAAGACGGTGAACCCCGCGGCGAGCGGAGCGGGCAGACGCCGCCGCGCGACCAGCCAGCCGAGCACCGCGACGATCCCGAGGAAGACCACGCTGCCGTAGCCGACCGCGGCGAGGGACGGTACCCGCTGCATCCGCATGCCGATCGCGGTCAGCCCGTACACCAGCGGCCCGATGGGGCTGGCGAAGTCGGTGCTGGGCGCCTGACCCTGGAGGATCCGGTACGCGCCGTCGAGCAGGATGAAGTTGTCCCAGGGCGCCATCATCGGCGCGGGCGCGGACCAGAGGGTGATGCCGCCGAGGGCGGCCACCGCGCCGAATGCCAGCAGCGCCCAGAACGGGCTCCGACTCATGTCCCGGCCGGCGATCGGCCGGTGGCCGCCGATTCCCGCGCCAGCACGATCGTCGCGTTCGTCGACTGCTGGATTCGCCATTCCCGGTGCGCCCCCTCGGCTGCCCGACATCCTCGGTGCGCCCCGACGTCGGCCGTCATAGATGACTCGCCAGGCCGCGTGGATTCGTTACCACCGGGTCCAGGGCGGGCCGGCGGCGACCGCGGACCGATCCGGGCGCGACGGCTGATGGACCCGGTCGGGGTAACGCGGGCCGGGTCCCCGGCGACCAAGTAAGCAGCCGGTCAGCGGGAACACCTGCGCACCGGGTGTGTTCCGTCCCGGCCACGACCGGACCTTCCCGGTGGCCGACCCGATCGCGGGTCAACTATTGTCCCTGCCGATCTTTCCGGAACGCGCCCTTCCGGAGCGCTTTCCCGAGCGCTTTTCCGGAGGCGTCCGGTGGAGGGACAGCACGCCGTGCAGCAGAAGCGGGTGGGCACGACACGGGCGGAGGCGTTGCGATGACCGTGGAAGCCGTCGATGGGGTGCGGGTACATCCGCTGGGCCTGTGCGAGAGCGACGACGTGGGCGCCGGCACGCGGGTGTCGGCCTTCGCGCACGTGTTGCCCGGTGCTCGCGTCGGTCGGGACTGCACCATCTGCGACTGCGCCTTCGTGGAGACCGGCGCGGTGCTCGGCGACCGGGTCACGGTGAAGAACGGCACCCTGGTGTTCGCCGGCGTGACCTGCGAGGACGACGTCCTGCTCGGACCCAACGTGCTGTTCACCAACGACCTGCGGCCGCGGGCGCACCTGCGCGAGGAGCCGGAGCAGCTCCGGTCCACTGTGGTGGGTCGGGGCGCCAGCCTGGGCGCGGGCACGCTGGTCGTCTGCGGCGTGACCATCGGCCCGCACGCGTTCACCGCGGCCGGCTCGGTGATCACCAAGGACGTGCCCGCGCACGCCTTCGTCGCCGGCGACCCCGCTGGCGTCAAGGGCTGGGTGTGCGCGTGCGGCTGCCGCCTGGACGGGCTGTTGCAGTGCCCGGACTGCGGCACCGTGCACATCCGCGGCGATGCCGGGCTGACCGCGGTGTCCTGAAGAGATGTCCCGACGGGGGGAGTCACGATGACCGGGTACTGGTTGCGCCGTATCCAGCGGCTCGACCCGGTGGCCGACCACCAGGAGATCTACCGGATCTCCGCCGGGTTCGAGTTCCCGTGGGACTACACGCGCGCGCTGGAGTTCGCGCTGTTCCGCACGTACTGCGTGCCCAGCATCTCCGGCCTGCTCGCCGCGACCGGGGAGTTCGAGAAGCGCACCCAGAAGCGTTACGACGACACGTCGTTGCTGATGCAGGAGATCAGCGAGCACGGCTACGACTCACCGCGCGGCCGGGAGGCGATCCGGATGATCAACCGGATGCACGGCCGGTACGCGATCAGCAACGACGACATGCGCTACGTACTGTCCACGTTCGTCTACGACCCGATCGACTGGATCGACCGGTTCGGCTGGCGCCGGCTGCACGAGCACGAGCGCCTGGCCGCGTTCCATCACTTCCGGGCGATCGGCGCGCGGATGGCGATCAAGGACATCCCGGCCGACGACGCGGAGTTCCGCCGGTTCAAAACCGACTACGAGCGAGAACACTTCCGCTACTCCGACACCAACCGGCAGATCGGCGGCTACACCCTCGACCTGTTCTGCTCCTGGTATCCCCGGCCGCTGCGGCCGGCGGTCGCCACCGCGGCCCGCGGCCTGCTCGACCCGGCGATGCTCGCCGCGTTCGGCTTCCCGCCCGCCCCGGCCTGGGTGGGCCCGGTCGCCCGCGCAGGGCTGCGGGCCCGGTCCGCGGTGGTGCGGCTGCTGCCCCGCCGCCGGCGGTCACGGCTCACCCGGGAACCCCGCAACCGCACCTACCGTGGCTACCCGCACGGCTATACGCCGGGCGATCTGGGTGCTCCCGAGCCCCCGGCTGATCTGGACCGGCGCTGGCTGCGCGGCGGCGAGCGGCCGGAGTCACGGTGAGTGGGTGTCAACGCGATCGTGGCGCGCGTTCAGGAACAGGCGCTGACAACGCGGACAGTGACCAGAACCACCGGATAGGGCGATGCGGACTTGCTATGGTGGCTTGAGCCCCGTAAAAGCAGGGCCCGGCGCCTACTCTCCGTAATTAATTCCTCGCGGTTCCTGGCATGGCGCGGCGGCCCCGCGGTAAGTGAGGTTCCCCGGTGCCCGTCGACCTCTCACCGATGATCGCGGCCACGACCCACTGGCTGCTCCGCGCGTACCCGCCCACCGGCGGCGTGTTCGGTGCGACGCTCGCGGAGGCGCAGGCGCGGCAGGCGGCCACCGTCGCGGCGTGGCTGCGCTACCCGACCGCGCTGGACGCCGGCCTGGTCACCATGGTCGGCCCCGGCGGCTCCGCCCGGCTGGACTGGCTGGTCGGCGCGGACACCGCGCCGCCGGCCGAGGACGAGCACGCCTGGCGTAGCTGGGTGGACGAGGTGGTCGCGAGCTGGGCGGCCTGCCTGCTCGGCGACGAGGCGCTGGCCGCCGCCGCGGTCACCGCGGTCAAGGGCTCGGAGCACGCCTCCGGCATCCACTGCGACTTCCGCCGGCTGGTCCGGCCGGACGAGAAGGACCGGAAGGCGGCGGCGCTGCTCCGGCATCCCGACCTCCTCGCCCCGGTGGCGGACCTGCATCGCGGTCCGCTGCGGGAGCGCCTCAACCTCGACTCGGTCGAGGCCGCCTGACGGTTCCGCGAGGCTTCCGAGTCGCCCGGCGGCGGCACGACGGTGCCGGGCAGGTGCGCCGCCCGGCACCATCCCATGCCGTGGGGTCTCAGCGCCCGGAACGCCTCCAGTCGCGGATCGCGTCCTGCACCCGGTCGAACACCGCCAGTGGCGGACCGGCCAGCAGGTTGGCCACCGCCGACTCGCCGGCGGCGGGGTGCGGCCGTGTCGGCGCGGTCGCCTCGGCCGCCCGGACCGCCCCGGCCATCTGCCGCAGCCGGTCGGCGGACAGCTTCTTGCGAAGCTGCGGGAACTCGTCCTTCTCCTCGTGCGTGGCGTGCTCGACCACCGACTCGGCGAACTCCGTCATCTTCCGGTCGAAGTCGGGGTGGTCCACGCCCATGCCGTGCAGCTCGGCCAGCACGTGCTTCGCCTCGTCCTCCTCGTGCAGCCGGCCGGACACCACCTTCTCGCCGTTCGGTATCTCGGTGCGCGCGGTCGGGTGCACCACGATCTCCTCGGCCGTCTCGTGCACCGCCAGCAGCCGCACCAGGTCCTCGAACAGCTCCTGCTTCCTCCGCCCGCGCTCGCCGGAGATCTGGCGGAACAGGGCCTTGATCTGGTTGTGCTGGTCGAGCAGCAGCTCGACCACGTCCTTGTCCTGAGTCTGCGCCCCCGTGCTGCCGGTCTTCGCCACGTGCCTCACCTCCGTCACGGCCTCCGTCGTGCCGCTGTCCTTGGCTTTCCCCCGAATCGCCGAGGTCATGCACGGGGCCGTGGCGGGGGCCACGCACCGCGTCACGCCGGCGGGTCGGGCCGTGCCGACGGCTCGCCACCGGCCTCGGCGAACGCGGTGAGCGCGGCGACCAGGCCCTGCCGGCTCCGGGCGGGCATCCGGGCCACGATCGCGGAGATTTCCCTGCGTCGTTGCTCGGTCACGTCCCGCACCACCCGGCTGCCCTCGCCGGTGAGTCGCACCACGACCTCGCGGCGGGACGCCGGGTTGACGTCCCGGGCCACCATCCCGGCGGCGATCAGTCGGTCGACCATTCGGGTGGCCGTCGACGGGTTCACGCCCAGGTGGTCGGCGAGCGCGGAGAGCTTGAGGGACCCTCGCGTGTCCAGCACCACGAGCAGCCGGAACTGGGGGAGGGTGACGGACTCGTCCACGGCGGCGATCGACCGTGCGGAGATCGCGACGAGCAGGCGCGACGCGGTGAGTACCGCCTCGGTCACCGCGTCCACGTCCTCGGTCGGCATTCCACCGTGGGTGGATGTTCGAGCGGGTGGCACGCCCTTTTCTACCGCTTTCACCGCAGGGGTTCGACCGGGCGGTTGCGCACCGCCTGGCCGTACACCGCCCGCACCCGGCAGGGATGCGTCACCACCGGTACCCGGAGGCGCGCTCGGCGGTGCCGGGCCGGTGCCGCGGAGGGCCGGAGGTCGCGTGGATTCGGGCTACCCGTACTGTTCACGGTCGTGGCGATCTGTTCGGCGCCGTGGCGGTGGACGCATGGGGGGCGGTTGGTGCGGCCCGCCGCGGTAGACGCTGTGGGTGCGACTGAGGGGACGGCGGGGGCAGCCGTGGGTGCGGCTGCGGGTGCAGAGGTGAACGACGATGGCGCGTGATCCGGAAAGATACGAAACTCGGTCGGCTCTCGGCCGGGTCGACCCGTTCTGCTGGGTCGCGGTGGCCTCGATGCTGCTGCTCGCGGTGATCGTCACCGCGGGCGGCGTGCCGATGCTGGGCATTCCCCTCGGGGTGCTCGCGCTGCTGGTCCTGGGCTTCGACTCGTGGGTGAACCGGGACGAGCCGTCGCCGGCCCGTTGGCGGTCGCCGCAAGGCGGCTGGGACGACGACCGCGCTCCGCGCGCCGCTGCCGCCCCGAGGAGGAGCGACCCGCGTCCCCGCGGGCCGGGGCGGGCCAACGCGCGGGCCGGCCACGGGTACTGACCGCCGCTGCCGGCACCGTGGCCGCCGGTCCGTCGCCGGGGCCCGCCGTCACGGGCCACCGGGCGGCCGGTCCCGGTGGTGCCGAATGGGCGGGTGCCGCGGCACCGGCTACGACCCGAGGAGCACCGGCACCGAGTCCACGCCGTAGACGATGGACAGCTTCCGGAACGACAGTTGCTCCGGGGCGACCGCGAGGCGCATGTTCGGAAAGCGCCGCACCAGCGCGGGGTACGCGGTGCGCAGCTCCATCCGGGCCAGTTCGGCGCCGATGCAGCGATGGGCGCCGTAGCCGAAGGCCAGATGCGAGGTGGCGGGGCGGGTCGGGTCGAAGCGTTCCATGTCCGGGCCCAGGGCGTCGTCCCGATCCGCCCCGGACAGCGAGCAGAGCACCACGTCGCCGCTGGACACCCGGGTGCCGGCGATGTCGACGTCGTTCCTGGCGAAGCGCGGGAACGCCACCTGCACCACGGTGAGGTAGCGCAGTAACTCCTCCACGAACGGCTCGATCGCGTCGTCGGAGTCGTGCACCAGCCGGAAGTACGCCGGGTCGCGCAGCAGGATGAGGGTGCCCAGCGCCAGCATGCTCGCGGTGGTTTCCAGCCCTCCGGTCAGCAGCCCGTCGGCCAGCCCGGCGAGTTCCTGGTCGTCGATGTCCTCGCCGTGCTCCCGGACCAGCATGCCGAGCAGCCCGTCGCCGGGCGTCTCGCGCTGCTTCTTGACGATGTCGGTCAGGTAGGACAGCGACTCGCTGATCGCGCCGAGCGAGGCGGTGGCCCCGCCGAAGAGGTCGAAGCGGGTCGTGCTGAGCCGCTGGAAGTCGGCGCGGTCCTCGTACGGAACACCGAGCAGTTCGCAGATCGTCAGCGACGGAATGGGCAGGGCAAAGCTCTGCACCAGGTCGACGGCGGCGTTGGTGTCACCGGCGCGCGCGGCCATCTCGTCGAGTTGCCCGTCGACGATGTCCCGAATTCGCGGCTTGAGCCGGGCCAGCCGGCGGACCGTGAATTCCGGCGTGAGCATCCGGCGCAGCCGGGTGTGCGCAGGCGGGTCGCTGAAACCGAGACCGCCGGGGTTCTGCTGGTCGGCGAACCCGAAATTCATGGTCAGGTTGGTGAAGTCGTTGCTGAAGTCTTTGGTATTACTCAACACCGCCTTGACCTCGTCGTAACCTGTGACCAACCACACGTTCACCCCGAACGGAAGCGGCAACCGGGACACCGGGTGTTCGTTCCGCCTGCGGGCCAGTGCGGGTACCGGGTCGAGGCCGTCACGCCGCAGCGGCAGCAGCGCGGACCTGGGCAGGAAGGGCATCCGCGTGAGGTCGAAGCCTTTTCGTTGTGTCCTCGCGAGATACTTGCGCCCCAGCCAGTTAATGACATGCGACCGTAGCTTGATCACGAATGGATGGTACCGGTGGCTGAGCGGCGGCCGATCGGGAGGGACCGTCCTCGTTACCGGGGTTGGCGCCGATGCCGAATGGAGGCGAATCCGGTTCTCACGTGTGTGCTGCCCGCGCGGGCGCACCGTCGCCGTTGTCGGGATTGCCGTTTCGAATCCCTTCGGTGACGAACCGAGCGCATCCGCTGGGTAACCGCCGCAGCGCCCGGTAGATGCCCGCGCCATGGGTGCGCTGCCCCGGCGTGGCTGGTTTGGGTGGTTGCGCACGGTGCCGGCGGTTTGGGCGGTTCGAGTGGACTCCCGTCCCTGCCGGGCGACATCCCGATCCGCCCGTGGCGTCCCGGGCTTAGCTGGAGGCCGGGACAACACCGGGAGGGTCGGCATGGCCGTCGCCGTGGGCATCGTGGTACCGCGCCGGTGCGTGGTCGCGCTGGCGCTCGCCGCGCTGCTCGGGTTGCTGGGTGCCCTGGGCGCGGTTGGCTCCGGGGATTCGCCGATGCCGGACGCCGACCGGTGTGCGAGCGCGTGCGCGGACGCCGACGAGGCGGCCGCCCGGTGGGCCGCCTCGCCGTCCCTGCCGGAGATCGCGCGGCGGCGGCCGGGGTGGCCGCCGTGCGCGGTCACCGAGCCGGCCTGCGCCGGTCCGGCCCGGGCGAGGTGGGTGGCGTGGGTGGGTGCGCCCGCCGGGGCCGGCAGCGGCGGGGTGGGCGGCCACGCGCGTCCACCTGCGTCGGGCACACCGCCGCTCGCCGGCTCCACCGGGGACACGGTACTGCGCTGCTGATCGGGCCCGGTCGCACCGGAGCGGCGCCGGTGTGACCTGCCGGCCAGCCACCACCCGATCTCGCGCAGGAGAGCGCCATGCCCAGGGATGTTCTCGCGGCGATCGCCGCGATCGTGCACGCCGAGGCGATCCGTCGGTTCGGGGCGACCGGCGGCGTGGGCGGTGACCAGACCGGCCCGGCCGACCGGCCGGCCCGTGTTCGCTCCGCGGCCGAACCCCGGGGCGCGCACCGGCCGAGCAAGCTCGGCCGGTGGTTAGCGGCCGCGCTGCGCGCCGTGCGCCGCCGCGGCTGACCCGGACCCTCGCCGCGGGTGGCGGCGCGCCGCCCGCGGCGAGGCGTGCCTCACCGCGCGCCGCCCGACCCCGCCCGCTGGGCGCGCCGACGTCCCGGCGGGCGGGGTGCCCGGGGACCGGGACAACACGCGCGTCAGACCGAGTCGAGGGATGTGCTGGTCAGCCGGCATGGCCAGCCGGCCCGGTGTGGTCGGTGACGGAAGGGACACGATTCGATCAATTCGCCGCTGATCCTTTCCACGGGCAGGTGATGTTGGTTCTCATGCCCGCGTGGCAACGATCGTCCACCCGTTTCTCGTCGGCGGCCGGTGGCCGCGCCGGTTAGACCTCGCCGCCGCGGTGCCCGAGGTGGTGCGCGGGGTGATCAGGCATGCCGCCGACCAGACCGGCACGGGAGGCGGCGAGGGTCCCCCGATCGGCATCGCCGTGGTGGTGGGCCTGGTCCCGGCCGAGCTGGTCGCGGCCACCGAGACCGACCCGGGCATCCGGGCGGCGGCGCTGACCGATCCGCGGCTGCGGCAGCTGCAGCTGGCCATCTTCCGCCGGGCCCCGCTGGACGGGCGGCACCTGCGCGAGCTCGTGGTGATCGGCGTGGTCTTCGCGGTGTGGACGCTGCTGCCGACGTTGAGCGAGACCACCATGCGGTTGTTCATGAGTGCGCTGGTGGTCCATCCCGACGTGGTCCAGACCGAGCCGGGGGCACCGCGGCGCGGCATGCGGGCGGTCCGTGCCGCCCTGGCGGCCTGCGAGGTCGCCGCGCACGGCGGCGACGAGGACCTGCTCCCGGACCAACCGCCGGGCCAGCGGGTCTGAGTCCAACCGCGGACCGGTGGTCAGCCGGCCGTCAGCCGTTGGGACGCAGGCCGATGGCGTGCAGCAGGCTGGCGCCGGCGCTGGAGAAGGCGTTCACGATCTGGTCGGCGGGACCCGCGAGCGGGGAGTGCATCAGTGCGATGCCGAGCACGACCGCGGCGAAGGCGACCCAACCATGGTGATGTTTCTTCATCACGCCGAACACCACGGCCACGGTGGCCAGGATCAGCACAATGGTCGGCATCGAAACACCCCTGCTGGTGGTTGACGGGCCTGCTCCCGACGGTGCCTTCCGCGCCGCCCTCTCCGAGACTCCTTCCCGGTGCGTTGGTCACCATGCCGGAAATCCGCAGCGGGGGGAAGCATGACCCCCGTGACACGCGGGACCCGACCGGCGGTACCGGCGCGGCCCGCGGGGACGGCGGCCGGCGAGCACCGGCGGTCGGTGGCCGGCGGCGCGTTGAGCCGGTCGGGTCCGGCCGCGCATGATGGCCCGGCCGAGTGAGCGAACCCGCGAGCCGAGGAGTACCCGGATGAGCCTGGTGGAGGATGCGGCGGCACTGCAGGACGACCTCGTGGCGCTGCGCCGCGAGCTGCACCAGATCCCCGAGGTCGGCCTCGAACTGCCGCGCACCCGGGAGCGGGTGCTCGCCGCGCTCGACGGCCTGCCCCTGGAGGTCAGCACCGGGTCGGCGCTGTCCTCGGTGACCGCGGTGCTGCGCGGCGGCCGGCCGGGTCCGGCGGTGCTGCTGCGCGGGGACATGGACGCGCTGCCGGTGACCGAGCGCACCGGGCTGCCCTTCACCTCCCGGCACGACGGCGCGATGCACGCCTGCGGGCACGACCTGCACACCGCCGGTCTGGTCGGCGCCGCCCGGCTGCTCGCCGCCCGGCGCGAGGAACTGGCCGGGGACGTGGTGTTCATGTTCCAGCCCGGCGAGGAGGGCTGGGACGGCGCGGGCCACATGATCCGGGAGGGCGTCCTGGACGCCGCCGGCCGGCCGCTCGCGGCCGCGTACGGGCTGCATGTGTTCTCCGCGCTGTTCCCGGCCGGGCGGTTCGTCTGCCGCCCCGGCACCATGATGGCTGCCTCCGACGCGTTACTGGTGCGCGTGCACGGCAGCGGCGGGCACGGCTCCATGCCGCACCGCGCGCTGGACCCGGTGCCGGCGGCCTGCGAGATGGTCACCGCGCTGCAGACCATGGTGACCCGCTCGATCGACGTGTTCGATCCGGTGGTGGTCACCGTCGGCACGTTCCACGCCGGCACGCGCCGCAACGTCATCCCGGACGAGGCGGTGTTCGAGGCGACCGTGCGCACCTTCTCCGAGGCGGCCAGGGCGCGGGTGCGGGACGCGGCCGTGCGGGTCTGCCGGGAGATCGCGGCCGCGCACGGCCTGCGCGCCGACGTGGAGTACGCCGACGAGTACCCGGCCACCGTGAACGACCCGGCCGAGTACGACTTGGTCGCGGACACCGTGCGGGAGGTGTTCGGCGAGGACCGGTTCGCCCCGATGGAGAACCCGCTGCCCGGCTCCGAGGACTTCTCCCGGGTGCTGCGCGAGGTGCCCGGTGCGTACGTGTTCCTCGGCGCGTGCCTCTCCGGCGAGCCGGAGTCCGCGCCGAACAACCACTCCCCGCTGGCCGCCTTCGACGACCGGGTGCTCGCCGACGGTGCGGCGCTGCTGGCCGAACTCGCCGTCCGCCGGCTCAACCGGGCCGACTGACCATGAGCCGGCCGACCCCGGTCGCCGGTCAGCAGCGGCCGGTCACGAGCAGCACGGGCAGCCGCGCATCCGCACCCGCTCCCCGGTCAACTCGGCGACGGAGGTGACGCCGAGCAGCCGCATGGTCGCGGTGAACTCGGTGGTGAGCAGCCGCAGGGCGTGGTCGACGCCGCGCTCCCCGCCGGCCATCAGCCCGTACAGGTAGGCCCGGCCGATCAGCACGCCTCGCGCGCCCAGCGCCACGGCGGCGGCGATGTCGCCGCCGGACCGCACCCCGCCGTCCAGGTAGATCTCCGCGCGCTCGCCGCACCGGGCCGCGATGCCCGGCAGCAGCTCCAGCGGCGTGGGCGAGCGGTCCAGTTGCCGGGCGCCGTGGTTGGACACCACCAGCGCGTCCGCCCCGGCGGCCACGCACGCCTCGGCGTCCTCGACGGTCTGCACGCCCTTGACGACCAGCTTGCCCGGCCACGCCTCGCGCAGCCAGCGCACGTCGTCGATGGTGGCGCTGGGGTCGAAGATCTTGTTGGACAGCTCCGCCGGGGTGCCGGCGAAGTGCTTCAGCGAGGCGAACTCCAGCGGCTCGGTGGTCAGGAAATTGAACCACCAGTGCGGGTGCCGCGCCCCGTCCACGAAGGTGCGCAGCCGCAGCGCCGGCGGGATGGTCATGCCGTTGCGCGCATCCCGCAGCCGCGCCCCGCCGATCGGGGTGTCCACGGTGAGCATCAGCGTGTCGTAGCCGCAGTCGATCGCTCGCTTGACGAAGTCCGCGCTCGCGTCCCGGTCCCGCCACAGGTAGAGCTGGAACCAGCGCCGGGTGCTCGGCGCCTGCGCGGCGAGGCGCTCCAGCGAGGTGGTGCCCATGGTGGACAGCGTGTAGGGCAGCCCGAACCGGCCCGCCGCCCGCGCCACCGCCGGCTCGCCGGCGTGGTGCATCATCCTGGTGAACCCGGTCGGTCCCAGCGCCAGCGGGATGGGCACCGGCTTGCCGAGCATCCTCGTGCTGGTGTCCACCACGGAGACGTCGCGCAGCACCCGGGGCACGAACTCCACCCGCTCGAACGCCCGGCGGGACCGGGCCGCGGACACCTCGTCGCCGGCAGCGCCGTCGGTGTAGTCGAACACCGCCCGTGGCGTGCGCCGGCGGGCGATCTCGCGCAGGTCGGAGATCGACGCCGCGCGCCGCAGCCTCCTGTTGGTGGCCGAGGCGTCGAAGCCTTCCGTGCGCAGCAGGGGTTTCAGCTCGGACCAGCGGGGCAGACGGCGCTTCGTCACGCGAAGCATCCTGCATCCGGGCCCGCGGAGGGTCAAAGATCGGCCGGGAGAGCGATTGGCAGATCGACTCGGACCCCGGGGCCGGGTGGACTCCCGGGCACAACGCGAACATGTTTCGATAGCACGCTATGAACCGGGCTATGGACGCGGACGTCATCGTCGTCGGCGCGGGACTCGCCGGGCTGGTGGCCACGGCGGAACTCGCCGCCGCCGGCCGCCGGGTGATCGTGCTGGACCAGGAGCCGGAGGCGTCGCTGGGCGGCCAGGCGTTCTGGTCGTTCGGCGGGCTGTTCCTGGTGGACTCGCCGGAGCAGCGCCGCATGGGCGTGAAGGACTCGCTCGACCTGGCGCTGCAGGACTGGATGGGCACGGCCGCGTTCGACCGGGAGGAGGACCACTGGCCGCGCCGCTGGGCCGAGGCGTACGTGCACTTCGCCGCCGGCGAGAAGCGGCGCTGGCTGACCAGCAAGGGCATCCGCTTCTTCCCGGTGGTCGGCTGGGCCGAGCGCGGCGGCTACGGCGCCGTCGGGCACGGCAACTCGGTGCCGCGCTTCCACATCACCTGGGGTACCGGCCCGGGCGTGGTCGCGCCGTTCGAGCGCGCGGTGCGTGCCGCCGCCGAGCGGGGCCTGGTGGAGCTGCGGTTCCGGCACCGGGTGGACGAGTTGACCGTCACCGGCGGCGCGGTCGACGGGGTGCGCGGCAGCGTGCTGGAACCCAGCGACGCGGCCCGCGGCGAGGCGAGTTCGCGCACCGTGGTCGGCGACTTCGAACTGCGCGCCCAGGCCGTGATCGTCACCTCCGGCGGCATCGGCGGCAACCACGACCTGGTCCGCCGCAACTGGCCGGCCCGGCTGGGCCAGCCGCCGAAGCACCTGCTGTCCGGAGTGCCGGCGCACGTGGACGGGCGCATGCTGGAGATCACCGAGGCCGCCGGCGGAACCGTGATCAACCCGGACCGGATGTGGCACTACACCGAGGGCATCCAGAACTGGAACCCGATCTGGCCGCTGCACGGCATCCGCATCCTGCCCGGCCCGTCGTCGCTGTGGTTCGACGCGCGCGGCCGGCGGCTGCCGGTGCCGCTGTTCCCCGGCTTCGACACGCTCGGCACGCTCGAGCACATCATGTCCACCGGCTACGAGCACACCTGGTTCGTGCTCACCCAGAAGATCATCGAGCGGGAGTTCGCGCTGTCCGGTTCCGAGCAGAACCCTGACCTGACCGGCAAGGACATCGGCAAGGTGCTGCAGCGCGTGAAGAAGGGCGCGCCCGGACCGGTCACCGCTTTCCTGGAGCACGGCGAGGACTTCGTCGTGGAGCGCGGCCTGCCGGCGCTGGTGGACCGGATGAACGCGCTCACCGGCGAGAAGCTGATCGACCTCGCCGACCTGGAGCGGGAGATCGTCGCCCGGGACCGCGAGATCGACAACCCGTACACCAAGGACCTGCAGATCACCGCGATCCGCGGGGCCCGCCGCTTCCTCGGCGACCGGCTGGTCCGGGTGGCCAAACCGCACCGGTTCCTCGACCCGGCCGCCGGCCCGCTGATCGCGGTGCGGCTGCACATCCTGACCCGCAAGACCCTCGGCGGGCTGCACACCGACCTGGACGGCCGGGTGCTGGCCGCGGACGGCAACCCGCTGCCCGGCCTGTACGCGGCGGGCGAGGTCGCCGGGTTCGGTGGCGGCGGCATGCACGGCTACCGCGCGCTGGAGGGCACGTTCCTCGGCGGCTGCCTGTTCTCCGGGCGGATCGCCGGCCGCGCCGCGGCGACCGCGGTCGGCTGACCGGCGCGCGATCAACCGGTCGCCGTCCGGGCTGGGCAGCCCGGGTACCGGTTGATCTTTTTCGTGCCCGTCAGCCGAGCTGAGGACGGGTTTCCGTAACCTGGCAGCGGAATTCCGGTGGGGCCGCGGTGGCCCCGTGAGCTGCAGCGTGGAGCGACGAGCGTGAACAAACCCCTCCGCAGAGCCGGTGTGGTCATCATGGTCATGATGGTGGCGCTGCTCGCCAACGACACCTACGTGCAGGTGATCGAGGCGCACAGCCTGGCGACGAACAGCCGCAACCAGCGCCGCCTGATCAACGAGTACGCCACCCAGCGTGGCATGATCATGGCCGCCAACGGCCAGGTGCTGGCCACCTCGGTCGCCACCGACGACGCGTTCCGGTTCCTCCGCCAGTACCCCGGCGGCGCGCCCTACGCGGACGTCACCGGCTACTACTCGCTCAACTACGGCGCCGGCGGCATCGAGAACGCGGAGAACACCGTGCTCGACGGCACCGATGACAAGCTGTTCGTGCAGCGGCTGTCCGACCTGATCACCGGCCGCAACCATCAGGGCGGGAACCTCCAGCTCACCATCGAGCCGAAGATCCAGCAGGCCGCCTACGACACGCTGACCAAGAACGGGTTCACCGGCGCGGCGGTGGCCATCCAGCCGTCCACCGGGCAGATCCTGGCGATGACCAGCACCCCGTCCTACGACCCGACCGGCCTCGGCTCGCACGACAACGCCGCCCAGACCAAGGCCTGGACCAGCGCCAACGCCGGCGACCCGGCCCCGATGTTCAACCAGCCGGTCAACGCCGCCTACCAGCCGGGATCGACGTTCAAACTGGTTGTGGCCGCGGCGGCGCTGTCCAACCATGTCGCCGACGAGAACACGCCGAGCCTGCCGGCCGACCCGAAGATCACCCTGCCGGGCACCTCCGCCACGCTGTCCAACTTCGACAACGAGACCTGCCCGGGCAGCGTGAACGGCCAGGTCTCCATGAAGACCGCGATCGCCTACTCCTGCAACACCGCGTTCGCCTCGCTGGCCGGCAAGGTCGGCGCGCCCGCGCTGTCCGCAGAGGCGGCGAAGTTCGGGTTCGGGCAGCGGCTGTCCATCCCGCTGGGCGTGACCCCGTCGTGTGTCGGCCCGGCGGCCGGCGGCAACTGCATGAACATCCCGAACGGCACACCGGGGCTGTACCAGAGCGGCATCGGGCAGCTCGACGTGCAGGAGACGCCGCTGCAGGACGCGCTCATCGCCGCGACGATCGCCAACGGCGGCAAGGAGATGTACCCGCAGTTGGTGAAGAGCATCCTCGGGCCGGACCTGTCCACCATCCAGGGCTTCAGCCCCAAGGTGCTCAACGACGAGGTGATGTCCGGCGACGTGGCCAACCAGCTCACCGACATGATGCTGGCCGCGGAGCAGCACGCGGGCACCGCGAACAAGAACCCGAACATCCAGATCGCCGCCAAGACCGGCACCGCCGAGCACGGCACCAACCCGAAGGACACCCAGCCCTACGGCTGGTACGTGGCGTTCGCGCCACACCGGGACATCGCCGTCGCCGTGGTGGTCACCGCCGGCGGCACGCTGGACGCGGCCACGGTCGGCGCCAAGGTGGCCGGGCCCGTGGGCCGCGCGATGATCAACGCCGCGCTCGGCGGCTGACCACCGGCCCCCCGAACATCGTCGCGCACGGTGGCCGGGTGGAAGACGCGCGTAACACGGTCGGCCACCGAGCCGACGTATCGGCTGGGTCGTGCGGGACCGTCTTCCGTGCCCCGCCGCAGAGACGGGAGCCCGTCCATGGTGACCAGACAAAGCCGGCCTGGACTGGGCGTCCTCTTCGCCGCGCTGGCCGTCACACTGACCGCCACATCGGCCGTCCTTCTGACGACAGTCTGGTTTCTCCGTCCCGCCACCATCGCCGCCAACCCGCAGCTGTATTCCGCTCTCTTCGCCGGTCTGGCGCTGGTCCTGGGAACCAGCGCGACGGTGTCCGGTGCCGTGGCGACCGTTCGACTCGCCGGCACGACGGTGAGAATCGCGAGTGCGCAGCAACAGCGCGATCTCCGCGACTTCCTGGAACGACGGGTCGACGCGAGCACGGTGGCGCTGTCCCGCGTGGCGCAGTCCCTATCGGAGGTGCACACCGCCGGCATGCGCGTTCATCAGCGGCTTGTCGACTTCCGCTCAGAACATGAATCGCTGCGGGAGCACCTCGAGGATCCCCTCTCCCCGCCGCTGAAGTCGGCGGTCAACTCCCTGTGCGAGGCCCTCGAGCAGTTGAGATCGGCGCTCGTCGCCATGCAGCACAACCCCTTGGCGCTCAGCATGTTCCGCGGCCAACTGGAGGGGGAGACCAGCGACCTGGCCTACGTGGCGGGGAAGATGGCCGCGCACGGTTTCCCCGCCACGGAGATCGAGGTGGACCACACCGACGTCACCGTCCTGGCTCAGTTCCTGGGAGTCGCCAGGGAGAAACTGTCCTCGAGCGACGATGTCGCGCCCCTCATGCAGCCTCTGCTCCTCGCGAGCATGCAGAAACCCGACCATGCCGCGCTGCGTACCTTCCTGTTCTGCGGGCACCTGATCTTCAACCGGGCGGACACCTCGCGCCTGGTGGCAGACCGGCTGGTGGTAGCTTCCTACGGCGCGGCCATGCTCGCCGATATTTTCCGTTCGCTCCCGCCGGACGAGGTCGCCGTGAAAGCCGTGTATGCCGGTTCCTATCCGGATCTGCGGGACACGATCGAGGAACTGCCCGTCTACTTCAGTGCCGAACAGGTCGTCGGAGACAACTTCATGGTCGCCTTCAAGGCGTTACGCGATCAACGGGAACTACTCTTTCTCGAGACCGCGGCTCCCTGAGCGGGAGGCGGTCCGTGCGGTATGTCCACTCCGCGGATGGCCGCGTCCAGCAGCTCGACGGGGTGTATCAGCGGCAGCTCGTCGCCGAGGTAGCGGCCCACCTGGAGCAGGCAACCCGGGTTCGCGGTGACCAGCGCGTCCGGGCGCACCGCCCGGATGTTGTCGGCCTTGCGCCGGCCCAGTTCCGCCGCCGCCTCCGGCTGGACTAGGTTGTAGATGCCCGCCGAGCCGCAGCAGATCTCCGCCTCCGGCAGGTCGACCAGTTCCAGCTCGGGAATGCTGCGCAGCACCGCGCGTGGCTGCTCCCGGATGCCCTGGGCGTGCCGGAGGTGGCAGGCGTCGTGGTAGGCGACCCGCGCGCGGATCGGGTGCCGTGGCGCGGCCGGTCCGTCCTCGTCGAGCAGTTCGGCGAGCAGTTCGGTGACGTCCCGCACCTTGGCGCTGAACCGCCGCGCCCGCTCCGCCCACTCCGGGTCGTCGGCGAGCAGGTCGGCGTACTCCTTCATGGACGATCCGCAGCCCGCCACGTTCACCACGATGTGGTCCACCGGGAGGTCGCCGAAGGTTTCGATGGTGCGCTTCGCGCGGGCGGCCGCGTGCGGTTCGCGGCCCGCGTGCAGGCCGAGCGCGCCGCAGCAGCCCTGGGCACGCGGCACCAGCACCTCGCAACCCTCGGCCGCCAGCACCCGGATGGTGGCCAGGTTCGCCTGGTGGAAGAACACGTCCTGCACGCAGCCGGACAGCATCGCCACCCGCCGCCGTGGCGCCGCGGTACCCGGTGGCCCGGTGCGGCGGGGCAGCGCGGCGAAGGCGTCGCGCAGCCGCACCGGCGGCAGCAACTCCTCGGCGGCGCGCATCCGGGCCGGTAGCCGGCGCGCGATCCCGGTACGGGCCAGCAGCCTGGGCACCCGCATCTTCCGGTACGCCACGCCGAGCACCGCCGCCGCGCGCAACCGCCTGCGGTACGGGAACAGCGCGAAGATCGCGTCGCGGAACAGCCGGTCCGGCCACGTCCGGCGTACGTTCCGCTCGATCTGCGGGCGGGTCGCCTCCAGCAGCCGGTTGTACCGCACGCCGGAGGGGCAGGACGTCACGCACGCCATGCAGCCCAGGCAGGCGTCGATGTGCTCGGTGAACGGCCCGTCCAGGCCGATCTCCCCGCGTTCGGCGAGGTCCATCAGGTAGATGCGGCCCCGCGGCGAGTCCATCTCCTCGCCCCACAGCTGGTAGGTGGGGCAGGTGGGCAGGCAGAACCCGCAGTGCACGCAGTCATCGATCAGGTCACGCTCCGGCGGCCGGGTCGCGTCGAAACCGGCGGACCGTGCCGCGTTCGCCGCCGCGCCGGCCGCCGGCGGGCCGCCGGTCTTCGGGCCGATGGTCTTGGGCCCGGCCTTCTGCGCGTCCGCGCCGGGATTCCGTTCGGCCGTCACCGTGCACCCTCCCCACCGGTGTTGCCGGTGAACCAGGCACCGAACCGGCCGGGCGCCAGCCTTGTGTCCGGGTCCAGCTCCTTCTTCAGTGCGCGCAGCACCGCCACCGCGGAAGGGGCCTGGCCCCATGCGGGCAGTTCGGCGGTGGCCGGGTGGTGGCGCAGCACCGAGGTGCCGCCCGCGGCGGTAACCGCGGTGTGCGCGACCGCCACCCCTGCCGGCTCGGCCGGCACGGTCACCGTGGCGATGCCGGTCAGCAGGCCCGCGGTGACGCCCGTGCCGGGCGGGTCGATCCGGGCCAGCACGCCGGGCAGCCGGCTCGGCCGGCAGCCGATGCGCAGCACGGCGGCCTCGGCGCCGTTTCCGGTCTGATCCACCAGGTCGGCGTGCTCCCGCCAGGCGGCGTCGGCCTCGTCGCCGCGCACCGTGAATGCGCCCGGACCGAGCAGCTCCGCGACCGCCCGGGCCCGCGCCTCGGTGCCCTCCGCGGTGCCCTCCAGCCGGACCAGCAGGTGTCCCTCAGTCACGCCGGAGCCGTACCACTCGACGGCGACGGGTTCCAGCGAGGTGCTGGCCAACTCGGCGGCGCGCTCCGCGGCCGCGGCCAGCGAGCACGGCAACCGCACCGTGACGCTGGCCGCGGGAACCGGGTGCAGCCGCAGCACCACCTCGGCGAGCAGGCCGAGCGCGCCGTAGCTGCCGTGCGTCACCTTGGCGAGGTCGTAGCCGGCCACGTTCTTGATCACGTGGCCGCCGGTGCGGGCGATCGTGCCGTCCGCCAGCACCAGGGTGGCCCCGATGACCAGGTCCCGGAGCGACCCGTAGGCCAGCGCCAGCGGGCCGGAGTCGGCGGTGGCGATCAGCCCGCCCACGGTGGCGCCTCGCCGCACCCGGGCGGCGTCGAACGCGACCCGCTGCCGGTTGCCGGCAAGTTCGCGCTGCAGGTCGGCGAGCGGCGTGCCGGCCCGAACCGCCACGGTCATGTCGGCGGGGTTGTAGGCGAGGATCCCGGTGAGCCGGGTGGTGTCCACGGTGACCGGCGCCGGCCGCAGGGCATCCGCCCAGCCGTCCGCCGTGCCGCCGCCGCGGACGTGCACCTGTCCGACCGATCCGGCCAGCGCCTCGTGTGCCTCGCGCAGGTCGGCGGGTTGCAGCACCGGGCCGGTGGTCTCCCGGCCAGAGGTTTTCGACGTCGTCATAGCCGTTCGATCACTCCCGCCTCCTCCAGCGGGTGCGGGCGGTACGGCCCGGGCCGCTCGCCGCACAGCCGCGGCGTGGGCAGCAGCTTGCCCGGGTTGCACAGCTGTCTCGGGTCGAACGCGGACCGGAGGCGGCCCATCACCTCCAGGTCAACCTCGCCGAACATGCGCGGCATGGAGCACGCCTTGTCGGTGCCGATGCCGTGCTCGCCGGACAGCGACCCGCCGAGTTCCACGCACAGCTCGGCGATGCTCCTGGACAGTTCCTCGGCGCGCTCGGCCTCGCCGGCGTCGTCGTCGAACAGCACCAGGGGGTGCAGGTTGCCGTCGCCGGCGTGGAAGACGTTGGCCACCCGCAGGCCCGCCTCGCGGCCCATCTCGCCGATCCGGTCCAGCACCTCGGCCAGCCGCGTCCGGGGTACCACCCCGTCCTGCACGATGTAGTCCGGGCTGATCCAGCCCACCGCCGCGAACGCGGCCTTGCGGCCCTTCCAGATCCGGGCCCGCTCCGCGCTGTCCGAGGCGATGTGCAGCCGGGTGCAGCCGTGCCGCTCGCAGATCGCCTTGACCTGCTCGAACTGCTCGGCGCACTCGGCGGCCGGCCCGTCCAGTTCGACGACCAGGGCGGCCGGGGTGTCCAGCGTGTAGCCGGCGTGCACCGCCTTCTCGGCCGCCTCGATGGCCAGCGCGTCCATCATCTCCACCGCGGCCGGCACGATGCCCGCACCGACGATCCCGCTGACCACCTCCCCGGCGGCGCGCACCGAGGGAAAGTCGGCGAGCAGCGTCCGCACGGTCTCCGGGGCACGCAGCAGCCGGAGGGTGATCTCGCAGGCGATGCCCAGCGTGCCCTCCGAGCCGAGGAACACCCCGCGCAGATCGGGTCCGAGCTGCTCACCGGTGTCGCCGCCGAGGGTGACCATGCTGCCGTCCGGCAGCACCACCTTCAGCGCGAGCACGTGGTTGGTGGTGAAGCCGTACTTCAGGCAGTGCGCGCCGCCGGAGTTCTCCGCGACGTTCCCGCCGATCGTGCACACCTGCTGGCTGGACGGGTCCGGGGCGTAGTACAGCCCGTACGGGGCGGCCGCCCTGGTGATGTCCAGGTTGGTCACCCCGGGCTGCACCACCGCGCGGCGGTCGACCGGGTCGATCTCCACGATCCGGCGCAGCCGCTGCAGCGAGATGACCACCCCGTCGGCCACCGGGACGGCACCGCCGGACAGCCCGGTGCCCGCGCCGCGCGCCACGAACGGGACCGCGTGCTCGTGGCAGGCCCGCACCGCCGCCGCCACCGCCTCGGCGTCGCGGGGCAGCACGACCAGGGCCGGCACCTGGCGGAACCCGGTGAGACCGTCGCACTCGTAGGTGCGCAGCCGAACCGGATCGGAGATCACGTTCTCGGCGCCGACGGCGTCGGCAAGCGCGCGCCGAACCGCCGCATCGAGCATCGGCCCCAACCACCTTTGGCGAGCTTTTCACATCGTGGATATGTTTTGCCTGATGGAGGAACGGTAGGCCGTGCGGTGTGCCGCATGTCAAGAGCACCGTCCCGGCACCACCGTCCAACCCTGGGAGTACCCCATGGCAGGGCCGCGGTCACCCGCACACCCGGCCAGATGGCCGGAGGGCCGCCGGGCGGCGCTGAGCATCACCTTCGACGACGCCCGGCCCAGCCAGCTCGACGCCGGCATGCCGATCCTGGCCGAGCACGGCGTGCGTGCCACCTGCTACGTGCTGCCCGGCCCGCTGCAGCGCCGGCTGCCGGACTGGCGGGCGGTCGTGGCCGCCGGGCACGAGATCGGCAACCACTCGCGGTCCCACCCGTGCGCCGGCAACTTCCCGTTCTCCCGGAACAACGCCCTCGAGGACCACACCCTGGACCGGATCGAGCGGGACATCGTGGCCGCGAACGACGCCATCGAGCGGCTGCTCGGCGTCACACCGGCCACCTTCGCATACCCGTGCGGCCAGAAGATCGTGGGCCGGGGCGAGCGGGCGCGGTGCTACGTGCCGGTGGTCGCCAGGCACTTCGTGATCGGCCGCGGTTTCCGCGACGAGGTGCCCAACGACCCGCAGCGCTGTGACCTCGCCCAGATCGCCGGAATCGAGATGGACGGGGCCGACCCGAAGCGGCTGTGCGCGCTGGTGGACGAGGCGGTCGCGGGCGGGGCGTGGCTGGTGCTGTGCGGTCACGAGGTCGGCGCGCCCGGCCCGCAGAGCGTGCCGGCCGCCAGCCTCGCGGCGCTGGCCGAGCACGCCGCCCGGCGCGCCGACGTGCTGTGGACGGACACCGTCGCCGCGGTGGGCGGCCACCTGGCGGGCCAGCGTCCGGCCTGAGCCGGGTCGGTGCCGGTGCGACGAACGCGCGCCGCGATCGGGTCGCCGGGGCGCGAGCGGGTGGGAGTTCAGAGGGCGTCCGAGCCGCGTTCCCCGGTGCGCACCCGGACGACCGCGTCCACCGAGCTCACCCACACCTTGCCGTCGCCGATCCGCCCGGTGCGGCAGGCGACGAGCACCGCGTCCACCGCCCGGTCCACCATGTCGTCGTCCAGCAACACCTCGACCCGCGCCTTGGGCACGAAGTCCACAGTGTACTCGGCGCCCCGGTAGACCTCGGTGTGACCGCGCTGCCGGCCGTAGCCGTGCGCCTGGGTCACCGTCATCCCGAGCACGCCGAGCGCCTGCAACGCGGCCCGGATCTCCTCCACGGCATGCGGCCTGACCACGGCGGTCAGCAGCTTCACCGCTCGCTCCCCTCGATGGTTCTGGTGGTGGCGCCGGCGATCGAGGTGCGCCGGCTGGGTTGGATGGCCAGTTCGTACGCGCTCTCCGCGTGCTCCGCCTCGTCGATGCCCTCCGACTCGGCCTCCCGGCTGGCCCGCAGGCCGAGCGTCCGGTCCACCAGCCAGGCCACCGCGAGCGTGACCACCAGCGAGTAGGCCAGCGCCACCGCGGCGGCCACCGCCTGCCGCCACAACTGGTCGAGGCCGCCACCGTAGAGCAGGCCGTTGGCGCCGGCGGCGTTGGCCCCCGTGGTGGCGAACAGGCCGATGAGCAGCATGCCGACCAGGCCGCCCATGCCGTGCACGGCGAGCACGTCCAGCGAGTCGTCCACGCCCATCCGGTACTTCAGCCCGACGGCCAGCGAGCACACCACCCCGGCGGCCAGCCCGATCACGGCGGCGCCGAGGGGTTCCACGTAGCCGCAGCCCGGCGTGATCCCGACCAGTCCGGCCACCGCGCCGGAGGCGGCGCCCAGGGTGGTCGGTGTGCCGTCCCGGAACTGCTCCACCAGCAGCCAGCCGACCACCGCGGTGGCCGCCGCCGTGGTGGTGTTCAGGAAAGAGGTGGCGGCCAGGTTCGACGCGCCGAGCGCGGAGCCCGCGTTGAACCCGAACCAGCCGAACCACAGCAGGCCGGCGCCGAACATGACGAACGGCAGGTTGTGCGGCCGCATCGGCTGCCGGGGCCAGCCCTCCCGCCGGCCGATCACCCCGGCCAGGGCCAGCGCCGCCGCGCCCGAGTTGATCTCCACCACGGTGCCGCCGGCGAAGTCCAGCGCGTGCAGCCGGTTGGCGATCCAGCCGCCGACCGTGCCGGCACCGGCGAAGCCGTCGAAGGCGAACACCCAGTGCGCCAGCGGCACGTAGACCAGGGTGACCCAGGCGACCACGAAGACCAGCCACGGCCAGAACCGGGCCCGCTCGGCCACCGCTCCCACCAGCAACGCCACCGTGATCACCGCGAACATGAGCTGGAACGCGGCGAAGGCGAACAGCGGTACCCGGTGCCCTTCCGGGCCGACCGTAGTGTCCGCGAGGCCGTGCAGCCCGGCCTGGCGCAGGTTGCCGATCAGCCCGCCCATCACGTCGTTTCCGAAGGCCAGCGAGTAGCCGTAGAGCAGCCACACGACGCCGACGACCGCGAGGCAGACGAAGGTCAGCATCATCACGTTGAGCACGCTCTTGGCCCGGACCATCCCGCCGTAGAACAGCGCGAGTCCCGGTGTCATGAACATGACCAGGGCGGCACTGCCCAGCAGCCACGCGGTGTCCCCGGTGTCGACCACCCGCCACCTCCTCCTCGGTTCCGCCTCCGACCGTCTGCCGGGAAGCCGCGTTACGGCTGGGGCGCCCGGCGTGTTTCGGCGGGGTAACGTAGCGGTGGCGTGTTACGGGCAGATTTCGCCGCCCGTGTTCGCCGGTGTGCTCCCGGTCCCAACCGGACTGGGCCGCCGGCGGGTAGGCCCCTCCGGCGAACAGCCGGACGATTTTCAGCCGGCTTGCGCGTATTCCCGCGAACGGCCGCACGCGGTTGGCGCGAATGATCCAGGTTTTCCGATCTTGTCGCTGATACGGTTTCGCCACGGCGTTCTCGTAGTAGCGGACAAGGCAGACGAACGAAAGGCTGCCACGAACGCAGGTCGCGGCAGTTGACGGCAGTGGCGAGAGTTGATCGCGCGACGGTGGGACGGCGACATGGCCAGTGATCGGACATCCGAGCCGACCGACGGCAGAAAAAGATCTTCGCGGCGGCGTTCCCTGCCGGTGGTCGAACTGGTGCGCCGGGCGAGTGATCAGTTTCGCGCGGTGACCGGCGCGGACGTCGAGTCGGTTTCCGAGGTCGATCCCACCGACGATGGCTGGCAACTCCGGGTGGAGACCGTCGAGGTCGCCCGGATTCCGGACACCACCAGTGTGCTGGCCAGCTATCAGGTGCGACTCAATACGGACGGCGATCTGATCAGTTACTCGCGCGTTCGTCGCTACGCACGCGGTCAACTCGACGGCGATCGCTGAACTGATCATTCCAACGGTCGTTTCGTGGCCGGGATGCCGGCCGCGCGGTGTTTGCCGCGCCCGTATCGAAGAACCGGAAGGGGAGAGCGTTCATGACGGCACCCACGCAGCAGACCAGCATGGTGCGCCGGTCCGGATCCGCGGGCCTGTACGACGTGCTGGACCTGATCCTGGACCGCGGCCTGGTCATCGACGTGTTCGCCCGGGTGTCCCTGGTCGGGATCGAACTGCTCACCGTCGACGTCCGGATCGTGGTCGCCAGCGTGGACACCTACCTGCGGTTCGCCGAGGCGTGCAACCGGCTGGATCTCACCGCGTCCACGAGGTCGGAGACGCTGCCGGAGCTGGTCGGCGACATCGTGGAGTCGGGCAGCAAGGGCAAGAGCAAGGGCGTGATCAGCGGTGCCGCCGAGGCGCTGGCCGGATCACTGCCGAAGTCCCGCCAGTCGCAACGGGAGCGCAGCCGGGAGCGTCAGGAGGAGTCCGAGTGAGCCCGTGGATTCCTGAGCGTCCGCAATGGACGGTGCGGGGAGTGGTGCGGCCGTGACCGGGCCGGCGAACGGCACCTACCTGTACGGGATCGTGCGGTCGGCGCAGCCGCTGCGGCTGGACGGCCGGGGCGGCGTCGGCGACCCGCCGCGTGCCCTGCGCCGAGTGCCCGCCGGTGCGCTGGCGGTGGTGGTCAGCGACGCGCCCGAGCGGCTGCGCGCCAAGCGCCGAGACCTGCTCGCGCACGCGCAGGTGCTGGAGGACCTGCTGGCGCAGGGCGCCACCCTGCCGATGCGGTTCGGCAGCATCGCCGAGGACGACGACACGGTGCGCCGCCAGGTCGCCGCGCACGCCGACCGGTACCGCACGGCGCTGTCCGAACTGGACGGTCGCGTCGAGGTCAACGTGAAGGCGACGCACCGCGGCGAGCCGATCCTGCGCGAGGTGCTCGCCGGTGACGACGGGCTGCGCCGGTGGAACGACGACCTGCGCCGGCGCGGCGGCGACCCGCGGGAGCGTGCCGGCTTTGGGGAGGCGGTGGCCAGGGCCGTCGGGCTGCGCGAGGCGGAGGACGCCGACCGCATCGTGCGCCGGCTTCGGCCGAAAGCGGTCCGGGAGAGCCACGGGCCGCGGGTCGGGGACTGCTTCGTCAACGTGTCCTTCCTGGTCGAGCGGCGCGACCTGGCGGCGTTCGAGGCCGCCGCGGGCGACCTGGTCGACGCGCTCGACCCGGTGGCCGAGGTGCGCGTCCGGGGACCGCTGCCGCCGTACAGCTTCACCGGCGTCGACGACACGTGACGGCAACGGCGACGAGGGTCGCGAGGTGAGCGGAGTGGGACTGCTGACGGGACTGGTGACGCTGCCGCTGGCGCCGGTGCGCGGCGTGCACCGGACGCTCGTCGAACTGCTGGCCGCGGCCGAGCGCGAGCAGCGGGCCGCCATCCAGCGGGACCTCGCCGACCTGGAGGCGGCGCTGCTCGCCGGGGAGATCACCCCGGAGGAGTTCGACGAGCGCGAGGACGAGTTGCTGGACGAGTTGGCGGAACTCGACGCGGCGACGCAGGGGGACGGGATCAACCAGACAGGAGGGTGATCGTGACCGAACCGTACCCGCGCCGGGACGGGTTGCCCGCCGACCGTCCCGGCCAACCGCTCGGCGCGCGTTCCGTCGCCAACCTGGCGGACATCCTGGAACGGGTGCTCGACAAGGGCATCGTGATCGCCGGAGATATCAAGATCAACCTGCTGGACATCGAGCTGCTCACCATCAAGCTCCGGCTGCTGGTCGCCTCCGTGGACCGGGCCAGGGAGATGGGCATCGACTGGTGGGAACACGATCCCAGCCTGTCCTCGTCGGCCCGCCGGAACGGCTCGGACCGGGAGGTCGCCGACCGCGACCGGGATGAGCTGGCTGGGGAGAACGCGCGGCTGCGCGCCCGCATCGAGCAGCTCACCAGCGGCGAAATCGAGGGCGGCCGGGCCGAGCCGGAACCCCAGCGGGCCGGCGGCGCCCGCCGGAAGCGCGGATCGGGGGCGAGCCGATGAGCGCGGCACACCCGACGGTCCGCTACTGCTACGCGATCGCCCGGCCGTTCCCGGAGGAGGTGCTGCGCGGCCTGGCCGGGGTTCGGGACGCCGAACTGCGGCCGGTCCGGGAGGGTGACCTCGTCGCGGTGACCAGCCCGGTGCCGGCCGCCGACTTCGACGAGTCCGCGCTGCGCCGCAACCTGGAGGACCTCGACTGGCTGGCCGGCGTGGCCAGGGCGCACAGCGCGGTGGTCGACGCGGTCGCCGAGCGTGCCGCCACGCTGCCGCTCCGGCTGGCCACGGTGTACCTGGACGAGGACCGGGTGCGGGCGGTGCTGCGCGGCGGCCGGGCCCGGTTCGCCGCCGCGCTGGATCGAATCACCGGCCGCGTGGAATGGGGCGTCAAGGTCAGCACCCTCCCGGCGGACCGGGGTGGCCGGCCGCGAGCCGACCGGTCCGGCACCGGCCATGCGGATGCTTCGGGCCGCTCCGGCCGCTCCTACCTGCGGCGGCGGATGGCCGAGCGGAACGCCCGGGAGACCGGGTGGCGGCGGGCCGCGGAGGCGGCCGACCGGATCGACCGGGAGCTGAGCGAACTGGCCGAGGACCGCCGGCAGTACCGGCCGCAGAGCACGCGGCTCACCGGGAGCCGCGGCGAGAACGTGCTGAACGTGGCGTACCTGGTCGCCGAGGAGCGTTCCGCCGCGTTCGTCGACCGGTTCGCCGCGCTGCGCGACGCCGCCGACGGCTACCAGGTGGAGCTCACCGGCCCGTGGGCGCCCTATTCCTTCGCCGAGCAGACCGAGGACACAGACGATGCGGGGCGCGCCGGACAGGCCGGCGCCGAGCCCGTCACCGCGAACGGTTCGCCCCATGGGGAGGTTTCCTGATGCATGCGTCGAGCCGCGGCGACCAACGGGACCACGTCGCGCGCGAACTCGCGGTAAGGAGCGCGGTGACATGACTGGGGACCTGCCCGGCGAGGTGGTGCGCGCCGGGGACGTGAGCGTCGGGCCGGGCCGGGACGGCGCCGCACCGCTGGCCGGCCGGGAGATCGCCCTGGTCGACCTGCTGGACCGGCTGCTGGCCGGCGGTGTGGTGCTGGTCGGCGACCTGACCCTGTCCATCGCGGACGTCGACCTGGTGCGCATCTCGCTGCGCGCGGTGATCAGCTCGGTGCGCGCCGGGGAGGCGATCACGCGATGAGTACGGCGAGCCACCGGAGCGGCGGCAGCAGGGTGTCGAACCGGATCGAGATGGACCGCGACACGGTGGAACGTGACCTGATGAAGCTGGTCCTCACCGTGGTGGAGCTGCTGCGGCAGCTGATGGAGCGGCAGGCGCTGCGCCGCGTCGACCAGGGCGACCTGGACGAGGACCAGGAGGAGCGCATCGGGCTGACGCTGATGCTGCTCGAGGAGCGGATGACCGAACTCTGCGACCGGTACGGGCTGTCCCTGGACGACCTCAACATCGACCTGGGGCCACTGGGACCGTTGCTGCCCCGCTGACGCCCGCCCGCTGGTGCCGGACGGCAGCGGCCCGCGCGCGGCCCGCTCCGGCGCGAATGGCGCCGACCGGCGACGAGCGATCGCCGCGGCCATCGATGCGCATTCTTCGGCGCCGACCGGGCACGCGGCGGACGGAAAGCGCCGGCAATTTCGATCGCGGCTTCCGTCCCGTATCGCGGGATTCTCGATACGTTGATTTTCCAGTTCCGCTGAAGGCATCCGAAGGGCTTCTGTCGAAAACACGGAGTTCACATCGGACTCGGGTAGCTTGGCGGTTCGATGCCACGTGACACGCGCCGACCGGATTGGTAGACAAAGGGAGTGTGCCCAGAGGCGTCCGTTGTGCCCCGTTCCGGCGGCACGAAGGGCGGCGATGAACAGGCCGTTCGGACCTGCCAGTCTCGTCCGAACGGCTGATCGAATGGCCTGGCCGAGTGAGGCCCGCCCTGGCGAGGAGATCGCGGTCGAGCGAAAACCCACGGAGGATGGAGAAGCGCATGACCACTGAGGGCGTAGCGACGGGTGGCGCCGGGACCGGGCTGGCCGAGCAGCGTCGCGGTCCGGTGCTCGACGCGTCGGCGGCGTGGGAGCGGCTGCTCGGCGTGCGAACCGCGGCGGACGCGGTGGCCGCCGGGCTGGTGCAGGGTCACGGCAGTGGCTGGGGATGGGCCGAGGACGCCTCGCCCGAGGCGGCGCGGCTGGCCGACCTCTACGCCCCACTGTGCCTGGCCGGCTCAAACTACGCCTTCGCCCAACTCGGCCAGAGCCTGGACGGTTGCATCGCCACCCGCACCGGCGACGCGGTCTACGTGACCGGCGAGGAGGACCGCCGCCACCTGCACCGGCTGCGCGCGCTGGCGGACGCGGTGGTGGTCGGAGCGGACACCGCGATCACCGACGACCCTCGGCTCACCGTGCGCGCGTGTGCCGGGCGGAACCCGGTGCGGGTGGTGCTGGACCCGCGCGGCCGCGTCCCGGCGCAGCGCCGGGTGTTCACCGACGGCTGCGCTCCGACGCTATGGGTGCTGGGCCGTTCGGTGGCGGACTCGGTGTCCGACGCCGTGGCGGACCGGGTGGGCGGTGCGAACGGGGTCGAGGTGGTCCGGGTCGCCGAGGACGGGCACGGGTTCGCGCCGCGGGCACTGCTGGACGTGCTGGCGGAGCGCGGCCTGGGCCGGGTGCTGGTCGAGGGCGGCGGGGTGACCGTGTCCCGGTTCCTGCGGGACGGGGCCCTGCAGCGGCTCTACCTCACGGTCGCGCCGCTGATCGTCGGCGACGGCGTGCCCGGCCTGCACTTCCCCGGCAGCCCGAGGATGCGTGAGGCGCTACGCGCGCCGGTTCGCCGCGTCACCATGGGCGAGGACATGCTGTTCGAACTGGACCTGCAGGCCTGCGGCGCGCGGTCGAGCGACCCGGTGTGCCAGTAGCCGGCGGGCCTGGGGCGCCACCAGCCGGGCCGCGAGCACCGCGACCCCGGGCAGGGTGGACACGAAGGTGAGCCCGCCGTAGACCACGGCGACGGTGACCCCCTGGGTGGCGCCCAACCCGGCCGCCGCGAAGGCCACCGCGGCCATCCCCTCGCGCGGGCCCCAGCCGCCGATGTTCAGCGGCAGGCTCATCGCCAGCAGCGCCAGCATCAGCAGCGGCAGCAGTTGGGACACGGGCGCGTCGCTGCCTGCGGTCCGCGCGGCGACCAGGAACAGGCCGAGGTGCGCGAGCAGCGCGGCGGTGGACAGCAGCAGCAGTTCCGGCCAGGTGTCCAGGCTCAGCAGGCCGGCCCGGGTGTCGGCGACGGCGGTGGACACCGCCCGCCGCAGCCGGCCGGCCACCCGCCGCCCGCGCCGCGCGGCGAACACCACGCCGACCAGCACGGCGGCCAGTGTGACCAGCGCGGCGACGAGGGCGGCACCGGGGCCGCGTGCGGCGTCCGGGACCACCACGGCGAGCAGTGACGGCCTGGTCGCGAGCACCGCCAGCCCGACCACGATCGGCATCACCTGGCCGGCGACCCGCTCCAGGACCACCGCGCGCACGCCGCGGCCGACATCCCCGGACTCCCGGCCGTGGTGCACCGCTCGGTGCACGTCGCCGAGCACGCCGCCGGGCAGCACCGTGTTGAGGAACGTCGCGCGGTAGACGTCCGCGACGGCGGTGCCCAGCGGCAGCGTGAGACCGATGCGGCGGGCCACCACCTGCCAGCGCGCGGCGCTGAGCACCGTGGTGACCAGCCCGATGCCGAGCGCCGCGAGCATCGCCAGCGGATCGACCGCGGCGCGCAGGCCGGCCACGAACGCGCCGGTGCCCAGCCGCCAGACCAGCACGGCCAGGATCGCCGCCCCGAGCAGCACCCGCAGCCACGGCCAAGCCCGCCGGATCGCCGCGCGCATCAAGCCAACCTCCCTTGTCGCAGCTTCGCACGCCGTGGTCGGTTCCGCGCCTCGGCTTGCCGCGATCATCGGACCTCCCCGGGCAGCGCGAGCAGGTCCTCGTGGTGCACCACCGCCCGCAGCGTGCCGGCGGCGCACTCGGCCAGCCGGCGGTCCAGGTATGCGCCGGCGTGGCGGGCCAGGTCCGGGCGCTGCTCCCCGGCCGCGGCCACCCAGCCGCGCAGCCACACGGCGAGCAGCGTGGCCCCGCTGTCGGCCGATCCGGCTCGCTCGGCGGCGAGGTGCCACGGGCTGGGCCGGGTGTGCACGCCGGCGCCGTGCCGGCGGAACGCGTCGGCGGCCGCGGCCGCGGCGTCCGGGCCCAGCTGGGTGCGGCCGGCCACGGTGCGGCGCTGGTGGTCGTTGAAGGCGTCGGCGAGGTCGGCGTCCAGCGGGTCGGCGGGGTCGAACTCGACCCGGCCGGTCACGGTCAGGACGATCAGGGTGGGCCGCGCGGCGCAGGCGGCGGCGAGCCCGTCGACCTCGTCCTCGGTGAGCATGTCGAGCAGTGCGGAGGCGGTGACCAGCGTGGCGTCGGCGAGGTCCGCGGCGCGCAGCCCGGTGAGGTCGCCGGGCGCGACGCGCACCTCGGCCGGGCGGCCCTCGGCGTCCCGGGGCGGGGCGGCGCGGCTGATGGCGGCGGCCCGGTCGAGCAGGCCGGTATCCCGGTCCCGCAGCACCCAGCGCTGCGGTCCGGGCAGCCGGGGGGCCAGCCAGCGGCACATCGACCCGGTGCCACAGCCGAGGTCATGCACGACCAGCGGCCCGCCGCCGAGGTGGGCGCGCAGCGGGTCGAGCAGTTCGGTGGCGCGGGCGGCGTGGTCGGCGGGCTCGCGCAGCGCCAGCCAGTCCGGCGCCAGCCCGGACGCGTCCACCGTGCTGCCCGCCGCGCGGTCGGAGCCGTCCACAGTGGTCAGTTCGGCGAACTGATCTCCGCTCAGTGGAGCCGTTCCAGCACGCCGGCGATGAGCCGCGAGGTCTCCTGCCACGTCCCCAGAATGCCACGCACGGATGTCGCCGAAGCGTGAAGACGTCGCCGGAGTTCCGGCTCGGTCAGCCACCGCCGCAGCGCCCCGGCGAGCGCGCCGGCGTCCTCCGGCGGCACCAGCATGCCGGGCACGCCGCCGTCCGGGGCGCGGCCGAGGGTGTCCGGCACCGCGCCCACCGCCGTGGCGAGCACCGGGATACCGCGGCGCAGCGCCTCGGGCAGCACCATGCCGTAGGTCTCCCCGCGGGACGCGAGCACCACCAGGTCGGCGGCCGCGTAGGCGGCGTCCAGCTCCGGCCGGTCGAGCGGGCCGAGCAGCCGGACCCGGTCGCCGAGGCCGTAACGGTCGATCCGGCGGCGGACCTCCGCAACGTGGTCCGGCGCGCGGTGCAGCGGCCCGGCGCAGTCGCACTGCCAGGCCAGGTCCGCGACCCGGGCGAGCGCGTCGACCAGCAGGTCGTGGCCCTTGTGCGGGGTCACCGCGGCCACGCAGAGCAGCGCGGACCCGTCGCCGGTGCCGGGTGCGAGCGGGGCCGGATCGCTGCCCGGGGGCGCCACGTGCACGGGAGCGTCGGCCATGCCGCGTGCCGCCAGCCGGCGCGCGGTCCACGCGCTGGTCACCACGACGGCCCTGGCCGCGCGCAGGGTCCGCCGCTCCCGGTCGGCCAGGTCCGCGGCGACCTCGGCGGGCAGCCCGATCTCGTCGGCTAGCGGCAGGTGCACCAGCACGACCAGCCGCAGCCGGTGCGCGTGCGGGACGACGACCTCCGGCACGCCGCAGCCGACCAGGCCGTCCAGCAGCACGGCGGCGCCGTCCGGGAGGTCGGCGAGGGCGCGGTCCAGCGCGGCGCGGGCGGCGTCCCCGGGTCGCGGCCACGACCCGGGGACGGCGATCCGGTGCACCCGCCAGCCGTGCTCGGCGGCCAGGTCACGGCACACCCGCAGGTCGTAGATGTTGCCGCCGCTGGGCGAGGTCGGGTCCGCGACGTCGCCGGGCAGCACGGCGTGGACCGTGTTCACAGGGTCAGGTCGTAGCTGGCCCGGGCCACGTGCGACTCGTGCAGCGTGACGGTGATCCCGGTGAGCCCGCGGGCGCCCGCGCCGAGCGAGCCGGCCCGCACCCGCTCGGCCAGCCGGTCGGCGATCACCCTGGCCAGGAACTCGGTGGAGGTGTTGACCCCGGCGAACGCCGGCTCGTCGTCCAGGTTGCGGTAGTTCAGCTCGGCCAGCACCTCGCCGAGCTGCTGGGTGGCCAGGCCGATGTCCACGACGATGTTGTCGCCGTCCAGTTCCGGTCGGCGGAACGTCGCGTCCACCACGAACGTGGCGCCGTGCAGCCGCTGGGCGGGGCCGAACACCTCGCCGCGGAAGCTGTGCGCCACCATGACGTGGTCGCGGACGGTGACACTGAACAACTCAACCTCTCCTCGGGTAGTCGATGCGGTGGCACAGCGCGGGTAGCTCCCCGGTGGCGAGTTTCGGCATCACCGCGGGCAGCTCGTCGAACGCGCTGGACCCGGTGACCAGCGCGTCGAAGGCCGGGTCGGCGAGCAGGTCCAGGGCGAGCGCGAGCCGGTCGCCGAAGCTCCGCCGGGACCGGCGCGCCGGCGCGACCGCGCCCACCTGGCTGCTGCGCACGGTCAGCCGGCGGGAGTGGAACGCCTCGCCGAGCGGCACGCCGACCCTCCGGTCGCCGTACCAGCTCAGCTCGATCACCTCGCCCTCCGCGGCGAGCAGTTCCAGCGACCGGGCCAGTCCCTGCTCGGTGGCGCTGGCGTGCACGACGAGGTCGCACTCGCCCTCCGCCCGCTCCGGGGCGGCGAAGTCCACGCCGAGCGCGGCGGCCACCTCCGCCCGTGCCGGGTCGGCGTCCACCAGTTGCACCCTGGCACCGGGCAGCCGGGCGGCGATCGCGGCGACGCAGCAGCCGACCATCCCGCCGCCGACCACCGCGATCCGGTCGCCGATCAGCGGGGCGGCGTCCCACAGCGCGTTGACCGCGGTCTCCACGGTGCCGGCGAGCACCGCCCGGGACGGCGGCACCGCGTCCGGCACGGGGGTGACCGCGCCGGCCGGTACGACGTACCGTGTCTGGTGCGGGTAGAGGCAGAACACGGTGCGGCCGGCCAGCTCCGGCGGCCCCTGCTCGACCACTCCCACGTTGAGATAGCCGTACTTCACCGGGCCGGGAAACTCGCCGTCCTGGAAGGGAGCGCGCATCACCGCGTACTGGCTGACCGGCACACCGCCCCGGAAGACGAGCGCCTCGGTGCCCCTGCTCACTCCGGAGTGGACGGTACGCACCAGCACCTCGCCCGGGCCGGGCGGGGCGAGCGGCGCCGGCCGGATCTCGCCGCGTCCCGGCTCCCGCAGCCAGAAGGCACGTGCCGGGACTCCGCCCCCGCCGTCCGCCATGTGTTGCCTCCCTTCGCGCCTGCTCCGCGCCGTCGGTGCGGCGCCGTACCTGCCGGTCCTGGTCCACGCCCGGCGGCCCGGGCACGGCCACGGATCGTCGAACTTCTGCCTGCCGCGATGAACTGCTCCGCGACCGCGTGCGTGACTCCGGGTGTGACCCCATCACGACTGCGGCGAGCCCCCGGCGACTCCTCCGTTCCCTCCGTGCCGTCCGCGTCCTCCGTGTCCGAACGGTCGGACCTCGCTGTGCTGCCCGACGAATGGCGGATGCCGGACGTCACGATACTGGGCGACCCGGACCCGTCGGGGCGCGAGAGAAACGCGGTGGCCGCCGCACGGCGATCGGCCCGCCCCGCGCCGCTGGGCGCGGAACTGGCCGTCGCGGGCCTCGTGCAGGCCGCGCTGTTGCTGCTGCTCGGCGTGGGCCTGGGGGTGGGGCCGCTCGGCCTGCTCGCCGGCGCGGTGAGCGCGGCGGCGGCCGACGCCGCCCTCGGCTACGGCCTCCGCCGGTCCGGTGCGGTGCGGCTCGGCCCGGCCAACGTGGTCACCCTGGCGAGGATGACGCTGGTGGTCGGGGTCACCGCGCTGGTCGTCGGGTGGCTGGGTGCCGGCGGTACGGCTGTCCTGCTCGCCGGGACGCACGCTACCGCGCTGCTCGGGTTGACCTCGGTCGCGCTGGCGCTGGACGCGGTGGACGGCCGGGTGGCGCGCCGCACCGGCACCGTGACCCCGCTCGGCGCGCGGTTCGACATGGAGGTCGACGCGTTCCTGATCCTGTTGCTCAGCGTGCTGGTCGCGCGGTCGCTGGGCGGCTGGGTGCTCGCCATCGGCGCGATGCGCTACGCGTTCGGCGTGGCCGGCTGGCTGGCGCCGTGGCTGCGTGAGCGACTGCCGGCGAGCCTGGCCCGCAAGGCGGTGGCCGCCGCGCAGGGCGTCGCGCTGCTGGTGGCCAGCGCGCCGTTCGTACCCCGGCCGGTGGCGTTCGCCGTGGTGGCCGCGGCGCTGGCGGCGCTGGTCTGGTCGTTCGGCCGGGACGTGCGCTGGCTGTGGCTGCGCCGCGGCACCGCGCGCGCCGACGCGGCGGGTCTGGCCACCCCGGCCACCGCCCAGGCGTACCACGGGTAGCGCCGGTCCCATTCCTCCGGCCGTTCGGCACGCGTGTCCGCATACCCGGCGAACGGCCATCCTCCAGCGGTGAGCGGTTCCGGAAAATCGCGAGATGCAAATCTCTCGGCGCGATTCCGGCTGTTGGCGGCTGCCGGACCGGAAGTATTTGCATCGTCAGCAAATGTGATCCCGCGCCGAGTGAACGTCCGGTGTTCAGCCCGGCTGAACGTGATTTCCCGGGACCCGTCCGGCAGGCGCTGCACGAGGACCGGTCGCCGACCGGTTACGTGCCGCCGCCTGGAGGGGTGGTGTGCGGCCATCCGTATGGGTGAACATGGATGGGTGCCGTAACAGGGAGTTGCGGACGGGCGAACCCTTTCCGGGAAAGGCATGTCGATCCTCGCCCACTCGATTCCAGGGTGACCAGCGGGAAACGTGACGATCTCTCGGGTTCGCGGTCGGCGCTGGCGCGGCGGACTTGATTGTCGGAGCAACAACAGGAATGGGGACGCAGTGGGGGCAGTAGTAGTTGTCGCATGGATCGGCGTGGCTGGGCTTGCCACGCTGGCGGCGTCGTGACCGGCACGCGGGACGCACCGGGCCGCGCCGGCACCGCGCCCGTTCCGGGCTCCTTCCTGGCGCGGCTGGGTCCCGCCGATCGGGAGTTCCTGCTCGACGGCGGTGCGGTTCGGCGTTATTCGGCGAACACCACCGTCGTGCACCGTGGTGACCCGTCCGATTTCGTGATCTTCCTGGTCGGCGGGTGGGCGAAGGTGTCGACCGACGCGCGGAACGGGCACGAGGCGCTGCTCGCGATCCGCGGTCCCGGTGACGTCATCGGCGAGCTTGCCGCGATCGACGGCAGGCCGCGATCGGCGAGCGTTCGCACGCTCACTCCGGTGCGCGCCACCGTGCTGGCCTCCGCGCGGTTCCTCGGGCGGCTGCGGCAGCGGCCGGACATCGCGATCGCGCTGCTCGGCCACGTCGCGGACCGGCTCCGGGAATCGGACGCGCACCGGCTGGGCTTCGGCGCGCACACCGTGCCGGAGCGGCTGGCCGCCTACCTGCTCGACCTGGCCGAGCGGCACGGGGTGGCGGACGGGGCCGGCACGGTGATCGACATTCCGCTGTCCCAGCGGGAGCTTGCCGGTGCCGTCGGGGCGTCCCGGGAGGCGGCAGCGCGGTTCCTCCGCATTCTCCGGGAACGTCGGGTGATCGTCACGTTGCGGCGGCGCATCGTGGTGGTCCAGCCCGAGGTGCTGCGGTCCATCAGCCGGAGTGTGCATTTTGACGCGGAACGTCCGTGCTGATGGTCATCGCGAGCGGCTCGCACCGGCGCGATGCTTCCCGGGCAAGCAGCCGGTATCCACCCCCACGGTGTGCCAGGGAGGGAACACCCATGCCGCACAGATCGACACAGCACACGGTTCCGCAGCAGCGGTTATCGCCGTCGTCCCGGCCGGCGCCGGACCGGCCGGCCGCCGCGGTGACGCGGGTGGCGCAGCGGCTTCTCCACGAGGCCAGGGATGAGCTTGGCCGGGCCGACCGGAAGGCGTTCGCCACCCTGGGCGTGCTGATCGCCGCTCTTGAGCTGGCGCTCGGCGCGGCGCTTCGGGACGGGGCGGCCGTCGCGCTGTGGGCGTGGTGTTCCGGGCTGTCGCTGTGCGCCGTGGCCGCGGTGCTCCTGCTGCTCGCCGCCTGCCCGCGGTTGGGCGGCCGGTCGGGGGAGGGCCACCTGCGGTACTTCGGTGACGTGGCGGCCGTGCGGGACGCGGCGGAACTCGGCCAGCGGTTGGGGCGTGCCGCCGAGCATCCGGAAGGGCCGCTGCTGGGTGAGCTCAGCGCGATCAGCCGGATCGTGACCACCAAGTACCGGCTGACCCGGTACGGAATTCTGTGCACCATCGCCGGCGCGATCCTCCTCGTCGCGAGCGTGCTGTGACGGGCCGGGCCGATTGCCGGCGCTACCGGCAGTGGTCGTGCGTGGCCTCCACTGATCCGAACTACTGACCGAAAACAACGGAAGAATCACGGCGGGACTACTCACAGGAACTGTTTGGGGCGCTCTTCGGGGGAATCGCGTTCCCCCGGTACGCGATCGATATCGCGTGCTTCACGCCGCCGCAGGCGCGGCGGTGACGGCGCGGATGTGATGCGTTTTCAGGAATGGCCTCGGTCGCGACGTGTGCCGTGACGGTGGGCCGGTGGCCATCCGGACAGGGGAATCGTGCAGGGTGAAAGTTGGGCGGTGCCATGGGAACCGGACACGTTTGTCGGTCGCCTGCACCCCGATGACCGGCGGGATCTGCTCGCCCTCGGCAGCAGCAACATCTACCCCGCCAACCGCTACCTGCTGGTCGAGGGTGACCGCAGCCAGTTCGTCCTGGTGCTGCACGGCGGGCCGGCCAAGGTCGCGGTGCACGACGAGCGCGGTGGCGAGTACGTGCTCGGCCTGCGGGGCCGAGGCGACCTGATCGGTGAACTGTCCTACCTGGACGGTCGCCCGCGGTCGGCGTCGGTGGTCGCGCTGCGCCCGCTGCGGGCGACGAAGATCGCCTGGTCGCGGTTCGACCAGTACCTCCAGGACCGGCCGGCCGTCGGGCTGGAACTCGCCAGGTGTGTCGGCTCCCGGCTGCGCGACGCCGACCGGTCCCGGTTGGCGGTCAGCACCGACGACGTGGCGATGCGGCTGGCCCGGCTGCTGCGTGACCTGGCCGGCGAGCCCGGCGAGCGCCGGCCGGAACGCGCGGTCGCCATCGAGGCCAGCCAGGGCGAGTTGGCGAAGCTCGTGCACGCGGCCGAGGTGACCGTCAACCGCGTGCTGCGCGAGTTCCGCGCGCAAGGCCTGGTGCGCACCGCGTACCGGCGGGTTCTCGTGCCCTGCCTGGTCTGCCTGGACCGCCTGGTCCTGGCGCTGGCGGAAGAACAGAAAGACGGAAGGAAAGCCGTACGGGGATGTGGTGGCCGTGCCGGGCACGGTTCACGGTAGGCCGCAAAACCACCTGATCGGAGTAAAGGAGCGCCCGGTGGACGATCTCTCCCGGCCCCGGACCTTGATCGCGATGGACATCCGGAAGTCCAGCGCGGGCGGTCATGCCCGGCACGGGCGACTGATCCGCGGCCTGCAACGGGCCAACGACCGCGTCTGCGCCCGGTTCCAGACCCCCGGGAACCCGTGGCCGCGCCGGCCCAGCGGCGACGGCGAACTGATCACGGTTCCCGGTGACGTGCCGAAGGCACGCATCCTCGCCGACGCCGTCCGCGAGTGGTGCATCGAGCTTCGCGCCTTCAACGAGGACAAGAGCGAGGATGGCGAGATCCGCCTGCGGGTGGCCGTCGAGCACGGCGACATCACCGTCGACCCGGACAGCGGGTTCCCGCTCGGCGGTGACGCCCTGGTCACGGTCAACCGGCTGTGCGAGTCCGCGCCGCTGCGGGCGGCGCTCGACCGCTTCCCGGCGGCGCCGCTGGCCCTGGTGGTCTCCGACCGGCTCTTCCACGACGTGGTGGTGTACCGGGAACGCGGTCTCGACCCGGGCGCCTTCGAGCCGGTTCGGGTGCGACACGACCACAAGGGCTTCAACGAGATCGCGTGGCTGCACGTACCCGGTGTCTCCGTGGCCGAACTCGCCGCCGCCGGACTGGACACCGGCCCGGCCACGGGCCCCGACACCGGCGAGGAGATCGGGGACCCGGGCACCGGGCAACCTGCGGCCGCCACCGACGCGTCGGGCGGCGCGCGGCAGCGATCCGGCCGCGCCTCCGCCGGCGGCGCACGGTACCAGCGCAACGAGGGCCCGAACCATGGGCAGGCGACGTACGGCGACCACTCGATCGCCGCCGGGACCGTCTACTTCGGACAAGCTCCGAGCAGCCACTACCACGCGCCCATTCACGTGGGCGGGAACGCGTCCGCGACCTTCGGCCCTGCCTCGACCGTCCGCCGCGGCGACGGTCGGGACCACCGTCACGAAACAGGCTCGGGTGACTGACATGGACGACGACGAACTGGCGACGCCGGCCCCGGGCCACGGGCCCGGCCTGGGCGGGATACCCGGACAGCCGGCGGGCGACCCGGGACCGGACGAGCCCGACCTCCCGGGCGGCGTGCCCACCGCCCATCCCGCCGGCGACCGGAGTGACGGCACCGCCGACGCGGGGACCACCACCGGCGCCGTTCCCCACGCCGACACCGCGGCCGACGAGGAGAACCCGGACGGCGAGGACGCGGACACCGAGTGGGTGGCCGGCCGCAGCGAGCGGTACCGCGCCCGCGACGAGGACGTGCGGGCACTGTTCGGCGGGCACGAACCCACCCGGCTCAACCGGGTGGGAAACCGGGGCCAGGCCGCGTTCGGCGACCACTCGATCGCCGCCGGGTCCGTCTACTTCGGACCAGGTCCGGTGGGCAACCACGGGCCGGCGACGCTGGCCCCGCACTCCGTCGCCGCGAACATCGCCTACGTCGGTGCCGGCGCGGACGCCGGGCCCGCGGCGAGCAGCGCGCCGCTGTCCGATTCGTACGTCGCCGAACTCCGCGAGACCTACGTCGAGGTCGTCGAGTTCGACCGGGTGCTGCGGACCCTCCGCGAGCACGGCGTGGTGTACCTGCACGGGACGGCGGACGGCGGACGATGGTCGACCGCGTGCGCTGCCCTGGCCCGCCTGGTGGGCGACGGGGGGCTGAACGAGGTCGACCTCGGCGACGGCGGGAGTCTGCGCACCCTCGTGTTCCAGCCCGACCTGTTGCACGGGGGGCGGGGACACGTGGTGCGGCTGAGCGGGACGCAGGAGGTGCGAGCCGGAACGCTGGGGGTGCTCGCAGCCCGCGCCGCCGAGCGGAAGGCGCTCGTCGCCGCCGTCGCGGAGCCGATCAGCCAGGGTGCGGCGGACCTGGATCCGTACGCCGTCCCGCACACCCCGCCCGATCCCGATGCGGTGCTGCGCCGGCATCTCGCCGCGCTGCTCGATCGGGCCGGTACCTGCGTGGGTGGCTGCGCCGGCTGCCCGGGCGCCTGCCGCGCGCGGTGGCTGGACGCGTGCATGCGCGACGACCGGGTCCGCGACGAGCTGTGTCTCTCACCCCGGCCGGCCCAGGTCGCCCTGCTGGCCCGGTTGCTGCGCGACGCGGCGGTCACGGGTCGGCGACCGGCGGATGCCCTGGCGGACGCGCCGCACCGGCTGCGCCAGCTCGCCAGCCGGATCCTGCGGGAAACGGACTCGGCCGAGGCCGAGGGCGGTGTCCCGGCGGCACGCGTGCAGGCCGCCCGCATCGCGTACGCCCTGTTCGACCGGCGTGAGATGACCGAGGTGTACCACGCGGCGGCGCTGCTGCACCGCCGCCTCGCGCCGGCAAGCCCGGGCGCCGCACCGTTCGAGCCCGGGATGGGCGGGGTGACCATCGACGCCGGTTTCGCGGACCTGCTGCACAAGGACATGGGCGCACCGCTCGGGACGGCCACCGCGGGTGGGCGCACGGCACGGCTGGCGAACCCGGGGCTCGCCGCGGCGGTGCTCGACGTGGCGTGGAACGACTACGACACGCTCCGCGCGCCGCTGATCGGCTGGCTGGACGACCTGGCGGGGGATCCGCGGGTGCCGGTCCAGCGGCGGGCCGCCGTCCTCGCCGGCAAGCTCGCCACCTACGACTTCGGCTACCTCTACGCCCGGCTCGTCCGGGGGTGGGCCGGGTCGAGATCGGCGCGGAAGCGGCAGGCCGCCGCGTGGGCGTTCGACTTCGCCGCGGAGGACGGCACGGCCAGGCGCCTGGTGCGCGCCCGGCTGCGGGACTGGACCGCGCGCCGAGACCGGTTTCTCCGGGACACCGCCGCCCGCGCCTACGCGACGGCACTCGGGGCCGCGTTCGTCGCCGACGCGGTGGAGAGCCTGCGCCTGATCGCCCGCGACCCGGAGCAGATGCACCGCAACGCGGTCGCCCGGGCGTTCGCCGAGCTCTACCAGCCGGAGTCCGCCGAAGACCTGGTCGCGATGCTCGCCGAATGGGCTCGCTCCGACGAGCAGTGCCTGCGGGTCCAGGCCGGCCGGTGCGCCGTGCTGCTCGCCCGGGAGACAGCGGGGGACGACGACCTCTGGCCGGCCCTGCTCGGCCTGGCCAGGCGCGATCCGGCCAGCGCGGCACGGCTGGTCGCCGTCTGGCAGGTCGCGCTCACCGAGGGCCGCACCGCCACCCGGGCGTGGCAGGCGATCGGTCGCTGGCTCGCCGCCGGGGACCAGGACGAGGACCTCGCCAAGACCACCGAGGGCTTCGTCATCGACCTCGCCAGCCACCCCGCGGTGCGCCACCGGGCGCCGTTCTACCTGCGGCTCCACCTGGGGCGGCGACCCGGAAGCACCCTCGCACGGCGAATCCTGTCCGAAGTGGACGGAAAGTAAGGAAAGCGGGAAGGGGACCACAGGAATGACGATGGCAACGACGTCCGGCGAGTATCCGGCACCCGGCAGCGAGCGGCCAGCGCCGCGCGGGCTGTTCGGCCGGCTCGCCGGCTGGCTGCGGGGGCGGCGGCAGCCGGTCGCGCTCACCCCGGCGACCCTGGTCGTCCAGGAACGCCGCGAGGGACCGGAGCCGCTCACCGTGCCGGCCGACGGCGGCGTGTTCAGCTTCACCGTGCACTACCACACGACCTGGACGGCCAAGGGCATGCACCCGGCACGGTTCGTGGAGCGGGTCAATGCCTACGCGGACAGCGCCGCGCACACGCTGCTCGACCAGGTGTGGCCGATCGGCCGGGGCTGCCTGCCCCATCACCCGGAGCAGGCGGAGGCCGAGATGAACAAGAAGCTGGCCGAGCCGTGGTGCTACGAGGAACACGGCGAGGTCATCTCCTGCCGGGCCCAGGTGCAGGTGACCGCCGACGAGCGGGTGGTCACCAGGCAACTGCCGCTGTGGGAGCGGTTGGTTGAGATGGACCTGCGGTACCGGGTGGAACGGCGCCGCCTCGAGGTCGTCGACGACCTGCTCGGACGGTGGCGGGACCTGCTGGAACGCTTCGGCGACGGGCCGGTGGTCGGGCAGGCCGCGCGGCTGGTCGACACCGAGGTCGCCACCGTGGTGCGGGGCCTGGCCACGGAGCGCAGGTCGCTGTCGCACGACCTCGCGGAGGTGCTGCGCAGCGCCCGGGACGCGCACCACACCATCGGCATGTTCGAGTTCGCCCAGTCCTATGACGCGGCGCTACGCGCCTTCGAGCGGCAGGCCGGTCTCACCCGGGGCACCGTCACGCCGGACTCCAGGCCCGACGCCACCTCCGCCGGCGGCTGACATGACGACGGAGACGACGAAGACGATGACACGGCGAGGAACGACCATGATCAGAACCGTGCTGGTGCTGCTCGCCGTCGCGGCCGGACTGTTGAGCCTGACCGGCTGCGACGCGGTGTTCGCCAGCCCTCCGGCCCCGGACGCGTGCGCCCGCATGCACCGGTCCACCTCCGGTAGCGCGGCCGGCAAGGAGGTGTGGCTGATCGACCGGTCCGCCTCCACCCGGTCCGCCGACGGTGGTGCGCCGGACTACCCGAAGGGGCTGGCGGACACCGCCCTGAAGGCGGTCGACGCGCACCATGTCGTGTCCGTCGGCAGCTTCGACGGATCGGCCAGCACCGTGGCGTTGCCGGACGCCAACCTGGTGACCGATTCCGGCAAGCAGAACAAGGAGAACCGGGACGCGGCGGACGCCCAGACCCGCGACTGCCTGACGGCGGTTCTGCGCCGGGCCGCCACGGCCGCACCGGTGACGCCCGGAACGGATGTGCTCGGCGCGATCGCCATGGCCGCGCAGGAGCTTCGCGACACGCATGGCGACCGCACCATCGTCGTGGCCACCGACGGGCTGGTGACCACCGGATGCGCCGACCTTAGCCACATCCGGGTCGGCAACCCCGCGCTGATCGACCAGATCGTGCGCACCTGCCGGGATCGCGGCGAACTACGCAGCGACCTGTCCGGGACGACGCTGCGGCTGGTCGGCATCGGCCATCCCGCGAAGGGGCAGCCGCAGCCGTCCACCACGCAGCTCGACTGGTTGCAGCAACTCTGGTCGCGGCTGTGCGCGGAGCTACACGCCGCGCGGTGCGAGGTGACGACCGCGCCGATGCCGGCGACCGAGCCCGCCGACCCATCCGGTCACCCGGCGGCCGGCGCGGCCACCGTCGCCGACCCGGCCGTCGCGTTCCCACCGCCGGACTCCGGGCTCACCGGCCCGGACGGGCAACTCGTGTTCCAACTGAACGCGGACGTGCTCTTCGACCCGAACGACGCCACGATTTCTCCGGAGGGGGTGGCCACGCTGACCCGGATCGCCGGCGAGGTGAACGCGATGCCCGGCGCCAGCGCGGTGGTGAACGGCTACACGGAGGCGATGGGCACGCCGGAGCAGAACCTCGCGCTCGCCCGGCAACGCGCCGAGGCGGTCACCGCGGTGCTGTCCCAGCACGGCGTCCGCCGGGTGACCGCGCAGGGGCACCCCGGCACCGCGCCGCTGTGCCCGCCGCCACGCGTCGATGACAGGGCGGCGCAGTGCAACCGGCGGGTGGACATCGTGGTGAGCAGGGCCGGGTCATGACCGCGGAGGACGCCGTGCGCCAGAGCAACGCGAACAACGGCCACCGGCACGCCATGCCCGCGCGCCGGGGGACCGGTTCGGAGCTGCGTCTGCTGTCGCCCCCGGCCCGCACGTGCCCGCCGTCGGCGCCCTGTGCCGACGGCATCGTCGGGGCGCCCGACCAGCAACGGCGGGAACGCGAGCCGTACCCGCCGGACACGTTGGACAACGCCGAGGCCGCGGAGCTGATCCGGGCGGCGGTGGCGGCGAGCGCCGAAGCCGCCCGGGCGCCAACCCTGGCGGAGAGGGCGGTCCGCGAGCTGTTCGCCTGCCACGGCCGCAGCGACGCCGCCGCCACCAAGCTGGAATCCTTCGCCGCGTCCGGCCGCCTGCCCCGGGCACGCGCGGCCATGGCGGAGGTGATCGCGCGGCACGCCGAGGACGGCCCGGAGGATCGGCGGCACCGTCCAAAGTGGGCCAGCGGATGGTTGGTGCTGGTGCCGGTACTCGCCGCCACGCTGTTCGACACGCTGTACTTCGCCAAGGTGTTCCAGCGGATCACCGACGCGGGCAGCGGGTGGGACTCCGTGCTGACCTACCTGCCGGGCTTCATGATCGCCGGGGCGCTCGCGGCGACGGCGCACTGGACCGGCCAGGCGTTGCTGCGCGGCCGGTCGCTGGCCGAGCGGCGGGACCGGCGGATCACCCTCTGGGCCAGGATCGTCGCGGCGGTGCGGCGGCGGCCGCCGACCGTGCAGCAGCGGACGCCCAAGGACCTGCCGTGGCCACAGTGGACGCTCCCGGCACTGTTCGGCGGGCTGGTGTTGCTCACCGTGCTGGTGTGGTCGTTCTACCGGGCGCAGAGCAGTGACGCGGACACCGGGCCGCCGTTCGCGGTCGCCCTGTTGCTGCTGATGCTCACCGTGTCGGCGATCGCCATCAAGGTGGTCCACCACAACCCGTTCGCCGACGCGGCCAGGGCGGCGGAGCGCGACGTCCAGCGCGCCGAGAAGCGCTTCCAGACGTTGGTCGAGAAGAGCAGCGATGCCGTCGGCGAGCACGCCGCGGCGGAGCAGAAGGCGTACGCGGCGCTCGCCGAGGCTGAGGGCCGGGTGCTCGGCCACCTGGAGTCCGCGTGGACCCGCATCCTGGAGAGGCGTGACCAGCACGGCCTGGCCGGTGACCTGGCCCCGCCGTTCGCGGCCGCAGACCGCGCGGACGCGGCGGCCGGGGTCGCGGTGATGTTCGACGGCATGGCGCAGCCTCCGGTGCGGCTGGAACCGTTGGCGGCGGTCCGAGCCACGGTCGAGGCGTACGGTGCCGACGCCGTCCGGCAGCGGGTGCACCGCGTCGTGGCGGCGTTGACCAGGGAGTGAACTGCGGTGTGGGACCTCCGCTGTGTTGCCGGAGGTCCCACACCACGCGGTCAGCGTCGCAGGCGTCCGGCCTTGGCGGCGGTGACGAGTTCGGTGACGTTGACGTGCAGGGTGGGTCCGGTGGGGTTCTTGGAGTCGCGGATGGCGTCGAGGGTGTTGGCCACCTCGACGCAGCCGTTGGCCTGGTCGCTGTGGCTGGATTTCCGCCAGTTCTGCATGGGCTGTTCCGTTCTCGGAGGTCGCGGTCCGTCCTCGTCGCTCAGCGTTGCAGGCGGCCGGCCTTGACGGCGGTGACGAGTTCGGTGACGTTGACGTGCAGGGTGGGTCCGGTGGGGTTCTTGGAGTCGCGGATGGCGTCGAGGGTGTTGGCCACCTCGACGCAGCCGTTCGCCTGGGCGCTGTGGCTGGATTTCCGCCAGTTCTTCATGTCGTTCGCTCCCGTTCCATGACGCCGCGTATGTGCTCGACCGACGCGGCGGGGTCCCGCGCGACCGCGCGGAGACGTTCGATGGCCCTGCGGTATTCCCGGATGTCGTGCTCCGCGGACACGAACGCGCCGGAACTGTGGTGCTCGAAATACACCACCGGCGAGGCGTCCGGGAACTCGTAGAGCACGAAGCTGCCGGCCCAGCCGGGATGCCAGCCGATGCCCTCCGGGACGGTCTGCACGGTCACGTTCGGCCGCTCCGCCGTCTCGATGAGGAACCGGAACTGCTCCCGCATGATCTCCGGCGAGCCGATGACCTCGCGGAAGATCGCCTCGCCGATCAGCGCCACGTACCGCACGGGGTTGTCGTGCCGGGTGAGCACGTCCCGCCGGCCGGCGTTGACCATGACCCGCAACTCGATGTCCGACGGCGGTATGCCGGCGGCGCGCTTGATCTCCCGCGCGTAGTCGGAGGTCTGCAGCAGCCCGGGGATGGGCGGTGTCAAGTAGTGGGTGCACCACCAGCTTCTAGCAGCAGTTTGTTGAGGACTTCGGTGGGTTTGAGCCAGCCGAGAGTCTGCCGGGGCCGGTCGTTGAGTTCGTCGGCGACGGCGTCCA
>NZ_BJFL01000026.1 GCF_005405885.1 Gandjariella thermophila
ATCGCCAACTTTAAAACTTGGAGGATCATGCACACCGACTACCGGCGGCCCATCGAGACCTTCTCGGAAACCATCTCAGCGGTAATCGCCCTACACTTCTACGCAACCGCCTGAATAAGCCTCATCGTTTTCCTACCACAGAACACGACTTACAGGCGGGGCCGTTGCGTTACCAGTCTACTACAGGACTTGCTGCCGACCAGATCGAGGAGCTTGTTGCTCGCATTTGGCAGATCGCCTCCTGCAATAAAAAGCAAGTCTGGCCTCCGGTGGTGGGACTGTATCGCGCTGTCGTACTCACCTTGGTATACGTCCGGCAGAATCTGAACCAGGCGGCTGTGGGCGACCTGTTCGGAGTCAGCCAGTCGACCGTATCGAGAGTTTATCGATCCATACTTCCGCTGATCGGGCAGGCGTTGTGCCTGCACGTTCCGAACCTCGAAGAGGCGATCCGCGGCCGACTCGTCCTGGTCGACGGAACCGATGTGCCCACCGGCAACCGCGCAGGTCACGAGGAGAATTACTCTGGCAAGCGCCGCCGGGCCGGACTCAACATTCAGGTTGCCGCCGATACCAACGGAGGCCTGTTGGGAATATCGATACCCTTGCCTGGGGCAATGCATGACCGAAAATCGTTTACTGAGTGCGGCTGGGAAGATCTTCTGGCCGATGTCCCAGTCATCGCCGACCCTGCCTACCAGGGAACTCACGCAATCACGCCTCGCAAGAAACCCAAGGGTGGCGAGCTCTCTATCGGCGACAAGGCAAACAACAAGATGATCTCCTCACTGCGCTCTGCCGTCGAACGATGCATCGCCCATGTCAAGAACTGGAAGATACTTGCCACCGGCTTTCGAGGGCGCCTCGCCGAGCTTCCGAATGTCATCCGAATCGTCACCGCACTGGAGTTCTACCGACTTGGCTGGTAAGGGCTCTGAATAACGCTCTATCATAACCGAAGTTATCATTCTCGTTGTCACGGCGACACCATGCGAACAATGATAGCTGCAGTTATCATAATTGGAGCTATCATTCTTCGCAGGGCGGGCGCGGACAGCGCGGTCTGTCCGTGACGGCAGGGATCAGCTCGCTGCGGCGGCGGGTTGGGGTGTGGGTTCGCCGTCGCGGGAGCGGAGACGCTGGGAGATGACCGTGCTGATGCCGTCGCCGCGCATGCTGACGCCGTAGAGGGCGTCGGCGACCTCCATGGTCGGCTTCTGATGGGTGATGATGATCAGCTGGGAGGTGTCGCGCAGCTCCTCGAACAGGGTGATCAGCCGGCGCAGGTTGGTGTCGTCCAGCGCGGCCTCCACCTCGTCCAGCACGTAGAACGGCGAGGGGCGGGCGCGGAAGATGGCGACCAGCATGGCCACCGCGGTCAGCGACTTCTCCCCGCCGGAGAGCAGCGACAGCCGCTTCACCTTCTTGCCCGGCGGCCGGGCCTCCACGTCCACGCCAGTGGTGAGCAGGTCGTCCGGGTCGGTGAGCACCAGCCGGCCGGCGCCGCCGGGGAACAACCGCTCGAACACGATCTCGAACTCGCGGGCCACGTCCTGGTACGCGGTGGAGAACACCTCGAGGATCTTGTCGTCCACCTCCTTGACCACGGTGAGCAGGTCGCGGCGGGTCGCCTTGAGGTCCTCGAGCTGGGTGGACAGGAACTTGTAGCGCTCCTCCAGGGCTGCGAACTCCTCCAGCGCCAGCGGGTTGACCTTGCCGAGCTGGGCGAGATCCCGCTCGGCGCGCTTGGCCCTCCGCTCCTGGGTGGCCCGGTCGTAGGGCATCGGCTGCGGCTCGCTGACCTGCTCCCCGCGCTCCCGGGCCGCCTCGTACTCGGCCAGCTCCTGCGGGCTGGGCGGCACCGGCACGTCCGGGCCGTACTCGGCGAGCAGGTCCTCCAGGCCGATGCCGTAGTCCTCGACGATCTTGGTTTCCAGCTGCTCCAACCGCAGCCGCTGCTCGGCGCGCAGCACCTCGTCCCGGTGCACCGCGTCGGTCAGCTTCTCCAGCTCGGTGGACAGCTCGCGGACCCGGTTCCGCACGGTGGCGAGCGCGCTCTCCCGGGACTCCCGCTCGGCCTGGGCGCGGTCCCGGTCGGCCTGGGCGCGGCGCAGCGAGTCGGCGATCCGGTCCAGGGCATGCTCGCCGGCACGGACCACGGCATCGGCGACCGCGGCGCCCCGCTCCCGGGCGGCGCGGGCCCGGGCGGCGCGCTCCCTTGCCTCGCGCTCGGTGCGGGCGGCCCGGCGCAGCGAGTCGGCCCGACCGGAGAGCGACCGGTGCCGTTCCTCGGCGGTGCGCAGGGTGAGCCGCGCGTCCATCTCGGTCTGCCGGGCGGCGGCCAGCGCCTCGGCGGCCTCGTCCCGCTCCCGGCTGTCCGGCTCGTCCTCGATGGGCTGCTCCTCGGCGGCGGCCAGCCGTTCCTCCAGCGACTCGAGCTGGGCCAGCGCCTCGTCGCGGTTGCGCTCCATCTTGTCCCGCTGGGTGCGGACCCGCTCCACCTCGGCGGCGGCCGCGTTGGCGGCCTGGCGCAGCCGGGACAGCCGCTCGGTGGACCGGGCCCGGCGCACCTTGGCCTCGTTGAGCCGCTCGCGGATCTCGGCCACCCCGGCGCGGCGGTCCTGCTGCTCGGCGCGGGCGCCGTCCAGCGCGGCGGACGCCTGCTCCAGCCGGCGCTCGGCGGCGGCGAGCTGGTCCTGCGCCTCGTCCACGGCGGCCTGCACCTCGAGGACGCTCTGCGCGCGCTCCGACCCGCCGACCGCCCAGTCCCGGCCGAACACCTCGCCGGCCCTGGTCACCGCCCGGACCTCGGGGTGCGCGGCGACCAGCGACCGGGCCGCGGGCAGGTCGTCGACCAGCGCCACCCGGTCCAGCGCGCGTTCCACCGCCGGCCGCAGCGCGTCCGGGGCACGCACCAGGTCGACCACCCAGCGGGCGCCGCCCGGCAGCACCGGCCACCCACTTCTGTCCACTGTGGACGAAGATCCGCCGACCAGCACGCCGGCCCGGCCGGCGTCGTCGGTACGGAGCAGTTCCAGCGCGGCCACCGCGTCGTCGCCGCCGGCCACGGCGACCGCGTCGGCGATCGGGCCGAGCGCGGCGGCCAGTGCGGCCTCCGCACCGGGCTCGACGGTGAGCAGCGCGGCCACCGAGCCGAGCAGCCCGGGCAGCCGGGACCCGGCGGCGAGCAGCGCGCCGGCGCCATCCTTGCGGGCCAGGCCCATGGACAGCGCGTCCACCCTGGCCTTCCAGGAGGCGATCTCCTTCTCCGCGGTGCGCTCGGCCCGCACCAGCTCGTCCACCCGCGCCTTGGCGTGCTCGTTGGCCTCGACGGCGCGGCGCAGCCTCTCGTCCAGGTCGGCGTCGCCGGAGTCCTCGGTGTCCGTGGTGGCCTGCTGCTCGGCCAGTTCCTCGGCGGCCGTCTCGGCACGCTCGGTGGCCTCGGCCAGCGTGGTGGACAGCCGCTCGATCTCGTCCGCGGTGTCGTTCGCCTTGCCGCGCAGCGCCTCCACCTGGCTGGACAGCCGGGCCAGGCCCTCCCGGCGGTCGGCGATCGCGCGGACCGCGGCGCGGTGCGCCTTCTCCGCCTCGGCGACCCGCTCTTCCAGCTCGGCCCGCCGGGTCAGCGCGTCGGAGAGCGCGGCGCGGGCGGCCTCCACGCCGGCGGCCAGCTCGGCCTCCTGCGCGGCGGCGCGCTCGGCCTCCGCCTCCAGGTGCTCGGGGTCGCGGCCGCCGCGTGGCTCGTCGGTCTCCGTGGTCAGGTGCCGGTGCCGCTCGGCGGCCAGCCGGACGGTGCCGCGCAGCCGCTCCTGGAGCGCGGACAGCTTGTACCAGGTGTCCTGGGCGCGGGTGAGCCGGGGCGCGTCCGCGGCGAGCTGCTCCTCCAACTCGGTCTGCTGGGCCTGGGCGAGTTGCAGCGCGCTCTCCACCTCGGCCCGCCGGGCCCGTGCGGCGGCCTCGTCGGCCTCCTCCCTGGCCAGCTCGGCGCGCTGGGTGGCCAGGTCGTCGGCGTGCAGCCGGAGCCGCGCGTCGCGCAGGTCGGCCTGCACGGCCTGGGCGCGCCGGGCGATCTCGGCCTGCTTGCCCAGCGGCTTGAGCTGGCGGCGCAGCTCGGCGGTGAGGTCGGTGAGCCGGGTCAGGTTGGCCTGCATCGCGTCCAGCTTGCGCAGCGCCTTCTCCTTGCGCTTGCGGTGCTTGAGGACGCCGGCCGCCTCCTCGATGAACGCCCTGCGCTCCTCCGGCTTGGACTCCAGGATCGAGGCGAGCTGGCCCTGCCCGACGATGACGTGCATCTCCCGGCCGATGCCGGAGTCGGACAGCAGTTCCTGGATGTCCATCAGCCGGCAGCCGTTGCCGTTGATCTCGTACTCGTTGGCGCCCTCGCGGAACATCCGCCGGGTGATGGAGACCTCGGTGTAGTCGATGGGCAGGGCGCCGTCGGAGTTGTCGATGGTCAGCGTCACCTCGGCGCGGCCGAGCGGGGCGCGGCCCGACGTGCCGGCGAAGATGACGTCCTCCATCTTGCCGCCGCGCAGGCTCTTCACGCCCTGCTCGCCCATCACCCAGGCGAGCGCGTCAAGCACGTTGGACTTGCCCGAGCCGTTCGGCCCGACCACGCACGTGATCCCCGGTTCGAAGCGGAGCGTGGTGGCCGAGGCGAAGGACTTGAAGCCCTTCAGCGTCAGGCTCTTCAAGTGCACCGGCGTTGACCTCTCGACCTTCGGCTGCGGTAGGTATCCGGTCGAGAGTACCGGGGTCCCCGGTCCGATCCCGTGACGCGACCCGCGGCGGGTGTCGGGCGGCGCCGCATCAAAGCTGGTCAGCACGCGGAAGTGGGTGACGCCACGCGCGTGGCGTCACCCACCGAAGGCGACGTGACCTGCGTTGATGACGGTCAGTGAGGTTCCAGCCGGACGAGGACGTTGTTCGAACTGTTGACCACGTCCATGTACTGGATCCTGTCCATCTGCATCGAGGAGGCCGCCGGTACGGTCTCGCTGCCCGGGTAGTCGTTGCGCCACCAGGCGCTGGACTCGGTGGTGCCGTCCTTGCCATGCACCACGAGCTGGCAGCGCTGGTTGGCCGGCAGGTTGTCCATGTGCAGCTGGACCTCGGTGCCCCAGCGCTGCGCGGCGAGTTGGGCATTGGCCTTGACACCTGTGGCAGGGTCGGTGGCAGTCCAGGTCACCGCGGCGGCAGCCGGCTGGGTGGGTTTGTCGAGCAGCTTCTCGCCGAGCACACCACCGGCCGCGATGATGCCCGCGACGAGGACACCCACCGCGCCGAGTACGAAGCGCTGCCGGGTGCGTCTGCGCAACTTCTTGGCGAGCCGGCGGCTCCGCAGCTTTGGTGGCCCGCCGGTGTCGGGCCGGCCTGGTGGCCCGATGCTGCCGCCCTCCCGCGGTCCGGGCAGCGGCGGCGGCCCATCCGGTGGTGGCGACCACTGTGCCGGTGCTGGCGCCTGGTACCGCCGCGTCACCCCGACCTCGGCCTCCACGAGGTCCTCCTCGGTGAGATGGCTGAGCAGCCCGGGTATCGGCGCGAAGCGAACCAACTCGTCCCGGCAGGTCGGACACGCGCTCAGGTGCTGCTCCAGCTCGACGCGGTCGCCCGGGTCCAGCGCCCCGAGCACGTAGGCGCCGAGCGAGATGGTGTGCTGGCAGGTCACGGCTCGGTCACCCCCCGTTCCTCCAACGCCCCACGCAGCGCCCGCAACGCGTAGAACGATCTCGACTTGACGGTGCCCGGCGGGATGCCGAGCACCTTGGCCGCCTCGGACACGGTCCGCCGGCGGTAGAAGAGCTCGATGATCACCCGCTGGTGATCGGGACTGAGCGCCCGCATGGCATCTGCCACCTGCCACGTCTGCAGGACGTGGTCGAACTGATCCGCGGCCGGCGGCAGGTTCTGGTCCTCCATCGGTACCTCCGCCACCCGGGCACCTCGGCGACGGTATCCGGAGACGATCAAGTTTCTGGCAACTGTGTACAACCACGGGCCCGCCCGCTCGGGTACCAGTGACTCCGAGTTCTTCCAGGCCCGCAGTAACGTCTCCTGGACGATGTCCTCGGCGTACTGGTAGTCCCCACCGACCGAGCGCAGCACGTAACTCAGCAGCGGCCCGCGCCACCTGCCGTACAGCTGCCGTACCACGTCATCGCCCCGCTCGGGGGTGTTGTCCACGCCCCTGTACTACGCCACGCCTCGCCGCACCGGTTCAGCGACGCGCCACCCGGTTATACCCCGTTCCTAAAAACCTCCGTCCCGACCATCCGACCGACGACGAAGGGACGTCCGTACCGTAGCCCGTCCGGACGCACCCGTTGATTTATGAACGGCGTCACGGTACGCATCCGAACCAACCGGTTCCCATCGCCGGAGATTCCATGATCGTGTCAGCGCGGCGGCATCCCAGCGGCGGGGCGCGCCGGGCCCACCGGCCCCGCGGGCCCCGGCGGCGGATCGCCGTGCCGGCCGGCTCGGGCCGGATGACCTCGGCCGGGGCCCGCGGCGCGGCGGGTGCGACACGATCGCGGTCGCGCGCGTCAGCCGCGAAGGGAGGCCGCATGTTTCGACACACGCAGCGGGAACCCCGAACCCGAACGTTCCTCACATTTCTTCCTTCCGTGCTGGCCGCGGTGGCGGCAGTGGCGGCGGCGAGCGGGTGCGCGACCCACCAGCCGGCCGAGTCGGCGGCCACGGCAGCCGCGCCGACCACGGCACCCGCCGGCCGCGCCGTGGACCTCGCCCTCCGCGACGGGACGCTGGTCGACGCCCAGGGCCGCGCGCTCTACGTCAACGACCAGGAGCGGGGCGGGGTGCTGCGCTGCGTGGGTCCCTGCCTCGACACGTGGATCCCGGTGGCCGCGCCGCGGTCCGGGGCGCCGGCCGGGCCGGTGCCCGGTCTCGGCGTGCTGCACCGCTCGGACACCGGCCTGGACCAGCTCACCTACCTGCGCCAGCCGCTGTACGAGTTCCGCGACGGGGACGCACCCTCCGGCTTCGGCGGGAACGGGGTGCGCGACACCTTCCACGGCACCGAGCTGACCTGGACGGTGGTGCGGATCACCAGCCCGGGCAACCCCACCGCGAGCCTGGACCCGGTGCGCTGACCCGCCGGCATGCGCGGGATCAGCGTTCGAAGAACCCCGGGGGCGCGCCCTTCGGCTCGGACCACCGCTCGACCACCGAGTCCACCCGGCCGGGCGCCTGCGGGGAGCGCAGCGCGTCCAGCAGCCGCCGGCAGCCGTCCTCCGGCCCCTCGGCGACCACCTCGACCCGGCCGTCGGACAGGTTGCTCGCGCTGCCGCGGAGGCCCAGTTCCAGCGCCACGCTGCGGGTGAACCACCGGAACCCGACACCCTGCACCTGGCCGTGTACCCATGCGGTCATACGCACGTTCGCCGCTGCGGTAGCCACGCCAGACATGGTGCCGCAGCACGGAAGCGACCCGCACGGTGGCCCGCGAGCAGGGCGGACGACGAGTCCGCCACGGCCGCAAGACCCCTGGACGTGACCTCGTGGTGGTACGGTGCCGCGCCGTGAACGCTGCGCCCCGCGGTGGGTCCCGCTCGCGGCTTGCCACCTCCCCGCTGGTGTCGCTCGCCGCCTCCGGGCTGGCCGTGGCCACGGTGTTCGCCTCGGTCGCGGCCATCGCCGCCGGGCACCGCGCGGACCGCGCGACCCCGCCGGGGCAGACCGTGCCCGGCATCAACGTGATCTCCCCGCAGGAGGTCAGCGTGACGTCCACGGTGAACACCGGCACGTCCATCGCGCCGGAGTCGGCCACCCCGACCGAGACAACCACCGTCTCGGCGTCGACCTCCCGCGGCCGTGTCACGTCCAGCACCGAGACGCCGGACGGCACCGCCGCGACGACCGCACCGGTGGTCGTCACCGACCGGACCACCACGTCCAGCCCGTCGAGGACGATCCTTCCGCCGCCGCCCACCCCGACGACCACGCCCACCCCCACGACGACGAGCACCACCCCCACGCCGTCCGGGGCGAGCGGTCAGGCCTCGAAGCGGTAGCCCATCCCCGCCTCGGTGAGCAGGTGGCGCGGGCGGGCCGGTTCCGGCTCCAGCTTGCGACGCAGCTGCGCCAGGTACACCCGCAGGTAGTGGGTCTCCGTCGCGTAGGCCGGCCCCCACACCTCCTGCAGCAACTGCTTCTGGCTGACCAGCCGGCCACGGTTGCGGACCAGCACCTCCAGCACGCCCCACTCGGTGGGGGTGAGGTGCACCTCGGCGCCGTCCCGGTGCACCCGCTTGGCGGCCAGATCCACGGTGAACGCTCCGGCGTCCACCACCGCCTCACCGGCGTCCTGCGGCTGGGCGGCGCGGCGGACCGCGGCGCGCAGCCTGGCCAGCAGCTCGTCCATGCCGAACGGCTTCGTGACGTAGTCGTCCGCGCCCGCGTCCAGCGCCTGCACCTTGTCCGAGGAGTCGGTGCGCGCGGAGAGCACCAGGATCGGCACCGTGGTCCAGCCGCGCAGGCCGGCGATCACTTCGGTGCCGTCCAGGTCGGGCAGCCCGAGGTCGAGCACGACGACGTCCGGCTTGCCCTCGGCGGCCACCTTGAGCGCCGCGGTCCCGTCGTAGGCGGTGAGCACCTGGTAGCCGCGCGCGGCGAGGTTGATCCGCAGTGCCCGGACGATCTGCGGCTCGTCGTCCACCACGAGCACCCTGGTCATACCGCACCCTCCGCGACCTGCACGGACGCCTGGTCGGCCGGCAGGGACACCACGACGGTGAGCCCGCCGCCCGGGGTGTCCTCGGCGCGGATGGTGCCACCCATCGCCTCGGTGAAGCCCTTGGCCACGGACAACCCCAGGCCGATGCCGCCCGCCGCGTCCCGGTCGCCGAGCCGCTGGAACGGCGTGAACACCGACTCGGACGCGCCCTTCGGCAGGCCCGGGCCGTGGTCCACCACGCGCAGTTCGACGGTGCCGCCGTACTCGCTGGCCCGCACCGCCACCGCGGGCTCACCGAGCGGCTCCGGCAGCCCCTTCCTGGGCACCGGGCGACCGTGCCGCAGCGCGTTGTCCACCAGGTTGGCCACCACACGTTCCAGCAGCCCGGCGTCGGCGAGCACCGGTGGGAGGCGCTCATCCACGTCCACCGCGACGGTGCGGCCGCCGTCCACCCCGGCCAGTGCCCTGGCCACCACCTCGTCGTAGCCGACCGGGCGAAGCCGCGGCGCGACCGCGCCGGTGGCCAGCCGGGAGGAGTCGAGCAGGTTGTCCACCAGGCCGGCCAGCCGGTCGGTGGACTCCTCGACGGTGGCCAGCAGTTCCCCGGTGTCCGCGTCGGACAGCCGCAGCTCGGGGTCGCGCAGGCTGCCGATCGCCGCCTTGATGGAGGTGAGCGGCGTGCGCAGGTCGTGGCCCACCGCCGAGAGCAGCGCGGTGCGCAGTTCGGTGGTCTCCGCGCGCCGCTGCGCCTCCGCCGCCCGCACGGCCATCCGCTGCTGGCGCAGCGCGAGCAGCGCCTGGCCGGCGGCGGCCTCCAGCACCCGCCGGTCGGCCGCGGGCAGCGCCCGGCCGCGCAGCGCCAGGTGCACCTCCGGGGTGACCGGCACGTCCACGTCCGCCTCGTCCGGCTCGTCGCACGGTTCCGGGCCGACGCAGGCCACCCGCTGCCACGTGCCCTCGTGTTTCTCCAGCAGCGCGACGGAGGTGAGCCCGAAGTTCTCCCGCACCTTCTCCAGCAGCCGGGCCAGCGGCTCCGGGTGGGTGAGCACGGTGCGCGCGTACGAGGCGAGCAGCGCGGCCTCGGTGCCGGCCCGGGCGGCCTGCTCGGCCCGCCGGGAGGCCCGGTCCACCACCAGCGACACCAGCACCGCCACGATCACCATCACCACCAGGGCGATCACGTTCTGCGGCTCGTAGATCGTGACGCTGTAGAAGGGCTGGGTGAAGAAGACGTCCAGCAGCACGGCCGCGACCGCCGCGGCGAGCAACGCCGGCCCGAGCCCGCCGACGAGCGCCACCACCACCGTGGCGAGCACGAACGCGACCGCGTCGGTGGCCTGGGAGACGTGGCCGCGGAGCACCGTGCCCAGCCCGGTGACCACGACCGGTAGCACCGGGGCGAGCGTCCAGCCGGCGAGCTTGCGGCTGCGCGGCAGCACGCCGCGCGCCCACTTCAGGCCACGCCGCCGGGCCGCCTCCTCGTGGGTGACCATGTGCACGTCGATCGGGCCGGACGCCTGCACCGTGGTGGCGCCGATGCCCTCCTCGAACAGCCGGGCCAGCCGGGACCGGCGGGAGGTGCCGAGCACGAGTTGGGTGGCGTTGACGCCGCGGGCGAAGTCCAGCAGCGCGGTGGGCACGTCGTCGCCGACCACGGTGTGGAAGGTGGCGCCCACGTCCTCGGCCAGCCGGCGGAACCGGCCCAGCGCGTGAGGCGGGATCCCGGACAGCCCGTCGCCGCGCAGCACGTGCACGACGAGCAGCTCGCCGCCGGCCTTGGTGGCGATCCGCCGAGCCCTGCGGATCAGCGTCTCGCTCTCCGGGCCGCCGGTGATCGCTACGACCACCCGTTCCCGGGTCTCCCAGGTGTCGGTGATCTCGTGCTCGGCGCGGTACCGCTGCAGCGCCACGTCCACCTGGTCGGCCACCCACAGCAGGGCCAGCTCGCGGAGCGCGGTGAGGTTGCCGGTGCGGAAGTAGTTGCCCAGCGCGGCGTCGATCTTGTGCGCGGCGTAGACGTTGCCGTGCGCCAGCCGGCGGCGCAGCGCCTCCGGGGTGATGTCGACCAGTTCGAGCTGCTCGGCGCGGCGAACCCACTCGTCCGGCACGGTCTCCCGCTGGGTGATCCCGGTGATCCGCTCCACGACGTCGTTGAGGCTTTCCAGGTGCTGGATGTTCACCGTGGACAGCACGTCGATGCCGGCGTCCAGCAGTTCGTCGATGTCCTGCCAGCGCTTGGTGTTGCGGGAGCCGGGCACGTTGGTATGCGCCAGCTCGTCCACCAGGGCCACCTCGGGCCGGCGGGCCAGCACCGCGTCCACGTCCATCTCGGTGAACTCGGTGCCCCGGTGGGTGAGCCGCTGCCGCGGCACCATCTCCAGGCCGTCGAGCAGTTGCGCGGTCTTGGCGCGGCCATGGGTCTCCACGAACCCGACCACCACGTCGGTGCCCCGCTCGGCACGCCGGTGCGCCTCGCCGAGCATGGCGTAGGTCTTGCCCACGCCGGGTGCGGCGCCCAGGTAGATGCGCAGCTCACCACGTCGTCGCCTGGTACCCGGTTGCACGTTGTCAGTCTGCGCCTCGTCCGCCTCGGCCACAGCTCTCACCCCGCTGGTCACCGGTGGGCACGGACCCGCCGCACCCACCGGGAGTAGTCAGTGCTGGACTGCCTGGCGCACGGCCAGGTTGAGGTCGAGCACGTTCACCGCCGGCTCGCCGAGCACGCCCAGCACCCGGCCGCGCACATGCCCGTCGACGATCTGGCGCACCACCTGCTCGGGCAGCCCGTTCACCCGGGCCACCCGCGCCACCTGGAGGTCGGCGTAGGCCGGGCTGATGTCCGGGTCGACCCCGGAGGCGGACGCGGTCACCGCGTCCACCGGCACCGCCGCCTCGGGCACGCCCTCCCGGTCGGCGATCGCCGCCCTGCGCTTTCGCACCAGATCGACCAGCTTGGCGTTGTCCGCGGCGAGGTTGGACCCGCCCGAGGTGGACGGGTCACCGGGCCCGAGCGGGTCGTTGGCCGACGCCGAGGGTCGGGTGTGGAACCACGGGTCGTGCGCCGGGTCCGCCGCGGTGAGGTCCACGCCGATCAGCGCGGAGCCCACCGGCCGCCCGCCGGCCCGCACGACCGAGCCCTCGGCCTTGCCGACCAGGCCGGGTGCCCGGCTGACACCCCACACCGCCAGCGGGTAGAGCACGCCGGTGACCACGGTCAGCACCAGCAGCAGCCGCAGGCCGGCGCCGGTCTGCCGGACAAGAGACGAGAACCAACGCACCAGAATCACCCGATTCCCGGCAGCAGACGGACCACCAGATCGACCAGCCAGATGCCCACGAAGGGCACGATGATCCCGCCCACGCCGTAGATCAGCAGGTTGCGCCGCAGCAACGCCGTGGCCGTGGTCGGCCGGTAGCGCACGCCACGCAGCGCGAGCGGGATGAGCGCCACGATGATCAGCGCGTTGAAGATCACCGCGGACAGGATCGCGGACTGCGGGCTGTGCAGCCGCATGATGTTCAACTTGCCCAGCTGCGGGTAGATGGCCACGAACATCGCCGGTAGGATCGCGAAGTACTTCGCCAGGTCGTTGGCGATGGAGAAGGTGGTCAGCGCACCGCGGGTGATCAGCAACTGCTTGCCGATCTCCACGATCTCGATCAGCTTGGTCGGGTCCGAGTCGAGATCGACCATGTTGCCGGCCTCCTTGGCCGCCATGGTCCCGGTGTTCATCGCCACGCCGACGTCGGCCTGGGCCAGCGCCGGCGCGTCGTTGGTGCCGTCACCGGTCATCGCGACCAGCTTGCCGCCCTCCTGCTCCCTGCGGATCAGGGCCATCTTGTCCTCGGGCCTGGCCTCGGCGAGGAAGTCGTCCACGCCGGCCTCCTCCGCGATGGCCTTCGCGGTGAGCGGGTTGTCGCCGGTGATCATGACGGTTTTGATGCCCATCGCGCGCAGCTCCGCGAACCGCTGCCGCATGCCCTTCTTGACCACGTCCGACAGCCGGATCACCCCGCGCACCACGGCGGCGCCGTTGGTCGACTCGGCCACCACCAGCGGGGTGCCGCCCTGCTGGCTGATCTCGTCGACGATCCGGTGCACCTCCTCCGGCACCGATCCGCCGTGCTCGGCCACCCACGTACGGACCGCGCTGGCCGCACCCTTGCGCACCCGCCGGCCGTTGAGGTCGGCGCCGCTCATCCGGGTCTGCGCGGTGAACGGGACGAACTCCGCGGACCGCTCGCCCGCCTGCGGTTCGCCGGGCAGCCCGTGCTCGCGGGCGCACAACGCGACGATGCTGCGCCCCTCCGGGGTGCCGTCGGCCAGGCTGGACAGCCGGGCGGCGCCGGCCAGATCGTCCAGTGTGGACGATCCGACCGGGATCAGCTCGGTGGCCTGCCGGTTGCCGTAGGTGATGGTGCCGGTCTTGTCCAGCAGCAGGGTGTCCACGTCTCCGGCGGCCTCCACCGCCCGCCCGGACATGGCGAGCACGTTGCGCTGCACCAACCGGTCCATGCCGGCGATGCCGATGGCGGACAGCAGCGCGCCGATCGTGGTCGGGATCAGGCACACCAGCAGCGCGGTCAGCACGATCACCGACTGCTGCGCGCCCGAGTAGCCGGCCATCGGCTGCAGCGCCACCACCGCGAGCAGGAAGATGATGGTCAGCACCGCCAGCAGGATGGTCAGCGCGATCTCGTTCGGCGTCTTCTGCCGCGCCGCGCCCTCCACCAGCGCGATCATCCGGTCCACGAAGGACTCACCGGGCCTGGTGGAGATCCGCACCACGATCCGGTCGGACAGCACCGTGGTGCCCCCGGTAACCGCGGACCGGTCACCGCCGGACTCCCGGATCACCGGGGCGGACTCGCCGGTGATCGCCGACTCGTCCACGGTGGCGATGCCGTCGATGACCTCCCCGTCACCGGGAATCACCTCGCCGGCCTCCACCACCACGGTGTCGCCGACCCGTAGCTCGGTGCCGGGCACCCGTTCCTCGGTCCCGTCCTCGCGCAACCGGCGGGCGACGGTCTCCTTCTTGGTGCGCCGCAGGGTTTCCGCCTGCGCCTTGCCGCGGCCCTCGGCGACCGCCTCGGCCAGGTTGGCGAACACCACGGTGAACCACAGCCAGGCCGCCACCCCGACGGTGAAAGCGCCCGGCTGGCCGATGGCGAACACCGTCACCAGCACCGAGCCCACCCACACCACGAACATGACGGGGTTCTTCAACTGGTGGCGGGGGTTGAGCTTGCGCAACGCGTCCGGCAGCGAGACCAGCAACTGCCGCGGGTTGAACACCCCGGCCGACACCCGGCCGACGTTCCGCAGGTGCCGCTCGCGCGCCTCGTCGATCGTCCGCTGTGGACGGTCGTGGTCGTGCAGGGTGGTCGTCATGCTGTCTTCTCCGCGAGTCCGCGCGCCGATACCGGAACCGTCATGCCAATGCCTCCGCGATGGGGCCGAGCGCCAGCGCCGGGACGAAGGTCAGCGCGGCGACCAGCAGGGCGGCGCCGGTGAGCATCGTGGCGAACAGCGGGCCGGTGGTGGGCAGCGTGCCGGCCGTCTCCGGCACCTTCCGCTGCGCGGCCAGCGAGCCGGCGAGCGCCAGCGTGGCCAGGATCGGCACGAACCGCCCGAAGACCATCGCGATGCCCAGGGTGGACTGGTAGAAGTCGTTGGTCACGGTCAGCCCGGCGAACGCGCTGCCGTTGTTGTTGGCCGTCGAGGTGTAGGCGTAGAGCACCTCGGACAGCCCGTGCGCACCGGAGTTGGTCAGCGAGCTACCGGTCACCGCGGGCAGCGCCAGCGCCAGCCCGGTGCCGACCAGCACCAGCAGCGGCATGGCCAGGATGGAGATCGACGCGAAGGTGACCTCCCGCCGGCCCAGCTTCTTGCCCAGGTACTCCGGCGTGCGGCCGACCATCAGCCCGGCCAGGAACACCGCGATGATCGCCAGCACCAGGATGCCGTAGACGCCGGTGCCCACCCCGCCCGGCGAGATCTCCCCGAGCAGCATGTGGAACAGCGGCCCGGCCCCGCCCAGCCCGCTGTAGCTGTCGTGCATCGAGTTCACCGCGCCGGTGGACGTGCCCGTGGTGCTGGTGGCGAACAGCGTCGAGGACGGGATACCGAAGCGCGTCTCCTTGCCCTCCATCGCCGCGCCGGCCAGCCGCGCGGCCGGGCCGTTCGGGTGCGCCTCCGCCCACCACGTCACGGTCAGGATGCCGGTCCAGAACACCGCCATCACACCCAGCAGCACGTGACCCTGGCGCGGGTTGCCGACCATCACCCCGACGGTCCGGGTCAGGCTGACCGGGATCACCAGCAGCAGGAAGATCTCGACCAGGTTCGACCACGCGTTGGGGTTCTCGAACGGGTGCGCCGAGTTGGCGTTGAAGATGCCGCCGCCGTTGGTGCCGAGTTCCTTGATGGCCTCCTCGCTCGCCGAGGGCGCGAGCGCGATGGTGTGCTGCGCGCCGTCCAGCCCGGTCACCGACACCCCGGAGCGCAGGCTCATCGCCGCGCCCAGGCCGACCAGCACGATGGCGAAGGCGAACGAGATCGGCAGCAGGATCCGTACCGTCGCCCGGGTGAGGTCCACCCAGACATTGCCCAACCGGTCGGTGCGGAACCGCACGAAACCGCGGATCACCGCGACCGCGACCGCCATGCCCATCGCCGCGGAGACGAAGTTCTGCACGGTCAGCCCGGCCATCGCCACGGTGTCTCCCATGACCTGCTCGGGCACGTAGGACTGCCAGTTGGTGTTGGTGGTGAAGCTGACCGCGGTGTTGAACGCCATCCCCGGCGGGATGGAGCGGCCGAAGTTCAGCGGCAGCAGCGGCTGGAACCGCTGGATCAGGTACAGCAGCAGCGCGGAGACGAAACCGAAGCCCAGCACGCCCGCGGCGTAGGTGGGCCAGCGCTGCTCCGAGTCCGGGTTCACCCGTACCAGCCGGTAGATCGCCTGCTCCACCCGCCAGTGCTTCTCGGTGGTGAACACGTGCGCCAGGTAGCCGCCGAACGGCCGGTACACCACGGCCAGGGCCACCACGAGGAGGCCGACCTGCGCCAGGCCGGCCACGATGTCCGTCATGACTGGCGCCTCCGCTGCAACGAACACGTCGGCGCGCATCAGAACTTCTCCGGTCGGATCAGCGCGTAGCACAGGTAGATGATCAGCAGCAACGCGAGCACGCCCCCCACGGCGTTCGCGACAGCCCCGGAACCGCTCACAGCCGCTCCAGTCCGCGCAGCGTCAACGCGAGCAGCAGGAACATTCCGATCAGGAGCGCCACGTACAGCACGTCGGCCATGTGTGCGCCGCCTCCTCTTCCGGTACAGGATCGGCCGCCCCGGCGACGGCCGTCGCGGTCCCAGCGTGCGTACCCGCACCCGGCGCGCGGTACCGCGCTGACACGTCCTTAACGGCGGCACACGGCGCCGCTTACGGGACTCTGATACGCCGAGTGACCTGCCACACCACCAGATCAGGACCGGGGGCGGGCGACGTGATTCCGGAACGCCGCGCCGACCGCCGTGGCGACGAGCGCGACGACCACGAGGAGCGCCGCGGCCTGCGCTGAGTACTCGGTCAGCACGAGATGCCCGGCGCGGCCGAGAACGAACCCGTCGTACAGCGCCCAGCACGCGGCTCCGGTCGCCACGGCGCCCGCCGTGGTGGTCACCGCCGACGCGCATGCCACGGTCGCCGCCAACGCGACCAGCGCCGCCGCGGGCACGTGGGTCGCGCCCGCCGCGACCGCGACCATGGTGGTCACGCTGCCCGCGGCGAAGCCCAGCGGGAAGCCGAACCCCACCTCGAGCCGTGGCCAGGACACCGCGGTGCGCATCACCCGTCCAGTGCACCGCCCGGGGCGCTCCGCCGGGCCGGTACTGCCGCCGTCTTGACGGGCGACGGCCGCATCTTGACGCCGCGTTGACGCCGCCTACCGGACGCGCGGTTGAGCCGCACGCCCCCTGACTTCGGCCGGCGTCGCGCCGACCGAGGAACGTGACAAACGACACGTTCGCCGATCCGGTCGGTCCGACCAGCGGCGACACAGCGCGTCGCGAACCGATCACTCGATGACCACTGGCGGTGGCATGCACGCAGATAGTTTCATAGCCGAAGAAAGTTGTTACCGTGGCGCAATAGCGGCGAAATGACGACGGGGAGGACCAACGTGTGTGGCATCGCCGGCTGGGTCTCGTTCGACCGTGACCTGGCCACCGAGCGGGCAACGGTCGACGCGATGACCGAGACGATGGCGTGCCGGGGACCGGACGCCCGGGGGACCTGGATTGACGGGCCCGCCGCGCTCGGCCACCGCCGGCTCGCGGTGATCGACATCGAGGGTGGCGCCCAGCCGATGAGCGTGGACACCCCGGACGGCGCGGTGGCCATGACCTACAGCGGCGAGGCGTACAACTACGCCGAACTGAAGGAGGAGCTGCGGCGGCGTGGCCACCGGTTCCGCACCGAGAGCGACACCGAGGTCGTGCTCCACGGCTACCTGGAGTGGGGCGAGGCCGTGGTCGACCGGCTCAACGGCATGTACGCCTTCGCCATCTGGGACTCCCGGACCCGCAGGCTGGTCATGGTCCGCGACCGGATGGGCATCAAGCCGTTCTACTTCTACCGCACCCCGGACGGGGTCCTCTTCGGCTCCGAACCCAAGGCGATCCTGGCCAATCCGCTGGCCAAGCGGGTGGTGGACGCGGACGGCCTGCGCGAGCTGATGAGCTTCAGCAAGACGCCGGGACACGCGATCTGGTCCGGCATGCGCGAGGTGGTGCCCGGCACCCTGGTCGTGGTGGACGCGGACGGGCTCCGCGAGCGAACCTACTGGAAGCTTTCGACCCGGGAGCACACCGACGACCAGGACACCACCGTCGGCCGGGTACGCGAGCTGCTGGACGACATCGTGCGCCGGCAACTCGTCGCCGACGTGCCGCGCTGCGTGCTGCTCTCCGGCGGCCTGGACTCCAGCGCCATCACCGCGCTGTCCGCGCGGCAACTGGCCGCGCACGACGAGAAGGTGCGCAGCTTCGCGGTCGACTTCGTCGGCCAGGCGGAGAACTTCAAGCCGGACGACCTGCGGGCCACCCCGGACACGCCGTACGTGCACGACGTGGCGCAGCACGTCGCCTCGCAGCACCGGGACATCGTGCTGGACCACCACACGCTCGCCGATCCGGAGGTGCGCCGCGCCGTGATCCGCGCACGGGACATCCCCGCCGGCCTCGGTGACCTGGACGCCTCGCTGTACCTGCTGTTCAAGGCGATCCGCGAGCACTCGACGGTGGCACTGTCCGGCGAGTCCGCCGACGAGGTGTTCGGCGGCTACGCGTGGTTCCACGACCCGGCGATCCAGCGGGCCGACACGTTCCCGTGGCTGGCGCACCGGATGATGGCCGAATCCAACCGGATGCGGCTGCTGGAACCGGGCCTGGAAAGCCGGCTCGACATGTTCGGCTACATCCAGGACCGGTACCGCGAGGCGGTCGCCGAGGTGGAACCGCTGCCCGGGGCGGACGAGCACGAGCAACGCATGCGGGTCATCAGCTACCTGCACCTCACCCGGTTCGTCCGGGTGCTGCTGGACCGCAAGGACCGGATGAGCATGGCCGTCGGCCTGGAGGTCCGGGTGCCGTTCTGCGACCACCGCCTAGTCGAGTACGTCTACAACACCCCGTGGTCACTGAAGACCTTCGACGGCCGAGAGAAGAGCCTGCTCCGGCACGCCACCCAGGACGTGCTGCCGCGGTCGGTGGTGCAGCGGGTGAAGAGCCCGTACCCGTCCACTCAGGACCCGCACTACGCGGGCGCGTTGCAGCAGCTCGGCAAGGAGTTGCTGGCCGAGCCGAGCCACCCGATCTTCCAGCTGGTGAACCGGTCCTGGCTGGACGAGACGCTGCAGCTCGACCCGGCCGCGATGCCGGCCATCGTGCGGAACGGCCTGGACCGGGTGCTGGACATCGCGACTTGGTTCGACCTTTACTCTCCACAGGTCAGGCTGTGAGCGTTGTTCAGAGCCGGTCCAGCGACCACGGGCCGCCCGGCCCGTGCGAGCGGCCGGTGTGGTGACGGTGCGTGTGGACCGCCCGAACGCGCTGAACGACGTGAACTTCTGAACAGGGCACGGTGCTGACCGGCCGGCGGTCGGTGACGTGGGCGGAGGCGAACATGGCTGGCGATGCGGGTGACCAGGAGGCGTTCCAGTTCGTGCTGGCGCTGCACCGCCTGCTCCGCACGCTCCGCCGCGAGGCCCCGGCCGCCGGCCTGTCGCCGACCCAGGTGATCGTGCTGGCGCAGCTGGTCACCACCGGCCCGCTACGCCTCGGCGAGCTGGCCGCCCAGGTGCCGTGCTCGCAACCCACCGCGACCACCGTGGTGCGCGGGCTGGAGGCGGCCGGGCTGGTGCGCCGCGAACCCGACCCCGCCGACCGCAGGGCGATCCGGGTGATGGCCACCGAGGAGGGCAAGGAGCAGATGGTCTCCATGGCCTACGGGCAGGCCGAGACCCTGGCCAAGCGGATGGCGCTGCTGGAGCCGCGGGAACGGGAGCTGCTGGCCGCCGTCCAGCCGGTGCTGCTCCGCCTCGCCGCCCCGGACGACTGCGGATGACCGGTCCCGCCCGTCTCGCGTTCAGCGGGCTGAACGGGAATTCGTGGGTACCCCTGACTCGCCGTTCAGCGGGCTGAACGGCGAGTCAGGGGTGCCTCGGAGCGCCGTTCAGCCCGCTGAATGCGGGAGCGGAGGCGCGGCGGGGGCTGGCAGCGGGGGCAGAAGAAAGATGAGCGGTTCATGAATGGCTCGCGACGCACCGCGGTACCGCAGCGCGGGCAGGGCCGGCCCGCCTGCCCGTACACGGCGAGCGAGCGGTCGAAGTACCCGGACTGGCCGTTGACGTTGACGTAGAGCGCGTCGAACGAGGTGCCGCCCGCGGCGAGCGCCTCGCGCATCACCTCGGCGGTGGCCGCGAGCAGGGCGGACGCCTGCGACCGGGTCAGCCGGTCGGTGGGCCGCCGGCCGTGCAGCTCGACCCGCCACAGCGCCTCGTCCGCGTAGATGTTGCCGATCCCGGAGACCAGCGACTGGTCCAGCAGCGCGCGCTTCACCTCGCTGTGCCGCCGGCGCAGCGCCGCGATCACCGGGTCCGGGTCGAAGGCCGGGTCGAGCGGGTCGCGGGCGATGTGCGCCACCGGCAGCGGCAGCCGGGTGCCAGCCACCTCGACCAGCTCGGCCATGGCCACCCCGCCGAACGTGCGCTGGTCCACGAACCGCAGCTCGGGGCCGCCGTCGGTGAACGGGATACGCACCCGCAGATGCTTCTCGTCGGGCGCACCGGGCCGCTGCACCAGCATCTGCCCGCTCATTCCGAGGTGGACCACCAGCGCCTCGCCGTCGCCGGTGGTGCCGGCGTACTCGCCGGACGTCTGCGGCCCGGAGGAGTCCAGCTCCAGCCACAGGTACTTGCCCCGCCGCCGGGCGGCGACCAGCGTGCGGCCGGCCAGCCGGGCGGCCAGGTCGGCCGGGCCGGGCAGGTGCCGGCGCACCGAGCGCGGATGCAGCACCTCGACGGCGCCGATGGTGCGGCCGGCGACATGCGCCTGCAGGCCACGGCGGACGACTTCCACCTCGGGTAGCTCGGGCACTGTGCCTCATTCAGAAGTACACGTCGTTCAGCGAGCCCGTCGCCACACCGGCCGCTCACACGGGCCTGGCGGCCCGTAATCGCTGGGCCGGTGCTGAACGACGCTCACGGTGCGTCCAGCTCCAGATCCGGCCCGGCTCAGGCGTCCGGCTCGGCCGGGTCAGCCCCGGCCGCCGCGTCCGAGGTGCCGTCGGTGCCGGCCGTGCCCGCCTGGGCGGTGTTGCCGTTCTCCAGCAGCCCGTACTGCTCGGACAGCTGCAGCCAGGCGGACTCGGCGGCCTTCTGCTCGGCCTCCTTCTTCGTCCGCCCAACGCCGACCCCGTAGTCGTTGCCGGCGACCACCACGGTCGCGGTGAACTCCTTACGGTGGTCGGGACCCTCCTCCTCGACGCGGTACTCGGGCACGCCCAGCCCGGTCGCCGCGGTGAGCTCCTGCAGGCTGGTCTTCCAGTCCAGTCCCGCGCCGCGCAGCGGCGCCTCGGCCAGCAGCGGGTCGAACAGCCGGTGCACCAGCTTCCGCGCGGTGTCGATGCCGTGCCGCAGGTACACGGCGCCGATCACCGCCTCCAGGCCGTCGGCCAGGATGCTTGCCTTGTCCCGGCCCCCGGTCAGCTCCTCGCCCCGGCCGAGCAACAGGTGGGGGCCGAGGCCGCCGTCACCCAGGCCCCGCGCCACGCCGGCCAGCGCGTGCTGGTTCACCACGCTGGCGCGCAGCTTGGCGAGCTGCCCCTCGGGCAGGTCCGGATGGGTCCGGTAGAGGTGCTCGGTGACCACCAGGCCGAGCACCGCGTCCCCGAGGAACTCCAGCCGCTCGTTCGGCGGCAGGCCGCCGTTCTCGTACGCGTAGGAGCGGTGTGTCAGCGCAAGCGTCAACAGCTCGTCGTCGAGTTCGACGCCGAGCCCCTCGATGAGCGGGGTGCGGTCGGCAGCTTGGCCCCGCGACGCCCTGCCCCCCACTGCGCGTGGCTACCTTCGCGAGGAGGTCACGCCGGCGCGACGACCTGACGGCCGTCGTACTGACCGCAGGACGGGCAAGCCACATGCTGCGGCTTCGGCTGGCGGCAGGCCCGGTTCGAGCAGGGCACCAGGTGGGGCGCCGTGGTCTTCCACTGGGCCCGACGCGAGCGCGTGTTGGAGCGCGACATCTTCCGCTTCGGGACGGCCACGTCTACTTCTCCTCCTCGGTCCCACCGAACCGCTCCCTCAACGCGGCCCAGCGAGGATCAATCTTGTCATGTCCGTGATCCGGATCGAGATCCGCCCACCGTCGGCCACAGTCCGGGCACAGCCCGGGGCAGTCCTCCGAACACAGCGGCACCGGCGTCAACGCCAGCACGATCGCATCCCGGACCACCGGCTCAAGGTCGATCCGGTCGTCCACGATCCGGCTGACCTCGTCCTCGTCCGTGGTGGCCGAGGTGGCGGTGTCCGGATACGCGAACAGCTCCGTCAGCTCCACCTCGACCGTGCCGGACAGCGGGTCCAGGCACCGCGAGCATTCCCCGACCGTCGGGGCGGTCACGGTACCGGAGACCAGCACGCCCTCCACCACGGCCTCCAGCAGGAGGCCCAGCTCCACCCGCGCGTCCGAGGGCACCTCGATCACCTCCGGCACCCCCAGCGGGGATCCCGCCGGCACGGACCGGTGGTAGCTCCGGCTGGAACCGGGACGCCGGCCGAGATCCCTGGTGTCGATCACCCAGGGCCCGGCGGGGGCGTGGTCGGCTGCGCTTCTGGAGGCGGTGCGGTGCTCAGACATGTGCTCGGTATCGCTCGACGGGGGACGGCAGTACGTCCAGCCCACCCAGGGTACGGGACATACCGCCCCGGCAGGAAATCGGACGGCCGAGCCGGGACCGTGACCCGTTTCACGCCTGGTAGTCGAAGGGCGCGGCGATCGCCCCGGCCGGACGACCCCCGCCGCGGAGCCGGGTCCGGCCCTTGCCCACGGTACGCAGCGTGTGCGAGAGCAGGTCCTCGAACTCGGCCAGCTTGCCGTCCACGTAGGCGTCGCACTCCTCGCGCAGCCGGTCCGCCTCGGCCTGGGCCTCGTCGATGATCCGCGCGGACTCGCTGCGCGCGGCCTTCGCCACCTCGGTCTGGGTGACCAGCCTGGCCTGCTCGGCGCGGCCCTCCTCCACCGACCGCTCGTAGGCGGCCCGGCCGGCCTCGAGCATCCGCTCCGCCTCGGCGTGCGCCCGGCCGACCAGATCCTCGTACTCCTCGCGGCCGGCGGCCACGGCCCGCTCCGCCTCGGCGCGCGCGTCGGCCACGATCCGCTCCGCCCTGGCCCGTGCCTCCTGCAGCACCCGCTCGGCCTCCGAGCGGGCCTTGCTGACGCCCTGCTCCGCCTCGTGCTCGGCCTTGCCGATCAGCTCGTCCCGCTGGTCCAGCACGTCCTGCGCGTCGTCCAGCTCGCCGGGAATGGCGTCGCGGATCTCGTCCAGGAGTTCCAGCACGTCGCCCCGGGGCACGACACACCCCGAGGTCATCGGCACGCCCCGCGCCTCCTCGACGATCGTGACGAGTTCGTCGAGGGCCTCGAACACCCGGTACACGGCACACTCCTCGTCGCGACACCACCCGTCGCTTCAGTCTGCCCTGATCCGTCCCGCCAGCCGCGGAGGCGGGCGGGGCGTGTCCAGCCCGTTCGGTCCGGGCACGCCCCGGCCGTCGGCCGCGGCTCACGCGTTGATGTCCACCACGACGAAGCTGGCGTAGTGGTCGCCGGTGTAGAAGTACTCGCCACCGTCGCCGGTGACGATGCGGCGGGCGCCGCGGTCGGGGCTGCCCGGCGTCTTCACCGTGTACTCGTGGTAGTAGCCGCTCGGGCAGCTTGGCAGGATGCCCTCGCGGTTGCTGAACACCGTGCCGTCCTGCGGATACGGGTACGGGCCGCCCCGCCGGATGAGCCGCACCGTGTCGGTGGCCTCGGGCGGCAGGCTGGACAGCGGGACCACGTGGAAGCTGGAGGTGTCGCCGCAGGACGCCTGGGCGGCCGCCGCGGGTGTCGCCGAGGCGGGTAAGGCGGCGCCGGCCGTGGCCGATGGTGCGGCTGTGGCGGCGCTCACCGCGCCCACCGTGCCGAGCACGGCGAGCGCCAGGGCGAGCAGGATTCGGATGGCGCGTGAAGTGACCTTGGTCATGCCCTCGGACGGTAACGCGGCACGGCGATCACCAGGAAACGTTCACATTAACCAGACGTGGCAGGTGACAAACTAACCGCGTGTCGCCGACCGATCCGGTGAGCCCGGGGCCTCCGGTGACCATTCGCCGGGCCCGGCGTGAGGACATCCCGGCGATCGTCGCGCTGCTGGCCGCCGACCCGCTGGGCGCCGAGCGGGAGAAACCCGGTGACCCGGCCTACCCGGCGGCGTTCGCGGAACTGGAGAAGGACCCGAACCAGATCCTGGTGGTCGCCGAGCGGGCCGGCGAGGTGGTCGGCACGCTGCAGTTCACCGTGATCCCCGGACTCTCCCGGCGGGGGCTGCGGCGGGCCCAGCTGGAGGCCGTGCGGGTCCGTGACGACGTGCGCGGCAACGGCGTCGGCGCGGAACTGCTGCGCTGGGCGATCGCCGAGGCGCGGCGGCGCGGCTGCGGGCTGGTGCAGCTCACCACCGACGTCACCCGCACCGACGCGCATCGCTTCTACCGCCGGTTCGGCTTTCAGCCCAGCCACATCGGCATGAAGCTGGCGCTGGAGCCCTAGGAGTCTCCGCCGTGCGTGCGTCAAGCCGCGGCACGCAGCCAACGTGACCACGGCGCACGCCGTGGCCACCACCGCGCGCGAACTCGCGGAAGGGAAGACTCAGGAGCGCTCGGCCAGGCGTTGCATCAGCCGCTTCTCCACCGACGGCGGCACCAGGCGGGAGACGTCGCCGCCGTAGGTGGCTACCTCCTTGACCAGCGAGCTGGCCAGGAAGCTGTACTGCGGGTTGGTCGACATGAACAGCGTCTCCACCCCGGAGAGCTGCTGGTTCATCTGCGCCATCTGCAGCTCGTAGTCGAAGTCGCTGACCGCGCGCAGCCCCTTGACGATCACGCCGATGTCGTTGGCCCGGCAGTAGTCGACGAGCAGGCCGTGCCAGGAGTCGATGCGCACGTTCGGCCACGGCACGGTGACCTCGCGCAGCATCTCCATGCGCTCCTCAACGGTGAACAGGCTGCTCTTGTTCTTGTTGATGAGCACGGCGACGACAATCTCGTCGAAGAGCTTGGCCGCTCTGCTGACGATATCCAGGTGGCCGTTGGTAACCGGATCGTAGGAGCCGGGGTAGACGGCGCGCCTCATGCCGCGGACGTTAGCACCCGAATACCGCAGGTCGTGCCGCCCGTGGCGGGCATCACGCGCCGGACAGATCACCCCGTTGTCCGGATGGCGTCACCTTCCTGGGCGGCCCAGTACACCACCGAGTCCCCGTACCGGCGGCTGCGCCGCACCGCGAAGCCCTCCGGCCACCGCGGTTCCGCGCTGCGCGCCGCCCGCTCCACCACGACCAGCGAACCGGGCGCGGTCCAGCCGTTCGCCGGCAGTTCCGCCAGCACGCCGGCCAGCGCGTCCTCGGCCAGCGCGTACGGCGGGTCGGCGAGCACGATGTCGTACGGGGCGTCGGCGGGCGCGGCCAGCACCGCCGCCGCGGTGCCGTGCCGGACCTCCACCCCGGGCAGGCCCAGGGACCGGGCGTTGCGGCGCAGCACCTCGGCCGCCCGCCGGTCGGACTCGACGAACAGCGCGTGCGCCGCGCCCCGGGAGAGCGCCTCCAGGCCGAGCGCGCCGGAGCCGGCGAACAGGTCCAGCACCCGAGTGCCGGACAGCCCCACGGTCGCGTCCAGCGCGCTGAACAGCGCCTCGCGTACCCGCTCCGAGGTCGGGCGGGTGCCGCGCGGCGGCACCACCAGCCGGCGCCCGCCGGCCGTTCCGGCCACGATCCGTGTCACGCCACCATCCTCGCGCACGACCACCCCGGCAACGCGCACCGACCGTACCGGCCGCCCCGATGGGTGTCCCCTGCCGATCTGGTCTGTCCCGGTCAGCGCTCCGGGGTGGCCAGGATCTTGAACAGCATGGTGTCCACGTTGGTCAGGGTCTGCACGTCGACGCTGCCGGTGCGGGTGACCAGCGCGGCCTTCTCCACCGGGCCGATCAGCCCGGCCAGCACCCACCGGCCGGCGCCGATGGCCACGCCGAAGCCGTGGTCGCCAACCCCGTTGACCACGGGCACGCCGAGCACCGTGGGCTCGCTGGCGATCTCGTTGTAGACGGTGGAACTGACCACGAGGAAGTCGACCGGGGCGGCCGGATAGGCGCGCCACACCTCGCCGCGGCGGGGAACGATCACTCGGGCTGGCCCTGCCCACCGGCGAGCAGACCGGTGAGCAGGCGGTGGCGTCGCCGGGCGAGCCGGCTGGCCAGCCGGGCCACCGGCGGGTTGGCGGCCACCCAGGCGTCGTGGGCGGCGCAGCGCCGCCGCATGTCCTCGGCGTCCAGCACGCCTTCCACCCAGCGGTCCACGCTCTGCTGGTCGGCCTCGGCGTAGCGGCGCACCGCCTCGTAGGCCTCGTCGGAGAGCCGAAGCGTGATCGTCCGCGCCATGGTCGGGCACGCTAACAGAGCACCCCGACAGCGAACCGCCGGCGGCCGCGCGTGTCCCGGGTGATCCCCGCACCGCTGGTCCCGCGGACCACGCCGGGGTGGGTTCGCGGGTTGCCCGACAGCCACGAACCCACCCCGGGATGGACCGGAATCAGCCGAGGACGATGATCAGGTCGCCGCCCTCGACCTGCTGCACCGAACCGATGGCCAGCCGCTGCACCGTGCCCGCCTTGGGAGCGGTGATCGCGGCCTCCATCTTCATCGCCTCGATGCTGGCCACCGTCTGACCGGCCTCCACCTTGTCGCCCTCGCCGACAGCCAGGGTGACCACGCCGGAGAACGGCGCCGCCACGTGGTTCGGGTTGGTCCGGTCGGCCTTCTCCGCGGCCGGCGTGTCCACCTTGATCGAGCGGTCCCGCACCTGGATCGGTCGGAGTTGGCCGTTCAGCGTGGCCATCACCGTGCGCATGCCGCGGTCGTCGGCCTCGCCGATGGCCTCCAGGCTGATCAGCAGGCGGACGCCGGGCTCCAGGTCCACCGAGTACTCCTCGCCGGGCCGCAGACCGTACAGGAAGTCCTTGGTGCGCAGCACGCTGGTGTCCCCGTACGCCTCGGTGTGCGCGGTGAACTCCTTGGTGGGGCCGGGGAACAGCAGCCGGTTGAGGGTGTGCCTGCGGTCGTTCGCCAGGCCCTCCCGGTCCTCCTCGGTCAGCTCGGTGACCCGCTTGGGCGCGGGCCGGCCGTCCAGCGCCCTGCTGCGGAACGGCTCCGGCCAGCCGCCGGGCGGGTCGCCCAGCTCGCCGTGCAGGAAGCCGATCACCGAGTCCGGGATGTCGAACCGGCGCGGGTTCTCCTCGAACTCCTTCGGGTCCACCCCGGCGCCGACCAGGTGCAGCGCCAGGTCGCCGACCACCTTGGAGGACGGGGTGACCTTGACCAGCCGGCCGAGCATCCGGTCCGCCGCCGCGTACGCGTTCTCGATGTCCTCGAACCGGTCGCCGAGGCCCAGCGCGACCGCCTGGGTGCGCAGGTTGGACAGCTGCCCGCCGGGGATCTCGTGGTGGTACACCCGGCCGGTGGGCCCGGGCACGCCGGACTCGAACGGCGCGTAGACCTTGCGGGTCACCTCCCAGTACGGCTCCAGGTCGCAGACCGCCTGCAGGTCCAGCCCGGTGGCGTACTCGGTGTGGTCGGTGGCCGCGACGATCGCGGACAGCGGCGGCTGCGAGGTGGTGCCGGCCATCGACGCGGTCGCCCCGTCGACGGCGTCCACCCCGGCCCGGATCGCGGCGACGTAGGTGCCGAGCTGGCCGCCGGCGGTGTCGTGGGTGTGCAGGTGCACCGGCAGGTCGAACTCCCGGCGCAGCGCGGTGATCAGCTTCTCCGCGGCCGGCGGCCGGAGCAGCCCGGCCATGTCCTTGATGGCCAGCACGTGCGCCCCGGCCCGGACGGTCTCCTCGGCCAGCTTGAGGTAGTAGTCCAGGGTGTACAGCGGCTCGTCGGGGTCGGCGAGGTCGCCGGTGTAGCACAGCGCCACCTCGGCGATCGCGCCGCCGGTCTCCCGGACCGCCTCGATCGCCGGCCGCATCTGGGACACGTCGTTGAGCGCGTCGAAGATCCGGAAGATGTCGATGCCGGTGGCGGTGGCCTCTTCCACGAACGCCTGCGTCACCGCCTCCGGGTACGGCGTGTAGCCGACGGTGTTCCGGCCGCGCAGCAGCATCTGCAGGCAGACGTTGGGCATCGCCTCGCGCAGCGCGGCCAGCCGCTCCCACGGGTCCTCGGCCAGGAAGCGCAGCGCCACGTCATAGGTCGCGCCGCCCCAGCACTCCACGGACAGCAGCTCGGGCAGCATGCGCGCCACGTACGGGGCGACGGCGAGCAGGTCCTTGGTGCGCACCCGGGTGGCCAGTAGGGACTGGTGCGCGTCCCGGAAGGTGGTGTCGGTGACGCCGACCGCCCGCGAGTCGCGCAGCCAGCGGGCGAAGCCCTCCGGGCCCAGCTCGTCCAGCCGCTGCTTGGACCCGGGCGGCGGCGCCACGGAGAGGTCGACGCCGTCCGGCAGCTTGGTGGACGGGTCCGGGGTGGACGGTCGCGGCCCGTTCGGCTTGTTGACGGTGACGTCGGCCAGGTAGGTGAGCAGCCGAGTACCGCGGTCGGCGGGCTGCCGCGCGGTGAGCAGGTGCGGGCGCTGATCGATGAACGACGTGGTGACCCGCCCGGCGCGGAAGTCCGGGTCGTCCAGCACGGCCTGCAGGAAGGGGATGTTGGTGGCCACGCCGCGGACGCGGAACTCGGCGACCGCGCGGCGGGCCTTCTGCACCGCGGACTCGAAGTCCCGGCCCCGGCAGATCAGCTTCACCAGCATGGAGTCGAAGTGGGCGCTGATCGCCGCGCCGGCGTGCACGGTGCCGCCGTCCAGCCGGATGCCGGAGCCGCCGGGCGAGCGGTAGGCGCTGATCATGCCGGTGTCCGGGCGGAACCCGTTGGCCGGGTCCTCGGTGGTGATGCGGCACTGCAGGGCCGCACCGCGCAGCTGGATGGAGTCCTGGGACAGGCCGAGGTCGGCCAGGCTCTCCCCGCCGGCGATGCGCAGCTGCGACTGCACCAGGTCCACGTCGGTGACCTCCTCGGTCACCGTGTGCTCCACCTGGATCCGCGGGTTCATCTCGATGAAGACGTGGTTGCCGTCGCGGTCCACCAGGAACTCCACGGTGCCGGCGTTGACGTAGCCGATGTGCCTGGCGAACGCGACGGCGTCGGCGCAGATCCGCTCCCGCAGCTCGGGGTCGAGGTTGGGCGCGGGCGCGAGCTCGACGACCTTCTGGTGGCGGCGCTGCACCGAGCAGTCCCGCTCGAAGAGGTGCACCACGTTGCCCTGCGCGTCGGCGAGCACCTGCACCTCGATGTGCCGGGGCTCCACCACCGCCTGCTCGAGGAACACGGTGGCGTCGCCGAAGGCGGACTCGGCCTCGCGCATGGCCGCCTCCAGGGCGTCGCGCAGCGCCTCCGGCCGGTCGATGCGGCGCATGCCGCGGCCACCGCCACCGGCCACCGCCTTGACGAAGACCGGGAAGCCCACCTCGTCGGCGGCCGCGACCAGCTCGTCGACGTCCGCGGACGGTTGGGAGGACCGCAGCACCGGAAGGCCGGCCTCGCGGGCCGCGGCCACCGCGCGGGCCTTGTTCCCGGCCAGTTGCAGCACCTCCGGGCTCGGCCCGACGAAGGTGATGCCCGCATCCCGGCACGCCTGCGCCAGGTGCGGGTTCTCGGACAGGAACCCGTAACCGGGATAGACCGCGTCGGCACCGGCCCTCTTGGCGGCCTTGATGATCTCCTCGACGGAAAGGTACGCCCGCACTGGATGACCGGGCTCCCCGATCTCGTAGGACTCGTCGGCCTTCAGGCGGTGCAGTGAGTTGCGGTCCTCGTACGGAAAGACCGCCACTGTGCCCAGGCCGAGTTCGTACGCCGCGCGGAATGCTCGGATCGCGATCTCCCCGCGGTTGGCCACAAGCACCTTGCGGAACATGCCGGCTCCCTCCGGTTTCCCTGTTCAGGGGTCGGTCGGAGAACCGTACCTCGTGCATCCCGTTAATCGGGAGCGGCGTCCCAAGTGACGGGCGTCATCATGATCGATCCTACGCTCGATTGAGATCCATCGTTCCGGGCTCGGTTCGCCGGCCGGCCACAAGACGTATGTACGCCTTGTGAGGCCAAAAACCTCGGATGTCCGATCTGCCACCGGCCCGCGTCCACGATCCGGGATACCCGAAACCGTCTCAGGAACTGGGACACGGTCCTCTCCCGGGACCCGCCGGCGGCATCCGGCGGGCCCGACGCCGCCTTCTCGAAACGGCCTTCCGGGTTTTTCCGGGCGGCGTTTCTGGAAGAGCGGGACTCGTGTCGGGCCCGCCGAACACCTTCGGTACTGTCCGAATGTTTTTTTCGGACTTGTCGCCAGGCTCGTTCCCGGCCTTTCGCCGAGAGCATTTCGGCGTTATGCCGGAATGCTCTTGGTGCTACGTCAGGCGCAGTTCCAGCTGATACCCTGGAAGGCCTGGAAGCGCGACCACTTCACGCTCCTGGTGTGGCCGGGCTGCACGATGTAGCAGGGCGAGTCCTGGTGCAGGGCAATCCGCACGCGGAAACTCACCGAATGCGGGCAGTGGTTGGTCACGTAGACGGTCTGCGTCACCGTGCCGACCGTGTGCCGCACCGTCGCACAGGACGGGGCGGCCGCCACCGCGGTGGACGCGAACGGCTCCGCCTGCGCGGCGGGACCGGCGAGCAGCGTCCCGCCGAGTATGCCGAACAGCGCGACCGCGGAGGCGACAAACCGGCGGAATGGCGTCATCATGTACTCCCCCTCTGGTTCGACCCCTATCGCGTGGGCGCGGACCGTGCGGACCGGCCCACGCGGGCCGCCGGAACGGATGACGAATTCCTGCGCGGCCGATTTCCCGTCGCGCCCGGCGAACCCTGACCGGAATACTGGCACCGGTCCGGTGACAGCCGCTACGGCCAGCCAGGGGAATCGAGTGACCCGTCCGGGGAACGTTCCGCCCGCGCGCATTCCGCCCCGCGCGGAAACGCGGCACCGGAATCCGGCGCGTCAACCCGGTGCCGGGGCTCCGTGCTGGAACGCGCCGCGCGGCTCCGCGCGCGGCTAGGTTTTCTCCAGGTACTCGGCACCCTCCGGGTCGACCAGTTCGGTCACCATCCGCGCCAGGCCGGTGTACGTGGCGAAGTACGGGTCCTCCCCGACGATCTCCTGGGCCACCGTGCGGGCCGCGGCGATCACGTCCTCGTCGCGCAGCAGCGAGAGCATGCGCAGCCCGGAACGGCGACCGGACTGCGCCGCGCCGAGGATGTCGCCCTCCCGGCGCATCTCCAGGTCCAACCGGGCCAGCTCGAAGCCGTCCAGGGTGGCCGCGACCGCGTCCAACCGGTCCCGGGACGCGGTGCCCTCCGGCATGTCGGTGACCAGCAGGCACAGCCCGGGGGCGTCGCCGCGGCCCACCCGGCCGCGCAACTGGTGCAGCTGGCTGACCCCGAACCGCTCCGCGTCCATGATCACCATCACGGTCGCGTTGGGCACGTTCACCCCGACCTCGACCACCGTGGTGGCCACCAGCACGTCCACCTCGCCGGTGGCGAACGCGCGCATCACCGCGTCCTTCCCGTCCGGGGAGAGCCGGCCGTGCAGCACGTCCACCCGCAGGCCGGCCAGCGGCCCGGACTCCAGCATCGGCGCAACCTCCTGCACCGCCAGCGGCGGCCGGCGACCAGCCTCGGCCTCGGCGGGCTCGTCGCCGCTGTCCTCCTCGCCGGCGGAGTCGCCGATCCGCGGGCACACCACGTACGCCTGGTGGCCGGCGGCCACCTCCTCACGGATCCGCTGCCAGGCCCGCTCCAGCCAGCCCGGCTTCTCCCCGGCCGGCACCACCGCGGTGTGGATGGGCGAGCGACCGGCCGGCAGTTCGCGCAGCGCGGAGACCTCCAGGTCGCCGTAGACGGTCATGGCAACCGTGCGCGGGATCGGTGTGGCGGTCATCACCAGCACGTGCGGGCTGGCGTCCTCGCCGGCACGGGCGCGCAGCGCGTCCCGCTGCTCCACGCCGAACCGGTGCTGCTCGTCCACCACCACCATGCCGAGGTCGGCGAAGGACACCCGGTCCTGGATCAGAGCGTGGGTTCCCACCGCGATGCCGGCCGCCCCCGAGGCGATGTCGAGCAGGGCCTGCCTGCGCGCCGCGGTGGACATCGAGCCGGTGAGCAGGACCACCTTGGTGGCCTGCTCGGCGGCGTCCAGCTCACCGGCGCGACCCAGGTCGCCGAGCAATTCGCGCAGCGAGCGGGCGTGCTGCGCGGCCAGCACCTCGGTGGGCGCGAGCATGGCCGCCTGCCGCCCGGCGTCGATCACCTGGAGCATGGCCCGCAGCGCGACCACCGTCTTCCCGCTGCCCACCTCGCCCTGCAGCAGCCGGTTCATCGGGTGCGCACCGGACAGGTCGGCCTCGATCGCCGCGCCCACCTCGCGCTGGCCATCGGTCAGCCGGAACGGCAGCCGCGCGTCGAAGGCGTCGAGCAGCCCGCCCGGCCGCGGCGGGCAGGCCGGCGCCGGCCGATGGACCGCCCAGTGCTTGCGCTGCGCCAGGACCAGTTGCACGGCGAGCGCCTCGTCCCACTTCAGCCGCTTGCGGGCGGCCTCGACATCGGCCCACCCGTCCGGCCGGTGGATGCGGCGCAGCGCGCCGTCCAGCCGGTCGACGCCGAGCCGCTCGCGCAGCTCCTCCGGCATCGGATCATCCAGGCCGTCCCAGGTGTCCAGCACCTGCCGCACGCAGCGGGCGATGGACCAGGACGGCAACCCCTGCGCGGCCGGATAGACCGGCAGCAGCGCGCCCGCGAACTCCTCCAGCCGCGACAGGTCGCCGTCGCTTTCCAAGAGCTGGTACTCGGGATGAGTGAGCTGGAGCTTGCCGCGGAACGAGCTGACCTTGCCGGCGAACAGGCCGGTTCGGCCCGGCCGCAGGTCTCGCTCCCGCCACTGCTGGTTGAAGAAGGCGCAGGTGAGCGACCGGTGCCCGTCGGTGATCACGATCTCCAGGATGTGGCCGCCGCGCCGCGCACCCGGGTTGCCGCGGTACTTGCGGCCGGACACCCGGTCGACCCTGGCCAGCACGGTGACGTGCTCGCCCAGTTCCAGCCCGGCGATGTCGGTGAGCTCGCCGCGCTCGGCGTACCGGCGGGGGTAGTGCCGCAGCAGGTCGCCCACGGTGGAAAGGCCGAGGGCGGACTCCAGCGCCCTGGCGGACTTGCCGCCGAGCACCCGCTCCAGGCTGTCGCCCAGCTCGATCGTCGTCCTCGCTCTCGATCCCACCCGGCTCACCCGCCCTCAACGTCGCGCCTCACACCCACTGTGCCCGCTCGTCGTTCGGGTTGTTCGGCGCCACCACCACGTCCACCGCGCAACCGTCACCACACCGACCACTCACTCGGGCCCGGCGGCATGCGGTCCCGGACAACCCTCACTGTGCCGCAGCGCCCCGACAGGCCGTGCCGAGCCCCGCGGCCGGCTGCGGTCACTCGACGCCGAGCAGCACCACCGCGTCCGGCTGGCCCCCGGGGTACACGGTCAATTCCACCTCGGGGTGGCTGTGCCGGAGGTGTTCCTCCAGCATCCCGGCCAGCCGCAGCGGGGCGGACTCGCCGAGCAGCACGGTGACCAGCTCGCCGCCGGAGGCCAGCGCGCGGTCGGCCAGCCGGCACGCCGCGGTCACCAGCTCGGCGTCACCGGCCGGGCGGTGCTCGGCCGGCCGGGGTTCGATGAGCACCACCTCGCCGTCCAGCAGGCCCAGCACGTCGCCGGGCTGGCACCGGCCGGCCCAGGTGATCGCCTCGCGCTGCGCCAGCACCACCTCGCCGCGCCGGGTGGCCGCGGCCGCCTCGGCCATGGCCACCACGTCGTCCCCGGGCCGCCGGGCCGAGTCGTGCACGGCCAGCGCGGCCAGCCCCTGCACCGGTGAGGCGGTGGGCACCACCACCACGTCCTGGCCGGCCCGGATGGCCTGCTCGGCGGCCGCCTCGGCGAGGGTGGTCAGCTCCCGGTCGTTGGGCAGCACGACCAGGTGCGCGGCGCGGGTACCGGCCAGCACGGCCAGCAGGTCGGTCTCGGTGGGCGGTCGCGCCGGGTCCACCGGCAGCACCGTGGCCCCCTCGCCGGAGAACAGCTCGGCCACGCCCTCGCCGCGGACCAGTGCCACCACGGCGCGCTCCCGCACGAACCGGTCCGCCCGCGCGGCCTCGGTGATCTGGTCGGCGAACCGCACCACGGAGATCCGGTGCGGCCGGCCGGTCTCGATGCCCGCCTCGATCGCCGCGCCCACGTCGTTGCAGTGCACGTGCACCGACCACAGGCGCTCGCCGTCACCCACCACCGAGACGCAGTCGCCCAGCCCGGCCAGTTCCCGCCGCAGCCGGGTGACCAGGTCCTTCTCCCGGCCCGGCACCAGGCCGTCCAGCAGGTACATCACCTCGTAGGCGTAGTCGCCGGAACCGCTCTCCCGCTCGGCGACCAGCGCGTCCGCGGCCCGGGCCACCCGCGACGGGGTGACCGGCCGCGCGGCGGCCGCCGGGTCCTCCCGTCCCTGCACCACCGCGGCCAGCGCGTCCAGCAACACGACGAGGCCCCGCCCGCCCGCGTCCACCACTCCGGCCCTGGCCAGCGCGGCGAGCTGGCGCGGGGTCTCCTCGAGCGCCTCGGCGGCCGCCCCGGCCGCGGCCCGGGTCACCTCGGCCAGGGTGTCAGAGCCGCAGGACTCGGCCGCCGCGCTGGCCGCGTGCAGCACCGAGAGCACGGTGCCGTCGACCGGTTCGGACACCGCGGCGAGGGCCAGTTCGTCGGCGCGGCGCAGCGCCGCGCGCACGGCCGGCCCGGTGGCCGACGGCGTGCCGTCGATCGCCTCGGCCAGGCCACGGAAGACCTGGGACAGGATGATCCCGGAGTTGCCCCGCGCGCCGGCCAGCGCGCCCTTGGCCAGCGCGGCGAGCGCGGCGCCGACCGCGAGCCCGTCCTCCGCCGACGCGCGCAGCAGCGCGTCCAGCGCCGCGCGCATGGTGGTGAGCAGGTTGGTGCCGGTGTCGCCGTCGGCGACCGGGAAGACGTTGATCCGGTCGATGGCGTCCCGCTGGGCGTCGAGCGCGTCCACGCAGGCGGCCGCCCACCGGCGGACCGCGGCGGCGTCCAACGCCTGCAGCACGGGTTGCCTCCCAACGGCCGAGGAGAGTTCGCTCCGCGGCGAGCGTAGCGACATTGTCCGTGCTTGTTCCTGAACGCGCGGGGCCGTCTTCCGGGCGGGAGTGCCCCTGGGCCGGGCCGGTTTGGTGGCGTGCTCGCGCACCGGATACCCTGTCCGGGTTGCTCCGGCCCCGGGATGCTCGGCGGCCGGGATTCCGGCGCGTCTGCGCTCCTGTCGTGGGCGCGGTGCCCAGTGATCAACCCGAAGGAGTGTCTGACGTGGCTGCCGTTTGCGACGTCTGCGGCAAGGGGCCGGGCTTCGGCATGTCGGTCTCGCACTCCCACCGGCGGACCAAGCGCCGGTGGAACCCGAACATCCAGACCGTGCGCGCGAAGATCGGGCTCTCCCAGCGCAAGCGACTGAACGTGTGCACCTCCTGCCTGAAGGCGGGCAAGGTCGTCCGCGGCTGACCGCCCTGGGCGGTCGCCCACGGCGCCGCCACACGTTGCGGCTCGCGCGGCCCGGGCGGTTCCTCGACGATCGTCGAGGAACCGCCCGGGCCGTTCGCTGTTCCGTGCCAGCCCGGCTCAGGACGCGGCCACCGTCTCCTTCGCCTCGGCCGGGGTGAGCACCTGGGCGTTGGCCAGGAGCTTCTCCACCAGTTCCGGCATCCCCACGCGGCCCTCCAGGCCGGCCAACTGCTCGGCGCTGGTGTGCGTGGCCACCCTCGGCGGGGTGAGCAGTGCGCAGCAGTCCTCGTCGGGCAGCACGGAGATGTCGCCGGTGCCGATCCGGCGGGCCTCGGCGATGATCTCCTCCTTGTCCCAACCGATCAGCGGCCGCAGCAGCGGCAGGGAACTGGCCTGCTCGATGGTGGCCAGGTTGGACAGCGTCTGGCTGGACACCTGGCCCAGGCTGTCCCCGGTGACCAGCGCCTGCGCGCGGAGCCGCCGGGCCAGGGCCTCGGCGGTGCGGATCATCAGCCGCCGCTGCGCCACGATCTGCACCTCGCCGGCGCCCGCGGTGGCCAGCGACCGCTGCGCGTTGCCGATCGGGACCACGTGCAGCCGCGAGTCGCCCTGGAACCGGTCGAGCTGGCGGACCAGCGCGTACGCCTTGTAGGTGGACGAGGGTCCGGTGAACGGGGCCCCGGTGAAGTGCACGAAGTCGCAGCGCAGCCCGCGGCGCATCGCCCGGTAGGCGGCGACCGGCGAGTCGAACCCGCCGGAGAGCAGCGCCAGCGCCCGGCCGCTCGAGCCAACCGGCAGCCCGCCCTGGCCGCGCTGGCGGTCCACCGACACGAACACCTCCCGGCGGTCGACCTCGACCACGATCTCGACCTCGGGATGGTCCAGGTCGACCGGCCAGCCCCGCTCCCGGCACACCCGGGCGCCGACGTGGGCGGCCAACTGCTCGGAGGTCAGCGGGAAGGACTTGTTCCGCCGGCGGGCGCGCACCGCGAACCGGCGCGGGGTGTCGTCCTCGCCGAACCGCTCGCGCAGCAGGTCGAGCGCGGCGTCCGCGGCGGCGTCCGGCGTCTTGGCGGCCCGCAGTGAGGGCTGCACGACGCTGAACCCGATCACCTCGCGGGCCCGGGCGGTCAACTCGGCCAGCGGGAGGGTGGAGGTGACCACCAGCACGGCGCCGCGCCGCCAGACCCGGGCGGGCTCGGCCCCGGCGGCGAGCACACGCTCCAGGTTCCGCAGCAGGTGCCGCTCGAAGGAGCCGCGATTGCGGCCCTTCAACGCCAACTCCCCGTACTTGAGCAGGACGCACGGCTGCGGCACCATCCACCTCACCTCCATCGTCCGTGCCTGTTCCGCGGGATGTCCGGCGACGTGCCCGTCGACCGTGCGGGACCCGTTCCGGCCGGCCACCGCACCCGCCACGCGCGGCGCCGAAGCCAGCGCGGCAGCCGGTTCGCGAGGCGCTGCGGGCGGGCGGCAGCCGACCGCGCTGCCGGCCGGCGTGGCGTGAGAGCCTCGGCCGGCGCGGGAACCGGTGGCGTGGACGGGGCGGTGCGCCATCCGCGTGCCATCCACGTACGGTACCCGCATGCCGGCTCCGGCGACCCGGCATGGATGTTCCGGCCCGGCGCGGCGCAGGGGTTTTGCCCGGCGGGTGGCGGGGAACGCCAGGGCTCGCGGAGTGCACGGGCGCCGGCGTTCGCGCGTGCGGAGGTTTCGCGTGGAGCTGATCGAGGAGACGCCGTACCGGTTCCGGATCGACCGGCACGGGCAGATGCGCGTACCGGGGGTGGTGTACGCGTCGCGGGCGCTGCTCCCCGACCCCGCCGCCGACCGCTCACTCGACCAGGTGGTCCAGGTCGCCACGCTGCCGGGCATCGTCGGCGCCTCCTACGCGATGCCGGACATGCACTGGGGCTACGGCTTCCCGATCGGCGGCGTGGCCGCGACCGACGTGCGGGACGGCGGCGTGGTGTCGCCCGGCGGGGTCGGCTTCGACATCTCCTGCGGGGTGCGGCTGCTCGCCGCCGACCTCGACCGGCGCGAGTTCGGCCCGGTGCGGGAGAGGCTCATGGACGCGCTCGGCCGGGACATCCCGCGCGGCGCCGGCCGGGGCGCGGTGTGGACGCTGGCCGGCCAGCCGGAGATGGCGCGGGTGCTGCGGGAGGGGTCGCGGTACGCGGTGCGGCGGCGCGGCGGCGGGGACCGTGACCTCTACCGCTGCGAGGACGGCGGCGCGGTGGACGACGCCGACCCGGAGCAGGTCAGCGCCAGGGCGATCGACCGGGGCCTCGGCCAGGTCGGCAGCCTCGGCTCCGGGAACCACTTCCTCGAGGTGCAGGCGGTGGAGGAGGTGTACGACGAGCGGGTCGCCGAGGCGTTCGGGCTGCGCCGCGACCAGGTCTGCGTGATGATCCACTGCGGCTCGCGCGGCCTGGGCCACCAGATCTGCACCGACCACGTCCGGGCGATGGAGAAGGCCATGCCCCGGTACGGCATCCAGGTCCCGGACCGGCAGTTGGCCTGCGCCCCGGTGGAATCCCCGGAGGCCCGGGCCTACCTGGGCGCCATGGCCGCCGCGGCCAACTACGCCAGGGCCAACCGGCAGGTGCTCGGCGACGCGGCGGACCGGGTGTTCCGCGCGGTCACCGGCCGCACGCTGGAACTCGTCTACGACGTGTCGCACAACCTGGCCAAGATCGAGACGCACGAAGTGGACGGCGAGCGGCGGGAGTTGTGCGTGCACCGCAAGGGCGCCACCCGGGCGCTGCCGCCGCACCACCCCGACCTGCCGCCGGACCTGCGCGAGGTCGGCCAGCCGGTGCTGATCCCCGGCTCGATGGGCACCGCGTCGTACGTGCTCACCGGGGTCCCCGGGGGCGGCGCGTTCTTCTCCACCTGTCACGGCGCCGGCCGGCTGCGCAGCCGGCACCAGGCGGCGAAGTCGGTGCGCGCCAAGGATCTGCGGCGCGATCTGGAGCGGCGCGGTATCGCGGTGCGCGGCGCGTCCGCCCGTGGGCTCGCCGAGGAGGCGCCGGCCGCCTACAAGGACGTCACCGAGGTGGTCGCCGCGGCCGAGGGCGCGGGGCTGGCCCGCGCGGTCGCGCGGCTGTGCCCGCTGGGAGTGGTGAAGGGTTGACCAACCACGCGCCGCGACCACCCGGCGCGGGGAGTCGCGAGGAGGAGCGGATGAGCGCCGGCGGGTCCGCCCGGGGGCACCGGGCGCTGCCGCACACCGCGGACATCCGGATCGAGGCGTGGGGCCCGACCCGCGAGGCCTGCCTGGCCGAGGCGGTCGCCGCGGTGGTCGACGGCTTCGCGGACACCGCCGACCTGGCCGGCGCGCCCGCGGTGCGGGCCGCGTCCGCCGACCTGGACGCGGACACCGACGAGGACGCCCTGCTCGCCGTGCTGGACGAGGTGATCTACCTGCTGGACACCGAGGACGCGGTGCCGGTGACGGCCGAGATCGAGCGCACCGCGGCCGGCGTGCGGGCCCGCATGCGGCTGGTCTCGGTGCGCGGGCTGGACCTCGGCGGCGCGATCCCCAAGGCGGTGTCCTTGTCCGGGCTGTCGATCGGCGCGGACGGCGACCGGTGGTCGTGCACCGCGACCATCGACGTCTAGGACCGGAGGGTCAGGGCAGCTTCCAGTCGACGGGCGCGGCGCCCTGCTGCTCGAGCAGCCGGTTGGCGCGGCTGAACGGGCGGGAGCCGAAGAATCCGTTGTGCGCCGACATCGGGCTGGGATGGGCGGACTCGATGCACGGCACCGGGCCGAGCAGGGGCCGCAGGTTGCGCGCGTTGCGGCCCCACAGGATGGCCACCATCGGCTCGTCGCGGGCGGCCAGCGCGCGGATCGCCTGCTCGGTGACCTCCTCCCAGCCCTTGCCCTGGTGCGAGTTGGGCCGGCCGGGCGCGACGGTGAGCACCCGGTTCAGCAGCAGCACGCCGCGCTCGGTCCACGGGGTGAGGTCGCCGGTGGCCGGCGGCGGGTAGCCCAGGTCGTCGCCGTACTCGCCGAAGATGTTGACCAGGCTCTTCGGCAGCGGGCTGACGTGCGGCGCCACCGAGAAGCTCAGGCCCACCGGGTGGCCGGGCGTGGGATACGGATCCTGGCCGACGACGAGCACCCGGACGGCGTGGAACGGCTGCTGGAAGGCGCGCAGCACGTGCTCGCCGGCGGGCAGGTACCGGCGGCCGGCGGCGACCTCGGCGCGCAGGAAGTCACCCATCGCCGCGATGCGGTCGGCGACCGGGGCGAGCGCCTCGGCCCAGCCCTCTTCCACGACTTCGTTCAGCGGACGTGCGGGCACGGCAGGTGACCATAGCGAGCCGGGCGGCCGTGGCGGTGCGCGGGTCGGCAGGTGACGCGGCACGCGCCGGGCGGCTACCCGTCCAGCCGACGCAGCTTGTTCCGGTACAGCCCGATGTTGGCCACGTACCGGTCCACGGCGAACTGCCACGCGCCCTCGGGAACCTGGTAGCCCTCGCGGAGCCTCGCCGGCACGCCGAGCGCCATCGACCGCGCGGGCACGTGCCCGTCAAAGGACACCACCGCGCCGGCACCGACGATCGCGCCGGTCTCCACCACGGAACCGTTGAGCACCACCGAACCCGAGGCGATCAGGCACCGGTCCGCGATGGTGGCGCCCTCGATGTGCACGTTGTGCCCGATCACGCAGTCGGCGCCGATCGTCACCGGGTGCACCTCGGTGCAGTGGATCACCGTGCCGTCCTGCACGCTGGTCCGCTCGCCGATCTCGATCCGGCCGTAGTCGCCGCGCAGCACCGCCTGCGGCCACACCGACGCCTGCGCCGCGATCCGCACGTCACCGATCACGGTCGCATCGGGATGCACGTAGGCATCGGGGTGGATGTCCGGCTCGAGCTCGCCCAACGCGTACACGGCCATCGGTGGTACCTCCTCAGCCACGGCGGCACTCCAGGGTTCCGCGCGCACGGTGCTGGCGAGTATCGCGCACGCCCGCGCGAGGCCGTCCGGCGTGGTCGCCCGGTGGCGGGTGCCGGGCCGGCGGCGGTTCAGTCCGCCGCGGCCGCGACCCCGGCGTCGGTCGCCGTGCCGACGCCCGCGGTGCCGGCGTCGGCCGGGCGGTCGGCGCCGGCCACCGGCTTGGCGAAGCACACGCTGTCCGGATGGCAGCGGTAGGCGCCGAAGTTCGGCACCCGCCGGTACCCGGAGGACTGGTACAGCGCGACCGCCTCGGGTTGCTTCAGCCCGGTCTCCAGCACGATCCGCCGCCGGCCGGCCTCGGCCGCGCTGCGTTCCAGTTCCGCGAGCATCGCCCTGGCCAGCCCCCGGCCGCGGGCCGCGGGCACCACGTACATCCGCTTGATCTCGGCGTCGCCGTCGAGGAACTCCGGTTCGTCCGCGTCGTGCGCCCGCCACCCGCCGCAGGCCACCGGCACGCCGTCGAGGTAGCCGACCAGGAACAGGCCGCGCGGTGGGGCGAACTCCGCCGGGTCGACCGGGGTGATGTCCTCCTCCCCGTACCGGCGCACGTACTCCCGCTGCACCTCGGCGATCAGTACGCGGGCATGGGGATGGTCATAGGGCACGACGCGGGTTCGCACGACGGACCAGCGTAAGCGAAACAGTGCCCGATTCAGGAGTTCGCGTCATTCAGCGACCCCGTGCGGTCCACCCGCCCGTCACCACACCGGCCGCTCGCACGGGCCTGGCGGCCCGTGGTCGCTGGGCCGGTTCGCCAATGACGCTCACTGGCGCCAGTGTTCCCAGCCGCTGGGCCCCTCGTAGGGCAGGCCGTCCACGGTCACACCCTGGCCGGCGCGCACCGTGCCGATGGTGCGCCAGCCGTCGGGCACCTCGCGCGGGTCGGGGAAGGCGGCGACCAGGGCGTGGTCCTCGCCGCCGGTGAGCACCCAGTGCCTCGGGTCGGCGCCCAGCGCGGAGGCCACGTCGATCAGCCGCTGGTGGACCTCGAGCAGTTCGGTGCGGATGTCGACGGCCACCTCGGAGGAGTCCGCGATGTGGCCGAGGTCGGCGAGCAGGCCGTCGGAGACGTCGAGCATGGCGGTGGCGCCGGCGCGGGCCGCCTGGGGACCGGCCGCGTACGGAGGTTCCGGCACCCGCTGCGCGTTGACCACCGAAACCGGGGAGCGGAAGCCCCTGCCCAGGACGGCGAGTCCGGCCGCGGCCCAGCCCAACCGGCCGCACACCGCGATCACGTCGCCGACCTGGGCGCCGAATCTGGTCACCGGTTCGCGCCCGCCGAGGTCGCCGAGCGCGGTGATCGAGATCACCAGCTTGTCGGCGGTGACCATGTCCCCGCCGACCACCCCGGCGCCGCACTGGTTCGCCTCCTGCCACAGGCCGGCGACGAGATCGTCGACCAGGGTCGTGGAGGTCTCCGGCGGGCAGCCGAATCCGACCAGGAGCGCGGTCGGCATGGCGCCCATCGCGGCCACGTCGGCCATGTTCACCGCGGCCGCCTTGCGCCCCACCTGCTCCGGCGAGGACCAGTCCAGGCGGAAGTGGACGCCCTCGACCAGCATGTCGGTGGTGGCCACCACCCGGCCGTCCGGAGCGGCCACCACGGCGGCGTCGTCGCCGGGCCCGAGCAGGGTGCTGGCCGGCTGCGCCCTGCCCCGGGTCACCCGGTGGATGAGACCGAACTCACCCATCCGAGCGACTGTGTCGTCCTCGGATGGCGGCTGCGGACGCAAAGCGACCTCCTCTTCCCAGCTAGCCCGAGCGACCGGCTCCCTGCCTGGGGTACTTTGCTCGACACGTTTACCTAGCCAGAGCACAGTCCTACCCCGAGCAGACTTCTCCACACGAAGGGGCGCGCCGTGGTCCAGGCATACATCCTCATCCAAACCGAGGTCGGAAAGGCGGCCGCGGTCGCGTCGGAAATCGCCGGCATCCCTGGCGTCACCACCGCGGAGGACGTTACCGGGCCGTACGACGTGATCGTCCGCGCGGAGGCGGACACGGTGGACCAGCTCGGGCAGCTCGTGGTGGCCCGCATCCAGAACGTGCAGGGCATCACCCGAACCCTCACCTGCCCGGTGGTCCATCTCTAGCCCGTGCTGTCCTAGCGGGGTGGCATCCGCGCAACGACCTGACGAACGGCCGCGGGCCGGCCTCCCCCGTCCCCTGCTGATCGTCGCGATTGGACTGCCGGTGCTGCTGGCGGTCGGCGTCGCGGTGCTGGGCATCGTGCTCGGTTCGGGCGGCCAGCAACCCGCCGGACCGCCCGCCGGTACCGGTACGGAACGCACCGGACCGCTGCCGGTCCCGCCGGTGGCCGCGCCCGCGGCCCCGTCACCCCAGTGCGGTGCGCTGGTCGAGGCGCTGCCCGCGGAGCTGGCCTCGGGCCAGGCCCGGCTGCCCCGCCGCGCCCTGGCCCAGCCCGCCCCGCCCGGCGTGCTGGCCTGGGGCGACGCCCAGCACGATCCGGTGGTGCTGCGCTGCGGTATCGAGCGGCCGGCCGAGCTGACCCCGACCGCTGAGCTGCTGGAGGTCTCCGGGGTGAAGTGGCTGCGGATCCCGGGTGTCGGCGCGGCCACCTGGGTCGCCGTGGACCGCCCGGTGTACGTCGCGCTCACCGTGCCGGACGGCTCCGGCACCGGCCCGCTGCAGGACGTCACCACGGCGGTGCGCGCGGCCCTGCCGGCGGTGCCGGTCAACACCGGCGGCTGAGCCCCTCCCTCCTCCCGCATTCAGCGGGCTCAATGGCGGTTTCGGGTGCGCGGAAACGCCCATCGAGCCCGCTGAATGCGCGGTGTGTGTTGCTGGGAGGGTTCAGCGCAGCCCGGTGCCGCGGGCCAGCGCGGTGTCGATCAGGGTGGACAGCAGCGTGGTGTAGTCGAGCCCGGTGACCGCCCACATCCTCGGGTACATCGAGATCGGGGTGAACCCGGGCATCGTGTTGATCTCGTTGATGGTCAACCGGCCGTCGGCGCCGACGAAGAAGTCCACCCGGGCCAGGCCCTGGCAGTCCAGCGCGCGGAAGGCGTCCACCGCCATCGCGCGCAGCCGGTCGATCACCTCGTCGTCCAGCTTCGCCGGGATGTCGAACTCGCAGATGTCGTCGAGGTACTTGGCGTCGAAGTCGTACCAGCCGGCGCCCTCGCCGACGATGCGGATCTCCGCGGGCAGCGACGCCTCCACCCGCCCGTCCGGGAACTCCAGCACGCCGCACTCCACCTCGCGGCCCGGCACCTCGGCCTCGACGAGCACCTTGGGGTCGGTCCGCCGGGCGAGCGCGATCGCGTCGGGCAGTTGGGCGGGGTCGGTGACCCGGGTGATGCCCACCGAGGACCCGGCCCGCGCCGGCTTGACGAACACCGGCAGGCCCAGCCGCTCCAGGTCCGCCGGATCGACCGTGTCCTGGCCGCGGCGCAGCACCACGTACTCGCCGACCGGTAGGCCCTCGGCGGCGCACAGCTTCTTGGCGTACTCCTTGTCCATGGCCACCGCGCTGGACAGCACGCCGGCGCCGACGTACGGGATGCCGGCCAGTTCCAGCAGGCCCTGGATGGTGCCGTCCTCGCCGTAGGCGCCGTGCAGCACCGGGAAGACCACGTCGACGCCGGAGAGCACCTGGCCCTCGCGGCCGCGTTCCAGCATCACCACGCCGCCCCGGGTCGGGTCGGCGGGCAGGGCGAGCGCCATGCCGTCACCCACGGCGGGCAGCCGGCGGTCCTGGATCTCCAGCGCCTTCGGGTCGTCGGTGCCGAGCACCCAGGCACCCTCGGGGGTGATGCCGATCGGCACCACCTCGAACCGCTCCCGGTCCAGGTGGGACAGCACGCTGCGGGCCGAGACGCAGGAGACCCCGTGCTCGGTGCTGCGGCCACCGAAGACGACCGCGACCCGGACCCGGCCACCACCGGCTACCGCCGGTCGAACCTCGTCACCCGTCGCGTTACCCGCCGTGTCACCCGGACGAGGATCCCCGCTATCCCGCTGCGTCATGCGCGCGACCATACCGGGACGGCGGTACCGCTGGGCTGTCCCCATTCACTCTCACGAGCCCGGATTCGTGTCGGCCGTGGTCGGGACGTGTGCCTGCGCGGCGGTCACGTCGGCGGACACGGGAGCCGCCGAGCAGGCGGTGAGCAGCCCGACGAGGCCCGGCAGTGCGGCGACGAGCTGGTCCCGGGAACAGGCGGCGTAGCCGAGCAGCACGCCGTGCCAGCGCGGCCGGCCGGCGTGGTGCCGGGCGAGCCCGTCCAGCCGCAGGCCCCGCCGCTCGGCCTCGGCGAGCGCGTCCCGCTCGGCCCGGGCCGAGGGCAGCGGCACGACCAGGTGCGCGCCGGCGTCGTCGCCCAGCACCGGCAACTCCGCGTCGGCCAGGGCATCGACGAGGAGCCGCCGCCGCTCGGCGAACTCCCGCCGAAGCCGGCGCAGGTGCCGGCCGAGGTCGCCGTGCCGGGCCAGCTCGACCAGGACCCGCTGGCCGGCGGCGGCCGGGCCGGTGCCGGTCTGATCGCGGTAGGCCAGCACCTCGGCGGTCACCGCGGGCGGGGCCACCATCCAGCCCGCGCCCAGCGTCGGAGTGAGGATCTTGCTGGTGGTGCCCAGGTGGACGACCACGTCCGGGGCGAGCGCGGCGAGCAGGGGCAGCGGTGCGACGTCATAGCGCAACTCGCCGTCGTAGTCGTCCTCGATCACCAGCCAGCCCTCGGCCCTGGCCCGCTCGACCAGCGCGACCCGCCGGGCGGCGGCCATCCGCCCGCCGAGCGGGTACTGGTGCGCCGGTGAGCAGTACACCGCGCGCACGCCGGCCGGGACCACGCCGACGTCGAGCCCCTCCGGGTCGACCGGGGCCGGCAGTACCCGCATCCCGGCGGCCCGGAACGCCCCGACGGCGCGCTGGTACCCGGGCTCCTCGACGGCCACCGCGTCACCCGGCCGCAGCATCGCGGCGGCCAGTTCGGTGACCGCGGCCGTGGTACCGCCGGTGGCCAGCACCACGTCCTCGCTCAGGCCGCCGTTCACGCTCAAGCCCCGGTGCCGCAGCAGGTGGTCGGCGACCACCGCGCGGTACTCCGGGAGACCGGCCCGCTCGGGGCGGTGCAGCGGGGCCGCGTCCGCGGCGGCCCGCCACGCCCGGCGCCAGGCCGCGCGATCCAGCCCGCCCGCCCACGGCGCACCCGGCGCGAGGTCGACGAACTCGCTGGTGGCCTGCCGTGCCGGCGGCGGCTGCTGCCTCGGCCGCAGCGCACCAGGCGGCGCCGTGGTGACGTAGGTGCCGGAGCCGTGCCGCCCGGCGATCCACCCCTCCGCGTGCAGTTGCTCGTACGCGGCCGCGGTCACCGTCCTGCTGACCTTCAGCCGTTCGGCGAGCGTGCGCGTGGACGGCAGCCGGTCACCGCTGCGCAACTGGCCGGCCGCCGCGGCCGCGCGCAACGCGTCGGCGAGTTGCACGGCCAGCGGTTCGGTGGCCGACCGGTCCAGGGTGATCGGCAGTTCCGGTGGCGTGGTGTCCGTCGCCGTCACCGTCAATTGGCCCTCCCGGAGCCTCGACAACGTCCGGCTCCAGAATGCCACTCACCGGCGAACCTGGCCGCCTGGCCCGACTCCCCTGCAAAGTGGCATGTTGATTTCGGCCTGGAATGGCAGTTTCAGAAGGCCACTCGCCCGCGACAGCCTGGTGGCATGAGCCGAGTTCCACTCTCGCCCACGCCGCGCAGCACCATCAACCGCAATCGGAAGCGGGCCGCCACCGACCGCGCGGCGCTGGACGCGCTGCTGGACGCGGCACTCGTCTGCCACCTCGGGATCGTGGTGGACGGCAGCCCGGTCGTGCTGCCCACCGGGTTCGGCCGCGACGGCGACGTCCTGTACCTGCACGGATCGACCGGCGCACGAAGCCTGCGCCTGGCCGAGCGGGGCGCGGACGTGTGCGTCACGGTCACCATGCTGGACGGCGTCGTCTACGCCCGCTCGGTGTTCCACCACTCGGTCAACTACCGCTCCGCCGTGGTGCACGGCCGAGCCCGCGCGGTCACCGACGAGGCGGGCAAGCGACACGGCCTGCGGGTGCTGACCGAGCACCTGGCCCCCGGGTCGTGGGGCCACGCGCGGCGGCCGGACCGCAGGGAACTCGCGGCGACCGCCGTGCTCGCGCTGGACCTCACCGAGGCGTCGGTGAAGATCCGCACCGGTCCGCCCGCCGACGACGAGGCGGACGTGGCCGCCGGCACGGCCTGGGCGGGCGTGCTCCCGCTGCGCCGGTCCTGGGGCGAGCCCGAGCCGTGCCGGCTGCTGCCCGCCGGCACGCCGGTGCCCGACCATGTCCGGGGCCGACCGGCCTTGGGTTGACCACGTCCGGCCGGTCCCGGGCCGACCAGTGCCCGCCGCCCGGGCCAGGTGCGCACCGGCTGCCGCAGGACTCGTCTCAGCGACCCCGCAGGGAACGGCGTAGGCGCTGCACGAGCGTCGCCCGAATTCGGCCGGTCCGTGGGCGTGGCGCGCGCCCAGCCCGCGCGACGAGCGAGTCGCTGACGGGGTAACCGGGTGGACGCAATCTGCCGAGCCTCGGCCAGTACAGCGCCGCATACTTCAGCCAGGTGTCGTCGCGGACGTGGATGTACGGGTAGTACACGGCAATCGGATCCACCCTTGGCGCCCTCTGCCCGCCGCGCGGTCAGCCGGGATTGGTCACCGTGAGCCGGCCCCAAGATTGTCGGCTGGGTACCTTCCCCGGCCGTCGAACGGCGCGGGGTGACCGGCACGCCCACCACCAAGTGTTGCACTCAACAAAAAGTGCTACACTCGTCATGTGCCTACATCTCGACCGCGACACATGGTCACCGAAACCGACGAGGTGGCCCGCGCACTCGACGAGGCCGCCGAGTGCTGGCCGGCGGAACGCCATTCCCGGAGCCGGCTGCTGCTCCGCCTCATCGAAGAGGGACACCGCGCACTGCGCGAGGAACGCCAGCGTGCCATCGACGAGCGGCGTTCGGCGATCGACGAAACCAGCGGCATGCTGACCGGCGTGTACGGCAAGGACTATCTGGAACGGCTCCGCGAGGACTGGCCGGCGTGATCGTACTGGACGCCAGTGTGTTGATCGCCCACTTCGACGCCATGGACGCCCATCATGAGCAGGCTACGACCCTGTTGCGGGCCGCCGTCCGAGAATCCTTCGGCGCGAGCATCGTGACTCTCGCGGAAGTGCTTGTCGGCCCGCACCGTGCGGGCCGCTCGGATGAGGTCGTGTCGATCCTGCACCGGCTTGGCGTGTCAGCGGTCGAGATGGGTGTGCGGTCGGCGCCGCGCCTGGCCGCGCTGCGGGCGACCACCAATCTGAAGATGCCCGACTGCTGCGTCCTGCTGGCCGCCGAGGAGTCCCGCGCGAGCATCGCCACGTTCGACGATCGGCTCGCCAAGGCCGCCGCGCAGCGTGGCATCGTTGTCGAGGGCGCTCACTGATCCCGCGCACCTCCCGTTCCGCGCTGCGGGACCGGACCGCGGGCGGGGTCGAAGCGGTAGGGCGTCATGGTGTGCCGGGCCGGCCGGTAGACGTGCACGCTGACCGCCGGATCGGCGCCGTCGTTGCTCACCCGGTGCACGTGGTTCGGGCCGAACACCCGGGACTGGCCGATGGCCACCTGGTGCAGCACCAGAGCCGGGCGGCCGTCCGGTTCCACCCTGGCCACCCGCTCGGTGAGCGTGCCGGAGACCACGGTGAGCGCGCCGGCCGCGCCGCCGTGGTCGTGCAGGTCGGTGTGCTGGCCAGGCAGCCAGGACAGCAGCCACACCTCGTGGTCCTCGGTGCGGTCGATGAGCGCGGACCAGCGCTCGCGCGGGTCGTAGCGGAGCAGGTGTCGCCACCGGTCGCGGTCGGCGGCGTACTCCCGGGCGATCAGCGCGGGGTGGCTGGTGGCGCGCTGGCTGGGCAGGGCAACGGTGTTGGGGGGAACGGCGAACACGCTCGATCTGTCCTCACGGGATGCTACTGGGGCGCGGACCGCACCGCTGGCGACACCGGAGGAACGACACCGGAGAGATCGCGTGCGGCGGCGGGCCCGCGGAAGGAGACGGGTCCGGGCATCACCGACACGGACAGAGCGCGCTGGCGACGCGGCGGAGGTCGATGTGACCCCGCCGGTCGATCATGGCGCGCAGCAACACACCCTGAGCGAACCAGCCGCGAGGGGCCGCGGTCAAGCGCGACCATCCCGTGAGCACCGGATCGTGGGCAACGCCACGGGGGCAGGTCACCGTCCCGCCGGCGTCAGGCCGCGGCGTCGAGGGCGGCCGGGTCCTCGCAGCCGGCGGAGAGGCGGACAGCCCCTGGGGCACGGGGTCGCCCCACCGCGCGCGGCGGACGGCGCTGCTGTGCAGCGCGGTGATCGCGGCCATGCGACCCGGCCGGGCTCGGTCATGGCTGCTTCTCCGCGAGTCCGCGCGCGGGTACTGCATGCTCACGACCATTCGTGCTTCTGGGCGCGGCCGAGCAGTTCGGCGGCCATGTCCTCCGGGCGCAGGCCCTCGTGGCAGACGCGGTGCACGCCGTCGGTGATCGGCACATCGACGCCGTGCCGGCGGGCGAGTTCGCGCAGCGACGAGCAGGACTTCACGCCCTCGGCGACCTGACCGTGCGCGGCATCCTGCGCCTGGGCCAGCGTCTCGCCCCGACCCAGCCGCTCGCCGAAGGTGCGGTTGCGGGACAGCGGCGAGCTGCAGGTCGCCACCAGGTCGCCGAGCCCGGCCAACCCGGCGAAGGTGAGCGGGTCGGCGCCCAGCGCGACGCCCAGCCGCGCGGTTTCCGCGAGCCCCCGGGTGATCAGCGACGCCGTGGTGTTGTGGCCGTAGCCGAGGCCGGCCGCCATCCCGCAGGCCAGCGCGATCACGTTCTTGCACGCCCCGCCCAGCTCGCAGCCGATCACGTCGGTGTTGGTGTAGGGGCGGAAGTAACTGGTGACACACGCGGTCTGCAGGGCGACCGCGCGGTCGTGGTCGGTGCAGGCGATGACCGTGGCGGTGGGCTGCTCGGCGGCGATCTCCTTGGCCAGGTTGGGCCCGGACACCACGGCCACCTGGGTCTCCGGCACCTCGGCGACCTCGCGGATCACCTCGCTCATCCGCTTCAGCGTGCCCAGCTCCACGCCCTTGGCCAGGCTCACCAGCGTGCCGCCGGCGGGCAGCAGGTCCCGCCAGCCGATCAGGTTGTCCCGCAGGGTCTGGCTGGGTACGGCGAGCACCACCACGTCGGCGCCCTTCAGCGCCTGCTCCGGATCGGCGGTGCAGGACAGGTTCTCCGGCAGCCGCACCCCGGGCAGGTAGTCGGGGTTGGCCCGGTGTTCGGAGATCATCGTGGCCACCTGAGGGCGCCTGGCCCACAGCACCACGTCCCGTCCGGCGTCGGCGAGCACCTTGGCGAACGTGGTGCCCCACGAACCGGCGCCGAGCACCGCGAACCGCTGTGTTTCCCCGTCCGCGCCGGACATCTCAGGACCCGGCCTCCCCGGTGCGCTCGCCGCCGCCGTCCACCGCGTCCGGGCCGGGCAAGCCCGCCGACTCCGGCCCCGCGTTCGACGCCGCCCTGGCCCGCACGGGCTGGTAGAAGCCGGCCGGCGCCGGCTCCGGCCGGATCTCCGCGAGCAGGTCCTTCACCCGGCCCATGAGCAGGTCGGTGACCTCACGCAGCACGGCGTTGCTGGCCGGCCTGGCCCGGAACTCCGACAGGTCAACGGGGTCGCCGAAGCGGTGGGTGACGGTGCCTCTGGGTACCGGGCGGAACTTCTTGTTGTAGCCGTCGTAGATGGACCGGGTGCCCCAGCGGGCCACCGGGATCAGCGGCACGTCGTGGTCCAGCGCGAGCCGGGCCACCCCGGTGCGGGGCTGCATCGGCCAGCCGTCCGGGTCGCGGGTGATGGTGCCCTCCGGGTAGATGACCACCACCTTGCCCTCCTCCAGCGCCCGGTGCGCGTCGCGCAGGCTCTGCTGCGCGTTCGCCGTGCCCCGGTACACCGGGATCTGCCCGGTGGCGACCAGCACCTTCCGCAGCACCGGCACGTCCCAGAGGGTGTTCTTGGCCAGGAACCGGGGAATGCGGCCGCGGTCCCGCACGCACACCGCGTCGTAGAGCGGGTCGATGTGCGAGACGTGGTTCATCACCAGCAACGCCGGACCGGTCTCCGGGATACGCTCCGCGCCGATCAGCACCCGGCGCGCGAGCAGGTTGGTCACCGGGTAGAAGACCGCCGCGGCCACCCCGACCCAGAGACCGCCCTTCTCCTTGGCCACGTTCGCCCCTTTCCGTGTTGACCGCGATGGACCCGCCAGTCGGCGTAGTTTCCCTTTCCGACCGGGCGAGGTCCAGAGCCGGGGCCGGCCCGGCGGGTCGGCGACCGGCCCGGCCGGCGGGCTTCGGGGCAAGATGGCGGGGTGGGAATCCCCATGGGTGACGGCACGGGTGTCCGGCGGCGCGGCCCCGCCGGCGGCGGGGTCGACCTGGTCGTCCCGGTCAAGCCGTTGCGGCGGGCCAAGTCGCGGCTGGTCGGCGCCGCGGACGGCGGCGCCGGCGATCCGGTCGCGCACGCCGCGCTGGTGACCGGGCTCGCGCTGGACACGGTGGCCGCGGCGCGGTCGGCGAGCAGGGTGCGCCGGGTGCTGGTGGTCACCTCCGACCCGGAACTCGCCGCCACGTTGCGGGCCGAGGGCGTGGACGTGATCCCGGACACGCCGGCGGCCGGCCTGAACGCCGCCTTGCGGCACGGCGCCGAGGTGCTCGGGCAGCGCGGCGACGGCCGGGCCGGAACGGTCGGCGCGCTGCAGGCCGACCTGCCGGCGTTGCGGCCGGCGGAGTTGGACGCGGCGGTGGACGCCGCGGCCGGCCGGAGGGCGTTCTGCCCGGACCGCCACGGCACCGGCACCACGCTCCTGCTCGCCGCCCGGGGCGAGCCGCTGCGCCCGTCGTTCGGGCCGGGCTCGGCCGCGGCGCACGCCGCATCCGGGGCGGTCATGCTGGACGGCGCATGGCCGTCGCTGCGCTGTGACGTGGACACCGCCGAGGACCTGGCCGTCGCCGCCGAACTCGGCCTGGGCCCGCGCAGCACCGCGCTGCTGGGCGCCGCGTGCGGCGCGTCCCGGCCCGCGCCGTGACCGCCGTGCCGGGGTGACCGCGCGGCGTAGAGTGCGGGCCGTGGATCGCTCCGGTGCCCCCGACGACCCCGCGGATCCTCCGGTGCGGGAACCGGGTCGTCCGCGGCGGACCGGCGCCGCCGAGCAGGCGACCGTGCACACCATGCACGCCGACGGTTCGGTGACCCTGCTCTCCGACGGCGGGGTGCTGTTCGACGCGGGCGCGGCCGCGGTGGCGGAGGGCGGCTGGCGGGCGTTGCGACCGGGACAGCGGGTGACGGTGCTCCGACGGGGCCGGGTGGTCGTCGCCGTCGTTCACCCGGTGTGACCGCCAGGCTTACCGCGAAGGTTTCCCGGGGCGGTTACTCGGGCAGGATCTCGGGTTGGCAGACCCCCTGGCCGAGTGAGGGACAATACCCGCGTGAGCACAGACGACAGGGAAGACCCACCCTCGGCGGGCACCGGCTCCGAGGACTCTCCCGCCCGCGCGACACCGGACCGTACGGCCCGGCGGGCGCGCGCCACGCAGCGTCGCAGTGCCCGCCCGACCACCCGCCGCAGCCGGACCCGCGCCGGCTCGGGGACCACCTCCGCGCCGGCCACGGACCGTGCCACGCGACCCGTGGCGGACGGGGGTGCCTCGGCGGAGTCCGAGGACCCGCCCGCGCCGGCCGTCCCGACCGAGACGACCGCGGCGGGAACGAGCGCCGCCGCCGACGGCGCCGCCGTGGCCGGCACCGCCGGCACCACGCGGCGGCCGGCGGAAGGCACGGCCGAGGAGGCGGCCGAGGCGACCCCGTTGTCCCCGGTCGCGCTGCGCTCGGTGCCCTCCGCTCCGCCGGCGGTCACTCCGGCCACCGTGGTCACCGACCTGCCCGAGGACCGGTACTTCAACCGGGAGCTGTCCTGGCTGGACTTCAACGCCCGGGTGCTCGCGCTGGCCGAGGACACCTCGGCGCCGCTGCTGGAGCGGGCGAAGTTCCTCGCGATCTTCGCGTCGAACCTGGACGAGTTCTACATGGTCCGGGTGGCCGGGCTGAAGCGCCGGCACGAGACCGGTCTCTCGGTCCGCAGCGCCGACGGGCTGACCCCGCGCGAGCAGCTCGCCGCGATCTCCAAGCGCACCCAGGAACTGGTCCAGCAGCACGCCAGGGCGTTCCTGGACGACCTGCGGCCGCTGCTGGAGAAGCAGGACATCCGGTTCGTCACCTGGGCCGACCTCACCACGTTCGACCAGCAGCGGCTGTCCGCGTACTTCCGTGAGCAGATCTTCCCGGTGCTGACCCCGCTCGCGGTGGACCCGGCGCACCCGTTCCCGTACATCTCCGGGCTGTCGCTCAACCTCGCGGTCACGGTGCGCGATCCGGAGAGCGGCACCGAGCACTTCGCCCGCGTCAAGGTGCCGGACAACGTGCCCAGGCTGGTCCGGGTGGACGCGGACCGGGGCGGCACCACGTTCCTGCCGCTGGAGGAGCTGATCGCCGCGCACCTCGGCGAACTGTTCTCCGGGATGGACGTGTCCGAGTGCCACACCTTCCGGGTCACCCGCAACGCCGACCTGGAAGTCGAGGAGGACCGCGACGAGGACCTGCTGCAGGCCCTGGAACGGGAACTGGCCCGCCGCCGCTTCGGCCCGCCGGTCCGGCTGGAAGTGGCCGAGACGATGAGCGACCACATGCTCGACCTGCTGCTGCGCGAGCTGGAGGTCGACCCGGACGAGGTCGTCGTGGTGCCCGGGCTGATCGACCTGTCCTGCCTGTGGCAGCTCTACGGGCTGGACCGCAAGGAGCTCAAGGACCCGCCGTTCGTGCCGGCCACCCCGCCCGCGTTCGGCGAGCGGGAGACGCCGAAGAGCGTGTTCGCCACGCTGCGCGAGGGGGACGTGCTGGTGCACCACCCGTACGACTCGTTCTCCACGAGCGTGCAGCGGTTCATCGAGCAGGCGGCCTCCGATCCGAAGGTGCTGGCCATCAAGCAGACGCTGTACCGCACCTCCGGTGACTCGCCGATCGTGGACGCGCTGATCGACGCGGCCGAGGCGGGCAAGCAGGTGGTCGCGCTGGTGGAGATCAAGGCCCGGTTCGACGAGCAGGCCAACATCAAGTGGGCCCGCGCGCTGGAGAAGGCCGGCGTGCACGTGGTCTACGGGCTCGTCGGGCTGAAGACCCACTGCAAGACCGCGCTGGTGGTCCGGCAGGAGGGCTCCACGATCCGCCGCTACTGCCACATCGGCACCGGCAACTACAACCCGAAGACCGCCCGGCTGTACGAGGACATCGGCCTGCTGACCGCCGAGCCGACCATCGGCGCCGACCTCACCGACCTGTTCAACGTGCTCACCGGCTACGCCAGGCAGCAGACCTACCGGACCCTGATGGTGGCCCCGCACGGGGTGCGCGGCGGGCTGATCGAGCGCATCGAGCGGGAGGTGGAACACGCCCGGCGCGGTCAGGTGGCGGGGGTGCGGCTGAAGCTGAACTCCCTGGTCGACGAGCAGGTCATCGACGCGCTGTACCGGGCGTCCCAGGCCGGTGTCCCGGTGGATGTGGTGGTGCGCGGCATCTGCGCGCTCAAGCCGGGTGTGCCGGGCCTCTCCGACAACATCCGGGTGCGCTCAATCCTGGGACGCTTCCTGGAGCACTCCCGGATCTTCCACTTCGTCGGCTCGGACGAGCACTGGATCGGCAGCGCGGACATCATGCACCGCAACCTGGACCGGCGGGTGGAGGTGCTGGTGCGGGTCGCGGACCCCAAGCTGGTCGGCCAGTTGGACGCGGTCCTGGACTCGGCGCTGGACCCGTCGACGCGGTGCTGGGTGCTCGGCCCGGACGGCGAGTGGGTGCCGTCCCCGGCGAACGGCTCGGAGGTCCGGGACCACCAGGTGGAGTTGCTCCGCGCGCACGGGGCGACCTGACGGCATGGTGCGGAACTGGCCCGCGATGAGGAGGGAGGGCGAAGCCCCGGGACCAGGCGGGCGAACGTAGGACACCGGACGAGCGCACAGACGGCCGCGGACACGAGGGAGAGGGCGACCAGTGGGTAGGGCCGACGACGGCGGGCCTGACGCGACGGGCGACGCGGTGCGGGCGGCGGGAGCGGTGCTGTGGCGGCCGGGTGACGGCGCGCGCGGGCCGGCGGCCGGGAACCGGGACATCGGGATCGAGGTGGCCCTGGTGCACCGCCCCCGTTACGACGACTGGTCGCTACCGAAGGGAAAGCTCGACCCCGGCGAGACCGAACCGGTGGCGGCGGTCCGGGAGATCGCCGAGGAAACCGGGTATCGCGCCGTGCTGGGACCGTTTCTACGCCGGATCCGCTATTCGGTGACCCGGAAGCGTGATCTGCCGCCTCGGCGGGCCGGCAGGGTCTCGCCCAAGGTGGTCGACTACTTCGCCGCCCGTGCGGTCGACGGCGCCTTCCGGGCGAACGCCGAAGTGGACGAGTTGCGCTGGCTGCCGCTCGGCGAGGCGGAAGCGCTGCTGAGTTACCCGGGCGACCGCGAGGTGTTGGCCGCTTTCCGCGCGCTGCCGTATCCGCTCACGTCGGTGCTGCTGATCCGGCACGCCGAGGCGGGGAGCCGGGACGAGTGGCCGGGCGAGGACGACCTGCGGCCGCTGACCCCGGCGGGCAAGGCGCAGGCGGAGGCGCTCCGCGAACTGCTTCCGCTGTTCGGCGTGGACCGGGTGTACTCGGCGCCCCCGCTCCGGTGCGCGCAGACGGTGCGGGGGCTGGCCGAGGACCTCGGAACGCCGATCCGGCAGGAGCCCCTGCTCGGCGAGAAGGGCTACCTGCAGGATCCGGCGGCGAGCGAAGCCAGGCTGCTGGAGATCGCAGCGACCGGTGGCACGCCGGTCGTCTCCAGCCAGGGCGGGGTGATTCCCGCCCTGGTCGCCGGAATCGCCGAGCACGACGGACTCGCGCTCGGCGAGGTGCACAGCAGGAAGGGCAGCCTGTGGGTGCTTTCGTTCGTGCAACCGAAGCAACCGGACGGAAATCCCGGTAGCGGGGGCACCCGCCCCACTGCCCGGCCCCGGCTGGTCGCCGCGCACTACATTCCGACGGCGCTCGCGGAATCCTCGGTACCGGTGCGGCGGGCGAACCCGAGCGGATGAGCCCGGCTCCCGAGCACCGCGCCACGTACCGCATACGGCGCCTGAGTGCCGCACAGCGCGGCCGAACCAGCGTAACCGCCCAACGGGACCCTTCCACGGGAACGGCCCGACGGAACCCCGCTGCGGGCGGTATATCCGGCGCCGTGGACCCGAGCTGTGTCTTTCGCCGACTTTGTCCGCGGCTTCGCCCGCCTCCGTGCGCGGGAGACCAATCCACGCACGCCCGCGATCGCGTCGCCGGGGCTTGCGAGCTGGCGGCCAGACGGCGGTGATGTGGTGGTAGGGCCGGGACGTCACGGCTAGCCCCGGCCGTCATCCGGAATTCAGCCGATAGGGTTCACTTCTTTCCGCGGCTGGACCTCTTCGGAGCGGTGCTGGTCGCCTTCTTGGCCGCCGGACGCGCGCTCTTCGCTGTGCTCTTGGCCGCGCCCTTGGCCGAAGTCGCCTTGGTGGCAGGCTTCTTGGCGGCCGCCGACGCCCGCGCCGACGTGCTGGCCTTGCGCGCGGTCGGCTTCGGCGCCGCCTTCGTGGCGCCGGCCTTCGCCGTGCTCGCCTTGGCCGTGGTCGCACGCGTCGTGGCCTTGCGCGTGGTGGTCGCGGTGGCGGTGGCCCGGGTCGACGTGCTCCGCGCGGCGGTCGACCGGCTGCCCGCCTTGGCGGCGGTCGCCTTCGGCAGCTTCTTGGCTCCACTGACGACGTCCTTGAACGTGGAGCCGGCGCGGAAGGCAGGCACGTTGGTCTTCTTGACCTTCACGGCCTCACCGGTGCGCGGGTTGCGCGCGGTCCGCGCGGCCCTGGCGCGCTTTTCGAAGACGCCGAAGCCCGTGATGTTGACCTTCTCGCCCTTCTGCACGCTGCGCACGATGACGTCGACGAGACCGTCGACCGCGGCACCCGCGGCCTTCTTGTCGCCGATGCGCTCCGCAAGCGCGTCGATGAGCTGACTCTTGTTCACTTCAGTCCCTCCCAGGACGGTCACGACCCTACGGTTGGGCCGACTCTAGGATCACGGTAAGCCCACCGCACCGCAAATTCCACGTGCCACGCCCGATTTTTTGTTGCGGTGTGGGATGTTCCGCTCTTCAGAGGGACGGATGAGCGCTTGCCAGCCGCCGAGGGCCGGAGTTCGGGAGGTCTTTGGGGCCGCCGGATCGCCTTTCGGCTCGCCGGTTTCCGGTCTGTGCGGCGGATCCGGCGGCCCCGCCAGTCAGCCCGCGGCGGGTAGGGTTTTTGGTAGCCACACTGGACGATCGTGCTCGAACGCGTCGATGTCCTCGACGTACCGGAGAGTCAGGCCGATGTCGTCCAGTCCCTCCAGCAGCCGCCAGCGCGTGTAGTCGTCGATCGTGAACGGAGCAACGAAATCCTTCGCCCGCACGGTCTTGTCCGTCAGGTCGACGGTCACCTGGGTGCCCGGCTCGCTCTCCAGCAGCTTCCACAGCTGCTCCACGTCCGCCTGCTCGCACTCGGCCGCGAGCAGGCCGCCCTTGCCGGCGTTGCCCCGGAAGATGTCGGCGAACCGCGAGGAGATGACCACCCGGAACCCGTAGTCCATCAGTGCCCAGACGGCGTGCTCCCGGGACGAGCCGGTGCCGAAGTCCGGCCCGGCGACCAGCACGCTGCCGTGCCGGAAGGCGTCCTGGTTGAGCACGAACTGCTCGTCGCCGCGCCAGGCGGAGAACAGCCCGTCGGCGAACCCGGTGCGGGTGACCCGCTTCAGGTACACCGCCGGGATGATCTGGTCCGTGTCTACGTTGGACCGGCGCAGCGGCACTCCGACCCCGGTGTGCGTGGTGAACGGCTCCATGACTCGCTTCTTCCCTCCCGCTCGGCTACTCAGTCCAGGTCCTCGGGCGAGGACAGCCGGCCACGCACCGCGGTGGCCGCGGCCACCAGCGGGGAGACCAGGTGGGTGCGCCCACCCTTGCCCTGCCGGCCCTCGAAGTTGCGGTTCGACGTGGAGGCGCTGCGCTCCCCCGGCTTCAACTGGTCCGGGTTCATGCCCAGGCACATGGAGCAACCCGCGGAGCGCCACTGCGCGCCGGCGGCGGTGAAGACCTCGTGCAGGCCCTCCGCCTCGGCCTGCTCGCGGACCCGCATCGAGCCCGGCACCACGAGCATGCGCACGCCGTCGGCCACCTTCCGGCCGCGCAGCACCGCCGCGGCCGCCCGCAGGTCCTCGATCCGGCCGTTGGTGCAGGAGCCGAGGAACACCGTGTCGACGGTGATGTCCCGCAGCCGCGTTCCCGGCTTGAGGTCCATGTAGGCCAGCGCCTTCTCGGCGGCGATCCGGTCGCTCTCGTCCAGCATGGTCTCCGGGTCCGGCACCCGCTCGGCGAGCGGCAGGCCCTGGCCCGGGTTGGTGCCCCAGGTGACGAACGGCGTCAGCCGGTCGGCGTCCAGGCGCACCTCCCTGTCGAACGTGGCGTCGGCGTCGGTGCGCAGCGACCGCCAGTGCTCGACCGCGGCGTCCCACTCGGCGCCCTTCGGCGCGTGCGGCCGGTCCTTGAGGTAGGCGAAGGTGGTCTCGTCCGGCGCGATCATCCCGGCCCGCGCGCCCGCCTCGATGGACATGTTGCAGATGGTCATCCGGGCTTCCATGGACAGCGCCTCGATCGCCGGCCCGCGGTACTCGATGACGTGGCCCTGGCCGCCGCCGGTGCCGATCTGCGCGATGACGGCGAGGATGACGTCCTTGGCGGTCACCCCGGGGCGCAGCGCACCGTCCACAGTGACCGCCATGGTCCGGAATGGCCGCAGCGGTAGCGTCTGGGTGGCGAGCACGTGCTCCACCTCGGACGTGCCGATGCCGAAGGCCAGCGCGCCGAAGGCGCCGTGCGTGGAGGTGTGCGAGTCGCCGCAGACCACCGTCATGCCCGGTTGGGTCAGCCCGAGCTGCGGTCCGACCACGTGCACGATGCCCTGCTCGATGTCGCCCATCGGGTGGAGGCGGATGCCGAACTCCTCGCAGTTGCGCCGGAGCGTCTCCACCTGGGTCCGGGACACCGGGTCGGCGATCGGCCCTCCGATGCCCTCGGTGGGCACGTTGTGGTCCTCGGTGGCCAGCGTCAGATCCGGGCGCCGGACCGCGCGGCCGGCCAGCCGCAGCCCGTCGAAGGCCTGCGGGCTGGTCACTTCGTGCAGCAGATGGAGGTCGATGTAGAGCAGGTCGGGCTCGGCACCGTTGCCGCGGCGCACCACGTGCGCGTCCCACACCTTCTCCGCGAGCGTGCGGCCCATCGATGAAGTCCTCTCGTGATTTCTCGTCAGCGTTGGGGTTGCCGCCGAAGGAAAACTGGACTTCCCAAATGACGGGAAGTTAGTATCGCCTCGTGGGACAGTCTAGCGGGATCGGCGTGTTGGACAAGGCGGTGGCTGTGCTGCACGCCGTGGCGAAGGAACCGTGCGGGCTCGCCGAGTTGTGCAATCGAACCGGGTTGCCTCGGGCCACCGCGCACCGCCTCGCGGTGGGCCTGGAGGTGCACCGGCTGCTGCGGCGGGGTTCGGACGGTCGCTGGCGGCCGGGGGCGGCCCTCTCCGAACTCGCCGGCCGGGCCACCGATCCGCTGCTGGACGCGGCGGTCACCGTGCTGCCGCGGCTGCGTGACATCACCGGCGAGAGCGTGCAGCTCTACCGGCGCGACGGCATCCAGCGGGTGTGCGTGGCCGCCGCCGAGCCGCCGAGCGGCCTGCGGGACACCGTTCCGGTGGGCGCCCGGCTGCCGATGACCGCCGGCTCCGGCGCCAAGGTGCTGGCCGCGTGGGCTGATCCCGCGACGCAGCGGGCGGTGCTGGCGGAGGCCGTCTACGGCGAGCGCACGCTGATCGAGGTGCGCCGCCGCGGCTGGGCGCAGAGCGTGGCCGAGCGTGAGGCCGGCGTGGCAAGCGTTTCCGCGCCGGTGCGGGACGGCAACGGCCAGGTGGTCGCCGCGGTGTCCGTCTCGGGGCCGATCGACCGGATGGGCCGCCGCCCCGGCGCCCGGTGGGCCGCCGACCTGCTCGCCGCCGCCGAAGCCCTGCAGAGCCGCCTGTAACCCTCCCCGGCCACTGGGCCAGCGTCCACGCGTTCAGCGGGCTGAATGGTGGTTCCCGCGGCTCGCAAACCCCCGTTCAGCCCGCTGAATCCGCCGGTCGGCAGGCGCCCGCACCTTCGCCACCCCACCAGCCCGCCGCCCCAGCCCGCACCACATCGCCACCGAAGCCGAACTCGGCTTTCCCGCGAAGGGCACCCCGCCTCGGCCACCCGTCCGGACCCCGCCGGGGTGCTCACCCCTGATGACGCGGAACGGCTCGCGTTGGCGGCGGCGCAGCCGGGGCGGATCGGCTTGCCCGGCATCGACGCGCTGGCGGCGGTCCTCATGGCGACGCGCCGTTTGGAGGATTCCGTCGGCTCGGCAGCCGTGCTGGCTCCGGTGCGGCAACACCTGACGCTGGTCGAGCGGTTCGTCATCGACGCCCGATCGGCGGTCCGACCCCGCCTGTGCCGGGTGGCGGCTGACCTCGCGCTGTTCTACGGGTGGTTGCTGCTCAGCACCCGGCAGTTCGACGCCGCACGAATCTGGTTCGACCGGACCACGGAATGGGGTCTGGAAGCCGACGATGCGGATCTGGTGGCCGGTGCTCTGTCGTTCAAGGGCAGCATGGCGTACTACCTCGAGCAGCCTGGCCCGATGATCGGTCTGTCCCATGCGGGCAAGCGAGACCGCCGGTCGGCGCTGGGACAGCAGGCCTACTCCGCACATCAGGAGGCACGCGGTCACGCGATGGTGGGCGACGCCGAAGCGGCGGCCCGCACGCTGGACGAGGCGACCGAGCTTGCCCTGCGCGCGGTGGAGCGGCCGGACGGAATGCCGTCGTGGGCGTACTGGTACGACGGCGCGTTCTTTCAGTCGCAGCAGGGAGCCGTCTACCGGTTCATCGGTGCGGCCGACCCGAAGCGCAACGACCGATCAATCGCCGAACTCGAGGCCGGTCTGGGCGCGCTACCGCCGGGAAGCCGCGGGGCGGAGTGGGCGGCCGGATTCCGCTGTGAACTGGCACAGGCCCACGTCCAGGCCGGCGATCCGGATCGAGCGTGCGCGATCGTCGCCGACGTCCTGGACATCGCCACCGGGACCGGCTCCGCCTACCTGACCCCCAGCATCCGGCGGGTACACGCCCTTCTCCGGCGATCCTGGCCGGATCTCCCTGCCGTCCGCGAACTGGACGACCAGGTGCGCGCACTCCGGTCGTCCTGACCTCATCGCTCCGGGGCTCCCGCCGCGCGGTCGGGTCTGACAAGCCGTGCCGACGTCTGCCGCTGAGCAGCCGCACCGACCGATCAACGCAAACCACGGTGGGGGTCCGGGGGCTTGCCCCCGGGCGGGGTGTGGGGGCTGCGCCCCCACAGAACACGCGAAACGACCCCCGCCCGCGCTCTCCGCGGGCAGGGGTCGCCCAGGTCGTGTAGCCCCGACGGGATTTGAACCCGCGCTACCGCCTTGAGAGGGCGGCGTCCTAGGCCGCTAGACGACGGGGCCTTGTTGGCTGCGGCAGCATATCATATTGAAATTGGCTGCGCACCGCTGGGGTACCAGGACTCGAACCTGAACTAACGGAACCAGAATCCGTCGTGCTGCCAATTACACCATACCCCACCGGCTTTCCGGTCAGCGGGCCAACGCCCGCCGTCCGTCCTGCCGGTGATGAATAGTAGACCAAGCCACCCGCGGGACGGAAATCGGCCCCACCGGGGCCCGCCGACCGGTTGGCCGGACGCCTGGTCGCGCTGCTCAGCGCCGGGGGCTGGGCACCGCGCTGACGAGCAGCTCAGGAAGCTCGGCAAGGGTGTTGACCACCCAGACCCCCTCGGGCGCGGCGGGCTGCGCACCGGGGTCCCGGTTCAGCCACACGCCGTGCATCCCCGCGTCGCGGGCGCCGACCGCGTCCTGGTCGAGCCGGTCGCCCACGTGAAGTGTCTGCGCCGGCGAGACCCCCATCGCCACGCATGCCGTGTGGAAGATCACAGGGTCGGGCTTGGCCGCGCCCAGTTCACCCGCGATGACCACGTGGTCGAAGAAGTCCAGCACGCCCAGTCCGGCCAGTTTGGCGCGCTGGTGCGGCCCTGAGGCGTTGGTCACGGCGGCCACCCTGAGGTTGGCCGACCGGAGCCAGTGCAGCAGCGGCAGCGCGTCGGGGAACAGCCGCCAGCCGCGCTCCATGGCCATCTGGCGGCGCTGTTCCAGCGCGGCCACCTGAACGTCGTCGAGGTCCTCTCCGAGGTTCGCGAAGAACGCCCGGGTTCTCTCGTTGCGCATCCGGTGGTAGTCGACCTCACCCGCGATCACCCGGGAGAGGTGCTCGTCGGTGATCCTTTGCCAGATCGGCCAGGCGTCGTCGTGCCCTAGCAACTCGGCCAATGCCGATCTGGCCGAGCGGGCGTAGTCAACAAGGGTGTCATCGACGTCCAGGCAGACCGCGCGAATTTCCTCGGTCTTCTCGGCGGCAATACTCAGAAGTGCTGAAGTCACCCCGCGAGGCTAGGTGGATAACCGGGCCGTCCGATTCGGCTGAGAAGGTGAATCCTTGCTGCTCTGACACGTTCAAGTAGCCCAGGTGACGGAGACGTCACACCATCATCTCAATCGTGCCTACTCTGAGTGGCACTTGACCGCGCGACACATGCGACCGATCGAGCGCTCGCGGCCCAGCAACTCCATGGATTCGTAGAGCGGCGGCGACACGGTGCGACCGGTAACGGCCACCCGAACCGGCGCGAAAGCCTTTCGCGGTTTGAGTCCCATCTCCTCCACGAGTGCGCCCTTGAGCGCCTGCTCGATCGTGGCCGCCGTCCAGTCGTCGAGAACCTCCAGCGCCGCGATGGCGGAGCGCAACACCGGCTCCGCGTCGGCACTGAGCGCCTTGGCGGCGGACTCCGGTTCGGGGCCAAAGGAGTCCTCGTCGGCGAACAGAAAGCCGACCATTCCGGCCACCTCGGAGAGCACCACGACCCGCTCCTGGACCATCGGGGCCATAGCGCGCAGCACGCGCACCTGTTCGTCCGAAGGCGGATCGGGCAGAACGCCGGCACGCACCAGATAGGGCACGGACCGGGCGACGAAATCCTCCGGCGCCAGCGCCCGCACGTGTGCCGCATTGATCGCCTCGGCCTTCTTCAGGTCGAAGCGTGCCGGGTTGGCGCTGACCCGGGAGATGTCGAAGGCGGCGACCATCTCGTCCACCGAGAACACGTCACGGTCTTCGGCAATTGCCCAGCCGAGCAGTGCGAGGTAGTTGAGCAGGCCCTCCCGGATGAATCCACGGTCGCGGTAGTTGAACAGGTTCGACTGTGGATCGCGTTTGGAGAGCTTCCTGTTACCCTCGCCGGTCACGTAGGGCAGGTGCCCGAACTCGGGGGTGAAATCAGTCACACCGATCCGGCGCAGTGCCGCGTACAGCGCGATCTGCCGCGGCGTGGACGGCAGCAGGTCCTCGCCGCGCAGCACGTGGGTGATCCGCATCAGCGCGTCGTCCACCGGGTTGACCAGGGTGTAGAGCGGGTCCCCGGTGGCCCGCACCAGCACCGGGTCGGGCACGCTGCCGGCGCGGAAGGTGATCTCGCCGCGGATCAGATCGGTGAAGGTGATGTCGGTGTCCGGCATGCGCAGCCGCAGGACGGGCTTGCGGCCCTCGGCACGGAACGCCGCCTTCTGCTCCTCGGTGAGGTCGCGGTCGCCGTTGTCGTAGCCGAGCTTCGGGTCCTGCCCGGCCGCACGGCGGCGGGCCTCGATCTCCTCGGCGGATGAGAACGACTCGTACAGTTCGCCGGCCTCGAGCAGCCGCCTGGCCACGTCGGCGTAGATCTCCCGCCGCTGGCTCTGCCGGTACGGCCCGTACGGGCCGCCGACCTCGGGGCCCTCGTCCCAGTCCAGGCCGAGCCAGCGCAGCGCGTCCAGCAGCGCGTCGTAGGACTCCTCGGAGTCGCGGGCGACGTCGGTGTCCTCGATGCGGAACACGAAGGTGCCGCCGACGTGCCGGGCGTGCGCCCAGTTGAACAGCGCCGTGCGGATCAGGCCGACGTGCGGCGTGCCGGTGGGTGACGGGCAGAAGCGGACCCGGACGGGACGGTGGCCGGCGGGGGCTCCTGCGGTGGTGCCGGCGGAGGCGGAGGGATCTGGCGTGCTCATGACGGGCCAAGCGTATCTGGCCGGTCATCGACCCTGCCGGCGGCGCTTGACGGCCGCGTCGCACGGGTGCATCCTGGAGTTATTCAACGTACGTTGAAAAAGGAGGGTGCGCGATGGAACGGACCACGTGCTGCGTCGTCGGCGGTGGACCGGCCGGCATGGTGCTGGGCCTGCTGCTGGCCCGGGCCGGCGTCGAGGTGACGGTGCTGGAGAAGCACGGCGACTTCCTCCGCGACTTCCGCGGGGACACGGTGCATGCCTCGACCCTGCGGCTGCTCGACGAGCTGGGGCTGGGTCCGGCGTTCGCGGCGATCCCGCACCGTCTGCTGACCCAGATGCAGGTGCAGACGGACGGCGGCACCGCGCCGGTGGCCGACTTCGGCCGGGTGCCCGGCCGGCACAAGCACATCGCGATGGTGCCCCAGTGGGACCTGCTGGACCTGCTCGCCGACGCCGCCAAGGCCGAACCCACGTTCGTGCTGCGGATGAACACCGAGGTGACCGGGCTGGTCCGGGACGGAGGCCGGGTCGGCGGGGTGCGCTACCGCACCGCCGACGGCGCCACCGGCGAGCTGCACACCAATCTCGTGGTGGCCTGCGACGGCCGGCACTCGGTGGTGCGCGCGGAGGCCGGCCTGCCGTCCCGGGAGTTCGGCGTGCCGCTGGACGTGTGGTGGTTCCGGGTGCCCCGGCACGCGGACGACCCGGAGGGCGGCGTCGCCCGGTTTGGCGCCAGGCACTCGGTGGTCATGCTGGACCGCGGGGACTACTGGCAGTGCGCGTACCTGATCTTCAAGGGCACCGACACGCGGCTGCGCGCGGAGGGCATCGAACCCTTCCGCCGGCAGGTCGGCGAACTGCTGCCGTGGCTGGCCGAGCGGATGGCGTCGGTGCGCTCGCTGGACGAGGTCAAGCTGCTCGACGTGCGGCTGGACCGGCTGCGGAAATGGTTCACCGACGGGCTGCTGTGCATCGGCGACGCCGCACACGCGATGTCGCCGGTGGGCGGGGTCGGCATCAACCTTGCCGTGCAGGACGCGGTGGCCGCGGCCCGGGCGCTGGCCGGACCACTGCGGGCGGGCACCGTCCGGCAGCGGGACATGGCCAGGATCCAGCTACGCCGCTGGCTGCCCACGGCGGTCATCCAGGGCATCCAGCGCGGCATCCACCGGGCGTTCCTGAGCCGGGCGATGGCCGAGGAGCGGGGCGCCCCGGCCCCCGGCCGGCTGCCGCTGCCGGTGCTCGCCGCGCGCCGCTTCCCCGTGCTGCAGACCATTCCCGCCTACCTGGTCGGCGTCGGCATCATCCCGGAACACGCCCCGTCCTTCGCCCGGCGTCCCTGACGAACCCGCGTTCAGCGGGCTCAACGCGGGATTTGGGAGTCCTCAACCCCCCGTCGAGCCCGCTGAAGGCGGGTACGGGCTCGGCGCAGAGCCGCCTGGACCGCAGCCACCACGGCGCGCGGATCCTCCCGGAGAAGGGCTTTGGTCACGAACACCACCTCCCATCCCGCCGCCTGCAGCCGGTTGAGCCGTTCGCGGTCCCTGGCAAACCGATCGGCGGCGGCGTGCCACTCGCCGTCGTACTCCACCGCCACCCTGTGTTCCTCGAAGCCGAGGTCGACGCGGCCGACCAACCCGTGCTCGTCCCAGACGCACAGCTGCGGCACGGGGCGGAGGCCGGCCAGCCTCAGCAGCACCCGTACCTCCGACTCCGGTGGCGACTCGGCCCTCGGATCGGCCAGTTCCGCGGCCCGCCGCGCGCGGACGACGCCATGCAGGTGACACCCGCGGAGCCAGCCTCGAAACGCCTCGAGATCGACCACGTCGTGGCGGATCAGCTGGTCGAGCTCTGCCACCGCCCGACGAAGGTTCGCGCGAGCGACCACGTCGAAGGCCATGCGTTCGCTCGCGGCGATGCGGATGCGATCCCACGGCAGATGGTCGACGGGAGGTACCGGCCCACGGCGGATCCGCGTTCCGCGTACGGGTCCGAACCGGTCGGCCTCCGGCACCAGCAGTTCCACGGGATCATGGGTGGCGGCAAGCGGAACGCCCAGGACGGTGGCGGCGGACCGCCCGGTGAGCACGGCGCTTTCCGGAGCGATCAGCGCGGCGGCCCGGCACCGTATCGGGTGGGTGACGGGCAACCACGCAGGCCAGTAGACATCCCGGAACAGCCGACGAAAGGACGTGCTGCGGAGTTGGTCGGGGCGTAGCACACCTGCGGCAACCGCCGCCGTGCCGCGGAAGAGACCGTGCAGTTCGCCCGGCACCGATCGTCTGCGCATGGCGGAACAGTGCCCGACCGAACCCGGACCAGGCGCCAAAGAAGATCGACTAGGGCGCGGTTGTCCACACCATGCAGGGTTGTCCCCAGCCAGCGAAACAACCCTTGATTCCCTAACCCGCATTCAGCGGGCTGAACGGCGCTTTCGGGGGTCCTCAAACCCCCGTTCAGCCCGCTGGATGGGGAGAGGGGGTCAGCGGTGCGGGACGCCGCGGCCGAGGACGATGGCGACGGCGTGCGCGCGGTCGCGGGCGCCGAGCTTGCGCAGGATCGACTTGACGTGGCTCTTCACCGTGTCGGTGCTGATGAACAGCCGGTTCGCGATGCTCTGGTTGTCCAGGCCCTTGACCAGTTCGGCGAGCACGTCGAACTCCCGCGCGGAGAGGTTCTCCAGGGCGGTGCGCGGCGGCAGTCTGGGCAGCATCTGCGCCTGCTCGCCGACCCGGCGGTCGACCACGGCCGAGCGGCCGCGGAGCACCTCGGCGATGGCCGATAACAGCTCCGCGGCCGGCGTGGTCTTCAGCAGGTAGGCGGACGCGCCGAGGTCCAGCGCGGCGTCCACCCACTCACGGGCGTCGGTGCCGGAGAGCACCACCACCGGGCTGCGCGGGCGGTGCTCCCGGGCGTCCCGCACGGTCTGCAGCGGCGCGGCGCCGGGCACGTCGATGTCGGTGATCACCAGGTCGACGAGTAACGCGCGCAGGCCGCGCAGCGCCTCGCCGGCGGTGTGCGCCACCCCGGCCACCCGGAACCGCTGGGTCCGTTGCAGCACCACCCGCAGCCCCTCGGTGACCAACTGCGAGGCGTCCACCACCAGCACGCGGGTGGGTTCCCCCTGCGCCACGCCGCACCTCCCGCTCTCCGCTTCCCCGGGCGGACGCGCGGTGCGGGACCGGGCACGTCGACGAGCCGGGCGAGAACCCCCGATGGGCACGTACTTTACCGGCCAGTAACCCCGGCCGGTGGCAGTAGCCCGGCCGGTCGCACGGGCCTGGCGGCCCGTGGTCGCTGGGCCGGTTCGCCAACGACGCTCACGGTGTCAGCGGGAGGCGACCGGGTTGGTCAGGGTGCCCACGCCCTCGACGGTCACCGAGACGGTCTGTCCGGCTCGCAGCGGCCCGACGCCGGCCGGGGTGCCGGTGAGGATCACGTCGCCGGGCAGCAGTGTCATCACCGCGGAGATCCACTCGACCAGCCTGGCCACCGGGTGCAGCAGCAGCGAGGTGCGCGCGTCCTGCTTGACCTCGCCGTCCACCTCGGTGCGGATGGCCAGGTCGGCGGGGTCCACCTCGGTCTCGATCCACGGCCCGAGCGGGCAGAACGTGTCGTAGCCCTTCGCCCTGGTCCACTGGCCGTCGGCCTGCTGCTGGTCCCGCGCGGTCACGTCGTTGGCCACCGTGTAGCCGAGCAGCACGTCGGCGGCGCGCTCCGCCGGCACGTCCTTGCACGGCCGGCCGACCACCGCGGCCAGCTCGCCCTCGAAGTCGACCCGCTCGGAGTTGGCCGGCAGCTTGATCGCCGCGTTCGGCCCGACCACCGCGGTGTTCGGCTTCATGAAGATCACCGGGTCGGCCGGCGCCTCGCCGCCCATCTCGCGCGCGTGCTCGGCGTAGTTCCGGCCGACGCAGATGATCTTCGTGGGCAGGATCGGGGCGAGCAGCCGCGCGTCCGCGAGCGGCCAGCGCCGGCCGGTGAACTGGTGCGGGCCGAACGGGTGCTCGGCGATCTCGGCGGCCGTCACGTCGTCGCCGGTGCCCTCCAGCGCGACGAAGGCGACTCCTTCGGGATGAGCGATACGAGCGATGCGCACGCGCCAACCCTAACCAGCGCCGGGGCGGGTCAGTGCGACGCGGGCTCGCGCAGCCGCATGGCCTTGTGCGCCAGCGCGTCGCACAGCGCCAGCCAGCTCGCCTCGACGATGTTGCCGTGCACACCCACGGTGGTCCACTCCCGCTCGCCGTCGGTGGACTCGACGAGTACCCGGGTCACCGCATCCGTGCCGGGATGGTCGGTGAGAATACGGACCTTGTAGTCGGCCAGCTCCACACTGTCCAACCAGGACAGATGCGGTCGCAACGCCTTGCGTAGCGCGGCATCCAGCGCGTGCACCGGGCCATTGCCCTCGGCGGTGGCGATCACGCGTTCACCGTCGACATGCACCTTGACGGTGGCCTCGGAGACGACCACGCCGTCCGGCCGGTGGTCCAGCACCACGCGGTAGGACTCCAGCACGAACGGCGGAGCGTCCACCTCGGACTCGCCGTCGTGCATCTCACGGCGCAGCAACAGCTCCAGCGAGGCGTCCGCGGACTCGAACGACCAGCCCCTGGCCTCCAGCTCCTTCACCTTGCGCACCGCGCTGCCCAGCGCCTCGGGATGGCCGGCCAGGTCGAGCCCGAACTCGCGCCCCTTGAGTTCCAGGCTGGCCCGGCCGGCCATTTCGGTGACCAGCACCCGCATGTCATTGCCGACGGCGGCCGGATCGATGTGGTTGTACAGCTCCGGGTCCACCTTGATCGCGCTCGCGTGCAGCCCCGCCTTGTGGGCGAAGGCCGACGTCCCGACGTAGGCCTGGTGGGTGTCGGGTGCGAGGTTCGCGATCTCGGCGAGGGCATGGGAGACACGGGTCAGCTCCGCCAGCCCGCCCTCGGGCAGGACCGGCATCCCCAGCTTGGTCACCAGGTTTCCGAGCACGGCGAACAGGTCGGCGTTGCCGGTCCGCTCGCCGTAACCGTTGGCGGTGCACTGCGCGTGGCTGGCGCCGGCCTGCACCGCGGCGATCGTGTTGGCCACCGCGCAGGCGGTGTCGTCCTGGCAGTGGATGCCGACCCGGAACCCGGTGCGGCCGATCACCTCGGCCACCGTCTCCGCCAGCGGCAGCGGAAGCTGGCCGCCGTTGGTGTCGCACAGCACCACCACGTCCGCGCCACCGTCCACGGCGGACTGAAGCACGCGCAGCGCGGTGTCCGGGTCGTACGCGTAGCCGTCAAAGAAGTGCTCGGCATCCACGAACACCCGCCGGCCCTCGCCGACCAGGAACTCCACCGTGTCCCGCACCATCGCGCAGTTCTCCGCGACGTCGGTACGCAGCGCGCGCTCGATGTGCCGGCGGTCCGACTTGGCCACCAGCGTGACCACCGGCGCCTGGGCGTCGAGCAGTGCGCGCACCTGGGGGTCCTCGCTGGCCTTCGTGCCGGCCCGGCGGGTGGCGCCGAAGGCGACCAGGACGGCGTGCCGCAGTTCCAGTTCGCCGGCCGCCGCCCTGGCGAAGAACTCGGTGTCCTTGGGCAGCGCGCCGGGCCAGCCGCCCTCGATGAAGCCGACGCCGAGGCCGTCGAGCAGCCGCGCGACGGCGAGCTTGTCGCCCACCGAGTAGGAGATGCCCTCCCGCTGGGCACCGTCGCGCAGCGTCGTGTCGTAGACGTGGAAGGAGTCGCCGAGCGGCGTGCCGGCCGGGCTGTTGCGGGTCACCGAAGTACTCCTCGAGTCCTGTTTGCCGATGTGGGTCGAACTTTGCTTGTCGACCTGCCTGTCGTGCTTGCCGTGAGCTGCCTGTCGTGGCCTGCCGAGCCGGTGCCGGGCAACAAAAAAACCTCCCGCGAATGCGAGAGGTCTGCGCGCCGGGTGTCGCGAGATTTCTACCCGGCGCGCCAAGTGATAATGCGCACAGCCTGGTTGGCCACGCTGCGATCCTGCCACACCGCCGCCGACATCACCAATCCCCGGACGGGTGTTCCCAGCACGTGGACACCGATCCGGCCATCGTGGCTGGTCAACGGCACAGTGGACGCTCCACCCCGGACACGCGCGGCGGGCCCGGCGGGCCACCACCCGGCCGGGCCCGCCGGCGGCGGAATGTCGCGTCAGGCCTCGGCGCGGGCGGCCGTGTTGGAGGACACCAGCGCGGCCAGCCGGTCGCCGATCGCGTAGGTGGCGCCCGGGTGGGTGTGGTCGCGGGTGGCCAGGTCGAACGCCACCGACGCCTCGATCCGCCGGGCCGACTCGTGCTCGCCGAGGTGGTCGAGCATCAGCGCGACCGACAGCACCGCGGCCGTCGGGTCGGCCACACCCTGGCCGGCGATGTCCGGGGCGCTGCCGTGCACCGGCTCGAACATGCTCGGGTGCCGCTTGGTCACGTCCAGGTTGCCGCTCGCGGCCAGGCCGATGCCGCCGGTGACGGCGGCGGCGAGGTCGGTGAGGATGTCGCCGAAGAGGTTGTCGGTGACGATCACGTCGAACCGGGACGGGTCGGTGACCATGTGGATGGTCGCCGCGTCGATGTGCTGGTAGGCCACGGTGACGTCGGGGTACTGCAGGGAGACCTCTTCGACCACCCGGGACCACAGCGAGCCGGCGTGGGTGAGCACGTTGGTCTTGTGCACCAGGGTGAGGTGCTTGCGCGGCCGGTTCGCCGCCCTGGCGAACGCGTCCCGGACCACCCGCTCCACGCCGAACGAGGTGTTGATGCTCACCTCGGTGGCGATCTCGTGGGGGGTGTCCTTGCGCAGCAGGCCACCGTTGCCGGCGTACAGGCCCTCGGTGCCCTCGCGGACCACCACCATGTCGATCTCGCCGGGCTCGGCGACGGGGCTGCGCACCCCCGGGTACAGCCGGGCCGGCCGCAGGTTGACGTGGTGGTCCAGTTCGAAGCGCAGCCGGAGCAGCAGACCACGCTCCAGGATGCCGCTGGGTACGGACGGGTCGCCAACGGCGCCGAGCAGGATGGCGTCGTGCTGACGCAACTCCCCGAGCACGGACTCGGGCAGCAGCTCGCCGGTCGCATGCCACCGGGCCGCACCGAGGTCGTAACGCGTGATCTCCGCGTTCGGCACGACCTCGCCGAGCACCTTCAGCGCCTCGGCGATCACCTCCGGCCCGATCCCGTCGCCTGGGATCACCGCGAGCCGCATCCACACACCTCCCGGGTAATGGCCCCATTCGTGGGGAACCCCGCCATCCCGCGGAAGGCTACCCGGCGTGCCCGCCGAAATCGCAGACCGGACACGCTTCCGGGTTGATCTCTCCCGCATTTCGGACGGACGACCAGCGTTTTTCTGACTCGTCCGGGTGTCACCCTAACCTGTGTGGGGCCGGCGCAGAACGCGTGATGCCCGAGTCGGTGGGTTGACTTCGCCGACCCGGGCACCAGCGACGGGGGTCATCCGGACCAGGCCGCGTCCCCCCGAACGGGTTCGGCGCTAGTCGGCCGGTTCCCGGCCCCCGCCGTCACGCACCCGGACCACCCCGGCCCGCGCCCCGGCGGCGTTGTGGTGTTCCAGCACGAGCAGGCCCTGCGCGCGGTCCTCGGCCAGCGCCCGCCGGTCCCGGTTGACCACCAGCGCGGTGCCCGGCCGGGCCAGGTAGGAAAGCGCCGGGTCGCCGCCGCCCTGCACCCACAGCCCCGGGCGCAGCGGGTCGTAGGACATCGGCGTGGTGATCGCGTCGATGTCGCCGGAGTTCTCGCCCGGTGCGGCGTAGAAGCCGCTCACCCCGGCGGTGTAGGACAGCCGCGCCGAGTCCCGGGTCGGGTCGATGCCCAGCGCCTTCAGGGAGACCGGCAGCACCAGCACGTCGGTGTCGAACACGTTGGTGTCCACGTCGCCGAACTGGCCGTTGACCGGCTGGGTGTCCACCGCGGTGAAGCCGCCGCCGGCGGCTGGTTTGTGCAGGTCGACGGTTTGCGCGAGGAGCACGTCGGTGCCGGACGGCTTGGTGACGGACACCTCGAAGTCCGGTTTGCCGTCCCCGGTGGTGTCGACGTCCACGAACGGCACCGTGTTGCTGCCCACGTTGTACCAGTCGCCCCAGGTGGCGATGCCGAACGCGAGCAGCGCGTCGCCCGGCCGACCCTGCGCCTTCGCCAGCGGCGCGGTGGACGCCGCCCCGACGTAGCGCAGGTCACCGCCGCGTGCCGTGCGGTTGACCGCGCAGTGCGTGGTGACGTGCGGGCCGCAGTCCGGCAGCCGGGGCGAGGTGCCCTGCAGTTCCAGCACGCTCACCAGGGACCGGTACGCCTGCGCGCCGCTGCCCTGGTCCAGGCCCCGGCCGGTGATGTTGAGCACGGCCTGCGTGTCGCCCGGCCGCATGCGCAGCGTGTCCGGGGTGGACACCGCGGCGACCGGCTTGGGCGCCGCGTACACCGGGATGCGCAGCGGCACCCCCGCCGAGGCACTCCTTCCCGCCGAGGCGGCATCGAACCCGCTCTTCGGGGTGAGCGTGATCCGGCCGGAGGCGTCGGCGAGGAACTGCCGGGCCACGCCGAGCTGGGTGGTGGCCACGGTCGGGTCGACGGTCTTCCGCAGCGCCGCCGGGTCGTCGATCCGCAGCGTCACGGCGAACCGGGCCACGCCGCGCGGGGCGAGCCGCAGCGTGGTGGTGGACAGCTCGTAGCGCACCCCCGGGATCTCGGTGACCGGCTGGTACGCCGCCCCCATCTCGACCGGGGTGACGCCCTTGTTGACCACCTTGACGGTCTTGGTGAGCGTCACCGGGCCGCCGGCCTCGACCGCGCCGAACGACACGCTGACCGCGCCGGGGTCGTCGGCGTTCATCGCGAGCACCTGGTTGTCCAGGGCGGCGCGCGCGTCGATGCGGCCGGCGCCGACCCGCTGCGGCGCGTCGAGGTGGCCGCCGTCATGCACGTCGGCGTCGGCGGTGTTCATCACCGCCGCCTTGACCTCCTCCGGGGTCCAGTCCGGGTGCGCCTGGCGGACCAGCGCGGCGATGCCGGCGGTGTGCGGGGTGGCCATCGAGGTGCCGCTGATCACCAGTACGCCGTTGCCGCTGCCACGCAGCGCGGAGGCGATGGTGTCGCCTGGCGCGGCCACGTCCGGCTTGACCGCCGGGCCGCGCACCCCGCGCGAGGTGAACGTGCTCGGCGTGTCGTCCAGCGCCGGGTCGTAGCTGGGCACCGAGGCGCGCAGCGAACCGGCCAGCCGTACCCGCAGCGTGCCGGCGGCCAGCGCCGGCCGGAGCTGCGCGGTGGCGGTACCGGTGAACTGGAACATCGGGATGCCGGCGTTGCCCGCGATGCCGGCCGCGAAGTTGTCCAGTGTGGACGACAGCAGCACCCCGGCGGCGCCGGCGGCCTGCGCGTTGTTCGCCCGCGCCGCGGACCCGCAGCGGCGGGAGGCGTCGTTGTCGTCCCACTCCAGCCAGGCGAACTTCCCGGCGACCCGTGCCTTGTCGGCCTCGGAGAAGGGGGTGCAACCGTCCGCATTGGACTTCTCGGTCGGCGCGACGGCGGTTTCGGCGCGGTCCAGGGTGTCGTAGCCGGTGTAGTTCTGGCTGTACTGGCCCGGTTTGGTGCCCGCGTCGCCGGCCTGCGCGCCGTCCCGCAGCACGTAGGAGTCGCGGGTGCTGGCCACGGTCAGCGCCTCCGGCGTGCTGCCCGGGGAGCCGCCGACGTCGTAGCGGTCGCCGCCGTTGCCCTCGGCGATCACCGGCAGCACGCCGTTGGCGACGAGCTTGCGGACGAACAGGCTGTCCGGGTCGTCGGGCGCGCCGAAGTCGCTGCCCAGTGACATGTTCACCACGTCGAGGTGGTCGGCGAAGTCGCCGTCGCCGTCCGGGTCCAGCGCCCAGTCCATGGCCTGCCCGGTGAGATTGGTGGAGCCCTGGCAGCCGAACACCTTGATGGCGTACAGCAGCGCCTTCGGCGCGGTGCCGGGGCCGACCTTCATGGCGCGCAACGCGTCCGGGGAGAGGGTGCGGTAGTCGCCGGTGAAGGTGCCGCCGTCCGCGTTGACGCCGAACCCGGCGGCGGTGCCGGCCACGTGGGTGCCGTGCTCGCCGCAGGCGATCGGGTTCGGGTCCGGGGTCGGCGTGGTGGAGCCGTTCTTGCCGGTGGCGTCGTAGCCGTCGCCGGCGAGGTCGGTGCCGCCGACCACCTTGGCGGTCGGGAAGTACGCCGGATCGGTTTTCGTGTGGTCGATCTTCTGGTACGCCTCCGGGGTGCCCGGCCCGCCGAAGTCGGCGTGCGTGTAGTCGATGCCGTCGTCGATCACGCCGATCCGCACGCCGTCGCCGAACCGCCCGTACTGCCGCCACACGTCGAGGGTCTTGGTGAGCTGGACGGCGTTCGCGTTCTCCCGCGTCTTGGGAACCACGGTGCGGACCGAGCGCACCGCCGGGTCCGACGCCACCTCGCGCACGGTGTTCGCGTCCGCGGTGACGACCACGCCGGGCACCGCGTTGGCGGTCCGGTACACCTCGCGGGTGCCGGCGTCCCGGGTCCGTAACCGGGCCACCACCGAGTCGACCAGCCGTGCGGTGTCCGCCTTCGCGGCCTGCGCGGCCTTCTTGGCCTCGCCCCGGCCGGCGCCCTGGCGCTCCTTCTGCTGGTAGGCGTCCACGGCCGGCTGCCGGTCGAGTTCGACGAACGCGGTCACCGTTCCCTGCGCGGCGGCCAGCCGCGGCGACAGCTTCGGCTGCAGCGCGGCGGCCGGCAGGCCGGGATGCGCCGGCACGCCCTGCGCCAGGTTCCCCGGGTTGGCCGGGTCCGGGGCGGCCGCCGCGACGCCGGCACCGGTCAGCCCGGTGGCCAGGACCGCGGCGAGCACCGCCCGCGCCGTCATGCTGGGCGCCGGCTTCGGTCGACGGGATCTCACCTGCTCACCCTCACCCGAGGCCGTCTTCGACCGTGTCGGGACACCCCGCGCCGGGCAGGCCTTCCCCCCAGCGAGCGCCGACGCGGTGCCCGCCCTCGCACGGCACCCGGTCCGACCTCAGACGCAGGAACGTAGCCGCTCCGAGAACCGTCCGGTTAGCCCCGTTTGGCGGGTGTTCGCCGTGCCGCGGGCACGGCGGCGTTCGATCCGGTCAGTCCGACGTGCTCTCCCGGATCAGCCGCTTCTCGGCCAGGACGATGTGCTTGCGAACCGCCGTGTACAGGGCGCGCCGGTCCTGGGCGTAGGTCCACGGGAGTGCGCCGATGTAGCCGTCCACCAACCGCAGTTGCTCCGCCGCCTCGACGAAACGGCGCTGCGCCCGCAGGAACCACACCAGCAGGTGGCGCGCGGCGGGTAACCAGGCGTGCCCGAGCGGCGCCACCGCGACGTCCCGGAGGAGGGCACCGATCGCCGCGGTCGTCTCCGGGGTGTGGTAGCCGGGATGGTCGATCTTCTGCCCCACCAGTTCCTCATAGCGGGCCACCAGTCGAAGGATCGGCAGCAGGCTACCCGCGGGCGCGTTCGCCGCAGCGGTCTCGGCGAAGGAGTACATCAGTTCGGTGGAGCCCCGCCACTTGGCGCACCAGTACTGCAGGGCGACGGCGTGCGCACCCACGTGGTGCGCGGCGCGGGCGGTCACCTCGGACCACAGGTGCCGCATGTGCTCGTGCGGCCAGCCCAACCCCGTCGCAACCTGGATCATGCCGAGGTACGGCAACGGGTCGGCCGGGGCCAGCCGGGCCGCCTCGTTGAACGCCGGCGGCGCCTGGGCCAGCAGCCGGTGGAACCCGGCGAACTGCTCCTCGGTGGTCGCGTCGGCCCGCTGCGCGCCGCGGACCTCCCAGGCGAGGTCGACCAGGCTCATGGCGCGGACCAGCGCAGCGTTCGGGTTTCCCGGCTCGGCGGCACGCCAGGCGCGTACCCAGGAGTCGTCCTCGGCGGCCGCGGCGGCCAGCGATCGCAGCCGCAGCCACCGCCATTCCGGGTCGGAGTTCGCCAGCAGCGCCGATGCGGCACGCCAGTCACCGCTGGCCGTGGCCTGCCGCGCCCACACCGTTTCCGGGTCGGGGCCGGGCCGGTGCAGGTCCAGTTGGTCGTCCGGCACGAGGCCGTAATCCTCCGGGCGGAACTCCCAGGCCGGTTCGTCCTCGTCGGGGGCGGCGGATGGCGCGGTCGGCGCGGGCGCCGATGGGGGCTGCGGTCTGCGGAAGGCTCCCTCCCGGTACCGCTGGACGGCCCAGAGAGCCGCGACAGCGACCGGGATCAGCAGCAACAGTTGGGACTGCATCTCATGGTCCTGTGGGTGTCGGCGATGGGGTGGGCTCCGGCGCGATACCGCGCAGCACGTCGCGGACCGGCCGGGTGTCGGGTGGCTCGGCGACCAGCGCGGCGAGGGCCGCCGCCACGGCGGCCTCCCAGCCCGGCCGGAACTCGAGATGCGGCGGGCGCGCCCAACTGTGCCGCCAACGGGCGTGGCCGGCATCGGTCAGAGCGGCCAGCACGAGCGGGCGTACCACCTCGAGGAACGCCGTGCGCGCGAATTCCCGGGCCAGCCGCCCGCTGGCCCGCCGGGCCGGCTCCGACTTGGGTAGGGCGTCGGCGACGGCGTCCAGGCAACCGGCGTCGACGGCGTCCAGCAGGGCGGTGAGGTCCGGCACCGGCCTGCGCAGCACCGCCGAGGCCGTGGACAGGAGTCCGCCGGCGGCGCGGAGCAACGCGGCCTGGCCGGCGCCGCGCACCAGCACGTCCCAGTCCACCGCCCGCTTGGTCGCCGCCTCCGGGGGCAGCGCCAGCAGCGCGAGCCGCGTGCCGACCCGCATGGCGTCGCGCAGCAGGCCGGACGCCGGCGGCGTGGAGCAACGCGGCGCGCGACCGTCGTCGGGCAGTGACTCGATGGCGGCGACCCGCTCCGCCAGGGGCGGATGGGAGTCGTACGGGTCGGCCTCGGCCTCCGGCGGCTCGCGGCGCAACGACTCCAGCGCGCGCTGCCTGGCGGGTTCCCTGAGTAGCGCGTGCAGGCCGCCGTAGAAGCCCTCCGGTCGCGGGATCAGCCCGGCGTCCCAGCCCACGGAGACGTACCGGTCGAGGTAGTAGCGGTAGGCGGCGTCCAGCGCGGGAAGCTGGCGCAGGGCCGCGGCCACGTTGTCCCGCCCGGCGACGCGCACCGCCGCCAGGTCGGCGGCGACCTCCTGCCGCCGGCTCACCGACTGGGAGACACGCAGGTACAGCTCCGCGTACCGGGCCAGCAACGAGCGCATCAGCTCGGTCAGGAACATCCCACCGGGCGGGTGCGCGCGGACCACCGCGAGGATGCCGGCCCGGCCGCGGACGGTGGCCGCCGCCAACCGCACGTCATGGTTGGCGTAGTGGGCCAGCTCGTGCGCGAGGACGGCGTCCAACTGCGCCGAGGTGAGCCCGACCAGCAGAGGCATGCCGAGGAACATCCGGCGCCGCCCGGGGAGCAGCCCGAGCAGGTGCACGTCCTCGGTGACCGCGGCGTTCACCTGCGGAATCAGCCGGATCTCCTGCGGCGGCCGGGTGCCGACGAGATCGGCCAGCCCGCGCACCCGCGCCCACAGTTCGGGTTGCTCCTCCGGGCTCACCGCCACGCCGGGGATGTCGCCGCGGCGCTGCCGGGTCATCAGCAGCCCGCGCACCAGCGGGATCGCGACGACGACCGTGGCGCCGATGACCCTGGCCTCGGTGAACACGTGTGTCGCGGCGGTGTGCGTCAGCAGCACGATGTCGAACGCGGCCAGCCCGACCAGCGCGCCGGCGGTGAGCAGGTAGTAGCCGGCGAGCAGGCCGACCGCCTGCAGGGCTCGGACGGACACGCGCATCAGGGCCGATCCATTCCGCGGCTCGGCACGGCCAGAACCCGCCGCGGCCGGCGTACGACTGGTGGCAAGGGACGCTCCCCCAGGGGCTGAGATCCGTGTCGGCACCGGCCGCCGCGTGCTCTGCGGCGATCCCGGCACCTACTCAGCGCCCAACCGCCCGAAACCGTCACACCGGCACGAGGCTCCCGACCCCGGCTCAGGCCTCGCGGCAGCCATCACCGGGCGCCGCCAGCCAGCCGCATACGGACGATTCGCTGCGAAGCGACAGGTTCGGCGACACGCAGCGCTTCCTCGGTGGCGATGCGCGCACCCTCGATCTCTCCTTGGGAGATGTAGGTCATTGCCAGGTCGGTCTGGGCGAACGCTCTGCTTCGCATACGCCAGGGCTCGTACTCGGCAAGGGCCTTTTCGATCATTCCGGCGGCCCGGTTGACGCAGCCGACGTCGCGAAGAGCCCCTGACCCAGCTCACCGAAAAGCTCCGTGTGCGTGTCGTAGCCGAGCCATACGGGCTCGCGGTCAGGCCGCGCAGCGTCGAACGAACGCATCGCCGCGTCCACTGCGGCGGTGGTCTCCCCGACGTCACCCAGCAGGGCGAGTCCCCGAGCCTCAACGGCATGGAGCTGCGTAGCCAGGGTCGGGGTCGCCGAACCAGTGACCGAACGAGCCGTCCGCACAAGCGCGACGGCAACGAGCGTTGTGGAGGGCGTCGTGTTCGGTCGCCGACCCCTGACTGATCTGTACCGCGAGCCGGCTCATATGCGCCAACACTTCGGCGGCATAGGGACGATCGCCGGCATGCAGCGCAAGATTGAATGCCTGGATGTTAAGCGTGTCTCATGTCGCAGCTCGTGACGTGGATCAGCGCTGTTCGCAGCCCTGCATCGGCCCACTGAGACACGCTCTCAGTAGTTGATACGCCGCACTATTTCTTGATATTCACTCGCGTTGGCCGGCATCAAGATCGACAGTTGCCGGAAAAAGTCTTCTGCTTCCCGCTTGATCTCACGGATCAATTCTTGTCTATCGACCGTGGCACGGCGGCTCTCCTCGCCAGCTTGCAACGTGATCAAGACAAGCTCTGGTCCAACCTTCCTGAGGGAGAGCTTGATCGGCTGGTCCGGAAAATAGGTGTGCGACTCTCCAGAAGCCTCAAGCACCTGGATCATATCGATGATGTAAGCCCATAGCTGATCAACGTCGTCCCACATGGATCGGTCAATGACCGTGACGTCGTCAACGACGACCTCGATCGCCCCTTCTACGTGACGCTCATCAACTGGCGGCGCGCCGCAATCGGAAAGGGACAAAAATTCACCGGAGGGCGACCGCAGATAGCTCTTTATACTAATCATCGCTCGCTACTTCTGTTACTTTGGGTAGAACTGACCAACATGACCACGATTGATGCCGAGAACATATTCCCTACCGTCAACAACGCCCTCGATCTGATACATACCATTCGACCCCTGCTGAATTAGCGTGTCTCGATTCTGACTCAGAACCTGAGAGATAGTATTTTCGACGTCGGAAATGGAAGTACCCTTGTCAAAGAACGTCTGCTGCGCCTTCGTGCTACCGTCCCAATAGTCCGGGTGGTGTCGTGTAAGGATATGCCGCATGTCCCTCTTGTCCAGAATGAACTGTTGGTTGTCGAATTGATACCTCTTGCTTTGCCAGTCGTTGAGGGCGGCGTCAACGTCGCACGGCGACAGACCGAGGGGGTCGGTCCAGGTGTGCGGGTTGTGGACGTAGGTGTTGGGGTTGGGGGACGGCGCGAGGCCGAGGGGGTCGAGGGTGGTGTAGCGGGCGGTTTCCGGGTCGTAGTAGCGGAAGTAGTTGTAGTTGAGCCCGGTTTCGGGGTCGTGGTACTGGCCGGGGAACCGCAACGGCGTGCCGGCGCTATCCCCGGTCCAGGTGGTGGTGCCCCACAGCGTGCTGCGGGCGTGCCCGGCCACGGCGCCGAGGTCATCGACGAGTTCGCTGGGCGTGCCGACCAAGTCGGTCACGATCGCGTAGAACCGCTCGTCCACCCACGCCTGTGGGGCGTCGCGCCACCAGGTCCGCTCGGTCTGGGTGACCGGGCGGAGGCCGTCGTGCTCCCACGTGGTGACGCGCGCACCACCCGGCTCCCAGGCGGTCTGCTCGGCGAGCGTGGTGCCATCCCAGACGAAGTCGACCTGTTCGACCACGGTGGTTCCGTCAGGGCCGAGGCGTTGCTTGGCGATGCGCCGGCCGAGCGGGTCGTACCGGTAGCGCCAGCGCTGCCCGTCCGGGGTGACGACCCCGACCAGGCGGTCCTCGGCGTCCCAGGTGTACTGCCAGGTCTCGGGCTTGCGGGACAGCCGGATCTTCTGGCGCTGGACGATGCGACCCTGGGCGTCGTAGCGGTAGCGCACGTTACCCGCCCGGCTGATCAGGGTGCCCCGGTACTCGCGCGCGCCGACCGCCGGCTGGGCGGCCGGTGTCGTCGGCCACGCCGCGTCGACGATGTTGCCGGCCGCGTCGTAGCCGTACCGCTCGGCCCAGTCCACGCCGTGCACGGCGGTGACCCGCCCGGCCCGGTCCAGGTCGAAGCGGCGGGAACCGCCCAGCAGGTCGTCCAGGCCGAGGAGGTAGCCGTCCGCGCGGTAGGTGTAGCGGCGCTGCTGCACCACCGGCCACGGCTCGCCGGTACCGGCACCGCACGGGTCGGGCCCGCCCGGGGTCGGGCCGATGCCGATGGACGACAGCGTCTGCCCGGTGAGCCGGTGGTTGGCGTCCCAGGTCTGCTCGAGGACGGCGGCCAGCCCCAGGTGGCGCCGGGTCTCCCGGCCAGCGGCGTCCCGGTCGAAGCGCAGCGAACGTCCCGCGGTGGTCAACGCCACCAGGTTCCCACGAACGTCGTGGGCCCACACGCTTTCCGCGCCGGACGGGGTGACCCGCCGGACGCGCCGGCCCAGGGCGTCGTAGGTCGAGGTCACGGTGCGCCCGTTGACGGTTTCGGCCAGCACCCGGCCGAGCGCGTCACGCCGGTAGACCAGCTCGGCGTCCGGGCCGACCGCGCGGACCAGCCGGCCCAACGGGTCGTGCTCGAACGTGGTCACGGCACCGTCGGCGCGTTGCCGCACCACCCGGCCCAGCGGGTCATGCCCGTAGTCCACGGTCTGGCCGGCGCCGTTGACCCGGCGCACCAGTTGGCCGGCGGCGTCGTAGCCGTAGCGCACCACGCGGCCGTTGAAATCGGATTCGGAGATCAGGCGCCCGGCGGGGTCGTAGTGGTACTCCCAGGTCAGGCCCTGCGGGTTGGTGACCCGGGTCAGCCGCAGGTCGGTGTCGTAGGCGAAGGTCAACCGGGAGCCGTCCGGGCCGATCCGGGCGGCGGGCAGGTCGAAGTGGGTGTACTCGGTGCGCGTGACGCTGCCGGCCGCATCGACGTGTTCCACGAGGTTGCCCTCGCCGTCGTAGGACCACGTCTCGGCGGCGCCGTCCGGCAGGGTGCGCGAGGCCAGCCGACCCTCCGGGGTCCACGTCAACCTCGTCACGCCGCCCACCGGGTCGGTGATCTCCACGATCCGGCCCAGGCTGTCCCGCCGGTACCGGGTGGTGGTGCCGTCCGGCTCGGTGACCGCCACGACGAGCCCGGCGGCGTCGGTGACCACCTGCCGGGTGTTGCCGGCGGCGTCGGTGACCGAGGTCAGGTGGCCGTGCTCGTCGTAGCCGAACCGGGTCGTGGCGCCGGCGGGATCGGTCACCGCGACCCGGTTGCCCGCGGCGTCGTACTCCTGCCGCCACACTGACCCGTCGGGGTCGATCAGGGTGACGGGTTGGCCCAGGTCGTTGTACTCGGCCAGGGAGCGGCTGCCGTCCGGGCGGGTGAGACCGACGAGGTTGCCGTGTTCGTCGTACTCGAAGCGGGTGGTGCGGCCCAGCGGGTCGGTGCGGGAGAGCAGCCGGTCGTAGCGGTCCCACTCGCAGCGGGTCTCGTTGCCCAGCGGGTCGACCTCGCGCACGATCTGCTTGGCCTCGTTGACGTGGTAGGTGGTGGCGTGGCCCAGCGAGTTGGTGGCGACGGTGACGCCGTCGCCGTAGTCGAAGGTGTAGGCCATGAACCCGTCGCTGCCCGCCTGGCGCACGCAGCGACCGGCGGCGTCGTAGGTGTAGCGGTACCAGGTGCCGTTGCGGTCCACCCATTCGGTGAGCCGGCCGGCGTGGTCGTAGCGGAACCGCAGGGGTTCGCCCGAGGAGTTGACCACCCCGGTGAGCTGGCCCTCGGTGTAGGTGAATCGGGCGATCTCCACGTCAGGCTCGCCGGCTACCCGCAGCGCGGTGACCCGGCCGTCGGCGGTGTCCACCCACACCCGGTAGCCGCCGCTGTGCCGCACCTCGCGGGGCGCGCCGTCGGCGTCCCGGACGATGTCAATGCGGTGACCGAGGCGGTCGGTGATCGCCGACAGCGGCAGCACCCCTCCTCGGCCGGCCGTGAAATGGCGGACGTGCCCGGTTTGGGAATCGGTGACCTGGTAGCCGCCGGCGTCGGTGCTTTCCAGCGGCCAGCGCGCGCCCTCGGCGGGAAGCACCGGTGCGCCCACGCCCGGGTGTGGATAGGTGAGCAGCACCCCGTCGCCGCGCACCAGGATCACGCCCTCGGCGTCCACCTCCACCCGTTCGTCCAATGTGGACGCCCAGGTGCGGCCGAACCATCCGCCCTGGCGGTAGGACGACAGGTGGGTGCGCCGCAGCACCAGCGGCAGCAGGCCGGGCAACTCGACATCGGTCTGCCGTAACACCACCGCGCCGGTGGCCACGTCGACCGGGTCGCCGCATTCGGTCTTGGCCGCGTCGTCGCGGGCCGGCTCGCGCGGGTCCTCGGGGCGGGCCTCGGCGCGGCCGGCGTTCGCCGCCCCGTCCTCGGCGGCGCTCTCCCCCGCACCGACCGCGCCCCGTTCGGCGGCCTCCTCGGCGGCACCCATGGCGGAGCGCTCCGCCACGCTGGCGCCCGCGTCGGCCGCCGAGCCCGCCCCGTCGGTGACCGCGGCCAGGGCGATGTTGGGCAGCAGCTTGCCGAACGCCTCGGCCGGATCCGTGCTCCATCCGGTGCCCACCAGGCCCTTGACCAGCTCCGTGGGATGGCTGGTGGCGTGCAGCAGGCCGGCGGCCGTGGTCGACAGGCCGTCGACGAACGCGGCGGGATGCGTCAGGTTGTACGGGTCCAGCGGGTTCAGCGACCGGGCGAACTTCGCGATGCCGCCCACGCCCTTGGCCACCCCACCGAGCAGGTGCTCCTGCTCGACCATGCCGCCCTGCCACAGGTCGGCCGCGTCGTCGAGCATGCGCTGGCTGAACGACGGCTCGAGCGGGGCCAGGCTGGTGGCGGCCGCCATCGTCTGCCGCGCCTGCTCGGCGGCGGAGTCGCGCTGCCGCCGCGCATCGGCCAGGATCTGCCGCGCATCGGCCAGGATCTGCCGCGCCTGGCGCATATCGGCCACGCCGGGATCGGTGAACGTGCCGGGGTGCTGCGGCTGCGGGCCCGGATTCTGGCCGGCCGACACCGCGGCGTTGTAGCTGCGGACGTGCGCGTTGTACTCGTCGACCTGCCGGTTGTAGGTGTCCCGCGCCTGCTCGGAGGCCCGCTTGCCCTGCTGGTACAGGTGGATCGCCTCGGCCGCCTGGCCCTGCGCCCACGTGACGGTGTGCGCGTAGTTCTGCCACGCGCCGGCCGCCTTCGCGCAGGCTTCCTCCGCGTCCGCCCACTGCTTCGGATGCGGCTGATACTTCGCCCGGAACGCCTCGGCGGCCTGACCGTCCCAGTGCGCGGTGTCGATGGCCGCCAGCCCGCGCGCGGTTTCCCCGAATGCGGCGGCGAACCGGGTGAGGTGGCCGGCGGTCTGGTCGATCGCGCCGACGTCACCGTGCACCAGTTCCTTGGGGTCGTCGGTTTCGCCGAGTTGCCGCTCGCCGACCTGCGCACCCAGGTGATCGGCCACCGAATCGCCGAACGAGTCGACCGCGTGCGCCGCCTCGTGCAGCCCGACGGCGTCCAGCCCGTCGCCGACAAGATGTGCCGCACCGTCGGCGGCCTTGCCTACGAAGCGCTCGCCGGCGTCAACCGCGTGTTCCAGGCCGTCCCCGATACCGTTGACGACATCTCCGAGACCCATCAGTGCCTGTCCCCCTGCTGCGTGGGCGCCGGGCCGAACATCTCGTCCTCCGCGTGGCTGATCGCCTCGCGGTGACCGGTCGCGTCGCCGACCGCCTCAGCCACCTGCAACGGGCCCGGCCCCATCGTTCCCGGCGGGTGCTCCAGCAGATCGCGCATCTCGGACTTCCAGGTGTGGCCGATGTCCTGCTGGGCCTTCTGCCAGGACTGCGCGCTGTAGTCCGGACTCGTCGCATCCGACAGGATCTGCCCCCAGGACTGCCGCTCCACCTGCTCGTCGGTGGCGTGCGGGTTCCCACCCAGGGCGGCGGCGACGTCCTTGAACACGCCCACCCCGTAGCGCTCCATCTCCGCGTACATCCCGGCGGACAGGTGCAACTGCTGGGCGATCACGTTACCGTCCTGCACCAGGTGGCGCACACCCCACGACCAGCGCTCGCAGAACTCGTCGAACGCCGCCTGTAAGCCCGCGTGCCCGACCTGCATGCCGGTCAGCGACAGGCCGGAAAAGCCTCGGCCCACGTCCGCGGAGCCGTCGATGCCCAGGGTCTTCAGCTCGCCGATGGCGTCGTTGATGCCCTTCGCGGTCTCCGCCAACGCCTGCGGATCCACCCGATAACCGTCGCTCATCACACCCCCGCGCAGATCGGGTACGAGGACCTGGTTCCCCTCCCCGTCACGGCCCACGTATTCCCGTCGCTGCCTACCTCCCCGCCTCGGGCCGGCACGTCCTTCGACGGGCCATCAGCCCACGAGGTTCCCCCACGGTAGCGCGGAGGGCGGCGATCCGACCGACCATCGGGGTGTGGCAGGCGCCGACGGCGATGTCGAGGGACTGCCAGGCGATGCGCCAGAGCTGGACCGCCACGGCCGCCGGCGGGAGCGCGCCGCCCAGCAGCAGCACGGAGGGCACCGCGGGGTCGACCTCGGCGAGGACGGCGAGCAGGCCGCCCAGTTGCAGCAGGCCGCCGAGGACGAACACCGCCGGGAACACACGGGTCCAGCGCAGCCAGCAGCGCAACAGCGGGCTCGCGGCGGCCAGCACCGCCCACGCCTCGTTGCGTTGCCTGCGCGGGAGGACGGAGGCCGCGCCGAGCAGGCGGTCCGCCAGCTCCGCGACTCGCTCGGCGCTCGACCGGGAGGGGAGATCCGCTCACTGCCGGTGCTGCCCGCGCCAGCTCTCGTGCGGAACGACGCGGACGAGCGCACCCGAGCAGCGCAGGCAACCGCGGCACACGCAGCGCCGGCGTCGCAGCGTGAGGCCGAGATCGGCGAACCGCTCCTCCACGGCGCGGCCGAACTCGTGCTCACCGGTGGCGCACGCGGTGCACGGATGACCGAGGTGCAGCAGCGTCGTGGCCACGTCGTCCAGGCTCGCGGGCATGGCATGTCCTCCATGCGGATTCGGGTGTGGGAACGCGGTGGGGCCGGGACCGAGTCGGGGTCTGCCCGGCCCCACCGCGGGCCGAGAGGGGTGGAACGGCGCGGGCGAGCCCTGAGGAGGCAGGAGAAGCCGCCCGCCCGCGCCGCTCCGGCGGATAGTTCGGGAAGGGGGAACCCGACCTATCCGCCGTCCGCGGGCGCCGGCCGGACCGGCAGCAGCGCATGACTGATCTCGTCGCGCAAGACGCACCGTGTCGCACGGCAGGCACCGCAGCACCCGGCCGGATCGAGCCGGTGCGCCCGCAGGCTGGCCCGGATGGCCCCGACCAGCCGATGCGTCTCCGACCGCGCCAGCCGCGCCACCACGCCGTCGTCGCCGTTTTGCACACCAGCCAGCAACAGCGCAAGGTGACGGCGAAGGACCACGTCCACGGCATTCGCCGACGCTCCAGCCGAGCCTGGCGGTATCGAGACTTCCATGGAGACCCCCGGGATAAGGCGTTCTTGCGGCCATCTTGCCGTACTTGCAATCAACCGGAATAACCCGATCGTGTGGAGTTTCGATCACCACGGCTCGAATGCCATACAGTCGTCAGCGACATTTCTTGCAGATACTGCAAAGGAGCGTTCGATGGTCAGGCGCCGGACCGGCGTGAACACCCGGGGCATCGGACTGGAACTGGAGCGATACCGCAAAGCCGCCCGGATGACGCTGGAGCAGGTCGGCGAGCGCCTTGGCGTCTCGGCGAGCACGATCAGCCGCCTGGAGAACGGCAAGCGGGAGCCGACCAGCGAGGAGGTCGCCTCCATCCTCGCCGTCCTCGGCGTCACCGGAGCGGAGCGGGATCGGCTGATCGACCAGTCACGGGGCGGGAACGGCTGGGGGCTGGTGGAGAGCAGCAATCCCACCGCGCAGAGCCGTACCTACCTCAACTTCGAGGCTCGGGCGACCGCGATTATCAACTTCGAGCTGATGCTCGTGCCGGGCCTGGCACAGACGGCCGACTACGCCCACGCCGTCATCTCCGCCATCCAGGTCGACGGCGACGACCCGGACATCGAGGCCCGAGTGGCGCGCCGGATGGCGCGGCAGGCCATCCTCACCCGCAAGAACCCACCCCGGCTCGACCTCCTCGTCACCGAAACGGCGCTGCGCATCCCGATCGGTGGACCCAGGGTCATGGCCCGCCAGGTCCGGCATCTGGCCGAACTGGCGGAGCGACGCAACGTCTCCGTCCGGGTCATTCCTGCCGGCGTTCCCGGCCACGCCGGTCTCCTCGGCCAGTTCGTCATCCTGGAGTTCCCGCAGGACGCTCCGATCGTGCATGTCGAGGACCGGACCACCGGCCTGTTCCTGGACGACGCCGACAAGGTCAAGCTCTATAGGCTGACCGCGGAGAAGCTGACGGACGTGGCCCTGGACGAGCAGGAGTCGATCCGGCTCATGGCGTCCATCGCCAACCACCTGGACCGAAAGTGAGGCAGGACATGGCGGCGACCAGCCAGTTCCACACACCGTGGCGGAAGAGCACTCGCAGTGGCAACGACAGCAACTGCGTCGAAGTCGCCTTCGGCGACGCCGTGGTCGGCATCCGGGACTCCAAGAACCCCGCGGCCGGCCACATCACCGTGCGAACGGAAACCTTCCAGACATTCCTGACGGCCGTCGAGCGCGGCACATTCATCTGACGCCTGACCGTCCGGGATAGGTAGCCCCCGAACTCGCACCGAAAGCGGACTACCGTGTCGTCGCCGGTGCACCGCGTGAACCGGCGACGACCACGCTGCTCTCTCGCATGCCAGCATGCCGCTCTTGGCAGATTTACCATGAGCGTTATTCAGAGCCCTTACCAGCCAAGTCGGTAGAACTCCAGTGCGGTGACGATTCGGATGACATTCGGAAGCTCGGCGAGGCGCCCTCGAAAGCCGGTGGCAAGTATCTTCCAGTTCTT
>NZ_BJFL01000027.1 GCF_005405885.1 Gandjariella thermophila
GACCCCAGGTCAACTACGGTCGCCAGGTAGAGCCACCCCTCGCGCGTCGGGATATACGTGATGTCCCCGGCCCACGCGATGTCGGGCGCGGTGGGCTTGAAGTCGCCCCGGAGCCGGTCGGGGACGGATGTGGGCCCCTGGTCAGGGATCGTTGTGCGGCACCGCCGCTTCGGTAGCTCCCCGACGATGTCGTTGTCACGCATGAGCCGCTCCACCCGCTTGTGGTTCACCCGCCATCCGCGGCGGCGTAACTCGGCGGTCATCCGCGGGGACCCGTAGGTCCGGCCCGACTCTTCGTGAATCGCGCGTATCTCGGCCAGCAGCCGTTGCTCCGCTCGTTCAGCGTCGCCGGGTCCTTCCTGCTCGCGCTCCTTCCACGCATAGTAGGCCGAGGTAGACACCTGCGCGGCCTGGCAGGCTGCCGCTACCGGGAACCCGTCGGCCTTCTGGGAGTCGACGAAGCGGTAGCGGGTCACTCGGTCGACTCCTTCACCCAGAAGGCCACGGCTCGCTTGAGCAGCTCCCGCTCCATACGCAGCCGGGCGTTCTCCCGTTCCAGCTCCCGCAGCCGCGCCCGCTCCTCGGTGGTCAGGCCCTCCTGTTCACCACGGTCGATGCGGTCGGCCTTGACCCAGTTGCCAAGCGTGGAGTCATAGATCCCTAGCTCGCGGGCCACCTCGGCGATCGACTTTCCCGAGGTACGGACCAACTCCACGGCATCACGCTTGAACTCGTCGGTGAACCTCCGACGAGCCCGCTTCACCGTCGGTCGCTCTCCCACAGCGAACACTCTCTCCTGTCATCTGAGGTGTCCGGTCAACGGGGGGAGGTCCCCGTCCACGCCTCCCGCGCCCGCTCGACCGATGACCTCGCGCACGAGACCCGGCGCTTCCTGCGACGCCGCCAACGCCAGCCACGCCTTGTCAGCGGCTACTTCCACGCCCCTCACGTCCGCTACGCGATCATGTAGGCAACCGAACTGTTCCCGCTCAATACCTGGTCGGCTCCGCTTCCTTCTCCAGCACGAGCACGTGCACACCGTGCAACCGCAACTCGCTGGCCAGCATCAAGCCGGTCGGTCCACCGCCGACCACGATCACGTCAACCACGAAAAAATCCCCATTCGGCGAGATTGAATTTCGGCCAGCCGCACCGCGAGTCCCACCGCCGGTTCGACGTCTCCCCTCCCCATACGTCGACAAAAACAGGTACTTCGTGAACCTCTGATTTCCGCAGCCCCTGGCCTCGGCCGAGAATTCTGCGGCACGACCCGGGTATTGCCGCAAGACCACCCGTGCGCTATATGTTGAGAGTGGCAGGGGGTGGGCACCCCCTTTCCGGCGTCCGGGCGAGCACGGCGCGGCATTGAGCCACAGTGACGAAGTCCGGTCACCAGGCCGCCGCGACGAGTTCTACCCCGCAGCGGACCGCTGACACGCAGGTACGATGCGCTGCTGTGACACGGACGGACACAGCCTCGCGTGTGATCTCCGCCCCGGTTGAGCGCGTCTACGCCGCCCTCGTCGACCCGGACGCGCTGACGGCCTGGCTACCCCCTGACGGGATGAGCGGCGAACTCGAACGATTTGACGCGCGGCCCGGCGGGTCATTTCGGATGATCCTGACCTACGCGGACGCCTCGGAGGCAGCGGGCAAGACCACCGCGGACTCCGACGTCGTCGAAGCGCGGTTCGTTGACATCATCTCCGGCACAAGGGTCGTGCTGGCCGTGGACTTCGTCTCGGACGACCCCGCCTATGCCGGCACAATGACCATGACCTGGGAGGTCACGAAAGCCGACGGCGGGGCTCGCGTCGAGATCCGCGCGGACGACGTTCCTGCCGGTATCCGCGCCGAAGATCACGCCGCCGGGCTCGCCTCGTCGCTGGCGCATCTTGCCGCCTACGTGGAGCGCTAACCGCCGACGGGACCACTGGCGCCCAGGGGTGCGATGAGTTCTCGACGGGGAAGGTGTCTACTCGGTTATGACTACGCACCTGCTCGAGATTCCCGAGGTCGACCTCGCCTACGACGTTCACGGACCGCTGCCCACCACCGACGGACGCCCACCGTTGGTGATGATCGGCCAGCCCATGGACGCCAGCGGCTTCAGCACGTTGGCGTCGCACTTCCCCGACCGCACTGTGGTGACCTACGACCCGCGCGGCCTCGGCCGCAGCACCCGCAAGGACGGCCGGGTCGACCATGCGCCCACAACCCAGGCTGCCGACGTGCACGCCGTCATCGAGGCGCTCGGCGCGGGCCCGGTCGAGATGTTCGCGAGCAGCGGCGGCGCGGTGACCGCACTCGCCCTCGTGGCCGCGTACCCCGACGACGTGACCATCCTGGTGGCGCACGAGCCGCCGCTCATTCCGGTTCTCCCCGACGCCCAGGCTGCCGAGCGCGCCCGGGCGCGCGTCCGGGACGCGTACGAGGCCAAGGGCTGGGGTGCCGGCATGGCGGCCTTCATCGCGATGACGTCGTGGCGGGGCGAGTTCACCGACGAGTACTTCGCCCAGCCCGCGCCGGATGCCGCCGCGTTCGGGATGCCGGCCGAGGATGACGGCTCCCGTGACGATCCGCTGCTCTCCGACCGGTCCTGGGCGGTCAGCAGCTACCGCCCCGACGTCGACGCGCTGACCGCGGCGCGGACGCGGGTCGTGATCGCCGTGGGCGAGGAGTCCCGAGACATGTTCACCGGACGCACCTCGGTGGCGACGGCCAGGCTGCTCGGTCAGCAGGCGACGGTGTTCCCGAGCCACCACGGCGGCTTCCTCGGTGGCGACTCCGGCTACGCCGGGCAGCCCGAGGCCTTCGCGCGCAAGCTGCGCGGGGTCCTCGACGATGCGCGCTGACGGTCGTCCCCAGAGACCCCTGGTGACGAGGCCGGGGTGAAGTGTGCGAGGACGGGAGGCGTGGGTCGGAGTGCTGGAACTCTGACGGCTGGCAAGAAAATCCGGCTCGGGTGTCACATTCGGCCCGTGGCTGGTGTCTCCATGCCGAGAGCACCCAACCGGAGGAGGAATCATGGCCAGCAGTACCCGGATCCCGAAGGCCGAGCTGACGGGTGTATACGGCGCTGTGGTCAAGCGGATGTCCCGCAGGATGTTCGGCGACGTGCCCGAGCCGGTCGAGGTCGCGTGGCACAACCGGAAGGTGCTGAGCTTCAGCTTCAGCCTCGGTCGTCAGACCCAGAAGTGGGACCAGTGTGACGAGAACCTGAAGTCCTTCGCCCACATGGCGGTGGCCAGCTTGGTCGGCTGCGGCTTCTGCCTGGACCTCGGCTACTTCCAAGCCCACAACGAGGGACTCGACGTGACCAAGGCACGTGAGGTGCCCAGGTGGCGTGAGTCGGATGTCTTCACGCCGCTGGAGCGCGACGTCATGGAGTACGCCGAAGCGATGACGCAGACCCCGCCGACGGTCACCGACGAGATGTCCGCGCGGCTGCTCGACCAGCTCGGCGCGCCCGCGCTGGTGGAGCTGACCGCGTTCATCGCGCTGGCGAACCTCTACACCCGTACCAACACCGCGTTCGGCATCAAGTCGCAGGAGTTCTCGGCCGCCTGCGGTCTCAAGCCGCTCCCCGTAGCCCCGACGACATGACCGACGACCCGTTCGTCACCCACCGCAGCCTGCTCTTCACCGTCGCCTGCGAGAGGCTCGGCTCCGCCGCCGAGGCCGAGGATCGTCCAGGAGACCTGGCTGCGGTGGGCCGACGCCGCCCGCGACGGGACGCGACCCACCGCCACCGCGAGGCGCGCCGAACACCGCCTCGGCGTCGAACGTCGACTCCGGCCGGCCCCGGCCCGCCACCAGTCGCCCGGTGCAGTGCCCAAGCACGTCGACGTGTGGATTGGCGATCGCGGTCAGCATCCGATCGGTCATCTCGGCGGCGGGCATCCGCAACTGGGAGTGCACACTGGCGACGACCACGTCGAGCCGTTCGAGCAGTTCCTCTTCCTGGTCGACGCCACCGTCGGAAAGGATGTCGACCTCGATCCCGGTAAGGATGCGGAATGGCGCGAGTTCGCTGTTGAGCTCGGCCACCAGGTCCAGCTGCCGCCGCAGTCGCTGCGCGGAGAGGCCGTTGGCAATGGCGAGGCGGCGACTGGGACCACCCTGTCTTCCGTCGCCGTCGGAAGCTCCTACAGCCCGCAGGAGCCGCGGTCGAGGTGGAAATAACGGGCGTTGGCCCAGCGGCACAGCCGGATACCCACGACCACGCCGGCGATCGTGACCAGCGCGGGCAGGTAGCCGCTGGCGACCTGGACGATCGGGATTGCCGGGCAGCCACCGGAGATCGCCCAGCCGGTGCCGAACAGGACCGCGCCGGGGATCACGCCCGCGTGGATGCGCCCCGGAGTGCGACGAACCCGCAGCAGAGCGAACGCCACCGCGATGATCACGACGGCGCCGGCGAAGGCGAGGAACATGCGCAGGTCCTGGAAGGTGAACATACGGTTCAGTTCGCCGTAATCGCCGAACCCGATGTTGGCGACGGTGTAGCCGAGGGCCAACCCGGTGATGATGTTGGCCAGCAGAACGGCGCCCCGGGTACGCATCAGATCACCTTCCACAGCAGGAACGACACCGCGACGGCGATGCCGAAGAACACGGCGGTCGCCACGATGCTGACCGGGCGGAGCCGGCCGCAGCCGCTGAGCCCGTGGCCGGAGCTGCACCCGCCGGCCAGCCGGGTGCCAAATCCCACCAGCACTCCCCCGACGAACAACACGATGACCATGGTGGTGGGGTTGGCGGTGACCAGGTCCCGGAAATCCGGGCCCATGTCGAAGCGAACCTGGAACCGCCCGGACGTGATCGCGGCGATCCATCCGCCGAGGACGATCGACACCAGCAGGGCGGCCTGGGTGACGACCGGGGCCGGTCGGAGGCCCGTCGCCGAGGGGTTCTCGCCCGGCGTCGACTCGGCCGCTGGTTCCGGCGGCCGCGTATCGCCGTGCGGCGGCATGGGTACGGCGGGGGCGGTTCCGAAGTGCTCGGCGGTGGCCGCGGCAAGCGCGTCGGCGAGCGCGCGGTCGTCGGTGAACTCCTCCTCCACTCGCTCGAGGTCGCGCTCGCGGCGCCAGTGCACCACGCGATCCCACGCCGAGGACACCCCGAGGGATCGATCGGTGGCGACGGTGTAGCCGATGGTGACCAGAGCGAGCCCGATCGCGCCCGCCCACCAGGGCCAGTAGCTACTCATGCGGGGCCTCTCATCCAGTCGACGAGCCGGGCCCACCAGCCGCGCCTGGAGCCGGGGGCCTGCGGTCTGCTGGGGGCGGGGTGTTCTGGTGGGTTGGGTGGGGGCTGGTGAGCCGGAGCGGGTGACGCCCGGTGATACCAGGCTGGAGCCGGCGGAGGTGCCGGTTCGAACTGGGCCGTGGTCTCCGCTGCCCCGGTTCCCGGTCGGGACGGCGGCTCAGGCTGCCGGGGCGGTACCGGGTGGAACCACGATGCGGGCTCCGCCGACCCCGGGTGATGCCGCGGCGGTGGGGCCTGCCCGAATGCCTGCCGCGGATCGGCCGCGCCGGACCGGCCCGCGTCGGCTGCCTGTCTGAGGTGTTGCGCATGGCGTCCGTTCGGCAACAGGCTGATCGGCACGCGCTCGCCGGTGAGCGCCAACTGGTAGCGCGCGCATTCGCGCCACCGGTCCTCGCTGTCGCAGTAGTAGTCGCGCCAACTCTGTAAGCTCGCCTTGAGCAGGGGGAAAAGGGGACATCCTACGGCGTGCGAGCAGGCCACCTCGCTCCCTTCTGACCGGCGCACCCGCCCGACTGGGAAGGCGGTACAGCGCGGTCTCGTCGTTCTTGCCGTCGCAGAAACCGAGCCGTGATCTCGGAGCGTCGGGGAGTGTAGGCACGGCGTCCCGGTGGTGAACACCCCGCGCCATGTTCGGGCCCGACACACCACCGAATTGGCCTCACCGCCGCTTCGTCAAGTCATTACCTGGGTATCTTCAGCGCGCTGGTTCGAGCCGTGGGACACCTCCGGTATTCACCCAGACGTGCCGAGGAAGACATGGGGTGTGTCCTCACCGGACAGTGGATGGCAGATTTGTGCCGCGTCGTGAGATAGAACACTCGACAGATACGCCTGGGTTCCCACGCTGCCAATACCCAGACCTTCGCTGGCGAACGGTCCACCACGTCCACCATTCCGGTTTCCACCTCGTCACCGCGCGGCCCAGTTCGTCAATGACCGCGTCAAACGGAGGCCGAGTCACCGTGCCGGCGGCCTGTGCGGGCCGCCCGCCGGCTACCACGCGGTGCCAGCGCGTTCGTCGACCGGCTCGCTGCGGTGTGCGGTGAGGTGCGGTGGCGTGGTGGCGGCGACGCCGGTGAGGATGGCCACCAGGCACTCCAGGTCCTGGTCGAACTGCCGGCGCTCGGCCGGCGTGGACGCGGGGCGCCGCGACCACGCCCGCACGAAAGCCCCGCAGATGTCGACCAGCCAGCGTGCGACCGCACGGGCCGTTCCGGGCTGTGCCGGTTGCTCACCGGGCAACATCGCGAGCCTCAGGTGGTCGGCGAGGCGGTCGATCTGCCGCACCGCGTGCTGCGGGGCCCCATGCCCGGCCGCCGACGTGTCGAGCCCGGCGGTCACCACGGGATGGTTGGCCAGAACGGCGTGCAACCGCACCCACAATGAGCGGTCGGTGATGACGCGATTGTGCTCGGCTGTCACCCCATGCCCGATGGCCATCGCGTAGCAGACTAATCAGCGCCACGCCCGCGGTGAAAGGCACCCCCATGTCATAAAGCCACAGAGACCCTCGTCAACCGGTCCAACCTTGACCGTAGTGACACTGGACTTGCGATCTGCAAATTTCAGCCATCTGCAGCAGACCGGCCGCGCCCGGCAGACACAGCGTGGTCCCGGACGCGGTGGCTGCCGAGAGAGGGGGGCGTACTGCGTCGAATCCGCCCGCGCCGCCGATCACGGAAGCGCCGACAGTAGCATCGAACCGGAGAAACTTTCGCATTGATCGGTGACAACAGGCGCGAGCGGGAAAGCGGTGTGGTTTACGGGTGGAGCTCAACCGTCGACTGGGCCTAGCCTGCCCCGTGTCGGTCCCACTCCGACCGCCGACTCTCCCCGGTCGGCGCCGCCGATTGCCCCCTTATCGGCGACAGGCCCGGCGCCCCCGCCGCGCTCCTCCCCCGCCGCGCGCGGGGCGCCGGGCCACGGGCCGCAACGACGGGGGCACCCAGGGGCGCCACCACCCGCCCGGTCGCGTCCCGCCCGCGGCCGTCAGGTGACCGGGTCCGCGCTGCGGAAGCGGCGTAGTCGCAGGCTGTTGGACACGACGAGGCAGCTGGAGCAGGCCATCGCCGCGCCGGCGATCATCGGGTTGAGCAGGCCGGCGGCGGCCAACGGCAGGGCGGCCAGGTTGTAGGCGAAGGCCCAGAACAGGTTGGTCCGGATGGTGGCGAAGGTCCGCCGGGCCAGCCGGATGGCGTCCACGGCGGCGCGCAGGTCGGCGCGGACGAGGGTGAGGTCGCTGGCGTGGATGGCGGCGTCGGTGCCGCTGCCCATGGCCAGGCCGAGGTCGGCGGCGGCCAGCGCGGCGGCGTCGTTGACCCCGTCGCCGACCATCGCCACCACGTGCCCTTCGGCGCGCAGGTCCTCGACGGCACGCACCTTGTCCTCGGGCAGCACCCCGGCGATCACCTCGTCGATGCCGACCTCGGCGGCCACCGCGCGGGCCACGGCCGGCGAGTCGCCGGTGAGCAGTACCGGACGCAATCCGAGGGCGCGCAGTTCCCGCACCGCCTGCGCCGATGTGGGCCGGACCGTGTCGGCCACCGCGAGCACCGCGCGGGCCTGCCCGTCCCAGGCCACGGCGACCGCTGTCCGCCCGGCCTGCTCGGCGGCGGCGACGGCCCGGCGCAGTTCCTCGGGGCAGGAGATGTCGCGCTGTTCCAGCAAGGCCGGCCGACCGACCAGCACCATGCGGCCGTCGACGGTGCCCTCGGCACCCAGGCCCGGGTGGGCGCGGAAGTCCGCGAGCGGCGCCAGGGCGCCCGCCCGCTCGGCGGCCGCGGTGGCGATCGCCCGGCCGATGGGGTGCTCGGAGGCGTGCTCCACCGCGCCGGCCAGCCGCAACACCTCCGCCTCCGACACCCCGCCGGCGGGGTGCACGGCCAGCAGGCTCATCGTCGCGGTGGTGACGGTGCCGGTCTTGTCCAGCACCACGGTGTCCACCCGGTGGCTGCGTTCCAGCGCCTCCGGGCCGTTGACCAGGATGCCCAACTGGGCGCCGCGCCCGCAGCCGACCAGCAGCGCGGTGGGCGTGGCCAGGCCGAGAGCGCACGGGCAGGCGATGATCAGTACGGCGGCAGCGGTGGTGACCGCGCCCTCCACCGGGGCGCCGGCGCCCAGCCAGAACACCAGCGTCAGCACCGACAGCCCGAGCACCCCCGGGACGAACACCGCGGAGATCCGGTCGGCCAGCCGTTGCACCGCGGCCTTGCGGGTCTGTGCCCGTTCCACCAGCGCGGCGATCCGGGCGAGGTGGGTGTCCGAGCCGACCCGGGTGACGCGCACCACCAGCCGCCCGCCGCTGTTCACCGAGCCGCCCACCACGGTGTCGCCGGGCGCCACCTCCACCGGCACCGACTCCCCGGTCAACATGCTCGCATCCACCGCCGACCGACCCTCCTGGACCACGCCGTCGGTGGCGATCTTCTCCCCGGGCCGCACCACGAACACCTCGCCCACCGCCAGGTGCTCGACGGCAACGCGCTGCTCGCGGCCGTCGCGCAGCACGGCCACGTCCTTCGCGCCCAGTTCCAGCAGCGCGCGCAGCGCCGCGCCGGCCCGGTGCCGGGACCGGGCCTCGACGTAGCGGCCCGCCAGCAGGAACGTGGTCACCCCCGCGGCCACCTCCAGGTAGCTGTCCGGCAGCAACGCCGAGGGACGCAGGATCAACTCGAAGGTGTGGTGCCGCCACGGCATGCCCGCACCGCCGACGAACAGGGCGTACAGCGACCACAGGAACGCCACGGACACGCCCAGCGACACCAGGGTGTCCATGGTGACCGTGCCGTGCCGCAGGTTGGTCCACGCGGCCCGGTGGAACGGCCAGGCGCCCCACACCGCCACCGGCGCCGCCAGGGTCAGGCAGGCCCACTGCCACTGCAGGAACTGCAGCGGCGGCACCATCGCCAGCGCCACCACCGGCAGCGTCAGCGCCAGGCACACGGCCAGTCGCTGCCGCAGTTCGGCCACCGGATCGGTTTCGGAGGGCGACGCGAGCCCTGCGGGTTCGGCGGAGCGCGGCACCTCGGCGGTGTAGCCGGCGGCCTCCACGGTCGCCACCAGGTCGGCGACGGAGACCGCCGTCTGGTGCTCCACCAGGGCCTTCCGCGTGGCGTAGTTGACCGTGGCTCGCACCCCGGGCAGCTTGTTCAGCTTGCGTTCCACCCGGGCCGCGCAGGAGGCGCAGGTCATCCCGCCGATGGTCAGTTCGATCCGCTGGCTCAGTGCGGGTTCGCGCACCGTCTCGCTCATGGACGCCTACCGGACGAGCTCGTAGCCCAGGCGCCCGACCGCAGCGCCGATCCGATCGGCCGGCAACGGGTCCGCGCTGGTCACCATCACCCGCCCGGTGGCCACGTCCACCTCCACCTTCAGCACCCCGCCCAGCGCGCCCAGCTCCTCGCTTACCAACGTCGCGCAGTGCCCGCAGCTCATCCCGCGCACCGTGTAGACGGACCGCGTCGTCATCAGCTCTCCTCACCTTGCCCGGTGATCGTCGACGATCACAGGGTCGGTCAGGGCCACCGCACGGTTCCGCCGATCTCACTGATCGAGCGGTCGTCAGCTTCCTCGAGGGGCGTGCGCGTGTGACCGGCCAAGGCTGACGGTCCCCACGCTCCGGCCCGGCGGCGGGTACGCGAAGCGCAACCGTCAGCTCCACAGTGGCGGACGGCTCCCTCCCGAAAAGCTCCGCGCCGGACGGCTGGGACAACCGCACCGCTACGCCCGGGCCAGACCGCGCTCCACAGCGGCGATGATCTGCGGCCGCAACTCCTCCGGCCGGATGATCGCGTCCACCGAACCCACTCGCTGAGCCCGCTGAATCGAGTGCACACTGTCGAACTCGGCCGCGACCTCGCCCAGCTTCTCCGCACGCACCTGTGCCCGCACGTCCGCCAGCCGGGTCAGGAGCGCGGCTCGTTCCGCCCCCTCGGCCGAGGCGACGCGCGCTTCCAGCTCCGCCACCCGCGGGTCGCCCGCGGTGCGTGCCTTGACCTCGGCGGCGAACACCACCGCCGCGGCCGGGGCGCCGCCCAGCACCGAGGCGTACGAGCCGTCCACGGCAAGCACCGTCATGTTCGGGTTGAGCGCCTTGGAGAAGACGACGAACGCGCCACCGTGATAGCGCGAGATGACACAGAACACGATGGGGCCGCGGAAGTTGACGACCGCACGGCCGATCTCGGCGCCGTACTCGAGCTGCAGTTTGCGCATCGACTCCGGCGACCCATCGAACCCGGACAGGTTCGCCAGCACCACCAGCGGCCGGTTACCGCTTGCCGCGTTGATGGCCCGCGCGACCTTCTTCGACGACCGCGGGAACAGCGTGCCGGCGGTGTAGGTGTCCGGGCCGTCGGTGGGCGGGAAGCCGCGCCGCGGCACCGACCGCGACTCGATGCCTAGCAGGCACACCGGCCAGCCGCCCAGGTGCACGTCCTGTACCACGGCGGTCTCCGCGTCGGCCATGCCGGCCCAGCGCTCCAGGATCGGGTGGTCCTGGTCGGACACCGCGCGCATCACCGTGCGGATGTCGAACGGCTTCTTGCGGTCCGGGTTGGCCTCCCGGGAGAAGATCTCCCCGACCGTCCTGAAGTCGCTGCCCACAACGGCGTGCGGATAGTCGGAGATGTCCCGGTCGACCGGGTCGGAGGTCACGGCCCTGCGCGGCCCGTCCTCGCCCGGCAGCACGTAGCTGTGGTCGTAGTGCGCCAGCAGCACGGCGTGCGCGGCCCGCAGGTCCGGCGCCCAGTACTGCGCCTGACCGTTCGGGCCCATCACCCGGTCGTAGCCGCCGATGCCGAAGTTGTCCTCGGCGGAAACGCCGCCGGAGAAGTCCAGTGACTGCTTGCCGGTCAGTACCATCGCCGAGTCCGGGGTCATCACGAGGATGCCCCTGGTGTGCATGAGCATCGTGGCCTCGGCGTTCCAGTACGGCTGGGCGCCGACGTTGATGCCGGCCACCACGATGTTGATCTCGCCGCCGTTCTGGGTGAAGTGCACGATGCGGCGCAGCGCGGCCGCGATCCAGTCCATGTTCTCGGTGCCCGAGTCCATCGCGATGCGTGCACCCGCGGACAACGCGTACCACTCCACCGGCACCCGCAGCCGCTCCGCCAGGTCCAGCGCCGCGATCACCCTGGCACACTCCGGTTCGGACAGTGCGCCCAGCGCCTTCGTCGGGTCGCCGAGGAGCACCACCCGCGTCATGCCCTCCGGGTACCGCTCGGTCGGCGTGGTCGCCACTCCGGTCACGATTCCGGCCTTGTTGAGGCCCTTGGGCCGGTCGACCGGGGCCAGCGCGCCGGAGTCGTCGAGGTCGTACTCGGTGAACGACCCGCCCGACCCGGCGATCATGTTGGTCAGCTCGTACGGGTAGACCGTGCCGCGGCGCCGTGCCCGCAGCACCTTCTGCCCGTAGTCGTCCAGCGGCTGGATCGGCTCGGACGGCGGTTCGGTGACCGCCAGCCGGACGCCGGTCGCCACGTCGTAGGAGATGCGCACCGCGGTCGGGCGCGGCTGCCCGGTCTCCGCGTCGCGCTGGCGCCCGAGGACGAGCACCTCCTCGACCCCGGCGCCCGCCGTGGTGGGTACGACACGCTGGGCGACCGCCTCGAGGTCCTCTGGCGTGAGGTCGCTCGGTGGCCAGACGTAGAGCACGATCCGGTTGGTGTCCAGCCGCTCCTTCGCCGGGCGCTGCGCCTGGACCTTGCGGATCGCGTCGAGGCATGCGGCGAGCGCGCCCTCGACCGCGGGAAGCGCGTGGATACGGCCCTCGTCGTCACGCAGCGGGGTGAGGTCACGGACCTGCGCCATCGCCACCAGCCGTTCGTCGGACGGGTTCCTCGGCGCGACGCAGCGCAGCAGGTAGACGTCCTCGTCGGCGGAGGGCAGCCGGGTCAGGTCGAAGTGGCGCAGCCGCCACAGTTGCAGCCGTTGCGCGATGAGCGGGTGCAGGCCGCGGATCAACCGGTCCTCGCCGAACCCGTCCGAGGACGGCCGGAACGTGAAGTGGTGGTGCAGCACGGCACCGCTGCTCCCGGCGACCGTCGTGGTGACCCGGCGCAGCCCGCTGGGCAGCGCGGCCGCGGACAGTGCCGCACGCAGTTCGGCGGCCATGACGTCGGCGTCGGTGGGCTGGCCGGCCCAGGTGAGGTAGATGTCGGCGACGAGAGGGGTCGAGTCCGGCACCGCGGCGGCCACCTCCCCCACCGCCGCCAGCGCGCCGGAAAGGTCACCGAAGTCGGCGACCGTCGCCAGCAGCTGCTGCGGCCGGCCGCCGACCTGGTAGCCGCAGGTGACGAACGGCCGGTTCCGGATCGACTCGCAGCGCACGCCGGACAGCCCGTGCTCGCGGTAGTAGCGGCGGCTGAGCACCTCGAGCAGGGGGCCGGCGTCGGCGCCGGGACGGTCGATGCGCTGAGCCAGCAGCCGTACCAGCGGCTCGGGGCTGGCGACCATGTCGGCGATCCGCTGGTCGCGGTCGGCCGCGTCCGGGTGCTGGTCGAGGTACCGCAGGTGGCGGCGCACCCGGGTGTAGACCTCGGCGCGGGTGCGGCGCAGCAGCGGTTGGGCGAACCACCGGAACACCAGGCTGCGTGCGAGGTCCCCGATCAGCGGGAAACGCAGCTGGGTCGCCACGATCAGCCGTTCCAGCGCCTGCCCGACGGTCTGCCGCAGTTCGCCGCGCGGGGGCGCTTCGGTGAGCCACTGCTGCAGCACCCCGGTGATCACGGCGGCGTCGGAGGTGGCGCGCTGCTGCGCGAGGAAGATCCGGAACACCGCCTCTTCCAGCGCGGGGGTGCGATCCAGCCCGTCGACCCCGTAGTGGCCCAGCACGCGGGCGAGGCGGCCCTGGAAGGTCTCGGACAGCCCGGCCCGCTCGGCGTCGAGGCTCTGCAGGTAGGTGTGGAAGTGCTCGCGCGGGCTGTGTACCCGCGTCTCGGCCCTGGTCTCCTCGCCTTCCGGTTTGTTGCGGCTGAGCTCGGACAGGTCGGCGAAGAGCTCCAGCAGCCCGATCTCGGCTTCCAGCGGCCGGTGCGGCAGCTCCGCCCGCGCGGCGAGGTAACCGGCCAGCGTGCGGCCGCCGTCGCGCGGGTCGACGTCGAAGCCGAGCAGCATGCTGCGCAGGTCCGCCAGGCAGCGTTGCGCCCGATGTTCGGCGGAGAGCCCGTCCGGCTCGGCGGGCAGGTCCAGGTCGATCGCGGCGGCCCCGGACGAGGACTCGGCGCCAGCTTCGCCGACCGGCTCCAGGCGCAGCAGCGGCGCGCCGGTCTCGACCTGGCTGCCGACGGACACCGCGCACTCGCGCACGACCGCGCGGAACGGCGCCCGCAGCACGTTCTCCATCTTCATACTCTCCAGCACCAGCACCGGGGCGCCGGCCTCGACCTCGTCGCCGGGCGCGACCGGCGTGGCGACCACCAGCGCGGGCGCCGGGGAGCGCACGACGCCGCCCTCGTCCCGGCTGATCCGGTGCGTGACGCCGTCGACCTCGACCAGGTGGATCGGCCCGTGGGTGCCCGTGACCAGGCGGAACCGGTGACCGTTGAGGTGGATCTGCCCGGTGTGCTCGCCGAACCGCTCCAGCACCGCGTCGACGGTCCGCACGTCGTCGCCCGTGACGAACCCGACGCGGTAGCGGCCCGCGCCGGTCTCGGCGACGGTGAGCCGGTAGCCCGCGCCGCGCAGCGTGAGGTCGATCGGGCGGCCGCTCTCGTGCCGCACCTGCGGGCGCCCGCCGTGCGCGGTGGACAGCAGCCGCTGCACCTCGGCCTGCTTCTCGTCCTGGTAGGCCTCGATCGCCGCGGCAGCCAGCGCGACGCCGGAGTGCTGCTGCGACACCAGCCGACCCTCGGCCCGCACCCGGTCGATCCAGCCGGTGTCGGCGCTTCCTTCGATCACCTCGGGCGCGTCGAGCAGGTCGAGCACGAAGCTCTTGTTCGTGGTGCCGCCCTCGATGAGGACGGTCGTCTCCCGCATCGCCCGGCGCAGCCGGGACAGCGCCTCGTCGCGGGTACGGCCGTAGGCGATGATCTTGGCGATCATCGAGTCGAAGTCGGCCGGGATCTCGTCGCCCTCGCTCACGCCGGTGTCGACCCGGATGCCCGGGCCGGCGGGCAGGTCGAGCAGCGCGATGCGGCCGGGGGCGGGCGCGAAGTCGCGGTCCGGGTCCTCTGCGTTGAGCCGCGCCTCGACCGCATGCCCCAGCTCCGCGGGCCGCGGGCCGGTCAGCCTCCCGCCCGCGGCCACGTGCAACTGGGCCTTGACGAGGTCCATACCGGTGGTCGCCTCGGTGATCGGGTGCTCGACCTGCAGCCGGGTGTTCACCTCGAGAAAGGCGAACAGCCGCTCCTTCGGGTGGTAGAGGAACTCCACGGTGCCGGCGCCGCGGTAGCCGACGGCGAGCGTGAGGCGCTCGGCCGCCGCCTTGAGCTCGGCCGCCTGCTCGGCCGACAGTACCGGCGAGGCCGACTCCTCGATGATCTTCTGGTTGCGGCGCTGCACGGAGCAGTCCCGCACGCCCAGCGCCCACGCGGTGCCCTGGCCGTCGGCGATCACCTGGACCTCGACGTGCCGGGCACCGGTGACCAGGCGCTCCAGGAACACCACACCGCTGCCGAAGGCGCGCTCGGCCTCCAGCCTGGTGCGCTCGTAGGCGTCGGTGAGCTCGCGGGGGTTGGTGACGACGCGGATACCGCGGCCCCCTCCGCCCGCGGTCGCCTTGAGCATCAGCGGGTAGCCGATCCGCTCGGCTGCGGCCAGCGCCGCGTCGAGGTCGTCCACCGGGCCGCGGCTCCACGGTGCGACCGGAACGCCGACTTCCTCGGCGATCAGCTTCGCGCCGATCTTGTCACCCAGCTTGCGCATCGCGTCGGGGTCCGGGCCGATGAATGTCACACCCAGCTTCTCGCACAGCTCGGCGAACGCCGGGTCCTCGGCGACGAAGCCCCAGCCGACCCATGCGGCGTCGGCCCCGGTCTCGACCAGGGCGCGCTCCAGCACGGCCAGGTCGAGGTAGGGTCGCGCGGCGGCGGGGCCGAGGCGGTAGGCGAGGTCCGCCTCCCGTACGAACGTGGCCGTGGCGTCGGCGTCGGTGTAGAGGGCCACCGTTTCGATCCGCGGCCCGCCCTCCGCGTTGAGCTCACCGACGGCGTGGATGAGCCGCATCGCGGCCTCTCCCCGGTTGATGATCGCGACACGACTGAACACCGAATCGAGCCTCGCAAAGTCGACGACAGACGAAGGCGGCATGGCCGCCCGCCCAGCATCCCGGTTTACCGGCCGGTAGGCGGTCGTCCGCCGCGCGACGCGCCGAACCGGTATTTTTGTGGAGATCCTCCAAACGCTCCATGATCGGGTCAAACGCTGAGCGGTGTCACGTCTGGACCCTGGACCGGCCCCCGGAGATGGAGCGGCTCAAGCGCGCCAATGAAGTCCGCTACCGGTTCGGCCTGCCGAACACCTTCGACGTGGGATGAGCGCCGCACGATCGGCGGGGCGCGGGCACCACTGGGAAGTGGGAATGATCACGCGTCGATGCGGCACGCGAGCATCGCCTGGCCCGGGCCGGTCAGTTCGGCAACGATCCCATGCCTACCGGCCATCGCCATCAGAAGCGCCTCGGCCGGACCGCGCACCTCCGGGCCCGCGCCGGCCGACCAGTCGAGGTCGGTGGCCACCAGCCGAACGCCGCGGGTCCGCCAGAAACCACGAATCAGCGGAGCATTCCGGGCGTTACGCAGTACCGGCACCAGGCGCTCGACGGGAACCGCGCGCGGCATCCCGAGTGGGTGGTTCTCGCGTCCCCTCCGGGCTGGGACAAAGTGGGTTTCGACGCCGTCGCCGCCGTGTCCGCCGGCCCGAAGCCGCCCATCCTGCTCTCATCCGGATCGGACACGAGTACCCGGAGATCGCGGCACCCAGGCCGCGTTCGTGGACGTGGCCCGCACCAACGGCGTGGGGCTCGAGGCCATCGAGGTCCCCGGCGGTCAACATGGTTTCGACAGCCTTGACCACACCAAGGAATCCCGCGCGGCGGTGGCGCGGGCGATGATCTGGGTCGCCGGAGCACTCCGCGAGGGGTGAACGTCAGGCCCGCTGCCGGTCCGGCCCGGCCGTCCGCCACCCCCCGAGCCCTCCGTTGACCGGTCAGGAACGCTCCAGAGGGTATTCGGTGAAGGTCCGAACTCCCACCGTCAGCCCTCGCCACTGCGTGCGAGCCAACTGGCCACCTGGGACCGCGACGTGAAGCCGAGCTTGCAGAGAATATGCTCCACATGCGATCCCACGGTGCGCTGGGAAATCACCAGGGTCGTCGCGATCTGCTTGTTGCTCATTCCCTTCGCGATCAACCTGGCGACCTCGTGCTCGCGCGGGGTGAGTATCGTGTCGCAGGCGTTTTCCGTCGCCGGGTGGACCTTTTTCGGCTTTCGTTCTGCCGCGCCCAGGACAAGCGCCAGCACCTGGCTGTGCGACAGTTCCGTGCCGCGGCTGAAGGCCACCGTGAAGGCACTGCTGCCGATCAGGTCACGGGCTTGTCCCGCGCAGCGAAGTCCGCGGCCGTGCGAGAACCGGTACGCCGATGCCCGGCCGCACGTCACCTTCCGCGACGCGGCGCGACATGCGCCGAGCAGTTGGGCGGCGCGCTCGCCCTCGCCACCGTCGACCGCCGTGTGGGCGAGCAGTCCCAGGCACAGCCCGACACCCAGCCAGTCGTTGAAGTGCCGGTGCAGTCGCACGCTGTCCTGCACGAGCTCGGTCGCCTGCCGCGCCTCGCCGCGCTGCCACAGGGCGTCACCGATCGCCCACTGGGCGTAGGAGCGGTACCAGGCCTCGCCGAGCGCCTGACTGGTGGCCACGCATTCCGCGCCGAGTGTCCGGGCCCGGTCTCCGTCGCCGGCGAGCGCGGCAGCGGTGGCCAGCAGGACGAGGGCGGCCAGCACGCCATGGAGGTCGCCGAGCGCGCGGTGCTCCGCCAGCGCCTGGGTCAGGCACCGATGTGCCTGCTCGAAATCAGCCTGGCAGATCGAGGCCAACCCGGAGCATTGCGCGGCATGGGCGATCTCGGACCGGTCGCCGAGGTCGTGTGCCGCCGTTCGGTATTCCGCCAACAGGGGCAGCCCGGCCGAGATGTCGCCCTGCAGCAGGGCGAGAACCGTAGCGGCGCGCAGTGCCTTGGCACGGGGCGCGGCGGGGGTCGGCAGCAGGGTGAGCGCCCGGTCGAGGCAACGTCGTCCCTCGCCCAGCCGGCCGGAGGCGATCCAGTAGCTGCCCAGGGCGGCCGCCAGTTCGGCTCCTGCGCCGGCCTCGTCCCGGGTGGCCAGGGAGAAGTCGATGGCGGCGCGGAGATTCAGGTGCTCGCTGTGCAGCCGAGCGAACCATTCCAGCTGGCGATGCGTCGGCCACTCCGCCTCCGCCCGCCTGGCCAGTGACAGGCACCAGTCGCGGTGCCGTCGCAGGAACACACGCTCGTCGCCGCGGGCGGCGAGACGTTCCCTGCCGTATTCGCGCATCGCCGACGGCAGCCGGAACCTGGGCTGGCCATCGTAATCATGGCGAAGCAGTATCGAACCGTTGACCAGTTCGGTCACCAGATCGAGCACCTCGGCGCGATCGACCCGGCCGCCCGAGCAGACCTCCTCGGCCGCCGCCAGGTCGAAGTCGCGGGGAAACACCGACAGCCGCGCCCAGAACTCCTGCGCGCGCGGTGAGCACAGCTCGAAACTGGAGCTGATGAGGGCCCGAAGACTGCGATGCCGTGGCTCGACCAGCGTGCGTTGCGTCGCGAGAAACTCGAATCGATCGCCGGACCGCTGCACGAGCTGTTCGATGGTCGGGACGGGTCGCCTGGCGGCGAGTTCGATCTGCAAGGGATTCCCGTCCAGCCGACGGCACAGCACCGCCACCATCGCGCAGTTGTCCGCATCGATACGGAACCCCGGTTGGATCGCTGCCCGGCGCTCGGCGAACAGGGCCGGTGCCTCGTATCGCAGCAGAGTCTTCGGCATCACGGGCTGGTCCGGTTCCGGCACCGACAGCCCCGTCACGGCCAGCACATGCTCGCCGAAGACGCCCAGCAGCGAGCGGCTGGTCGCGACGATCCGCATGTCGGCCACGGTCCGCAGCAACGCGAGCACGAGTTCGGCGCAGGCGTCCGTGAGGCGGTCACAGTTGTCCAGCACCAGCAGTGACCTGGCGCCGGCCAGGGCCTCCGCCACGGCTGTCGGTCCGCGGCAGGTGTGCTCCTCGGGCAGGTCGAAGGCATCCCCGACCGCCCTGGTCAGTGCGCGCCCGTCGGAAAGCGCCGCCACATTGACCACCCGCACGCCGTCCGGGTACGCCCCGCGCACCGCCGCTGCCAACCGGAGCGCCAACCGGCTCTTGCCCACCCCGCCGACACCGGTGAAGGTGAGCAGCCGCGATCGGGAGAGCAGGCTCCTGGCCTCGCTGAGCTCGCGTCGACGTCCCACGAAGCTGGCCAGCTCGGCGGGCATCTCAGCGGACTCGGGTCGGAGCAGGGTGGCGACGTCCCCGGGGCTGGAGGTGCCCTGGTCGCCGATCATCCGGAGGAGGCTCCGCGGGGTGGTCTCCGATTCTGGTGACATTGGTGGCGGCCCCCTGGGCAGCCAGCACACCGGATGCGAAGCAGGTCGGACTTGTCGTCCGCCCGCGACCCTCAGAGTCCGGTGGCTAGGTCGGGCTGTGTGGTACGAGTAGGATCTAGCTAGGTCTGAACACGATGCTACCTTATCAGAACGCCGTTCAGCAATACCGAAAGCTGGTTTGGTTCGCATGCTGGTTCAGTCGGTGCGCCGGGCATCGAAGATCCTCCAGGAGCTGGCGGTCGCGGGTCCTCGGCTGGGTGTGAGCGAGTTGGCCGAGCGGATCGGCGTGGCCAAACCGACAGTACACGCGTTGCTGCGCACGCTGGAGGCGGAGAAGCTGGTGGTGCAGGACGTCGAGACGGGCAAGTACCTGCTCGGCCCGGCGCTGCTCCATCTCGGCAACGCCTACCTCGACACGCATCTGTTGCGGACCCGCTCGTTGACCTGGGCTGACTCGCTGGCCAGCCGAGCGAACGAGGCGGTCTGGGTGGCGGTGCTCACCGGCGACCGGGTGCTGGTCGTGCACCATGCGTTCCGCCCCCAGGGGACCGTCCAGATTCTCGAGGTCGGCGCCAGCATCCCGTGGAATACCTGCGCCCTGGGCAAGGCCATCGTCGCCTTCACCGGCGAGGCGGACCGGGAGGCGTTGCTCGCCGGGGAACTGCCGGTACTGACCGGGGCGAGCATCAACGACCGCGACCAGTTGGCCGACCAGCTGGAGCAGGTCCGTCGGGTGGGCTACGCCGTGGAAGACCAGGAGTCCGCACTCGGCGACGCCGGCATCGCCGCCCCCGTGTTCGATCGGTCCGGGCTGCCAGTGGGCGCGATCGGCCTCGTCGGGCCGGTCGAACGGCTGCTGGCCGAGCAGGCCCGCGAAACGCACGCCATCCTGGTGCGGGAAGTCGCGCGGAATCTGTCTCGTGACCTCGGCGCCGCGCGGACCGCCGGCCCCCGCGGTGTCTGAACCGCTGGTCCCCCGTTTCTCCACCGCCCGCATCGGCCTGACAGCTCGGCCGGAAAAATGTTCGGTGATGCCGAATGTGACTGGCAATGACCGAAACTCGGACTGGCGTCAACACCCCACGAAGAGAACCGCGTGGCAGGACGGGCAGAGCGGACGCATCATGGAACAGGACAGCCACCCGTAGGAGTTCCTTGCCACATTCGCCGCGGCCGTGCTTCCAGGCAACGACGACGCTGACAGTCACCGAAATCGAAGGAGAATGCGGTGGACATCGCCCTCGCCCGCGACTGGGTGCGGGCCATCGCAGCGGCCATTGCCGGGCAGGTCGACTATCTCACCCTGCTCGACGCGGCGATCGGCGACGCCGACCACGGCGTCAACATGCATCGGGGGTTCACCGCCGCGCTGGCCGATCTGGAAGATCCCCGGGACCGGACCGCGGGGGATGTCCTCGTCAGGGTCGGCAACCACCTGTTCGCGAACGTCGGTGGTGCTGCCGGCCCGCTGTACGGGGCCGCGTTCCGCGCGATCGGCAAGGCGCTCGACGAGCCGGTCGCCGATAGCAAGCAACTGCTTGCGGCGTTCGCCGAGGGGCTGGCCGCGATACAGCGACTCGGGGCGGCGGTGCCCGGGGATAAGACCATCGTTGACGCCTACACGCCCGCGATGGCGGCCTTCGACCAGGCGCTGTCGGCGGGCGCCAGCCTCGCCACCGCCGCGGCCCGGGCGGCTGACGCCGCGGAGGCGGGCATGCGCGCGACAACACCACTGCAGGCCCGCAAAGGCCGCGCCTCCTACCTCGGTCCGCGCAGCATGGGCCACCAGGACCCGGGGGCCACGTCCACCGCGCTGATCTTCCGCGCCTTCGCCCAAGCCACCGCCGAGTCGTAGGCCGGGCGTCTCCTCCGGTGACGGCATCGACGAGGAAGGGTCACCCGACCGAGGTTGTCCGGGTCGGCCGGCGAACGACCGACCCGGACCTCGGGATCAGGCGAGATCGAACCGATCGAGATTCATGACCTTGTCCCACGCGGCCACGAAGTCGCGCACGAACTTCTCCTGCGCGTCGTCGCTCGCATAGACCTCCGCGAGCGCACGCAGCTCGGAGTTCGCGCCGAAGACGAGGTCGACGCGGCTGCCGGTCCACCGGAGTTCGCCGGTGGCGCGGTCGCGGCCCTCGAAGGTTTCCGCGTCCTCGGACGTCGCCTTCCACTCCGTGCCCATGTCGAGGAGGTTCACGAAGAAGTCGTTGGTCAGCGACTCCGGCGTCGAGGTGAACACGCCCAGCGAGGACTGCTGGTAGTTGGCGCCCAGCACGCGCAGGCCGCCCACCAGGACGGTCATCTCGGGCGCGCTCAGGGTCAGCAGGTTCGCGCGGTCGAGCAGCAGGTACTCGGCCCGCAGCCGGTGGCCCTTGCCGAGGTAGTTGCGGAACCCGTCCGCAGTCGGCTCGAGCACGGCGAACGACTCCACGTCGGTCTGGTCCTGCGACGCGTCCGTGCGTCCCGGGGTGAAGGGAACCCGGATGTCGTGACCGGCGTTCCTGGCGGCCAACTCGACGGCGGCGCACCCGCCCAGCACGATGAGGTCAGCGAGCGAGACGCGCTTGCCCCCGGTCTGGGAGCTGTTGAAGGTCTGCTGGATCCCCTCCAGCGTGCGCAGCACCGTGGCCAGCTTGTCGGGCTCGTTGACCTCCCATTCGCGCTGCGGCTCGAGCCGGATGCGCGCCCCGTTCGCTCCGCCGCGCTTGTCGCTGCCGCGGAAGGTCGAGGCCGACGCCCATGCGGTGGACACAAGCTGGGAGATCGACAGCCCGGAGGCGAGGATCCGCTCCTTGAGGGTGGCGATGTCCTCCGCGTCGACCAGTTCGTGGTCCACCTCGGGGACGGGATCCTGCCAGATCAGCGTCTCCTCGGGGACCAGCGGTCCAAGGTAGCGGGCGCGCGGCCCCATGTCACGGTGCGTGAGCTTGAACCACGCGCGGGCGAACGCGTCGGCGAACTCGTCCGGGTGCTCGAGGAAGCGCCGCGAGATCCGCTCGTAGACCGGGTCGACCCGGAGCGCGAGATCCGTCGTCAACATCGTCGGCGGGCGCGTCAGCGAGCCGTCCTCGGGGTCCGGCACGGTGTTCGCCCCGGCGCCGTCCTTCGCCACCCACTGGTGGGCGCCGGCGGGGCTGCGGGTCAGCTCCCACTCGTAGCCGAAGAGGGTCTCGAAGAAGCTGTTGTCCCACTTCGTCGGGGTGGGCGTCCAGGTGACCTCGAGGCCGCTGGTGATCGTGTCCCGGCCCTTACCGGTGCCGTAGCTGTTCTTCCAGCCCAGGCCCTGCTCCTCGAGCGAGGCGCCCTCCGGCTCCGGACCGACGTGGGCGTCCGCGTCCGCCGCGCCGTGGGTCTTGCCGAAGGTGTGCCCGCCCGCGATCAGTGCGACCGTCTCCTCGTCGTTCATCGCCATGCGCCGGAACGTCTCGCGGATGTCCCTGGCCGCGGCGAGCGGGTCCGGAGTGCCGTTCGGGCCCTCGGGGTTGACGTAGATGAGGCCCATCTGGACGGCGGCCAGCGGGTTCTGGAGCTCCCGGTCACCGCTGTAACGTTCGTCGCCGAGCCAGGTGTCCTCGGGGCCCCAGTAGACGTCCTCGTCGGGCTCCCACACGTCCTCGCGGCCGCCGCCGAAGCCGAAGGTCTTGAAGCCCATCGTCTCCAGGGCGCGGTTGCCCGCGAAGATCATCAGATCGGCCCACGAGATCTTGCGGCCGTACTTCCTCTTGACCGGCCAGAGCAGCCGGCGCGCCTTGTCGAGGTTCGCGTTGTCGGGCCAGCTGTTCAGCGGCGCGAAACGCTGCATGCCGGCGCCCGCGCCGCCGCGACCGTCGTGGATGCGGTAGGTGCCCGCGCTGTGCCAGGCCATCCGGATCATCAGCGGGCCGTAGTGGCCGAAGTCGGCCGGCCACCAGTCCTGCGACGTCGTGAGCACCTCGTCAACGTCCCTGGCCAGGGCGTCGAGGTCGAGGGTCTGGAACTCGGCGGCGTAGTCGAAGTCCTCCCCCATGGGGTTGGCCCTCGGGTGGTGCTTCCGAAGAATCCTCAGGTTGAGCTGGTTCGGCCACCAGTCGCGGTTGCTCGCGCCCTGGGTCGGGTGCTTGGGGTGCGCGGCTGAGATCGGGCACCCGCCCGTGGGCTCGTCGTTCGTCTCTCCAACAACGGCGTCAGGGCTGTCGGACACGGCAATCCTTCCGGGATCAGAGGTTGTGCTCAGGAACTGGGTGCGATGGAGCACGCGGGGCACAGGCCCCAGTAGATGACCTCCGCCTCGTCGATCACGAAGCCGTGGTCGTCGGACGGGGTCAGGCAGGGCGTGGTGCCAACGGCGCAATCGACATCGGCGATGACACCGCACGACCGGCACACCACGTGGTGGTGGTTGTCCCCGACCCGCGCCTCGTAGCGCGCCACGGAGCCCGGCGGCTCGATGCGCCGCACCAGACCCGCCGCCGTCAGCGCGCGCAGCACGTCGTAGACGGCCTGGTGAGACACCGCACCGAGGTTCTCCCGCACCGCACCGATGATCGACTCCGTGTCGGCGTGCGGATGGTCGTGCACCGCGGACAGCACTGCTACCCGAGGACGCGTCACACGCAGAGCAACCTCGCGCAGCATGCGCTCGAAGTCCGAGGGCGTTGGCACGCGCCGCAGTGTGCCGCAATTTCTGGAACCAATCAAGAATCGGACGTCTGCCCTGGACCGCGTGTCCGACCCCGGAGCGCGCCCACCACCCGGCCGGGCGACGACCACGCGGCGGGTGCTGGTACCCGCGCACCGCGGCCGTCGTGCACCACGTCCGCATGATCCGTTCCGCCGCCGACCGGTGGGCGCCGGCGGATCACCAGCAAGGCAAGATGGTTGTCAACGCAAACACTCACCGCGAAGCGGGCGCGCTCGGACGGGAGGAGTCAGTCACGTGGCGGACAAGGCAAGGCCGCTGTCCATCCAGGGCGAGCAGCAGCAGGAGCAGGGTCCGGTCCGGGCATCGGACGACGACGTCGACCGCTATGTGGACGACGCTCCCGACGAGGTCCTCGCCTGCCGGGAACGCGGCCGCCACCTGTTTCCCACCATCCGCCAGGCCGGGATCGAGTTCACCGGCGTGGACCGCGACGGGCTGTTCATCCGCCGGGTCACCTGCACCTGCTGCGGGCTCGCCGTCAGGGTCGAGCGATGGGAGGCGACCAAGCGCGGCCGGCATCTCCGATACCAGCGTGTCGCCTCCGACCTCGAGTACCGGAAGGGACCCGACGGCCAGTCCTACCAAGCTCCACCGGGCCGGGGACGCATGACGCCACGCCAGATCGCCAACTCGGTGGCCTCCCGGGCGCTGCAGGGCCTGAGCCTGGCCGAACTGCGCAGGGCGGCCGCGCGTACCGACGGGCGGAACAGCGGCCGGAACGGATAGCACCGCGCCACCCGCGGACCATTCCCCGTTCGCAGCAACGCCCATCACGATTCACCGGCCGCAGTCATCGTTCGGGTAGCGGCATCATCGCGGTCGCGGCGGAATGTCACCCGGTTCCCGCCGGCAGGCGGTCACCCCATCAACTCACGTGCGGATACGACCGCACAACCGGTGGGATCTCGCAGGTCGGGCGATCACCATGGGTGTAAGATCAGTCACATGGGGGGATATTCCCACCCCATTGATCCGTGGCGGGTGCGGATCAGTGTGGGGAAGGTGATCCGGGGTGCGGGCATCCTGTTACCTGATCGGCAGGTGCTGACCTGCGCGCATGTCGTGCGGCAGCGCGGTGCCGAGCGGCCCGCGCCCGAGGTGCTCGTCGAGTTCGTCGGCATGCCAACGGTGTCTCCGCTCGAAGCCACGGTCGCCGAAGGCGGGTGGCAGCCGTCCTTCGCGGATCGGCGCGGTGACCTGGCCCTGCTCGATCTGGCCGGGGCGGTGCCCGCAGGGCGCCACGCCGTCCTGCACCAGAGGTCGGTGCGCGGCCGAACCGTGTGGGTGCAGGGCTTTCCCGCGGACACCCCGGACGGCGCGTGGGTCCGTGCCATGATCGCCGGACCCACCGGGCCGCACGACGAGTTGATGCAGTTGGACCCGATCTCCACCAGCGGGCTGCGCGTGGAACGGGGGTTCAGCGGCGCCGGCGTGCTGGACGAGCAGACCGGCCAGGTGCTCGGCATGGTGGTCAGCGCGTACGCCGACCGCGACGTGTCCTGGATGTTCCCCACCGAGACCATCCTCGACTACCTGCCCGGTCTGGCCGGCGAGGTCACCGGCACGCCGCCGGTCGACCCGGCGTTCCAGGACCGCATCGACCGGCTCACCGAGGTCGGCCAGGCGGGCGAACTGCTCCGGGACGTGCGTGAACTCGTCGACCGCCTGGCGTCCGCCGGTGCGACCGACGTGCTGAACCTGGTCGGCGATCCTCCGGACCGCTCCGTGGTGCTGGTCGTGCTGGTCGCCCTCGCCGACCCTCGGCTGCGCGCGGCGCTGCCCGTGGAGATGATCGCCGCCGTGCCTGCCGACGCCGTGTTGCCGATGCGCTCCATCGACCTCGCGGTCGACGCCGCGGGGAAGACCACCGAGGAGGTCGGCCGGCGGATCGCCGAGCGGGTCGGCCCGCCCGAGAACGGCAACGCCCGGAACGGCAGTGGCGACGCGCTGCCGCCGGTGACCGTGGTGGTGGATTCGGTCGACCAGGCGGCCGACCCGGAGTCGCTGCTCACCGAGGTGCTGCTGCCCATGGCGGACAGCCGGTCCACCGGGCGGCATGCCCGCCTGGTGATCGGGTCCCGGGCCGCCCTGCCCACCCGATCCGGCGCCACCACCCTGCGGCTGAGCGGGCGCGGGTATTCGGCGCCCCGGAGCCCGGACCGGCCGGAGTCGCTGGCCGGGCGGCTCGATCGGCTCGATGGCCTGGTCGACGAGGTGGACGCCGCCGAAACCGTTGCCCGCGAACGCTTTCGCGCGGTGGCCAGCAGGATCAGGGGCATCCCGAGACCGACCGAACGGACTCCGCTGTTGCGGCTGCGCGCCACCCAGCTCCGGGCGGTCGGCCACAGCCGGCCCGACGAGCCACGGCTGTCCGCCGGCCTGGCCGCGGTCGAGCACGACGTGGCCGAGGCGTTGCGCCAGGCCAGGGAGTCGCTGCGGCGGTACGACGAGTTACTCGACCGGCGAGCCCGGCTGCGCGGGCTGCTCGACGCCTATCGGGCCAGGGCGGTGGCCGGCGGTTTCGCCGAGGACATCGATCTGGCCGCGCGGTACGAGCACGCCTACCGGCTGCTGGCGTGCGGTCCGTGCGACCTCGCGGCCGCCGAGGAGGCGGTGCACCGCTACCTGCCGGCCGTCCGCCAGCGGCTCGGCACGGCCGTCGACCGGGGAGAGGGCGCACGATGAGCCAGTGCGATCGCCCCGGATGCACCGGCACGGTGGATGAAACGGGATTCTGCGATCTGCGTGGACACCAGCAGTCGGTCCGAGCGGCCGCGCCGGCGGCGAGCGGCACGGCCGTGGCCCGCCCGCCGCCCACGCTCACCGCCCCGGCTACGGCGGCTACCGATCCGTTGGGCGTCGACCACACCACCACGCTGCGATCCACGGCGCGCGAGGGCCGCGGCACGGACGGCGCGAACCGGCCGGACGCGCTGCCCTGGCTGGCGCAGCCACCGGCACTGGCCAGCCAGCTGTTCACCGGGGTCGCGGTGCCGGAACAGCACCGTGAGTGCGGCAACTGCGGTGCCCCGGTCGGCCGCAGCCACGACGGGCAACCCGCGCTCACCGAGGGGTTCTGCCCGCGCTGCGCCGCGCCCTACTCGTTCGTGCCCAAGCTGCGCGCCGGCGACCGCGTCGGCGACCGGTACGAGATCGTCGGTGCGCTCGGCCACGGCGGCCTTTCCTGGGCCTACCTCGCCCAGGACACGCACCTGGGCGGCAGGCAGGTCGTGGTGAAGGGACTGATCCGGCCCAACGACCCGGACGCCGCAGAATCGGTCGACCGGGAACGCAGGGCCCTCGTGTTGCTCGACCATCCGGGGATCGTGCGGATCTTCGACTTCGTCACCGAGCTCGATCCGCGCACAGGTGATCCGGTCGGCTACATCGTGATGGAGTACGCCGGCGGGTGGACCCTGCAGAAGCTGAAGATGCAGGCGTATGCCGGCGAGCGCGAACTGCCGGTGCAGGACGTGATCAGCTACGGGATCCGCATCCTGGACGCGTTCGAGTACCTGCACGAGCGCGGATTTCTCTACTGCGACCTCAAGCCGGAGAACGTGATCCACCAGGGCGACCAGGTCCGGCTGATCGACATGGGCGCGGTGCGCGCCATCGACGACCGCACCTCACCGACCTGGGGTACCCGGGGTTTCCAGGTGTCCCGGCAGGAGATCAGGGCCCGCGGTCTGACCGTCCGCTCCGACCTGTACACGGTGGGCCGGACGCTGCGCGCGCTGTTCGCGGCCAGCCCGGGCGGCAACCCGCAGCTTCCCGCGCCGCCCGAGATCGAGGCGGGTATCCGGTCGTTCCGGCTGGTCCTCGACCGCGCCTGCCACCAGGACTGGGATCAGCGGTTCGCCTCCGCCGCGCAACTGCGCGAGCAGTTAGTCGGCGTGCTGCGGGAGATCACCGCGCTCGCCGGGAAGCGGCCGGATCCCAAGCCGTCCACACTGTTCGCGGACCGGCTCGACCTGCTGGACGACGGCCTCGGCGCGGTGCCCCCGCTGACCACCTGGACCGCGGCTCCGGCGAGCGAGGCCGTGCTGCTGGCCACCGAGGCCACCGACGGCCGGCCGCCGGTGGCCTCGGTGGCCAGCGGGCTGCCCGAGCCGCGGCCGGACGGATCCGATCCGGCGGCCAGTTTCCTCGCCGGGGTGAGCACCACCGACCCGCGCCGGCTGCTCGACGAACTGGCCACGTTCTGCGATCCCTCGGTGGAGATCGAGCTGTGGCGGTGCCGGGCGTATCTCGCGCTGGCCCGGCACACCGAGGCGGAGCGGGCGTTGACCGCTGCCGCGGACATCGCACCGGCGCCGCACGACTGGCGGATCACCTGGCACCGTGGGCTGCTCGCGCTGGCCATGTCCGCGGTGGACCCGAGCCGCCTGCCACGGGCGGACCACCTGTTCACCGCGGTACGTGGCTGGTTGCCGGGCGAACCGACGCCGCGGCTGGCCCTCGGCTTCACCGCCGAGTACACGGACCGGTTGGCGGACGCCGCCGATCACTACCACTCGGTGTGGCGTACCGACGGCACCGCGGTGAGCGCGGCGTTCGGGTTGGCCAGGGTGCACCTCGCCAGCGGTGACCGGGACGCCGCGGTGGCCGTGCTGGACGAGGTGCCGCAACGGTCCCGGCACTACGACCGGTCGCGGGTCGCCGCGATCCGGTTACGGGCCGGGCATTTCCGGCCCGCCGGACCGCCCCGCCCGGCCGACCTGGCGGACGCCGTGCGGCGGCTCGCGCCGGAGAACTTCGCCGGTGCGGATGCGGCCCGAGCACGCGCCCGGCTGGTGACCTTCGTCCGCCAGGCCGCCCTGGTCCGGCTTCGGAGCATGCCGGCCGCGCCCGGGGAGCTACCCGCCGGGCCCGTCCTCGGCGACCCGGTGACCGAGCGCGGCGTGCGGTCGCTGCTGTCCGCCTCGTTCCGGGAACTCGCCGCCCGGCAGGCGGAGACCGAGACGCACCATGACGTCCTCGTCGACCTGGCCAACACGGCCCGTCCCCGGACGTGGTGTTGACAGCCTGTTTCCAGAACCGAACGGAGCCGCGATGAGGAGTACACGAGCGCGCCGGGGCGCCCCGGCAGGCCGAGCAGAGCCGTGGTCCGGGTCGTCCGAGCCCCGGCGACGGGTCAGCGGCGTGCGTTCGCGGAACGGGCGCTGAGGGGCACACATGTCGGACCGCGCGGAAACCGGGTTCACCATCACGGTCAGCGAGAACAAGTACCTGGCCGAGCAGGACACCGAGGTGGTCGCCGTGCTCACGGTGAGCGCGACGGGGCTGGGCCGCCTGTCCACGGTGGACGGAGCAGGGTCGGACACGGCCGAGGTGATCCTGCTGGACTGCTCCGGCTCGATGTCCGACCCGCCGACCAAGTTGGCCGCCGCCAAGCGGGCCACGTGCGCGGCCATCGACGCGCTCCGCGACGGTGTGCGGTTCGCGGTGGTGCGAGGCACCCATGAGGCCGCCCTGGCCTACCCGCAGCGGCCCGGCCTGGCGGTCGCCGACCGGCGGACCAGGACCGAGGCCAAGGACGCGGTGAACCGGCTGGTCGCCAGCGGTGGCACGGCCATGGGGCGGTGGCTCGCGCTGGGCGGTGAGCTGCTGGCCGACCATCCGTCCGCGGTGCGGCACGCGACCCTGATCACCGACGGCCGGCAGGAGCACGAGACCCGGGCGGAGCTGGACGCGGTGCTGGCCGACTGCACCGGTCGTTTCGTCTGCGACGCGCGGGGCATCGGCGACCACTGGGAACCCACCGAGCTGCTGCACATCGCCGCCGTCCTCAATGGACAGGCCAGGGGTGTGGCCCGGTTCGACGAGATGGTCGCGGACTTCCGGGACCTGACGGTGGCGGCCATGCGCAGGAGCGTGCCCGACGTCGACCTGCGGGTACGCACCGTGGCGACCGCCAGGCTGCACGAGATCCAGCAGGTGCACCCCACCTTCGCCGACCTCACCCCGCGGGTGGTGCGCCGCGACGACCGGACCGTCGAGATCGCCACCGGCTCCTGGGCCGACGAGACCCGCGAGTACCAGGTGCGAATCGCGGTCGACCCGGCCGGCCAGCCCAAGGATGAGGACCTGCTGGCCGCCCGGGTGGACGTGCTGGTGCGCGGCGCCGGCTTCGACGCGCGGCCGATCCCGCCCGCGCTGATCCTGGTGCACTGGACCGACGACCCGGGCCTGTTCACCCGCCTGGACGAGAAGGTCACGCACTACGCGGGCCAGGAGGAACTCGGCGACGCGGTGCGGGCCGGCTGCGACGCGTACAACAGCGGCGACGCGGCCACCGCGGTGGAGCAACTCGGCCGGGCGGTCATGCTGGCCGACCGGTCCGGCAACGAGGACATCCTGCGAAACCTGCGTCGGCTGGTGGAGGTCGTCGACGCGGCGGCCGGGTTGGTGCGGCTACGCACGGACGTGCCGCTGTCGGAAATCCTGGCGACCTACACCGGATCGGTGAGCACCAGCCGCGGCGGCAGGGCGCGGCGACTCGACGCGGAGGGCACCGCCGCCACGGTGTCCCGCACCTGCCCGGAGTGCTCGTTCGTCTCGCGGGGTGCGGCGCCGGCGGGTCCGCTGGTGTGCGAGCGGTGCAGCCATCAGTTCCCGGCTCGGCAGGAGGATGCTCACTGATGCGTGTGTCAGGCCGCGACGCCCTGGCCGACTTCGGCGCTCGCCCCCCCGGCACGGTCGCGAGCGCGCGCGAACCCGCGGAAAGGGAACCGTCGTGACCGCCCCGGCGGGCGCGGCGAGCCGGCTGGGTCGGGTCGTGCGCGCGGACCTACGCCGGCTGACCCTGGTCGACCGGCCGTCCACCACCCGAATCGTGTTGCGGCGGCTCCGGATGGCGATGCTCGTCGCGATCATGACCGTGCTCGCCACCGCGTACACCGTGTTCACCCACGCCCAGGACACCATCGTGGTGGCCAGCCAGCGCACCACCCAGGCGATCATGGACGTGTCCTCGGCGGAACAGGCCCTGCGCGAGGCGGACAGTGCGGCGGTGCACGCCTTCGCCGCCGGCGTGGCGGGTCTGGCCGGACCGGGCAACGAGTACCAGAACCACATCGCGCTCGCCCAGCTCAGCCTGCAACGCGTCGCCGAGGTGAACCAGGCCGGGGTGCTCGGCGAGCTGACGCTCAGCCAGGTGGACGGCCAGCTCACCGCGTACATCGCCCAGGTCGAGCAGGCGCACGCCGACTATGCCAGCGGCGCCACCCAACTCGGTCTCGCCGAGACGCTTTACGCCTCCGCGCTGATGCATGCCCAGGACGGCATCCTGGCCGGCCTTTCCTCCCTCGAGGGAACCCAGCGACGCGCCCTGGCCGACCAGGCGGCGTCCTGGTGGCTGGGGCCGCGCGCGGTGCTGCTCTGGGGAGTCCCGGCCGCGGTCCTGTTCGTCCTGCTGCTGTCCACTCAGCGGTGCCTGGCGCGGCGGTTCCGGCGGCTGATCAACTGGTGGTTGGCGGCGGCCACGGCGCTGCTGGTGGTGTTGTGCGTGAGCATCGTCATGGTGGTCCGGCAGGCCGAGGACCGGCTGACCGTGGCCAGGACCAACCTCGAGCAGGTGGTGGCCGATCAGCACGTGTCACTCGGGCCGATCAGCGGTGGCGGAGCGGACCCGGCGGCGGTCGGGCTGCTGAACGACCGGTGCGCGCAGGGTGCCGGGTTCGGTTGCGGGAGCAGCCAGCCGGCCGCGCCGGACGCGGTCCAGGCCCAGGACGCCGCGGCAGCCACCGCTGCGGCCGGCGCCGCCGGCGCCGACTACGGCCTGCGCTACGTGATTCCCGGACTCGGCGTGGTCATCGCCGTGCTGATCGTGCTGGGCGTCGAGGTCCGCGTCCGGGAATACCGCTACGAGGTGAGCTGAGGTGCGCGCGGGACTCGGTCGACTGGCGCTGGCCGTGGCGTTCTCGGCCGGCTGTGCCGTACCGGCGGCCTGCGCCGGTCCCGCGCCGGCCGGCACGGTGAGCGTGATCGGCAACTGGAGCGGCGCGGAGGAGAACAGCTTCCAGGAGGTCCTGCACGAGTTCGAGCGGGAAACCGGGATTCACGCCATCTACCACGGGTCCCAGTCGCTGAACAAGGAACTGGAGACGGACGTGCGGCAGGGTCACCCGCCAGACGTGGCCATCGTGTCCAGCCTCGGCCAGTTGGCCGGCTACGCCGCGGCCGGCGTGCTCAAGCCGTTTACCCTGCCCGGCGCCGAAACCAACCGGTACGGCCGCCAGTGGCTGCGGTGGTCGCAGGATGTGCGACCGGGCGACGCGGCACCGGACCAGTGGTACGCCTTCGTGTTCAAGGCCGATCTGCGCAGCGCGATCTGGTATGACCCGACGGCGCTGCGCGCGCTGCTCGGCCCACAGGAGACCGCCGCGATGCCGGCCACCTGGGACCAACTGGTCGCGCTGCAGAACCGCATTCGCGCCGCACATGGCATCCCCTGGTGCGTCGGCATGGAGTCGACGCCGAACTCGGGTTGGCCGGGCACCGACTGGATCGCCGACATCCTGCTGCACCAGTCCGGCGTCGAGGCCTACCAGGACTGGACGAACGGCCGGCTGCCGTGGACGTCCGCGGTGGTGCGCCAGGCGTGGACCACCTGGGGGTCCCTCGTGCAGGGGCCGGGTGCGGTGGCCGGCGGCACCCAGGGCGCCCTGCTGACCAACTACGCCGCCGCCGGCAACCTGATGTTCGCCCAGCCGCCGGGGTGCTACCTGGACCACAAGGCGGCGTTCGTGATGGCCAACTACCGGGGCGGCACGCCGCCGGCCCAGCCCGGCGCCGATTTCGACTTCTTCCCTTCTCCCGACGCGGGCGGCGGCACCGGCGACGTGCGCGAGGTGTCCGCCGACTTCGCCACCATGTTCAACGCCACGCCACAGGCCGAGAAGCTGATCCAGTTCCTGGCCTCGGACGCCGCGCAGCGGATCTGGCCGGGCATCGCCACGGGCTCGGCGTTCTCGGCCGACGCCGAGTTGCCGCCGAGCGTGTACTCGGACGACGTGAAACGCCGGGTGGCCGCGACGCTGCACAGCGGCACGCTCTGTTTCAACGCCTCCGACCTCATGCCGGCATCCCTGAGCGCCGCGTTCAACCAGGCCGTGCTGGCCTACCTGAGCGACCCCGCGCGGCTGGACGCTCTGCTGGCCCAGTTGGAGAGCCTGCGGCAACAGGCGTACTCGACGCAGACCGGCACATTCAAATGTGGACGCGCGTAGCCCTGTTCGGGAGGGAAGTCACATGCCGTTGGCCAGGTTCGATCTGGATGGTGGTGGCACGGTGCTCGTCGAGGTGGACCTGCCCGGCGGGCCGGCCCCGGCGGGACGGGGCGAGGAGGTGCTGCACGCGGCGAGCAAGACCCTGGAGCGGACGCTCCGTCCGGTCCGTGACGCCGCAGCGGCCGCGCTGGGCCAGTTTCAGTCGATGGCTCGGCGGCCGGACGAGGTGGAGATCAAGTTTGGGATCAAGTTGGACGCGGAGGCCGGCGCGGTGATCGCGAAAACCGGGGTGCACGGCCAGTTCGATGTGAAGCTGGTCTGGCGGGCCGGCACACCGGACCGGACGGACGGGTCCGTGCCGGCACTCCCGCCGGCTTCCGGTGCTCCACCCCAACCCCGGTAGCGCGGGCTGGCGGCTGTGCCCACCATCCCCCGGCAGGGCTCGCGCTCGCCGGCGTCGGACGGTGGTCACCACCGACGGGTCGCCCAGAGGAGACGGCCGGTCGCGACCGGCGCCCAGCAGGCCGCATGCGCCTGCTCCCGGCCGGCGGGTTCGCCGGCCGGGTAGTCGTCCGGGAGCGCGAGAAGGTCCGCAAGCACGTCGGCGGCCCGGCCGGAAACCTGCCACAGCGTTCGGCGCGGTGCCAGGACGTCGATCTCGGAGGCGGGGATCCGGTTGGCGACGGCGTCGTCCTCGGCATGCAGCCGCACGACGTCGATGACGTGGTGATGTGCGCGGACACCGATGACCGCGACCAACTCCCCCGCGCCGTCCCGCGGGTGCAGAAACCGGAAACCGCGCAGCACCAGCCGGCGCAGGGCGGACTCCGTGTCGGCGCCCGGTTGGCCAGAGGAACTCGTCGTCATCACCGTCCTCGGCGCTGTTGTCGCCGCGAGCGGGCGGCACCGGTACCGCGGACCGACCGCGAACGCCGCGTCCACGCGATACCGCCCGCCCAGCGAGCGGAGTACACCTGTCCCGATGTCGTGGCCAGCACCGTAGGGCGGTCGGAGCCCCGGGTCTTGGCCATGAGCGCACTGGATCTTGCCCATCCGAGTACCCTCTCGTGGCAAGTAGCGATGGTGCTGTGACCCCTGGTAGTCCTCGGTGGGCGACCACAAGGTGGTGGAAGCGTGGCTGACTTCGTCGCCGACGCGTCGATGCCGGCCGATGACCGGCTGGCCCACTACCAGCAGGCGGCCTCCACGGCATTCGCTCCGTTGCGCATCAGGCCGGCGAACCTCGACCGCTTCGCCGGGCACATCCGGCACGAGCAGGCCGGCGGTCTGGTCGTCGCGGACATCCGCTCGGCGCCGGTCACCGTGGCGCGCACCGCCAAGCTGATCACCTCCGGCGACAACGAGATCTACAAGGTCGCCCTGCACGTCTCCGGCACCGCCACGATCAGCCAGGACGGGCGGCAGCACCGGCTACGGCCGGGTGATCTGGTCATCTACGACACCACTCGTCCCTACACGCTGGACTTCCGTGAGGACTACCGCACCGTCGTGATCGCCTGCCCCCGCGATCGGCTCGCCGCGCACGCCAACGCTCTGAGCAGAACCACGGCCGTGCCAATCGGAACCAACAGCGGTGTTCGACGGCTGGTGGCCGGTTTCTTCAACGGCCTGGCCGGCGAACTGGACAGCACCGTGCCGGAAGGTGGGGCGTACCTCGCCGACTCGCTGCTCGACATGGTTGTCATGGCCTTTCTCGGGCCCGAGCGGCGAAACGACTGCGCTCGGTCCGCGCTGATCGACCGCGTGATCGCGCACTGCGAGGCCAACCTGTCCGACCCCTGCCTTTCCGTGCACACGGTGGCCAGGGCGCACGGGATATCCACCCGCTACCTGCACAAGCTGTTCGCCACGCGCGACCAGCCGCTGGCCGCATGGATCCGGTCCCGGCGGCTGGACCGGATTCGCCGCGACCTGGAGAATCCCGGCCTGGCCAACCGCACCGTCGCCGCCATCGCCGCCCGGTGGGGAATGCCCGACCCCGCGCACGCGAGCAGGTCGTTCCGGGCCGCCTACGGCATCAGCCCGTCGGAATACCGCAGGCACGCACTGACCGCGCGCGACGCACTCGGGTGAACCGCCACGATCTACAGCGGTCGTCGCGCACCACGACGTAGCAGAGGTCAGCTCGCGCGTGTCGCGCTCGCCTGCGACGGTCCGTGCCGGCCACCGGAGGCGGCCCGATGCCGGCGTGCTCCGGCGGCGACCATCCAGATCCCCAGGCAGAAGAGCACGGCGAGGACGACGCCCGAGACGAAGATCGCCAAGACGTTGAGGCTCGGCAACGCGTGCCCAATGATCGTCGGCGTGTAGACCGGGCCACGAATGTTGTCGCGCACGAGCAGTGCCACGAACGCGGCGCTGGCCGCGACCAGAAGCATTCCCAGGATCCGCATCGCCCTCTCACCTCCGCGGTGATGACCGGGTGGGTACCAGGGTGCTCCGAGACGCGCGTATCCGCCAGGGGCAGCGGATCATCCGGCCGGCACGCGGGGCGGGTGGCGTGAACCGGCGCGCGGCACAGCCGGTCAGGTCGTCCTCCCGGCCGACGACCGTGGCGACGACGTGACAAGGGCGAGTTCCCAGGGCGAAGCCGTCCAGCGCGGCGGTCACATGTGGACGGTCGGTGGCGATGTCCGCCTACCGCGGCCGGACCCCGCCGATGGCGGGGTCCGGCGACTTCTGCCGTGGCCTCCGCCAGTACGGGCCGAGCTGGCACCGGGGAGGCTGGTGGCGCGCCGGCTTTCTGGGTCGGTGCTTCTGGAGTGACACCACCGCCGGCTGGTTCTGGCAGAGCGGATTCTGGAAGTTCGGCTGGAGCCGGGATTGGGTGTGGGGCACGTCCCATTACCCGGACTGGTAGGGCATCCGCTGAGAGCGATTCATCACGTGCACGGAACGCCACCCGGCCTGGGCCACGTCGAAGCCGGGCGGCCTCCCGTGGCCGCGGTGGGCATTCCCGCGGCCACGGGGTCGGCTCCGGGAAGCCGGTAGCTCGTCACTCCGCCGGCTCGCCGGCACCGTTGACGAGCCCGGCCGAGGTCACCGCACTGCTTTAGCCCTGGCGCGGGCCGCGCGGAAGCCGTGCGCGGCGAGCGCGGCCAGGCCGAGCACGATGACGGTGAGGCTGTACACGATCGCGGTGGGCCGCAGGCCGGCGGCCGTGGTGGCGAGGCCGGCGGCCACCGCGGGCACGCTGAAGGCCAGGTAGGCGATCGTGTAGCCGACGGCGAACAGCGCGCCACGCTCGGCCGGGCCGGCGAGCTTTCCCAGGGCGCCGAACATGGCGAGGGCGGACGCGCCGAAACCGACGCCCGCGATCAGCGTGCCGGCCAGCGCGGATACCACCGAGTCGGTCGCGATCCCGGCGAGTGTCACGGTGGTCCCGGTGGCGAGCAGGCCGGCGCCGATACGCAGCACCTCGCCGGTGGCACGCCTGCGCAGCGCGAAGGTGGTCAGCGCACCCGTGCCGCACAGCGCCGTGACGACGAGGCCGCCGATGAGATGGTTGGACAGGCCGAAGATCCCCGCGGCGACCGAAGGGCCGAGTGAGAGGTACAGCCCGCCGAGCGCCCAGCTCGCGACGATGATCGGCACCAGTGCGTAGAAGTCCGCGCGGGCGCCTGCGGGAACGCCGAGCCGGGGCACGAGGGATGCGCGGGCGCCGGGCCGGCGGGCGGAGGTTTCCGGCATGGCGGCGACGGCGAGGGCGGCCAACACGATGGCGCTCAGCAGCAGCGCGTACACCAGCCGCGTGGGCGCGGGCGCGTACTCGACGAGGAAGCCACAGCCGAGCGCACCCAGCGCCAGGCCGGTGGTCGGGGTGACGCCGTTGACCAGTCCGGCCCGGCCGGGCGCGTGCGGCGGGTTGAGGTCGACCAGGGTGGCGCCGAGCGTGGTCATGGCCGTCCCGGTGGCGACGCCCTGCAGGAACCGGGCGAGATAGAGGACGGACACGTCACCGGCGACGAGAAACAGCACCAGCGCCACGGCCTCCAGGCCGATCGCGGCGGCGAGCACCGGGCGCCGGCCGAGGTGATCGGACAGCCCGCCGAACACCAGCAGGGAGGCGAGCATGCCCACCACGTACACCGCGAAGACGGCGGTGAGCGTGCCCGAGGAGAAGTGCCATTGGTGCTGGTAGACCACGTACAGCGGGGACGGTGCGCTGGACGCGGCCAGGAACAGCACGATGATCGCCGCGACCACGGCGAAGGCGGCCCGGCGGGACAGTCTGCGCGGTCCGCGCCGGGCGGGTGCGGCCGCGATCGCGGCGGGGCATGCCTGGGACACCAGCGGCTCCTCTAATGCAACGATCAGTGCGTTTACGCCACCATAGCGCAAACGCAACGATCGATGCGATAATGAGGTCATGTCCGGGACGACCACAGGCACCACCAGGCCGGGCGGTCGCTCCGCACGGGTGCGCGCCGCCGTGCACCGGGCGGTGCAGCAGCTGCTGGCCGAACAGCCCGCCGAGGCACTGACCCTGCCCGTCGTCGCGGGACGCGCCGGGGTGCACCCGACCACGCTCTACCGTCGGTGGGGTTCGGTCGCCGAGCTGCTTGGCGACGTTGCGACCAGCCGGTTCAGCGGCGACATCGTGGTTCCGGACACCGGGTCGCTGCGTGAGGACCTCGAGCGGTGGGTCAGCGACGTGGCCACCGACCTCGCCGACCCGGACGTGCTGGCGCTGATGCGCGCCGCGGTCGGCTCGGGACCCGAGGGCGGTTGCGCCTGCACCGCCGACCGGCACGCCCAGCTCGCCGCCATCCTGGACCGCGAACGATCGCGTGGCGGCTCCGCTCCGGAGGTCGAGCGCGCCGCGGACGCGTTGCTCGGACCGCTGTACTACCGCGCGGTGTTCACCAACGACCCGCCCCAGGCCGGCTGGGCGCGGGAACTCGTCGACGCGCTCCTGGGCTGATCGACCCTGCCGCCGCCAACGGGTCGCCGCTGCGGCAGACCGGAACGCGCCGACCGCGCGGTGGTGCCGATGGCGAGGTCACGCCGAGGGGCGCACCGCGCGCAGCGACTCCTTCAACGAGCCCATGGTGGCGAGAATGGCGGTGGGCTCGTAACCGCAGTGCGCCATGCAGTTCGCGCAACGCGGGTCACGGCCGCGACCGTAGGCATCCCAATCCGTGGTGTCCAGCAACTCCTGGTAGGTCCTGGCATAGCCGTCGCCCATCAGATAGCACGGCTTCTGCCACCCGTACAGCGAGTACGACGGAATCCCCCACGCGGTGCAGGAAAACTCCCGCTTCCCCTCGAGGGTGTCCAGGAACGCCGGCGAATGGTTCAGCCGCCACCGCCTACGGCGGCCGTCGGCGAACGCCTTGCGGAACAACTCACGGGTTTCCTCCACGCCCAGGAAGTGTTCCTGATCGGGCGCCTTCTCGTAGGCGTAGGCAGGCGAGAGCATCATCCCGTCCACCTTGAGATCATTATTGAGGAAGTCCAGCACCTCGATGACGGTCTGCGGCGTGTCGGTGTTGAAGAACGTGGTGTTGGTGGTGACCCGGAAACCGCGCCGTTGCGCCTCCCTGATGTTCTCCACGGCCTGCGCGAAGACCCCTCGCTTCGCCACCGACGCGTCGTGGCGCTCTTCCAACCCATCGATGTGCACCGCGAAGGCCAGGTATGGCGACGGCCGCAGTTTGTCGATCTTGCGGGGTATCAGCAGCGCGTTGGTGCACAGGTAGATGAACTTCCGGCGCCGGATCAGGCCCTCGACGATGTCCTCGATCTGGGGGTGCATCAGCGGCTCGCCGCCGGCCAGGCACACCACCGGAGCGCCGCACTCGTCGACAGCGGCCAGCGCCTGCTGCACCGGCATCCGCTGCTTCAACACGTTCGCCGGGTGCTGGATCTTGCCGCAACCCTGACACGCGAGGTTGCACGCGAACAGTGGCTCCAACTCGAGAGTGATAGGAAATCTCTTGCGGCCCTTCACCTTCTGCTTGAGCAGGTAGGCGCCGATCTTTACCGCCTGACGCAGCGGAATACCCATCGCCGCAAGCCCCTTCATCTGTCGTACCAAACCGTGACCACACCAGCCACCCCATGGTCGACCATCACTCCGCGGACCGCCACCGATGCGTTTTTGCACCTATGTGCCATGGCGGGCGCGCGGCAGGCGAACTCGCGGCCGGAGATTGCGCCTGCGCCCAGATTCATCGCGGCAAACTTCACCCGATGGGTGGACAAGGAAAGCCCGCTCTACAGCAGGCCCAACTGCCGCGCACGGCGGACGGTGGCCAGCCGGCTGGTGGTACCCAGCTTGCGGTAGAGGTTCTCGGTGTGCTTGTACACCGTGCGGGTCGTGATGCCGAGCCGGCGGCCGATGGTCTCCGCGGTGAACGGTTCGGCAAGCATGGTCAGTACCGCGAGTTCGCGCGGCGTGATCTTGTGCTCGACCGCGCCGGCCAGCGCGTGCGGGAGGCGCCGTGACGGGTCGAGGGTGGCGCGCCAGCCAGCGAGTTGGCGGAGGTGCCCGTCGACGCGGACCAGGAGTCGCTGGACGCGCTCCAGGTAGTCCCGTTCCAGGCGGGTGAAGTCGGGGCCGCGGCGGTGGACGACAACGGCCCGGGTGCGGCCCCGCTCGGTGGGCAGCGGCAGCGCGATGTGGCGGGTCGCGCCGAACGCGGCCCGCATGACGGCGTAGGTGTCGGTGCGACGCCAGGCGCGCGCGTCGATGACGTCGGTGACGGCGAGCGGTCGGCGATCGGCCGTGGTGGCGTAGTGCTTGGCCAGCGGGTGGTCGCGGCGGATGTTGTCGGCCAGCAGGGAGTCCAGCGGTAGCCGTGCCAGCCGCGCGGGGGTCCACGTGGTGACCTGCCCGCTAGCGGAGTTCCAGTGCAGCACGGAGAACACGGCGGCGCTGCCGTCCAGCCGGTCCACGAGATCCTCGAGTACGGGCTGCCACGGCGCCGGAGCGTCGAAATGCGTGACGACCTCGGCGGTGAGATCGAGGATCCGCTCGTAGTCACGTGCGGACAGCCGCGCCACTGTGTCCCCTTACCGCGAGTCGCCCGGTACGTACGTTTCCGTATACCACCAGGGTTGATCGTCCGCCATGCTGGGACGGCCGGGGCCGTCGAAGGCGGCGACGGCGCGGGGACCGGCCGGGGCAGCGGGTTCACGAGGGCAGGGGGACGATGGCGGACACCTCGGGGCAGGCGGGAGGGACCGGCATCCCCCGTGCCGGCCGTCGACGGTCGGCGGGGTCGGCCTCGCGGCGGCGCACGGTTGCGGGGGGTAACCGTGCGCGGCCGCGGGGCAAGCCGTGGTGGCGGCGGGCGGGCGTGAAAGCCGCAGGGTGACGCCCTCCTCGACTACCTGAGGCGTTACCGCGCCGCCGACCCCGACTGGACCATCGTCGCGCTGACCGTGCAGGCCAAACCGGGGCACACGGTGGTCATCCACGACATCCGCGTCAAGATCCTGCGCCGGGCGGCCCCGCCGACCCCGGACGCCGCCACCGTGGTGCAACTCCAGAGCGGCGGCTGCGGTGGGAACATCGAGCCCCACCATTTCCATGCCAGCCGGGACGACCCGGTCCCGCGCCTGGCACCGGACCGCGGCGAAACCACCACGTTCCCCTACTCGGTCTCCGAGGGCGACCCGCAGGAGTTCGACCTGACCCTGCTGAGCTACCACTGCGACCGCACCTGGGTGCCCGAGATCGTGTGGAGCGTGGACGGCCGAGTCGGCGTCACGGACTATTCGCCGCAGTCCTACCAGGTGGCCCAGACCGGCTTCCACACCGTTCCGTCCGGCGGGTATCCACGCGTGGCCTGGCTGCTGGACGCGGAAAGCTCGCCACCTCGGTGGCTGCCGGCCCGCTTCGACGACGACGCGCTCCGCGTCCCCGACCCTGACTGAGCCGCCGGCGAGGTCCCGCGGGCGCCGGGCCGGGCGACCGCCCGCCGTATCCGGACCGGCACCAGCGGGCGTGCCGGAGAACCGGGCGGGCTGAACCGACCGCCTGCCGGGATACCCTCGTCCGGATCGTCGTGGGAGGACTGGATGATGTTCTCGGCCCTCAGCCACCTCGAATGTCCGAGGTGCGGTGCCCGCCATGACGCGGACCGGGTCACCAACCTCTGCCACTGCGGGTCTCCGCTGCTGGCCGGGTACGACCTGGACCAGGTCGCCGCGGGCGTCGGCCCGGAGGTGATCGCCACGCGCCCGCCGTCGCTGTGGCGGTACCACGAGCTGTTGCCGGTGCGATCGCCGAACCATGTGGTGACCCTCGGCGAGGGCATGACGCCACTGCTGCCGCTCGCGCGGCTGGGCGCCGAGTACGGCGCACCGCGACTGCTGATGAAGGACGAGGGACTGATCCCCACCGGCAGCTTCAAGGCACGCGGCGCCGCCGTCGGTGTGTCCCGGGCACACGAACTCGGCGTCAAGGGCGTCGCGATGCCCACCAACGGCAATGCCGGCGCGGCCTGGGCGACCTACGCCGCACGTGCGGGGATGCGCAGCCTGATCGCGATGCCCGTCGACGCCCCGGAGATCACCCGACGCGAGTGCGTCGTGGCCGGCGCCGAGCTGTACGCCGTCCGCGGCCACATCGGGCAGTGCGGGCAACTGGTCAACAGGGCCGTCGCCGAGCGCGGCGGATACCAGGAGGTGTCCACCCTCAAGGAGCCGTACCGGCTCGAAGGCAAGAAAACGATGGGCCTGGAGCTTGCCGAGCAACTCGGGTGGCGCGTGCCGGACGTGATCCTCTACCCCACCGGAGGCGGCGTCGGCCTGATCGGCATCCACAAGGGACTGCGGGAACTCCAGCGAATCGGCTGGATCGGGGACAGGTTGCCGCGGCTGGTCGCGGTGCAGGCGGCCGGCTGCGCGCCGATCGTCCAGGCGTTCCACAGCGGTGCGTCCACCAGCGAGCCGTGGCCCGACCCGCGGACGATCGCGTTCGGCATCACGGTGCCCAAGCCGCTCGGCGACTTCCTCATCCTGGACGCCCTGTACGCCACCGGCGGGACCGCGATCGCCGTGGACGACGCGGACACCCTGGCCGAGCAGTCCCGCTGCGCCGCGCTGGAGGGAACCTTCGTCTGCCCGGAGGGTGCCGCCGCCCTGGCCGCCGTCCGAGCGTTGTCCGCATCCGGCTGGATCACACCGGACGACGAGGTCGTCGTGCTCAACACCGGTGCCGGGCTGAAGTATCCCGACACGGTGTCCATTGAGGACGTCCCCGTGCTCGACCCCGACGGCGTGATCCCTTCCTGACAGCCGGGGGAAACCACGCACGGCCGCTCCGACAGGGCACCACGGAACTCGTTGCCTTCCGGGTGGAGCCAGCCCGATGCGGCTACCGCGGCCCCGGTGGCTCCGCCGGGGTCCGGGGCGGTTCGGGCCGCGCGAGAACCTGCTCGGCGAGGCCGCCGACGACGGGCGCGAGCACCTGGGCGTACCTGATCGTCAGGTGGTTGTCGTCCCGGTACACCAGGGCGTTGCCGACGATGGCCGGGCAGCGGTCCGCGGTGCAGAACAGCGGGGTGAGGTCGGCGTACTGACCGCCGCCGGCCGCGGTCGCCGACGCCTCGGCGGCGATACCCGCGTCGCTCATCGCCACGGACCGCCTGGGCGCGCAGGCCGTGGCGTCGTCCAGGTGGGCGGACAGGCAGGTCGGCACGGTCGAGTGCGGGTCGGGGATCGGCCCGAGGACGAGGACGGCGGCGCTGGCGGCCCGCAGTTGCGCCACCACGCGGGTCAGGCTGTCCAGCCAGGGCCGGCCGTAGACGGGGAACCCGAAGTCGGCGCCGTACCGGCGGGACATGCTCAGCACGACCAGCCGCGGGTGCTCGGCTCGCAACCTGCCGAGGATCTCGCCACGCCACCGCTCGCACTCGGTGTATTCCCGGCCCAGGTAGGGACTGGTGATCGGCAGGTCGAGCAGCGGGCAGGTCACCTTGGCCAGGGTCTCCAGCCGCCAGTGCCGCTGCTCGGCGAGCGACTCGAACGCCGGGCTCCACATCGCCGCGTGCGAGTCGCCGACCAGTGCCACCGTCGTAGTCGAGGCTGGGTCGCCGGAGACACACGGGGGCTGCCCGACGTCGAGCCAGGAGCGCACGCAGCCGTTGAGGAACACGGCCGGCTTGTCGGCCGGCGCGTGGGCGAGCGGCGGTGCGAGGTTCGCCGGGACGGCGCGCACCCCGGCCGATGCGGCGACCGCGGCCTGCACCTGCGCGATCATCTGCCGCACCGCCGCGGCCTGCGGATCGGCGGCGGGGGACGCCGGCGGAGGCGGGGTGCGGACCGTCGGTGCGGCGGCCACCGCCCCGTGGCCGACCGGGACGGGCACCGCCACCAGCAGCACCAGCCCCGCACTCGCGGCGACCGCGGTGACCGCGCCGCCGAGGGTGAGGCTGCGCGCCGCCGAGCGCCGCAGCGGAGCGGCGAACCGGCCGGGGTTCTCGATGAGGTGCAGGGTGAGCACCGCGAGCCCGCCGGACACCGCGGCCGCTCCCAGCCGACCGGCCAGCCCCAGCGAGCGGCCGAGCAGCGGCGGCGCGAGCAGCAGCACCGGCCAGTGCCAGAGGTACCAGGAGTAGGACAGGCGGCCGAGCGCCCGCATCGGCCGCAGCGACAGCCCGCGGCCGACCCCTCGGCGGGGCCCGGCACAGCCGGCGCCGAGGATCAGCGCCGTGCCCAGCACGGGCAGCAGCGCGGCGGTACCCGGATACGGCGTCGTCCCGCCCAGCCGGGCGCATGCCAGGACGATCAGGGCCAGCCCGATCCACCCGGTGACGGCCGCCGACGCCGGAGGCAGCCGGCACCACCGGCGCGCCGAGAGCGCCACCACGCCCCCGGTCGCCAACTCCCACGCCCGCGTGGGCAGCGAGAAGAACGCCCACGGCGGCAGGGTGCGGGTCCAGGCCAGCGCGACCGCGAGTGACGCCGCCCCGAGCGACGCGAGGACGAGCAGGTACGGCGTCGCCGACGGCGCGGCCTTCGCGCCGCTGCCCCTGCCGCGCCGGGCCAGCCAGGCGGTGCCGAGCACCAGGGCCGGCCACAGCAGGTAGAACTGCTCCTCGAGGCCGAGCGACCAGTAGTGCTGGAACGGTGACGGTGCCGCGTCGGCCGCCAGGTAGTCGGTGCCCTGCACGGCGAACCGGTAGTTGGCGACGTAGAGCGCGCTGGCGATGCCGTCGCCGAGCACGTCGCGGGCCTGCAGTGGGGGCAGCAGCGTGGCCGCGCCGATCGCGGTGACGACCACCACGGTGCCCGCGGCCGGCAGCAGCCGGCGGGCCCGCGCGCCGTAGAAGTGGGCGAGCCGGACGGTGCCGGTGCTCTCCGCCTCGCGCCAGAGCATCCCGGTGATGAGGAAGCCCGAGACGACGAAGAAGACGTCGACGCCGACGAACCCGCCGGAGACACCGGGCACGCCGGCATGGAAGAGGACGACGGCCAGCACCGCCACAGCCCGCAGGCCCTCGATGTCGGGCCGGAATCCCCACCGCCGCGCAGCGCCATCCATTGCGCGGAAGGTAGGCAGAGGTCGTCATTCTCGCCGGCAGTCAGGTTCCCGAGACGGCCGAAAAACGTAGCGCTGCGGCACCATTCTCACACCGGCCCGTGCGACGCCTACCCACCAGAACGGGTCGCATGCCGATAAGCGGTCATGACGGAACGCCACCGGAAAACGACACCGGCCCAGCGAATCATGCCCACCGCCGAACATCCTGGCGGCCCAGACCACGTATCGGACCGACCGCGACGTTCCCAATCGACGGAATCACGAGACCACGAAGAAATGCCGCCCCGGCACCGGTTCCCGCGGCCGGAAGGTCACACCTGGGCGGGTGACGATCTCGCCCATCGGGTGAATCGGATGCCGACACGCGGGTGACCACCCGACCGGAGGTTCCGCGCCGGCGTCGAGGCCACTTTCTTCCTCACTCAGCCGGTGTGTCGCGGGTTCGCGGGCCCAGCGCGCGACGGCGACGACGCCGCCGGATTCGGCACCTACCACAGCCGGAACCGGGACGTAGCCCGATTCGGGAGATCCGCGAAGCGCCGCCGCGCCACGTCACCGGCGGCGACCGATGATCGTTGTTGGATGAGCCGCGTGGTCTCGGCGACATCGGTGGCGCCGGTGCCCGCACCGTCGACCGAAAGTGATGTGAGTTCATGGCCGGTGGGCCGTCGTTGCCCGGAGCGCTGGGCGCTCTCGGCCCGCTGCTGGACCGCTACGGCTACCTCGCGGTCGCCACGCTGATCACGCTGGAGGACTTCGGCGTGCCGGCACCGGGCGAGACCGTGCTGATCGCCGCCGCGGTCTACGCGGGCACCGGCCGCCTCAACATCGGCGTCGTCGCACTCGTCGGCTTCGCCGCCGCGGTGTTGGGCGACAACATCGGCTTCGCCATCGGCCGCCTCGGCGGGCGCCGCGTCGTCGAACGGTTCGGCCGGTACGTGTGGCTCACACCGGCCCGGCTGCGCGCCGCCGAGACCTTCTTCGGCCGGCACGGCGGCAAGATCGTCGTCGTGGCCCGGTTCGTGGAGGGCCTGCGCCAGGCCAACGGGATCATCGCCGGCATCACCGGCATGCCGTGGCGACGGTTCCTGGCGTTCAACGCGCTGGGTGCCGCGCTGTGGGTCGGCGTGTGGGCCAGCCTCGGTGATCTGGCCGGCGCGCACGTCGGCGCGATCATCGAACGGCTCCACCGCTACCAGTACGCCCTGCTCGCCGCCCTGGCGGCACTGGTGGTCGGGCTGGTCCTTCGCCACGTGCTGCGCCGCCGGCGGGAGCGGACACCTCGATGACCCCGGTGACCGCCGCACGGCCCGACGAGCACCTGCCCGCGGCTCACGTCGTGGCGTGGCCCGACGGGCGGCCGGCGGGACGGAGGGCGGTGCGTTCCGCCGCCTCGGCAGCCGGCTCCGGTTCCCTCGCCACCACGCGCACCCCGTCCTGCCACACCTCGCGAACGTTGCCGGGCAACCGGTCCAGGTCGAGCGCGTCGCCGTCGACCACCACCAGGTCCGCCCGGAAACCCGCAGCGACCCGGCCGAGTTCCTGCTCGTACCCGAGCAGCCGCGCCGCCGACGAGGTGGTCGCGGCCAGCACGTCCGCCGAGGCGGGGTGGCTGCCGGTGCCGTCGAAGACCAGGCCGCCGGCGAACAGGGTGCGGCGCGCCGGGGATCCATTCGGGCCGGTCACACCCGCACGCTCCCGCTCGGTGCGGCCACCGGCTCCTCGACCCGCGGCGCGGGCGCGTGCCCGGTGGCCCGCTCGGCGGCGGCGGCGACGGTGAGCACGGCGATGTTCACGACCAGGCCGACGATCCCCACATTCACGGTGCCCACCGCCGGGCCGCCGAAGGTGAGCCACACCACCACGACCTCGCCGGCGAGCAGACCGAGCAGCACGGGAGCCGTGCCGGTCACCCGGCGGCGCAGCAGGCCGAGCCCGTTGGCGGGCGCCAGTTGCGCGGCGCCGCTAAACGTCAGCAGCAGCAGGTTCGCCAGCAGGTCGGGCCGGAAGATGCCGAGCAGCAGCGCGAGTCCACATTGATGAACCAGACGTGGTCGTTGTGCCCGGCGTGGATGGTGAGCATGTCCGGCCGGAGCTGCGCGACCCGGTGGAACATCGCCGAGATACCGCCGGCGAAGTGCGCCGGGATGGCGAAGATGAGCACGGCGAGCACGACCAGCATGATGGCGTCCTTGAAGTAGGACGTCGTCGCGACGCCGTGCAGCCCGGCCCACAGCACGAAGGCGAGTACCAGCAGCGTGCCGATCACCATGCTGGCGGTGCTGGACGCCGCGTCCCCGGTGACCAGCTTGACGATCAGCCCGAGCCCGGTGATCTGCAGTTGCAGGTAGGGCAGCACGAACACGACGCCGAGGACGGCGGACAGCGTGCCCAGCGCCCTGCTGCCGTAGCGGTCGGCGAGGAAATCGCCCTGGGTGAGGTAGCCGCGCTGCTTGCCGAGCCGCCACACCCGGTCGGCCATGAAGAACACCACCACGTACCCGATCGGCACGTAGGGCAGCGCGTACATCGCGGCCACCCCACCGCTGAAGGCCAGACCCGCCATGCCCAGGAAGGTGAACGTCGTGAAGATCTCGCCGGCCTGGAGGAACCACATGGTCAGCGCGCCGAACCGGCGGCCGACCACGGTCCACTCGGTGAGGTCCGCGGCGGGCCGGCGCCGCCCGACGAAGCCGAGCACCCCGATCAGGACGATGCCGGCGAAGGTGAACGCGAGGATCGTGCTCATTCCCGGTCGCCCCCTCCTGCCCTCGGGTCATCCACCGTTCGGCGAGCAGCAACGCCGGAGTGAGCAGCAGGCACCAGGCGCCGCCCCAGACGAACATCCGGGGCAGCCCCAGCCACAGCGCACTGGTGTTGACGAACGGCAGGAACGGCATCAGCAGGAGTGCGACCACCGGGATCGCCGGGAACAGGTAGTGGATGCGCATGCGTGCCTCCTTCTTGTCCGCGGGTATGCGCGCCCACGATCCCGTCGGCACGGCCGGCTCGCGGACGGCGTCGGCTTGCCGCGCAGGGATGCCCTGCCTCCGCGATCGTGCGGCCCGCGGCTTGACACGATCACGGAAACTCCCTCGGGGCGTCGGGATGGGACGGTGGGCGGCGGTCAGTCTCCCCTGGCGAGACGCCGGGCGGCGAGTTCGGCCAGCAGTGCCGCGCCGTCGGCGAGCACGCCGTCGTCGAAGGCCGCCAGCGGAGAGTGGTTGTTGGGCGCCGACTCGGGGTCGTCGCCCACGCACGCCCCGAGGAACACGTACGCCCCGGCACCGCCTGCAGCACCCGGGAGAAGTCCTCCGCGCCGGCGAGCGGGTGCTCCATCTCCTGGAACCGGTGCGGGCCGAACACCTCCCGCACGGTCTCGGCCACGAACGCGTACTTGTTGGGGAACAGCGCGGACGAGACGTGCAGGCCGTACGCGGCCGCCGGCGGGCGCCCCGCGGCCTCCAGCAGGCTCATCCGTAGCTCCCCGACGTCGCTCGGCAGAACGTTGCTCGCGCCATGATGCGAGCCTCGACCACCGCGGCCGCGGTGATGTAGAAATCGGGCATGGGGGCCGGCTCACCCGGCCCGCCCGCGCGGTGACCGACCGCGACTCCACCGCCGCTCCCCCGGGGGGGCCGGCGCTCACACCTGCTGCGTCGCCAGGCAGACGCCGAGCGCGACCAGCGCGGCACCCAGCAGAAGCTCCTGCGTCCGCCGGGCCCGCGCGGAGTTGAGCAGGCGACGGGCACGGTTCACGGTTATCGCGGTCACCGTCAGCCAGGACAGGCTGCATGTCAGCGTGATCGTGGCGAGTGCCACCGCGATCGGCACCGCCACCGATGGCCGGCCAACCGGAAGGAACTGCGGCAGCGTGGCGATGAAGAACAGGGTGACCTTGGGATTGGTCAGGTTGGTCAACAACCCCTGCGTGTACGGCGCTCCACGGCGGGCCAACGGCCGGCCCGGATGCGTCATCTCCCACGGCCCCTCCGGGGTCGCACCGCGGATGCGCAGCGCGAGCCACGCCGTCCGGCAGCCGAGCACGATCAACAGCAGCGCTCCGAGAAGCTTCATGATCTCGTAGACCATGGGGAAACGCAGCACCAACTCCGCCATGCCGAGCGCGACCACCGCGGCGTGGACGAGCATTCCGCTGGCACAGCCCATTGCCGTGAAAACCCCGGCCCGGGTGCCGCCCTGTAACGATGTGCGTATGACGACCGCGGTGTCCAGCCCCGGTGTGATTGCCAGCAACACGCATAGACCGATGTACGGCAGCAGTCCGGCCATGGGAGGAACCCTCACCCTTTCTGTGCGACCGGAAAGACATGTCGCCCACATGTCTTATCCCTGCGACTTGTGCACGCCGCCGATGTGGGCCGAGCCCATTGCCGCCTGGCTCTATTTAACTCTTCGCGCGCCAAAACCGCGTATCCGCCAACCCGACTACCGAAATTGCGCGGCGATTGCTCTGGGCGGGTAAAAGGGTCCGGCGCAAACCGGTCGGGGCGCACGTCCGGATACCCGGGACGGCCGAATCCGTTCACCCATTTCGCCGCAACTCGGCGAGGATGCCGCTACCCGCGGCAACGTCAACATCAACAAGACATCAAGCCGACTGCGCCGCGCGGGTGACACCGGAGGCCGCCCGGATTCGCCGGCGCTACCGTCACGGGCACCGCCGGCATGGCCGGGATACGTTGACACGTAAGGGATTTCGGCGCGCCGCGACCCCGCCGCGGTTCGTTCTGAATGGCCGGAAAAAGCACACGTGTGGGTGCCCTGCGCGGTGATACCGCGGGCGATCAGCCGGAACAGGCGGTCTTCGACGGCTCGAGCCGGTCGATGTCCCTGCCGGGGGGCGCGAGGCCATGAAAAAGGCCGGGTGAGGCGCGCTGGCGCCGCACCCGGCCGGGTCGCGTGGTCAGTGTGCGCTGTTGGCGAACTGGGTGGTGTAGGTCTTACCGAGGTCGATGGTGTGGCCCTTGACGGACGGGTCGAAGGCGGTCAGCACGGTGAGCACGGTCTGCGGCCCGTCGGCCGGCATGACGCCGTCGGCGGTGAACATGGCCTTCTCCGCGTCCAGCGCCTTGACGTACTGGTCCTTGCCCACCCCGGCGTAGTACGCGGGCGGCATCTTGTCGGTGATCTCGGCGGCGGAGTGCGCCTGGATCCACTTCATCGTCTTCACGAAGGCGTTGACCAGCTTCTGCACGGCGTCCTTGTGGCCGTCCACCCAGGAGGTCTGCATGTAGACCGAGGCGGCCGGATAGGTGCCGCCGAGTGCCGCCTTGGCCCCCTGCGGGGTGCGCATGTCGATCAGCACCTTGGCCTGGCCGGTGTTGAGCAGTTGGGACACCGTCGGCTCGGTGGTCATCCCGCAGTCGATCTCCTTGTGCTGCATCGCCGCGATGAAGGTGGGGCCCGCCTCGACGGCCACCGATGTGATGTCCTTCTCGGACAGTCCGCTGTGGACGGCGAGGTACTTGGTGAGGAAGTTGGTGGACGAGCCCAGCCCGGTGACCCCGAGCCGCTTGCCCTTCCAGTCCGCCGGTGACGAGATGCTGCCGGCCTCGTCCGAGCGGCACAGCTCGACCTCGCCCGGCGCCTGCTGGAGCTGGACCACCGACTCGACCTGCTTGCCCTTGCCCTGCAGGTCGAGGGTGTGGTCGTAGAACCCGACCACGCCGTCGACCTGCCCGGCGAGCATGGCATCCTCGGCGTCAACGCCGGCCGGCTCGTCGGAGAGCTGGACGTCCAGTCCCTCGTCCTTGAAGTAGCCGAGCTGCTGGGTCAGCATCGCCGGCAGGTAGATCTGCTTGTTCAGGCCGCCGACCATGAGCTTGACGGTGGTCGCGCCGCCCGCTGCGGCGGCACCGCCGGACGTCGAGGTACCGCCACCACCGCAGGCGGTCGCGGCGAGGGCCAGCGCGACACCGACGGCGGCGATGCCGAGGGATGTGCGGGACATGGTGTTTCTCCTCCGGGACGGGCGGATGGGGAACGGCTGGCGCGTGCTGGGTCACAGGTCGGCGCCGGAGAGCTGCGGGGGTCGCCAGGACAGCAGCTGCTTCTCGAGCAGGGTGATCAGGCCCTCGGCGGCGAGCGCGATGACGGCGATGACCACCATCGCGGCGAACACGCCGTTCGGGTTGAACGAGCCCTGCGCCTGGGAGATCAGCAGGCCCAGGCCCTGCTGGGCGCCGAGGAACTCGCCAACGATCGCGCCGATGAGCGCGAACCCGAAGCTGACGTGCAGGCTGGCGATGATCCAGGTGAGCGCCGAGGGCAGCACCACGTGAAAGGTCACCTGGCGCTTGGAGGCGCCCAGGATGCGGGCGTTGGCCACCAGGTTGCGGTCCACCTCGCGGGTGCCCTGGAAGGCGTTGAAGAACACCGCGAAGAACACCAGCACCATCGCGAGGGCCACCTTGGACTGCACGCCGAGCCCAAGCCAGACGATGAAGATGGAGCCGAGCACAATGCGCGGGATCGAGTTGAGCACCTTGATGTAGGGCCCGAAGATGTCGGCCAGCATGCGGACGCGACCCAGCGCGATGCCGCACACGATGCCGAGCACCACACCGATGGCGAAACCGACCAGTGCCTCCTGCAGGGTGACACCGACCTGCGTCCACAGTGAACCGATCTCGGTGCCGCCGGTGACCCAGTCGCCGACCTGCGCGGCGATCCTGGTGGGCTGCCCGAAGAAGAACGGGTCGAGCACGCCGGCGCGGGCCAGGACTTCCCAGCCGCCGAGGAACACGACCAGCGGGACGAACCGGACGGCGTTCACCACGAGGCGGCGCCGGCGCGGCCGCGTACCGGCCTCCGCCGGCTCGGCGATGTCGGTTCCGGCGTGCGGCGTCGGCGAAACGGCCCGGGTATCGGGGCGGGCGGTGCTCACAGCGTCTCCTTCTCGGGTTCCGCGGTGGACGGCGGGGCGGCGGCGGTGCGGGCGTAGGCGAGTTCGACCTCGTCCCGCAGCGACTCCCAGATCCGCTGGTACATCTCGACGAACGCGGCGTCGAAGCGGATCTCCTGGGCGCGCCTCGGGCGAGGCAGGCCGACCTCGAAGGTGGCCTTCACCGTGCCGGGTCCCGCGGTGAGCACCACCACCTTGTCGGCCAGCGCGATGGCCTCCTCCAGGTCGTGCGTGATGAACACGACCGCCGGCCGGGTCAACTCCCACAGCCGCAGCAGCTCGTCGGACATGATCTGCCGGGTCTGCACGTCGAGCGCGGCGAACGGCTCGTCCATCAGCAGGATGCGCGGCCGGTTGATCAGGCTCTGGGCGAGCGCGACCCGCTTGCGCATGCCGCCGGAGAGCTGGTGCGGGTGCCGGTCCTCGAACCCGGCGAGCCCGACCCGGCGCAGCCAGTCCCGCGCCTGCTCGACGGCCTCCCGGCGCGGCACGCCCCGGAACAGCGGCCCGGCCGCCACGTTGGCCAGCACCGACTTCCACGGGAACACGGCGTCGTTCTGGAACACGAAGGCGATGCCCTCGCTGATCCCCCGCACCGGGCCGCCGTCCACCAGCACCTCGCCACGGCTGGCCGGTTCCAGACCGGAGATCAGGGACAGGGTGGTGGACTTGCCGCACCCGGTGGGGCCGACCACGGCGCAGAACTCCCCCGGCGCCACCGTGAGGTTGAGCCGCCGCAACGCGGTGTGCACTGATCCCGCCGGGGTGCGGAACCGCTTCGTGACGTCGCGCAGCTCAATCGCCGGCGGGGACGGATCGGAGTGTGTCATCGCTGAAGGTCCTCGCGCTGTCCGGGAATCGTCGTTCGCCGCGGAACGCTAGATGTGGCCCCGGCCACCGCGCGGGGTTTGCGAGGCTTGCGTGACTATTCGGCGTTTCTCGCGGTTGTGTGCGTTCTGTTCAGCAGCCGGGCTTTACCAGGCCGGTCCGGCCGGTGACACTCAGGACGCCGAACCGGGGGCATTCAGGCGCCGAAGGAGCCGCGTGGATGCGCACGAAAAAGCTGTCGACCCAGATCACGATCAGCCAACTCACCATCCTGGTGTGCACGGTGGCGATCGGCTTCGCCCTGTTCGCCGGCGAGGAACGGCACCAGCTCGACCGGCAGTACCAGGGTGAGGCGCTGGCCATCGCGCAGACGGTGGCCGGGGTGCCGGAGATCCGCGCGGCCATGGAGTACGGCGACGCGGGTGACCTGGTGCAGATGGTGGCCGAGCGCATCCGGCGGAACTCGCAGGCCGCCTACGTCGTGGTCATCGACCGCGACGGCGTCCGGCACTCCCACCCCAACCCCGCGCTGGTCGGGCAGCCGATCACCGAACCGGTCGAGGCGCTCGACGGGCACACGCACGTCGGGATCGACCCGGGCAGCCTCGGCGCGTCCGCGAACGGCAAGGCGCCGCTGTACGGGCCGACCGGCGACCTCGTCGGCGAGGTGTCGGTGGGCATCCTGGAAACCCGGGTCACCGGGCACCTGCTGGCCGAGTTGCCCAGTTTCGCCCTGTACACCGCGCTCGCCCTGGCGGTCGGCGTCGCCGCCTCGCTGCTGCTCGCCCGGCAGCTCAAGCGCAGCACCTTCGGCCTGGAACTGCCGGAGATCGCCGCGTTGCTGCAGGAGCGGGAGGCGATGTTGCACGGCATCCGGGAGGGCGTCATCACCCTCGACCCGGACGGCCGGTTGACCCTGGCCAACGACGAGGCCAGGCGGCTGCTGCCGACCCGGGACCTGCAACTCGGCGTACCGCTGGTGGACGTGGTGCCCCCGGGCCGGCTGCGCGATGTGCTCTCCGGCGCGATCGGCGGCACCGACCGGGTGGTGCTCACCGGCGACCACTGCCTGGTGGTGAACCGGACGCCGGTGTCCGTGGCCGGCCGCGACCTCGGCGCCGTGATCACGCTGCGCGACCGCACCGAGATGGAGGACCTGGTCCGCGAGCTGGACAGCGCGCGTGGCCTCACCGACGCGCTGCGCGCCCAGCAGCACGAGGTCGCCAACCGCATGCACACCCTGGCCGGTCTGCTCGAACTCGGTGACCGCGAGCAGGCGCTGCGCTACCTTACCGAGACCGAGGGGCTGGCCGCCGAACGCGCCGACGCCATCCGCGAGCGCATCGGTCACCCGCTGGTCGTGGCGCTGCTGCTCGCCAAGACCACGGTCGCCGCCGAGCGCGGCGTGGACCTGGTGCTCACCGAGGAGTCCTGGCTGACCGAGACGTGCCCGCACGCCCGGGAACTGATCACCGTGCTCGGCAACCTGGTGGACAACGCGGTGGACGCCGCGGCCGCCGGCCCACCTCCGGCGCGGGTCACCGTGGATCTCGAGGAGGGCCCCGACGACGTGCTCGTCCGGGTCCGCGACACCGGTACCGGCATTCCACCCGACGCCGCGGCGCACATCTTCGACGACGGGTTCAGCACCAAACCAGCGGACGGTCACCGGCATCGTGGCCTCGGCCTGGCCCTGGTGCACCGGCTGACCCGGCGGCGCGGCGGCTCGATCACGGTCAGCGAGGGCCCCGGTGCCACCTTCACCGTGCGCCTGCCGCAGTCCCAGCGGGCGGCGAGCACACCGCAGCGGACGGGCGCGCCGTCATGATCCGCACACTGGTCGTGGACGACGACTACCGGGTGGCCGCCATCCACGCCGCCTACCTCCGCCGCGTACCCGGGTTCGCCGCCGTCGGCCCCGCCCACAGCGCCGCCGAGGCGCGCGCCGCCATCGCCGCCGAGCGGGTGCAACTCATCCTGCTCGACCTCTATCTCCCCGACGAGCACGGACTCGACCTGGTCCGCGCCCTGCCCGACTCTCCCGACCGGCCCGACTTCATCGCCATCACCGCCGGCCGCGACGTGCGCAACATCCGCACCGCCATGCAACTGGGCGCGGTGCACTACCTGGTCAAGCCCTTCCGGTTCGCCCGGCTCGCCGAACTGCTCACCGCCTACCGGGACGTGCAGGAACGGTTGACCACCCTCCGCGAGGCCCGGCAGGACGACGTCGACCACCTGTACGGCCTGCTGCGCCCGCCAACCCTGCCCGCTCCCAGCAAGGGGCACTCCGCCCCCACCCTCGCCCTGATCCGCGACACCCTGCGCGCCGCGGACACCGACATGTCCGCCACCGAGGTCGCCGCCCAACTCGGCGTCAGCCGTCCCACCGCGCAGCGCTACCTCTCCTACCTCGCCCGGCACGGCGTCGTCGAACTGCTGCTGCGCTACGGCACCACCGGCCGCCCGGAACATCGCTACCGGTACCGGGTGGCGCCGTAGCCGGCCGACGCGGCCGCCGCGCGTGCCTGCCGGGCCAGCCGGCGGGCCTCCCGCAACGGCGCCGGGGTGCGGTGCCCGGCGGTCGCCAGGACGACGCGGGCGGCGGTCTCGGCGTCGGTGCGCCATGCGGCGTGCGCGGCGACTGGCCGGCGGCCGCTCCTGGTCCGCACCCAGTGGCCGACCAGCTCGCCGTCCAACCACAGCGGCGCGGTGGCGCCCCGCTGGTCGGGCGGCCAGTCGCCCCGCGCCAGCAGGGTCCGGTGCGTGACGCCCACCGTCGGCACGTCGAGCACCGCGCCGAGGTGCCTGGCGAGCCCGGTCCGGCGCGGATGGTCCAGCCCGGTCGCGTCGACCAGCAGCACGTCCGGCCGCTCCGGCAGCGCGGCGACCACCGCCTGCAGCACGGCGCCGAAGCGCAACGCGAGCAACCCGAACGCATAGCCGGCGCCCGCGCGGGCCGGGCGGGCCGCCCGGCCGACGCAGCGCCGCCCGCGGTACGCCGCCGCTCCGGCCCACACCGGTTGCCCCGCCGCGCCGGGACCGGCATGCCCGCGCGCCGGAGCGGCGAAGCAACCAGCCACCAGGGAACCGGGCGTCCACCGCCACCCGGGCGGGTGCGCATCGCGCAGCGCGTCCTGCACCGCCACCAGGTCCCGCACCGTGGTCGGCCACGCGCTCGGCGGCGGCGCCCCGGAATCCGGTTGCCCCCGGCGAGCCACGGTGCGCGGCCACCCGGTCTCTCCCGTCACGCCCCGATCGTGCGCCCGGACGCGAACCGCCGGCCAGCACGCCGCTGGTGCCGGGCGCTCGGTCCGGTCCGCGCGGAGAACCACCGGCCGCGCCGGCGCTCAGTCCGTCGCGACGGCTCGCAGGTAGACCTGCGACTCGGTGCGCCCGGGAGCGACCTTGGCCCGCACCTGGCGTAGCCCCGTCACCTCGAAACCCGCGTCGCTGACCACGGCGGCCAGTTGGTCGGCCGGGTAGGCGGTGACGTGCAGCGGAACGTCGAAGAAGGAGATCGGCGCGAGATCGAAGTCACCCAGCACCATGGCGAGCGACAGCAGGCGCGGACCGCGCAGCCGCGCACGAATGGCCCGCAGCACCGCCGGAATCTCCTTCCTGCCCAACATCAGCAGCGCGAAGAACGACACGGCCGCGTCGAACTCGCCCAACTCCGGTCCGAGGGCGCGAACGTCCTGGCGCACGAAGGTCGCGGCGGGCACCCGGCTGCCGGCCAGCCGCAGCATGGTGGCCGACTCGTCGATCCCCACAACGGTCAACCCCGCATCGCTGAGTTGGCGCGCGGTCGGAACACCGCTGCCGCACCCGACGTCCAGAACCCGCGCACCGGCCGGCAGCGTCCCGATCAGCCAGTCCCCCTCGGCAACCTGGGCCGCGCGATCCTGGAAGGACTGCTCGTAGCGTTCCCCGATCAGATCGAACGGGCACTGTCCCGGCGTGTCCTGGCCTGTGGTCACCCCTCGCAGCATGGTCGGCCGGCCGAGGGCTGTCCAATGACTTCCCGCGGCTTTCCGGGTTCGTCCGGGGCATTCGGCGCCACGGGTTGGTGCCAGAGCCGTACCGGCCGGTTGTGCGGCGCGGCACCGGCGCACCGCTGCTTACTCAGCGTGAAAGGCCCGTCATGGTGACGTGATTCTCGCGCTGAGTGTCTCGGCGCTCGCCCAGCGTGCAAGAGCGCAATCTCTGCGCCGCAGGGTTCCAGTTGACCTCGAAAAACGCCTAGCCTGATGCTTCCGACCCCGACCCCCGAAGGGTCCGGCACCCCTCGCGGAACCGGCCCCGCCAACCCCGTGGAACTCATGGACCCACTACGGATTGTTGATAACTCCGGCCCGGACCGTCCCCCGAACAAGCCCGACCACCGCGACAACGAGCCGACCCGCCCGGCGCTTCGCGCCGCCGAGCCCACCGACGCCCGCGTGGACCCGGTGGTGCGACCGGACCCGGCCCCGAAGGCCCGCCCGGACGAGGTTCCCGCGCCGGCCCGGTTACTGATCACCCGTGGTCCCGAGGTGGGGACCTGCTTCGACCTCACTGCCGCGGTGACCACCATCGGGCGCTACCGCAACTGCGACATCGCGCTCGACCACGTGACCGTCTCTCGACGCCACGCCGAGATCCGTCGCGACGGCGGCGGCTACACGATCGTCGACGCCGGTTCGCTGAACGGCACCTACCTCAACCGGCACCCCCTCGAGGCCCCGGCGACGCTCGCCGACGGTGACGAAGTCCGAATCGGCATCGTCCGCTTCACCTTTCACACCAGACGGGTTTAGCCCGCTTGGGACGACGCCGTCGGGTCCGCAGTGGACGGACGAGCACGGCGCCGTCCGGGCGGTGGTAGGCGGATGAGCGCTCCCACCGTGCGGCCCACGACCATTTCGGAGGTTGACCTGTGAGCACCGACGCTGTGTGGACCCGAGGCGTGATGGGGATCCAGCTCCATCACGCCACGGACCTGCAGGACGCCGCCCGGTTCCTGGGCAACGCCGTCATGGCGGTGCGCGCCGCCCACGTCCGGACCGGCGACGAGCGCTATGCGGCCCTCACCGCCCAACTCAGCGACATGCACGCGCGAATGCGCGACCTCGAAGGCCAGGCGCGGGCCAGCATGCAGGCGTTGCACTCCGCCGATCCTGACCGGTTCGTCCGGTGCCGCGACGGCGAGGAGCCGTGGCCGGACGAGATCGAGCCGGGCTTCGTGCCTCGGCACACGTGCCAGGACCGGTGCATGTACCACGACCACGGCGTGCTCGACGCGCTCATGCAGTGCACCTGCGCCCGACCACCGTGCCGGGCCTGCGCCATCGAGGGCAACCGCTAGCCGGCCGGGCGCCCACACGTCCACACCGGCGCACCGAGGACGGACACCGTCCAGCGCGCCGAAACGCGGCGTGACCTTGCCGCGCTGGTGGCGGAACTGCCCGCGGCGCAGCGGGTCGCGGTGGTGCTGCGGCACGTCACCGGCCTGCCGATCGCCGAGGTCGCCGCCGTGCTCGGCTGCCCGGAGGGGACCGCGGCGACTCGGCCGCGGAACTCGCGCCCTGCTTCCGGGAGCGGTTCGGCCGACCCCTGGTCCCGGCCGAGCGGCCGCCCGCGGGCCTCGCTGCCGCGCTGCGCACCGGACGAACCAGCCGCCTGAGGATCGACCTGCGTGCGTTGACCGCGTTCGAGGTCGAGGTGCTCTCCGCCACAAGCCGCATCCCGCCCGGGCAGAACCGGCCCTACGCATGGGTGGCCCAGGAGGTCGGCCGGCCGAAGGCCGTCCGGGCGGTGGGTTCCGCGCTGGGCCGCAACCCGGTGCCGCTGCTCATTCCCTGCCATCGGGTCACCCGCTCCGACGGGAAGCCCGGAGACCACGTGTTCGGCGCGCCGGCGAAGGAGGCGATCCTGCGCGCTGAGCAGGTCAACCTCACCGAGGTGCGGGAACTGGCGAAGGCACGCATCTTCTACATCGGTAGCGAGACCACGGGCATCGTGTGCTTTCCGACCTGCCACAATGCGCGGCGGATCACGCCGGGCCACCGGCGCGGGTTCCGGACCGTGGGGCAGGCCAGCTACCGGCCATGCCGGCACCGCCGACCGGCGCTGGCCGGCACGGCATGACCCGACGGCATCCCGGTCGTGGCCATCGCCGCTCGTCGCCGCTATGCCGCGCCGGCGCCGACGAGCCTGGCTCGGAACTGCATGGAGCGGTACGGCCAGTTCGTCGCCGTGTTCCACTGGCTGACCACCAGGTGCAGGTCATCGGGGGTCGACCCGGGCAGGATGTAGCCGCCGTACGGCTGTGCCACCCGGCCGGCGGCATGGTCCTCGGCATCCCACGAGCAACCGCTCACCAGCGTCTCCCTCGGCGCCTCGTAGAGGTTCGCCGTCGGCGAGTCCAGGGTCAGCACGTCGATGCGGTAGTTGCCCGCGTCGAAGAACGTCAGCAGCCACCGCGGACCGGTCCTCCGCAGGCACAGCTCGCCGTAGGCCCCGGTGAGCGCGATCGTCGGCGGGTTGCCCCACGCCCAGGCGCCGTCAAGGTAGCCCCAGCCCTCCCAGGCGGTCGGGTCGGTCAGCCGGGACTCCGGGACGCGGTGCAGGATGAGTCCCTTGTCGCGCTGAAACCCGGTGGAGAAGGCGTACACGTAGCCATCCGAGCCCCGTTCCCAGGTCAACATCTGGAACAGCCCGCCGAGGGCGTCGCCCGGCCACCGGGCTCCCGTCGGCTCCCAGGTCTCGCCGTTGTCGGCCGAGCGGTACACCTCGGTCCAGTGCACGTCGCCAATGCCCTGGCACACCATGACGTGCAGGTACATCGTGTCGCCGACGGTCATGAGGTCGGTCGGCAGCACGGTCTCGACCCGGCGACCCCCGATCGTCGACCCGTGCCGGTAGCCCAGCACCTGCTGCGCGTAGCCGCCCGGTCCCGCCGAGCCGACCCACTCCAGGCCCGCTGCCACGGTCACCGGGTCGGCGAAGAGCACCACCGGCGAACGCCAGCCGGGGCCACCGACGCTCGCCCGCTCGAACGTGTCGCCGAACACCGAGACGAGCCGCCCGTCGGGGGCGACGGCGGTCACCCCGAGATCGGTGCCTCCGACGCCGAACCGGTCGGTGTGACCGGGCCCGGTCAGATCCTTGACCTTGCTCGCGACAGCCACTCCGCTCCTTTCCACGCGACCGGAGCCGGACTACCTCCTCGCATGCCCACCCCATCACGGGACCCAGGCCGCTCGCCAGCGCCCCGCCCCGCGGGTGGCACCCCGGAAACCTCGCTTCCGGCACGGACCGCGCGGCGGTCTTACGATGCGGGTGCACCGTACGCCCGGTACGAGTGCGTGTGCCGGTGGCGGCGTCGAGGCCGCCGGGGGTCGCCGCCACGGCCGAGGTGTTCGTCGAAGTCGCGCCGCAAGGGCGTGTCTGCTACCCGCGGAGCGGACCACGATGTTTCTGAGGGAGTTCCTGCGGAACCCGATGCGGACCGGTGCGGTGGGCAGCACCAGCCGCAGGTGTGTCGACGCGTTCCTGGGTGAGATGGATCTGGGGAACGCGCGGCGGGTGGTCGAGTTGGGCGCCGGCACCGGCGCGATCACGGCGGCGCTGCGGGAGCGGTTGCCGCCGTCGACGAAGGTGCTCGCCGTCGAGCTGAACCCCCACCTGGCCGACCTGCTGAAGCAGCGGTGCGCGGCGAGCAATGTCGAGGTGGTGTGCGCATCCGCGCTCGAGCTGGGCACGTTGCTCCGCGAACGGAACCTCACCGCCGTCGACCAGGTGGTCAGTTCGCTGCCGTTCAGCCTGATGTCGGAGAGCGACCAGCGCGAGGTCCTCCGCGCGGTGTGCGACGCGCTCGACGGCGCCGGGCGGTTCAGCACGCTCCTGACCGCCCATCAGAGCCTCACCCAGCGCGGCCGGCGTTTCGACGAGCTGCTCCGGCAGCACTTCTCCGAGGTGGACCACGGCCCGACGCTGTGGGCGAACGTCCCGCCACTGCGCGCGTACCACTGCCGGCGGTGCCGCTGAGCGGCCTCTCGGGCCGCTCGCCGGGCCGGCGCGAATCCTTCCGGGTCGCCGGTCCCCGGACGATCGGGACGGAAGTCCCATGCTCGGCCGTACCTTTGTGCGGCACCGTAGTCCTGCTGGGGACTCGGCAAGCCTGCCCCGAAGACGGCGGCGGAAAGCGTCAGCGATCGGCACCGGGGGTCGAGACGAACACTGCGGGACGGGCTCGGTAGCACGCTGGCGAGGGAACGGCCATGGTCCTTTCTGGAATATCAGGCGTTCCGGCCGAGCATCGGAGAATTTGGCCCCCAGTTCGTCCGGGGCAGCCGGCCGAATTGCCGGAACGGCGGACCGGCAGCCGCGGCACGACGACAATTCCGCCGATTTCCACACGGTGACATTCGCCGGTGGGGAGGTGACTCCGATGGCGATCACCGCGGGTGAGCTGTCAGAGATCGGGTTGGACCACCAGAACAAGGCGGCGCTCGGCCGGCTGCTCGCCACCGGACGGCTCGCCTACGCACAGGAGGGACCCGAGGGCCGCATGCGCGCAGAGGTCCGGATCCCACCCGACGAGCTGGTCTGGGACCCCTCGATTCTCGTCATGCCCCATGGTGGCGACCTCGACCTCGAACTCGTCAACGACGACACGAACACGCACTGCGCGCATCTGCCGAGCAACGGCGACAGCAAGTGGATGTGGTTGGCGGTCTACTCCCGAGGAAAGGCCACACTGAACCTCGACGGCCCTGGCTACTACTGGTTCAGCTCCAATATCGGCAACGACGAGGGCCGGGGTTTGATCGGCGCGATCGTCGTGCTCGGCGACGCGCCGCCGGAGGCCCGCCTCGACCGGCCGGACCAGCCACGGCCATAGAAAGGAGCCGTTGATGACGGAGTACGTAGAGGCGCGGCCGGTCAACTTCTCAGAACTGAGCGCCGTGGTCGGAAGAGCGCCGGCGGTGGCCGAGAACGTCACGTACGAACGCCTTCTCGACGCGCGCTCGGAACCGCACAACTGGCTGACCTACTACGGCGCCTACAACGGTCAGCGGTACAGCCCGCTGGACCAGATCAACACCGAGAACGTCAGGCGGCTCGCACCCGCCTGGGTGTTCCAGTTCGGTGCGGCGGGCCTGCACGCCGGCCCGTCGACATACGCGTTCGAGGCCGCGCCGATCGTGGTGGACGGGGTCATGTACGTCTCCGGCTGGGATGGCTGGGTATGGGCCATCGACGCCCGGAACGGGCAGAACCTCTGGGTGTACAAGCACGCCATCCCGTTCGACACCTCGCTGTGCTGCGGCAACGTGAACCGCGGGGTCGCGGTCGCGAAGGGGAAGGTCTTCGTTGTCACGCTGAACGCCCACCTGATCGCTCTCGACGCGGTCACCGGAAAGTGCGTGTGGGACAGCACGTATGGTGACGTGCGGGCCGGGGAGAGCGCCACGCTCGCACCGCTGGTGGTGAAGAACCTGGTCATCGTGGGCAGCTCCGGTGGGGAGTTCGGGGTGCGCGGGCACCTCGACGCCTTCGATGTCGACAGCGGCGAGCACGTCTGGCGCTGCTACACGGTCCCCAAGCCGGGCGAGCCCGGCTCCGAGACCTGGCCCGCCGACGGTGAGGCCTGGGCGCGGGGCGGCGGCAACTGCTGGGTGACCGGCACCTTCGACCCGGAGACCAACCTCCTGTACTGGGGAACCGGGAACCCGGGGCCCGACTTCGACGGCGAGGTCCGGCAGGGCGACAACCTCTACACCGACAGCGTGATCGCCGTCGATGTCGACAGTGGCCGGATCCGCTGGCACTACCAGTGCACGCCGCACGATCTGTGGGACTATGACTCCACAATGGAGTGCGTTCTGTTCGAACAGGACGGTCGCAAGCTGCTGGCCCATTTCGACAAGAACGGGTACTGCTTCGTCCTCGATCGGACGAACGGCGACCTGGTCCGGGTGTTCCCGTTCGGGGAACGCATCACCTGGGGTGAGATCACTCCCGACGGCGCGGTGACGCCGAAGGTGTACCCGGACAAGGAGGGCGAGCCGGTGCACTTCTGGCCGGGGCCGGCCGGAGCCAAGGAATGGACGCACGCGGCCTACAGCCCGAAAACCGAGCTGTTCTACGTCCCGGTGCAGGACGTCGGCGCGGAGGTCACCCGGCGGCGCCGGCAGTTCAAGGAGAGCATCCCCTACTGGGGTGCGAGCGTCACGGTGGATGCCGAGGACATGCGCGGCTTCCTGAAGGCGTTCGACGTGTCGGGCAACGAGGCGTGGCGCTGGGCCAGCAGGTGGCCGCTGTCCGCTTCGGTGCTCGCCACGGCCGGCGATCTGACGTTCGTCGGCGAACCCTCCGGGGAGTTCAACGCGTTCCACGCGCGCACCGGGGAGCCGCTGTGGCGGTTCCAGACCGGAAGCGGGCACCACAGCAGCCCGACGACCTACAGCGTCGACGGGCGGCAGTACGTCGCCGTGCCGGTCGGGTGGGGTGCCTGGGTCGAAGGGTTCGCGCCGGGAATGCTGGGCGGCCAGCACGGCGACGCGCTCTTCGCCTTCGCCCTTCCCGAGGGCTAGCGCGCCCGATGTCGGCGGAAGGAGGTGCCATTGATGGAATCCGTTGCCGCCCGGTCCACGGCTCCCGAATGGGAGACCCCCGACTTCGAGGAGATCGGGTGCGCGGCCGAAGTGACCATGTACGTCGCGCAGTGGGAGGACTAGCGGTCGACACACGGGCGCCGGCGGCGGAGTCCGGCGCCCGTGCGCTCTCGAGCGCCGGAATCGGACCTTCCAGGAAGAGCAGGCCGGAATGTGGGTGCGCGTGCTCGGATCGGCGGCCGGCGGCGGGTTTCCGCAGTGGAACTGCGCGTGCCCGAACTGCCGGGCGGTCCGCGACGGCTCCCGGCCCTGCCGCCCTCGCACGCAGTCGGCGATCGCGGTGAGCACCGACCACCGGCGGTGGTTCCTGCTCAACGCCTCCCCCGACATCCGTGCCCAGATCGAAGCCTTCCCCGCCCTGCGGCCGGGCAACGGGCGGGCGACGCCGCTGCGCGCGGTGCTGCTCACCGATGCCGAGATCGACCACACGCTCGGCCTGCTGCTATTGCGGGAGGGCCGGTCCCTGGAGGTGCACGCCACCGCCTCGGTGCGCGAGACGCTGTGCCAGGGGACCGCGATTCTCCGGACGCTGGAGGCCTACTGCCGGGTCACGTGGCGACCGGTCGTCCCGGGAACCGACGTCTCACTGGGAGGTGGGCTGTCCTACCGGGCCTTCGATGTCCCCACCGACAAGCCGGCCCGCTTCGGGACGGGAGCCAGCCAGGGCCGGGTGGTGGGCTACCGGCTCACCGACCAGGCCACCGGCCGGGCAGCGGTGTACCTCCCTTGCGTGCAGCGGCTCACCGCAGCGGTGCGTGCGCAGCTCGATGACTGCGCCTGCCTGCTCGTGGACGGGACCTGCTGGCGGGACGACGAACTGATCCGGCTCGGCGTGGCCCGCAAAACCGCGCGGGACATGGGGCACCTGCCGATCGACGGTCCCGGCGGCAGCCTGGAACAACTGTCGCCGCTGCCCATCGACCACAAGATCTACCTCCACATCAACAACACCAACCCGATCCTGCTGGACGACGCCGCGGAACGGCGCGCCGTCGAGCGGGCCGGCATCGAGGTGGCCACCGACGGACTGGAGATGCGGATCTGAAAGCCATGACGACGCTCGCCGACACCGACAGCTTCGTGAGCGCGCTACGCGCCCAGGCGCAGCGGTACCACGACCGGCATCCCTTCCACCTGAGAATGAACGCGGGACGGCTGAGCCGCCGGCAGGTCCGGGGGTGGGTGGCGAACCGCTTCTACTACCAGGAGAACATTCCGCGCAAGGATGCCGCGATCCTCGCCAACTGCCCCAACCGCGAGGTGCGCCGGCGGTGGATCCGCCGCATCGTCGACCACGACGGCACCGCCGGCGACGAGGGCGGCATCGAGGCATGGCTGCGCCTGGCCGAGGCGGTGGGGCTGACCCGCGAGGAGGTGCTCGACCAGCGCCACCTCGTTCCCGGAGTGCGGTTCGCCGTCGACGCGTACATCGTCTTCGCCCGCACCCGGCCCTGGGTGGAGGCGGTGGCGTCCTCGTTGACCGAGCTTTTCGCCCCGGATCTGATGGCCGAGCGCCTCGCCGCGTTCGAGCGCTACTACCCGTGGATCGACCCTGGCGGGCTCACCTACTTCCGGTCCCGACTGGCCCAGGCGCCGCGCGACTCCGAACACGCCCTGCGGGTGGTGACCGAACACTGCCGCTCGCGCGACGAACAGGCGCGCGCCGTCGCGGCGCTCTCGTTCAAGTGCGACGTGCTCTGGAGCATTCTCGACGCCATCGACCACGCCTACCCAGATTGAGGACAGCGATGACCACGCAGGTGCGATCTTCCAGTCACCCCAGGCTGGCCTCGCACGTGCGGCTGACCTTCGACCGGATGCGGGGGCGGCACCTGCTGCTCGCGCCGGAGTCGGTGTCGATCCTCAACCCGACGGGTGCGGCCATTCTCGAGCTGTGTGACGGGCGGCGGACGGTTGCCGAGATCGTGGCCGCGCTCCGCGACCGATACCACCGCGTGGCCGGCGACGACGTCACGCATTTCCTCGCCCGCCTGGCCGCCAGACGGTACGTGGAGGTCGGCGATGACTAGTCCGGGTCCCACCAGCGCGCCCCGGCCGCGGGGAAGTCGGCACGCGCCAGACGAAACGTTCCCACGGCCGCTGGGACTGCTGGCCGAGCTCACCTACGCGTGCCCGCTGCACTGCCCGTACTGTTCCAACCCGCTCAACCTCGGCGACTACCGCGAGGAACTGACCACGGCGCAGTGGCACCGGGTGCTGACCGAGGCCGCCGAGCTGGGCGTCGTGCAGCTGCACCTGTCCGGCGGCGAACCACTCCTACGCCGGGACCTCGTCGAGATCGTGCACAGCGCCGGCGAGCTGGGCATGTACACCAACCTCATCACGAGCGCCATCGGCCTCTCGCCGCGCCGAGCCGACCGGCTGCGGGCGGCCGGCCTCGATCACGTTCAGATCAGCATCCAGGCCAGCGAGTCGACCGCGTCGGACCGCATCGCCGGCTTTCCCGCCTTCCAACGCAAGATCGCCGCGGCGCGCCTGGTGAAGCGGCTGGGCTGGCCGCTGACGCTGAACGTCGTCCTGCACCGTTACAACATCGACCGGATGGCCGACATCCTGGCGCTGGCCGAGCGGTTGGACGCCGACCGCGTCGAGTTGGCGAACACCCAGTACTACGGCTGGGCCTGGCGCAACCGCGCCGCGCTACTGCCCAGCCGGCGGCAACTGGAGCGGGCCGAGCGGATCGCCCGTGCCGCGCGCGACCGCCTGACCGGCCGCATGGAGATCATCTACGTGCTGCCCGACTACTACAGCACGTACCCGAAACCGTGCATGGGCGGCTGGGCCCGGCGGCAGCTCACGGTGGTGCCCAACGGCGATGTGCTGCCCTGCCCGGCCGCGCACTCGCTGCCGCTGCCTCGGGCCAGCGTGCGGGAGAACTCCCTTTCCCAGATCTGGACGCGGTCGCCGCTGTTCCAGCGCTTCCGCGGCACCGCGTGGATGCCCGAGCCGTGCCGGAGCTGCCCCCGCCGCGAGATCGACTTCGGTGGCTGCCGCTGCCAGGCGTTCCTGCTGACCGGCGACGCGGCCCGCACCGACCCCGTGTGCGTTCTCTCGCCCGACCACGGGATCGTGGCCGCCGCGGTACGGGGCGCCAACGAGGGCGAGTCTCTCGGCGAGGACGCACTCGACCCCCGTCCCCATCCGCACCGCGTCCAGCAGCCGTGATTGCGAACCTGCTGGCGCTCGGGTTCGTCCTCAGCCTGGACAACTTCCGCGCGTCGATCGCGCTCGGGCCGCTTCGGCTCAGCCGTCGCCGCGCCGTGCAGGTCGCCCTGATGTTCGGGTTCTGGGACGGTGTCGTCCCGCTGGTGGGCATGCTGGCCGGGCATTACGTCGGTCGCGCGATCGGCGCGGTCGCCGACTATGCCGGTCCGATCGTGCTGGGCGGGTACGGCCTGTATCTCGTCGTCCAGGCGCTGCGGAGCGCGGCTCCGGAAGAGCGGGACCGCCGCTGGTCGCTGCTCAGCCTTCCGCTGCCGTTGAGCCTGGACAACATCGTCGCGGGCGCGAGCCTGGGCCTGCTCGGCTTCTCCCCCTGGATCTCGGCTGCCGTGTTCGGTGTCATCACCGCGGTGATGTCGTTCGTCGGCCTGCAGATCGGGCGAGTGGTCGCCCACTTCGTCCCGATCCGCTCCGATCTGCTGAGTGGCCTCGGGCTGCTCGCCATGGCGGTCGTGCTGGCACTCGGGTGGTGACTGGGGAGCAGGACCTCACCCGGTCCCAGGTGGACGACCCACCCGGGACCGGGTGTTCGCGGGAAACCTCACCGGGCGCCCGCGACCGCCAGATCGTCGACGCACCTGCCGGCAACCTCGGCTCAGTCCACCCTCAGCAGCTTCCCGCTGGCCACGTCGAAGATGGTCCCGGTGACCTGGTCGGTGTGCGGAACGAATGGGCTGCTCCGGATCCGCGCGATGGACTGCCGGACATCGGTCTCGAGGTCGTCGAACGCCTCGGCCGCCCATGGCGGTTTGATTCCCGTCTCCCGCTGGATTCCGTCGCGGAACTCGTCGTCGGTGAAGGTGAGCATGCCGCAGTCGGTGTGGTGGACGAGCAGGATCTCCCGGGTGCCGAGCAGCCGCTGGCTGATCGCCAGCGAGCGGATGGCGTCGTCGGTGACCACGCCTCCGGCGTTCCGGATGACGTGCGCCTCGCCCTCGTTCAGGCCGAGAATCCGGTACACGTCCAGCCGGGCGTCCATGCACGCCACCACCGCGATCCGCTTGGCGGGTGGCAGCGGGAGCGGGCCGCGGAAGTCGGCCGCGTAACGCTCGTTGTTCGCGAGTAGTTCGGCGGTGACGGACATCTGCATCTGCTCCAGTCGAATGGTCGGTGGGCTTACCGGGCGTGCCACGCACCCCACCGCACGTCACCTCGGCACCGACGTGCGCGACGGTGCGTGGCTACCGACACGACTGGTCGAACAGCGACACGCGGCGAGCAGGCCAGCACGCGTCGAGCAGTGTCACCAGCACATCTCCATGGCAACACGCGGGCGCGACCGTGCTCAAGGGCCGCGCGGGCATCGACCGGGTGGGCGTCGCCCGCGGTGCGCTCAGGCCCGGGGCGCGGCGACCGGCACGCCCAGGCGGGCGGCCAGTTCGGTGAGGGCGCGGCCCAGCGGAAGGTCGACGCGGACGGACGCATGCTCGTCCCCGCGCGTGGCGCCCCGGTTGATGATGAGTACCGGCTTGCCCGCCCGGGCGGCATGCCGGACGAACCGCAGCCCCGACATGACGGCGAGCGAGGAGCCGAGGACGAGCAGCGCGCCGGCCTCGTCGACGAGTCGGTAGCAGCGCTCCACCCGAGGGCGTGGCACGTTCTCACCGAAGAACACGACGTCCGGTTTCAGTAACCCGGACCCGCACGCGGCGCAGGAGACCAGGCGGAAGCCGCGCACGACCCGGTCAGGGAGATCGACATCCCCGTCGGGGTTGACCCGGGTCACGGTGGCCTCGAAGGTCGGATTGGCCAGGCGCAGCCGCCGGTCGAGGTCCTCCCGCGCGCTGGTGCGCCGGCAGTCCAGGCACACCACCCGGTCAAGGCTGCCGTGCAGTTCCACGACGCCGGGGGCGCCGGCGGCCTGGTGCAGGCCGTCGACGTTCTGCGTGATGATGCCGGACAGGTAGCCGTGCACGCGCAGCGCGGCCACCGCACGGTGCCCGTCGTTGGGGCGGGCGCGGGCGATGGTGCGCCAACCGAGGTGGCTGCGGGCCCAATACCGGCGGCGGTTCTCCGCGCTGCGGACGAACTCGTCGTAGGTCATCGGCGTGTGCCGCCGCAGGCTGCCCGCCTCGCCGCGGTAGTCGGGTATTCCGGATTCGGTGGACAGCCCGGCGCCGCTGAGCACCACGACCCGACCCTCGCCGACGATCCGTACGACCTCGTCCAGGCTGGTCGAACCCGGCGACGGCGCCCCGGTGGGCGTCCAGGTGAGCGTCGGCCGCGTGCGCATGACCGAAAGCCTACGTGCGCCGGCCGGTTAGCGGCTCGGCGCCGCGGTCGGGACCGCCTACCCGGTTCCGGAACGACGTGGCTCGGTGGATCATGGTGTGAGCAACCCAGCATGGGAAGGATCGCCCCCGGATGTCGACCGGCGAGACGAACGCGCGCAAGATCCGTCGCGGCGAGGCCGAGCACGGTTGCCCGGTCAGCCGCGGTTCCGACGGGGTGTGGCTGGTCCGCGGTTTCACCGCCGCGCGGACCGCACTGCGCAGCCCCGGCACCGTCCAGGCGGGACTAGGGGTGGAGACCGTCAGCAGGATGCCTGCCAGGATCCGGCGGCCGGTGCTGTACCGGGACGGTGCGGAGCACCGCGAGCACCGCAGGCAGACCGCCAGGTTCTTCACGCCGCGCCGGGTGGACGAGCACTACCGCACGATCATGGAGCGCGCGGCCGAGGCGCAACTGGACATGCTGCGCGGGGCCGGCCGCGCGGACCTGTCGGATCTCAGCTTCGCCCTGGCCATCGAGGTGACCTGCGCGGTGCTCGGGATGACCGAAAGCCGGCCGGGCCTGCGGCGCCGGCTGGAGCGCTTCTTCCCCGAAGAGTTCGGCGAGCCCGGCTTCACCAGCCTCAACGGCCTGTACTGGGTCTGGCGGCAGGTCGTCAACTGGGCCGGGATGTACCTCGCCGACGTCCGCCCCGCGGTCCGTGCCCGCCGCCGGCAACGGCGCGACGACCTGATCTCCTACCTGCTCGACGAGGGCTGCTCCGCCGCCGAGATCCTCGGCGAATGCATCACGTTCGCCGCCGCGGGCATGGTGACCACGCGCGAGTTCGTCAACGTCGCGGCCTGGCACCTGTTCACCGACGACACGCTCCGGGACCGCTACCGCTCGGCCGACGAACCCGAACGGCTCGCGATCCTGCACGAGTTGCTGCGGCTGGAACCGGTGATCGGCCACCTCAGGCGTCGCACCACCGCGCCCGTGGACCTCCCGGCCGAGGACGGCGAGGTGGTCACCGTCCCGCCCGGCGAGGTGATCGACATCGACGTTAGCGCCACCAACGTGGACCCGCGGGCGATGGGCGAGCAGGCCCTCGCCGTGTGCCCGGGCCGCCCGCTCGCCGCCGGCGCCGGCGCCGGCGCTGCTGGCCTGTCCTTCGGGGACGGTGCGCACAAGTGCCCGGGTGCCACCATCGCCATCCTGGAGTCCGACATCTTTCTGACTCGGCTCCTCGCCCTGCCGGGCGTGCGGATGGCCAGCGCGCCGCGGGTGTCGTTCAAGGAGCCGATCAGCGGCTACGAGTTGCGCGGCATGGTCGTCGCGGTCCCGGCTCCGTCGTGATTCCCGTCAGTGCCTGTTCTGAGAACGCGCGCCCCGGCGCGTTCCCGAAATCAGCATCGCAGGCCAGTCCAGTTCCGGAACCGGCTGTCAGAGTGCCTTGAGTTCCTCGACGATCTCCGTGACGGACTTCTTCGCGTCGCCGAACAGCATCGAGGTGCGGTCGGCGTAGAACAGCGGGTTGTCGATCCCGGCGAACCCGCTGCTCATCGACCGCTTGAGCACGATGACGGCGCGGCTCTCGTCGACGTTGAGGATCGGCATGCCGTAGATCGGGCTGGACGCGTCGTTGCGCGCCGCCGGGTTGGTGACGTCGTTCGCCCCGATGACCAGCGAGACGTCGGTGCGGGCGAACTCGTCGTTGATCTCGTCCAGGTCCTTGAGCGCGTCGTACGGCACGTCGGCCTCGGCGAGCAGCACGTTCATGTGCCCCGGCATCCGCCCGGCCACCGGGTGGATCGCGTACTTGACCTCGACGCCCCGGGCCTCCAGCAGGTTGGCCATGTCCTTGACGGCGTGCTGGGCCTGCGCGACCGCCATACCGTACCCGGGCACCACGACGACCTGGCTGGCGTAGGCCATCTGGATCGCGGCGTCCGAGGCGGACACCGACCTGACGGTCCGCTCCACCCCGTCGCCCGCACCGGGAAGCACGCCGCCGCCGCCGAACCCGCCTGCGACGATCGCCGGGACGGTGCGGTTCATCGCGAGAGCCATCTGGTTGGTCAGAATCGACCCGGACGCGCCGACGATCATGCCCGCGACGATCATCGCGGTGTTGCCCAGCGCGACACCCGCGGCCGCCGCCGAGAGGCCGGTCAGCGCGTTCAGCAGTGAGATGACGACAGGCATGTCCGCGCCGCCGATCGGCAGCACGACCATCACGCCCAGCACCGCGGCGAACACCAGCAGCAGGATCATCCAGGCCTGCGAGGCGCCGCCGAGCCCGGCGAGCACCGCACACGCGACCGCGGCGACGAGCATCAGCAGGTTCACCGGCTGCTGGCGCTTGCCGAACCCGATGGGGCGGCCCGGCAGGATCTCCTGCAGCTTGCCGAACGCGATCAGCGACCCCCAGAACGACACCGACCCGATGAGCGCGGCGAACACCGAGGCGGCCGCGACGTAGGTGGCGGTGTCGGCGAACCCGCCGGAGGTGCGGAACTCCGACCACGCGATCAGCGCCACCGCGCCGCCGCCCACGCCGTTGAACAGGGCCACCATCTGGGGCATCGCGGTCATCTTCACCCGCCGCGCGGACGGGATGCCCACCGCGGTACCCAGGATCAGTCCGACCACGATGAGCGGCCAGTTGTTCTCGACCCGCAGCAGCGTGGCGACCACCGCCACGGCCATGCCCAGCGCGGCGATCTTGTTGCCGCGCACCGCGGTCTTTGGGCCGGTCAGCCCCATCAGGCCGGTGATGAACAAGCCGAACGCGACGATGTAGAGCACCGTCACCAGGGTGGCCATCACGCGTCGCCCTTCTCACCGGCGCGCTCGCGCGACGCCCTGGGTTTGAACATGCCCAGCATCCGGTCCGTCACCAGGAACCCACCGACGATGTTGATGGTGCCGAACGCGATCGCCACCACCAGGATGACCGAGTCCAGCACCGAGGGATCCCGCAGTTCGCCGAGCACCACGAGGCCACCCAGCAGCACGATGCCGTGGATCGCGTTGGTTCCCGACATCAGTGGCGTGTGCAGGGTGTTGGGCACCTTCGAGATGACCGCGAAGCCGACGAACCCGGCGAGGACCAGGATCGCGACGTTCGCGAGCAGGCTGCCGGAGTCCATCAGCCGTCTCCTTCCGTGCGGGTCACACAGGACGTGGCGAGGATCTCGTCCGTCCAGTCCGGCGCCACGGTGCCGGCGTCGTCGAGCATCAGTTCCAGCAACGCGAGGACGTTGCGCGCGTACAACTCGGAGGCATGCTCCGGCATCGTGGCCGGCAGGTTGAGCGGCGAGACGATGGTGACGTCGTGCCGGACGGCGACCTCGCCGGGCTCGGTCAGCTCGCAGTTCCCGCCGGACTCCCCCGCCAGGTCGACCACCACGCTGCCGGGGCGCATCCCCTCGACCGCCTGCGCGGTGACCAGTGTCGGCGCCCGCCGGCCCGGCACCAGCGCCGTGGTGATGACGGCGTCGAACCCGGTGACGGCCTCCTCGAGGCGCTGCTGTTGCTCGGCCCGCTCGTCCTCGGTGAGTTCGCGGGCGTAGCCGCCCTCGCCGACGGCGGCGATCCCGAGATCCAGCCACTGCGCCCCGACCGAGCGCACCTGGTCGGCCACCTCGGGACGGACGTCGTAGCCGGTCGTCCGGGCGCCGAGCCGCTTCGCCGTGGCCAGCGCCTGCAGGCCCGCCACCCCCACGCCCAGCACGAGGACGGTCGCCGGCTTCACGGTGCCGGCCGCGGTCGTCAGCATCGGGAAGAACCGGGTGGAGTGCTCGGCGGCGAGCAGCGCGGCCCGGTAACCGGCCACGGTCGCCTGCGAGGACAGCGCGTCCATGGACTGCGCCCGGGAGATCCGCGGAATGGACTCCATCGCGAAGGCGGTGACTCCCGCGTCGCGCAGCGCCGTCACGGTCTCGGGAGAGGTCAACGGCGCCAGGAAGCCGATCAGGGTGGCGCCGGAGGACAGCCGACCGATCTCCTCCGCCGTGGGCGGGGTGACCTTCACCACCACGTCGGCCGACCAGGGATCACCGATCTTGGCCCCGGCCTCGGCGTAGCTCGCGTCCGGAATCAGCGCGCCCAGTCCGGCACCGGACTCCACCACGACGCGCACTCCGCGTGCGCACAGCCGTTCCACGACCTTCGGCACCAGCGCGACCCGGCGTTCCCCGGCGTTCGTCTCGCGTGGCACTCCTACCGTGCTGCTCATCCGACCCGCTTCCCGATCCGCCTACGCCCGGCTCGCCGTTGTTCCGAACTCGACGCTCCATTGTAGAAGTCGACCCGTTGTAGGTAGTGACGGGGTTCTTGCCGAATGCTGACAGTCCACCGAACGGGTAGTCGATCAGCGGATCCCTGCGCGGGTTACCGAAAATCCGACCCGCCGTGTGCCGGGTACGGCGTGGCGGTCGCCGCAATCCGCGTTGCGCACCGGAAAGGCGTCCCCACGATTAGTGGTGCTCCCGCCGAATGGCGACGGCGCGACACCGCCGCGCGGGCGCGTGCCGCGGCGCGGACCGGCGCCCGCGGAAAGCCACCCGGGGACGGCGGACGGCTTTCCGCGGGCGAACCAGGTGGTTACCCGGCGGCCACGCGCTCGGGCGCCGGGCCGGCCTGGTCGCCGGCGTATCGGGCGCGCAGCGCCTTCTTGTCCGGCTTGCCGAGCCCGGTCACCGGCAGCGAGTCCGCCACGACGACCCGCTTGGGGGCGTGCACCGGACCCTTGCGCTCGCGCACCGCCGAGGTGATCTCGCCGGTCAGCCGCTCGGCGGACGCGGCGTCGCGCGGGGTGTCCTCGCGGAGGACGACGACCGCGGTCACCGCCTCGCCCCATTTCTCGTCGGGGGTGCCGATCACGGCCACCTGCGCGACCGCGGGATGCTCGGCGACCACGTCCTCGACCTCGCGCGGGAAGACGTTGAACCCACCGGTGACGATCATGTCCTTGACCCGGTCGACGATGAACCAGAAGCCGTCCTCGTCCTCGCGGGCGACGTCGCCGGTGTGCAGCCAGCCGTCCCGGAAGGTCTCGGCGGTGACCTCGGGCAGGTTCCAGTAGCCGGCCGCGAGCAGCGGCCCGGCCACGCAGATCTCGCCGGGTTCGCCCACCGGCACCGGGTTGCCGTCCTGGTCGAGCAGCGCGGTGCGCAGGAACGCGGACGGGCGCCCGCAGGAGGACAGCCGCTTGTCGTCGTGGTCCCGCCTGGCCAGGTAGCTGATCACCATGGGGGCCTCGGACTGGCCGTAGTACTGCGCGAAGATCGGCCCGAACCGGTCGATCGCCTCGCGCAGCCGGACCGGGTTGATCGACGCCGCCCCGTAGTACACGGTCCGCAGCGAGGACAGGTCGCGGGTGCGCGAGTCCGGGTGGTCCAGCAGCGCGTACAGCATGGTCGGCACCAGCATGGTGGCGGTGATCCGCTGCTCCTCGATGGTGCGCAGCACCTCGGCCGGGTCGAACCTGGGCAGCACGACCAGGGAGCCGCCCTTCATCAGGGTCGGTGCGAAGAACGCGGCGCCGGCGTGCGATAGCGGCGTGCAGATGAGGAACTTCGGCGACTCCGGCCACTCCCATTCGGCGAGTTGGATCTGCGTCATGGCCGCCATCGAGGAGGCGGTGCCCACGACGCCCTTGGGCTTGCCGGTGGTTCCGCCGGTGTAGGTGATCGAGACGACGTGGTCGGGCGGCAACTCCGCGGCGACCAGCGGTTTCGGCTGGTACGCCGCGGCCACCGCGGTGAGGTCCCGGCCCACGTGGGCCAACTCGTCCGGCACCGGCCCGATGGTGAGCACCTGGGCGAGCCCCGGAACCCGGTCGAGCAGGCCGAGCGCGCGCTCGACGAAGGCCGGGACCGGGTCGATGATCAGGGTCGTGATGCCCGCGTCGTTGAGGATGTACGCGTGGTCGTCGAGTGAGCCCAGCGGGTGCAGCGAGGTCCGCCGGGAGCCGTGGATCTGGCCGGCGCCAATGATCAGCAGCACCTCGGGACGGTTGAGGGAGAGCAGGGCCACGGGCGCGCCGGTGCCGGCGCCGAGCGCGTCGAAAGCCTGGGCGTACTGGCTGATCCGAGCGGCCGTCTCGGCGCCCGTCATGGTGGTCTCGCCGAGTACCAGCACCGGCCGGTCCCGGTGGCGGTTGAGGGCGGCGATGGTCAGGTGACCGAGGTGGTTCGGAAGCCGCATCGCTTCGTCGTTCATGGCAGTCCTTCCGACTCATCCGGCGCGCCACCGGCACGCTCCGTCCGACCCACCCGCCCGAAACTAGAACACGTTATCCAAGCGAGCAACGACTGATCTCGGATGCGTGGGAGGAACTGGTCGGCGTAAGACTGTAACAGATACTAGCGATATGCCCGGAGTCACGGTGCTGGCGGGGACGCGGTCTCCGCACCCGGCTCGCCGGTCGCCAGGGCGTAGTTGGCGGCCTCGTCCACGTCGAACCGCAGGCCGCGCTTGAAGGACTGGTCGAAGGCGCGGTCGCCGAGCGAGCGACGGGCGGTCGCCTCGCTGCGCTCCCGCGACTCGACCAGGTGCGGCGCACCGGCCTGCGGCTCCCCCATGGTCTGCCAGGTCGTCTGGGCCCCACCGAGCAGCACGGCCGCCCGTTCGCCGGCGCCCTCGGCGGCGGCCGTCCACGCCAGCATGTCGACGGCGAAGGCCATGCCCAGGACGTCATGGAAGATCTGCTTGATACGCAGGCATTCCCGCGCGTACTCGGCCGCCTGCCTCGGCCGGCCCCGGGTCCACTCCACCAGCGACAGCGCCCACAGCGCCCACGACCGTGCCCAGATGTCGCCGCGCCGCTCGCTGAGCGCCCGGCACCGCTGGCTGAGCGAGACGGCCCGATCGAAGTCACCCTGGCCGACCGCCGCATAGGCCAGCATCACCCAGCCGGTGGCCGCGATCGCGCCGAACTGGTCCAGCGCCTCGTGCCGTTCCAGGCTGTGGGTCAGCAGCGGCTCGGCCTCCGCCAGGTCACCGCGGGCCAGTGCGGCCAGCCCGCGGATCTGGGTCACGTAGGCCAGCGTCGACTCGTCGCCGGACTCGCGGGCCAGGTCCCGAGCCTCGTCGAGCATCCGCACCGCGGACGGGTTGTCGCCCTGGAACGTCGTGATGAAGCTGTTCACCCACAGCGCCGTGGCCCGCTCACCGCTGGGTTCGGTGTCCAGTTCCAGCCCGCGCTCGAGCCAGTAGCAGCCCTCGGCGACGTAACCGCAGGCCAACCAGTAGAACCACAGCGTGGCCGCCATGCGGAGCCCGGCCCGGACCTCACCCGGGGTGGACAGGCAGTAGCTCAACGCGGCACGCAGGTTGGCGTGGTCTCGCCGCAGGCGGGTGAACCAGGCCACCTGGTGCGGGCCGAACCACTCGGCGTCCCCCTGCCGCGCCAGGTTCAGGTACCAGTTCCGGTGCCGCCGGCGCAGTTCGGCCTCCTCGCCGGTCTCCCGCAGCCGTTCCAGCCCGAACTGGCGCACCGTGTCCAGCAACCGGTACCGCGCCTGCCCGCCGTGTTCCTCCCGGAGCAGCACCGACTTGTCGATCAGCCCGTTCACCAGGTCGAGGACCGCCTCCGCGTGGATGTCCCCACCCGCGCAGACATCCTCCGCCGCGGCGAGGTCGAAGGCACCGGAGAACACCGACATCCGCTCCCACATGCGCCGCTCCGCGTCCTCGCAGAGCTGGAAGCTCCAGCTCAACGTCGCGTAGAGGCTACGGTGCCGCTCCGTCGGGCCCCGGAAGCCGGGAAGCAGCAGGCGCGCGTGGTCGTCCAGCCGGGAGGCGAGCACGTCCAGCGGGAAGATCCGCAGCCGCGCCGCGGCCAGTTCGATCGCCAGCGGCAGGCCGTCCAGCTGGTGGCACAGCCGGGCCACGGTGGCCTCGTTCCGCGGCGTGATGCGGAATCCCGCGGCCGCCGCGTGCGCACGCTCGGCGAACAGCGCCACGGCGTGGTTCTCCGAACTCCTTCGGAACGAACCCATCCACTCCGGATCCGGTGCCTCCAGCGGGCCCACCGGCAGGATCTGCTCGCCCGCGACGCCCAGCACCTCCCGGCTGGTCACCAGGACCCGCAGCTTCGGCGCGGCGCGCAGCAACGTGCTCACCATCTCGGCGCACTCGGCGGACACCCGCTCGCAGTTGTCCAGCACCAGCAGCAGCCGCTTCGCGCGCAGGTAGCCGACCAGCACGTCCATCGGGTCACGGGTGGACTGCTCGCCGACGCGCAGCGCCTGAACAACGGTGTGCGCCAGCAGCGCCCGGTTCTGCAGCGGTGCCAGGTCGACGAACCACACGCCGTCCCGGCACGTGTCGGCCACCTGCCGGGCCGCGCGCAGCGCCAAACGCGTTTTGCCCACGCCACCGGGTCCGATGAGCGTGACCAGCCGTGAAGAACGGAGCAGCTCTTCCGCCGTGGCCAACTCGGCCCGGCGATTCACGAAACTACTCAGCTCTCCCGGCAGGTTGACGGCCCGCCGGGATGTGCTCCGAGCCACGACCACACGCTAGGCTTTTCTGGAAAAATGGTCAAAAAGATCTCGCCGGCCACGATTCCGTTCCGAAAAGGATCTGCCGGCGCCACGCCTTCTCCCGGACGTGCTGGGCACCCGGTACGCGCGGCGACCGGCGCGCCGATGACCACCGCGGTGCCGGGCGAGGACGGGCGGGCACGCCCGAACGGCTCAGTGAGAGCGCTCCCATCCAGACCTTGACCGGCCGGCCGGCCCGGACAACACTCTCCGGCAGAACAGAGGTATAGACCATTAAGCAGGCCGGCAATCGATCCTCGACGAGGCGGGAGGTCGCAGATGGGTTCGCGGAGCGGATTACGGCGGTGGCGCACCGCGCCGGTGGCACTGGCACTGGCCATCGGCGCGACGGGAGCGGCGGTCGGTGTGGCCGGGCAGGTGCTCTCCGCGGCGCCCGCGGCCGCGGCGGGCGCACCCGCGTCCTGGCGGCTCACCTGGTCCGACGAGTTCACAGGACAAGGCGGGACGGCACCGGACGCCAGCCGCTGGCGGTACGACACCGGCGGTGGCGGCTGGGGCAACGCCGAACTCGAGTACTACACCGGCAACCGGAACAACTCCTACCTGGACGGCGCCGGGAACCTCGTCATCCAGGCCCGGCAGGACGACGCCGCCCAGTACTCCTGCTGGTACGGCACCTGCCGGTACACCTCGGCGCGCCTGCTCACCGCCGGCACGTTCAGCCAGGCCTACGGGCGGTTCGAGGCCCGCATCCAGATCCCGCGCGGGCAGGGGATGTGGCCGGCGTTCTGGGCCCTCGGGAACAACATCGGCAGCGTGGGCTGGCCGGCCTCCGGCGAGATCGACGTGATGGAGAACATCGGCCGCGAGCCGGCCAGCGTGCACGGCAGCCTGCACGGCCCGAGCTTCGACACCACGAGCACCTACACGCTGCCCGGCGGCGCGTTCGCGGACGGCTTCCACACCTTCGCCGCCGACTGGTACCCCGACCACATCTCGTTCTCGGTGGACGGCCAGGTCTACGACACCCGGTACCGGGCGGCCTCGGGCTCCGGCTGGGTGTTCGACCACCCGTTCTTCCTGCTGCTCAACGTCGCCGTCGGCGGCAACTGGCCGGGCAGCCCGGACGGGTCGACGTCGTTTCCGCAGCGGATGCTGGTGGACTACGTGCGCGTCTACGCTCCGGCCAGCCCCACCACGGCGGCCACCGGCCAGATCACCGGCATCGGCGGCAGGTGCGTCGACGTGAACGGGGCCAACACCGCGAACGGCACGGCGGTGCAGCTCTACGACTGCAACGGCACCGCGGCGCAGAACTGGACGATGGGCACCGACGGCACGATCCGCGCGCTGGGTAAGTGCATGGACGTCACCGGCGCCGGCACCGCCAACGGCACGCCCGTGCAGCTCTACGACTGCAACGGCACCGGCGCGCAACAGTGGCTGGTGGAGTCGAACGGGCAACTGTTCAACCCGAACTCCGGCAGATGCCTGGACGCCACGAACAACAGCTCCGCCAACCTCACCCGGCTGCAGGTCTGGGACTGCTACGGCAGCGGCAACCAGACCTGGAACGTGCCGTAACACCGCCGTCCCGGCCGAGCGGCACGCGCGCGGCGGCCGGCGCGCCGCGATCGCTCCCGGCCGGCCCGGGGAGGCGTTCGCCGGCGCGCCGGCCGTGGCGTCAGACCGCGGGCGTGTGGTGCGCCGCCCCGTCGCCCGCCACGACGTAGCTGCGGGCTCCGGCGATCCCGACCGGGGCGTCCCCGGCCACGGTCACCCGGTGCAGCCGGCGAGGCAGGTCGCCATAGTCGTCCGGCGCGTAGTGCTGGGTGCCGCGGTTGTCGAACACGACACCCACCGCCTCCAGTCCGAACTCGACATTGCCCTGCGCCGTGCGCCACGGCAGCAACGCGTACTGCTGGAACACGGTGAAGCCGGCGATGACCTCCTCGCGCGGCCTGGTCCGGGCCCACTCGATCGCCTTGGCCACGCCGGTGACGAAGGTTCGTGTCGTGTTCGGGTTCTGCGCGATGAACTTCCTGGTGAGCACGTAGCCGCCGCGGTGAAGCTGCCCAGCAGCTCGAAGTCGTTGAACAGCTGGCGGATGCCACCGTTCGCCAGCGCCCTGTCGCGCAGGATGTCACCGAGCACGCCGACGTCGATCCGCCGCTGGCGCAGCGACTGCTCCGTGTTGACCGGCGGCACCACCAGCGGCTCCACCTTCGCGATCTCCTCGACGGTCTCGTCGCGAAGTGGCCACCGGTAGTCCTTTGCTGACGGGATGGAGAAATGCTGAAGAAACCGTTGCCGGCGCGGCTCGAGGAGCGCGCGCGTCCGTGGCTGGCACCGGAGCGAAGAGGAACTGTCGTTCGGGCGGAAACCGGCCGGAACGTGGTTTCGGAGAGCGATCAGCGAGCGGCGAGACAGGTGGCGCTCGGCTGCCGCCGCAGATCGACGTGCAGGCGGGAGCCGAGGCTGATCGTCACCAGCAGCCGAGACGGCCGTGTGTACACATTGGACGACCGTCCGGCCATGGACGTCTACCTGGAACGGCTCGGCGCACCACCCGAGGCGTACACCGATCCCGCCGCCTTCACCAGGTTCGCGCTTCCCCGGCCGCTGGGCGTGCAACGGCGCAGCGGCGTCGAACCCCACAACATGAGCACGGAGATGGACATCGAGGGCCGCTCGATCGGTGGTGGCGGTGCCATCGACCCCGGTGGCCTGGTGTGGGCCATGACCGGTGACGAGACCTCGATCCTGGCCGCCACCGACGCCGCCTGCACCGAGGTACTCGCCGGGCTGGGTGAGCGCGATCCCGTGGGCCTGCTGACGTTCAGTTGCGCCGCGCCCCGGCCGGTCCTCGGGTCCGACGGCATCCAGCGGGAGAACAGGCGAATCGCCAAACACGCCGACGGGCTGCCCTACGCCGGCTTCTACACCTACGGGGAGATCGCCCGCACCCGCGGCATCGACGGGTTCCACAACCAGACGCTCACCGTGCTGGCTTTGGGCTGAACGGCCCCGCGAAGCCGCGCCCGCGCGCGGATCGTCACCGTCCGTAGCATGGCATGTCGGTGGACGCGGGCGGGTACCGCGCAGAAGTGAAACACCTCGACGCGCGGGGATGAGCACTGTGGGCGCCGCGGCAGACGTCAGTCCCGCGAGGCCGCTCAGTTGGTCATCGACACGTACGGCGAGGAGGACCTGCGGCGTGCCGCCGACGAGGGTGCGCGGAGGTAATCCGGTGGCGCACCGGGGAGGAGCGGAGGTGGGGCGATGGGTGTGCATGGAGCGCGCCAGCGCGTCCGGCGAGCAAACCGCAGGCTGCGTCGCTCGGTCCGGGAGCAGCTCGTCTGCGAGACGGTCCGCATGGTTCCTCGGCTGCTGCGCCACCCGGTGTGGCGGCAGGTGGACCCGGACCAGGGCGGCGGTCAGGGCGTGCTGCTCGTTCCCGGTTTCGGCCTCGGCGACCGCAGTCTCACGCTGACCAGCACCTGGCTGCGGGCGCGCGGCTACCACCCGGCCGCGGCGCGGATCGGCCTCAACGTCGGTTGCACCATGGAGCTGGTCGAGCGCATCGAGGCACGGCTCGCGGAACACGCCGAGGCCACCGGGCGGCGGGTGATCGTCCTCGGGCAGAGCCGCGGCGGCTGGCTCGGCCGCCTGGCGGCGGTTCGCCGCCCGGACCTGGTGCGCGGTCTGGTGATGCTGGCCAGTCCGGTGCTCAATCCGGTCGGTGTGCGCTCGAACGCCGTGCGCCTGGCCCGCCTGCTGGCGTGGCTCGCCGGCCTGGGCCTGCCCGGTGTGCTGGATGCCGACTGCCTGTCCGGCGACTGCTCCCGAGCCACGCTGCGCGCGCTCGCGGAATCTCTCCCGCCGAGTGTCCCGGCGCTGTCGGTGTACTCCCGGCTGGACGGCATCGTGCCCTGGCGGTTGTGCCTCGATCCCTCTGCCAGGTGCGTGGAGGTGCGCAGCACGCACACCGGAATGGGTCTCGACCCGGACGTCTACACCGCGGTGCAGCCCACGCTGGCCGCGTGGGCGGCGACCGATCCGTTAGCCGCCGGCCGCACCACGCGTAGTAACACGCCTCCTTACCTTCTTCCTGTGTCGCTCGGGGCCGGTCGTAGGGTTCCGACGACCCAGGGGTGCCGGGTATGGCTTCCATGCCTCCGCCAGCGATGGCCCAGGGGGATTGGCCGCCCGGCATCCCA
>NZ_BJFL01000028.1 GCF_005405885.1 Gandjariella thermophila
TGGGATGCCGGGCGGCCAATCCCCCTGGGCCATCGCTGGCGGAGGCATGGAAGCCATACCCGGCACCCCTGGGTCGTCGGAACCCTACGACCGGCCCCGAGCGACACAGGAAGAAGGTAAGGAGACATGGACTTCGGTGTCGTCCTGCAGACCGACCCGCCCGCCCGGCAGGTGGTGACGCTGATGCGCGCCGCCGAGGAGTGCGGCTTCGGCCACGGGTGGACCTTCGACTCCTGCGTCCTCTGGCAGGAGCCGTTCGTGATCTACTCGCAGATCCTCGCCCAGACCTCGTCGCTGACGGTGGGGCCGATGGTGACCAACCCGAGCACCCGCGACTGGTCGGTCACCGCGTCGCTGTTCGCCACGCTGAACGACATGTTCGGCAACCGCACCGTGTGCGGCATCGGGCGCGGCGACTCGGCGCGCCGGGTGATCGGCCAGAAGCCCGCATCGCTGGCCACCCTCGGCCAGGCCATGCACGTGATCAAGGAGCTGGCCGAGGGGCGCGAGGTCGAGCACCACGGCGCGCCGGTGCGGATCCCGTGGGTGCGCGACGGGAAGCTGGAGATGTGGATGGCCGCATACGGGCCGAGGGCGCTGCGCATGGTCGGCGAACAGGCCGACGGGTTCATCCTGCAGACCGCCGACCCGGACATCGCCCGGTGGACGATCGGCTCGGTGCGCGAGGCGGCCGCCGCGGCCGGCCGCGACCCGGGGTCGATCACCATGTGCGTGGCCGCGCCCGCCTACGTCGGGGACAACCTGCCGCACCAGCGGGACCAGCTCCGATGGTTCGGCGGCATGGTCGGCAACCACGTGGCCGACCTGGTCGCCCGGTACGGCAAGGACGGCCCGGTGCCGCACGCGCTCACCGACTACATCTCCGGCCGCAGGGGCTACGACTACTCCCACCACGGCCGCGCCGGCAACCCGTCCACCGACTTCGTGCCGGACGCCATCGTGGACCGGTTCTGCCTGGTCGGCCCGGTGTCCGCGCACGTGGAGCGGCTGGCGGAGCTGCGCGAGATCGGCGTCGACCAGTTTGCCGTGTACCTGATGCATGACCAGCGGGAGAAGACGCTGGACGCCTACGGCGAGGAGATCATCGGCCGGTTCACCGGCTGAGCGGTGCTTGACCTGGAGCGCGCTCCAGCTCCTACCCGGCCGTGCTGCTCACCGAGGCGCTGCTGCCGCGCTGGCACGTCCCGGCGGCCGGATCGTCACCATCTGCTCGGTGGGCCGGCCGGGGACCCCCGCCGAGGTGGCCGCCGCCGTGGCGTATCTCGCCGCAGTCGACGCCGGGTGGACCACCGGGCAGATCGTCCAGGTCAACGGTGGCACCTTGCTCGGCCACGGCTGACCGGCCGGGGTGGTCAGAGCACGCCGACCAGGCCGCCGTCGCACCGCAGCGCGGTGCCGGTGACGTAGGACGCCTGGCTGCCGCACAGGAACGCGGCGACCGCGCCGAACTCCTCCGGGCGGCCGTAGCGGCGGGCCGGGATGCCCGCCTGCGCGTCGGCGGCGACCACGTCGACCGAGCGCCGCTCCCGCTCGGCGGTGGCCGCGTCCAGCGCGGCCAGCCGGTCGGTGGCGATCCGCCCGGGCAGCAGCATGTTCACGGTGACGCCGTCCGCGGCGACCTCGGCGGACAGCGTCTTGAGGTAGCCCGCCAGGGCCGCGCGGCCGGTGTTGGAGAGTGCCAGGTTTGGAATCGGGGCCTGCACACCGCTGGAGCCGACGGCCAGGATCCGCCCCCAACCGCGCCGCCGCATGCCCGGCAGCACGGCCGCGACCAGCCGCTGCTGCACCAGCACCAGGGTGCGCACCGCCCCCGCGATGTCCCCGGCGGTGGCGCTGGCCGCGGTGCCCGGTCGCGGGCCGGGACCGTTCAGCACCAGGATGTCCACCTCGCCGAACGCGTCGGTGGCCGCGGCGAGCAACGCGTCCGGGCCGTCCGGCGCGGCCAGGTCGACCTCCACGCCGAGCGCGCTGGGCAGCTCGGCGGCGATCGCCTTGGCGCGGTCCCCGCGCCGGCCGGACACCACGACGTTCGCGCCCTCGGCGCCCAGCGCGCGGGCCACCGCCTCCCCCAGCCCGCTGGTCGACGCGCACACAACGGCGGTCCGGCCGCCGATTCCCAGATCCATGACTACAGCACCTCCAGATGACGCCCGAGCTGGTCGGCCAGCGCGGCCGGCATGGCCGGCGCGGGCGGCCGCACCCCCGAGTCCATCAGAAGGCCACGCCTGCGGAGGCTCTCTTTCCGAATCGCCAGGCCGATTCCGGCCTGCGCCTCGAAGTTGACCAGCGGCAGGTACGGCAGGTACGCCGCGCGCGCCGCCGGGTACCCGCCGCTCCGCCAGGCGTCCACACAGGCCACCAGGCCCTCCGGGAAGGAGAACCCGGTCATCGCGCCGGCCGCGCCGGCGGCCAGTTCGTCCAGCAGGCCCAGGCCGCCGAGCCCGCCGAACACCGGGACGCCGGTGCCCGCGGTGAGCGCGGCCACCGCGGCCGGGGTGGGCGGCGCCTCCGCCTTCACCGCGACCACCGCGGGCACCTCGCGCACCGCGGCGGCCAGGCCGGCCGCGCCGATCGTCACCCCGGTGACGACTGGGTAATCCTGCACCACGATGCCGGCACCGGTGGCGTGGTGCACCGCGCGCAGGTAGCCGGCGAGCTGCTTCGGGTCGGCGGTGTTGACCTGGATCATCAACCCGGCCAGCCGGTCGCCGGCGATCTTCGTGGCCAGCTCCGCCTCCTCCACCGCCGGGGCGAGCGCGGTGGCGGTCACGCCGACCACGACCGGCAGCGACACCGCGTCGACCACGACCTCCAGCACCGCGGCGCGCTCCGCGGTGGACAGCCGGGCGGCCTCGCCGAACACGCCGAGCACGGTCAGCCCGGTGACGCCGACGCTCTCGTAGTGCGCCACCAGCCTGCCCAGACTCGCCTCGTCGACGTCCAGAGTGGACCCGGCGAACGGTGTGGCGACGACGCCCCACACCCCGCGGGCGAGTGGACTCGTTGGCATACCGAGGGTTCCTCCGTTCACCGTCCCAGCCATACCGGTGGCCGCTTCTCCCGGAACGCCCGCACCCCCTCCGCACTGTCCGCACTGGACAGTGCGGCGAGCACCGCGGGCAGCCGAACGGACTGTGCCTCGCGGGCGGGCAGGTGCGCCGTGCGCTGCACCATCTGCTTGATCGCCCGCACCGAGGTCGGCGCGCAGGCGAGGATGTCGTCCACCCAGCGGCGCACCGCGGCGTCCAGGTCCTCCGCTGGCACCACCTCGTTGACCAGGCCCATCCGGTGCAGTTCCGCGGCCGGTGCGCGGCGGCCGGTGAGCAGCAGGCCCATCGCCTGGGTGTGCGGGACGCGGCGGACCAGCCGGGCGATGCCGCCGTCCAGCGGCAGCCGTCCCACCCGCGGCTCGGTCAGCCCGAACTGGGCGTGCTCCGCCGCGACCACGATGTCGCAGCCGAGCACCAGCTCCATGCCGCCGCCCAGCGCGTAGCCGTTCACCCGGGCGATCACCGGCACGTCGAGGGTGTCCCGCAGGGACAGACCGCCGAAGCCGTTCGGGTCCGCATCCGCCCAGTACTCCAGGCCGGTCTTCTCGGTGGCGACGGCGGACATGTCGGCGCCGACACAGAACGCGCGGTCGCCGGCGCCGGTGAGCACCACGACCCGGACGTCCGGGGTGGCCTCGATGTCCCGCCAGATCGCCGCCAGCCGGTGGTGGGTGGCCCGGTCGACGGCGTTGAGCACCGTCGGCCGGTCGATGGTCACCCGGGCGACGTGCTTGTCCCGTTCGAACCGCACGCCGTCGACGGTCCCGCTCATCGCAGCACCCCCTGGTCACGCAGCGCGGCCACCCGGTCGGCGGGGTAGCCGTGCTCGGCGAGGATCTCCGCGCCGTGCTCGCCGAGCCGGGGCGGCACCCGGCGCACCCGCGCCGGGGTGGCGGACAGGTGGACCGGCGCGTTGAGCGCCCGGAACCGCCCGGCCGCGGGGTGGTCCATCTCCACCACCATGCCGTTCACCGCAGTCTGCTCGTCGGCCAGCGCCTCGACCAGGGTGCGCACCGGCGCGCACAGCAGGTCCTGGTCCTCCAGCCGCTTGATCCAGTACTCGGTGGTGTTGGTGGCGAACCGGTCCCGGAAGATCCGCCGCAGCTCGGCGCGGTGCTCGGCCTGCGCCTCCTGGGTGGCGAACTCCGGGCGCGCGGACAGGTCCTCACCGAGTTCCAGGGCGACGCAGATGTCCCGCAGCGGGTTCTCCTTGAACGCGCCGACCAGGCACACCGCGCCGTCGGTGGTGGCGAACACCCCGGTCAGCGGCATCGCCGCCCAGTTCACCTCGCGGCCGCGGTTGAGCTGGGTGCACGCCTCCTGCATCTGCATGTGCAGCATGGAGTCGTACATGGCGACCTCGACCTTCTGGCCCTCGCCGGTGCGCTCCCGGGCCAGCAGCGCCAGCAGGATGCCCTGCACCAGGTGCATGCCGGTGGTGTAGTCGCACAGCGTGGTCGGGTAGATGTTGAGCGGGATGTCGTCGGAGGCCCGCCGCCACATCACCCCGGTGTAGGCCTGGGCGAGCACGTCCTGCCCGCCCTTGTGCCGGTACGGTCCGTCGGTGCCGAACCCGGTGCCGGACGCCCAGATGATCCGCGGGTTGATCGCGCGCAGGTCGTCGTAGCCGAGGCCGAGCCGCTCCATCACGCCGGGCCGGAAGTTGCTCACCACCACGTCCACCTCGCGGGCCAGGTCGCGGATCACCTGCCTGCCGTCTCCGGCGCGGGTGTCGATGCTGATGCTGCGCTTGTTCCGGTTGATGCTGAGGAACACCGGATTGTCCAGCCCGGCCGGGTCGGTGATCGAGGTCCGGGACAGGTCCCCGGTGCCCGGCCGCTCCACCTTGATCACGTCGGCGCCGTAGTCGCCGAGCATCTGGGTGGCGGCGGGACCGAGATACACCTGGGTGAAGTCGAGGACGGTGACGCCCTCCAGGGGCAGTGGCGAACTCATGCCGGCACCTCCTCGGCCACGGTCGCGTCGGCCGAGGGTACGTCGCCCGGGTCGGCGCCCTGCTCGCGCATGCCGCGCCGGATGTCCGAAACGGACACCTCGCGCGGGGTGACCCCGGTGTCCGCGGCGATCGCCGCGGCGATCCCGGCGGCCTGGCCCATGGCCATGCACGGCGGGATCTCCCGGGACATCCGCTGCGCGTCCGGGGTGGCCGAGTAGTGCCGGCCGGCGACCAGCAGGCCGTCCACCCCGCGCGGCAGCAGCGCCCGGTACGGCGTGTAGTAGTCCCGGCCCCGGCACACCGTGTCCGCGAAGTGCCGCCGGGTCACCAGGTCGTCCTTGGTGACCACGTACTCGCCGCGCAGCAGCCGGGTCTGCCGCACGCCGATCTGTTCGGCCACGTCCACCACGTAGCAGTCGGCGAACCCGGGCAGTTCCCGGCGGACGTACTCGACCACCTCGGCGATCCGCGCGCGGGCCTCGAACTCCGCCTCGGTCAACGACTCCGGGTCGGCGCCGTCGAACCCGGTGAGGTGCGGGCAGTTGCACCACACCACCCCGGGCACCGGGGTCTTCAGCCACCACAGTTCCCAGGCGCCACCGAGCATCCGCTTCACCCTGCGGTTGATCGCCCGCGCCTCCCTCGGGTGCCGCTGCTCGAACCGCTCCGCGGTCGCGGTGTCCACCCCGCCGAGCCGGAACACCAGGGTGACCAGGTAGCGGTCGTGGACGTAATCCGCGCCGCTGCGGGAGGCGACGTCGATGTCGCCGGTGGTGTCGACGACGACGTCGCCGAGCACCGCCTGCGGGCCGGCCTTGGTCTCGCACACCGCGCCCCGGATCACCCCGTCCTGGACGACCGGCCGGGAGAACCAGTTGTGCAGCCGCAGGTGCACGCCGCTCTCCCGGACCAGGTCGTTGGACACCCGCTTCCAGCCGTCCGGGTCGAAGGCGACCGCGTAGCAGATCGGCTTCGGGTTGGTGCGGGTGTGGAAGTCGAACGTGCCGTACCGCCCCCACCGCGCCCACATCTCCGGCGACGCGTACCGGTCACTCTCCGGCGGGTAGACCGCGAGCCCGAGCTTGTCCAGCCGCTCGACGTACTCGGAGACGACGCCGCGCACGGTGATCTCGTCGCCGTTGCACATGTCGTCGAGCACCAGAACCATCCCGCCGGAGGCCAGGCCGCCGAGCGCGGCGTAGCGCTCCAGAAGGGTCACCGAGGCGCCCCGGCGGGCGGCGGCGACCGCGGCACTCACCCCGGCCGGGCCGCCACCCACCACGACCACGTCGGAGCGGCGGACCACCGGCGCGGTCACCGCCTCCAGCGGAATCTCGTCGTACGGGCCGTGGCGTTCTGGCATGGTGGAAAACCTCCTCACTCGGCGACGAAGACGCCGCTGCGACGGCGGGCAACCAGGTAGAGCACGACACTGACCGCGCAGAGCGCGGCCGCGTACGCGGCGAACAGCCAGGCCCGGTGCTGCTGTTGCAGCCACACCAGCAGGTAGGACGCGGTGCCGCCGAACAGCGCGACCGCGACGCCGTAGCCGATGCCGCATCCGGCGGCCCGGCAGGCCTTCGGCATCAGCGAGGTGCTGACCGCGTTGTAGAGCGTCATGTTGGCCACCAGCACCACGCCGCCGACCAGCAGCACGGCGGCGAACAGCCCGATGCCGCGGGCCGTGTAGGCGAGCATCAGGAACATCGTGGGGATCGCGAGCATCCGGGTGACCAGGAAGACCCGGGACAGTTTCCGGCGGTCGGCCAGCGCCCCGACGATCGGCGAGCCGATGACCAGGACGAGCCCGAGCAGGGTGGTCAGCCCGAACACCGCGGTGGAGTTCTCGTGGAAGGCGCCGCGGGCGAGGCTGGGCAGCCCGACGTTCCAGGCGTAGTTGAACGCCTGCGCCGCGCCGACCACGAACAGGATCGCCAGCAGGCCGATCCAGTGCCGGCCGACCTGCCGCCACACCCCCGCCGTGGACGCGGCGGGCGCCTCGTCCGGAGTGGACACGTCGTGCAGCGTCTCCGGCAGCGAGCGGCGCAGGTAGATCACCACGACGCCGAGCAGCGCGCCGACCGCGAACGGCACCCGCCAGCCCCAACTGGCCATCGCGGCGTTGCCGAGCACGCCGCTGGCCACGAAGCTGACCAGGGAGGCACCGAGGATGCCGATGTTGACGAAGAGGCTGATCACGCCGGCGTAGCGGCCCTCCCGGCCCTTCGGCGCCAACTCCATCGCGTACGCGGTGGACAGCGGCGCCTCGACGCCGGTGGACAGGCCCTGAGCCAGCCGGCAGGCCACGAACATCACCCCGGCCCACAGGCCGATCTGCTGGTAGCCGGGGAGGATCGCGATGACGAGCGTGGCCACCGCCATGATAGCCACGGAGAGCAGCATGACGGCGCGGCGGCCGATCCGGTCGGCGACCGTGCCGAGGACCACGCCGCCCAGCGGCCGAACGGCGAAGCCGACGGCGAACACGGCGAGCGCGTTCAATGTGGACGCCAGCGAGTCGTGGCCGGGAAAGAACTTCGGGCCGAGGAGCGCGGCCAGCAGGCCGGCGATCTGCCAGTCGTACCATTCGAGGGTATTGCCGAGGCCGAGCCCGAGCAGGGCACGGCGGTTGCCGGTCCGCGACGGTCCCGTGGTCACCGGGGGTTGTGCTGTCGAGGTCATGGCCCACCTCTGGGTGGCGTGCGCGCACGCCGGGTGCGCGAAGGTGGCCGCGGGTCGGCGGAATGCGACGATCGCCTTCTCGCGGCGGAAAAAGGGGATGACGGCGGCGTCAGTCCGAAAGGAAGCCGAAACGGCGCCGGCGCGACATGGCACCGACCGGAACGCGGGTGCTCACCAGGACGGCGGCGTGATCACCCATACCGCGGTGCACGTCTCCGGACCCGGATTGGTGTACCAGTGCGGAATGGTCGACGCGTATCGGATGGAATCTCCGGGTTCCAGCCGGTAACGGACGCCGTCCAGGTACACGTCGGTGACGCCGGAAAGGACGAGGCCGAACTCCTCGCCGTTGTGCCGGTACGGCGTCGCGCTGGTGTCGTGGCCGGGCGGAGTCTCCACCCACGTCACCTCGAGCGCGCCGTTGAGGTCCGGCGTCAGCAGTTCGTAGCGGCCGTTGGTCTCGATCCCATGGTGATCGAGCCGCCGGCGTTCCCCCTTCCGAACCACCGGGGAGGTCCGCTCCTCCACGTGGAACAGCCGCCCGACCGGGATGTCCAGCCCGTGTGCGAGCTGCACGAGCGAGGTGAAGGCCGGGTTCGCCTTGCCCCGCTCGATCTGGCTGATGATGCCCGTGGAGAGCCCCGACAACTCACTCAGCCGCTCCAGGGTCAGCCCCCGCTCCTTGCGCAGGGAGCGGATCTTGGCGCCGACCGCGGTGAGCAGCTGGCCGGCCTCGGCGGTGGGTTCCACCTCTGCCGGGCGAGTCATGCGCTTCACCATAATGAAGTTCTTCAGCATGTCAATGCTTCGGTGCGCGTCACCTGCCGTTCACCGGTGCCAGACCGTCCCGCGCCGAACGGGGGCGCCGGCCGGGACGTCCGCGCGCCGTGCGGGGCGGCCGGTCCTGCCGCCGCCGAGGCGGCGCTAGCCTTCCACCCAGCCGTGCTGCAGGGCGAGCTTCGCCAGCCGCTGGCGCACCTTGAGGATCTGGCCGCCGGTCAGCGAGGGATCGGCGTCGAGCAGCGCCTCGGTGACCGCCTGCCGGAACTCGGCGCCGGTGAGCACGTCGCAGAACCCGCCGGCGTCCTCGCCGGTGTCCGCACCCGCCGCCGCACTGCCGGTCGCGACTCCGGAGGCCGCCGACGGGCGGGCGGGAACCACGGCGGGCGGTGTGTCCACGACCCGCACCGACGACGCCTTGAGACCGCGGTCGCCCTCCTCGATGTGGAACCTGACGATGGCGCCGGCCCGGACGAGGTGCTTTTCGTCCAGCAGATCATTGACATGCAGAAAAACGTCTTCGCCACCCGATTCGGGCGCAATGAAACCATAACCCCGAATGGGGTCGAAACGAAGGACCTTACCCGTCACCTCGGCCACAACAGCCACCGTCAGCGCCCCGAGAAAATTGTCGAATTGATCGCCGTCGGATCAGGCTACACCCGCGCGCGGCGGCCCTCAAGGAGTGGGCCGCCGCGCGCGGCCGGGCGCTTCCCGGCGTGTCCGGGTCCGTTCTCCCGGCCTTACCGCCGGCTACCGACCGTTACCCGCGAGCAACCTCTCCACCTCGGCGAGCTGCACACACAGCGCGAGACCAGTGATCGCCTCGGTCAGCTCCTCGGTCGGCGGGTAGGTCGGCGCGATGCGGATATTGCGGTCCCTTGGGTCGTTGCCGCCGGGGAACGTCGCGCCGGCCGGGGTCACCGCGATACCCGCCTGCTTGGCCAGCTCGACGGTCCGCCTGGCGCAGCCGTCCAGCACGTCCAGGCTGATGAAGTAGCCGCCCTGCGGCAGCGTCCAGGACGCCACCGCGCCGTCCAGGTGCTTGCGCAGCAGCTCGTCGACCAGCTCGAACTTGGGCCGGATGATCTCGCGGTGCCGGCGCATGTGCGCGCGCAGGCCCTCGGCGTCCCGCAGCAGCGCGACGTGCCGCAGGTGGTTGATCTTGTCCGGGCCGATGGTGCGCTTGCTGGCGGAGGCCAGGAAGGCGGCGACGTTCGCCGGGGACGAGCCGAAGAACGCCACCCCGCTGCCCGCGAAGGTGATCTTCGAGGTGGACGCGAACACCAGCGGCCGGTTCGGGTGGCCGGCGCGCTCCGCCTCGGCCAGCACGTCGGCGACGGTGTGCTCGGTGCCGGTCAGGTGGTGCACCGCGTAGGCGTTGTCCCAGAACAACCGGAAGTCCGGGGCGGCGGTGGGCATGGCGGCCAGCCGCCGGACCGTCTCCGCCGAGTAGCAGGCCCCGGTGGGGTTGCTGTACAGCGGCACGCACCACATGCCCTTGATCCGCGGGTCGTCGGCGACGAGCCGCTCCACCACGTCCATGTCCGGGCCGTCCCCGGTCATCGGCACCGGAACCGCCTGGATGCCGTACCGGTCCAGCAGCGCGAAGTGCCGGTCGTAGCCGGGCACCGGGCAGACGAAGGCGACCTCGGAGTCCACCCAGCGGCCGCCGTCCGGAGTGCCGTTCAGCAGGGCGAACACCAGGTTGTCGTGCATCAGCGCGAGGCTGGAGTTGCCCATGGCGACGAGTTGGTCGGCGGGCACCCCGACGAACGGCGCGAAGATCTCCCGCAGCTCGCGCAGTCCCTGCAGGCCGCCGCCGTAGTTGCGGCAGTCCGTCCCGTCGGGTGCGGTGTGCCGGCCGGTGCCGGGCAGGTCGAGCAGGTCCTCGGACAGGTCCAACTGCTCGGCCGACGGCTTGCCCCGGGTCAGGTCCAGCTTCAGGCCCCGCGCCCGCAGGTCGTCATGCGCGGCGCGGAGCGCATCCCGGCGCGCGGCAAGCTCGTCCGGTGCGAGTGCGGTGAGATCCATCTGAGCCTTCCTTCGAGTCCGAACACGGTGGTGGGGACGCCCCCGATCCTGCTCTACCGCGCGCCGCACCGTGCAGCCACCCCGGGCGGCGCCGGGTCCCGGAGTGGTCCAGGGTCGGTTCGGGTGGCCGTTCGGCTGGAACGGATACGCAGCGTAGTGGCTTCCGTGCCAGGGTGCCCGGTCCGGACCTGACGCGCCAGCCCGAACAGCCGTCACCGTCGGTCGGCCATGTGTCCTGCACCGAGGAAGCGCGACGACCACGGCCCGACAGCCGGCAGACATTTTTCTGTCGAATTCCCGTCGACGCGTGGCGCGCATACCGGGTCATGCGGCAGGAAAAGCCGCCGCTCCGGCACCAGGGAAATATCGCTTCATCCGGCCGGCGTGAACCGCACGGGCAGCGAGAACAGACCGCGCATCCACACCGAAGGGCGCCACCTCAACTCGTCGGCGCCGACCGCGAGGGCCGCGTCGGGCAGCCGGTCGAGCAGTACCCCGATCGCGGACCGGGCGATCACCTCGGCCAGTTCCGGGGCCGGGTGCGGGCAGGAGTGCTCGCCGTGCCCGAACGACATGTGCGCGTGGTTGCCACTGGTCCCCGGGGAGGAGTCCGGGCGAACGCTTGGGTCGGCGTTGGCCGCGGCCAGGCCGAGCACCAGCAGGTCGCCCGCGCGGATGTGGCGGCCGCCGAGTCGGGTGTCGCGCACGGCCCAGCGGCCGATGAAGTTCTGCGTCGGCGTGTCCTCCCAGAGGACCTCGTTGAGTGCCTCACTGACGCTGCGCCGCCCGCCGGCCAGGGTGATCGCGAACCGGTCGTCGGTGAGCATCAGCCGCAGCGTGTTCCCGATCCAGTTGGCCACCGGCTGCTGGGCCGAGGCCAGCACCATGAGGAGGTCGAGGGCGACCTCCTCGTCGGACAGTCCGGCGGCATGCGCCAGCATCCGCGACGGGACGTCCGGTCCTGGTTGCTGGCGCTTGCCGGCGACCAGTTGCCGCATGCGCGCCACCGTCCGCTGGTGCGCGGCCACGGCCTCCTCGCCCTCGTCCAGGGACACGGCGATGTCGTGGATCAGCGCGGGCAGGTCGGCATCCGGCATGCCGAACAGCCGGACCACCACCCGCACCGGGATCCGGTGCGCGTACTCGGTGATCAGGTCCGCCGCACCGCGGCCGGCGAACCCGTCGATCAGCTCGTCGCAGGTCCGCTCGCAGATCGCGGTCAGCTCGAACTGGTCGACGGCCGCCAGCGCGTCGCTGATCGCCCCGGCGCGCCTGCGGTGCTCCTCGCCCTCGGTGAACAGCACGGTGGGCCGGTAGCCGACGTACGGCATGAGCGGCCAGTCGTCCGGGATCTCCGACCACGCGTTCCAGCGCCGCGAGTCCCGCGCGAACTGCTGCGGATTGCTGGCGACGTGGTACACCTCGCGGTAGCCCAGCACCAGCCAGGCCGGCACCCCGCCCTCCAGCACGACCGGCGCGACCGGACCGTACCGCTGGCGCAGTTCCCGGTAGAGGTCCCCGGGACGCTGGCTGAACCGCGGCCCGTACAGCGGCACCGCCTCCTGCCCGGCTGGCGGCAAGGAGGAGGCTGCGCCGTCGCGGGTTTGGTCGAGGTTCGTCATGGGCTGCTCCGATGGGGCGGGGCGCTCGTCATCGCAGGTCGGTCTGGTTCCAGAACAGGCCGTCAGAGGTTTTCCAGTCCACTGAGGACCCTCCGCAGGACCGCGGGATCGGGCAGCCCGTCGCGGCCCGGAGCCGAACGCGGATGGCGCGCGGTGACCATGCCCATGTCGAGCAGGTCACGCAACAGGATCTTGGTCGCGATCACCGGCAGCCGCAGCGCCGAGGCGATCTCCACGACCGCCGTGGGCGCCTCGCACATCCGTAAGATCCGGACGTACTCGGATCGCAGGCCCGGCGTGGGATCGCTTTCCCGCACGATCAGCGTGACCAGATCCAGGCCGGCGTCGTCGGCGCGGCTGCGCCCCCGGGTGACGGTGTAGAGCCGGTCCGGGTCCTCCCGGTCGACGGGACGGCTCATGCGGATGCCTGGGTGCGCTCGGGGTCGCGCGGCGGGGCGCTGAGCAGCTGCCCGATCCGCTCGACCATCTCGTTCATGTTGTGCCCGACGAGGCCGGCGTCCGCGTCCTCACTGGCGACGACGGCGAGGTGGGCACCCTCCCCGGCCTCGATGATGCACAGCAGCCCACCGCCGAACTCGGTGAGCGACTGGCGCACGCCGCCGCTGCCGTCGCCAAACAGCGCGGACGCCCCGTGGGCGAGGCTCTGCACGCCCGAGGCGATGGCGGCGAGCTGGCAGGCCAGCGTCTCGTCCAGGGTGGTGGTCCAGCAGATCGGCAGCCCGTCGCCGGCCAGCACCAGCGCGTGCCGGGTCTGCGGCGTCTGCGCCACCAGGTTCTCCAGCAGCCAGGTCAGGTCACGGTCAGCGGTGCTCATCGGCCCTCCTCGGTCTGGGGCGCGTCCTCGCTCTCGGTGCGCCGCACGCGGCCGGCCGCGCGGAACGCCCCGAACCGGGCGCCCGGGTCGACCCGGGGCCGGGCGGGGCGGTCCCGGACGCCGGTGTCGCCGCCCGGCGCCGCGAATGACTTTCCCTTGGGGCGCTTGGGCAAACCGCCCGCCGTGGTCTCGGTGACGGTCTCGGTGGCCTGCTCGCCGGATGCCGCGGCCGGCGCGGGCGCGGTACGCCCGGCGTCCGACCCCGACTCCCGCCTGGCCTCGGTGAGCAACGGCCGCGGGATGATCACTTCGACGCGGGTGCCGCCGCGCGAGGACCGGCGGAACGAGACCGTCAGGTCGTGCTTGCGGGCGAGCCGGCCCACCACCGCGAGGCCAAGCCGGGTCCCCGGCAGCTCCGTCAGGTCCAGCGGTTCGGCGGAGACGGCCTCCTCGGCGCGGTGCCGCGCCGCCTCGTTCATCCCGATCCCGCCGTCCTCGATGATCACCTCCAGGCCAGCCATCACCTCCTCCACGTAGACGTGCACCCGCTCCGCCGGCGGCGAGAAACTGGTGGCGTTGTCCATCAGCTCGGCGAGGACGTGCATCACGCCCTCGGCGGCGTAGCCGACCACCGCGACGTCGGTGGTGCAGTGCAGTTCCACCCGCTGGTAGGCGCTGATCCGGCCCATCGCGCCGCGCAGGATGCTCTCCATGACGATCGGCTTGGTCCAGCGCCGGCCGGAGCGGGCGCCGGAGAGCAGGGCGATGCTGTCCGCGAGCCGCCCGGCCTGCGCGTTGATGTGATCCAGGGTCAGCAGGTCACCGAACACGTCCGGGTCATCGCCGTGCCGATGCTGCATGTCCCGGAGTTCGGCGGCCATGCTGGTGGTCAGCGCCTGCACCCGGCCCGCCGCGTTGGCGCATGAGGCCATCGCCGCGGCGCGCCGCCGCTGGCCGTCGGCGACCTGCCGCACCATCAACTCCAGGATGCGCTGGTGGGCGTCGTTGGCGGGGATGGGAACCGCGGCGAGCGCGGTGTCCGCCGAGGACCCGCCGCGCAGCTTCTCCACCGCCGCCGGCAGCGTCTCCTCGGCCATTCTGGTGGCCTCCGCCTCCATCACGCCGACCCCGCCGCGGTAGGCGGCCACGATCTCGTGCGCCAGGATGTGCGCGGCGCGCTGGTGGGCGCCGCCGGCGGGGTCGGGCGCCGCGGCGAGCGCGGTCTCCGCGGACTCTCCCTCGCGCAACCGCCGCACCACCGCGGGGAACACCTCGTCGACCAGCCGTGCGGCCTCCGCGTCCAGTGCGGCGACCCGGGCCCGCAGCCGGCGCCGGCCCTGTGCCTGGTACGCCGCGACCGCGACGGCCGCGCTCAGCAGTACCGCGGCGGCCACCCCGTACCAGGCCATGCCCTGAGCGGGTGCGGCGAAGGCGACCCACAGCCAGGCCCCTCCGGTGACCAGCACCGCGGCCAGCAGCACGAGCAGCGCCGGTGTCCACGACGAGCGCACTGCCTGATGATCAGATACGGACGCGTCTGCCGACATGGAGTCCTCAGGGGGCGGTTGGCGCGGCGGGCGGGTGTGCGGCGCAGCGCTCGACGCCGTCGGCAGGAAGCACGCGGAACGTACCGGGGGTACCGGTTCCGGCTTCGCGGCCGGCACCCCGATGCGCCCGGGGCCGCCGCGACACGCTCGGCCGGAATGTCCGTCGCCGTGGGCACGGTCCTCGCTTCGCCTCCGACATCCGTCGCGGCGCCGCCGTCGCGCGGCGGATTCGAATCCTCTACAGGTTCGGCATCCTAAGCGATAAGATCGTCGCCGTCTCGGCCGGCACCGCGAAGCCGTCCCCGGCACCGCCCGTGCTGGGCGAACGCCGTGCTACGGCCGTCGCACCGTCGCATGTGGACAGTGTACGGGAGCTACCGGAACAGCTTGGTTGCGGTGCGGATCAGCTGGTACACGCCGTAGAGGAACGGTGCGGCCACCCACAGCCAGGCCACCACCAGCAGGGCCACGCGGGACGTGGACACGCCATCACCGGACGCCGCGCCGGCACCCGCTTCCTCGGCAACGCCGGATTCGCCGGCCGCGCCGGGCTCCTGCGCCGCAGCGGCTTCCTCGGCGGCTTCCTTGGTGCCCGCCGCGGCGTCGGCCTCGGCCGCGCCGGTCGTGGTCGCCATGCCGTCCTCCGGCGCGATGGTGTCGCCGGTGTCGTCCCGCGGGGTGTCGGCCATCAGTTCACCGCGCTCTCGATCGGCACCTCGGCGCTCGGGTCCTTCGGCTCCGCCGCGCCCGCCCCGCCGGCGGAGTCCGCGGCCGCCGTCGGCTCGTGGAACCGCGGGTGCACCGGACGGATCAGCTCGTTGGCGACGAAGCCGACGACCAGCAGGCTGATCATGATGTAGAAGGACAGCGAGTACAGACTCGGGCCGGCGTGCCCCGCCCTCTTCTGGGCGTCCGCGATGGCGTCCACGATGGCGGGCCCGAGCACACCGGCCACCGACCACGCGGTGAGCAACCGCCCGTGGATGGCGCCCACCTGGAAGGTGCCGAACAGGTCCTTGAGGTACGCGGGCAAGGTCGCGAAACCGCCGCCGTAGAAGGACAGGATCAGCATCGCGGCGACCACGAACAGCGCGGTGCTGCTGTTCCCGGCCAGCAGGATGGCGGCGTAGAGGATCGCGCCGAATCCGAGGTAGAAACGGTAGACGTTCTTCCGGCCGGCGAGGTCGGACACCGACGACCACACGAACCGTCCGGACATGTTGGCCAGGGAGAGCAACGCGACGAACCCGGCGGCGGCGGTCGCGGTGACCGGCGTCGGGGTGCCGCGGAAGAAGTCCTGGATCATCGGCGACGCCTTCTCCAGGATGCCGATGCCCGCGGTGACGTTCATGCACAGCACGACCCACAGCAGCCAGAACTGCGGCGTCTTCACGGCGTTTCCGGCGGACACGTCCGCGATGGTGACCAGCTTCCGCACCGCCGCCCGCGACGGCGTCCAACCGGCCGGCCGCCAGCCCGGCGGCGGCACCCGGACCAGCAGCACGCCGAGGCTCATGAACACCGCGTACACCACACCGTGGATGACGAACGCGGTGGCGATTCCGTTCGTGGTGCTGCCGAACGCGGTGAGCATCTGCGAGGACCACGGCGAGGCGATCAGCGCGCCGCCGCCGAACCCCATGATGGCGATGCCGCTGGCCATACCGGGCCGGTCCGGGAACCACTTCATGAGCGTGGACACCGGCGCGATGTAGCCGATCCCGAGCCCGATTCCGCCGATCAGCCCGTAGCCCACCACGGCGAGCCAGTACTGCCTGGTGGCCACGCCGAGCGCGGCGACGAGAAAGCCGGAGGAGAAGGTCACCAGCGAGACGAACATCGCCCAACGCGGTCCCTTGCGCTCCACCAGCGTCCCGCCGAACGCCGCGGACAGCCCGAGCACCAGGATGCCGAGCTGGAACGGCAGCGCGCTGGCCGTTCCGGAAATGCCGAGCGCCTTCTCCAGCGGCGTCTTGAACACGCTCCACGCATAGGCCTGGCCGATGGAGAGATGAATGGCGAGAGCCGCCGGGGGCACCAGCCAACGGCTCCATCCTGGCTTCGCGATCGTCCGGGAGCGCTCGAGGAGCCCCACTCTGGCGTACCTCCGGTCTCTGCACGCGGTCCGCAGAACGTGCGGGTCACGCCTGACTGGCGTGGACTGACGTGCTCATTCAGGGAGCCGAACAACGAAAACGGCGGAGAGCATAGCGGCGGGGGAAGGCGAGGACAACGATCGGCCACCCTCCGCACGTTGAGCCGACCAGCCGATACCTCGGAAAACCATTCTTCCACCTGCGAAGTCACCGTTGGTCAACCCGTCCTACAGGTTGGGAGTGAGCCTCGGGTTCCGATCGGTTCGGGCGCCGACCAACCCCGCCAAACTGGGCATACCGGCGAAACGGGCGTCGTCTGCCTGGTGGTCGCGCCGCCAGCATCCGGAGGGAACCGGGTCACCGGCTCATGGCGGCCGCATCACCGGACGAGCCCCGCCATGCCCCGCGACCCCCTGACCAGGCGACAAGTTGACAGATTCACATACGGCATTGACGGCCCGCCTGACACCGCTATTCTGCCGCCCACCGAAAGCGCTCTCGCGTCACCATCGAGAGACAATTACTGGGAGGGATAGTGACCAGGGCTGTGCCGTGCCCGTCGTGGTTCTCGGCCGCGGGCACGACGAACCGGCGGGTTCGGTCATCGGCGACGAACAACGAAACCTATTCGTACCGCAAATTGTGGAGCGCGGCGGCCGGGGCGGCGGTATGACGGGGAACCTCGCGGCGACCGCCGCCGGCAATCCCACGATCAACCTCAGCGTCTTCGGCGTGTTCGTGGTCATCACGCTGTACGTGGTGTACCGGGCGAGCGGCGGCAACAACACCACGGCCAACTACTACGCGGCCGGCGGCCGGTTCACCGGTGCGCAGAACGGCATCGCGCTGTCCGGTGACTTCCTCTCCGCGGCGTCCTTTCTCGGCATTTCCGGGGCGATCGCGGTGCACGGTTACGACGGGTTCCTCTACTCGGTGGGCTGGCTGGTCGCCTGGCTCGTCGACCTGCTGCTGATCGCTGAGCTGCTGCGCAACACCGGCCGTTTCACCATGGGCGACGTCATGAGCTACCGGATGCGGCAACGTCCGGTGCGCGCCGCCGCGGCAATCTCCACCCTGGTCATCTCGTTCTTCTACATGCTCGCCCAGATGGCCGGCGCGGGCGGTCTCATCGCGCTGCTGCTCAACGTGCACGACGCGAGCGGTCAGGCCGTGGTCATCCTGATCGTCGGGCTGGTGATGATCTTCTACGTGCTGGTCGGCGGCATGAAGGGCACCACCTGGGTCCAGATCATCAAGGCCAGCATGCTGCTGCTGTCCGTGACGCTGATCAGCATCTTCCTGATGGGCAAGTTCGGCTACAGCCTGTCCGCGCTGATGCAGCAGGCCACCGAGCGCAGCCCGCTGGGCGGCGGCCTGCTCGGGCCGGGCGGCTGGTACGGCGGCGGCCTCACCAGCCAACTCGACTTCGTGTCCCTGGCGCTCGCGCTGGTGCTGGGCATCTCCAGCCTGCCGCACGTGCTGATGCGCTTCTACACCGTGCCGAACGCCAAGGAAGCCAGGCGCTCCGTGGTCTGGGCCACCTGGTGCATGTTCATCTTCTACCTGTCCACCCTGGTGATCGGTTACGGCGCGACCGCGCTGGTCGGCGCCGACACCATCAGGCACGCGCCCGGCGGGGAGAACTCGGCGGCGCCGCTGCTCGCCTTCCGGATCGGCGGAGCGGTGCTGCTCGGCGTGGTGTCCGCGGTCGCCTTCGCGACCATCCTCGCGGTGGTCGCCGGCCTGACGCTCGCCGCGTCCGCCTCGTTCTCGCACGACGTCTACGCGAACGTGATCAAGCGGGGTAACGCCGACACCTCCGCCGAGGTCCGGGTCGCCCGGATCACCGCGCTCGTGGTGGGCATGCTCGCGATCGCCGGCGGCATCATGGCCAACGGGCAGAACGTCGCCTTCCTCGTCTCGCTGGCGTTGTGTCTCGCGGCGTCCTCGAACCTCTCCACGATCCTGTACTCGCTGTTCTGGGGGAGGTTCAACACCCGGGGCACGCTGTGGAGCATCTACGGCGGCCTGGGTTCCTGCCTGGTGCTCATCGCTTCGTCCCCGGTGCTGTCCGGCGCCCCCACGTCGATCGTCAAGGGCGTCGACTTCCACTGGTTCCCGCTCACCAACCCGGGGCTGGTGTCCATCCCGTTCTCCTTCGTCTGCGGCTATCTCGGCACCGTCACCGCGCGGAACACCGCCGACCACGCGGCCAAGCAGTCCGAGATGGAGGTGCGGGCGCTCACCGGCATCGGCGCAGAGGGGGCGGCGGCCCGCGCGGCCGTGCCCCGGTAGTCCGGCCCCCGCCCGCGCGGCCCGGTCGGGCGTGCGGGCCGGATCGGGTCACCGGGACGCCGGATAGCTGCGGCCCTTCCACACCGCGCCGCGCCCGCGCCAGTGCGCCACCGCGGAGTCCACGGTCATCAGCAGGTACAGCAGCGCGGTACCGGGCAGCAGGAACGCCGCGGCCACCGGCTGCCGGTAGTAGCGCAGCATCGGGCCGTAGGTGGCGGCCATCAGCAGCCAGGACGCCGCCCCGGCGAGCAGAGTGACCGGATCGGCGGTGACCGCGCCGGCGACCGTGGAGGCCGGCGGGACGAGGAACACCACCGCGAGCCCGAGCACCGTGGCCGCCAGCACCAGCGGCGAGTAGCGCAGTTGCGGGTAGGCGCTGCGGGCGACCATCCGCCACAGGGTGCCCAGCGTCGGGTACGGCCGCACGCTGCGCACCTCCTCGGCCAGCCCCAACCAGATGCGTCCGCCGCTGCGCTTGACCGCCCTGCCGAGCGCGACGTCGTCGATCACCGCGCCGCGGATCGCGTCCACCCCGCCGGCGCGGGCCAGGGCCGCACGGCGGACCAAGCAGCACCCGCCGGCCGCGGCGGCGGTGCGCGCCCCCGGCCGGTTGACCCAGCGGAACGGGTAGAGCATGGCGAAGAAGTACACGAACGCCGGCACCACCAGCCGCTCCCACGCCGTCCGGGTACGGAGCACCGCCATCCGCGACACCAGGTCGCAGCCGGTGGCGACGGCACCGGCCACCAGATTCGCCAGCGAGTCCAGGCCGTGCGCGATGTCCGCGTCGGTGAGCAGCAGGAACTCCACCTCACCCGCCTCGGCCACACCGTGCCGCACCGCCCACAGCTTGCCGGTCCAGCCGTCCGGGGCCTCGCCCGGCGCGATCACCGTCAGCGGCAGACCCGGATGCTCCCCGCCGCGCTCCCGGCGGTGCCCGTCCGCCAGCCGCTCGGCCAGCGCGGCGGTGCCGTCGGTGCTGCCGTCGTCCACCAGGATCACCCGCGCCGGGCCGGGATAGCGCTGGGCGAGCAGGGTGGGCAGCGTCTCCGGCAGCACCGCGGCCTCGTCCCGCGCGGGCACCACGACGGCCACCGGGGGCCAGCGGTCCGGCTGCCGTCGCGCCGGCAACCGGAGATCGGTGCGCCAGAAACCGCCCCGGCCCACGGTCAGCCACACCCAGACCAGCAGGGCCAGCACGGCGAGCCCGCGTACCACGTCCATCCCGACGTCCACGCCGCGCAGCCTGCCAGAGCCGGCCGGTGGACGGCGGCATTCCGCCAGCGGGGCGTGCCCATGCCGCACGCGTCGGGCGGTCCCCCGTGGCGCAGGCGACCGACCGGGTCCGGCTGCTCGCCGCGCACCACGCCAGCGTGGCCAGCTCCGACTGGCGCAGGCTGACCACGGTGCTGCCGATGGTGCTGCCGCGGGGCCGTTAACCCGAGTAGTCGTAGAAACCGCGACCGGACTTCCGGCCCAGCAGGCCGGCGTCCACCATGCGCAGCAGCAGCGGGGGCGCCGAGTACAGCGGCTCCTTGAACTCCTCGTACATCGAGTCGGCCACCGCCTTGGTGGTGTCCAACCCGATCAGGTCGGCCAGCCGCAGCGGCCCCATCGGGTGGTTGCAGCCCAGCACCATGCCGTTGTCGATGTCCTCGGCGGAGGCGAACCCGGACTCCAGCATGCGGATCGCGGACAGCAGGTAGGGAATCAGCAGCGCGTTCACCACGAACCCGGCGCGGTCCTGGGAGCGGACCACCGTCTTGCCCAGCACGCCGGTGACGAACGCCTCGGACCGCGCCTGGGTGTCCGCCCCGGACAGCAGCGAAGGGATCAGCTCGACCAGCTTGAGCACCGGCACCGGGTTGAAGAAGTGCAGGCCGATCACCTGCTGCGGCCGGCGGGTGGCCATGGCCAGCTTCATGATCGGGATGGAGGACGTGTTCGAGGCCAGGATCGCGTCCTCCCGGCCGACCACCTTGTCCAGGGTGGTGAACACGTCCAGCTTGGTCTGCTCGTGCTCGATCACCGCCTCCACCACCAGGTCCCGGTCGGCGAACTCGCCGAGGTCGGTGGTGAAGGACATCCGGCCCAGCGCCGCGTCCCGGTCCGCCTCGGACAGCTTCCCGGACCGCACCGCGCGGTCCAGCGACCTCGCGATCCGCTGCCGGCCGGCGTCCAACGCGTCCCCGTTGATCTCGTTGACCAGCACGTCGAGCCCGGCCCGGGCACAGACCTCGGCGATGCCGGAACCCATCAGCCCCGCGCCGACCACACCCACCCGGCGAATGTCACTCACCCGACTCCACTCCCCTGCCTGCCCATGCGGCGATGTGCCGCGCCGTCGTGAGTATCCGTGCTCGGCGCGCCGGCGTCATGCACCCACGCGGTGATCGCTCGGGACGGCCGCCGGTCGTAGCATGCGGGCCGTGTCCGACGACGGGCTGCCCAGCTACGCCGATCTGCTGGCGCGCACCGACGGCGTGCCACCCGGGTCGGCGTGGGGCCTGTGGGGGCCGGACGACCAGCTCGGCACGCTCAACCACCTGACCCCGCAGCGGACCGTGCAGGCCGCGCACGCGGTACGCACCGGCGACCGGTTCAACCTCGACCTGCCGGAACCCGCGTTCGCCCCGGCACTGACGCCGACCAGGAAACCGTTGCGACACCACATGTTCGGGGTCAGCCCGTTTCACCGCGACGAGTGGCTGGACGGCTTCTACACCCAGGTCGGCAGCCAGATCGACGGGCTGCGCCACTTCGGCCACCCCGACTGGGGCTTCTACAACGGTGCCGACCCGGACCGGCTCGTCACCGGTGACCCGCTGCTCGGCATCAGCGCCTTCGCCGAGCATGGCATCGTCGGCCGGGGTGTGCTCGTCGACGTCGGCCGGTACCTGGCGGCCCGCGGCGAGGCGATCGACCACACCACCAACCACGCCATCGGCATCGACGTGGTGGACGCGGCCGCGGCGGAGCACGGCGTGACGCCGCGGCCCGGTGACATCGTGATGATCCGCACCGGCTGGGTCGCCCACCACCTCGGCCTGGACCGCGCGGAACGGGCCAGGGCGGTGAACCCGCTGCGCTGCCCCGGGCTGCGGCAGAGCCACGACACCGTGGCGTGGCTGTGGGACCACCGTGTCGCCCTGGTCGCCACCGACACGTTCGCCGTCGAGGCGTGGCCGGCGGTGGGTGACTCGCCGTTCGTCACCGAAGCCGAGCGGACCGGGCGGCTGGCCCGCGACCGGCACACCGGGCTGATGCACCGGGTCCTCATTCCGCTGCTCGGCATGCCGCTCGGCGAGCTGTGGCGGCTGGACGAGTTGGCCGAAGCGTGCGCCTCGGACGGCCGCTACGAGTGCCTGCTGGTGGCCAAGCCGCTGAACATCGTCGGCGGGGTCGGCTCCCCGGCCAACGCCACCGCGATCCGCTGACGGCTGGGAAGGAGAGTGCCGAGATGGCGCGGCAACCGGTGGTGTCCGAGGAGGTGGCCGCCGCGCTGCGGGACGGTCGGCCGGTGGTGGCGCTGGAGTCCACGATCTTCTCCACCCTCGGCCTGCCGGCCCCGCACAACCGGACCGCGCTGGAGCGCTGCAAGCAGGCGATCGTCGCGGGCGGCGGCGTCCCGGCGGTCACCGCCGTGCTGGACGGCGCCTGGCGGGTGGGCCTGCGCCCGGCGGAGGAGGAACGGGTGCTGCTCGGCACCCGCAAGATGGCCGAGCGGGACCTGGCCGTGGCCGCGGCGCAGGGCTGGGAGGTCGGGGTCACCACCGTCTCGGCGACCCTCGCGCTCGCCGACCTGGCCGGCGTCCGGGTGTTCGCCACCGGCGGTATCGGCGGGGTGCACCGCGGCGCGGAGGCCAGCGGCGACATCTCCGCGGACCTCGACGCGCTGGCCAACCGCCCGGTGGTGACGGTGTCCGCGGGCGCCAAGGCGTTCCTCGACCTGCCGCGCACCCTGGAGTACCTGGAGACCGCCGGGGTGCCGGTGCTGGGTTGGCGGCACGACTGGTTCCCCGCGTTCTACGCCCGGTCCAGCGGCCTGCCCGTACCGCACCGGGTGGAGTCGGCCAAGGAGGTGGCCGCCGTGCTGGCCAACCGGGCGCGGGAGCGCACCGGGGTGCTGGTGGCCGCGCCGATTCCGGTCGAGGACGAGATCGCCGCCGAGCCGATCGACGCGGCGATCGACACGGCGCTGCGGGCCTGCGCCGAGCGTGGCATCACCGGCGGTGCGGTGACCCCGTTCGTGCTGGCCCGGATCGAGGAGGCCACCGGCGGCCGGAGCGTCCCGGCGAACGTCGCGCTGGCCGAACACAACGCCGCCATCGCCGCGGACATCGCCGCCGCCCTCGCGGCCATCTGATCGGCTGACGGCGGGATCCAAGGAGGGACAGCCACGGGGCGGGCGAGGGGCGCTTCGCCCCGTGGCGGTCGGGCTGGCCGGCAGGGTGGGGAGAAGAGTGGAGGCCCGGTGTCAGCCGTGCTGGCACCGGGCGCCGTGTCGCTGCTACCGGCCCGAGAACCGGGTTACTCGTACCTTCCGCCGCGCTCGGCCAGGGTGACGAGGGACTCCGGCGGGGTGAAGTGGTCGCCGTAGCGCTGGGCGAGTTCCCGGGCGCGGGCGACGAACCCGGCCGGTCCGCCGGGGTAGCCGTTGATGTACTGCAGCACGCCGCCGGTCCAGGCGGGGAAGCCGATGCCGAAGATGGAGCCGATGTTGGCGTCCGGCACCGAGGTGATCACGCCCTCGTCCAGGCAGCGCACGGTCTCCACCGCCTCGGCGAAGAGCATCCGCTCCTGCATGTCCTCGAACGGGATCTCGTGCCCGTCCTTGCGGAAGTGCTCCGCGAGCCCCGGCCACAGGCCGGCCCGCCTGCCCTCGACGTACTCGTAGAAACCGGCCCCGGAGGAACGCCCCTTGCGGTCGAACTCGTCGATCATCCGGTCGATCACCGCGTCCGCGCCGTGCTCGGGGAACTCGCGCCCCTCGGCCTCCGCCGCCGCCTTACTCTCCAACCGGATCTTGCGCGGCAGGGTCAGGGTCAGCTCGTCCATCAGTTGCAGCGGCGGCGCGGGATAGCCAGCCTGGTTACCGGCCTGCTCGATGGAGGCGGGGGCGAGGCCCTCGCCCACCATGGCCACCGCCTCGTTGAGGAACGTGCCGATGACCCGGCTGGTGAAGAACCCGCGGCTGTCGTTGACCACGATCGGCGTCTTGCGGATCTGCAGCACGAAATCGAAGACCTTGGCCAGGGTGGCGTCCGAGGTCTGCTTCCCCCGGATGATCTCGACCAGCGGCATCTTGTCCGCCGGGGAGAAGAAGTGGATGCCGATGAAGTCCTCGCGGCGCTTCACTCCCTCGGCGAGCCGGGTGATCGGCAGGGTGGAGGTGTTCGACCCCAGCACCGCGTCGCGGTTGACGACGTCCTCGATCTCGGCGAACACCTTGTGCTTCAGCTCGGTGCTCTCGAACACGGCCTCGATGACGAAGTCCACGCCGGCGAAGTCCGCCACCCGGTCGGTCGGGTGGATCCGCGCGAGCAGCTCGTCCGAGCGCTGCTGGGTGGTCTTCCCGCGGGCGAGGGCCTTCTCCTCCCGTTTGACCGCGTAACCCTTGCCCTGGGTCGCTGCCTCCACCGAGACGTCCTTGAGCACCACGTCGATGCCGGACTTGGCGCACACGTACGCGATGGCCGCGCCCATCATCCCGGCGCCCAGGATGCCGACCTTGCGCGCGCCGTACTTCTCGTAGCCGTCCGGGCGGCTACCGCCGGCGTTGATGTGCTGCAGGTCGAAGAAGAACGCCTGCATCATGTTCTTCGCGACCTGCCCGGTGACCAGCTCCACCAGGTAGCGCGACTCGATCACCAGCGCGGTCTCCAGGTCCACCTGGGCGCCCTCGACCGCGGCCGCCAGGATCGCCCGCGGCGCGGGGAAGTTGGCTCCCTTGAGCTGCTTGCGCAGGTTCGCCGGGAACGCGGGCAGGTTCGCCGCCAGCGACGGGGTGGCCGGGGTGCCGCCGGGAATCCGGTAGCCCTTGGCGTCCCACGGCTGCACGCACGCCTCGGGGTTGGCCTTGATCCACTCCTTGGCCCGGGGCACCAGCTCGTCCACGCTGCCGACCAGTTCGTGTACCAGGCCCAGTTCCAGCGCTCGGGCCGGCTTGTGCCGCTGGCCCTGCAGCAGCACGTTCAGCAAGGCGTCCTGGATGCCCAGCAGCCGCACCGTCCGGGTGACGCCGCCGCCTCCGGGCAGCAGGCCGAGGGTGACCTCGGGCAGGCCGATCTGTACTCCCCTGGCGTCGGCGGCGATCCGGTGGTGGCAGGCCAGCGCGATCTCCAGGCCGCCGCCGAGAGCGGCGCCGTTGATGGCCGCGACCACCGGCCTGCCCAGGGTTTCCAGCCGGCGCAGCAGTGCCTTGATCCGGGAGACGAACGCGAAGATCTCCGGGGCGTCCTCGCGCCTGGCCCTGATCATGTCCTTGAGGTCGCCGCCGGCGAAGAACGTCTTCTTCGCCGAGGTGACCACCACGCCGGTGATCCCCTCCTGCTCCGCCTCCAGCCGGTCGACGACCGCGCCCAGGGACTCGACGAAGGGCACGTTCATCGTGTTGGCCGACTGGTTCGGGTCGTCCATCGTCAGCACGACCACGCCGTCCGCGTCCTGCTCCCAGCGGATGGTGCTCTGCTCGGTCATGTCTCGTTGTCCCCTTGCCAGGTCAGGATCGTCAGACGCGCTCGATGAGGGTGGCCACGCCCATGCCACCGCCGATGCACAGGGTCACCACGGCGCGCCGGCCGCCGGTGCGCTCCAGCTCGTCCAGCACCGTGCCGGTGATCATCGCGCCGGTCGCGCCGAGCGGATGCCCCATGGCGATGGCCCCGCCGTTGACGTTCAGCTTCTCGTCCGGGATGTCGAGGTCCTTCTGGTACTTCAGCACTACCGAGGCGAACGCCTCGTTGATCTCGAACAGGTCGATGTCGGCCACGCCCAGGCCGACGTGGGCAAGCAGCTTGCGGGTGGCCGGGGTCGGCCCGGTCAGCATGATCGTCGGGTCCGCGCCGGAGGTGGCGGTGGCCACCACCCGGGCCCGGGGTGCGATCTCCAGGTCGCGGCCGACCTGCTCGGAGCCGATGAGCACCAGCGCGGCGCCGTCCACGATGCCCGAGGAGTTGCCAGCGGTGTGCACGTGGTTGATCTTCTCCACCCAGTGGTACTTCTGCAGTGCCACCGCGTCGAACCCGCCGGCGTCGCCGATTCCGGCGAACGACGGCTTCAGCGCGCCCAGACCGTCCAGCGTGGTGCCCCGGCGGACGTGCTCGTCGTGGTCCAGCACGGTCAACCCGTTCTGGTCCACCACCGGGATCACCGAGTTGGCGAAGTAGCCGTTGTCCCACGCCTTGGCCGCCCGCTCCTGCGACCGCAGCGCGTAGGCGTCCACGTCGTCCCGGGAGAACCCTTCGATGGTGGCGATCAGGTCGGCGCCGATGCCCTGCGGCACGAACATGGTGTCGTAGTTGGTCGCCGGGTCCATCGCCCACGCGCCGCCATCCGAGCCCATCGGCACCCGCGACATGGACTCCACGCCGCCGGCGAGGACCAGCTCGTCCCAGCCGGAACGCACCTTCTGCGCGGCGGTGTTCACCGCCTCCAGGCCGGAGGCGCAGAACCGGTTGAGCTGCACCCCGCCCACCGTGTCCGGCAGGCCGGCGGCGACCACCGCGGTGCGGGCGATGTCGGCACCCTGGTCACCGATCGGCGTGACCACGCCGAGGATGACGTCGGAGAGCCGGTCCACGTCCAGCGTCGGGTTGCGCTTCCGCAGCGCGTCGATGAGCCCGACCACCAGGGAGATCGGTTTGGTTCCGTGCAGCGACCCGGTCTGCTTGCCCCGGCCGCGAGGCGTCCGGATCGCGTCGTAGATGAAAGCTTCGGTGCTCACGGTCGGCTGGTCCTTCCGCTACGGGGAGCTGGGCGGCGACCCGGTCGGACATCGCTCAGGGCATCCGCCAGGCGTGCTGCGCAGGCATGCTCACCCTCCAGAATCGCACTTATTGGCGCCTTGTCAATAGGTTCGGCCCGGCCTACCGTGAGCCCGGTGAGCGTGCAGCCCGCGGCGCGACGCCGGCGCCTGGAGCCCGACCAGCGCAAGGCGCAGATCCTGGCGGTGGCCCGGCGGATGTTCGGCGCCGGCACCTACGCCTCGGTGTCCACCACGGACATCGCCAACGAGGCCGGCGTGGCCCGCGGGCTGATCAACCACTACTTCGGCGGCAAGCGGGGGCTGTACCTGGAGGTCGTCCGGCAGATGATGGTGGTCCCCGCGCCGGCGACCGAGAACCTGCCGATGACCACCGTCGAGGAACGGCTCGCCATCGGGGTGGACCGGCTGCTGGACGTGGTGGAGCGGAACCGGCAGATGTGGCTCACCGCGATCGGGCCCGAGGCGATCGGCCGGGACGCCGACGTCGAGCGGATCCTCGCCGAGGGTGACGAGATCGCCGCCGACCGCGTGCTGGAGGCGGCGATGATGACCGACATCGTCGAGGGCCGGGAACAACTCCGGGCGATGATCCGCTCCTACGGCAGCATGGTGCGCGCCGCGACCCGGGAGTGGCTGGTGCGCGGCACGCTCTCCCGGCAGGACCTCCGGGTCATGCTCACCGGCTCGATCCTGCACCTGCTCGAGGTCACCTTCCCCGCGGCACTCCGGGCCCGGCGCGCGGCCTCGACCGACGGCGAACCATCGTGACAACGACCGTATTCAGAATTGTGGTAACGGACGTGTCCTGATTCGCCGTGCCCGCCCGGAGGGTTGTCGTCCGACGCTGCGGTCGAGCGTCATCGGAAGCGGGCCGGCCGGCGCGGGCCTCGTGCCGTTCCCGGAGTCTCCGGAACAGGCTGTCAGCGCAGCGCGGTCCGCCTCGGCCGCCGGGCAGGCCTGGGCGCGTCGGTCCAGGCCACCGCCAGCGCGCCGCCGGCCAGGCCGAGCAGCGTGCCCACCAGGAACCCGCCGAGGTTGGCGGTGACCAGGGCGACCAGCGCGGCCAGCGTGGCCGCGACCCCGGCCAGCGCGCGGTACCGTGGCCTGGCCCACACCGCCGCGGCGCACACCAGCAGCAGGCCGCCGAGCACCAGCGCGGACACCCCGCCCATCGTGTTGACGGCGAACACCAGGTCACCGAAGCGCAGCGAGGCGTACGGCGGCACCAGAATCGCCACGCCCGAGGCCAGCAGCAGCACCCCGGCGGTGAACGGCCGGCCGCGCCGCCAGTCCCGCCACGCCCGCCAACTCGGCCGTCCCAGCCGCATCCGCACCGACACCATGACCGCTCCCCCGTGATGTTGCTAGAAACACTCGTGACGGCCGGGCAGCACGGTGGTCACCATGCCGCTGAGGTGCAGCCGGCCCGCCGTGCTCGCCCACTGGACCTCGCGCAGGTTCCGCACCACCACGGCCGCCGCCTGCGTGCCGCTGGTACCCGGCACTCCCCTCGCCCCGGGCGGCCCCGCCGTCACGATGCTCGCGTCGATGTTGACCTCGATGTGTTCGTAGGTCACGTCGCCGGCGATGAACGCCAGGTCCGCCACCGAGTTCTCGGACTCCACCGCGGGCGCGGTGACGCGCAGTGTCACGTCGCCGATCAGCGGGACGTGCGGGGTGACGATGGACTGGCAGAAGCCGTTCAGGAACAGCTTGCGGAACCCGTTCACCACGACCGGGTGCGGTGTGCCGTTCAGCTCACGGTCCACCACGCCGTACGCGACGAACCCGAACCCGCGCAGCAGGTCGGCGCTGACCTTCACCGGGGTGCTCGCGACCGCGAAAGACACCGCGAGCGCACCCCGGGCCATACCGAGCACCAGCGCACTGGCACCGGCCAGCCCGACCACGAAAATGGCGAGGAAATGTCGCCAACGAATGCGTCCACGCCGCCCGTGCACCTCGGCCACGGCCGTCCCCCTCCCCCACGGTTCGGCCCCAGTGTGGGCACCGGGCGCGCCGAACCGCGTGGTCAACGGGGAAACCAGCCCGGAACGGCCGACACCCGACCGGGTCAGCCGAGGCCGGCCGCCGGGCTCACTGGCCGCTGCCGTACGGGCGGGTGAGGATTTCCAGGTTGTGGCCGTTCGGGTCTGGGTACCGGGCGGGCACACCGCTGGGCACCGCCGCGCCGACCACGACCGCGGGCTCGGGATGGCCGAGCACGCGGCGGTAGACGGTCTCGAAGCGGTCCAGGGTGTGGTCGATGGCGTGCTCGGCGATGATCCGCCTGCTGGCCGCGCCCATGCGGGTCAGCGCGCCCGGCTCGGTGAGCAGGCGGCGCAGCCGGTCGGCGAGCGCGGCCACGTCGCCGGGCGGGTACAGCCAGCCGTTCTGGCCGGGTCGCACCAGGTGCGGGAGGGCCATCGCGTCCGCGGCGATCACCGGCTTGCCCGCGGCCATCGCCTCCATGGTGGCCAGGCTCTGCAACTCGGCGATGCCGGGCATGCAGAACGCGTCGCAGCCGGCGTAGGCGGCGATGAGTTCGTCGTCGTCCACGAAGCCGCGGAAGCGCACCCAGTCGCGCAGGCCCAGCCCGTCGGCCATGGCCTGCCACGCGGTGCGGCACGAGCCGTCCCCGACGATGTCCAGCCGGGGGCGCACGTCCTCGGCGAGCAGGGCGGTGGCCCGCAGCAGTTCGTCGACCCGCTTCTCCTCGTCCAGCCGGCCGACGAACAGCACCGTGCGGCCGTCCCGCTCGGCCGGCGGGGTCGACTGGGGCGCGCGGAACTGGTCGAGGTCGATCCCGCAGGAGATGGCCACCGCGTCGGCGGCCAGGCCGTTGTCTCGCAGCAGCCGCACCGCCCTCGGCGTCGGCGCGGTGACCGCCTGCGCGTCCCGGTAGACCCGGCCCAGGTCACGCCAGGCCCACCGGGCCGCCGCGGAGCGCAGCAGCGGGGGGACCTTCGCGTGGCCGAACAGGTTCTCCGGCATGAAATGGTTGGTCGCCACCACGGGAATCCCGCGGCGGCCGGCGGTGCGGATGAGCGCCCTGCCGACCAGGAAGTGGGCCTGCGCGTGCACCACGTCCGGGTCGAGGTCGGCCAGTAGCGCGCCGGCCGCGCGGAAAGCCCGCCACGGCATGCAGATCCGGAACTCCGGGTGGAACGGGGTGCGGTGCGAGACCACCCGGTGCACGGTCACCTCGCCGGCGCCGGAACCGATGATCTCGCTGCCCGGCCCGGCCTCGGTCGCCGGGCACAGCACGTGCACCTCGTGGCCGCGCCGGGCCAGGCCACGGGCCAACCGCTCGGCGAAGCGCGCGGCGCCGTTGATGTCGGGCGGAAAGGTGTCCGCGCCGATCACGATGCGCAGCGGGCCGGTCTCGGCGAACGGGTGCGGGGACACGGATCGCTCCTTCGCGAGTTGGTGCGTGGCGTGCCGGGGATGGGCGCGGGCAAGCCCGCCGGCATGGTGGACACGGGCGAGCACGGCGACTCCGGCGAGGGCGAGTGCGGCGGCGCCGAGTTGGCCGGCCACCGCCCACGGCCCGGCGGCGCCATGCTCGCGCAGCAGGACGACACCGATGCCGACGCCCAGGACCGGGTCGACAACGGTCAGGCAGGCCACCACCAGGTGCGGTGGCCCGCTGGCGTAGGCGTGCTGCACGAAGACGCCGCCGACCAGTAGCGCGGCGGCGATCCCGGCCGCGGGCAGCACCGGAACCCCGCCCAGCCCGGCCGTCTCGGCCTGCCGCGCGGTGGTGTGCACCAGCACCGACACCAGCCCGTAGCCGACGCCGGCCCCGGCGGCGTAGGCGAGGCAGCGCCGCCGGCCGCGGGCCAGCTTGCCGACCGTGCCCAGCACGGCGATGAGGCACAGCACCAGCAGGGCGGCCCGGGTCTCCGCGGCGGGCGGCACGGCGGCGGTGCCACCGGGCACGGCGAGCGCGACGAACACCCCCACTCCGGCGATGCAGGCCAGCACCGCGAGCGTGGTGGTCGTACCCGGCCGGGCACCGGTCGACCGGGCGGCGAGCACCGCGGTCACCGCGATGGCCAGCACCCCGATCGGCTGCACCACCACGATGCTGGCCAGCCCCAGTGCGGTGGCGTGCAGTGCGGCGCCGACGCCGATCAGCACCAGGCCGGCCAGCCACCGGGGGGCGCGGGCCAGCCGCAGCAGCCCGCCGAGCCGCACCCCGCCGGGGGTCTCGGTGCGCACGGCCGCGTGCTGCAGCCATGCGGCGACGCCGTAGCAGATCGCACCGAGGGTGGCCAGAACGATCGCCAGCGCCGTCACGCCGACCACGATGGCCCGGCCGGGTGAGGAGAATCTGCACGCCGGGTTAGAGAAGGGTTAGACGCCCGGTGTCCGCCCGTTCAGGGTGAAGCCGATGGCCGCGCCGCCACCGGAGCGGTTCTCCGCGAACACCGTGCCGCCGTGCGAGAGGGCGACCTCGCGGACGATGGCCAGGCCCAGCCCGGAGCCGGGCAGGCTGCGGGCGGCGGTGGCTCGGTAGAACCGGTCGAACAGGCGCGCCGCGTCCTCGGCCGCGATCCCCGGTCCGCGGTCACGCACCACCACCCGGTCGGCGGACACGGCGAGTTCGATCGGCGCGGTGCCGCCCGGGTCGAACTTCGCGGCGTTCTCCACCAGGTTCGACATGGCCCGCTCCAGCGCGGCCGCGCGGCCGTGCACCACGGCGTCGGCGTCGGCGTCCACGAGGATCTCCCGACCGGTGCGGCGGCGCGCCCGGGACGCGACCCGCTCGGCGAGCGCGGCGAGCGCCACCCGCTGCGGCGCCTCCTGGTCGTGCTGCTCGGTGGCCAGCTCGACCAGCTCGTTCACCAGGTGGGTGAGCTCGCGGGTCTCGGTGCCGAGGTCGTCCAGCAGGCGCTGGCGCGCCTCCGGGGACAGTTCCTCGAACCGGCGCAGCACCGCGACGTTGGTGCGCAGGCTGGTCAGCGGGGTGCGGAGCTCGTGCCCGGCGTCCTGCACCAGGTGCCGCTGGTCGTCCTTGACCCTGGCGAGCTGGCCCAGCATCGAGTCGAAGGCGGCGGCCAGCCGGCCGACCTCGTCCCGGCCGCGCACCGGGACGGGCGTGTCCAGTCGCCCGGTGCTGGCGACGTTCTCCGCGGTGTCGGTCAGCCGCACCAGCCGGCGGGTCACCCGTCCGGCGACCACCCAGCCGACGAGTCCGGCCGCGACGAACACGCCCAGGCCGGCCACGATCAGCCGGCGGCCCAGGTCGGCGAGCAACTGCCGGGTCTCGGTGAGCCGCTGGGCCAGCTGTACCGCGCCACGCCCGCCGCCCAGCGCCACGGTGACCAGCCGGTACTGGTCGCCCTCGACCACCACCAGGCGGCCCTGGAGCTGGCCGGCGGCCGGCGACGCGGCCAGCGCGCGGTCCTGGGCGGTCACCGGCAGACCGCCGGCCGGGTGCTCGCGCAACGCCACCGTGCCGTCCGGGTTGAGCACCTGGGAGGCGACCAGCGGCGTGCGGGGCAGCCGGTAGCGGACGCTTTCGTCCCCGCCGGGCAGCAGGAAGCTGGCCGGCGACAGCACGCCGGCCTGCGCCTCGCCGACCAGGTCCTTCACCGTGTCGTTGAACGACTCGTCCGCGTTGACCTGGAGGACGTTGGCGGTGGTCTGGTAGCTGAGCGCGACCACGACCGCGATCGCGGCCGCGGCGACACCGGCGAAGGCGAGCGCGAACCGGGTGCGCAGGTTCATCATCGCGCCCAGGTGGAGCAGGCGGCGCACGTTCATGGCACGCGGACCGTGTAGCCGACGCCGCGCACCGTGTGGATCAGCCGGACGGCGTCCGGCCGGTCCAGCTTGCGGCGCAGGTAGCTGATGTAGACGGCGAGGTTCTTCGAGTCGGGACCGAAGTCGTATCCCCAGATCCGGTCGTAGATGGTGGCGTGGTCGAGCACGATGCCCGCGTTGCGGACCAGCAGTTCCAGCAGGTCGAACTCGGTCTTGGACAGTTCGACCTCGATGCCGTCCCGCCACACCCGGCGGGCGTCGGCGTCGAGCACCAGGTCGGCGACGCGCAGCAGGCCGTCCCGGTCGGCGACGCCGCTCTCCGGCTCGGCGCGGCGGAGCAGGGCCCGCAGCCGCGCCAGCAACTCGTCCAGCTCGAACGGCTTGACCAGGTAGTCGTCCGCGCCGGCGTCCAGGCCGGCCACCCGGTCCGGGGTGTCCACCCGCGCGGTGAGCATCAGGATCGGGGTGCGGTCGCCGCCGCCGCGCACCACCCGGCACACGTCCAGGCCGTCCACCCCGGGCATCATCACGTCCAGCACGACCACGTCGACGGGGCCCCGGCGCAGCGTGGCCAGCGCCTCCACCCCGTCGCCCACGGTGGTCACCTGGTAGCCCTCCAACTCCAGGGCACGCTCCAGCGACTCGCGGATCGCCCGGTCGTCGTCGGCAAGCAGCACCCTGGGAGTCATCGCGGCCATCCTGGCAGGCCACCGTGAAAGGCAGGTAAGAAGCGCCTGGTCAGCCGCGACCGGGTGGGCCGGGTGATCGGGTGGCTCTGCCCACGCCGAGATGACGCCCGGTGCGACCGCGGGCATCATCGACCGGTGATCGTTCTGTGCCGCGCGAGCCACGGAGGGTGCGCCAAGACCCGGTACCGGTGGCATGTTCCCGCACGCAAAGCCGACGAGAAAGGCCGTAACGCCCACGCACGGTAGACGCGAAGGGGGGAATATGGGCGACATCTTTCGGCGGCACCGCCGTGTCCTCGGCACCGCCGCACTGGCGGCACTCACCGTGCTCGCGTCCGGGTGCACCGGCGGGTCCACCTCGACCGGCGGGGCCCCGACGACCTCCGCCGCGCCCGCGGTGGACATCACCATCAACCCGGCCGGGAACGCCGCGGTGAACCCGAAGACGCCGGTGGTGGTGAAGGCCAGCAACGGAACGCTCACCAGGGTCACCGTGACCAATCACGCGAGGGGCAACCCGGTGGCCGGCACGCTGTCCCCGGACCGGACGACCTGGACGTCCACCGAACCACTCGGCTACGGCGCCAGCTACGACGTGGTGGCCGACGGCACCAACCGGGCCGGCCAGCCCCGCGAGCAGACCGGCACCGTGCGCACCGTCGCGCCCGCCGCCACCGCCTACCCGTCGCTGATCCCCGCGCCCACCACCACGCTGACCTTCGGCGTCGGCCAGATCATCGGCGTGTCCTTCGACCACGACGTCACCGACCGGGCCGCCGCGGAGAAGGCGTTGTCCGTGACGTCGACGCCGGCCCAGCCCGGGGCCTGGCACTGGATCGACAGTCGGACGGTGCACTACCGGCCCCAGACCTACTGGCAGCCCGGCACGAAGATCACGGTGGCCGCCAACCTCTACGGGGTCGACCTCGGCGGCGGGGTGTACGGCGAGACCGACCGCACCGCCACCTACACCATCCACGACGCGTGGATCGCGCAGGCCGACGGCGCCACCGAGCAGATGCGCATCCTGCACAACGGGCAGGTGGTGAAGACCATGCCGATCAGCCTGGGCTCCCCCGGATTCCCCACCCACGAGGGACCGCACGTCATCTCGGACAAGCAGCCGTCGATCATCATGGACTCCTGCACCTACGGCGTGTGCGCCGGCCAGCCGGGCTACTACCGGGAGAAGGTCGACCTCGACTTGCGGATCTCCAACGACGGCGAGTTCGTGCACTCCGCGCCGTGGTCGGTCGGCCAGCAGGGCAGCAGCAACGTCTCGCACGGCTGCGTCAACCTCAGCCCGGACAACGCCCAGTGGTTCTTCAACACCTTCAACCTCGGCGACGTGGTGGAGATCACCCACTCCGGCGGCAGCCCGCTGAAGATCTGGGACACCTACGGCGACTGGGAGCTGCCGTGGCCGGAGTGGCTGCGGGGCAGTGCCGTGCGCTGAGCGCCAGGGGCGCGGTTCAGGGTTTGCGCGCGACGCCCGCCACGGCCAGCGCCCTGGTCGGGTCGTCCGCGTACCGCTTCTCGCCGGGCGCGGCCAGCTCCGGCCGCCACTGCGGTGTCCACACCAGGCCGGGCTCGACCAGTTCGAAGTCGCCGAAGAAGGCCCGGATCTCGGCGCGCGGGCGCAGATGCGCCTGGCTGGTGGTGGCCACGTAGCGGGCCGCGGCCTCGCGGGTCGCCGGCGGGGTGTCCTCGTCGGTGGCGTGGCTGAGCACCAGCACCGAGCCGGGCGCGAGCTGCTCCCGGTAGAACGCCAGCGTCCGCTCCGGCCGCTGCTCGGGCACCTGGAAGTGCAGCAGCGCCGTGACCAGCAGGCAGATCGGCGCGTCCGGGTCGATGCCGACCCGCGTCACCCGCTGCCACAGCCCCGGGCCGTCCCGGAAGTCGCCGTCCAGCGCGAAGTGCCGCTCCGGGTCGGCGGTGCCGGCGAGCAGGACCCTGCTGTGCGCCCGGGCCACCGGATCGTTGTCCACGTAGACCACCCTGGCGTCCGCCGGCCCGCCCTCGTCGGCCACCTCGTGCACGTTGCCCTGCGTGGGCAGCCCCGAGCCGATGTCGACGAACTGCCGGATGCCGCACTCCCGGCGGGCGTACCGGACGGCGCGGCGCACGAAGCCCCGGTTCTCCCTGGCGAAGATCCGGGCCTCGGGTAGGTCCTTCATGATCCGCTCGGCGAACTCGCGGTCGATGGCGTAGTTGTGCCGCCCGCCGAGGTAGTAGTCGTAGATCCGGCCGACGCTTGGCCGGTCCAGGCTGGCCTCGAGGATCTCCCCGGCCTTCCGCAGCTCCTCCTCGGGCATGCGAGTTCTCCTGGGTCGAGCGTGATCGTGGCCCGACTGACCCTACCGGCACGTAACCCGCGCCGGAGGACCCACTTCAGCGGTCCCAGAAGACCAGCCGGAAGGTGCCGATCCAGATGTGGTCGCCGTCGGTGAGGGTGGCCTCGTCGCACGGGTGGCCGTTGAGGTAGGTGCCGTTGAGCGAGCCGGCGTCCCGCAGCACCACCCGCTGGCCGGTGCGCCGCAGCTCGGTGTGCCGGCGCGAGACCGTGGAGTCGTCCAGCACGATGTCGGCGTCCCGGCCCCGGCCGACCGTGGTGGTCCCCGGGGGCAGCGCGAACACCGCTCCGGCCTGCCGGCCGCGTTCCACGCGCAGCAGCGGCCCACGGACCGGTTCGACGGCCTCCTCGGCCCGTGGCGCGGGCTGTTTCGGCACGTCGGGCAGCGTGATGTGCCGCTTGGTCGGCTGGTATTCGGGCCGAACGTCGACCTCGACGTCGAGCAGGCCGAGCTGGATGGACACGCTCATGGACCGCGCCTTTCGTGACGTCGCGCCCGCGGTGCGGAAGCGTCTTCGTCCCGATAACCGTTGGAGGTGGCCGAACAGTTCCCGTGGCTGGCGAACGTGTGGACGCTCACCTCCCGTTGACCTGGCCGGCGGGTCCGGACGGGGCGGTGCGGACCGCGTAGCGTCGCGGGTGTGGGCAGCCGGCGGTTCGCCCGTGTGCTGGCGGTGGCGGTGCTGGCGTCGCAGGTCGCGGTGCAGGTGGCCGCGCTGACGCCACGCTGGGACGTCGGCCACTCCCTCCCGCTGCACCTGTCCGACCTGGCCGGCCTCGCCGCCGGGTACGCGCTGTGGTCCGGCCGCCGGTGGGCGTGCCACCTGGCCTACTACTGGGGCCTGACGCTGGCCCCGCAGGCGGTGGTTACCCCGGTGCTGCTGGCGCCGGCCTCGCCGCACTGGGCATGGCTGCTCGACTGGACGTGGCACCTGCTGGTCGTCGCGGCGGCCGGATACCTGGTGTGCGGGTTGCGGATGCGCCCGGGCTGGGATGGTTACCGCCTGACCGTGACGGTCACCGCCGGCTGGGCGGCCGCCGTGCTCGCGGTCAACCGGCTTGCCGGCACCAACTACGGCTACCTCGACGGCAAGCCGAACCGGCCCACCCTGCTCGACCTGCTCGGCCCGTGGCCGGAGTACCTGCTGGCCGAGGCCGTCCTGCTGCTCGCCGCGTGGGCCCTGCTGACCTGGCCGTGGGTGCGCTCCGCGCGCCGCGCGGAAGCTGGCTCGGCCGGTCAGCCGGGACGTACGCTCGGCGCCGAACGTCGACCCCGGTGAGTCGGCGGCCCGCGGAAAGGACAGCGGCATGGTCACGTCAGCGGGAAGCCGGTGGGCCGTGGTACTCGGCTACGGGGCACTGTGCGGCGCCACGCAGTTACTCTGGCTCGCGCTGGCGCCGGTGACCACCGCCGCGGCGGCGCACTACCGGGTCTCCGACGCCGCCGTCGGCTGGCTGGCCCAGGTCTTCCCGCTGGTCTACGTGGGGCTGGCGCTGCCGGTGGGCGCGGTGCTGGACCGCTGGCCGCGCGGCGGGCTGGCGGTGGGCGCGCTGCTCACCGCGCTGGCCGGGGCGATCCGGCTGGCCGGTGACGGTTACCCCGTGGTGCTGGCCAGCGCCGTGGTGGGCGCGGTGGCGCAGCCCGTGGTGCTCAACGCGGTCAACCAGGTGGTCGGCGGCTACCTCGTGGCGCGGCACCGGCCGGCGGGCATCGCGCTGTGCTCGGCGGGCACCTTCCTCGGCATGATCGTCGCGCTCGGTCTCGGCGCCGCGCTGCCCGCGCCCGCGCAGGTGCACACCCTGGCGGCGCTCGGCGCGGCGGTGGCGCTGCTGTCGGGCGCCGGCACGGTGCTGCTGGTGGCCCGGCCGGCGCCGTTTCGGCCGGCCTCGCCGGGCGCACCGGGTACGGCCGGCGCGTCGTGGGGTTCGTCGCTCCGCGAGACGTGGGCCCAGCCGCGGATCCGGCTGCTCAGCGCGATCGTCTTCGTCGGATTCGGCGTGTTCATCGCGTTGACCACCTGGCTGCAGGTGCTGCTCGCACCCGCCGGTGTGGACGGTGGCGGCAGCGGCCTGCTGCTGCTCACCATGATCCTGGTCGGCATCGCCGGTGCGGTGGCGCTGCCCCCGCTGGTCGCGCGGAAGGGGCGGCAGTCGGGCACGCTGCAGGCCGCCGGCACGGTGACCGCCGCGGGGTGCGTGCTGCTGGCCGTCCATCCCGGACTGGCCACCGGGTTCCTCGCGCTGGCGCCGATCGGCGCCGCGCTGCTGCCCGCGCTGCCGATCGTGCTGGAACTCACCGAGCGGGTCGACCGCCGGTTCGCCGCCACGGCCGCCGCGCTGATCTGGACGGCGGGCAACGCCGGCGGCCTGTTGATCGCGCTGGCGGCGCAGTTCCTGCTCGACCGGCCCCGGGTGGTGTTCCTGGTGCTGGCCGCCGTCATCCTGGGCGCCGTGCCACTGGCCCGGCGAATCGGCCGGGTGCCGTCGCCGGTAGCCGAGGTGCCCGGTGGCTATCACCCTGCGTGAACGCCGGCACCGTCCACACTCGTACGGATGGTCGGTCCGGGTCGCTACGCCGGGGGACGCGGCGCCTCCGGTGTTCCGTGCACGTGCCATCATGCGGCAGGCCGCAGAGACGCGGGGAGGCGGAATTGGCCGGCGACGAGACGCTGTGCTCGGCGCCCCGCGGTGTCTGCCCCGAGCACGGTGACACGCTGTTACCCACGTGGCGCGGAACCCGTTGCGCGGTCAGGGGATGCCGGCGGCGCTGGCGTGGCGACCGATGGGCGAAGCCCTGCACCGAACCCATGGTGGCCGTGGTGGAGAACCCGGAGACCGGGCGGCGGTACCGGCTGTGCGCGGCGCACCTGGCGATCGAGCGCGCCGAGATTCCCGGGCTGCGGGTGATCCCCCGGGAGGAATGACCGGCTGCCGCGCCGGAAACGCGGAAAGTCCCGTTGCCGTCGTGGCGCACGGAACTTCCCGCGTCGGCGGCGCGCCGTGCCGGGACCGCGGTGCACCGGCGGTCCCGGCACGGACGGTGCGCCCAGATCCTCACAGGCGCTCGACGACCAGGTCGGCCAGTCTGTCCGGCTGGGACAGGAACGGCGAGTGCCCGCTACGCAGTTCCACCGCGTCCCCGACCCGGTCGGCCATGCGACGCTGGCCCGGAGCCGGCATCGCCTGGTCCTCGGTGCAGATGATGTACGACGACGGGATCCGCCGCCACGCCGCCGCCCGCACCTCCTGCCCGAACGACACCGCGTTCTGCGGCAGCAGCCTGGCCTCCGCCTCGGCCGCCACCGGCGGCGGGCAGTCGCTGAAGAACAGCTTGCTGCCCCAACCCTGCTTGACGGTCAGCAACCCGTTGGACGGGTCGATGAACGGCGGCTGGCCGTCCCCGCCGAACAGGCCGGACAGCGACTCACCGACCTCGGGCGCGAACGAGGTGAGGAAGATGAGGCGGGCCACGTTGCCGGGGCCGTCGGCCGCCTCGCTGGTCACCATGCCGCCATACGCGGAGTGGGAGAGCACCACGACCGGACCGGGCACCTTCGCGATGGTGTCGCGCAGCAGGTCGACGTCGGAGCGCAGGTCGCCGATCGTCGCCGGATCATGGCCCTGGCTGGTGAGGTTCACCGCCTCGGTGTCGATGCCGCGCCGCGCCAGCACCTTCGCGAACTCCGACCACACCCAGGCGCCGTGCCACGCGCCGTGCACGAGGACGACCGTGGGACTGTTCGACACAAGATCCTCCAGTTTCTCCGTGCGGACCGCTGTCAGCCGCCCACGGGGTGCGGCTCGGGCACGTCCTCGGCGCCGGGCAGCGTGCCGTAGTACTTCTCCACCGCCGCCTCGGCCCGGCGAACGTCCTCCGCGGTGAGCCGTGGTGCGGGCTCACCCGGCTTGGCCGGGCGGGAGATGTCGATGAAGAAGCGCTCGTGCCCGCCGGGGGTGTAGATGCGGAGCATGCGCGCCGTCCGGTCGGTGTTGTTCTTCCAGATGTGCCGCGTGCCACGCGGCACGAAGGCGTAGTCGCCCTGCCTGATGACGAAGGACCTGCCGCCGGCTCGCACCTCGAATTCGCCGTCGAGAACGTAGAACGACTCGTCCGCGTCGTCGTGCATGTGCTCCGGCGGACCGTTCCCGGCCGGAACCACGGTGTCCACGACCGCCAGCGCTCCGCCGGTGTTCTCGGCCGTGGAGAGGAACGTGTAGTGCGACATTTCCGGGCCTTCGCCGTCGACCAGGTTCTCTGGCGGTTCCTCGGGCACCCACAGCGCGATTCCATCGCCTGCGGGTACGTGCAGAACCTCGGGCTGATGACCACCGTTGTCGGAAGCCGACATGACCGCCTCCAGAAGTGGTGCGAAACGACGGGTATCACCTTCGCCGGGGCGCGGCGGCGGCCACATCACCCGTTCACGGGATCCTCCGTCGGGCCGGGCCTCCCGCGCCGGCTCCGCTGTGATCTCACGCGACTACGTGATGTGGCGGGCGGCCGGCGGCGGGCAGGGTGAGGTCCCGTGGTTCCCGTGGTGATGACGCGCGCCGCGCGCGGACGTGAGGTGGGGAGTTTCCGATGACTGCGACCGAGGCCGGCTCCGTTGCCGGAGGGCCGGCGGCCCGGAACCCGTGGCAGGTGTTCGGCCTGCTGGCCGCCGTCCAGTTCATCGTCGTGCTGGACACCAGCGTGGTCTATATCGCGCTGCCGTCGATCCAGCGTCAGCTCGGCTTCTCCGAGGCCGGGCTGGCCTGGGTGATGGACGCCTACATGCTCGGCTTCGGCGGTTTCCTGCTGCTCGGTGGCCGCGCCGCCGACCTGCTGGGCCGGCGGCGGGTGTTGATCACCGGCATGGTTCTGTTCATCCTCGCGTCGCTGGTCTGCGGGCTCTCCTCGGCGGCCTGGCTGCTCGTCGCGGCGCGCGCCGCGCAGGGCCTCACCGCCGCGGTGATCTCCCCGGCGGCGATGGCGCTGGTGACTGAGGTGTTCGAGGAGGGACCGGACCGGTACAAGGCGCTCGGCATGTTCGGCGGTATCGGCGGGCTGGCCGGCGCGCTCGGCGTGCTGATCGGTGGCCTGCTCACCTCGATCGGCTGGCAGTGGGCCTTCCTGATCAACGTGCCGGTGATGGCGCTGGTGCTGCTGTTCGTGCTGCGGATGGTGCCGAAGGGTGGCCCGAGGTCGGGTGGCCGGGTCGACCTGTTCGGCGCGACCGTGGGCACCGGTGGCCTGTGCGCGCTGCTCTACGCCGTGGTCCGGGGCGGCAGCCAGGGCTGGGGTGCCACCGCCACCCTGGTCGCCTTCGGGGTCGCGGTGGTGTTGCTGGCCGCGTTCGTGGTCCGGCAGTTGCGGGCGGCGACGCCGCTGGTGCCGAGGGCGCTGTTCCGGCTGCGTAACGTGGTGCTGGGCAACGTGGCGAACGCGGCCACCGGCGCGCTGATGTTCGGCCTGTTCTTCGTGGTCACGCTGTACCTGCAGCACGTGCGCGGCTTCGCCCCGCTGACCGCGGCTGTCGCGATGATGCCGATCAGCGTCGCGCTGTTCGTCGGCTCGCAGGTGACGATCCGGCAGTTCGGGCGGGTCAGCCCGGTCACCGCGCTGGCCGGCGGACTGGTGCTGCAGGGTGCGGGGCTGCTCTGGTGGGCGCTGGTGCTGGGCACGGACAGCGGCATCGTCACCGCCTTCGTGCTGCCGGGCATCGTGTTCGGGTTCGGCGTCGGCGCCGCGATCGTCGGGGCGTTCGTCAGTTGCACCACCGGTGTGCACGGAGCGGCGCAGGGCGCGGCGTCCGGCCTGGTGAGCACCACCCTGCAGATCGGGGGCGCGGTCGGCGTGGCCGGGTTGGGCACGGTCGCGAGCCGGCGGACCGCTTCGGTGCTGGCCGAGGGAACCAACCCGCTGGGCGCGTTGGCGTCCGGGCACGCCTGGGCGATGGGCGCGGCGGCGCTGCTCGCCGCGGCCGCCGTCCCCGTGGTGCTGTGGCTGCGGGCCTCCTGGCGGCCGCCCGCGATGGCGCACCACCACGGGCCGGAGGACCACCGGGCGGACCCGGTCGCACACTGACACCCTGTGACCGGGCTGCGATGACGAGCACGGGAACGCGCCGGGGCGAAGCCCCGCGATCGCGGGGGCGGGGCGCCCCTCCACGCATAACCGGAGTGTCACGGCTCTGTCGCGCGCCGGCGAGGCGATCGCGGCGCGCGTTCCGGAACAGACACTGACGCGCTCCGTTCACCAGGGCGGGGAGGCCTCCGGCCGGAGGTCTCCCCGCCCAGCCATACCGCGCGCCGCGGAATAATGACCACGTTCTCCGTGATTGCGCCAGCCCTACCCTGACGAGTAGTACCCCCTCCCCTCGAACGCGGGTACGTTTGTCGGCGAAAGGCCGGAAAGCGGCCGGAAACCGGATCCCGGGAGCAGGACCGGGAAGCCAGGTCGGAACGCGAGGTTCGGAAAGCGCCGAGACCTGCCAGCTCGATGATCCGTGTAATGCGCGACAAATAAACTCGAGGGGAATTTGGCGTGGCCGGAGAAGCGACGCAGGACTTAGCCGCACGATCGCTCACCGCCCTGTCCGATTCGGAAATGCGGCGGTGGCTGTCGTTGCCGGCGGACCAGCAGCCGGACTGGGGCGACGAGTGGCTGGTCGAGAAGATCAGGGTCGACCTGGCGGACATGCCTCCGCTGGTCAGGCAGTCCGAGGTGGACGCGCTCGGCCGGCTGCTGGCCAGGGTGGCGGCCGGCGAGTTGCACGTGATCCAGGCCGGCGACTGTGCCGAGGACCCGGCCGAGTGCGTACCGGAGTCGCTCAGCGCGAAGATCGGCATGCTCGACTCGCTCGCCGGCGTGATGAGGATCAACTCCGGCAAGCCGGTGCTGCGCGTCGGCCGCATCGCCGGGCAGTTCGCCAAGCCTCGGTCCAAGCCGACCGAGCGGCACGGATCCGTGGAGCTGCCGGCGTTCCGTGGCCTGCTGGTGAACGGGCCGGAGCCGGACCCGGTGAGCCGCCGGCCCGACCCGCTGCGGATGCTGGCCTGCTACCAGGCCGCGGCCGCGGCGATGGACTTCCTGCGCGGCCAGAGCGTCGACCCGGACCTGCCGCAGTCGCCCATGGTGTGGACCAGCCACGAGGCGCTGGTGCTCGACTACGAGCTGCCCCTGGTGCGGCGGCTGCCGGACGGCGGGATGCTGCTCACCTCCACGCACTGGCCGTGGATCGGCGAGCGGACGCGCGACCCCGGCGGCGCGCACGTCGACCTGCTCGCCTCGGTGAGCAACCCGGTGGCCTGCAAGGTGGGCCCGCAGATCCGCACGGCGGACCTGCTCCGGCTGTGCCGGCGGCTCGACCCGGACCGGCGGCCGGGCCGGCTGACCCTGATCGCCCGGCTCGGCCCGGTCGCCGGCGAGCGGCTGCCCGGGCTGGTCGCCGCGGTCCGGGCGGAGGGCCATCCGGTGATCTGGATGTGCGATCCCATGCACGGCAACACCGTCGCCGGTCCCGACGGCCGCAAGACCCGGGTGCTCGCCGCGGTGCTGCGGGAGGTCGCCGACTTCCAGCGGGCCGTGTCGGCCGCCGGTGGGGTCGCCGGTGGCCTGCACCTCGAGTCCACGCCCATGGACGTCTGCGAGTGCGTGCCGGACGACTCGCAGATCGGTCTGGTCGGCGACGGCCGCTACACCACCCTGTGCGACCCGCGCCTGAACCCGGAGCAGGCCTGGGCGGTCGCCGCCGCGTGGTGCCGGTGATCGGCGGGTAGCCGCGGCGCGCAGGATCCGGGCGCGTGTGATCCCAGTCACACCCGATTGGTGGTCCCGCGTGCCGGAGCCGGCAGTAGTGTGCCGGCCCGCGAGGGTTGCGTGGCGCGGGGACTCGTGCCGTCGCGTGTCTCCGGCGTGGTAACCGGCCGGGGACGGAGTCGGTCCGAGCGTGGTGGGTGCGATCGAGGGGGGCGCGCGTGCCGGTGACCACTGGCCCGCTGGTCGGGCGGGACCGGGTGCTGGCCAGGGTGCGGCACGCGGTCTCCGCGCTCGGCGAGGGCACCGGCGGCTGCGTGGTCGTCGAGGGACCGGCGGGCATCGGCAAGAGCAGGCTGCTCACCGCCGGCACCGATGCGGCGCACGCCGCCGGCATCGCCGTCGCCACGGCTCGGCCCACCGAACTGGACCGGATCATCCCGGCGGGCGCGTTGCTGTCCGCGCTGCGCTCCGCGGAACCGCCGGTGGTGGACGAGGCGACCACCGCCGCGCTGACCGAGCGGGGCAGTAACCGGTTCTGGTTGCTGAACTGGCTCGGTGAGCGGATCGAGGAGTTCGCCATGCGGCGGCCGCTGCTGGTCGCGCTGGACGACGCGCACTGGTCCGACGAGCTGACCGCGCTGGCCCTGCGGACCCTGGTGCCCGAGCTGGCCAGCGCACCGGTGCTGTGGCTGGTCGCCCGCCGGACGCCGCAGCCGAGGTCGCCCTCGCGGGAGGCGATCGACTGGCTGCTCGCCGAGGACACGGTGGGCGCGGTCCGGCTGCGCCTCGGCGAGCTGTCCGCGGACGAGGTGGCCAAGTTCTGCGCGCTGGTGCTCGGCGCGGTCCCCGACGACACGGTGCTCGACCTGGCGCAGCGCAGCGGCGGCAACCCGTTCCTGCTCGAGCAGTTGCTCACCACCCTGCTCGGGGAGGGCCGGGTGCTGGTCGAGGACTACACCGCGACCATCGTGGAGAGCGGCCTGCCGGTCAGCTTCCTGGGCGCGGTGGAGCACCGGTTGCGGGACCTCACCCCCACCGGCCGGCGACTGCTCGACGTGGCCTCGGTGATCGGCCGGAAGTTCACCCTGCACGAGGCCGCCGGGCTGGCCGGGGTGCCCGCGGTGCAGATGCTTTCGGCGGTCGACGAGGCCGTCCGGTTAGGACTGCTCGTCGACTCCGGCTCCGAGTTCTCCTTCGGGCACGACCTGATCCGCGAGGCGGTGTACCAGTCGCTGTCCGGGCCGGTGCGCTACGCGCTGCACCGGGAGGCGGCCACCGTGCTCCGGCAGGAGGGCCGCGGCGCCGCAGAGGTCGCCGAGCACGTGGTCCGCAGCGCGCGCCGGGGTGACCAGCGCGCCGTCGCGGTGTTACGCGAGGCGGCCGAGGAGATCGCGCCGAAGGCCCCGGGCACCGCGGCCGACCTGCTGCTGCGCGCGCTGGAACTGCTGGCCGACGACGACCCCGGCCGCGAGCGGGTGCTCGCCGACGTGGTCCGGCTGCTGGTGTCGGTGGGCCGGCTGGTCCAGGCGCGGGAACTGGCCGGCGACGCGCTGCGCCGCGGGCTCGCCCCGGAGAACGAGGCCGCGATCCTGCTGGGCCTGGCCGAGGCGCTGAAGCACTCCGGCAAGGACTCCGAGGCCGTCCGGGTCACCACCCGCGCCTTGGACCGGCCGGACGTGCCGCAGGCGGCGCGCGCCCACCTGCTGGCCATCCGCGCGCACGCGCTGCTCTACGTCAACGACGTGGCCGCCGCGGACGAGGCCGGCACGGTGGCCGCCCAGGTCGGCGCCGCCACCGGGGAGGACGCCGCGGTGGTGTTCGGCACGGTGGCCCGGACCGTGGTGGCGATGTACCGGGGCCGGCTGGAGGAGGCGATCCGCCTCGGCCGCGACGCCGTGCAGATCGCGGACCGGACCGGCGGCGCCGCCAAGCAGCGTTACCCCTCGCTGTGGCTGGGCCGGGCACTGGTCACCGCCGACCGGTTCACGGAGGCGGACGCGATGTTCGAGATCGGCCAGCGGGAGGCCGAGCGGACCGGCACCGCGTGGTCCCAGCCGCTGTGGCACTTCTACCGGGCGGAGCTGCGGCTGGCCGCCGGCCGGCTGGACGACGCCCAGGCCGAGGCCGAGGCGGGACTGGCGGTCACCGAGCGGCTGTCCGCGGAGGCGTTGAGCGTGCCGCTGCTCGGCATGCTCGCCGAACTGGCTCGCCGCCGGGACCAGTTGCCCACCGCCACCGCGCTGCTCGAGCGCGCCCGTGGGCGGCTGGCCGCCGGGATCGGCGCGATGCCCGAGGACATCGACTGGACCAGCGCGCTGGTCCGCGAGGCATGCGGGGACCCCGCCGCCGCCCTGGACGTGCTGGCCGGCACGTACGAGTCCTTTCCGGACCGGTTGCTGCTGCTGGCCAGAGACCCCTGGGCCGGGCCGGAACTGGTGCGGATCGCGCTGGCCGGCGACGCCAGGGACTGGGCCAGGGCCACCGCCGAGGCGCTGGCCAGGCTGGCCGACATGAACCCGGGGGTGTCCTCGATCGCCGGTGCCGCCGCGCACGCCGAGGGCCTGCTCAACCGGGACCCGAACACGCTGCGCCGCGCGGTGCGGATCTACCGGGACAGTCCCCGGCCACTCGCCCGCGCCTCGGCGATGGAGGACGCCGGGCGGCTGGCGCGGGCGGTGGGCCGGCGCAGCGACGCGGTGGACCTGCTCAACGAGGCGCTGGAGACCTACGCCCGGTGCGGCGCGCTGCGGGACCAGGCCAGGGCGCTGCGGGAACTCCGGTCGCTGGGCGTCCGCCGGCGTGCCCTCGCGCCGTCGCGGGCCGCCAAGGTCGGCTGGGAGAGCCTCACCGAGGCGGAGCTGAAGGTGGTCCGACTGGTGTCCCAGGGCCTGACCAACCGGGCCACGGCGAACCGGCTGTTCCTGTCCCCGCACACGGTGGACACGCACCTGCGGCACGCGTTCGCCAAACTCGGCGTGTCCAGCCGGGTGGAACTCGCCCGCCGGGTCTTGGAGCGGGAGGGCGCGGCCGGCTGACCGGCGCTGGGATCACGAGACCACGTGATGTCCCGGTCCCCTGCCGCCGGGCAGGCTCGACGCATGACCGAGCGGGAAGTGTCGCCGGCCGACGCGGCGCCGGTGCTGGTGGTCGGCGCCGGCCCGGTGGGTGCGACGGTCGCGCTGGAGTTGGCCCACCACGGCGTGCGCAGCATCGTCGTGGACCGGGCGCGCGGCGCCTCGCGCCATCCCAAGATGGACTTCGTCAACGCGCGCAGCATGGAACTGCTGCGCCGGCTCGGGTTGACCGACGACATCCGGGCCCGCGGGGTGCCCGGCGACCAGGCGTTCAACTTCTTCTGGATGCGCAGCTTCGCGGAGCCACCGGTGGCCGAGTGGCGCTACCTGTCAGTGGACACGCTGCGCGAGGAGATGGCGCGGACCAACGACGGCAGCCTGCCGCGCGAGCCGTACCAGCGGATCGTCGGCTCGATGCTGGAGCAACTCGGCCGGGACCGGTGCGCGGCCGCCGAACTGGTGGACCTGCGCGAGGGGTGGACGTTCCAGGGCCTGCGCCAGGACGCCGAAGGCGTGACCGCGGACGTGCTGGTGGACGGGCGTACCCGAACCATCCGGGCGCGGTACCTGGTCGGCTGCGACGGCGCGAACAGCGCGGTGCGCTCGGCGGTGGGGATCGGGGTCGACGAGTACGGTCCGCAGCGCCACCACGTGATCAGCTACTTCCGCAGCGCGGACCCGGCGCTGACCCGGTACGGCCGGTTCTTCCTGGCCAACACGACGCTCGGGCTCACCCTGGTGTCCCGGGACGGCGACGCCACCTGGACCGCGACCTTCCCGCTGGCCGACGGCGAGCAGTCCACCGGTGACCCGCTGCCGGTGATCCGGCAGCGGCTGGGCGTCGACATCGCGGTCGACGAACTGATCAACGTGGCGCAGTGGCGCGGCCGGTTCGGCGTCGCCCGCCGCTACCGGGCCGGCCGGGTGTTCCTCGCCGGCGACTCCGCGCACCAGTTCTTCCCCACCGGCGGGCACGGCGCCAACACCGGCATCGCCGACGCGGTCGACATCGGCTGGAAGCTCGCGGCGGTGCTGGACGGCTGGGGCGGACCCGGGCTGCTGGACAGTTACGAGGCGGAACGCCGGCCGGTGGCGCTGTTCAACCGGGAGATGTCGTTCAACCTGCTCGAGGTGTGGCGCCGGTTCCCGCAACTGGCCGCGGAGGGCGCCGGCCGGCCACAGCTCGCCGGGTTCCTGCGGCAGGACGGCTACCAGATCAACAACATCGGCATCCACTGCGGCTACCGGTACCGGGACTCCCCCGTCATCTGCCACGAGGACGGCGAGGAACCCGCGTGGGAGTGGGGCCGCATCGTGCCGACGACCTGGCCCGGCGGGCGGGCGCCGAGTGTGCGGCTGGCCGACCGCACCGAACTGTACGACCTGCTCGGGCCGGGGCTCACCCTGCTGGACTTCTCCGGCTCCCAGGCCGGGAAGCCGATCGCGCAGGAGGCGCAGCGGCTCGGCGTGCCGCTCGCCCACCTGGCGGTCGACGACGAGGGCAGCCGCACCGTGTGGGAGCGCGACCTGGTGCTGGTGCGACCGGACCAGCACGTGGCCTGGCGCGGAAACGAGCCGCCCGACGACTGCGCGGGGGTCCTCGACCGCGTGTGCGGCCGGCACCCGGACCGTTCCGTGTCACCACGTCCTCGCTGAAGAAAAGAAACAGGGAGAAAAGGGTAATGACGACCGAACACGTCGTACTGGACAAGCACGCGCAGGACCTGCTGTTCCGGGAGGCGCGCACGGCCAACACGTTCACCGACGAGCCGGTGAGCGACGAGCAGATCGAGGCCATCTACGACCTGGTGAAGTGGGCCCCGACCTCGTTCAACCAGCAGCCGCTGCGCGTTGTGCTGGTGCGCTCGCCCGAGGCCAGGGCCCGGCTGGTGCCGCTGATGTGGGACAACAACCAGGAGAAGACGAAGAACGCCCCGCTGGTGGCGATCCTCGCCGCCGACACCGAGTTCCACCAGCACCTGCCCACCCAGTTCCCGGTGTTCCCGCAGGCCAAGGACGTGTTCTTCAGCGATGACGCGGTGCGGGAGGAGTCAGCCAGGTTCAACGCCGCGCTCCAGGTCGGGTACTTCATCCTCGGCATCCGCGCGATCGGCCTGGCCGCCGGTCCGATGACCGGCTTCGACTTCGACGGGGTGAACAAGGAGTTCTTCGCGGAGGGCACGCACCGCGCGCTCGCCGTGGTCAACATCGGTAAGCCGGGCCCCGGGGCCTGGTACGACCGGCTGCCCCGGCTGGCCTACGACCAGGTTTTCCGCACCGTCTGACGGCCGGTTCTCCGAAACGTGACCGGCCTGCGATGACCCGCGGCGGAACGCGCCGGGGCGTGTTCCGGACAGCCGCTGATTCGGCCGGTTCCGACCGGGGGCGAATCACGCCGGGTGAAGCGGCGCCTCCATGGGCGCCCCGACCGCTTCGGTCGGGGCGCCCATGCCGCATTTCCCGGAAACATGCCCTTCCCGGAAGCTCCTTTTTTGAGAAACACCCGAGCGGCCGGCGACCACTCAAGTAAGTAGTTGCCCGCCGATGCCGGCGATGTGAGGCTTGAGCCGACGTCGGCCGGGTAAGGAACCGTGGTTCCGCTTTCCGTGAATCCGGTTCCCGGAGGGGGCGAGAAATCATGACCCAGCACACCGGTGCCGCGCTCGAACAGATTCTCGGGGACGACCCGCCGCCGTTCGCGGTGCTGCACCGGCCCGAGTCGACCGGGGCCGGCACGCTCGAGTTACTCGTCGGCAGGGTCGCCACCGTCGAGCGGGTCGCCGACCTGCCGGTCGCGGCCGGTCCGACGGGCGGGGGCGCGCGGCACGACCTGCTCGCCCTGCTGCCGTACCGGCAGATCCGGGAGCGCGGCTTCGCGTGCGTGGACGACGGCACGCCGCTGCTGGCGCTGGAGGTGACCGAGCAGGCTCGCATCTTGGTGCCCGAGTTCGCCGCCGCCGTGCCGGACGCGCCGGCGCGGCTGTCCGGGGAGCGGTTCGACATCACCGACGCCGAGTACGCGGACCTGGTCCGGCGGATCGTCGCGGACGAGATCGGGCAGGGCACCGGCGCCAACTTCGTGATCAAACGGTCGTTCCTGGCCACCGTCGAGGACTTCTCGACCCAGGTGGCGCTGGCGGTGTTCCGCCGCCTGCTGCGCCACGAGTCCGGCGCCTACTGGACCTTCCTGGTGCACACCGGGTCCAGGACGCTGATCGGCGCCTCCCCGGAGCGGCACGTCAGCGTGGCCGGCGGCGTGGCCACCATGAACCCGATCAGCGGCACGTTCCGGTACCCGCCGTCCGGTGCCTCGCCCGCTGGCCTGCTCGGCTTCCTCGGCGACCGCAAGGAGTCCGACGAGCTGTACATGGTGCTCGATGAGGAACTGAAGATGATGGGCCGGGTCTGCGCGGGCGGCGGCCGGGTGGTGGGGCCGCGGCTGAAGCTGATGGCCGAACTCGCCCACACCGAGTACTTCATCGAGGGCCGCGCGGCGCTGGGCGTGCGGGAAACCCTCGCCGAGACGATGTTCGCGCCGACCGTCACCGGCAGCCCGCTGGAGAGCGCCTGCCGGGTGATCGCCCGGCACGAGCGGGGCGGCCGCGGCTACTACAGCGGCGCGCTCGCGCTGATCGGCCGGGAACCGGACGGCACCCCGCTGCTCGATTCGGCCATCGTGATCCGGACCGCGGACGTCGACGCCGGAGGCAACCTGCGGATCGACGTCGGGGCCACCCTGGTCCGCCACTCCGACCCGCACGCCGAGGCGGCGGAGACGCGCGTCAAGGCGGCCGCCATGCTCGCCGCGTTCCGCCGCACCCCCGGAGCCGAGGGCGGCACGCCGCGCCGGGCGCCCGGTGGCGAGTGTGCGGGCCACCCGGAGATCCGCGCCGCGCTCAGCCGGCGCAACCAGGGGCTCGGCACGTTCTGGCTGTCCGACCGCCGCGCCACGCCGGCCGCCGGACCGCTCGCCGGCCGGCGTGTGCTGGTCGTGGACTGCGAGGACACCTTCACCGCGATGCTGCGTCACCAACTCGCCGCGCTCGGGCTTTCCGCCACGGTCATCCGGTTCGACGGCGAGGTGAACCTGGCCGGACACGACCTGGTCGTGGTCGGTCCCGGCCCGGGCGACCCGCGCGACGCCGGCCATCCCAAGATCGCGGCGATGCGCCGGATCACCGAGCAGGTGCTGCGCGCGGGCATCCCGCTGCTGTCCATCTGCCTCGGCCACCAGGTGCTGTGCTCGGTGCTCGGCCTGGACATCGTCCGCAGGCCGGTGCCGAACCAGGGCCTGCGGCGGGAGATCGACCTGTTCGGCCGGGTCCAGCCGTGCGGGTTCTACAACACGTTCGCGGCGCGCAGCGAGACCGACCGGTGGGACACCGGCACCGGTAGCGTGGCGGTGTGTCGGGACCCGGACAGCGGCGAGATCCACGCGATGCGCGGCCCGGGTTTCCACTCGATGCAGTTCCACCCGGAGTCCGTGCTCACCGAGAACGGCGTCGACATCCTCCGGGACGCGATCACCGCCCTACTACTCCCCGCGGAGGCCCTCACCGCATGACCGAAGAACTGCGGAACCCGGCGTCGGACACGGTGACCGTGTGGTCGGACATCGGCTGCCCGTGGGCCACGCTCGCGCTGCACACGCTGCGGGCCAGGGCGGCGGAACGCGGCCGGCGGCTCCTGGTGGACCACCGTGCCTTCCCGCTGGAGCTGTTCAACAACGCGCCGACCCCGAAGCTCATCCTGGATGCCGAGATCGTGACGATCGCCGGGGCGCGCCCCGAGGTGGGCTGGCGGCTGTGGTCCGCGCCCGAGTCCACCTACCCGGTGACCACGCTGCCGGCGATGGAGGCCGTGCAGGCGGCCAAGGATCCGGATATCGGCGGCCTGCCGGGCAGCGACGAGCTGGACGCGGCGCTGCGCGCGGCGTTCTACGCGGAGGGGCGCTGCATCAGCATCCACCCGGTGATCCTGGAGATCGCCGAGGGCTGCGCGCACGTCGACCACGCGGCGCTCGCGCGGGCGCTCGCCGCCGGCCGTGGCCGGGCCGAGGTCTACCGGCAGTGGGAGACCGCGAAGGGGCCGGCGGTGCAGGGCAGCCCGCACCTGTTCACCGCGCACGGCTACGCCGCGCACAATCCGGGTGCCACCTATCACTGGACGGGCCGATTCCCGACCGGACTGCCGCGCCTCGACGAATACGATCCCGCCTGGGCGGACACCGTCCTCGACCAGTTAACGGAGTAGCCGAGAGAATTATCCCCACCGGCCGGTCGGGCGCCGCGAATGTTTCCGCGGTGCCCGGCCGGCCGTTGTTTTTCGCGGATTCCGGCCACTACTCGAGCAGGTAGTGGGCCGCGTACGGAATTCCGGTTAGTGTCCGTGGTGACCGGCACCGCAGGGATAGCGCCGCGGCGGCCGTGTCCGCGATTCACGCCGAAAGTGGGTTTCCCGATGGATATCTTGGTGCGGAAATACGGAGGGACGTCCCTCGCGGGCGCCGACCGGTTACGGCGCGCCGCCACGTCCGTCGCCCGGGCCAGCCGGACCTGGCCCACCGTGGTGGTGGTCTCCGCGCGCGGCGACAGCACCGACCAGTTGCTGGCCATGGCCGCCGCCGCCGGCGAGCGGTCGGCGAGCCGGGAGACCGATCAGTTGCTGGCCACCGGCGAGTGCCTGTCCGCGGCGCTGTTCGCGATGACGCTGCGGTCGCTGGGCGTGCCCGCGGTGTCACTGACCGGCGGCCAGGCCGGCATCCGCGTGGTCGGCCCGCCCGGGGCCGGGCGGATCGCCGCGATCGACCCGGCCCGGATTCACCGGCACCTCGGCGAGGGCAGCGTGGTGGTGGTCGCCGGGTTCCAGGGCGTCGGCGCGGGCGGCGACGTGGTCACCCTCGGCCGCGGCGGTTCGGACACCACCGCGGTCGCGCTGGCCGCCGAACTCGGCGTCCGGCGCTGCGAGATCTACACCGACGTGGCCGGGGTCTTCGACGCCGACCCCCGCGTCGTGCCGTCCGCCCGGGTGCTCGACACGGTGCCCATGGACGTGATGGTGGAGATGGCCTTCGCCGGCGCCAGGGTGCTGCACAGCCGCTCGGTGGAGCTGGCCGCCGCGCGCGGCATCGACCTGCTCGTGCGCTCCGCGCTGGCCGACGGCGCGGGAACCGTGATCCCAGGAGGAAGGCAGCCCGAGATGTTGGAGTCGCACGCCCTCGTCGCCATCGCGCACGACCTGGACGTCACCCGGGTGCTGGTCCGTGCCGACACCGCGCACCGGGACCTCGCCGTCGACGTGCTGTCGCTGTTCGCCCGGCACCACGCCCCCGTCGACCTGGTGGCCCGGTCCGGCCGGTACGAGGCCGAGTTCCGGATGGGTTTCACCGCCCGGCGCAGCGACATCCCGCGGCTGGTGGACGAGCTGCGCGCGCTGGTGTCCGCTGTGGACGGCACGGTGGTGCTGGACGAGAACATCGCCAAGATCTCGCTGATCGGCACCGGCCTGCTCAACCGGCCGGAGTTCACCGCGCGGCTGCTGGCCGGGCTCGACGCGGCCGGGATCAGCACCGGCTGGATCGCCACCTCGCAGCTCCGGGTGTCGGTGACCGTGCCCCAGGAGCGCGTGACGGACGCGTTGGCGTTGCTGCACAAGGAGTTCGAGCTGGGGTCCGAGCGGCTGGTCGCCGGCGCCGGCGCACGGTGACCACCCGCCGCCGTCACCGGGCACCGCGACCAGGCGCGCGCGGACCGGCGCGGTAACCAGGCAGGAGAGGGGAAGCGGTGATTGTCAACGGCTCTTTCGCCCGGCAGGTCCGGCTCGGCAGGTTGTTCCGGCGCGACGGCCGGCGCCTGCTGGTCGTCCCGCTGGATCATTCCGTCACCGACGGGCCGGTCACCGGCGGCCGGCGGGTCAACCAACTCATCGGCCGGCTGTCGGACAACGGCACGGACGCCGTGGTGCTGCACAAGGGGGCGCTGCGGTACGTGGACCACCGCCACTTCGCGGCCACGTCGCTGATCGTGCACCTGAGCGCCAGCACCGCGCACGCGCCGGACCCGGACGCCAAGTACCTGGTGGCCAGCGTCGAGGAGGCGCTGCGGCTGGGCGCGGACGCGGTGAGCGTGCACGTCAACCTGGGCTCGGCGGAGGAGGCCCGGCAAGTCGCCGACCTCGGCATGGTGGCCGACGCGTGCGACCGGTGGAACGTGCCGCTGCTGGCGATGATGTACCCGCGCGGGCCGAAGATCACCAACCCGCGCGACGCGGGCCTGATCGCGCACGCCGCGACGCTGGCCGCGGACCTGGGCGCGGACGTCGTGAAGACGCCGTGCGCGGCCACGGTGGCCGAGATGGCCGACATCACCCGCGACTGCCCGGTGCCGATCGTCGTCGCCGGCGGGCCGCGCCGGGCCAGCACCGACGACGTGCTCGGGTACGTGCGGGACGCGCTGCGCGGCGGCGCCGCCGGCGTCGCCATGGGGCGCAACGTCTTCGCGGCGGAGGACCCGGGCACGGTGACCCGGCGGCTCGCCGAGCTCATCCACCAGATCGAACCGGTGACCCACCAGCTCGACCAGCTCGAGGTCGCGGCGGTCTGACCCCGACCGGTTGTCGAGGAACGAGGGAGAAGCGATGAAACTCTGTTGGTTGGACGTTCGGGCCGGTGGCGCCGCCGTCGGGGCGATCATCGAGGAGGCGGTGCACCAGCGCGTCGACGGCATCGTGGCCGACGACCCGGCCGCGCTGGCCGGGCTGCCGCCCACCGTGCGGAAGATCCTCTTTCCGCAGGGCAGGCCGTTACCGGAGGACCTCGGCGGCGCGGACATCGTGATCGTGGACCAGGCCGAGCACGGCAGCACCGCGGAGCTGGCCGCGCGCTTCCCCGGCGTGGAGTTCGGCCGGTTCGTGGAGATCGTCGACGCGGCGACGCTCGAGGTGGCCAACCAGGCCGCGCGCACCGAGAAGTGGAGCGTGCTGCTGTTCCGCGACCCGACGAAGATCCCGCTGGAGATCGTGCTGGCCGCCGCCGCCCGCGCCGAGGGCAGCGTCATCACCGTGGCCGCCGACCCGGAGGAGGCCGAGATCATCTTCGGGGTGCTGGAGCACGGCTCGGACGGTGTCATGATGGCGCCGAAGGCGGTGGGCGACGCCACCCGGCTGAAGGCGGCGGCGGAGGACGCGCCGGCCCCGCTGAACCTGGTCGAGCTGGAGATCACCGGGATCAGCCACGTCGGCATGGGCGAGCGAGCCTGCGTGGACACCTGCTCGTACTTCCGGCAGGACGAGGGCATCCTGGTCGGCTCGCACTCCAAGGGCATGATCCTCTGCGTCAGCGAGACCCACCCCCTGCCCTACATGCCCACCCGGCCGTTCCGGGTGAACGCCGGCGCGATCATGTCGTACACGCTGTCCACCCAGGGCCGCACCAACTACCTGAGCGAGCTGACCGCCGGCAGCAAGGTGCTGGCCGTCGACGTGAAGGGCAACACCCGCGCGGTCACCGTGGGCCGGGTGAAGATCGAGTCCCGGCCGCTGCTGTCGGTGGACGCAATGGCGCCGGGCGGCACCACGGTCAACCTGATCCTGCAGGACGACTGGCACGTGCGGGTGCTCGGACCGGGCGGCGCGGTGCTCAACAGCACCGAACTGAAGCCGGGCGACGTGGTGCTCGGCTACCTGCCCACCGAGGACCGGCACGTCGGCTACCCGATCGACGAGTTCTGCCGCGAGCAGTGAGTCCGGCGTGACGCAGGTCTTCGACTTCCATGTGCGGCTGGTGCCCCGCCCCGGCGCGGCGGAGCGGCTGCTGGAGGCGCTCGAGGAGTGCGAGATCGATCGTGCCGCCGTGTCCGCCGGCGGCACGATCGACCCCCTCACCCTGTCCCGGCAGCTCGTCGAGGGCGGGCACGTGGACAGCGAACCCGACAACGACGCGGTGCTGCGGGCGTGCGCGGACTCGGCCGGCCGGCTGGTCCCGTGCTACTTCGCCAACCCGCACCGCGGCGTGGCCGAGTACCGGGAGCGAGCCGGCGAGTTCCGCAAGCTGGAGATCTCCCCCGCGGTGCACGGGATCGCGCTCACCGACCCACGGCTGGCGGACTGGATCGCCGTGGCCGAGCGGTTCCGGCACCCGGTGTACGTGGTGTGCCTCGCCCGGCCCGGCAGCGGCGTCGCGGACCTGGTGGCGCTGGCGGGGCGCTTTCCCGGTGTCACGTTCGTCCTCGGGCACAGCGGCATCGGCAACATCGACTTCTACGGGATCGAACTGGTCGCCGCGGCGCCGAACGTCCTGGTGGAGACCTCGGGTGGGTACAGCACCGTGGCCGCCGCCGCACTGCGGCGGCTGGGCCCGGACCGGGTGCTGTTCGGCTCCGAGTACCCGCTGCAACACCCCGGCGTCGAGCTGGCCAAGTTCGCCGCGCTGGGCCTCACCGACGCGCAGTGGCGGCAGGTCGCCTGGGACAACGCCCTGCGCGTGCTGTCCGAAGGAGGGATAGCTCATGACCGAGACCGCGATCAGGCTGCCCCGGCTGGGTGACTGGACCAGCCCGGCCGAGCTGACCGAACTGCAGGACGCGCAACTGGCGCGGACGCTGCGCTGGGCCGCGCGCTCACCGTTCTACCGGTCCCGGTTCGGCGCCGCGGAGCCGGCCGACCGCGCCGGCTTCACCGCGCTGCCGCTGACCACCAAGCAGGACCTGCGCGACAGCTACCCGTTCGGCATGCTCGCGGTGCCCCGCGAGCGGTTGGCCACCTACCACGAGTCCAGCGGCACCGCGGGCAGCCCCACCCCGTCCTACTACACCGAAGAGGACTGGATCGACCTGGCGGAGCGGTACGCGCGCAAGTGGGTCGGCATCTCCGCCGACGACACCTTCCTGGTCCGCACCCCCTACGCGCTGATGATCACCGGCCACCTGGCGCAGGCCGCGGCCCGCTCGCACGGCGCGACCGTGGTGCCCGGCGACAACCGGTCGCTGGCCATGCCGTACTCCCGGGTGATCCGGGTGCTGCACGACCTGGGCGTCACGCTGACCTGGTCGATGCCGACCGAGACGCTGCTGTGGGCGGCCGCCGCCCGGGCCGCCGGCTACCGTCCGGGCACCGACTTCCCGGCGCTGCGCGCGTTGTTTGTCGGTGGCGAGCCGCTGTCCGCCGCGCGCCGCCGGCGGATCAGCGAGATCTGGGGCGTTCCGGTGGTCGAGGAGTACGGCTCCACCGAGACCGGCAGCCTGGCCGGCGAGTGCCCGCACGGCCGCATGCACCTGTGGGCGGACCGCGCGATCTTCGAGGTGTACCACCCGGAGACCGGGACGCTGCGCCGCGACGGCGCCGGCCAGCTCGTGGTCACCCCGCTGTTCCGCGAGGCGATGCCGCTGCTGCGGTACAACCTCGAGGACAACGTGGAGGTGTCCTATCAGGACTGCCCGTGCGGCTGGATGCTGCCGACCGTGCGGGTGCTCGGCCGGGCCGCGTTCGGCTACCCGGTGGGCGGTGCCCGGATCACCCAGAGCCGGCTGGAGGACCTGGTCTTCGAGCTGCCGGTGGAGTACGGCGTGACGTTCTGGCGGGCCAGGGCCGAGCCGGACGTGCTGCGCATCCAGATCGAGGTTGCCGAGGCGCACCGGGCGGCGGCGTGCGCCACGCTCGCCGGGTCGGTCCGCGCCGAGTACGGCGTCCAGGCCGAGGTGGACGGTGTTCCGGAGGGGACCCTGGTGCCGCACCGGGTGCTCACCGCCGTGCACGACGTGGTCAAGCCGCGCAGCCTGTTCGGCGCGGACGAGGACTGGGACAAGTCCCTTCTCTACTACTGATTCTGGCCCACCCGGACGAACGAGGGAGTCGCCGTGAACGCCGACGAGCTGAGGGTTGCGGTCGTTGGGGCCGGGATCGCCGGGCTGACCGTGGCCGCCGCGCTGTCCCGCGCGGACGTGACCTGCGAGGTGTACGAGCAGACCGCGCACCTGCGGGAGATCGGTGCCGGTATCCAGGTCTCGCCGAACGGCTCCCGGCTGCTGCACCGGCTCGGCCTCGGCCACCTGCTGGACCGGGTGGCGGTGCGGCCCAGCGCCATCGAGGTGCGCCGCTGGTGCGACGACACGGTGGTCGCCCGCACCATCCTCGGCGACGCCTGCGTCGAGCTGTACGACGCGCCCTACTATTGCGTGCACCGCGCGGACCTGCACCACAGCCTGCTGGAGTCGTTGCCGCTCGGCATGGTCCACCTCGGCCGCCGGTGCGTCGCCGTCACCGAGTACGACGACCGGGTGGAGCTGGAGTTCGCCGACGGCAGCCGGACCGCGGTGGACGTGCTGATCGGCGCGGACGGGATCCGCTCCACCATCCGGCGGTCCATGGTGGACGACGCGCCGCGGTTCTCCGGGCACTGCGTCTACCGGGGACTCGTGCCGGTGGAACGGGTTGCCGGGCTGTTCGACGAGCACCGCGTGGTCATCTGGATGGGCCCGGAGCAGCACTGCGTGGCCTACCCGATCCGCGGCGGCACCGCGGTCAGCTTCGCGGCCAGCGCACCCGCCGGGGAGTGGCGCGAGGAGTCGTGGTCCCAGCGGGGCAGGCGGGAGGACGTGCTCGCCGCCTACGCCGGGTGGAGCCGGGACCTGCTCGCGCTGCTGTCCACACCGGACTCACCGAGCCGGTGGGCGCTGTACGACCGGGAACCGGTCAAGCAGTGGAGCACCGACCGGGTCGCGCTGGTCGGTGACGCCGCGCATCCAATGCTCCCGTTCGGCGCGCAGGGCGCCGCCATGGGTATGGAGGACGCGGTGGTGCTGGCCGGCTGCCTGGCCGGCGCCACGCCCGGCGGCGTGCCGGACGCGCTGGTCCGGTACGAGGAGCTGCGCCGGCCCCGGGTGGAGCGGGTGCACCAGTTCATTCGCGCCAACGAGAAGAGCCACCACGTCAGCGGCGAGGACGAGCAGCGCAGGCGGGACGAGGAGCTGCGCGGCGACTTCGGACTGCGCGCGCGGGCGTGGCTGTTCGGTTACGACGCAGGGAGCGTGGCGGCCTGACGGGCCGGCCACGGGGATTGGGGGATCCGAATGGACCTGGAATTATCCGGCAAGGTCGGCATCGTCACCGGTGCCGCGCAGGGCATCGGTGAGGCGGTCGCCTGGACGCTCGCCGAGCACGGCGTGCGGGTCGCGGCCGCGGACGCCAACGGCGACCTGCTGGTCAAGACGGTGGCCGCGATGACCAACGCCGGCCTGGACGTCACCGGATACGAACTGGACGTGCGGGACAGCGCGGCGGTCGAGCGGACCGTGACCGACGTGGAGCGCACGCTGGGGCCGGTGGACATCCTGGCGAACGTGGCCGGCGTGCTCCGGCTCGGTTCGGTGATCGAACTGTCCGATGAGGACTGGGCGACCGTGTTCGACGTGAACACCACCGGCGTGTTCCACGTCTCCCGGGCGGTGGCGCGGCGGATGGCCGACCGGGGCCGGGGCACCATCGTCACGGTCGCCTCGAACGCCGGTTCGGTGCCCCGCATGGGGATGGCGGCCTACGGTGCGTCCAAGGCGGCGTCGGTGTCGTTCACCAAGTCCCTCGGGCTGGAACTGGCCGCCCGTGGCGTCCGCTGCAACGTGGTGTCTCCCGGCTCCACCGAGACACCCATGCTGCGCGGCATGTGGACCGACGACGAGAGCGCGCGGGCCACCCTGGAAGGTTCGCTGGCCGCGCACCGGATCGGCATCCCGCTGCGCAAGCTCGCCACGCCCACCGACGTGGCCAACGCGGTGGCGTTCCTGGCCTCGGACCGGGCCGGCCACGTCACCATGCACGACCTGTGCGTGGACGGCGGCGCCGCGCTCGGCGCCTGACCCCACGACCTCGACGGTGGCGCGCTCGGGCACCGAGCGCGCCACCCAACCTTTCCCGCCGGCACATCCTGGAGGAACCGACCGTGGCCATTCCGCCCATCGAACCGTATGCCATGCCGACCGAGGCCGACCTGCCGCGCAACGTGGCCGGCTGGCGGATCGACCCCGCGCGGGCGGTTCTGCTGATCCACGACATGCAGCAGTACTTCGTGGACTTCTTCCCCGCCGGCCGGTCCCCCGTGGTGGACCTGGTCCGCAACATCCACGCCATCCGCACCACCGCGGTCGCGCACGGCGTCCCGGTGGTCTACACCGCCCAGCCGGGGGGCATGACCAGGGAGCAGCGCGGCCTGCTCCGCGACTTCTGGGGCAGCGGCATGGCCGCGCGGCCGGAACTGCGCCGGATCGTGCCGCCGCTGGAGCCGGGCCCGGACGACATCGTGCTGACCAAGTGGCGGTACAGCGCGTTCGCCAGGACCAACCTGGCCGAGGTGATCCGGCAGCGCGGGCGCGACCAGCTCGTCGTGTGCGGCATCTACGCGCACGTCGGCTGCCTGATGAGCGCGTGCGACGCGTTCACCCGGGACATCGAGACGTTTCTGGTGGCCGACGCGGTGGCCGACTTCACCGAGGCCGACCACCGGATGGCCGTGGACTACGCCGCCGCGCGGTGTGCGGTGACGTTGTGCACGAGGTCGGTGGTCACCGACCTCGCGGTCCACGGCGCTCTCTCCACGTCTCCGGCGGGGTGACCGGCGGGCGCGGGTCTCGTCCGGCCGGTCGGTTAGGCCAGAGCCGAGTCGGTGGCCTCGGCCGGCTGGTCTGCCGGGGCGCGATGATTGCTGGCGATGGTCGCCAGCGCGACCCGGGAGCCGACCCCGAGCTTCCGGAAGATCCGGCGCAGGTGGTAGTTCACCGTGTGCGGGGAGAGCAGCACCCGGTTCGCGATCTGCCGGTTGGTCAGCCCCTCGCTGACCAGGTGCGCGATCCGCTGCTCCGTGTCGCTGAGCACCTGCCAGGCCGGTGCGGGGTGCCGGGAGGCGCGCGGACCCGCGCCGGCCGGACCGGTGGGCGGCAGCGGGCGGGTGGTGTCGGGGCAGTGCATCGCGGTACCGGGTGAGGGCACCCGGACCGCCGCGGCCTTCCGTTCCAGGACGTGGCGGGTGGCGTCCGGGATGGTGCACAGCAGGACCTGCCGGGCGCGCCGGCCCCGGCAGGCCACGGTTTCCTCCCAGCGGGTCAGAATGCCCGCGGCGGTGGCCTCCTCGACCGCGGGAACCAGCGCGCTCACCGGTCGGCCCACCACGTGGCCCACGCACTCGAGATACGCGGTCTCGCCGAGCACTGCGGCCGCCTGGACCACGAGCCGGCACGCCGGGGAGAGCCGCCCGAACTGTTGCCGGAGCAGCGAGATCGCGCGGGCGGGCAGCCGGTCGCCGCGCACGCTGGCCGCGCAGCTCACCAGGTGCAGGCGCCGCTCGGTGCGCAGGCCCAGCACGAGTTCGGTGATGCGCGCCGGGTTCCCGCCGGTGTCGGTGACGAACTCGGCGAGGTCGTCGCTCGGTGGCGCGCCGATGAGTTCGGCGACCAGCGCGCGCGCCGCCGCGTCGGTGAGCGCACCGAGCCGGATGGTGCTCACCTGGTCGAACACCCTGGCGCCGGACCACGCGGCGCAGGTGGCGATGGCCAGCACGAAGCGGCGGTCGGTGTGGTAGCGCAGCGAACCGGCGACGGTTTCCAGCCGGCGCAGGGCCGCCGGGTCGATGTTGTCGATGACCAGCAGCAGTGGCGGTGGCTCCGCCGTCGAGCGGGCACGCTGCCCGGACCCGGCTTCGGCCGGGGGTGCCGGGTGGGCGGTCGGCGGGCAGCAGTCCGTCGGAGGAAGTCGCCGACCGTCGAGGAAGATGGGCTCGTCGAAACCAAAATGGTGTGCGATGCGGACGGTTTCCTCGAGCAGCCGGGTCTTTCCCGTTCCGGGCGGGCCGGTGAACTGAAGCAATGTCCGCCGACCGGCCAGCGCGTGCTCGAGCGAGGTGACGATGTCGCGCCGTTCCGCGTCTCGCCCGATCAGTCGAGGAGACGCGGCACAGCCGCATGTCTCGTCCGATCTATCAGGGTCGTCCAGATTGTCGTGTCTGATCGAGTCCGAATCCATGATCTGGCCCCCAAGAACGAACGTGCCCGCCCACCCGCCGCGGATCGTAGCCACGCGGTCCACGCTCTGCTGACCAGGCCGTGAACGCGCGGTGGTGCCGGCACGAATTTCCTTTCTCGTCCCAGCGTCGCACGCCCTGGCGGAGGCGCGCGACACAACGTGGATACGATGATCTCAACACCTGTGCCGTTTCGGAGCATGACGTGAGCACGTTAATCCGAATGGCGTAGCTACCGTTCCTTCTCACGTCGCTTCATCCGGCTCCGCGCCGGCCGCCGATTGACCCGGTCGGATGTGGAACGTTCACACGGAAGATCGCCGGGTTTCCGGTGGAATCCGGGCCACCGGCCGCGACCACGGGCCTGGCGGCCCGTGGTCGCTGGGCCGTTCGCCAACGACGCGCACGGAGGAACATCCAACATGGCGTGAACGAGGGATGCGGTCCGGCGCCCGCGCGCGGAAGTCTTCGGTGCCAGGGAAAGCCCAGGGCGAGGAGGCGAGGATCGTGACAACATCGGCGGCCGGAAACGTCACCGAGTTCACCACCGTGGACCGTGCTCCGGATTCGTCATGGTTCATCGAGTTCATGGACATGGCGAATGCGGTGCCGGAGTACGCGAGCATCCGGCAGTCGCTCGCCGACAACCTCGGGCCGCTCGACGGCGCCAGGCTGCTCGACGTGGGCTGCGGCACCGGCGACGACGCGCGGGAACTGGCCGAGCGGGTCGGGCCGGCCGGCGCGGTGCTGGGCGTCGACCTCAGCGACGCGATGATCGCCGAGGCCCGGCGGCGCGCCGGCGGTGCCGCCCTTCCCGCCGAGTTCCGGGTGGGCGACGTGCGCCGCCTCGGGTTCGCCGACGGCAGCTTCGACGGCGTGCGGGCGAAGCTGGTGCTCATGCACTGCGCCGACATCGAGGCGGCCGCGGCCGAGCTGGTCCGGGTGCTCCGGCCGGGCGGCCGGCTTGCCGTGTTCGACTACGACTTCGACCTCTCGGCGATCGACCATCCGGACATGGCGGCCACCCGTGAGGTGGTGCGCTGCTGCGCCGACGGCCACCCGAACAGCTGGAGCGGCCGGCAACTGGCCCGCCGGTTCCTCGATCTCGGGCTGCGGGACATCAGCGTCACACCGCACACGGTGATCATGCCGTACTCGTTCTTCCGGCGATCCGTCGGCGGCCGGCTCGCCGCGGCCTGCGCGGACGGCAGCCTGCGCATGACCGCGGCCGAACTGGACGCCTGGTGGCGGGAACTCGCCGACGCCGAGGCGCGCGGCCGGTTCTTCTCGTCGCTGACCGGTTTCGTCGTCGGCGGGACCCGCTAGCCGCGGGTGGGCGGCGGCTACCGCGGCGCGGGCACCCGCAGCCGGGGCAGGAACCGGCCGGTCCGGGAGAGGTATCGCCGGTACTCCTCGCCGAACGCGGACGCGGCGAGCCGGCGCTCCTCCCGGGCCGCGGTGGCGTTGAGCACCACCGCGCCGTAGGCCGCCGCGCACAGCGTCGTCCAATGTGGAAAGGCCGCGAAGGCACCGAGGAAGGCGAGCAGGAACGCCGCGTAGAACGGGTGCCGGATGCGCGCGTAGGCGCCGTAGGTGACCAGGTGCTGCGGGGCGTCGTCGTCCTGGTGCCACAGCGCCAGCGGGACGCGGTGGGTGCCGATCGTCATGCAGATCAAGCCGATCGACGCCGCGCTGAGCAGCGCGGAGGCCGGATCCAGCCAGCGGTGCCACGCGGACGGGGCGAGCGGTGCGAGCACCCCGGCGTAGCCGAGCAGCAGCACGACCGGGCAGACGAAGAACGGGAAGGCGGTCGCCCACCACATCGGCACCAGCCGGCCGTCCCGGAAGAAGATCCGGGGCAGCAGGCCGATCAGGGCGAAGGTGGCGAGCGACAGCAGCAGCGCGGGTTCACTCACTGTTCGGATGTCCTTTGCGAGACGGGGACCCGGCGGGGTTCCGGCGCGGCGGCGGGCGCGCGGACCGACCGTCCGGGCAGCCACCAGTTCCAGCGGCCCATCAGCCGCATCGCCGCCGGCACCGCGACCAGCCGGATGATCGTCGCGTCCAACGCGATCGCGAGGGCCAGCCCGAAGCCGAGTTGCTGGATCGGCAGGATGCCGGTGAACGCGAACGCGGCGAACACGGCGATCATCAGCAGCGCCGCCCCGGAGATCAGCGGCGCGGTGCGGGCCAGGCCGGTGGCCACGCTGGTCGTGTTGTCGGCGCCCGCGCGGTACTCCTCGCGGACCCGGTTGAGCAGGAAGACCTCGTAGTCGGTGCTGAGGCTGAACAGCGTCGCGATCAGCAGCACCGGCACGAAGTTCTGCAGGTAGCCCACCTGCTCGGCGCCCAGCAGGCGTGCCAGCACGCCGTACTGGAACACCAGCACCAGCACGCCGTAGGTGGCGCCGATGGACAGCAGGTTCAGCACGATCGCCTTGACCGGCAGGAGCACCGACCGGAACGTGACGAGCAGCAGCAGGTAGACCACCGCGAGCATGATCGCCACGACGTCCGGCAGGTGGTCCTGGATGACCGCGTTGGCGTCCACCCCCTCGGCGGTCTCCCCGCCGACCACGGCGGTCACTCCCCCGCCGGCGGCCCGGCCCGCCTCGGCGCGCACCGCGTCCAGCAGCGCGCGGGTGTGCTCGCTGGCCGCGTAGTCGTCCGGGACGACCTCGAACACGGCGGTGCGCCGGTCGGCGGAGACGAAGTGGTCCACGCCCTTGCGCACGTCCGGGGGCAGCAGGCCGTAGGTCGCTGGGGACAGCGCGGCGAACGGGCGGTCAGGGCTGGCCGCGCGCAGCGCGTCGAGCGCCGAGTCGACGCGGGTGACCCCGGGCAGCCGGGCGATCCGGTCGTGCAGGGCGAGCACCCGGTCCGCGGCGGACGTGTCCGGCAGCGGGGTGTCGGAGTGCACCACCACCTGCATCGGCGAGGCGGTACCCTGGCCGAACTGCTCGCGCACCGTGTCGTAGCCCCAGCGCACCGGGGACGAGGCGGGCACGATCCGCGCGTCCGGGGTGAAGGTGCGCAGGTGCAGCGCCGGCACGGCGAGCGCGACCAGCGCGATCGCCGCCGCCGCGAGGAAGGCGACCGGGCGGCGCATGATCCGCAGGGCCAGCCGCCGCCAGCGCCGTTCCGCGCTGGTCCGGTCCCTGCCCCGGCCGGGCAGCCGGCCGGCCGTCACCCGGTCCCCGAGCAGGTACAGCACCGCGGGCAGCACCAGGGTGCTGGCCAGCACGGCGAAGCCCACCACGACGATGACGCCCAGGGCGATGGAGTGGATGACGTTGAGGTCGATGAGGAACAGGCTGGACATCGCCAGGATGACGATGATCCCGGAGAACAGCACGGTCTCGCCGCTGGTGCGCAGCGTGGTGGCCAGCGCGGCGCGCCGGTCCCGGCCGCGGGCGAGTTCGTCGGCGTACCGGGAGATGACGAACAGCGAGTAGTCGACGCTGACGCCCAGCCCGATCATGGTGGCCGCGTTCTCCACGAAGATGGACAGTTCGTGGTTCTTGGCGAGCACCGACAGCACACCGAACGTGCAGACCGTGGCGGTCACTCCGACCACGAACGACACCACCGCCGCGACCACGCCCCGGTACAGCCACAGCAGCACCAGCAGGATCAGCGGCAGGGTGAGCATCTCGGCGTCGCGCAGGCCGTCCTCGCTGAGCTTGTTCACCTCGCCCCACAACGATCCGGCGCTGACCAGGGACACCCGCAGCCCGTCCGCGGCATGCCGGCCGGCCAGGTCGCGCTGCACGGACGGCAGCACGCGGCGGGCGGTGCCGTCGTCCAGGCGCAGCCCGACCGAGGTGAGCACGGTCCGGTGGTCGGCGCCGAGGAACCGGTCCCTGGCCGGACCGGTGGCGTCCAGCCAGCCGTAGCTGCCGGACACCGCCAGCCGCGGGTCGCCGGTGACCTCGCCGACCACGCCGCGCACCCGCGTGTCGAAGTCCGCGTCGCCGCTGGTGTGCCGGTCGTCGCGGACGACGACGGTGACGTTGCTGGCGCCACGGCTGGCGAACCCGGACTTCAGGGACTCGGCGGCCGCCTTCGACTCCGAGCCGGGCACGTACCAGCCGCCGCCGCTGAGCCGGTCGGGCAGGTTCAGCGCGGCCACGCCGGCGACGGCCAGGGCGGCCAGCCACAGGCCGAGCAGCGGCCAGCGGAACCGGCGGATGGCCTCGGCGAGGCGCTGCGACATCGACACCCTCCCCCGGGCACTCAGCTCGCGACCTGCTCGGCCTGCCGGGTGCGCAGCAGCGAGACCAGGTCGCCGAGGGTGTGCATCTCCCTGAGGTCCTGCTGCCGCAGCACCACGTCGAACTCCTCCTGCAGGTCCACGGAGACCTCGACCAGGGTGAAGCTGTCCGGCACCACCTCGGCGATGGTCACGTCCGGGCCGAGCCGTTCCACCGGCACCGAGATCAGCGAGCTGACGTGCTTGGCGACGGAGTCGAAGTCGATCTCGCGCATGGCATTCCCTTCGTGTGACGGTGACAGTCCTAATGCGACGGTGAGCGCGCCGCGCGGCAGCGCGAGGCTGGCGTAGCGGAACTCGGCGCCCGGCCGGGTGGCCCGGCCGCGGCGGGCGGCGGGTCGGTCGGTGGCGTAGTGGCGCAGCGTGCGGCCGGCGTTGCCCGGGTCCGCCTTGAACAGCGCCTCCTTGACCGTCCACAGCCGCAGCAGTTCGGCGCCGCGCCGCGCCGCGGGCGCACCGTCCCACCAGGACAGTTCGGGCCCGGTGAGGAACAGTGGCGCGGTGCGTGGCTCCGGGTACCGGCCCACCTCGACGTCCACGCCGACGCCGGCCACGGCGCCGACGTCACCGGTGAGCACCGCGGCGACCGCCAGGTCCCCGGCGTAGGACAGCGAGGCGATCCGGTTCGGGAACCGGTACGCCGCGGTGTCCGCCGGCCGCCCGGTGGCCAGCAGCGCCCGGCGCAGCGCGTGCCGCGCGGTCAGCCACAGCCGCCGGCCGCGCGGGCTGCGCCGCTCGGCCAGCCGGGCCGCCTCGCCCGCGGTGAGGTCCCGGACGGCGAGCGGGGTGTCCGAGACGGCCAGCAGCACGCCGCGGGTCACGGGAGTTCCGGGTCGGCGCGGCGCAGGAAATCCACCCGCTCGCCGTACTCGGCCAGCGTCTTCGCGTAGACCTCCTGGTCGGCCCGGGTGAACCGGTCGAGGGTCTCGGCCACGTGCTCGGCGCCGTAGCGGCCCTCCATCTCGGCGAGCGCCTCCCGCACGTACTGCACGTGCCAGCGCTCGTCCACCATGATCTGCTCGATGGTCTGCCGGATGCGCGGGTGCAGGTTCGGCACCCGCAGGTGCTGCCGGTACTGCCCGATCACCCGCTTCTCGAACACCTGGGTGATCGCCATGACCTCCATCAGGTTGGCCGGCACGCCGGCGGCCTCCAGGTACTGGTCCTGGTAGGCGCCGCGCAGCTTCTCCGCGTCATAGCCGAGGTCGCTGATGCAGTCGGTCCAGTAGCGGGCGTGCTGTGCCTCGTCGGCGAAGTGGTGGGTGACCTCGGCCTGGAGCTGGCCGCCGCGCAGGGTGCGGGCCACCCGGCCGAAGAACAGCGCCCCGTTGATCTCCGAGCTGCGGTAGTAGCTCAGCAGCCACAGGTCGTTCTCGCTCAGGCTCACGATGCCCTCCTTTCCGCGAGTTCTCGCGCACGGTGGTCGCCTCGGGCATCGCGGCTTGGCACAGCCATTACGGAGCCCTCCTTCCGAAGCGGGTGGTCACCAGGTGCGTGCAGGTGGCCTCGACGAGTCGCCGGGTGTCGGTGGCGGGCGCGGCCGGCCACGCGGTGCGCAGCCGCGTGCTGTCGAAGTCCTTGGCCAGGAACATCTGCTCGGCGAACGGCGAGACCGAGTCGAGCGCCTGCCGCATCGGGCTGGCGCCGAACCCGCGCGTCCCCTCGACCAGGTCGCGGAACCCGTCGATGTCGCAGAACGCCGGCCGCAGCAGCCGGCGCCGCCGGAACCCGGGGTCCCGCTCGAACACGTCGAAGGCGAGGTCGACCAGCTCACCCAGCGGCGCCGCCTCCTCCGGCGCGGGCGCCAGGTGGTAGATGCCGCTGGGCACGTCCGGCCGGGCCAGGTGGGCGAGACCTCGCGCGGTGAACTCCGCGGTGGCCAGGTACAGCGGGGTCTTCGGGTCGCCGGGCATCAGCGACAGCAGGCCGTAGCAGAACAGCTTGAGCGTGTTGTGGAACGCGTTGTACTGGCCGACGGTGCCGGTGCCGTCCTCGGCGACGATGGTGGCCAGCCGGGCGACGGTGAGCGGTAGCCCGGCGGCGTCGGCCTCGGTGAGCAGCCGGCGCTCGGCGGCCCACTTGGACCACTCGTAGTGGTTGACGAACCCGGCCGTGTCATCGTGCCGGGTCTCGGTCACCGTCCCGGTGCGCCGGCCGGCGGCGAACAGCGTGGACAGCGCCAGCAGCCGAGTGAGCCGGGGGCAGCGGCGGGCGAACGCGGCCACCTTCGCGGTGCCCTCGACGTTGACCGCGAGCGCGGTGGGCGCGTCCACGTTGAACGCGGTGACCGCGGCGGCGTGCACGATGGTGGTGACGCCCGCCGCGTCGACCGCGGCGAACGGGTCGGCGTCGCGGACGTCGGCCGGCACCACGTCGACCCGCCGGTCGTCCAGCAGGTCCGCCAGCGCGGCCCGCCTGCCCGGATCGGCGGTGCGCACGGTCAGGGTGAGCCGGTCGTCGGTGTCCCGGAGTAGCCGGGCGGCCACCTGCCGGCCGAGGTAGCCGTCCGCGCCCGTGATCAGGATGTGGCCCATCAGAAGACTCCCACCGCGATCGCGATCGCGGACGCGGCCCGGTGGCCGGCGGCCGGGAGGTCCGGCCAGTTCGCCGGGTCGGCGCCGTGCCGCCGGGTCACCGCGTACAGCCAGCGCTCCACGCCGAACGCGAGGCATCCGGTGGAGCTGGGCCGGCCGTCGCGGCTGATGCCGAAGGCGGCGCCGAAGTGGTCCTCGTGCATGTTCAGCGAGGCGACGGCCAGGTCACCGAAGGCGGCCTCGTGCTTGCTGGGGTGCAGCCGCTGGGCCAGGTAGTGCGGGTTGCTGGCCGGCCGGAAGAACGGGTCGGTGGCGGTCCGCCAGGCGACGTCGAGGTCCAGTTCCCGGCACAGCGCGTCGACCGCGGCGCGGGCCGCGTCAAGGAAGCCGGTCACCTCCGCGCGGCTGCCCAGGCAGACGATCTCGCGCATGCGGAAGCTCCACTGCCGCCGCAGCGGCCGGTAGTGGGTCTCCCGGCGGAAGCAGGTGTTGACCGTGGTGACGTAGCGGGGAGCGGCCAGTTGCTCGCCGCGGTGCTGCGGGTAGACGTGGTAGCAGGCGGCCGGGGTGAGCACCTCGCGCACCGGAGCGGTCCGGGTGAGCCGCACCGCGCCGGTGGCGTCCAGCGGGTCGCGGTCGGCGAAGGCGGCCAGGTTGGCCTCGTCCGTGGCCATGCCGACCGGGAAGGTGGCCATGTGCGGGAACGCGTGCAGGTAGTCGATCTCCTGAAGGGTCGCCGCGTCGATCATCGCCGGGTGCCGTTCGGGCGTCGCCCGCCACGCCGAGGCGAGCGCGGTGAACGCGCGGTCGCAGTCTTCGGCGAGCTGGTACAGCGGCCCGGACAGCGCGACGTGGCCGCCCGGCCACCAGCTCAACCCCACCGGGCCGAGTTCGGCGAGCAGGGTCGGATCCGCCGCGGTCATCGAGGTGCCCTCGGTTCCGCCAGCTCGCGCGGGATCGTGTCGCCAGGGCTTGGCACAGGCATCAGGAAGCCTCCAGAAAGCGTTCGGCGATGGTGCGGATGTCCCGGAAGTCGCCGGGGCGGAGGTTCTCCACGTCGATCGGCCGGCGGCTGATCCGTTCCAGGAACTGGATCAGCTCGGGAATGTGCAGCGAGGTGAGGTGCCGGCCCTCCAGCAGCGGCAGGTCGTCGGTGAGCCCCTGCGGCGGGAGGTCCTTCGCCCGGTCGGCGACCCATTCGCGCAGGCTGGCCAGCTCGGCGGTCAGTTCAGCGGACATCGGCGGGTTCCTCCAGCAGCAGACCGGTGGATGTGAAGAAGCGCAGGCACTTCGCGGACACCTGGCGGCGGTGCTCCCGCTGGGCCGGGGCCTGCCAGGCCGCCTCGGCCACGTCCCACGGGTCGTCGTAACCGCAGTCGGCGTACACGTCGGGGTTGTAGTACTCGCGCCAGGTGGTGGTGAAGAACTGGTTGAGGTACTTCCGGATCTCGGTCAGCCGCTCGCCCGTCCACTCGGGAACGTAGGTGTCCCAGAAGGCGCGCACGATGGCCCGGTTGAACACCAGGTGCCGGGACTCGTCGGCGTGGTGCGCCTCGTTGATGAACCGGGCCAGCGGATGCAGCCGGTCGTCCCTGGCCTGCAGCACGTTGTGCCGGTCGGCGATCTCCTCGAAGATCAGCACCTTGGCGAAGAACAGCAGGTCCTCCACGGCGCGGTCGGTGCCACCCGGGAACGGCACGTGCCGGCTGCGGTACACCCGCGCGTAGCGCCGGCAGTAGGTGCCGAAGTAGACGCTGTGCTTGTTCTCCTCGTCCAGGAAGTGGTGCAGGTAGTCGGCGATGTCGGCGAGGTCGGGCCGGTACAGCCGGGTGGCCAGGCCCTGCATGAGGGCCTTCTCACCGTGGATGTTGAGACTGAAGAAGTTGGCCGACTCGTGGAAGCACAGCTCCCGCTGCCGCGCCTCGTCCTCCGGCCAGTACGGCGTTCCGTACAGGGTGGACAGTTCCGGGCTGGTGAACCAGTCGGCCGTGGCGTCCAGGCTGTCCGGCCAGGTGGCCAGCGCCTCGTAAGGGTTGGTGTACTTCTCCCGGGACAGCTCGTTGAGTCGGTCCACGGTGCCGGACATCGCCGCGATCGCCTCGCGCAGCGCGGTCATGTGACGCTCCTTTCCGCGAGTTCGCGCGCGCCGTGGTCGGGTTGGCTGCCGCGGCCTGACGCAGGCATGGCGGCATCTCCCGTCGCCTCGAGGATCAGGCTCTGCCAGTTGAGGCCGAAGCCGGCCATCAGCAGCAGCACCCGCTGGCCGCGGCGCAGCCGTCCGGATTCGACCAGTGACGCGAGGTTGACCACGTTGTCCGCGGAGATGACGTGGCCGGCGTCCGGCAGGGACGGCATCCACACCCGCTCGGCGCCGATGCCGACGATGCGGGACAGGATGTCCCACGTCTTCCGGTGGGTGTTCTGCGGAACCACCCAGTCGACGTCGCCGGGCGCCAGGTGCGCGCGGTCCAGCGTCTCCCGCACCAGCCGGGCGACGTAGGAGAAGTAGCTGCCGACGGTTTCGTCGTCGCTGGCGTCGGACAGCCCGCCGTTGGTGATCTGGTGCGCGGTCAGCACCCGGAACGCGGCCGGTTGCCTGCTCACCACGCAGGCCGCGGCCCCGTCGGAGATGAGGTTGTAGCTCTGCTCGTAGCGCGCGCCGTCGGGGAACCGGTCGGCGGTCAGGCAGAGCACCCGCTGCCAGTCCGGTTCCGCGCCGAGCAGCGCCCCGGCCACACGCACCGAGCCGAGCATCGCGGTGCACGCCTGCTGGTTCAGGCCGATCACCACGGAGCCGTCCAGGCCGAGGTCGGCCTGCAGCCGGCTGGCCGGGAAGTCCATCAGGTGCTTGACATCCCGGGTGCGCCGCCACTCCTCGGCGCTGCCCACGTTGGCGTTGTGCGGCAGGCAGGTGGCGTAGACGATGGCGTCGACGCCGTCCAGCGGTCCGCGCACCAACTGGTTGGCGGTGGTGACCGCGAGGTCGTACGCGGTGGTGTCCGGTTCGCAGCGGTGGTGCCACTCGAAACCGGCGGCCATCAGGTCTGCCGCGGAGGACAGCAGCAGTCCCTGCGCCTCGGACTCGGTGACGTGCAGTTTCCGCTCGCCCAGCGCGTAGACGAAGTTGTCGACGTAGACGTCGGTCATGCGGTCCCTCCCCCGGACTCGAGCAGTTCCCGCACGCGCGGCCGGGACACCTTGGCCGACGCGGTACGGGGCAGGTCGTGCGACCGGACGACGATCCGGCCGGGCCGCTGGTGCGGAGCCAGTTCGGCGGTGAGCCGCCGCACCTCGCGGGTGAGCGCGGCATCCCGCTCGACCGGGTCCGGCAGGTCGGCGCGGGTGGTGTCGCTGGGCGCGACGACCGCGACGAGTTCCTCGCCGTGCGGCGCCGGCAGGCCGACCACGCAGCAGGCGCCAACCATCGGCGAGCGGTCCAGCACCCGCTCGACGTCCTCCGGCTGCACCTTCTCCCCGCTGGGCAGCACGACCAGGTTCTTCACCCGGCCGGTGACGAACAGGTAGCCGTCCTCGTCGAGGTGGCCCCGGTCGCCGGTGGAAAGCCAGCCGTCACCGTCCACCGCCCGCGCGGTGAGGTCCGGCCGCCCCCAGTAGCCGGGGGTCACGCCCGGGCCGCGGACCAGGATCTCGCCGTGCACCGTGCGCACCTCGGTGCCGGGCAGCGGCCGCCCCACCGAGCCGGTCCGGTTGTCGCGCAACGAGTTGACCGCGATCACCGGCGACGCCTCGGTCATCCCGTAGCCCTGGCACACCTGGAAGCCGAGCCGCTCGAAGTAGCGGGCCAGGTCCGGGTCGAGCGGGGCGCCGCCGACGAAGAAGTGCCGCAGCCGGCCGCCGAAGCGGGCGTGCAGCGACGGCAGGCCGAGCCGGCGCAGCGGCATCGGCAGCCGCCCCACCGCGGCCACCCAGGCCCGGCTGGCCCGGGTGGCGGCGGCCAGGTCCGCCTCGATCCGCCGGCGCAGCGCGGCCAGCAGCAGCGGCACCACAACCAGCCCGGTGGCCCGCTGCTCGGCGATCGCCGCGACGATGTCCGCCGGCAGCATCGAGCCGGGGTAGTGGATGCGGGCGCCCACGTACAGCGGGCAGAGGCAGCCGATCACGAGTTCGAAGCTGTGGTGCGCGGGGAGCACGGAAACCAGCACGGCGTCCGGGGCCACCACCCGCTGCGTCACGGCCTCGACCTGGTAGACCAGGTTGGCCCAGGACATCGTGACCGGTTTGGCCGTGCCGGTGGAGCCGGAGGTGTAGACGACCACCGCGGGATGCTCCGGGCGGCGCGGCACCGCCAGCGGTTCGGCGGGCGGTTCCGCGGCGGCGGTACCGACGGGGCGCGCGGTGGCCCCAGCGACCAGCGCGGCCTCGTTAACCCGGTCCCCGGTGCCGGCGCCGAACAGCACCACCACGGCGCGGAGTTCCTGCAACCGGTGCGCCAGGTCCGGCGCGGCCAGGTTCGGGTCCAGCGGCACCGCCACCGCGCCGGCGGACAGCACGCCGAGGAAGGTGGCGACCCAGTGCGGCCCGTACGGCGCGACGAGGGCCACCCGGTCGCCCGGGGCGACGCCCAGTGCGGCGAGGTCCGCGGCGACCCCGGCGGCGGCCGCGGTCAGTTCCCGGTAAGTGAGCGTGGTCGCATCGTGGGAACCGGCCGACCGGCCGCTGAGCGCGATCCGAAACGACGCGCCGGGGTCATCGACATGTAACAAACGACGGTAGAACTGAGTCGGTCGGGTGAACGAGCGAATGGGACCCGGGGAATGTGGTAACCCCTCTCGCGCAGACGCGCTCCTCCTTTCGGCCGAACGCAGGGTTTCCGCCGAAGTTGGCGAACCGCACACCGCGTTCACATCCGATACTCTCAAAATTTCTCCCACCGTTGGATCACAGGCACCCCGCTGGGTGGCGCGGGGGTCGCGGGCTCGGCGGCCCGGTACGATCACGGCATCGTGAACGGGGGAATCCGGCGCGTCCCAGGCGTGGCCAACCGTGGGCGAACCCCACGTTGCCGCGCGCGCCACATGGCGCCGGCATTCCCAACTCCCTGCGGTCCATCATTGGGCAGGAACCCGGTTCGGTCCATTGACCAGACCCCGAATTCGGGGGGCCGTGTTTCGTGGAATCGCCGAGGAGATCGTGGGATCAGCGAAGAGGAGGACCATGACGCGGGGACCGGCGGCCGATGCGGGCTGGGCAGCGGTTCAGGAGGTCCTGGACGGGTTGCTCGCGGACAGCGATCGGTTGGCCGACGAACTACTGGCGCGGCACCGGCAGGCGATCATCGGCGGCGAGGACTCACCACTGCCGCCCGAGGAGGCCCGCGAGTACGTCCGCTGGATCGTCCGCGCGTTCCTGGGCGGTATCCGGGAGCGCCGGCAGCCGGCGGGCGAGGAGATCACCCGGTGTGAGGGATTCGGCGCGCGGCACGCCCGACACGGCCTGACCGCGTCCGCCGTCGCGCACGGTCACCTGCTCGGCCATCGTGAGCTGTGGCAGCGGGTCATCGAGGAGGTGCTCAACCGGTCCGGCGTCGATCCCGCGCCGATGGCCACCATGTTCGTCTACAGCCTGCAGTGGCTGGACGCGGTGATCTCCGCGATCAACCGGGGCTTCCAGGTGCAGGCGTTCGAGACGCACAGCGCGCGGGAGCGGGCGCACCGCCAACTGGTCACGCTGCTGGAAACCGGTCCGGCGGACGGCGACACGGTGCGCTCGCTGGTCGCCGGCCTGGATCTGGACCCGGAGGGCATGTTCGTCGCCGTGCACGGCCGCGGCGCGTGCCCCGGCAACCACAACCCGGTTCCGGCGGACTACCCCGAGACCCGGCTGGTGCAGGGCGAGGACGTGGCGAAGGTGCTGGGCCGTCCGGTGCCGGGTGAGCGGTGGGGTATCGGCGCCGCCCGCCGTGGCCTGCCCGGTGCGCAGCGCAGCATCGTGGACGCCAAGCTCGCCTACGCGGCCCTGCCCGACCGCGGCGGCCGGATGGATTTCGCCGACTCCTGGTACCTGTGCCTGGCCCGGGCGCACCGGGAGGCGATCGACCCGCTGATGGAAACCACCCGGGAGGTCGCCCGGTCCCGGCCGCACCTGCTGGACGCGGTGGTGGCCTTCGCCGACGCGCGGTTCTCGGTGACCTCCGCGGCCCGCGCGCTGCTGGTGCACCCCAACACCCTCAGCTACCGGCTCGACCAGTGGCAGCGGCTGACCACGCTGGACCCGCGCACGGTCACCGGCCTGGCCCAGTCGCTGTACGTGGCTCGGGTGCCGTCGCCGAAGGCGTGACCGCCGGGAGCCGCTCACCCGAGGCGCGCGGGTCGGCGGCCGGCGTGCCGGCGAGGCCGACCAGGAAGTCCCGCGCGATCCGCTCGATCCGCTCCTGCGCGTTCGGCCCGGGCACCGGAACGTCCGCGGTGCCCGTGGTGGCGATCGCCGCGGTCACCCCGTCGAGCCTGCGGTTGCGCTGGCCACCGGGGACCGTGGCGTACATGTTCGCCGCCACCGCGACGCGCCCCCGGCCGGTCAGTGTCCACGCCCACTGCTCGGCGCCGTCCATCCCGGCAAGCGTCGGGCCGGCGGGCCCCCGGACCGCGCCGGCCGAGGCCCGCACCGCGGACTCGTCGGCCTGCCAGAGCACCTGGCCGTCCTGCAGCACCGCGGCGACCGTGTACGGCCGGTGGTAGGAGTACGAGCCGCTGAACAGGGCACCGGCGAACAGCGCGGCCGCCGCGGTCGGGGTGGCCGCCACGGTCTCGCCGCTGATCGGCTCGCCGGACGAGCCGATGGTGCGCAGCCCGTGCTCGGCGAGCACGGCGGTCAGCGTGGTGCGGGTGTCGTCGCGGACGGCGGCGGCCTTCGCGGCGCCGATCGCGGCGCGCAGCAGCGGCCCGCCGACCCGCGCGCCGAGCGGCCCCGCGGCCTGCATGGCGTCGTTGAAGGGCTGCGTCACGAAATCCGGACCGCCGTAGAAGCCGAGCACCGCGCCGGTCGCCGAGTCGACCGCGGCGAGCCCCACGTGGACGTCGCGGTCGCCCGGGTTGCCCGCCGGGTCGAGCGTGGCCATGCTCCGCGCCACCGCCTGCTCCGCGGCCCGCATGTACTCGGGCCGGAATGTGGTGACGACGGTGTAGCCGCCGCGGGACACCGCGGTGGAGTCCGGCACGTCCGGGTTCTGCTCGTGCAGCCGGTCGAGGTCGCGCATGGCCGCGTTCACCGCGTAGCCGTTCGGGCCGGCCAGGTCGTTGGACCGGTACGGGACGGGCCGTGGGAAGGTGAGCCGGGCGCGGTCCGCCGCGGCCAGCCAGTGCTGCTGCACCATGCCGTCGAGCACGTAGTTCCACCGCTGCACCAGCCGCTGCGCCGCCTCCGGGTCGGCGTCGGCGGTGGAGAAGTAGTACGGGGACTGGATGAGCGCGGCCAGGTAGGCGGCCTTCGCCGGGTCGTCCGCCAGCGCGGCGACGGGGACCCCGAAGTACGCCCGGGACGCGGTCTCGATGCCGTAGCTGTTCCGGCCGAAGTAGATGGTGTTGAGGTAGTTCTGCAGGATGGTGTCCTTGGATTCGGTCTGGTCCGTCTTGACGGCGATGAGCGCCTCGCGGATCTTGCGGCCGATGGTCTGCTGCTGGGTCAGGTAGTAGTTCTTGACGTACTGCTGGGTGATGGTCGATCCGCCCTGCGGATTTCCGCCGCCCGCGGTCAGGTTGTCCTTCACCGCGCGCAGGATTCCGGTCGGCGAGACACCGGACTCCGTGTAGAACCCGCGGTCCTCGGCGGCCAGCACGCTGTGCTGCACCACCAGCGGGATCGCCTCGATGGGCACCGAGTCGCGGTTCACCCCGACGTGGGCGATCTGCGTGCTGCCGTCGGCGTACCGGAAGCTGGTCTCCTGCCGGGTGGCGAAGTCGTTCGGCTGCGGGATGCTGACCAGCGCCAACCCGGCGGCGACCGCGCCGGCGAACCCGAGCAGCGCCAGCCCCGTGACTCCGCATAACAGCTTCCAGGACGGGATCCAGCGCCGGACCCCGGTGCGACCCCGCCTCGGGTAGTCGACCAGGCGGCGCCGGCGTGGTTTGCCCCTCAGGGCATGTCGAGGAGACGAATCGGCCTTCATGGTTCTTCGCCACCCCCGGTGCGCAGGAAAGCTGAACAGCCGAACGACCGGATGCCCGGCGCCGCCGACCCGGAGTCGAATGGCGCGCCGAATAGGGCCGTCGAATACCGACGCTACCGGGAATGCCGGTGGCGCCTCATCGGCTTGGAGATGGCGAGGAAAATCCGACCAGGGGATGACGCGGGATCAGGTATCCTGCGCCCCGCGCCGCATAAGCTGCGCGCAGTGCTCCCCGATCATCATGGCCGGCGCGTTGGTGTTCCCGCCGGTGATCGACGGCATGATCGACGCGTCGGCCACCCGCAGCCCCTCGACGCCGCGCACCCGCAGTTCCGGGTCCACCACGGCCCGCTCGTCCACGCCCATCCGGCAGGTGCCGACCGGGTGGTAGACGGAGTGGATGCGGTTGGGCAGTTCCCGGGCCAGCGCGTCGTCGTCCGGGCACGCCGGCCCAGGGTGCAACTCGCCGGTGACCACCCCGGCCAGCCGGCGGCTCGCCATCACCTCACGGACCACCTTCATGCCGTCGATCAGGAAGCGGGCGTCGTCCGGGTCGGCCAGGTAGGCGGGGTCGATCAGTGGGGCGGCGGTCGGGTCGGCGGAGGCCAGCCGCACAGTGCCTCGGCTCTTCGGGTAGATCAGCGTCGTCATCACGGTCACCGCGGGCCGGGTGTCGACGGTGTGCCGCACCGGGGCGTCCTGGTTCGGCGACGGGTAGGACCAGGGAAGCGTGAGGATCTGCAGGTCCGGCCGGCCGTTGGCACGGTCGGTGCGGAAGAAGGTCATGGTGTCGAAGACGGTGCTGCCGAACCAGGTGTCGCCGCGCACCGCCTCCGCGAGAATGCCGCCAAGCATGTGCGCCGCGGTGCCCCGGTGCACCGCGCCCGGCGCGAGGAACGTCATCGGCACGAACAGGTGGTCGTGCAGGTTGTCGCCGACCGGTAGGTCGGCGCGCACGTCGATGCCGTTGTCCCGCAGGTGGTCGGCGGGGCCGATGCCGGAGAGCATCAGGATCTGCGGCGAGCCGAACACGCCCGCGGACAGCACGACCTCCCGGGCCGCTCGGAGCACCCTCGGTCCGGACCGCTCGACGATCTCCACGCCCACCGCGCGGGCGCCGTCGAAGACGACCCGGGTCACCGTCGCGCCCACCACGACGCGCAGGTTCGGCGTCTGCCGGTCGGAGAGGTATCCGTGCGAGGTGCTGAACCGGCGGCCGCCGTGCGCGCTCATCTGCACGGTGGACACGCCCTCCTGGGCGGCCCCGTTGTAGTCGTCGTTCCTGGGCACGCCCAGGGTCTCGGCCATCGCCTCGAACAGCGCGTGCGCCGGTTCGGTCAGATGCTTTTGCCGGCGCACCGCGATCGGCCCACCCGCGCCGCGCAAGTCGTTCTCGCCGTCCTCCCAGTCCTCCAGCCGCTTGAAGCTGGGCAGCACCTCGTCGTAGCTCCACCCCTTGCAGCCCGCGTCGGCCCAGTCGTCGTAGTTGCCGCGGTGGCCGCGGACGAACACCATCCCGTTGACCGAGCTGGAACCGCCGAGCACCTTGCCCCGGGTCATCGGAATCCGCCGGCCCATGGCGTGCTGCTGCGGCACGGAGTAATAGCCCCAGTCGAACCGCTTCTTGATCTGGGGCACGGAGTGGACGATGGAGATCATGCCCGGCACGCGGACGAACCACGACCGGTCCTTCGGCCCGGCTTCCAGGAGGACCACCCGCGCCCCGGACTCGGCCAGCCGCCTGGCCACGATGCACCCGGCACTGCCGGCGCCCACCACGATGTAGTCCGCCTCGTCGGCCACGTCGACCTCCATGGTCACCGGTACGTCGGCCAATATTGGAACACGTTCTACACAGGACGCAACCCTTGCGCGGGCTTACCGGCAGAATGCGGAGCTGACCGGTGTAGATCGTGTTCCGGCGGCGACCGCCGGGGCGGCAGATCGTGGTGGGCGTGGCGGCGGTCGGCTACCGGGTCTCCATCGAGTTCGCGCTGGTCGCCACCGCCCGTCCCTGGTGCACCCGGTACATCTGGGCGTAGCGGCCGTCGCGGGCCATCAGCTCCTCGTGCGTGCCGCGCTCCACCGCCCGGCCCTCCTCCAGGTAGAGGATCTGCGCGGCGTCACGCACGGTGAG
>NZ_BJFL01000029.1 GCF_005405885.1 Gandjariella thermophila
CAAGAACTGGAAGATACTTGCCACCGGCTTTCGAGGGCGCCTCGCCGAGCTTCCGAATGTCATCCGAATCGTCACCGCACTGGAGTTCTACCGACTTGGCTGGTAAGGGCTCTGAATAACGCTCCCGCATGAAAAGGTGACCTAGCGAGTCCTACCTAGGGCCACCGATAGTGCATTGTACCGATTCTGTCCCTCTTACGGCCTTTCCGAGCAGTCCTGGCGTCCGGATAGTAGTCGCAGTGTACGTGGTCTCCGCTACTGCATGTTCCACGGTAACGGGCACGCCCGCCGGCACGTCGAGCCGCTCTCTTGGCTGCCCTCTTTGCAGCCCGCTTTGACGGGTAGGTTTTCGAATGGTTGCCCCTCACGGGCTTGGCCTGCGATACAGCGGCTGACATAGCCCCCTTGACACCCGATTGGGCAGGGCCGCTATCCACCCGCGGCGCAGGGCCATACGTCGGCGCTGGACCGCTCCACGACGGCAAAGATACGTGCGGGGGGTGGTGCACCATCCAGATGGCCGTGCCAACCGCCACCAGCGCGGCGGCCGCTTCAAACAGGCCAATGCCTTCGGCAATGCAGAGATCCCAGAAGCAGCGGCCATCGAGGTCGAGTTTGTTGATGGGGTCGGCGTGGACGTAGTCGTAGTCGTTGGCGGAGCCGCCTTCGACGGGGTCGACGGACAGGAACCGGCCCAGCAGCGGGCTGTACGGGCGGGCACCCATCTGAACCAGGGCGAGGGCACCGGCGTGCTCATACGGGCGCTGGTGTTGGCCCAGCCAGCCGTAGTCCATTTTGCCCGGCTGGTTGTCCGGCACGTTCTGCGCATCCACCGTCCCGTCCGCCCGCAGCGGCTGGCCGTACGGATCGAAGGTGCGCAGATCACCCGACTGCTTGCCGGTGTTGTCCGTGCTCAACACCAGATCGCCGCGAACCGACGGGTAGTCCCAGGTCGCCGAGGGGTTCTGGTTGGTCAGCAACACCCCACCGGGCAGCGAGACGCTGAACGAGGTCAGCCGCTTGTTGACGTCGTAGGTGACGTCGGCGGAGTCCCCGCTGCCGGTGTAGCCGTACAGGACCGTGCCGGTCGGGTCACCGGCGGTGGCGGTGCGGCGCACGATCCGGTCCGTGGCGTCCCGGGTGTAGGCAATCGTGGCGACCTTGCTGGGATCACCGCTCGACGTGGCCGCGGAGAGGTTGCGGTCCGCCGAGTCGTAGCCCAGCGTGGTCGTCACCCCGCCGGACGCGAAGGCCGTCGTGTTGCCGTGGCTGTCATAGGCGAACCCGCTGATCGCGGTGGCCCCGGTGGTGGCCAGCAAGCGGTCGGCGGCGTCGTAGCAGTAGTCGGTTTCCGCCGTGCCGGACGCGGTGGCGTCCAGCAGGCGCATCCGGTTGGTGTTCGCCCCGGCGTTGGCCTGGGTGCCGGTCGGGCACGCAGCCGATGCGGTGGAGGTGAAGTCGTAGGTCAGGTGATGGCCGGCGACGTAGGCCTCGGTGAGCCGGCCGACGGCGTCGTAGACGTAGTTCGGGCCGGACGGATTGGGGTCCACCCCGCCCAGGGACTCGTCGACGATCGTGCCGGCCCGGGACCGAGTCACCGCGGACACGACCTGGTGCCCGTCGGAGGTCTGCCAGGTCAGCGAGGTGACGCGGCCGGCGTCGTCCTTGCCGATCGCGGCCAGCGAGGCGCCGTTTGCATAGCCGACCGAGGCCAGCTCGCCCGCGGCGTCGTAGGTGCTGGTGGCCAGCACGTCGGCGTTCTCGCGGACGGTGAGCTGGCGACCGGCGTCGTCGTAGGTGTAGGCCAGGGTGACCGTGCCGTCCGCGGGGTTCGCGAAGTTGATCACCTCGGTGGTGACCCGGCCGGCCTGGTCGTACGTGCTGTCGGTGCGGGTGCCGTGCACGTCGGTGGAGGACACGGTGCGGCCGAGCAGGTCGACCCGCGTGGTGACGGTGCCGTTGGCGTCGCTGACCGAGCTGGTCAGTGGGTCGCCGCCGACGGCGTAATCGTGGGTGACCGTGCGGGCCGGCGCGGTGGCGTTGGCCGGGTAGGTGATCTGGACGGGCCGGTCGCGGGCGTCGTAGGTGGTGCAGATCCAGTCCCCGGAGACGGCCTGCGCCACAACCCGGCCGGAAGCGTCGTAGACCTGCTCGTCGGTGCGCGGGCCGCCGGTGGCCGGGTTGGGCGAGGTGGTCAGCTTGGCCAGCCCGCCCTGGTTGACCGCGGGACTGCCGGTCACACAGGGGTTGGCGCGGGTTTCGGTGTCGCCGTAGTAGACGTAGCTGGTCTGCGCCCCAGTGGGCATGGTCTTGCTGGTGCGCCGCAGGTAGCCGGAGCCGGGCGTTTCGTAGCCGACCCGGCCGGTGAGGTTGAGTCCGCCGGGGTTGGCGGTGGCGCTGGTGGCCAGGCCATAGACGGGGTCGATCCCGTTCTCGGCGTAGTTCGTTGTCGCGGTCTTGTCGGGGACGCCAGCCGATTCGGAAGCGGTGGTGGAGGTGGTCAGCCCGTAGCGTGGGTGTAGCTGCGTACCGGGGATGACCTGTTGGGTGCCGCCGGGTGGGATCCAGTCCAGTTCGAGTTGGGCGTAGACGGTGTTGTCGTAGTAGTCGACCCGGATCCGCTTGGTCGCCCCCGGGGTGTCGTTGTGGTAGACGCCCTGGGCCCAGGTAGCGACCTGGTCGCGCCAGTTGTCGACCACGAGCGTGTCGTCGATCCACAGCCGGGAGCCGTCGTCGGAGAGCAGTTTGAGGGTGTAGTCACCGGCCTGCGGGAAGGTGATCTCCCCGGTGGCCCGCAGTGACCATTGGTCGGCGGGGATGCCGGTGGTCGGGGCGTTGGTGCCCCAGTTGGTGTTCAGGCTGCCATCCGGGGTGCCCGTGCCCGTGACATAGACCTTCGGCGCCCCGGTGAGCGTCATGTTGTCGTAGTAGGCCACCGACAGCCCGTTGAAGCCTTCGTCGTATGCGGTGTGGGTGTGCGGCACGGTGTTCGCGCACGCCGCCGTGGGCAGTTGGCCGTTGAAGCACGACGCCGGCGCGGGACCGTAGGCGTCGGTGGGGCGGTCGGCGTAGTCGTAGACCGTGGTGGACACCCGTCCGGCCCGCAGTGTCGGTGGAGGTCAGCGGCTGGTCCTTGACGTTCCACGTGTGGCTGGTGGTCTTGCCGGTGGCGTCCGTGGTGGTCAGCGTCCGGTCGGCGTCGTCGTAGGTCACCTTCTCCGCGAACCCGACCGCCGGGCTCAGCCCCGCGACGTCCACAAAGGACTGCTGGTTGGGCGGGTCGTAGCGGTAGGAGTGCGCCGGCCGCGGTGTGGTGGTGCTGCCGTCCGGCACGGGCAGGGTCACGCTGGTCGCCTTCGGCTTCGGGTTGGCGCTGTTGTCGTAGCCGACCACGGTGAGGATGTCGGTGCGGTTGGCCCGGTTGGCCGGGTCGGCCGCGATCCAGTCGTTGACCAGTGAGGACCGCACCGCGATCAGCGGGCCGGTGGTGCTGGTGTAGCCGTAGTCGGTGGAGTCACCGCCCGGGTTCTCGATCCGGGCCACGGTCTGCCCGGAGTACCAGATCCGCGTCTCCGAACCGTCCCAGTAGGCGATCCGGCACAGCATCTGCGACGGCGCCGTCGGGTCGGTGCCCGGCGGCGGGGTGGCGCCGCCGTAGCACGAGTTGGTGCCGTCGATGTTGTAGTACAGCGTGTGCGCCCGGCCCGACACCGGGTCCTTGATCTGCGTCAGCCGCAGCGGCGTGCCGCTGTAGATGTTCTGCAGCGCCGCGGGTTTGCGGGAGTCCACACTGGACGACTGGGTGGACAGCGTGCCGTCGACGTTGAACACGAACACGTCGGCGCCCTCGTGCAGAGTGACCCGGCCCGTGCTGTCGAGGCCGAGGACGCCGTCCTCGCCGGCCGGCGGGGTGTAGCCGCCGGTGGACTTCTTCGTCCACGTGTGCTTGGTGCCGGTGGCGTCGGTCAGCACGATCGACTGGTCGAGGACCTGTGCCTTGGTGTAGCTGGTGCCCGAGCCGTCCAGGTCCGCGGACATGGTCCAGCCCTTGGACAGCGCGGGCAGGTCGGTGGTGGACAGCCACGACGCCGGCACGAGCTGCGACGGAACCGTGGTGCCGTCGGAGGTCTTCACGAACAGCCGCATCCGGCCGGGCCCGGATGAGTGGTACAGCTCGACCTTGATCGGCACGCGGGTGCCTCCGGTCAGCGCGACCTCGGTGACCGGCCCGCCCTCAGAGGTGAGGCTGTAGCTGACGTCGCTGGGACCGGGACCGTTGTAGACCTGGTTGCCATTGATCCAGATCGCCGCGCCGCCGGAGTGCACCCCGGCGAACCGGTAGGTGCCCGTGGCCGGGACCTGGAAGTAGCCCTCCCAGCGCACCACGTAGTAGTCGGCCGGCAGCACCGGCGGGAACGGGGAATCCGTGCCCCAGTCGACGTTGACCTGCGGCTCGGTGCGCACCAGCACCGGCTGCTGGCTGGGGCTGATGTTGCCGTTGTGCGAGAGGTCGTTGAAGTACGACGCCCGCAGCCCGGCCGGGTCGTCGGCCTGCGAGTTGTAGGAGAACGTCACCCCGGCCGAGCCGCCGACCGTGGTGAACGTCGGTCCGGCGTCACTGGCCGAGACGTTGCCGTTGGCCAGGTTGACCGTCACCGGCCCCTCGGTGTCCACAGGGGACGGTCCGTGCGCACCGATCCGCTGGTCCACCTTGAAGTGCCCGACCCAGGTCGGCGTGGTCATGGTGATGCCGGACAGCGTGGAGACCTGCCACGTGTAGGAGGTCCCGTCCTGCAACACGCCGGCCGGCACCGTCCACGTCGGACTGGACAGGCAGCCCGAGTCCACCACGACGCCGCTCTTCGCGTCGGTGCCGGTGGCCACCTTGAAGCAGTAGGACACCGGGTCGCCGTCCGGGTCGGTCACCGAATTCACCGACAGCGTCGGCGTCAGCGAGGTGATCACACTCTGGTCGGCCGGCGCCACGATGCTGGTCGCCGGCGGTGCGGTACCCGTGTCCACCACCATGGTCGCGGTGGTGTACTTGTACGTCCAGGTGGCCGGCAGTTCGGCGCCGACGATCATGAAGAACACCGAGGTGTCCTGGTTGTTCACCCGGTCGGCGAGGAAGTTGGTCAGCCCGGACCCGGAGATGCTGCCGACGTCGCCGATCAGCCCGCTGGCCAGGTAGGCGCCGACGCCGTTGAAGTCGAACCCCGCCGCGTGGTACAGGTCCATGTTCCACGTGCGCACCGAGCCGGGCGTGGACGTGTCCCGCTGCAAGTCCAGCCGCGCGCCGACCACGCTCTTGCCCAGCAGCGACGAGTAGTCGAAGTGGAACACCGTGCGCCAGTAGGTGTCGCCGCCGTTCGGGCCGGAGAGGCTGTTGCCGGCCTGCAGCGCGCAGTAGTCGCAGGTGTAGCCGTCGGACTTGTAGGCGTGTGACTCGGTGACGCCGAAGGTCCAGGTCGGGTCGACGTGGACCGGGTAGACCCGCTTCGGGTCGTGCAGCCACGCCTCGTCCACCGACACGGTCAGCGTCCACCCGCTGGCCGCCCGGTCGAGCTGGTAGCGGCCACCCGTGATCGCCGGGGGCTTGCTGTCACCGCCGGCGGAGTCCCAGGTGGTGACCGGCGGGATCGCCATCCGCACCGCGCCCGTGGCGTCCTTGAACAGCACCTCACCGGCCTGGTCGAGTTCCGGCGTCACGCCGTCGACGTCCAGGTGGAACCGCCAGGACGCCTTCCCGGCCGCCGGCGGGCGCTTGACCAGCACGGTTTCCTTCAGCAGCGAGGACGTCACCTCGTAGTCGAGGTCGGTGTCCGGGGCGACGTCGGCGTAGGACACCGCCGAGCCGTTGACCTTCGCCGGGCTGGGTGCCGCACCCTCGAACCGCAGCGACGCCTTCGCGCCGTCGGTGGCCACGGACACCAGCGCCGGGTCGTCCGCCCGGGACGCCAGGGACGGGTTGAGCACGTGACGCTTCGCCACCGCGCGCTTCGAACCCGCGTCGACCTGCAGGCCGGTGTCCACCGGCTGCCACTGGCCCGCAGCGTCCCGCACGTTCAGCGGCGCGGTCGACTGTCGCACGCTGTGCGTCCCGTCCGGGTTGACGTACTCCTCGCTGAACATCGACCGCGAGATGAGCTTCGACCGGGCCGGGTCGAAGTGCGTACCGCCCGGCCCCGACAGGGTGGACAGCGGCGCGAAGTCGCCCTTCGGCTTCGCCGGGTCCCCGGCCGGCGGCGGCGCGTGCTTCGTGGACAGCACCGGAACGTCACGCGGATCGATCCTCTTCGCGGCCGACGCGTGCACCGGGACGGCCACCGCCTCGGCCGACGATCCGGCCAGCGCCAGGGCGACGACCACGGCCGTGGTACGAGCACACGAGCGAACGAGCGCACGCAGGCGTGCGCCCCGAGGGCGAGACAACACCGAACCTCCACCAGCCGATGCGGTCCCCCGACGGTCCGCACGCCGACAACCGAGCAAAGAGATTCAAGGAAGGGTCAAGGACCGGCAAGCAGCCGAATGGCCCAACAGTGGGCGATTCCAACCCACAATGGGACAAACCTATCGATTCGGCTGTAATCAGGTTCACAGAGACCAACGCGCCCTGGTCGGTCACGATCTCGCCAGCGCACCGCCCACGGGGTCGAGACGGCGGTAACGCTTCGACCCGGCTCGAAAGAGCGGCCGAGGGACCCGCGTCCCGAACACGCGCACCCCGCCGTTACCGGCAGGGGAAGAGAGGAACGGCCAGCCGTGCGCCCACGAGCCTGACCACCCGCACGGCACCGGTACCGGCCGCCCGTAGGCACCGATCCCGTGGACCCGCGGGCGAGACGTCTCCCGCGGTTCCGCAATCAGTCCTCAGTAGACACTCAGGTAAGGACGAGCATCATGGCGATCCTGCGCGGTAGCGTCGCGCACTGCGGCAGAACACTCACCCACACGGCCCGGCGGTGTCCCCACTGGCGGCGCTCGCCGCCGCGATCACCGTGCTGCTCGGCAGCACCGCGACGTCCACTGCGGCGGCCACCACCACGTCGCCGCTCACCTGGTGTTCCAGCAAGTCCACAATGGACATCGTCGGCGATTCCGGCGCGACCGGATACGGCGTGGTCGACCCGCACAACGGGTGGGTCGCCAAGATGCGCCTCGCCATGCCGAACACCAGGATCAACAACTACGCGCACGACGGTGCGATGGTGTCGGACTTCCTGCCCGGCGGGCGCTGGCCGGACACCACCGACGCAGTGCGGCGGATCGGCGTCGACCAACCCTCCCTGGTGTTCATCGAGTTGGGCGGCAACGAGTACTACATCGACCGCGACCCGGCCCAGTACAAGGCGAACCTGGAGACGCTGACCCAGAACATCTGGCAGGTCTCGCCACGCTCGACCATCGTCTACGAGACGATCTGGCCGTTCGACCCGCGACAGTCCACTTCGATGCACTCGTGGGATGAGTACGGCGCGGCGATGCAGCAGCTGGCCGTGGAGTACAGCGCCGGGTGGATCGACCTGCGGCAGTTCTTCCCGCCGCACTACGCCGACGACACCTACACCCACCTGCTGAACACCGACCAGATTCACCCCACCGACGCGGGCAACGTGGTCGAGTACACCGCCGTGCTGAACATCATCAACCGCTGCTGAACGGCGGTCAGCGCAGGTCCATGCCGAGGTCCAGGGCGGGCGCGGAGTGGGTGAGCGCGCCGACGGCGAGGTAGTCGACGCCGGTTTCCGCGTACGCCCTGGCCACGTCGAGGGTGAGGCCGCCGGATGCCTCCAGCCGGGTGGCCGCGCCCGCGGCGTCGCGGCGGCGCACCGCCTCGGCGCACTGCTCCGGGCTGAAGTTGTCCAGCAGGACTTCCTCGGCACCGGCGGCGAGCACCTCGTCCAACTCGTCGAGGGTGGTCACCTCGACCTCCCGGGCCAGGTGGGGCGCACGTTCCCGGGCGGCGGCGAGGGCGTTGGTCACCCCGCCGGCCGCGATGACGTGGTTGTCCTTGATGAGCACCGCGTCGCCCAGGCCCATCCGGTGGTTGACCCCGCCACCGCAGCGCACCGCGTACTTCTGCAGCAACCGCAGGCCGGGCAGGGTCTTGCGGGAGTCGCGGATCGCGCAGCCGGTGCCGGCGACCGCGTCCACCCAGGCCCGGGTGGCCGTGGCCACGCCGGACAGGTGGCAGAGCAGATTCAGCGCGGTGCGCTCGGCGGTGAGCAGGCCGCGTACCGGGCCGCGCATCACCAGCGCGGGCCTGCCGGCGGCCAGCCGGTCGCCGTCCGCGCGCTTGTCCAGCACCTCGTATGCCGACTCACCGAGCACGGCGTCGAACACGGCCAGGGCCACCGGCAGACCGGCCAGCACACCCGGCCTGCGCGGGGTGATCTCGGCGAGCGCGACCGCGTCGGCCGGCACGGTGGCCTCGGTGGTGGCGTCCGGCCCGTAGCGGAGGTCCTCCTCCAGCGCGGTGGTCACCACCCGCTTGACGTCGTCGGCGGCCAGTTCCATCAGGCCACTCCCCGGAGCGTCGGGGTCGCCACGAAGTCGAGGTGGCCGGAGGCGTCCAGGCGCAGCGGCAGGCTGCGCCGCCACGAGATGTCGTCGGTGTCCGGGTGGTCGGTGCGCACGTGGCAGCCACGCGACTCGGTGCGCTCGGTGGCCGCGGTGAGCAGCGCGTGCGCGGCCAGGCCGAGCGCGGCGTCCTCCACCGACTGGCGGGTCCGCAGTGGACGGTGCACCGCGCAGGCGTCCAGTGTGGACAGCGCGGCGGCCAGCCCGGTGGCGTCCCGACCGATGCCGGCGTACCGGGTCATGGTGCGCTGCAGCACGTCCCGGTCCGGCACCGCGGCGGCCGGCAGTTCGGCCGGCTCGGCGTGACGCGGGTCGGCGAGCAGCCCGGCGGCCAGGTCCCCGGCCACCGCGCGAGCCGCCCGCGCCCCCATCACCAGGCCCTCCAGCAGGCTGTTCGATGCCAGCCGGTTCGCCCCGTGCAGCCCGCTGCGCGCCACCTCGCCGGCCGCGTACAGCCCCGTCACCCACGTTCGACCGTCCACGGTGGACATCACGCCGCCGCAGGCGAAGTGCGCGGCCGGGGCCACCGGGATCGGCTCGGTCGCCGGGTCGACGCCGGCCGCCACGCAGGCGGCGTGCACGGTGGGAAAGCGGCGGCGGAACGCGTCGCCGCCGAGGTGGGTGGCGTCCAGGTAGACGTGGTCGGTGCCGGTCTCGGCCACCCGCCGGGTGATCGCGGCGGCCACCACGTCCCGCGGGGCCAGGTCGGCCAGCGGGTGCACGCCAGCCATCACCCGGTTCCCGGCCGCGTCGACGAGCACCGCGCCCTCACCGCGCACCGCCTCGGTGACCAGCGGGCACCGCCCCCGCGCGTCCCGCCCGGTGTAGAGCACGGTCGGGTGGAACTGGACGAACTCCACGTCGGCCACGGCCGCGCCGGCGCGCAGCGCGATCGCCAGGCCGTCCGCGGTGGCCACCTCGGGGTTGGTGGTGGCCGCGTAGAGCTGGCCGAGCCCGCCGGTGGCCAGCAGCACCGCTGGCGCGCGCAGCACGCCGGGCACCCCGTGCGCGTCCAGCACCAGCAGTCCGGCCACCGCGCCGGAGCGCGCGTGCAGCGCCCGCACCGCGATGTGGCCCTCCAGCACCGGGACGCGGCCGTCCCGGGCGGCGGTGAGCAGGGCGCGTTCCACCTCCGCGCCGGTGGCGTCGCCGCCGGCGTGCACCACGCGGAACGCGCTGTGCCCGCCCTCCCGGGTGCGGGCCAGCCGGCCGCCCTCGGCGGCGTCGAACACCGCGCCGCGCTCGCGCAGCCGGGTCACCGCGGCCGGGCCGTCGGCGATGATCGCCGCGACGGCGTCCGCCTCGCACAGGCCGGCGCCGGCGGCCACGGTGTCCGCGGCGTGCCGGTGTACGGAGTCGCCGGGGTCGTGCTCGCCGGGCAGCACCACGGCCACCCCGCCCTGCGCCCACCGGGTGTTGCCGTCCTCGGCGGTCACCTTGGTCACCACCAGCACGCGCAGGCCGAGGGCGCGGGCCTCCAGCGCCGCGGTCAGCCCGGCCACGCCGGTGCCGACCACCACCACGTCCGCCGCGGCCTCCCAGGCGGTCACTCCCCACCACCCGGATTGCCGATCTCGATCATGCGCCGCACCGCGCCGCGCGCCCGCTCGGCGATCTCCGGGTCGACGTGCACCTCGTCGACGCCCTCGCGCAGCGAGCGCAGCAGCGCGCCGGGCGTGATCATCTTCATGAAGCGGCAGGAGGCGCGGTCGTTCACCGCGCGGAAGTCCACGTCCGGGGCGGCCTTGCGAAGCTGGTGCAGCATGCCGACCTCGGTGGCGACCAGCACGCTGCGCGCCCGGGTGGCCCGCGCCGCGGTGAGCATCCCGCCGGTAGAGAGGATCTTCACCCGCTCGGCCGGCACGGTGCCCTCGCCGGCCAGGTACAGCGCGGAGGTGGCGCACCCGCACTCCGGGTGGATGAACAGGTCGGCGTCCGGATTCGCGGCGGCCCGCTCGGCCAGCTCCGGCCCGTTGATGCCGGCGTGCACGTGGCACTCGCCGGCCCAGACGTGCAGGTTCTCCCGCCCGGTCTCGCGCCGAACGTGCGCGCCGAGGAACTGGTCGGGGCAGAACAGGATCTCCTGCTCCGCCGGGATGGCCCGGACCACGTCCACCGCGTTGGACGAGGTGCAGCAGATGTCGGTCTCCGCCTTCACCTCGGCGGTGGTGTTGACGTAGGAGACGACCACGGCACCGGGGTGCTCGGCCTTCCAGGCGCGCAGTTGCTCGGCGTCGATCGAGTCGGCCAGCGAGCAGCCGGCGCGAGCATCCGGGATGAGCACCGTCTTGTGCGGGCTGAGGATCTTGGCCGTCTCGGCCATGAAGTGCACGCCGCAGAACACGATGGTGGACGCGTCGCTCTCCGCCGCGATCCGGCTCAGCGCCAGCGAGTCACCGGTGTGGTCGGCGACGTCCTGGATCTCCGGCACCTGGTAGTTGTGCGCCAGGATCACCGCGTTGCGCTGCTCGGCGAGGCGTCGCACCTCGTCCCGCCATGCGGCGTCCGGCACGACCTCGTGCGTGGTCCGCTCCACGGACGCGGTAGCGGTCATCACCCCTCCTTGCCTTCCGCGGCCTCGCGCGCGACCGCGACCGTGTCGGCAGGGCGCTGCCCCGCCACCCCGGTCGCGGGCCTCACGGCGGGGCGTGCGCCCTGCTCACCTCGGGTGCCGCGCATCGACGAACGCACGGGACCTCCTCGCCCCTCGGGCCGCGTCGCGCTGCTCGCCGGTGAGGTCACCGATCCGTCACGGAGGTTTCACCGGCCGGATGTCGCGGTCGAAGTTTTCGTCTTAGGATCGAAAACATGGCCGATGCTACCAGCCGACCGGGGGTCGCCGCACACGAGGTCCTCGCCGCGGTGCTCCAGGTGCGGGCCAGATCACTGCGGGCGATGCTCTGGCAGCGGGCCAGGGAACCGCACGCGGGCCGCTGGTCGCTGCCCGGCGGCCGGCTCGGCGACCACGAGGACGTGGAGGCCTCGATCCGCCGGCAGCTCGCGGAGAAGGTCGACGTGCGGCAGCTCGCGCACGTCGAGCAGCTCGCCGTGTTCAGCGCGCCGGACCGGGTGCCGGGACCACCGCGGGTGGTGGCCACCGCGTTTCTCGGCCTGGTGCCGTGCGACATCGACCCCGAGGTGCCGGAGGACACCCGCTGGTTCGCCGTGGACGACCTGCCGGAAACCGCCTTCGACCACGGCGCGATCGTGCTGCGTGCGCGCAACCGGCTGCGCGCCAAGCTGTCCTACACCAACCTCGGCTTCGCCCTCGCGCCGAAGGAGTTCACCATCTCCGCGCTGCGCGAGCTGTACTCGGCGGCGCTGGGCTACCGGGTGTCCGCCACCAACCTGCAACGCGTGCTGTCCCGGCGTGGCCTGCTGGAGGCCACCGGGCGCACCGCGCCACCCGGTCCCTCCGGCGGCCGGCCGGCGGCGCTGTTCCGGTTCACCGGGCACGGCATGCGGGTCACCGACCCGTTCGCCGTGCTCCGGCCGCCCCGCGGGTAGCTCCGGCGGAGGTGACTCGGCACTGGCAAAGTCGGCATCGTAGCGTGGACGAATGGCCGAGACGCTGCCGCTGTTCCCGCTCAGCGCGGTGCTGCTGCCGGGCGCGTCGCTGCCGCTGCACATCTTCGAACCCCGCTACCGGCAGCTCACCGTGGACCTGGTCACCGAGACACTGCCGGACCGCTGCTTCGGCGTCACCGCGATCCGGCAGGGCTGGGAGACCGACGTGCTGGACCGCGGCCAGCTCCACGAGATCGGCTGCTCGGCGGTGCTGGAACAGGTGAAGCGGCTGCCGGACGGGCGGTTCGACCTGCTCGCCCGCGGCGACCGCCGGTTCCGGCTGCTGGAACTGGACAGCACCAGCGCGCCGTACCTGTTCGCGACGATCGAGTGGGTGCCGGACACCGAGCCGCCGACCGAGGCGGCGCTGTCCGCTCCGCTGCTGGCCGACGCGGCGCGCGCGGCACACGCCCGTTACCGCAGCGCGGCGATGCAGCGCGCGGAGTGGGTGAAGCCCGCCGCCGACGCGGACCCGGCCACGCTGGCGCACGTCATCGCCGCCGACTGCCTGCTCGCGCTGGAGGACCGGCAACTGCTGCTGGAGGAGACCTGCCCGGTCCGGCGGCTGCGCCTGGTGCGGCAGATCCTCGGCCGGGAAACCGAGATCCTGCGGTCGCTGGGCGCCGTCCCCGCGCCACTCGCCGACCTCGGCCAGCCGCCCAGCACCAACTAGCCGGGCCGGCCGAGATCGTCCGCGCCGTTCCAGGCGACCAGGGTGCCATAGACGAACGCGGCCGCCAGCGGCTGGGCCAGCACACCCCAACCGCTGTTCAGCTGCGGCGCGCGCAGCACGGTGCCCCCGACCGGCGGCAGCGCACCCGGCGGGTAGAGGTGGCCGGCGAAGAACAGCCCGGTGCGCATGGCCAGCCACGCGCCCAGCGCCGATCCGGCCACCGCGGCGACGAGCGCCACCGGGCCGCGCCGCCGCCGCAGCAGCCACAGCGCGACCGCGACGACCAGCCCAGCGGCCAACCCGATCAGGCCGAACAGCGCGAGGTCGTCGAAGCGGTGGTAGCTCTCCGAGTTCTCCGGGACGAGGCTGCCACTGGGCAGCACCGCCATCCGCTGCGGCGGCGCGAGCCGGGACCACAGCAGGCCGATCGGCACGCCGAGCAGCGCCACCACCACGAACACGCCGAGTCCGAAGCGCAGGTCGGCGCGTACCACCACCGCCGGCCGGCGGCGCGGCCAGGGAATGACCATCGGGTGGGCGGGATCGGACAGGCCGGTCGGCAGGGCCGGCTCGCCGCGGTTCCACACCGGCTGCTCGGCCACCTGCGGACCTCCTCCACGACGAGACGGTGGCCGGGGCAGGCCACAGTCGCGACCCTAGCCGGTCGGCTGCGCCGAGGTGGACTCACCGTGCCGGCTGCACCGCGCGGTCCAGCCGGACGGAGTCACCTGCACGACCATCCGGCGGGCGCAGACCGGGCAGAACCGCGGTGGGTCGATCGTGGCCAACCGCCGCCGGCACGCGGCGTGGTCACCCTCGTCGACGGGCTTTCCGCACCACGCGCAGAAGGTCTCGCTCACCGCACCCAGTTGTCCTTCCCGCTCCGCGTCACAGTGACGTATTCAGAAGTCCGCGTGTCCTTCAGCGACCCCGTGCGATCCGCCGGCCAATGGCGCTCACAGCGTCTCGTTCAGCGCCTTGATCGGCATCTTCAGCTCGTCCAGCATGTCCAGGTCCTGCTGGGCCGGCCGGCCGAGGTTGGTCAGGTAGTTGCCGACGATGATGGCGTTGATGCCGCCCACCATGCCCTGCTTGGCGCCCAGGTCGCCGAGGGTCAGCTCGCGGCCGCCGGCGAAGCGCAGGATGGTCCGGGGCAGCGCCAGCCGGAACGCGCCCACCACCCGCAGCGCGTCCGGTCCCTCGACGACGTCGTAGTCGGCGTACGGGGTGCCCGGCTGCGGGATGAGGAAGTTCAGCGGCACCTCGTCCGGCTCCAGCGCGGCGAGCTGGGCGGCGAACTCGGCGCGCTGCTCCAGCGACTCGCCCATGCCGATGATGCCGCCGCAGCACACCTCCATGCCGGCGTCCCGCACCATCCGCAGCGTGTTCCAGCGCTCCTCCCAGGTGTGCGTGGTGACCACCAAGGGGAAGTGTGAGCGAGCCGTCTCCAGGTTGTGGTTGTAGCGGTGCACGCCCATCTCGGCCAGCTCGTCCACCTGCTCCTGGGTCAGCATGCCCAGCGAGCAGGCGATGTTGATGTCCCGGGTCTCCGGCTCCGCCCTGATCGCCTCGATGCCCGCCCGGACCTGGGACAGCAGCCGTGCGTCCGGGCCACGCACCGCGGCCACGATGCAGAACTCGGTGGCCCCGGTGGCCGCCGTCTGCCTGGCCGCCTCGACCAGGCCGGGGATATCCAGCCAGGCCGACCGGACCGGGGTGGGGAACCGGCCGGACTGCGAGCAGAAGTGGCAGTCCTCCGGGCAGCCGCCGGTTTTGACGCTGACGATGCCCTCGACCTCCACCTCGGGACCGCACCAGCGCATGCGTACCTCGTGCGCCAGCCCCAGCAGTTCCTCCAGCCGGTCGTCGCCGAGCCGCAGTACCTCCAGCACCTGCTGCTCGGAAAGCCCCTGCCCCCGCTCGAGCACCTGATCCCGCGCCACGGCCAGGATGTCGGGGTGGGCCGGGGTGGCGGGACGTGCGCCGTCGCTGGTCCGCTCCGTGGCTGCGGTCACTGCCTCTCCTTCCGCGGCTTCGCGCGCCCCGCGATCGCATCGCCGGAGCGCCCGTCACCGGTCCTGCGGTGTGGGTCCGCTGCAGTGTGCCTCACCGTGCGCCGTGATCGCGGCGACCTGCGTCACGTCGCCGCGATCCCGCGCCGGTCGTGTTCGGCACGCCGCTGGTCATTGTCGGCATACCTCGCTCGCGAAATCCTCGGAATCGAAGGTGCCGCCGAACCACGGCGACAGCCGGCCGCGCACGGTGGTGCGGAAGTCCGCCGGGGCGAGCCCGCCCAGCCCCGCCGGCAGCACGCCGAGCAGCGGCGCGCCCGCGGCCACGGGCAGGTCCGCCAGGTTGCACCGGGCGGCGAGGTCGGGGTCGGCCGGCCAGGCGCCGACCACCACGCCCATGCACTCGATGCCGCGGCGCAGCAGCGCCTCCGCGGTCAGCGCGGTGGCGTTGAGCGTGCCGAGACCGGCCTCGGCGACCACCAGCACCGGCGCGCCCAGCGCCCAGGCCGCGTCAGCCAGGGTGCCGCCGTCCGGGTCGAACCGGACCAGCAGGCCGCCGGCACCCTCGACCAGCACGAGGTCGTGATCCTCGTCCAGTTCCGCGGCGGCGGCGGCCACGTCGGCCGGCGTCACCGGCGGCTGCCCGGACCGGCGCGCGGCGACCTCCGGCGCCAGCGGATCCGGGTACCGGCGCAGTTCCCTGCCGGTGATCTTGCCGGCCAGCCGGGCCACGTCGTCGACGTCCCCGGGCTCGCCCGGCGCGACTCCGGTCTGCGCGGGTTTGAGCACCGCCACCCGCCGGTCCTCGGCAACGGCGAGGGCGGCCACCGCGGCGGTGACCACGGTCTTCCCCACGCCGGTCCCCGTACCCGTGATCACCAGAACGCTCACAAATGCCTCAGGCTACGACCCGGCGGCGCGCCGGTCCGCGGCGGCCCGGATACCGGCGCTCGGCAAGCAGCGGCGGCCGGGATGGCGCACTCGGGAGTTCGTCCGCGTCTGCGGCGGCGACGAGGCCCAGTGGCGGTCCCGATGGGAGCGGGCCGCCGCCGAGCCCGCACCCGTCCCCGACCCGGCACCCATTCCCGATGCCGAGCCCATTGCTGATCCGGCGCCCGTCCCCGACCCGGCCGGCGATGCCGCACCCGCGTCCGGTGCGCGACGGCGCCGCTGGTCACGCCGAAGACGTCGGGCCGGATGCTCGCGGCGGTCGCCGGGGCCGTGGCGGCGACGGCGTCGCTCGTCAGCGCCGCCGGGGTGCCGGCGCGGGCGCCGAGGCGGTGCCGGCGGTCACCGCCAGCATGCCCCCGGCAAGGCCCAGGGCGGCCAGGGCGGTCACGCCGAACTTCGCGGCCCCACGGCGCATCGTCCGAATCATGTCGAACAACAGATTCGCTCCTCGTCTTCAACCGTGTCGCGCCGCACCATCGCGGTGCGGTGGCACACCGGACGTGATCGCCGGTGCACCTCGACACTGCGTGTCAGATCCGCTGTTCGGTACGGCCTGACATGGGCTGACAACGAGTCCTGACGGTCACCGGGGCCGGGCGTCAGCCGGCGGCCGCGGCGGCGAGCACCGCACGGGTGATCGCGGCGACGTCCTCGTCGGAGCTGATGTACGGCGGCATGGTGTAGATCAGGTCGCGGAACGGGCGCAGCCACACGCCCGCGTCCACCGCCGCCGCGGTGGCCGCCGCCATGTCCACCGGGTGGTCGAGCTGGACGACGCCGATCGCGCCGAGCACCCGCACATCGACGACGCCGGGCAGTTCGGCCGCGGCAGCCAGCCCGGCACGCAGGCCGGCCTCGATCCGCTTGACCTCGCCCGCCCAGTCCTGGCCGAGCAGCAGCTCGATGGACGCGTTGGCCACCGCGCTGGCCAGCGGGTTGCCCATGAACGTCGGCCCGTGCGCCAGCACCGGCACCTCGCCGCGGGAGATCCCCTCGGCCACCCGCGCGGTGCACAGCGCGGCGGCCATCGTCAGGTAGCCGCCGGTGAGCGCCTTGCCCAGGCACATCACGTCCGGGCTGACCCCGGCGTGGTCGGCGGCGAACAGCGCGCCGCTGCGGCCGAACCCGGTGGCGATCTCGTCGAACACCAGCAGCACGTCGTGGGCCTCGGTCAGCTCGCGTAGCACGCGCAGGTAGCCGGGGTCATGGAAGCGCATCCCGCCGGCACCCTGGACCACCGGCTCCACGATCACCGCGGCCAGCTCGCCGGCGTGCCGCTCGACCAGCTCGGTGAGGTGCGCCACGTACCGCGCGTCCACGCCGGCGTGGAACCCCGCCGGGGGCGCGTCGGCGAACACCTGCTCCGGCAGTACCCCGCGCCACAGGCTGTGCATGCCGCCCTCGGGGTCGCACACGCTCATCGGATGGAACGTGTCCCCGTGGTAGCCGCCGCGCCAGGTGGCGAGCCGCCGCTTCTCCGGCCGTCCCAGCGAGCGCCAGTACTGCAGGCACATCTTCGCCGCGACCTCGACCGACACCGACCCGGAGTCGCACAGGAACACGTGCCGCAGCGCGGCCGGGGTGATCTCCACCAGGGTGGACGCCAGGCGCACCGCCGGCTCGTGGGTGAGCCCGCCGAACATCACGTGGCTCATCCGGTCAAGCTGGTCGCGCACGGCGGCGTCCAGCACCGGGTGGCGGTAGCCGTGGATCGCCGCCCACCACGAGGACATGCCGTCGACCAGCTCGGTGCCGTCGACCAGCCGCAGCCGGACGCCCTCGGCGGAGGCCACCACCAGCGGATCGACGGTGCCCGGCATGGGCCCGTACGGGTGCCACACGTGGGCGCGGTCCCGCGCCAGAAGCTCCTCGGGGTGCACGCCGGGCACTGTAGCCAGCGAGAACCGGCCGGCGGCCGGGCATCCCGCCGCTGGCCGTCCCGTCAGGCGGCTGGGCGTCCCGGGGAGATGGGCAGGGTCTCCAGACCGCGGATGATGGTGCTCACCCGCCAGGTCAGCTCCTCCGGCTCGGCGGCCAGCCGCAGCTCGGGGAACCGGCTCAGCAGCCGGCCGATCGCGATCTCACCCTCCAGCCGGGCCAGCGGGGCGCCGAGGCAGTAGTGGATGCCGTGCCCGAACGCGACGTGCCCGCCGCTGGGCCGGGTGACGTCCAACCGGTCCGGCTCGGCGAACTTCTCTGGGTCCCGGTTCGCCGAGGACAGCGACACCAGCAGGAACTCGCCTTCCGGGATCACCGTGCCGCCCACGGCGAGCGGCTGGGTGGTGAACCGGAACGTGGCGAGCTGCACCGGCCCGTCGTAGCGCAGGAACTCCTCGATCGCGCCGTGCAGCAGCGACGGGTCGGCGCGCAGCGCGGCGAGCTGGTCCGGGTGCCGCAGCAGCGCGAGCACGCCGTTGCCGATCAGGTTGACGGTGGTCTCGTGGCCGGCGACGAGCAGCAGGAACAGCATGGCCACCAGCTCGTTCTCGTCCAGCCGGTCGCCCTCGTCGCGCGCCTGCACCAGCGCGGTGACCATGTCGTCGCCGGGGTTGGCCCGCTTGTCCGCGATCAGCTTGGTCAGGTACTCGGCCATCGCGGTGGCCGCGCCGCTGACCATTTCGATGTCCCGCGAGCCGGACAGCAGCGTGTTGGACCAGGTACGGAAGTCGTCGCGGTCCTCCTGGGGGACGCCGAGCAGCTCGCAGATCACCGTGATCGGCAGCGGGAACGCGAACGCGTCCAGCAGGTCCACCTCGTCCTTGCCGGCCATCGCGCCGAGCAGGCCCTCGGTGATCTCCTCGATCCGGGGCCGCAGCTCCTCGATCCGGCGCGCGGTGAACGCCTTGCCGACCAGCCGGCGCAGCCGGGTGTGGTCCGGCGGGTCGCTGTTCAGCATGTGCGCGGACAGCGCGTCGGAGAACATCCGGCGCGCCTCGGGATTGGTGTTGTGCCGCTCGAACAGCTCCTGCGCGACGCGCACGTTCTTGCTCACGCTGGGAGCGGCGAGCACCGCGCGCACGTCCTCGTACCGGGTCACCAGCCACACCTTCAGGCCGCGGGGCAGCAGGACCTCGCGGACCGGCTGCTCGTTCCGTAGTCGCGCGAGGATCGGATGCGGATCGCGCACGAAGTCCGGGTCGAACAGCTCGATGGGTGCGGTGTCGGTGCCCTGCATGGCGAAGACCTCCTCGCTGGCCCGCCGGGGGCCGCGGCGAATGCGTTGCGCTAAACCCTGTTCACTACAACGCGGTGGAGACCTCGCGTGTCCCCACTCACCATCACATCACTCGTTTGGCCTAACTGGTTCGGCGTCACCCCGCGGTGAGGATGCCCAGCGCGTCGGGCAGCGTTCCGACGATCCGGTCGGCTGCGGCACACGAGCTGGCCGCCGAACTGCTGCGGCCGACGAATCACGGGGGCGGGATGCGGATCCGCGCCGGGCGCGGTGGCGCGGCGGCCGCCGGGCCGGACCCGTGGTGGGCGCCGCACCGGGGAAATCCCGGTGTGGCCGGGGAAGGTAGCGTGCCTGACGTGTCCGCACCGGATCCCGTTGACGCCCGCCTGCTCGCCGTGCTGGCCGAGTTGGGCCGGGCGGCCGTGCACGACATCGCCGCCCGCATGGGCATGGACCCGCGCGAGGTGGCGGTCCGGCTGGTTTCGCTGTCCGCGACCGGTCTACCCCTGCTGGTCGGCGCCGAGTGCGACCCCAACGGCATCCGCGCCGCGCTGGCCGCCGTCGGGTGGGGCGGCCACCCGGCGCATCCCGGCTACGGCCCGAACCCGTACGCCGCGCCGTCGGGAGCGTTTCCGGTGCCCGCCACGCCGCACAACCCCTACCCCGTGGCGCAGTCCGGCCCGTACCCGGTGCCGGGCGTGGCGCAGCCGGTTCCGCAGGGCCATCCCATGCCGGCCCCGCCGGTCGCCGGCCAGGCCCCGGGCGGTCCGCATCCGGGCAGCGGGCCGCTTCCGGCACCCGCGCCGAACGCGCCCACCAGCGACCCCTTCCCGGCCCCCACGCCGAACGCGCCGACCAGCGGCCCGATCCCCGCCCCGGCGCAGGCCGGTTCCGGCGGCGGACCGGCCGCGAACCCCGCGCCGACGAGCGGCCCCCTGCCCGCGGCGGCTCCCGGCGCGGCGCCGGCATCGAGCACCGTGGGCGGCGGCGGAGTCCAGGCCACGACGCCGACCGGTCCGGACAGCGGAGGGCAGCCGGTGATCGAGGCACAGCCCTCGGAGGTGGACGCGATGAGCGTGTGGGGGCCGCCGCAGACCTCGTCCTGGGCCAGGGGCGACCGGCAGCCCAACGGCGCCGTGGCGGCCGGGGACTCGCCGGCCCGCCCGAACCAGGGCGAAAAGGCAGCCGCGCCCGCCGAGTCCGGCGCCACGAGCGACCCCGGCCAGCCGTCCACCCCGGGCCAGATTCCCCGCCGCACCGGCACCGTGGGCGAGACGCTGGAGACCGAGGGGCTGGCCGGCGAGCGGCTGTCCATCCGGCTGGTCGAGGTCGTCGACCCGGCCGACGTGCTGTTCACCGCGGCCGGCTACCGGCTGCAGGACGGCGAGCGCGCCGTGGTGGTGCACACCGAACTGACCAACCGGGGCCGCGTGCCGTTCACCACCCTGCCCGACCTCTACCTGGTGCTGATCACCACGGACGGGCGGACCGTGGCCAAGGCGCCGGTGACGCTGTCCTCCCGGCCCCCGCACCGGATCGGCGTGCAACCCGGCGAAACCACCGGGGGCCACACCGTCTACGTGGTGCCGGAGGCGGCCAACACCATCGCGGTGCGGTGGAGCCCGCGGCCGGACGACCAGGCGCACTCGCTGACCTGGACCGTGGTGGAGTGACCGCGCGTCACGCCTCGGCGCGCAGCAGTTCCAGGCCCCGCGCGAGGTCGTCGGGGTAGCTGCTGGTGAACTCCACCCACCGGCCGTCCGCGGGATGCCGGAAGCCCAGCGTCCTGGCGTGCAGCCACTGGCGGGTCACGCCGAGCTTCCTGGCCAGCACCGGGTCCGCGCCGTAGGTGATGTCGCCGACGCAGGGATGTCGCAGCGCGGCGAAATGCACCCGGATCTGGTGCGTGCGACCGGTCTCCAGGTGCACCTCGACCAGCGACGCGGCCCGGAACGCCTCGATCGTCTCGTAGTGCGTGACGCTCGGCCGGCCCCCGGCGACCACCGCGAACTTGTAGTCGTACTTGGGATGCCGGTCGATGGGCGCGTCGATGGTTCCCTTGCTCGGGTCCGGGTGGCCCTGCACCAGCGCGTGGTAGATCTTGTCCACGGTGCGTTCCTTGAACGCCCGCTTGAGCGCCGAGTACGCGTGCTCGCTCTTGGCCACCACCATGACTCCGGTGGTGCCCACGTCCAGCCGGTGCACCACGCCCTGCCGCTCGGCCGCGCCGGAGGTGGCGATCCGGATACCGGCCGCGGCGAGCCCGCCGACCACCGTGGGGCCGGTCCAGCCCGGGGTCGGGTGCACAGCGACGCCGACCGGCTTGTCCACCACGACGATGTCGTCGTCCTCGTGCAGCACCACCAGGCCGGGCACCGGGATGGCCTGCACCCGCACCGGGTTCTCCGGTTCGGGCAGGGTCACCTCCAGCAGCCGGCCGGCGACCAGCCGGTCCGACTTGCCCGCCGGCCGCCCGTCCAGCAGCACGTCGCCGGCCTCGGCCAGGTCGGCCGCGGTGGTGCGGGAGAGGCCGAGCAGCTTGGCGAGCCCGGCGTCCACCCGCATGCCGTCCAGGCCCTCGGGCACGGGCAGTGTCCGGTACCTACTCACGCGCCACCCTCGCCGGCCTTACGGACCCCGCCGTCGTAGTCCCGACCGAGCAGGGCCATCAGCACGATCAGCGCGCCGCCGACGCAGATGGCCGAGTCGGCGACGTTGAACACCGGCCACACCCGGCCGTCCGGCGCGAACACCGAGATGAAGTCCACCACCCGGCCCTCCAGCAGGCCCGGGGTGCGGAAGATCCGGTCCGCCAGGTTGCCGACCGCACCGCCGAAGACCAGGCCGAGCCCGAGCGCCCACCAGGTGGAGCGCAGCCGAGGCGCGAACCAGATGATCGTCGCCGCGACGCCCATCGCGATCAGGGCGAGCACCCAGGTCATCGCGGTGGCGATCCCGAACGCGGCCCCCGGGTTGCGGATGAGCTGCAGGTACACCAGGCCGCCCGCGACCGGAATGGGCTGCCGCCCCTCCAACCTCGCCACCGCGACCACCTTGGTGGCGACATCCAGCGTGATCACCACGGCGGCGGCCAGGATCAGTAGCCCCACCCGCCGCCGGGGCGGTGTCCGATCGCTCGGCGTCCGATCCGCCGGCGAGGCGGCCGCGGATGGGGTGGGCTCGCTGCTGTGCTCGGTGCTCACCCGGCCATTGTCCAGGACGCGCCACCCGCCGTGGGCCAGCCCACCTCAGCCGGCCAGGAACGGAGGCAGCGGGCGCGGGTCGGGATCGGGCACCCACCGCCCGTCCCGCTGCCGGTAGGACCACCTCGGCCCGTCGAGGACGAGTTCGCGCAGGCCGCGGACCAGCCGGTCGACGTGTTCCCCGGTGCTGCCCAGGCCGAGGCTCACGCGTACCGCCCGCTGCTCGGTGGACCCGGCCTCAAGCAGCAGCCGGCGGACCGCCACGTGCGCGCAGAACGCGCCGTCCCGCACGCCGACGCCGTACTCGGCGGACAGCGCGGCGGCGAGCAGCCCGGAGTCCTGCCCTTCAACGGTGAAGCTGACCACGCCGACCCGGTCGTGGCCGGCGCCGAACAGGTTCAGTTCCCGCAGGCCAGGCACGTCGGCGAGGCCGGCGCGCAACCGGCACAGCAGTGCGTTCTCGTGCGCGATGATCGGCCGCCAGCCGTGCGCGTCGATGGCCGCACAGGCGGCCGCCAGCGCGTGCGCGCCCAGCACGTTCGGCGAGCCCGCCTCGTGCCGCTCGGGCACTCCGGACCAGGCCACGCCGAGGTGATCACCGTGGTCCACCACGCCGGCGGTGGCGCCGCCGCCGACCAGGTACGGCTGCGCGGCATGCAGCCAGTCGCCCCGGCCGACCAGGACCCCGGCGCCGTACGGGGCGTACAGCTTGTGCCCGGACAGCGCGAGGTAGTCGACGTCCAGGTCGGCGATGCGGATCGGCCGGTGCGGAGCGAGTTGCGCCGCGTCCAGCACCACCCGCGCCGCATGCCGCCTGGCGACCTGCACCAGGTCCGGCACCGGCCACAGCTCGCCGGTCACGTTGGACGCGCCGGTCACCACGACCAGGCGCGGGCCGACCGGGCACTCGCGCAGCGCGAGGTCCAGCGAACGCACCGCGGCTTCCGGCGACTCCGGCGCGGGAAGGCGGCGGACGTGGGGACCGCGCCAGGGCAGCAGCGCGGCGTGGTGCTCGGTGTCGAAGACCACCACCGCGGTGCGCCGCGGCACGGCGCGGGCAAGCAGGTTGAGCGCGTCGGTGGTGTTGCGGGTGAACACCACGGCGTCGCTGGGGCGGGTGCCGAGGAAGGCGCGGACGGTTTCCCTGGCCCGCTCGTACACCCGGGTGCTCACCTGGGAGGCGAAGCCCGCGCCGCGGTGCACGCTCGCGTACCACGGCAGCAGGTCGTCAACGGCAGCGCGCACCGCGTCCAGGCACGGAGCGCTGGCCGCGTGGTCGAGGTTGGCGTAGGGCACCCGCTCGCCGGTGACCAGCGGAACGGTGAGGCGGGAGCCGACCACGGCCGGAACGGCGGCCGGGTGCTCGGTACGGGCCTGGGGGACGGCGATCGTCACGTGACCTCCCTGGGAGTCCTCCGGACCCCGAGGGGTCCGCGCTTGCCCGCCGCACCTCACGGCGGACCAGGTCCTCACCCGGGGCACCCCACCGCGGAAGGAGGGTTGCCGGCCAGCAAGCCGGGGCTTCGCGCTGGCGCTCATGACCTTGACTGGGGACCATAACGGTCCCACGTCCACTGAGTCGAATCGGCGCCCACATACTGGGAGGGGCGCGTCGTTCGGCTGCCCGGTTATTCGCCACTCGCCGAGTGAGCAGGTCAATGGTCGCGTCGCCGGCGTGCGGTTTGCTCCTTCACCGATGGCCGTCCGAGCACCGACGGTTATTCCCCCGTCTCGCCCATCCAGCGGGCGAAGCGGCCGGCGCGGTCGACCGCCCGAATCCGTCGCTCCGCCCGCGCGCGGACGCCCTCGGTGGCCACCACGAGTAGTTCGTCGCCCTCCCGCAGCCGGGTCGTCGACTGCGGCGTGAAGCCGACGCCGTCGCGGACCACCAGGCTGAGCATCGAACCGGGGGGCAGGCGTAGCTCGGCCACGTCGATCCCGTGCAGCCGCGAGCCCGCCTGGATACGGACCTGCAGCAACTCGGCCTTCAACTCGTCGAGCGGGGCAACGTCGACCTGCACCTCGCGCGGCTCCCCGCGCGGCTGCAAGCCGAGCACTCGGGCCAGCATCGGCAACGTGGTGCCCTGCACCAACGTCAACACCACGACGAGCACGAAGACGACGTCGACCAGGCGCTGCGCGTCCGGCACGCCCCGGGTCAATGGAATCAACGCGAGCACGATCGGCACCGCGCCACGCAACCCGCACCAGGCCAGGAAGCCGCGCTCCCGCCACGGCACCCGGAACGGCACGGTGGCCAGCAACACCGACAGCGGCCGGGCGAGTATCAACAGCACGCCACCTGCGACCAGCGCCGGTACCAGCACACCGAGCAGGCGAGAAGGCGACGCATACAGGCCGAGCAACACGAACAGTCCGATCTGCGCCAGCCAGCCCAGCCCCTCAGCAAACGACAGCGTGCCCGCCCGGTGCGGCAGCCGGGCGTTACCCAGCACCACTCCCGCGACGTACGTGGCGAGCAGCCCGGAGGCGTGCGCGAGATCGGCAACGGCGTACGCCAGCACGCACACCGCCACGGTGGCCAGCGGGTACAGGCCGGTGGCCGGCAGCGCCGCGCGGCGCAGCGCCGCCCCGCCGGCCCAGCCGAGCAGTCCGCCGATCACGGCACCGACCAGCAGTTCGTAGCAGACCAGCAGTGGAGTGCTCCACTGGGCCGGCTCGTTCGACGCGAGCAGCACCACGGCCAGGTAGACCGGCGCGTCGTTGAGACCGGACTCCAGTTCCAGCGTGCCGACCAACCGCCGGCCCACGCCCAGCCCGCGCAGCACGCTGAACACGGCCGCGGCGTCCGTCGAGGACAGCACCGCTCCCCACAGCAACGCGGTGCGCCAGCCCAGATCCAGCAACAGGTGCAGCGCCGTTCCGGTCACCGCGATGCTCACCGCGACGGCCACAGTGGACAGAGCGATGCCGATCCCGAGCGCGGGGCGCACCGCAGCCCAGCGCGTGGTGAGACCGCCCTCGGTGAGGATCAGCACCAGTGCGGCCAATCCGAGTGACTGGGTGAGCGCGGCGTTGTCGAACCGGATACCCAACCCGGACTCGCCGAGCAGCAACCCGATCGCGAGGTACAGCAGCAGGGACGGCAGTCCCAGCCGGACGGAGACCCGGACCGCGAGCACCGCGAGCAGCAGCACCGCCGCGCCGATCCCCAGAACGCTGGTCAGGTCGGCCACCCCACCTCCCGTCGTCACCCACGCGTGTCCATTGTGTCCCGTACCTGCCCAAAGCACTCGCGGACGATGCCGGACCAGGCGCCGTCGCCGAACCCGGACGCGAACCCCGGCGCGCCAATCCCGGACGTCAAGTGCCGGCGCCGAACCGGAACCACACCTCGCACGGGCCGCTCAGCGGGCCAGCAGCGCCGCGAGTCGCTCGGCCGCGCCGGGAGGTGCCGGGTCCAGCGCGACGACCTTGTCCCGGCCACGCGCACCGGCGACGATCGTCACGTCCTGCCGGCGCACGCCAAAGGCCTTGGCCAGCAGCCGGCACAGGGCGTCGTTGGCCTTGCCCTCCACGGCTGGTGCCGCGACCGCGACGACCAGCGCCGTCCCCGAAGGACCGTCCCGGTGGCCGCCCACCGCGTCCCGGCGCGCGCCCGGCTTCACGCGCACCGAGAACCGGAACGGCGTGCCGGCCACGCGTCAGGCGCGGGCCACGGCGACCCGCACCGGCTGGCCGTCACCCGCGGTGCCGGCGAAGGCGTCCTCACCGAGCCGCCCGTAACCGACCGTGGTGGCCAGCGTCTCGCTGGCGAGGAACCGCTCGTGCGCCCGGACCGCCTCGGCCACCTCGTCCGGCAGGTCGAGGGTGAGCGTGATCCGGTCCGCCACGTCGAGTTCCGCGTCCCGCCGCGCCTGCTGCACCACCCGGACCACGTCCCGGGCAAGGCCCTCGGCGGTCAGCTCAGGCGTCACCGACGTGTCCAGCACGACCAGGCCGCCGCCACCCGGCAGCGCCGCGGTCGCCCCGGGGTCAGTGGCCACCAGCCGCCGCTCGTACTCCTCGGGGAACAACTCGATCCCGGCGGCCACCACGGTGTCGTCCGCGCCCAGCGTCCACTCGCCGGCCTTCACCGCCCGGATCACCTTCTGGGTGTCCGGACCCAGCCGCGGCCCGACCGCCCGCGCGTTGACCGCGACCTGGAAGTGGCCGTGCGCGGCGACGTCCGTGGTCAGCTCGACCTCCTTGACGTTCACCTCGTCGCGCACCAGCGCGGTAAACGGCTCCAGCGCGGCCGCGTCCGGGGTGGCCACGACGAGCTTCGCCAGCGGCAGCCGCACCCGCAGCTTGTTCGCCTTGCGCAGGGACAGCGCGGCCGAGCAGACCCGGCGCACCTCGTCCATGGCCGAGACCAGCGCGTCGTCCGCCGGCAGGTCGGCCACCGACGGCCAGTCCGTCAGGTGCACGGACCTGCCGCCGGTGAGCCCGCGCCAGACGTTCTCGGTGGTCAGCGGGAGCAGCGGCGCGGCCACCCGGCAGACCACCTCGAGCACGGTGTGCAGGGTGTCGATCGCGTCCCGGTCCCCGGCCCAGAACCGGTCCCGGGAGCGGCGCACGTACCAGTTGGTCAGCACCTCCAGGTAGTCCCGGACCACCGCGCACGCGCCGGACAGGTCGTAGCCATCCAGCGCCTCGGTGACCGCGGCGACCAGGTCGTGCGTCTTGGCCAGCACGTACCGGTCGAGCACGTGCTCCGAGTCGGTGCGCCAGCGACCCTCCACGCCCTCCGCGTTGGCGTAGAGCGCGAGGAAGTACCACGAGTTCCACAGCGGCAGCACGGCCTGGCGCACCGCGTCCCGGATGCCGCGCTCGGTGACCACCAGGTCGCCGCCACGCAGGATGGGGCTCGCCATCAGGAACCAGCGCATCGCGTCCGAACCGTCCCGGGCGAACACCTCGTTGACGTCCGGGTAGTTGCGCCGCGACTTGGACATCTTCTGCCCGTCGTCGCCGAGCACGATGCCGTGCGCCACGCAGTTGCGGAACGCCGGCCGGTCGAACAGCGCGGTCGCCAGCACGTGCAGCGTGTAGAACCAGCCGCGGGTCTGCCCGTTGTACTCGACGATGAAGTCGCCCGGGTAGTGGTACTCGAACCAGTCGGCGTTCTCGAACGGGTAGTGCACCTGGGCGAACGGCATCGAGCCGGACTCGAACCAGCAGTCCAGCACCTCGGGCACCCGGCGCATGGTCGACTTCCCCGTCGGGTCGTCCGGGTTGGGCCGGGTCAGCTCGTCCACGAACGGGCGGTGCAGGTCGGCCGGGCGCACCCCGAAGTCCCGCTCCAGCTCGTCCAGCGAGCCGTACACGTCCACCCGCGGGTAGTTCGGGTCGTCGGAGACCCACACCGGGATCGGCGAGCCCCAGAACCGGTTCCGGGAGATCGACCAGTCCCGGGCGTTCTCCAGCCACTTGCCGAACTGGCCGTCCCGGATATGCCCGGGCACCCAGTTGATCTGCTGGTTCAGCTCGACCATCCGGTCGCGGAACTTGGTCACCGCGACGAACCAGGACGACACCGCCCGCTGGATCAGCGGGCTGTCGCACCGCCAGCAGTGCGGGTAGGCGTGGTCGTACGTCTCGTGCCGCAGCAGCACGCCCGCCGCCTTGAGGTCCCGGATGATCGGCTTGTTCGCCTCGAAGACCTGCAGCCCCTCGTACGGCGCCACCTCGGGGCCGAACTCGCCGCGCGCGTTCACCGGCGTCACCGGGTCGATCCCGGCCGCGTCGGTGACGACCTTGTCCTCCTCACCATAGGCGGGGGCGATGTGCACGATGCCGGTGCCGTCCTCGGTGGTCACGTAGTCCGCGGCGAGCACCTGGTGCGCGTTCCGCCGGCCGAGGAAGAAGTCGAACGGCGGGGTGTAGCGGCGGCCGAGCAGGTCGCTGCCCTTGTACCGGGCGACCACGTGGTCCGCGGCGTCCTCGCCGAGCTCGCGGGCGTACGCGGCGAGCCGGGCCTCGGCGAGCAGGTAGCGCTCGCCGCCGTGCTCGACGGTGACGTAGTCGACGTCCGGGTGCACCGCGATCGCGAGGTTGGACGGCAGCGTCCACGGCGTCGTGGTCCAGATCAGCGCCAGCTCGCCGGTCTCCATCCGCAGGCCCACGGTGACCGCCGGGTCCTGCCGGTCCCGGTACACGTCGTCCATCCGGGTCTCGGTGTTGGACAGCGGCGTCTCGCAGCGCCAGCAGTACCAGAGCACCCGGAAGCCCTCGTAGATCAGACCCTTGTCCCACAGGGTCTTGAAGGCCCACATGACGCTCTCCATGTAGTCCAGGTCGAGCGTCTTGTAGTCGTGGTCGAAGTCCACCCAGCGGGCCTGCCGGGTGACGTACTCCTGCCAGTCCCGGGTGTAGCGCAGCACCGAGGCGCGGCAGGCGTCGTTGAACGCCGCCACGCCCATCTTCTCGATCTCGGACTTGTGCGAGATGCCGAGCTGCTTCTCCGCCTCCACCTCGGCGGGCAGGCCGTGACAGTCCCAGCCGAACCGGCGCTCCACCCGGCGGCCGCGCATGGTCTGGTAGCGCGGCACCACGTCCTTGACGTAGCCGGTGAGCAGGTGCCCGTAGTGCGGCAGGCCGTTGGCGAACGGCGGGCCGTCGTAGAAGACGAACTCGTTGGCGCCGTTCTCCCCGGCCGGCCGGGCCTCGACGCTGGCCGGGAAGGTGCGGTCCGCCTCCCAGTAGCGCAGCACCTCGAGTTCGAGCGCGGGGAAGGACGGCTGCGCCGGCACGCCCTCGGTGTCGCTGCCGCTCTGGACCTTCGGATAGGCCATGGGGTGGTGCTCCTCGCGGTTCGTCCTGCCTGCGCACGGGTCCCGGGGACGGGACCCACGCGGGGACGACACACCGGAGACCATCCGGCGTCCCGCGGTACCACCCCGCTTGCCGCCACGGGCCTACGGCGCCCACGGCGACCACTCGTCACCGGCTGTGACGGGCCGGACCCGTCCGGTTCTACTGAGGCGGGTGGGCCCGCCCGTTCTTCCGGAGGCTCCCCGGTGATGGCCGGATCAACGCCTTTCGCACCACCAAGGGTAGCCGGTGACCGCAAACCGGTTCCGCCGGTTACCCCTGCCGGGTACGCCGGTGCGCCGCGGCGAGGGACCGGTCCGGGGAGCACCGCGCACACGGGGTGAAGCCGAGTTGGCGGGCCTCGCGCACCGGCAGCGGGATGGTCGGCCGGTCGGCCAGCCAGTCGCAGGACGGTAGGTGGTACCGCGGGCGCTCGTCGATCACCCGCACCTCGTCGGTGAGGTCGGCGACGATGAGGATGTCCGCCGCGTCCGTGTCCTCCACCGCCGGCTCGTCCTCCGGCGGCGGGACGTCGGGCGCCGACGAATCGCCGGGCGGACCGCTGGTTGCGCCGAGCGGCTCGCCGGAATCGCCCTCGGCGGTGTCGCCGGTGCCCACCCCACTGGTGTCCGTAACCCGCTCGGCGGTACTCTCCGCCCCCTCGGTAGGAGAGTCTTCCGGGATGACGACGGTGCCGTCAGCCTCCTGGACGCGTGCGGCAGCGCTCGCGCGGCGGCGTAGCCACCAGTCGGCGACCAGCAGCGCGGCCGCGACCGCGCTCAGCGCGACGGAGAGCCACGCCCACAGCGTGTGCGTGCTGACCAGCGCGGTGACCAGCAGCCCAAAGGCCGCCAGCACCACCAGCAGGACCGCGTACAGCACCGGTTAACACCCCACCTGGTCGGTCGTGCGGCCGCCGCGCACGACCGGGTCAGGGTGCGACCGGCAGGGATCAGCCGGCCTCGGCGCGTGCGCCAAAGGAGTAGCCCTGCTGACCGCTGCGGGTCTCGGACGGAGCGGCGGACCCGCGGTCACCCAACTCGCGAAGCTGGGACTCCAGGTACGTCTTGAGCCGGGTGCGGTACTCGCGCTCGAACGTGCGCAGCTCTTCGATCTTCTTCTCGAGCGCGTTCTTCTCCTGGGAGATGTTGCCCATGACCTCGGCGTGCTTGCGCTGGGCGTCCCGCTCCAGCGCCGTGGCCTTCTCGCGCGCCTGGCGCTCCAGCGTCTCGGCGCGGGTCCTGGCGTCGCTGAGCATGGTCTCCGCGCGGGTGCGGGCGTCGTTGACCATGGAGTCGGCCTTGGCCCTGGCGTCCGAAAGAAGCTGCTCGGACTTGGTGCGGGCCTCGGCGAGCATGCTGTCGGCCTCGGCCTTGGCCTCGCCGGTCAGCCGGTCGGCCATCTCCTGGGCCAGGCCGAGCACCTTCGCGGCCTGCACATGGTGGTCACCGCTGCCGCCCGGTGTGGTCTGCTCCATCGCCGAGGGCGGGGGTACCGGGGCCAGTCGCCGGGACGGCTCGTCCACACCGCGGGTGGGGAGCGCGGTGGAGGTTGCGGTGCCCCGCTCGTCGAGGTCCGCGCGCGCACTCTCGAGCTGCTGATCGAGCTGCTCGACCTGCTGACGCAGGTCGTTGTTCTCCTCGATCAGTCGAGCCAGCTCGGCCTCAACCAGGTCGAGGAAGGCGTCGACCTCGTCCTCGTTGTAGCCCCGCTTCCCGATGGGAGGCTTGCTAAAGGCGACGTTATGAACGTCAGCGGGGGTCAACGGCATCAGATCACCTCACGCACTCCAGGCTGCGGTACCCGGGTCCCCGTCACCCGGGATACGCCAGTCGCATCAGGATGAACACGACCAGCAACAGCACCATAATGGACAGGTCCAGTCCGACGCCCCCGATCCGGACGACCGGTATCAGCCGGCGGGCTAGCCGGACGGGTGGGTCGGTCACTGTGTAGATGGTCTCCAGCGTCACCGCAACCCCTCCGGTCGGACGCCACTCCCTGGCGAACGCCCGGACGAGTTCGACGACCACTCTGGCTGTGAGCAGCAGCCAGAAGAAGAAGAGCAGGTAGTACACCACGAACAGGACCGCTTCCACGGGCACAACTCTGCCACTACTCAGTCCCGTGCGAAGAACCCGCCCTCCGCGATCCGGCGCTTGTCCTCCGCCGTGACGTCGACATTGGGTGGTGAGAGCAAGAACACCTTGTTCGTCACCCGGTCGATGTCGCCCCGCAACGCGAAGGCGAGTCCTGCGGCGAAGTCGACCAGTCGTCTGGCGTCGGCATCCTCCATGTCGGTCAGGTTGATGATCACCGGCGTGCCCTCACGATAGTGCTCGCCGATGGTCCTGGCCTCGTTGAAACTCCGAGGGTGCAGGGTGGTGATTCTCCCCACGGGATAGCCGCCGGCCTCCGCCGCGGGGCGGGTCCGGGCGGCCGGCTCGCGCTGGGTGTCCACGGCGAGCGCACCTCGCACCGGGTTCTCCGTGCTCCAGCCGCGCCGGCCACGGCCGCGGGCGCCGTCGTAGTCGTCAACGTCCTCCAGGTCGGCGCGGTAGCCGACCCGGCGCCGTCCACCCCGGTTGCCGTACGGCGGGTAGTCGTCGGCCTCCCCGTCGTAGTCGTATGCGGGGTCGTCGAACTCGTCCTCGGCCGGAACCATCCCGAAGTAGGCCTTCAGCTTCTGCAGCCCGCTCATTGCCAGCCCTTCCCTCGCGACTCCCCCCGGGCCGGGAGCGTCCACCCCACGCTCCGGCTCCGCATACGGCTACGGCGAGGCTATCCGCCGGCCGCCGAGCAGCGCGGTTCCGACACGCACGCAGGTCGAGCCGTGCCGGATGGCGGCCTCCATGTCGCCGCTCATCCCCGCGGACAACTCGGTGGCCTCCGGGTGGTCCCGGCGGATGCGTTGCCACGCCCTGGATAGGACGTCGAAAGCGGCGCCGGGATCCATCTCCATGGGTGCGACAAGCATCACCCCACGCAGGGCGAGTTCACCCGACGCGGCGACGGTGTCGGCCAGCGCGGGCAGTTCGGGCAGCGGGCAGCCGCCCCGGCCGGGGTCGGCGTCCAGGCTGGCCTGCACGAGCACGTCCAGCGGACCGGCGCGCTCACCGGCGTCCCTGGCCGAGGCCACCGCGCGGGCCAGCGCGTCGGCCAGCCGGGGCGAGTCCACCGACTGGACCTCCGCCGCCCAGCGCACCACCGACCGGGCCTTGTTGCGCTGCAACCGGCCGACCATGTGCCAGCGGGCGGCCGCGTCCGGGCGCAACCCGGCCAGTTCCTCGACCTTGCGCCGGGCCTCCTGGTCGCGGTTCTCCCCGAAGTCGGTCAGCCCGAGGTCGGTGAGCATGGCCACGTCGGTGGCGGGAAAGGTCTTGGTCACCGCGATCATCCGAACCCCGGACGGATCCCGCCCGGCGGAGGCGCAGGCAGCGTCGATCCGCTCCCGCACCGCGTGCAGCGCCTCGGCCAGTTCGGCGCGGCGCTCGCCGGTGACCTCGGCGGCGCTCACCGGGCACTCCCCCCGGCCGGGTCCACCTCCGGCTCGGGTTCGGCCCAGGTGATCGCGGCGAATCGCCCAGTGGTGCCCTCCCTGCGGTGACTGAACAGGGTGCGGTCCTCCACGGTGCACCGGGGGTCGACGCCGATCCGGGCCACCCCGGCCTCGGTGAGCTGCTGCCACAGCCCCGCGCGCAGGTCCAGCCCTGGTGTTCCGGACCGGGTCTTGCAGGCGCTGCCCGGCAGGTGTGCCTCGACGTCGGCCTGCATCTCGGCGGGCACCTCGTAGCAGGCGCCGCACACCGATGGCCCGAGCAGCGCCTCGACCCGGTCGATCCGCGCGCCCGCGGCGCGCATCGCGTCCAGCGCCGCCGGTAGCACCCCGACCCGGGCGCCGACCCGGCCAGCGTGCACCGCGGCGACCACGCCGGCCTCCGGGTCGGCCAGCAGCACCGGAACGCAGTCCGCGACCTGCACCGCGAGCGCCAGCCCGGGCACGGCGGTGACCAGCGCGTCGGTGGCCTCCACCGGTTCGGGAGTCGGCGCGTCGAGCACGGCCACGGTGCGGCCGTGCACCTGCTCCATCCACGCCAGCCGGTCGTCAGCGAGGCCGAGTTCGCGGGTCAGCCTGCGGCGGTTGGCCGCCACCGCGTCCGGGTCGTCGCCGACCCGGTCGCCGAGGTTGAACGAGTCGTACGGCGCGACGGACCGGCCGCCCTCCCGGGTGGTGACGATGCGACGGATGCGCACGGAAGCACTCTATCGGCGCATGAACGGCGGGATGTCGACGTCGTCGTCGGGATCGTCGTCCACCGGAACGGACCGCCCCGGCAGCGAACTCCCGCTGGGGCGCTGAGCCGCGGGCGGGGTACGCGGGTAGGACGGCGTGGCACCGGTGCCCGACCCGCCGGAGCCGACCGGCTGGGTGCCGGTGGGCAGGCCGCGCTGCTCCTGCTGCGCCGGCTCGGCCGACCCGGCGGACTCCGTGTCCCCGGAGGAGCCGCCGAGCTGGCCGGCCTGACCGGGGGCGACGGCGCCCCGGGAGGTGACCGCGGTCGGATCGAGCTTCTTGTGCGTGGGGTTCCCGCCGTCGAACCCGGCGGCGATCACGGTGACCCGGACCTCGTCGCCGAGCGAGTCGTCGATCACCGTACCGAAGATGATGTTGGCGTCCGGGTGGGCGGACTCCTGCACCAGGGACGCCGACTCGTTGATCTCGAACAGCCCCAGGTCGGAGCCGCCGGCGATGGACAGCAGCACGCCGTGCGCGCCCTCCATGGAGGCCTCCAGCAGCGGCGAGTTGATGGCCTTCTGGGCGGCCTGCACCGCGCGCCCCTCACCGCGCGCCGAGCCGATGCCCATCAGCGCGCTGCCCGCGCCGGACATGACGCTCTTCACGTCGGCGAAGTCCAGGTTGATCAGACCGGGCGTGGTGATCAGGTCGGTGATGCCCTGGACACCGGAGAGCAGCACCTCGTCCGCCGATCGGAACGCGTCCATCAGCGAGACCCCGATGTCGCCGAGCTGCAGCAGCCGGTCGTTGGGGATCACGATCAGGGTGTCGCACTCGTTGCGCAGCTCGGTGATGCCGTCCTCGGCCTGCTTGGCGCGGCGCTTGCCCTCGAAGGAGAACGGCCGGGTGACCACGCCGATGGTCAGCGCGCCGAGCTTGCGCGCGATCGAGGCGACCACCGGCGCGCCGCCGGTGCCGGTGCCACCGCCCTCACCGGCGGTGACGAACACCATGTCGGCGCCCTTGAGGACCTCCTCGATCTCCTCGCGGTGGTCGTCGGCCGCCTTGCGGCCCACCTCGGGGTTGGCGCCGGCGCCGAGACCCCTGGTCAGCTCGCGACCGATGTCCAGCTTGACGTCGGCGTCGGACATCAGCAGCGCCTGGGCGTCGGTGTTCACCGCGATGAACTCGACGCCCTTGAGCCCGACCTCGATCATGCGGTTGACGGCGTTGACCCCGCCGCCGCCGATGCCGACGACCTTTATCACCGCGAGGTAGTTGTGCGGGGGCGTCATCGGATCCGCCTTCCTGATCGTGGCTCCTGCTCTCGTGCTGCGGTGTCAGGGCGTTCGATCCCCCGCCGCACTCGTGGGGACCTCGACCAAGCCCTCAACCCCAACATCAGGTTCAGAGCCCCGTCAACCCCTTGCGTCGCTGCTGGACGGTATGCATCGCCGGCGACCGGGTCCAGCAGCCACGCCGTGCGTGCGGACACGTGTTCCGCAACCGTGACGTGCCTGGTCACCCGGTGCTGGAGCGCACCAGTAAGCATCCGCCGCCCGGACCGTCCGCAGGTCCTGCGCACCATCTCCAACGAGCACCCACCGCACCCTGACATCTCGCGGACACATCGCGACCGGGACGGATGGGGACGCCGGCGCCGAGCTCCGCCCCAAACCATGACGCCGCGTACCAGGAAGGGTAGTCGGGCGTATCGGAGAAGTGTTCATGGTCCCGTACCTCGCGACGGCGGGTGCACGACTGATGACGCTGAGATGACCAGCCGAGTCCAAGGACAGGTACTGAGGTCCGGGACTTAGGTACCCAAGTACGTAGTTTCTCCGTCGTCGGGATGGGTGCCGACGAGCACTCTTGGGTTGTGACGTTCGCCCGCACGTCACCCGAGGCAAAGGTAACGAGGAGTCCCGACCATGTGTGACCACTGGCCTCCGTGCCCGGGAGCGGACTCGCCGAACCGAGACGCGGCCCGGATCGTGGCCCTGCACCCTGAGCAGGGCTGGTACCTCCTGTGCAACAAGGTGGTGCTGTTCGACGACGGCGGCGAACTGCTCCCCGACGGCACCGCCGTGCGGAGCAGCCGGGCGGGCGCGCCGGTTCCGGCCGCCGCAGGCGCCGGGCGCTGAGCACGTCCCGCGAGCGTCCCCCGACGACCCGGTAAACCCGCCACCCGCCCGACCCGCCGAGGCGACACCGCCATGACCCGACCGTCCCACCCCCGCCCCGAGAGCGGTCGCCACCGCGCGACCGCGCGGCCGCGAGCCTCGCTGCTCGGGCTGGCGGTCTCGGCCGGGCTCACGGTGACCAGGACCGCGCTGCGGCTGGCCACCGTGGGCCTGGCCCGGGACCGGTCGCGCGGCCCGGCAGCCGTGGCCGGCGAGAACGCGGCGGTACCGCTACGCGGCCGGGCCCGTCACGAGACCACGGTGGTGACCGCCGAGGACGGTGTGCGGCTGCACGTCGAGATCGACGGGCCGCCGAACGCACCGGTCACCGTGGTGCTCTGCCACGGCTACGCGCTCAACGCCGAAAGCTGGTACTTCCAGCGGGCCGCGCTCGCCCGCGAGGCCCGCGTGGTGACCTGGGACCACCGCGGCCACGGGCGCTCCGAGCGGGCCCGGTCCGGCGGCACCACGATCGAGATGCTCGGCCGGGACCTGTTCACGGTGCTGGAGCGCACCGCGCCGAAGGGCCCGGTGGTGCTGGCCGGCCATTCCATGGGCGGCATGGCGATCCTGACGCTGGCCGCGGCCCACCCCGAGCTGTTCGGCCGCCGGGTGACCGGGGTGGCGCTGCTGGCCACCTCGGCCGGGCCGGTGAACGCCAGCCTGGGGCTGCCCCCGCAGGCGGCCACCGCCGTGAACTGGGCGGCGCTGCGGGTGATCTCGGCGGTCGCCCGGCTGCCGGCGCTGCCCCGCAGCTCGCCCGCGGTGCGGGAGCTCACCCTGCTGCTGTCCCGCCGCTGCTCGTTCGCCTCGGACGTGCCAAGGGCGCTGGTCGCCTTCCTCGCGGACATGATCCACGCCACCCCGCTGGACGTGGTCGTGGACCTGCTGCCGCGGTTCGCCGGCCTGAACGCGTTCGCGGCGCTGCCGGTGCTGCGCCGGGTGGAGACCCTGGTACTGGCGGCCGCCAACGACCTGATCACCTCGCCCGAGCACAGCAGGGTCATCGCCGAGGCGGTGCCCGGTGCCGACCTGGTGGTCGTCCCCAACGCCGGCCACGCGGTGCTGCTGGAGCACCCCGCGTTGGTCACCGGCTACCTGCTCGACCTGATCAACCGGGCCGCGGGCGCCCCGGACGGCGAGGGCCGCGCGGAACCCGTGAGCTGAAGCCGTCAGGACACCGTGGGCAGTTCCGGGCTGGACACGTCGTAGACCTGACCGTCCCGGGTGAGCAGGGCCTGCAACACGGCCGCCTTGCGCGCCGAGGACTCCACGCCGCCCCAGCGCACCTCGCGGCCCCCGGACAGGCTCAGCCGGACGCTGCCCGGCGAGCCGGCGGACACCGACAGCACCTCGGCCCGCAGCCGGTCCGGCAGCGCGGCCAGCACCCCCACCATCGCGGTGGTCAACCGGTCGTGGGGATCGGCCCGCCGCAGCCTGAGTTCGGGGACGCCGGGCGGCGGGTCGGCCACGGTCGCGTAGTCGGTGCCGGTGCGGTCCACCAGGTGCAGGCCGTCCTCCGCGCGGATCAACCCGACCGGGCTGCGCTCGACGATCCGCACCGACACGGTGGCCGGCCAGGAGCGGTCCACCTGCACGGCCGCCACCCGGGGCAGCGCGGCCACCCGGTCGCGGATGCCGCGCAGGTCCAGCCGCAGCATCGGGCTGCCCGGCGGAATCGCCGCGGCCGCCCGCACCTGGTCCGGGGTGACGCCCATGGTGCCGACGACGTCGACGTGCCGCACCCCGAGCAGCGGGGTGAAGGTGACCCCGTAGCCGAGGCCGACCAGTGCCAGCGCGGTGAGCAGCACCATCCAGCGGCGGAACAGGATCCGCTGGCGGGACGGGCGCCGCACCGGCCGCCCGGTCCGCCGGGCACGCGCCGGATGGCTGCCGTATCCGCCGGTGCGCGGGGTGCGGCGGGTGGTTCTGGCGGCCTCGCCGGCACGGGACGGTCGGGTCACGGGTCGGTTGGCTCCCCGGACTGCTCGGCGATCCGCTCCAGCGCGGCAAGGATCTCCGGGCCGAGCAGGGTCACGTCGCCGGCACCCATGGTGATCACCAGGTCGCCGGGCTGGGCCAGGCCGGCGACCAGGGCGGGCACCCGGTCGAAGGACGGCTCGTGGTGCACCCGCTCGGCGGGTAGCGGCACCGCCTCGGCGACCAGGGCGCCGCTCACCCCGGGGATGGGCTCCTCCCGCGCGCCGTACACGTCCAGCACCACCACCTCGTCGGCCAGGCCGAGCGCCCGGCCGAACTCGGCGGCGAAGTCCCGGGTGCGGGAGTACAGGTGCGGCTGGAAGACGACGACCAGCCGGCCGTCCCCGGCGACCAGCCGGCTGGCCCGCAACTGCGCGGTGACCTTGGTCGGGTTGTGCGCGTAGTCGTCGTACACCCGCACCCCGGCGGCCCGGCCGCGGAACTCGAACCGCCGCCGCACCCCGCCGAACGCGGCCAGCCCGGCCAGCATGCCGTCCACCGGGGCGCCGAGCTCGACCCCGGCCAGCAGCGCGGCCGCCGCGTCCAGCGCCATGTGCTCGCCCGGCACCGACACGCGCAGCCGCACGGTGCGGCCGTCGAGGGTGACGTCCACCTCGCCGCCGGCACTCGCCTCGCCGTCCCCGCTGACCGCGCGGAAATCCCGCAGCGTGGCGTCGCCCGAGCCGGTCGCGGTGAACCCGTACCGGCGCACCCGGACGCCGGCCGCCTCGGCGCGGTCGGCCAGCGCCGCCGAGCCCGGGTCGTCGGCGCACGCCACCAGCACCCCACCCGGTCCGATCCGCGTCACGAACGCGTCGAACACCGCGACGTAGGCGTCCACCGTGCCGTGGTGGTCCAGGTGGTCGGCCTCCACGTTGGTCACCACCGCCACCGAGGGCGTGAAGGCGAGGAAGGAGCCGTCGCTCTCGTCGGCCTCGGCGACGAACAGGCCGCCGCTGCCGTGGTGCGCGTTGGCGCCGGACTCGTTGAGGTCGCCGCCGATCGCGAACGACGGGTCCAGGCCGCAGTGCTGCAGCGCGACGGTGAGCATCGAGGTGGTCGACGTCTTGCCGTGGGTGCCGGCGACGCACGCCACCCGGTGCCCGACCATCAGCCCGGCCAGCGCCTCGGACCGGTGCAGCACCGGGATACCGCGGCGCCGCGCCTCGGCCAGCTCCGGGTTGGCGGCCCGGATCGCGCTGGACACCACCACGGCGGTCGGGCCGCCGTCGAGCAGGTCCAGGTTGGCGGCGTCGTGGCCGACGGCGATCCGCGCGCCCTGCGCCCGCAGCGCGAGCACGGTGCGGGAGTCCTTGGCGTCCGACCCGGACACCGCGTCGCCCCTGGCGAGCAGGATGCGGGCGATGCCGCTCATCCCGGCGCCGCCGATGCCGACCAGGTGCACCCTGGCCAGCACCTCCTCCCCCGACCCGCGTTCAGCGGGCTGAACGGGGGTTTGCGCGTCCCCGAAACCCCCATCGAGCCCGCTGGATGCGGGATGGGCGGGCCGAGTCGTGCTCACTTGCGCACCACCTCCAGCACGGTTCTGGCCAGCACGTCGCCGGCCTCCCGGTGCCCGCTGCCGCGGGCGGCCGCGCTCATCCCGGCCAGCCGGTGCGGGTCGCGCAGCATCGGGATGACCGTGTCGATCACCTTCTGCGCGGTCATCTCCTCGTCCGGCACCAGCAGCGCGCCGCCGGCGCGGACCACCGGCTCGGCGTTGAGCGCCTGCTCGCCGTTGCCGTGCGGCAGCGGCACGTACACCGCGGGCAGGCCGACCGCGGAGACCTCGGCCACGGTCATCGCGCCGCACCGGCACAGCACCGCGTCCGCGGCGGCGTAGGCCAGGTCCATCCGCTCCAGGTAGGGCACGGTGACGTACGGCGGGGCACCCGGCACGGACTGCACGGCGACGGTGTTGCGCGGGCCGTGCGCGTGCAGCACGCCGATCCCGGCCTGGGCGAACGCGCCGGCCGCGGCGGAGGCGGCGTTGTTCAGCGTGCGCGCGCCCTGCGAGCCGCCGAACACCAGCAGCGTCGGCGCGGTCGGGTGCAGCCCGAAGTGCGCCCGCGCCTGCGCGCGCAGCGCCGACCGGTCCAGGTTGATGATCGACTCCCGGAGCGGGATGCCGATCACCTCGGCGTCGGCCAGCCCGGAGCCGGGCACCGCGGCGGCCACCCGCTCGGCGAACCGGGCGCCGACCTTGTTGGCCAGCCCGGCGCGGGCGTTTGCCTCGTGCACCACGATCGGCACCCGGCCGCGGGCGGCCAGGTAGGCGGGCAGCGCGACGTAGCCGCCGAAGCCGACCACCACGTCCGCGCCGACCCGGTCCAGCACGTCCCGCGTCCGCTTGACGGCGTCGCGCACCTTCAGCGGCAGCTTCAGCAGGTCCGTGGTGGGCTTGCGGGGCATCGGCACCGGCGGGATCAGCTCCAGCGGGTAGCCCCGCGCCGGCACCAGCGTCTTCTCCAGCCCGCGTTCGGTGCCCAGCGCCACCACGCGCGCGTCGGGTCGCAGCCGGCGCACCGCGTCGGCGAGTGCCAGTGCCGGTTCGATGTGTCCCGCGGTGCCGCCGCCGGCGACCACCACGCACGGACCACCAACCCGTGGGACACGGTCCTGCCCGCTCAACGACTTCCTCCTTCGACTCCGACCCGCTCCCCGTCAACGTCCATGGCTGGTCCGGCGCGGGGCGGTGCGGTCCGCGGCCCGGCGCCGCTGCTGCTTCGTCGACGCCGCCCGGCGCGTCCGGCGCCGGTCGTCGGCCAGGTGCGCGGCCCCGCCACGGACCGCGCCGGTTGGCCGGCCGGCGCGTTTCGGCGGCGTGGACGGCCGGGCCGGCCGCCGCCTGGCCGGGGGACGGTACGGGTCCGGCACCGGCAGCCGCAACAGCCGGCCGAGCCGGCCCTCGCCGGAGTTCCGCAGCGTCGCCACCGCCTCCGGCTCGTGCCGCGCACAGTTGGCAAGGATGCCGAACACCAGCATCGTGGTCACCACCGAGGTCCCTCCCCAGGAGATCAGCGGCAGGGTGATCCCGGTGATGGGCAGCATGCCGATCACGTAGCCGATGTTGATCGCCGCCTGGGCCACCAGCCAGGTGGTCAGCGTGGCGGCCACCAGCCTGATCCACGGGTCGGTATTGCGGGCGGCGATCCGCATGCCCACCACGGCCAGCGTGGCGAACAGGCCCAGCACCACCGCGCAGCCGAGGAACCCCAACTCCTCGCCGATCAGCGCGAAGATGAAGTCGTTGTAGACGTTGGGCAGGTAGAACCACTTCGAGGCGCCCTGGCCGAGGCCCTTGCCCAGCAGCCCGCCGTCGGCCAGCGCGTACAGGGCCTGCCTGGCCTGGTAGGCGGCGCCGCTGGGATCGGACTCCGGGTTGAGGAACGAGGCCACCCGGGCCAGCCGGTAGCTCGCGCCCACCGCCAGCAGCCCGACGCCCGCGAGACCGCCCGCGGCGAGGGCGGCGAACAGCCGCATCGGCGCGCCGACGAACCACAGCAACCCGATCAGCACCACGCCGAGGGTCACCGTGCTGCCCAGATCGGGTTCCAGCATGACCAGCGCGAACATCACCAGCGCCACCGGCACCACGGGCACCAGCAGGTGCCGGTACTGGCGCAGCAGCGCCCGCTTGGTGACCAGCACGTGCGCGCCCCACAGCGCGAGCGCCAGCTTGGCCGGCTCGACCGGCTGGAACGACATCCCGCCGAGCACGAACCACGCGCGGGCCCCGTTCACCTTGTGTCCGAGCGGGGTGAGCACCAGGGCCAGCAGCAGCACGGACAGCAGCACGGCCGGCCCGGACAGCCGGCGCAGCGCGCGCAGCGGCACCCGCAGGCCGATCCAGAACAGCACCAGCCCGACGCCGGTGTAGATGAGCTGCTTCTTGAACATCCAGTACGAGGACTGGACCAGCGAGTACGACTCGACCGACGACGCGGACAGCACCATCACCAGGCCGATCGCGGTGAGCAGCCCGAACACCGCGAGCACCAGGTGGAAGGAGGTCAGCGGGCGGGCGAGCCACGCGGTCCACGCGGCCCGCAGCGCGGCCACCCGGTTGGCCTGCCCGGCGCTGGTCATGTCGCACCGGTGGACGTTCTCGACGCGTCCCGCGCGGCGCGCAGCCGGGCGACCGCCTCGGCGAACGCGCGGCCGCGGTGGGCGTAGTCGGTGAACATGTCCATCGAGGCCGCGGCGGGGGCGAGCAGCACGACGTCGCCCGGCGCGGCCACGGCGGCGGCCTCCCGTACCACCTGGTCCATGGCCCCATCGTCTCCCGCGGTCACCACTCGAACGGGGACCTGCGGTGCGTGTCGCGCCAGCGCCGCCGCGATCAGGTCACGGTCCGCGCCGATCAGCACCACCCCGGCCAGCCGGGGTCCGACCTCGGCGACCAGCTCGTCCACCGACGCGCCCTTGAGCAGCCCGCCGGCCACCCACACCACCCTCGGGTGGCCGCGCAGCGAGGCGGCCGCGGCGTGCGGGTTGGTCGCCTTGGAGTCATCCACGTAGCGCACCCCGTCGACCTCGCCGACGACCTGGGCCCGGTGCGCGCCCGGCCGGAACGCCCGCAGCCCCTCGGCGACCGCCTCCGGCGGCACCCCGTGGGCGCGGGCCAGCGCGGCGGCGGCCAGCGCGTCGGCCACCCCGGGTGGGCCGGCCGGGTGCACGTCGGCGACCTCGGCCAGCGGCACGCCGTCGGCGAAGCCGCGGTCCACCAGGTGGTCGCCGACCACGCCGAGCTGGCCGGGCGCCGGCTCGGCGGCGGTCAGCCCGACCTTGCGCGGCGCGGGCGCGGCGGCCAGCAGCGTGGCGACCATCGGATCGTCCACCCCGGCCACGGCCACGTCGCCGGTGAGCACCCTGGCCTTGGCGGCGGCGTAGGCGTCCAGCGAGCCGTGCCAGTCCAGGTGGTCCTCGGCGATGTTCAGCAGCGCCCCGGCGGCCGGCCGCACCGACGGCGACCAGTGCAGCTGGAAGCTGGACAGCTCCACGGCCAACACCCGGTGCCCGGCGCGCAGCGCGTCCACCACGGGCAGGCCGACGTTGCCGCAGGCCACCGCGTCCAGGCCGGCGGCGCGCAGGATCGACTCGAGCATGCCGACGGTGGTGGTCTTGCCGTTGGTGCCGGTCACCGCGAGCCAGGTGGGCGGGTCGTCCCGGTCCCGGCTCATCCGCCAGGCCAGCTCCACCTCGCCGATCACCTCGACGCCGGCCGCGGCCGCGGCGGCCAGCAGCGGGCTGCCCGGCCGCCAGCCGGGGCTGGTCACCACCAGGTCGGTGCCGTCGGGTGGCGCGGCGAGCCCGGCGACCAGCTCGGCACCGGCGGCGCCGACCGAGGCGAGCGAGGCGAGCCGGTCCTCGGCGGCGTCGGTGACGGTGACCCGGGCGCCCAGCGCGAGCAGTGCCTCGGCGGCGGACCGGCCGGTCACGCCGGCGCCGGCGACCAGTACCCGCCGGCCGGCGAGCCCGGCTGTCCTCGTCATGGGATCAACCCCCCACGGCGCCCAGCCAGTCGCTGTAGAACAGGCCGAGGCCGAACATGCAGCAGATCCCGCCGAGCAGCCAGAACCGGATGATCACCGTGGTCTCCGCCCAGCCGGCCAGCTCGAAGTGGTGGTGGAAGGGCGCCATCCGGAACAGCCGCCGCCGGGTGGCCCGGAACATCGCGATCTGCAGCACCACGGACAGCGACTCCACCACGAACAGCCCGCCGATGATCACCAGCAGCAGCTCGGTGCGGGTCGACATGGACAGCCCGGCGATCAGCCCGCCGAGGGCCAGCGAGCCGGTGTCCCCCATGAAGATCTTCGCCGGGGCCGCGTTCCACCACAGGAAGCCCACGCAGCCGGCCATCGCCGCGGCCGCGACCACGGCCAGGTCCAGCGGGTCGCGCACCTGGTAACAGCCGGCGGTGGCGAGCTGGCTGCAGTCGTAGTGGAACTGCCAGTAGGAGATGAACACGTAGCTGGCCAGCACCATCGCCGAGGTGCCTCCGGCCAGCCCGTCCAGGCCGTCGGTGAAGTTGACCGCGTTCGACCAGGCGCTGACCAGCAGGTAGCAGAACACCACGAAGCCGACCACGCCGAAGGACACGATGGTGATGTCCCGGACGAAGGACAGGTTCACCGACGCCGGGGTCAGGCCGTCCCGGTTGGGGAAGCGCAGCACCAGGATGGCGAACGCGATCGTGGCCACGAACTGGCCGACCAGCTTCGCCGTCTTGTTCAGGCCCAGGTTGCGCTGCTTGCGGATCTTGATGAAGTCGTCCAGGAAGCCGACCAGGCCGAGCGCGGTGGTGAGGAACAGCACCAGCAGGCCGGACGCGGTGGGTTCGGGCCCGCGGGGATCGGAGAACCGGTTGTCCACGTGCACCGCGATGTAGCCGGCCCACATGGCGACCAGGATCGCCACGCCGCCCATGGTCGGGGTGCCGCGCTTGGACTTGTGGTTCTGCGGGCCCTCCTCACGGATCTCCTGGCCGAAGCCCTGCCGGGAGAACACCCGGATCAGGTAGGGCGTGAACAGGATGGAGACGACCAGCCCCACCGCGGCGGCGATCAGGATGCTCTTCACGCCGGGCCACCGTCCCGGGCCGCGGCCAGCAGCGCCTCGGCGACCCGCCACAGCTCGGCCACCTTTGAGGCCTTCACCAGCACGACGTCACCCGCACGCAACTCCTCGCGCAGCAGCGAGATCGCGGCATCGACGTCCGGCACCAGCACCGACTCCTCTCCCCATGACCCCTCCAGGCACGCCCCCTGATGCATGGCCGCGGCCTGCTCACCGACCACGACCAGGCGGTTGATGTCCAACCGCACCGCCAGCCGACCGATCTCGTCGTGCGCGGCGGCGCTGGCCTCGCCCAACTCACCCATCACCCCGAGGACGGCCCAGCTCCGCCGGGGTTGCTCGGCGGAGCGCGCCATGGTGGCCAGGCTCTTCAGCGCCGCGCGCACGGACTCCGGGTTGGCGTTGTACGCGTCGTTGACCACGGTGACCCCGTCCGGCCGGGTGGTCACCTCCATCCTGCGGGCGGAGCGCCGCCGGGCCGAGGACAGCCACTCGGCGGCCTGGTCCACGGTCGCGCCCAGTTCCAGCGCCACCGCGGCGGCGGAGAGCGCGTTGCCGACCATGTGCTCGCCGTGCACGCTGAGCGTCACGTCCGCCTCACCTGCCGGGGTGACCAGCCGGAACGACGCCCTGGCCTGCTCGTCGAGCCGGACGTCGACGGCGCGCACGCCGGCGCTGGGATCCTGGCCGACCCGGACCACCCGGGCCGACGTCCGCGCGGCCATCGCGGCCACCAGCGCGTCGTCCGCGTTGAGCACCGCGACGCCGCCCCGCTCGGCCGGCGGCAGCGCCTCGACCAGCTCACCCTTGGTGCGCGCGATCTCCTCGCGGGAGCCGAACTCGCCGAGGTGCGCGCTGCCCACGTTGAGCACCACACCGATCCGCGGCGGCGCGGTGCGGCACAGCGCGGCGATGTGCCCGGGGCCGCGGGCGGACAGCTCCAGCACCAGGTGCCGGGTGGCCGCGTCGGCGCGCAGCACGGTCCACGGGTGGCCCAGCTCGTTGTTGAACGACCCGGGCGGCGCCACCGTCGGCCCCATCGGCTCGAGCACCTGGGCGATCAGGTCCTTGGTGGAGGTCTTGCCGGACGACCCGGTCACCCCGACCACGGTCAGCCCGCCCGCGGTCAGCTCGTCCACCACGTTCCGGGCCAGCGCGGCCAGCCCGGCCAGCACGGCGGCGCCGGAACCGTCGGTGTCCCCGGCCAGCGCGACCGACCGGCGGTGCGCCTCGCTGACCGGCGGCACGATCACCGCGGGCGCGTCCACCTCGTGGGCGGCGAGCACGCCCACGGCTCCGGCGGCCACGGCCGCGGCCGCGAAGTCGTGGCCGTCCACCCGCTCGCCGGGCATGGCGACGAACAGCCCGCCCTCGGTGACCTTGCGGGAGTCGAACTCCACGCTCCCGGTGACCGTCGCCGTGCCGTCGGTGCGGTGCAGCCGACCGCCGACCGCCTCGGCGATCTCCGCCAGTGTCCGAGGGATCATCGGGTGACCCCGCCGAGCGTCTCTCTGATCGCCGCCTCCAGCTCCTCGCGGTCGGAGAACGGATGCACCACGCCTGCGACCTCCTGGCCGGTCTCGTGTCCCTTGCCGGCGACCACCACCACGTCACCGGGTTTCGCACTGGCCACCGCGGCGGCGATGGCCTCCCTGCGGTCACCCACCTCGATCACCTCGCCGCGTTCGCCTTCCGGCACGGCGCGGGCGCCGGCCAGCATGCTGGCCCGGATGGCGGCCGGGTCTTCGCTGCGCGGGTTGTCGTCGGTGACCACCAGCAGGTCGGCACGGCGGGCGGCGGCCTCACCCATCAGCGGACGCTTGGCCACGTCCCGGTCACCGCCGCAGCCGAGCACCACGATCACCCGGCCGGCGGCCCGGGCGCGCACCGCGTCCAGGGCCAGCGCCACGGCGGCCGGCTTGTGCGAGTAGTCCACCACCGCGGTGAAGTCCTGGCCGGCGTCCACCCGTTCCATCCGGCCGGGCACGTCCACGCCGGCCAGCCCCTCCCGGATCGCCTCGGCCGGTACGCCCACCGCGTGCAGGCAGGCGGTGGCCAGCAGCGCGTTGGTCACGTTGAAGGTGCCGGGCAGCCGGATCTCGATCGGGATGCGCACCCCGTCCGGGCCGTGCGCGGTGAACGCCTGGCTGCCGTCCACGTCGACCCGCACATCGCCGGCCGTCCAGGTGGCCTCGCCGGTGGTGGACACGGTGATCGTGCCGTCCCGGACCAGCCGCGGGCCCCACTCGCCGTCCACGCACACCACCTCGGTCGCGGACCGGCCGTCGAACAGCTTCGCCTTGGCGGCGAAGTAGTCCTCCATCGTGGGGTGGAAGTCCAGGTGGTCCTGGGAGAGGTTGGTGAACGCACCGACCGCGAACCGGGTGCCGGCGGCCCGGCCCAGCGCGAGCGCGTGGCTGGACACCTCCATCGGCACGTGGGTGACGCCCTGCTCGACCATCAGCGCGAACAGCGCCTGCAGGTCCGGCGCCTCCGGCGTGGTGAACGCGCTGGCCAGCCGCTCTCCGGCGATCCTGGTCTCCACCGTGCCGATCAGCCCGGTCACCCTCCCCGCCGCGCGCAGCCCGGCCTCCAGCAGGTAGGTCGTGGTGGTCTTGCCGGAGGTGCCGGTCACCCCGAGCACGGCCAGCTTCCCCGACGGCTCGCCGTAGATGCGGGCGGACAGCGCGCCGAGCACCGCGCGGGGGTCGTCGTGCACCAGCACCGGGACGCCGGGCTCGCGCAGCGCGGGGCGCTCCGCACCGGCCGGGTCGGTGAGCACCGCGACGGCGCCGGCGGTCAGCGCGCGCTCGGCGAAGTCGGCGCCGTGCACGCGAGCCCCGGGCAGCGCGGCGAACAGGTCACCCGGTTGGACGTGCTGGGCACGCAGCGTCACGCCACTGACCGTGGCCTCGGTGCCGGCGGGCCGGACCCGGACACCCGGCTCGGTGGCCAGCGCCGTCACGGCGACCGGCTCAGTCACCGACGGGCGGGGCGGGGCGGGCGCCAGCTTGCCCTCGAGCTTGGCAGGCACGTCGCGAAAGGTTACCGGCGGCCTGCCTCGCCCTCGTCGCGCCGGTACCGTTCCCACCTCCGGGGCCACTCACCTGCATGGACACCGGTCGGTGGGCGCACCACAAGAAGGCCGACAGCGATCCAGGTGATCCGAGAGTAATCCTGATCAACCAGGATGGCGTCACCCTCGGCGGTGCTTGACACCGGCCAGGAAGGCGTCCCACTGTCCACGGCCGAAGATCAACACCGCGCCGCCCGGATTCTTCGAGTCGCGCACCGCAACCTCCGTGCCGCCGAACGCCACCTCGACGCAGTTGCCCCCATTGTTGCTGCGGCTACTCTTGCGCCACTTAGCGCGGGCCACGTCCACTGTGGACATGCCGCGCCTCCTCTCACCGGCGGCTACAACTCCTTCGCCACCTGCGCCAGGAAGCGAGCCGATTCATGATCCGGCAGGGCTGCCGACTTCAGATGGTCAAAAGCGAGCCTATACCAGTCAACCTCGGTCGCTTCCTCCAGATAGAGGCTCCCTGTCGGGCTCTCCATGTACACAACGTCAGGGTCGACGGCCTCAGGAAAGCCGAGGATCGCGAACGGAGTACCCACGACCGGGTGCGCTCCCGCCGAGAAGGGCAACACCTGCACCGTGACGTGCGGGAGGCGGCCCATCTCGACCAAATGCTCCAACTGGAGGCGCATGAGTCCCGCATGTCCCACGACGCGGCGAGTGGCCGCCTCGTCCACGATCGCCCACAACCGCACAGGGTTCTCACCAGTGATCCGCTCCTGCCGGGCCATCCGAAGCCGAACAAGCCGCTCGACCTCCTCTTCGGCGACGGTCGGCCGGGCGGCCTGGTACATCGCACGGGCGTAGTCCTCGGTTTGCAGCAGTCCGGGCAGCAAGTCGATCTCGAAGTTGTCGATCGAGGCCGCCTCGGCCTCCAAACCGACGAATGTCTCGAACCAGTTCGGGATCGCGTCGCCGTACGCGTGCCACCAGCCCTTCTGCTTGGCATCCTTGGCCAACGTGATCAGGGCTTCCCGCTCCGCTGGAGGCACCTGGTACAGCTCCAGCATCGCCCTGACATCCGTGATCTTGAGCGGAACGTGGCCCGTCTCCATTCGCGAGACCTTCGACTTGGACCAGTCCAGCTCCGCGCCGACCTGCTGGCAGGTCATCTGCCGCGCCTCGCGTAGACGGCGCAGTTCGCCTGCCAGGCGACGACGACGGACGGTGGGGCTCTGCGCAGAAGCCATGATCAATCCTCCTTCGGTGTAGCAAGCTAGCGCGGGCGTCGCTGAACAAGAATCCCTCGAAAGGATGACCATTGTGGGAGTTGCACGATGCGACGCTTACTGTGAGCCTCTTGATCCAGTCGGACTATGACAGGGGACGCTTTGACCAACTTCGAGATGCCTGGACCGTCCTCGTTCGCCGAGAGGGCTCCGGTCGGGGTGAGCTGTCACGACCGCGTCGAGCGGATCACGCTGGAGGTGGCGGTTGACAACGACGAGGTAGTGCTGAGCTGGCCCGGGGGCAGAACGGTCCGGTTCGGCATCACGCAGGCCCTTCGGTTACTGGGCGTGCTCGATGAGGCGACCTTGCAAGCGGCGTGCAACACCTCCGCGTTCGCCCAGACGGTGCGACAGACGCCCAACCGCTGGATGGTGAAGGGCCGCAACGCCAAGAACGACGACGACTGCACGATCATCGTGCTCGCCGAGCCGGCCAAGAACCAGGTGCAGCTCTGCGTGCACGGCTACCCGTCGGCCACGCTCTCCCCCGAGGTCGCCGGGCACCTCGCCGTCGCACTGGCCTGTGCCCGCGCGGGGCATGCCTGACCCCACAAGCCGACCGGGCGACGTGTCCTACCCCTCCGCGTCGCCCGGTCATCTCATGCGTCCGGATCGACCTCGGCCACCAGTTCGGTCACGGCCTGGATGAGCTTGGGGGTATCAGCGCCCACCACGGTGGTCCACACACGACCGTCCATGCCGCGTCGGTTGCTCAGGAAGAACCGGCCCTCCTCGGTGTCGAACCAGCTCACCACCCGGCTGGCACGGCGCAGCCCATGCACCCGGTCCGACGCCGTCGCCCCGAACTGGCCGCTTCCGGTGGCGCCCTGTGCGGCGACCAGTAATGCACGGGCCTGGTTGCCGGGCACCCCGCCTCGGCTCAGCAACGCCTCGAAGCGTCCCGGTTCACCGCCCGCCGCATCGGTGGCCTCGGCAAGGACCTCGGCGGGCACGCTCACCGGATACCCGCGACCGGCTGGCCGCGCCGGCAACAGTCCCACGATCTCGCCGACCAGGTTGGTGGACCGAATCCGACGGAACGTCGTACCGTCCGCCGTCTGCACCGCAAGCACCGCCGCCCGCCCGAAACTCGCCGCGACCGCCCGGACCAGGTCGTCCAAGCCAAGGAACGCGTCGACGGTCAACCGTGGCCGCGCCAACAGCGCGAAGACGTCCTCGACCTCCGGTGCCGGCCGTGGCCCACGCGGCCCACGTTCGACCAGCCCTCGCGTCCGCAGGCCGGCCAGCGCCCGTTGTTCGAGCACGCGCCGCTCGGAACCGGTGACACCGTGCCAGGTGATCTCCAGCGGATACGGCACCCGCCCACCACCGGCCAGATGCCACAGCACGTCGAGTTCGAGGTCGTCCAGCCACAGCCCACTGTCCAGGCTCACCGACCGCTCATTCGAATTCCTCGCCGATGACCGGCGGCGCCACCCGTCGACCGTCACCGAAGACGTCGTCCGTCTCCAGCAGGTACGCGGGCCGGCGGTGTTCCTTGTCCTCGCCGCCCTTGCCGCGACCCGCGCCGGTGCCGCCCATCGCGCCCGGCCCGCCGGCGGCACCGCGTGCGCCGGCAGCCCCACGGCTGGCGGCCGCTTCCTCCGCGGCGAGCGCCCCGGAGCCGACGCCGGTGCGGCTGCCCGGTCCCTGCGTGCCCGGCCGCGCCTCGACGCCGCCGGCGCTGCCCCGCGGCCCGAAGCTCGTTCCGGACTCGCGGCCGTTGGGACCGAAACCGGTTCCCGTGCCGCGACCACCGGGACCGAAGCCGGTACCCGTGCCGCGACCACCGGAACCGAATTCCTCGCCGCCAACCGGCGATACCGGCGACCACGGGCCGAACCCGGCCGGCGGCTGCCCGATCGGCTCCGGTCCCGGCGTCGGCGACGGACTCGTGACCGGGGGCGCCCAGCTACCCGGCGGCGGACCGGCTGCGGCCACGCTGGTGCCCGTCGTCGGACCGGGCGGAGTCCACGTCCGGCCCCCGGGGTTCGGCCCTGTGGTGGTGCCACCTCCACCTGCGCCGGGTCCGTCGATCGTGCCCCACTGGTGCGGAGTCCACCCTCCCGGCCCGGGCGGCGGTTGGCCGCCGGGCGGTGGCGGCGACCCCGGAGGCGGCTGCTGACCCGGCTGGGCTGGGCCACCAGCGGTCGCGTCCGGCGGCACCGTCCACTGTGGAGTGCTCGTGTCGACCGACCGCGAGCTGGACTCCAATGTGGACATCACCTGCCGAGCCTGCTCCTCGGCCTGCTGCTGTTGCTTGTACTTGACGTAGACGTCGGTGCCCGCCTTGAACACGTTGAACGGATCGTTGTGCAAACTCTGCAGGAAGACCTGCTTGGGGTCGAAGTCCACGGGTTCCGGCATGGCGTCGCGAGCCTGCTGCGCCGCATTCGCCTGCAGCGCCACCCGGTTGGCATAGAAGCCGGACGTGGCCGCCGCCGTCTGACTCCAGTTCGCCAGCGGCTGTAACGCGGCGGTGGCCTGGTCGGCTGCCGCGCCCTGCCAGACCCCCGCCTTGGCCAACGCACTGGTCAACCGCTGCTGGTGGGCGCCGATCACCTGGCCGATCTGCCGGGACGTCTCACCAAACTCGCCTGCCCGACCGGGATCGTTGTCGGTGTGCACCATGTCGTAGAGCTGCCGGTGCCGAAAGCCCTGCCAGTGATACGTCTCGGTCAACGCGGGCGGGTCCATCCTCGCCACGCCGCCGCGCAGCCCGTCGCCCTCCGCGTCCAACACCCCACGCACGGCCGCGTCGCTCATGCTGTTGATCCACCCCATGAGAACCCCCCTTGCTGCTCAAGCCGGAATCTGCGCCATCACCAGGTCCATTACCTGCCTCAACAGCGCACACGAATCAATCAAACCGCTGCGATTGGGCTCAACATCGCCGTCGACCACCTGGCCGGTCCCGACCTCCACCCGCGCGAGACACCCGTGACCATCACCGAGGTTGTCGCCAAGCACCGCCGGACGGCCGGCGATCTGCGTGCGCTGCAAGCGATCTACGCCGGGGATCGACGGGTCGGCATACGTGCGCTTGAAGTCGAAGGCAACCGCGATCTGTGCCTTATCCGTGTTCCACTCGCAGATGCCGGCCAGGGACTGATCCTTGATTGTCGGCTGGTGGCCGTTCTTGATCACGCCGAGTTGCTGCGTCGCCTGCGGCGTGAGCAGAGTGCAGGGGTCGACGTTGGCGAGCGAACTGCTGGCGGACCCCGATGCGGATGTAGCTGGCGCGGACGACGCGGTCCGGGAATCCGCCGTGTGAGTCGCCGAGGGCTCGCCGCCGATACTGCTGCTGCAACCCGCAGCCAGCAGCCCGGCACACACCAGCGCCGCCGTCCCGCCGGTTCGCTTGGTCATCCGTCTCATCAAGCTCCCTGCTTCCGGAACACATCTGCGCTGGCCTGCTCACCGGTCTCGTAGCGCCTCTTGACCTCGCTCAGCGCGTCGATGACCGCCTGCAGGGCATCCGCGTACTTCAGGTATGCCCATGCTTGAGAGCCCCCGTACCGCTCGTCGGACGCCACCCGGACCAGCCGCTGCGACATCACCTGCGCCACCGGACTCGTGCCGAACTTCGGCGGTGTCTCTGCCAGACGCCGTGCCGCCGCGTGCGCTTCGTTCGCCTCGTCGCGGAGAGCTTCGATCTCCGAGATCGCTGCGGGGAGCTGGGCCGGGTCCACTTGGAGCGCGCCGGAGCGGACCATGCCGGCGAGCTGTTGTGCGCCCGCCATGGCGGCGGCGGCGATGCCGCTCACGCCCGGAAGTAACGCGCCGGCCGTGGCCTGCGCCGCCCAGGCGTTCGCCGCGCTGCCGGTGGTGTCACTGATGTTCATCGCGCCCCCTTCGGCCGACCCGGACCGTCATGGTCAAAAAGTAGCAGTGATCACGAAGGCCAGTGGGCGCATTCTGACAATGTGAACTGAGCCGCGCGGAAAGGTAAGCGGCGCGTCCCGGATCAGGGCTGAAGGGTCAGCGGGACGATCGGGCTGGGTCGCGGGGAGACCGGGATCTGGTAGCGCTGGGCGAGGTAGCTGGCCATGTCGTGGAAGATCGGCGCGGCGGAGCGGCCCTCGGGCCGGCTGTAGTCCGGGGCGTCCAGCATGATGCCGATCACGAAGCGCGGGTTCTCCGCGGGCAGCATGCCGGCGAAGGTGATCCAGTATTTGGAGTCGCTGTAGCAACCGCAGTTCGGGTCCACCTGCTGGGCCGTGCCGGTCTTGCCGGAGATCTGGTAGCCGGGTAGCGCCGCGGACGTGCCGGTGCCCCGCTCACCCACGCCCGGCGCGTCCTGGGTGACCGCGCGCAGCATGTCCCGCACCGTCCTCGCGGTGTCCGGGCTGACCACGCGCACCCCAGCGGGTCGGGGTTCCTCCTGGCGGGTGCCGTCCGGCCTGATCTCCGCCTGGACGATGCGCGGCGGCACGCGCACCCCGTCGTTGGCGATCGCCTGGTACATGCCGGCCATCTGCAGCACCGTCATGGACAGGCCCTGACCGATCGGCAGATTGCCGAAGGTCGACCCGGACCACTGGTTGCGCGGCGGCACCGAACCGGGGCTCTCCCCGGGCAGGCCGATGCCGGTGCGCTGGCCGAGGCCGAGCCGCTGCAGCATGTCGGCGAACCGGTCCGGCCCGACCTTCTGCGCGGTGAGCACGGTGCCGATGTTCGAGGAGCGGGCCAGCACGCCGGTGAAGGTCAGGTTGATGGTGCCGTGCGGCCACGCGTCGTGGATCACCCGGTCGGCGACCGGTAGCTCGCCGGGCACCTGGATCACGGTGTCCGGCTTGACCGCCCCGTACTCGATGCCCGCGGCCGCGGTGACCACCTTGTTCACCGACCCGGGCTCGTACGGCGTGGTCACCGCCGGGTTGGCGAGCTGGTTGAGGGTTACCACGCGCGAGTTCGGGTCGAAGGCGGTGTCGTTGGCCAGCGCGTACACCTCGCCGGTGTGCGCGTCCATGACGACCATGCTGCCGTCACGGGCGCCGGTCTTCCGGACGTAGTCGGCCATCAGGTGCTGCGCGGTGTACTGCACGTCGGTGTCGATGGTGAGCTGCACGTCCGAGCCGGGCGTGGCGGGCACCAGGTCGCGCTCGGTGCCCGGGATGACCACGTCGTTGTTGCCCTGCTCGGTGTCCACCACCATCCGGCCGGGGCTGCCCGACAGCACGTTGTCCAGCGAGCTTTCCAGGCCGGCGATGCCGTGCGTGCCGGGCGGCTGCTGGTCCTTACGCCAGTTGGCCAGCCCGACGATGTTGGACGCCACGGTGCCCTGCGGGTACTCGCGGATGGCCCGGTACTCGGAACCGACGTCCGGGAACGTCTTGGTGATCTGGGCGGCCTTGACCGGGTCCACGTTGTCCACGAGGTAGACGAACGAGGTGTCCGCGCGCAGCTTGGCCAGCAGGTCCTGCTCGTTCACCGCGTCGCCGAGCACCCGGTGCATGGTGGCGGCGATCTCGGCGGTGTGCGTGTCGAAGTTGCCCCGGGACGGGTCCTTCCGCGCCTCTTCGGTCCAGGTCTTCTTCATCAGCCGGGGCAGCACCCACAGCGACCGGGCCTCCTGGCTGAACGCCAGCGGGGTGCCGTTGCGGTCCAGGATCGAGCCGCGCTCCGCGGGAATGTCCTTGGTGGTGGTCCGCTGCTGCTCGGCGCGGGTGGACAGGGCGGTGGCCTCGAAGCCCTGCACCTGCACCAGCCGCACCCCGGCGACCAGCAGGGCGAGCACCATGAGCAGCCGGCCGATCAGGATGCGGGCGCGGTGGCTGCGGGTACCGGTGCGCCGGTCGCGGCGCACGGTGGGTGGCCGGCGACGCGCCGGCCGGGCGGCCGGGCCGCGCGGCATCAGCCACCGCCTCCGCCGGCTCGACCCTGCTGCTGGGTGGTGGGCACCGGGCTGGTCGGCGCCGGCGGGGCCGGCGCTGGTGGTGGCACGGCCTGCGTGGTCGGCGGGGGTGCCGGCGGGGCCTTGGCCGGCGTCGGACTGCCGTACACGGTGATCGTGCCGTCCGGCCGCACCACCAACCGGGCCGGGTCGCCGGCCGGGACCAGGCCGAGTTCCTGGGCCCGCCTGGCCAGCGAGGGCGCCGAGTCCATCTCGGCCACCTCCCGCCGCAGCTGCTCCACCCGGGAGGACAGGTCGGTGGTCTGCTTGCGCGCCGTCTCCAGCCGGTAGGAGTCGGTGGCCGCCTGGGTGGACAGCCACAAGATCGCGGCCAGGCCGGTGGCCAGCACCGCCATCACCATGATCACGAACGGCGCCTTGGGTGCGATCGCGGACGCCCGCCGCGGCACCAGCCGCAGCCAGCGGTCGCCGCGCGGCGTGCGGCGCGGCCGCGCGGGCTCGGCGGCCGCGGACCGGGCCCGCGGCGCACCGCCGCCGCCCTGGCTGCCGCGGGTACGCCGGGGTGGGGCCGGGTTGACCCGTTCCCGCGGTGGCGCGCTCACCCGTCCCCTGGCCGGCGGGTCGCCGACACGCTCCGGTGCGGTCATGCCGGCACCACCCCCCTCGCGTCCGCCGGCCTCCGGATCCGCTCGGCGGCACGCAGCCGCACCGACGCGGCCCTGGGATTGGCGGCCACCTCGGCGTCGGTCGCCTTCTCCGCACCCCGGGTCAGCAGCTTCAGCTGGGGGGCGTGCTCGGGCAGCTCCACTGGCAGGTCCGGTGGGGTGCGGGAGACGGCCAGGTCCGCGAACGCGCGCTTGACCATGCGGTCCTCCAGCGAGTGGTAGGACTCCACGACGATCCGGCCGCCCACGGCCAGCGCGTGCAGCGCCGCCGGCAGTGCCCGGCGCAGCGCCTCCAGTTCGCCGTTGACCTCGATCCGCAACGCCTGGAAGGTGCGCTTGGCCGGGTGGCCGCCGGTGCGCCGGGTGGCCGCCGGCACCGACTCGTAGACCAGCCGAACCAGCCGGTCGCTGGTGCGGAACGGCTCGCGGTCGCGCTCGCGGACCACCGCGGCGGCGATCCGCGCGGCGAACCGTTCCTCGCCGTAGTCGCGCAGCACCCGGGTCAGTTCCTCGGCCGGGTAGGTGTTCAGTACGTCCGCCGCGGTCAGCCCGGTTTCCGGGTTCATCCGCATGTCCAGCGGCGCGTCCTGGGCGTAGGAGAATCCCCGCTCGGCGGCGTCCAGTTGCAGCGAGGACACCCCGAGGTCGAACAGCACGCCCTGGACATCCGGCATGCCAAGCTCGGCGAGCACCTCCGGCATCCGGTCGTAGCCGGCGTGCACCAGGTGCACCCGGTTCCCGTGGCGGGCGAGCCGCTCACCGGCCAGGGCGATGGCCTGCGGGTCCCGGTCCAGGCCGACCAGGGTGAGCCGGGGATGCGCGGACAGCAGCGCGTCGGCGTGCCCGCCGAGCCCGAGCGTGGCGTCCACCAGCACGGCCGGCCGGTCGGCGAGGGCGGGTGCGAACAGCGCGAGCACCCGATCCACGAGGACCGGAACGTGCCGCGGCGGCTCGGGCATGCCCCACCCCCTTCTCCGTACCGCCTGCCGTGGTGGACGCCGGTGCCCGGCGGTGTCCCTCCTGACGCGCGGCGCGCTCGCACCGCCTGGGCTCGGGCGTGGTCGCGCGTCTCACCTTCCTGACGGGCCGCCCCGCCACGACCGGGGGGCTTCGCCCTGGCGCGTCCCAACCAGGAGCGGGTGCCGTCAGGTCCCCGCCCGCCCGTCGGACCTGGCGCCGGGGAAGTTGCGCCAGGGCCGATAGCCGAGCGGACCGAGGCCTCACGACACCCGGATCGCCCCGCCGTCCTCGCCGCCGCGGCTCCCTCGCGGCGCGAGCGCGACCCCTCCTGGTCAGAAGATGCCGGGCAGCACCTCCTCCTGGGCGCTGGCGTAGCTGTCCTCGTGTTCGGCGAGGTAGCACTCCCAGCGCTCGGCGTCCCAGATCTCCAGCCGGTTGATCGCCCCGATCACCACGCAGTCCTTGGCGAGCCCCGCGTAGCGCCGCAGCTCCGGCGCGATCGAGATCCGGCCCTGGCCGTCCGGGCGCTGCTCGTCCGTGCCGGCGAACAGGTAGCGCTGGTAGGCGCGGACGGCCTCGTTAGTGAACGGTGCCTCCGCCACCTTGCGCGCCAACTGCTCGAACTCCGCCCGCGGGAACACGTACAGGCAGTGGTCCTGGCCCTTGGTGACCATGAGACCCCCCGCAAGCGCATCCCGGAACTTCGCCGGCAGCGTGAGCCGCCCCTTGTCGTCAAGTTTTGGGGTGTGCGTACCCAGGAACACGGCACACACCTCCCCACCGATCCGATGTGGACCGGCGGCGGGACCCCGCTTGCCCCACCGGCCGCCACAGTACCCCACTTTTCCCCACAGTCAACGCGGACGCCAGCCGTCCTGACCCGATTCACCCGGCGTTTACGCTGGTAGACCCGGTGGGGTCGAGTGGGGGGCGGTGGTGCGGCGGTACGCGTCGATACCGGACCGACACTCTCCGCGCTCGCGACACCCCGCCGAGGCGCGCGCCCGAAGGGCGCAACGACCAGCCGCCGATCCGCCCCCGGTGCGCACCGTCGAGCGGCGGTGGTGGAAAGTGGGACGTCGCGGGTGGGTCCCCGGGAGAGGCCGCGACCTGCTCGCGCCGTGTGACGGGCTGGGTCTCTTCGCCGAGTTTTGACACACTGCGTGCGACGCTGGTCGCCGCCGGCACGATCGCCCGTACGGCGGGCAGCTCGCCCGCACCGGTCCCCGCAGGGCCATCGGGGCCACGGTCACCGAGCAGCAGCAGGAGGTCGAGTGACGCCGAGCACCCAGCCCACCGCACTCTCCGGTCAGACCTACGGCCGCGGTGGGAGCGGAGGCGCGGGTGCGCCGCATGCGCCCGCACGACCGGCCGAATCGCTGGACGAGCTGCACGAGATCACCCAGCGCATCGCCGCCAACGTGGAGCGCGTGCTGGTCGGCAAGCCCGAGGTGGTGCGCACGGCGCTGGTCACCCTGCTCTCCGGAGGGCACCTGCTGGTCGAGGACGTGCCGGGGGTCGGGAAGACCTCGCTGGCCAAGGCGCTGGCCCGGTCGATCGACTGCACGGTGAGCCGCATCCAGTTCACCCCCGACCTGCTGCCCAGCGACATCACCGGGGTGTCCATCTACAACCGGCACGACGGCGACTTCGAGTTCCGTCCCGGCCCGGTGTTCGCCAACATCGTGGTCGGCGACGAGATCAACCGCGCCTCCCCGAAGACCCAGTCCGCGTTGCTGGAATGCATGGAGGAGCACCAGGTCACCGTGGACGGGCAGACCTACCCGCTGGGCCGGCCGTTCATGGTGATCGCCACGCAGAACCCGGTCGAGATGGAGGGCACCTACGCGCTGCCGGAGGCGCAGCGGGACCGGTTCACCGCCCGCGTGTCCATCGGCTACCCCGACCCGCAGGCCGAGCTGGCCATGGTCGACGAGCACGCCGGCGAGGACCCGCTGACGGCGCTGCGCCCGGTGTCCGACGCCGAGCAGGTGCGCCGGCTGGTCGCCGCGGTCCGGCACGTGATCATCTCGCCGGAGGTGCGCCGCTACGCCGTCGACCTGGTCGCAGCCACGCGGCGCATGCCGGAGCTGCGGTTGGGCGCCTCGCCGCGGTCCACGCTGCACCTGGTGCGGGCCGCGCGGGCGCAGGCCGCGCTGGCCGGGCGGGACTTCGTGGTGCCGGACGACGTGCAGGCGGTGGCTCCCCCCGTCCTGGCGCACCGGCTGGTGCTGACCGCGGAGGCGCAGGCGGCCCGCCGGTCGCCGCTGGACCTGGTGCGGATGCTGGTGCAGCGGGTGCCGGTACCGCAGGGCGCGGCCGACCCGACCAGCGAGTGGCTGAACACCTTCCGGCGAGCGAGGTAGCGGCGCGATGCGGGTGTCCAGCCGCGGCGGGCGTGCGCGAACGGGGGAACCAGCGAGATGCGGGCCGTACTGGGCGGGCTGACGGTCCGCGGTCGGTGCCTGCTCGCCGCCGGATTCGCGGCGGCGCTGTGCTCCATCGTGCTCAACGAGCGCGACCTGCTGCGCATCGCGATCGCGCTGGTCGCCCTTCCCGCGCTGGCCGCGCTGCTGGCCAGCCGGGCACGGGTGGGGCTCGCCGCCGACCGGCAACTGCTGCCCAGCCGGGTGCCGGTGGGCGAGGTCACCGAGGTGCGCCTGGCGGTGCGCAGCACCGGCCGGTTGCCCACCGGTGGCCTGCTGCTAGAGGACGGCGCGCCGTACGCGATGGGTGGCCGGCCCCGGTTCCTGGTGGACCACCTGCCACGCCGGGGCAACGCCGTGGTCAGCTACCCGCTGCAGCCCATGTTGCGCGGCATTCATCAGGTCGGCCCGCTGATCGCGAAGGTGACCGACCCGTTCGGGTTGGCCGAGTACGACCGCGAGTTGGGCGGCCACAGCCGGCTGGTGGTCGTGCCACAGGTGGTCGAGCTGTCCGCGCTGCCCGGCGGCGCAGGCCTGGGCTCCGGTGACGCCGGCGCGATCCGACTGCGCACCGGGCAGGGCGAGGACGACGCCGTGGTCCGCCAGTACCGGCACGGCGACGACCTGCGCAAGGTGCACTGGCGGTCCACCGCGCGCCAGGACGAGCTGATGGTGCGGGTCGAGGAGCGGCCGTGGCGGGGCGGCACCACGGTGCTGCTGGACCGCCGCTCGGCCGCGCACCGGGGCACCGGAGCGGCGTCCAGCCTGGAGTGGGCGGTGTCCTTCACCGCGAGCGTGTGCCTGCACCTGCACCGCTACGGCCAGCAGGTGCGGCTGTCCGTCGAGGACGGCCGGGTGCTGGCCGGCGGCGCCGGGGACGGCGGGCACAGCGACTCGGTGGTGCTGGACGCGCTCGCCGCGCTGCAGCCCTCCCCCGGCCGGGATCTGGTGCTCGGCCGCGACCCGGGGATCGGCCAGGAGGTGATCGCGGTGCTCGGCGCGGCCACCGCCGCGTCCGCCGCCGAGTTGGGCCGGTTCCGGCCACGCGGCACGACGAACCTGGCGGTGCTGATCGACGTGGCCCGGTGGACCGCGACCGGCGAGGACAACACGCCCGACCCGGAGGAGGCGGCCCGGGTGCTCCGCGCGATGGGCTGGCACGTGACCATCGCCCGGCCCAACTCGCCGATGCGCCGGGTGTGGGAGGCACTCTGCCGGGCAGGCAGCGCCCGCGACCCGGAACTGGACCGCACATGACCGGACGGCATCGCGAGGACGAACGGCAGGCCGAGTGGGCGGTGCCGGCCACGCCGCTGGCCGCGGGGCTGGCGGTGGTCACCGCGTCCAGCGCGCTGGCCGGCGTCGTCGCGGGCCTGGTGTGGCTGCTGTACGTGGCGGTGGCGGTGACCATCGTGGTGGCCACCGGGCTGGTGCTCCGCTCGCTGCGGCTGCCGGCGCCGCTGGTGCCGCCGGCGCAGGTGGTCGCGCTGCTGTTCCTGGTGGTCTCCGAGTTCACCCGGGGCACGGTGCTGGTGCTGCTGCCCACCCCGTCCGCGCTGCGCGAGCTGGGCGGGGTGCTGGGCGAGTCGATCCAGGAGGTACAGACCGGCGTGCCGCCGGTGCCGGCCACCCCGGCGATGCTGTGCCTGGTCGTGCTCTGCATGGGCCTGGTCGCGGTGCTGGTGGACGTGCTCACCGTGGCGGTGGACACCCCGGCCGCGTCGGGGCTGGTGCTGCTGTGCGTGTTCGCGGTGCCCGCGTCACTGTCCGACGCGCTGCTGCCGTGGTGGACGTTCGCGCTCGGGGTGGCGGGTTTCGCGGCGCTGCTCGCGGTGGACCGGCAGCAGCGGCAGCGGGAGTGGCGGGGCAGGGTGGGGCTGCCCTCGGCCGCGCGGGCCTGGCGGGCCCAGTGGCGGCCGGCCGCGGCGGTGACCGCGGTCGCGGTGGCGCTGGCGCTGCTGGTCGGGTCGAACGTGACGGTGATCGGCACGGCGGGCCGGCTGCCGGGCGGGGCGGGCGGCTTCGGCTCGGACTCCACCGGCGGGCTGGGCATCAAGCCGTTCACCCAGCTCACCGGGATGCTGGAGCACAAGGGCAACGTGCAGCTGTTCCGGGTGCGCGGCCTGGACTCGCCGACCTACCTGCGCACCCTGACCCTCCGGCAGTACGTGCCCAACCAGGGCTGGGAGCTGGGCGGGCCGATGCCCGAGGGCGTGCCGCCGGGCCCGCAACTGCCGCCGGCGCCGGGGGACACCGGCACCGATCGGACCACCCGGGTCCAGATCGAGCCGGTGAACTGGGAGGACGTGTGGCTGCCGGTCTACGGGCGGCTGCGCGGGCTGACCGGGGTCAGCGAGAACTGGCGCTACGACCGCACCACCGGTGCCGTCTACAGCGAGCAGCCGCACCGGCCGGGCCGCTACGTCGAGGACGCCTCGCTGTCCCAACCCACCGCCGAGCAGCTCCGCAGCGTGGACGACCTGCCGATGGACGTCGACCCGGCGTACCGGCGGATCGGCGGGATCGACCCGAAGATCGTGCAGCTGAGCCAGCAGCTCACCGCCGGGGCGAGCACGGAGTTCGACAAGGCGGCCGCGATCTACCGGTTCTTCACCACGCCGACGAACGGCTTCAGCTACGCCGTGCGGACCGCCCGGCCGGTCACCGGGGACGCGCTGTACGACTTCCTGTTCAACAGCCGGACCGGGTTCTGCGAGCAGTACGCCTCGGCGATGGCCGTCATGCTGCGGGTGGTCGGGGTGCCCAGCCGGGTGGCGATCGGGTTCACCGCCGGCTACCAGGACGGCGACCACCGCACGATCACCTCGCAGGACGCGCACGCCTGGGTCGAGGTCCAGTTCCCCGGCTACGGCTGGGTGATCTTCGACCCGACGCCGCTGGCCGACGGGCGTGCGGTGGTACCGCCGTACCTGGCGCCCGATTCGGCCGCCGGGCAACCGGGTCAGCAGTCGGCGGGTGGCGCGCCGAGCCCGGCTCCGACGTTCGCGCCGCCGGCCCCGTCCCGCCCGTCCGCTCCGGGCGCCGCGCCCAACCCGACCCCACCGGCCCGCCCGGCCGGCGGTGAGCCCGGCTGGCTGGTCTGGGCGCTGGTCGGGGTGCTGGTGCTGGCCATTGGGTTCACGGCGCTGCGCTGGTACGCGAGCCGGCCCCCGCCCACCACCGAGAGCGCCGACGAGGGGCGGGCGGCCCGGCGGGAACGGCTGCGCCGGATGATCGTCCGCGGTGACCCGGCCGGTGTGGCGTGCTGGCTGGTCGCGGTCGTGCTGGCCGCCGGGCTGCTGTCCTGGTGGCTGGCGGCGGCGGTCGTCGTGCTGGGCCTGGCCGCCACCCCGTGGGCGCTGCGCGAGCTGCACCGCCGCAACCGGCTGCGCGTGGTGGCCGCGCTCGGCGAGCGGGCCGCCACAGCGGCGTGGCAGGAACTGCTTGCCGAATCCACGGACCGCGGCACCCTGGCACCCGACAGCGAGACGGTGCGCCTGGTCGCGCAGCGGATGGTGCGCGACCACGGCCTGGACGAGCAGGGCGAGCAGGGGCTGAACTCGGTCGTCGGCGCGGTGGAACGGGCATGGTACGGGGGCCGCGGCTCGGCCGATCCCGGGCTGCCCGAGGCGGTGGATCACGTGCGGCGCAGCCTGGACCGCAACGCGCCGCTGTCGCTACGCGACCGGCTCATGCCGCGATCGGTGCTGCGCCGGCCGGGCCGCGAGCCCGCGCGGCGCGGGTAACCGAAAACCGCGCCGTTACCGGAAAGCGCCCGCGGACAACCGGAACGCACCCGCAGGCATGAGAACCGCCGAGGATGGCGACGGCGCCCCCGCGAGGGGACGCCGTGCGTGTCGCCGGGGCCGCCTACTGCTGGTCGAAGCGGCGGCGGAAGCGCTCCTCCATGCGTTGCGCGAACGAGCTGCGACGGCGCTGCGCCTCCTCCGAGCTCTCGCCGCCGCCCTGCGCGCTGCCCCGACGGATGCTGGTCAGGGTGAGCAGGGCGCCGAGGAACATCATCAGGAAGCCGAACACGCTCACCACCGGAATGCTGGCGAGCTTGAGCGGCACCATCACCCCGAGCACGAGAAGGGCGACACCAAGCACGAACAACGCGGCACCCTGCAGGCGTCGCCGCCGGGACGGTCGACGCAGCCGGACTCCGCGGACGGTGGAGGCGAACTTCGGGTCCTCGGCGTAGAGCGCGCGCTCGATCTGTTCGAGCAGTCGCTGCTCGTGCTCGGAGAGTGGCATGGCTCCTCCTCCGGCACAGCTCTTCGGGGTCGTCGGGTCAGGCGAGGGCTTGTCCCGGCGGGCATCTCTTCGGGGATGTCACCGTCCAGAATACGGTTCCCCCGCCGGCTCCACTACCCAAACCGGTGGGGGATACCGATCTAGACGTCGCCATCATCCGCATGGGGCAGCAGCGACGCAGGTCGTACGGCCGAAGACCCGAACAGCGACCGAACATGGTCGGCCGCCGCCTCGGCCTCCCGCCAGCCGGCGGTCTCGTCATCCAGCACGAGTTGCTCCCCGGAGCCGCCCTCGCCGGTCAGTTGCTCGACCCGAACGCCCAGTAGCCGCACCGCTCCCGGCGGCACCTGCTCGTCGAGAAGCTGCCGTGCGGTGCGGTAGATCTCGTGGGTGAGATCGGTGGCCACGGGCAACGTGCGGGACCGGGTGATCGTGCCGAAGTCGGCGTACCGCACCTTGATCGACACCGTGCGCCCGCGCAGCCGGCGGGCGCGCAGTGCGGCACCGGTCCTCTCGGCCACCCGGAGCAGCTCACGCCGCAACACGTCGCGGTCGTGGTGGTCGACCGCGAAGGTCTGCTCGGCACCGACGGACTTCTCCGCGGCGTCCGGCACCACCGGTCGCGGATCGTGGCCCCGGGCCAGCGCGTGCAGGTGCTCGGCGGCGGCGCCGCCGACCGCGCGGCGCAGCCGGGACAGCGGGGTCGCCGCCACGTCGGCCACCGTGGCCAGGCCGAGCTGGGCCAGCCGCTCCGCGGTGCGCCGGCCGACGCCGAACAGCGCGGACACCGGCAGCGGGTGCAGGAACTCCAGCGTCTCGGCGTGCGGCACCACGATCATCCCGTCCGGCTTGGCCATGCCGGAGGCCAGCTTGGCCACGAACTTGGTGGACGCCACGCCCACCGAGCAGGTGACGCCGTGCTCGGCGGCGACCCGGCGGCGGATCTGCTGGCCGATCTCGCCGGGGGTGGCGCGCAGCCGGCGCAACGCGCCACCGACGTCCAGGAACGCCTCGTCCAGGCTGAGCGGCTCGACCAGCGGGGTGATCGACCGGAAGATCGCCATCACACCACGGGAGACCTCCTGGTACGCCCGGAAGTGCGGGGGCAGGAACACCGCCTGCGGGCACAGCCGCATCGCCCGGGCGGCCGGCATGGCGGAGCGAACGCCGAACCGGCGCGCCGGGTAGTTGGCGGAGAGCACCACGCCGCGCCGCCCGGCGCCGGCCACCACCACCGGCCGGTTCCGCAGCTCGGGGCGCTCGCGCAGCTCCACCGACGCGTAGAAGGCGTCCATGTCGACGTGCAGCACCGGGCAGCCGGTGTCGTCCGGCCAGCCGTCCTCGCCGGCCAGGAACCGGCTGACCCCGCGGGGCAGGTCACCGCTGCGTCCCATGCCGAAGCCCCATCGCGCCACGCCGTCGAACACCCGTTCGACCTCGCGGTCAGTGTAGCCGCCGCGCGGTGGCCGGCCATGCGGCGACGCGTGCCGGGCCGCGCGGGGCAACGGGGACGCCGACCGGCCGTAACCGCTGGACGCCCGGTCAGTGCGGGCGGCGGGCCAGGGCGTGCAGCCGGGCGGCGATGTCCCGCAGCGGGGACCGGCCGGCGGCGGCCAGTTCCAGCTCCTGCAGAGCCTCCGCGGCGCTCGGGCTGGCGTCCAGTTCGGAGGCAGGTACCAGGTCGGTGAACACCCCCTGGCCCTGCAGCACCTCAACGACCAGGCCCGCGCCGACCAGCAGCAGGTCCAGTTCGGCGGCGTCGAACCGGCGCTGCACCTTCTCCCCCGACGCGGCAAGCTGGCCGGTGTCGTCATCCAGCAGCCGGCGCGCCTCGACCAACCGGCCGGCCAGCGCGCGGTGCAGCACGGCCCCGTACCGGTTGGCCACCAGCACGGACACCGCTCCACCCGGCGCCGCGGCGGTGGCCAGCGCGGACAGCGCGGCCGAGGCGTCGTCGACGATCTCCAGCAGGCCGTGCCCGAGGACCACGTCGGCCTCTCCGGCCGGGACCAGGTCACCCAGCGCGTCGGTGTCGCCCTGCACCGCGACGATCCGGTCGGCGACGCCGGCGTCCTCGGCCCTGCGGTGCAGCGTGGCCAGCGCGTTCGGGCTCGGCTCCACCACGGTGACCAGGCATCCGGCGGCGGCCAGCGGCACGGACCAGACCCCGCTACCGCCGCCCACGTCGAGCACCCTGGCCGGCTCACCGCCGCGCCGTTCGCTTGCGGCGAGCAGTTCGGCGTCCAGCACCTGGTGCACGGCGTCGGATCCCACGGACGCCAAGCTTAGGGTGCGGTTTCCGGCCGGACGCGGCGGCGGGGCCGGCGTGGTCGGGCCTGGTTGGCTCCGGTGATCCGTGGCCCGAAGTTTTCCGGCGACTACGCTGCACCCCGTGCAAACGGTCGCTGTGCTGAGCCTCAAGGGCGGTGTCGGGAAGACGACGGTGGTGCTCGGTCTGGCTTCGGCCGCGCTGCGCCGCGGAGTGCGAACACTCGTGGTGGACCTCGATCCGCAGTGCAACGCCACGGCGACACTGGAACCCGGGGATACCGAGGCGAGCCTGTTCGAGGTGCTGAACAGCCCGAAGCCGGCGACGCTGCGCGCGGCGGTGGCGCCGAGCGCCTGGGGCGACACGGTGGACGTGCTGGTCGGTTCGGAGGAGACCGAGTCGCTGAACCACCCGGACCCCGGCTCGAAGAAACTGAGCAAGCTCGGGCACGCGCTGACCAAGATCCACGAGCTGGTCGAGGAGGGTGACGTGCCCTACCAGCTCGTGCTGCTGGACTGCCCGCCGTCGCTGGGCCAGCTCACCCGGTCCGCCCTGGTGGCGGCGGACCGCGCGCTGCTGGTCACCGAGCCGACCATGTTCGCCGTCGCGGGGGTGCAGCGGGCATTCGAGGCGGTGCAGGCCGAGCGGGAGACGCACAACCACAACCTGCAGCCGCTGGGCGTGGTGGTGAACCGGGTGCGGCCGCGCTCGCACGAGCACGACTTCCGGATCAAGGAGCTACGGGAGATCTTCGGCCCGCTGGTGATGCCGGTGGCGCTGCCGGACCGGTTGGCCGTGCAGCAGGCGCAGGGTGCGTGTATCCCGATCCACGACTGGGGTACGCCCGGTGCGCGCGAGGTGGCGCTCGGCTTCAACCTGCTGCTGGCGCGGGTGCTGCGGGCCAGCCGGCGGCGGGCCAGGCCGGCCGCCGGCGGGCGAGCCGAGGGCGAGGCGGAGGCGAGCGGATAGGCCGGTGCGGCGGGGGTGCCCGAGGGTGACACGGTCTTCCTGACCGGGCGGCTGCTGGACGAGGCACTGGCCGGGCGGACGCTGCTGCGCGGCGAGCTGCGCCACCCTCGTCTGTCCACAGTGGACCTCGCGGGTCGGGTGGTGCTCGGCGTGCGTTCGGTGGGCAAGCATCTGCTCGCCCGGTTCGACGACGGGACGAGCCTGCACAGCCATCTCCGGATGGACGGGGCGTGGCGGGTGTACCGGCCCGGCGAGCGGTGGCGTGGCCCCGGCCACCAGGTGCGCGCGATCCTGGCCACCGCGGAGCGGACCGCGGTCGGCTTCCGGCTGCACGACATGGCGCTGCTGGCCACCCGGGACGAGGTGCGGCTGGTCGGGCACCTCGGCCCGGACCTGCTGGACCCGGCCTGGGACGAGCGGCTGGCCGGCGAGGCGGCGACCCGGCTGGGCCGGCGGGCCGACCGGGAGGTGGGCCTGGCGCTGCTGGACCAGACGGTGATGGCCGGCGTCGGCAACCTGTACCGGGCGGAGGTGTGCTTCCTGCTCGGCGTGTCACCGTGGACGCCGGTGTCGGAGGTGGATGCCGGGCAGGCCGTGCGGCTGGCCCGCGAGTTGCTGTCCCGCAACGCCTGGACGCCGGCGCGGTCCACCACCGGCGACAGCCGACCCGCGCGCCGGCACTGGGTCTACGACCGCGCCGGCCGGCCGTGCCTGCGCTGCGGCGCGGCGGTGCGTGCCGCGCCGCAGGGCCACGGCCTCGACGAGCGGACCGTGTACTACTGCCCGACCTGCCAGCCCGGTCCGCGTCCCACGGAACCCAGCTTCGCCCGCCGGCGTTACGAGTGAGGGTCCGGTGACGCGGGCCGGCGAAGCGACGCGGCGGTCGGGCCGTCGCGTAACGTGGCCGGGACAGCTCGCCTTCGATCCGAAGTGGAGGGACACGGCCAGCGTGATCTACAAGCAGCTCGTTCGCAGGTCGCTGTTCCGCATGCAGGGGGGCGACGCCGAGGCGGCGCACGAGTGGACGCTCGACGCCCTCTCCGAGATCTGCAACTCGCGCGCCCAGCTCGCCGCGCTGCGCCGGTGGTACGCGGTGCGCTCGCCGAAGCTGGAGCGCACCGTGTTCGGGCTCCGGTTCCCCAACCCGGTCGGGTTGGCCGCGGGGATGGACAAGAACGGCGTGGTGCTGCCGGCGTGGGCGGCGCTGGGGTTCGGTTTCGTCGAGATCGGCACGGTGACCAGGTACGCGCAGCCGGGCAACCCGAAGCCGCGGCTGTTCCGGCTGCCGGACAGCGAGGCCGTGATCAACCGGATGGGGTTCAACAACGAGGGCGCGGACGCGCTGGCCACCCGGCTGCGCATGCACGCCCACCGGGTCGTCCCGCTGGGCATCAGCATCGGCAAGTCCAAGGCCACGCCGGTGGCGGAAGCGATCGAGGACTACCGGTACTCGCTGCGCACGCTCTACCCGTACGGCGACTACTTCGCGGTCAACGTCAGCTCGCCGAACACGCCCGGGCTGCGCGGGCTGCAGGACCGCGCGGCGCTGTCCGAGTTGCTGGAGGCGCTGCGCATCGACACCAACCGGCTGGCCAGCATCCAGGGCAAGCCGCCGAAGCCGCTGCTGGTGAAGGTCGCGCCCGACCTGCCCGACACCGCGATCCGGGAACTCGTGCAGGTCTGCCTGGACCGGCGGATCAGCGGCGTGATCGCCACCAACACCACGTTGGACCGGCGCGGCCTGGCGGAGTCGGACGCGGCGGCGGCCAGGGAGCAGGGTGGGCTGAGCGGTCGCCCGCTGGCCGCGCGGGCGCTCGAGGTGGTCGCGCTGATCAGCAAGGAGACCGAGGGGCGGCTGCCGATCGTGGGCGTGGGCGGCATCTTCGGCCCGGACGACGCGAAGCGGATGTTCGACGCGGGTGCCAGCCTGATCCAGGTGTTCACCGGCTTCATCTACGAGGGGCCCGCCCTGGTACGGCGGATCAACCGGGCGCTCGCCCGGGGGTAGGCGGCCGGGACTAGGCGGCGCGCGACCGCCGGGCCCGGCGCAGGATCGGATGCAGCAGCACGATCGCCAGCGAACCCCAGGCGATGCCGCCGAGCTGGACCCCGCCGACGCTGAGCGTCAGGTCACCGATCCCGGCGACCAGGGCGACGGCCACCACCATGAGGTTCACCGGGTCGCCGAAGTGCACCCGGTTCTCCACCCAGATCCGCACGCCCACCATGCCGATCAGCCCGTACAGCACCAGGGTGGCCCCGCCGAGCACGCCGGTCGGCACGGTGTCCACCAGGGCGCCGATCTTCGGGGAGAAGGACAGCAGCACCGCGCTCACCGCGGCGACCGCGTAGGCGGCGGTGGAGTACACCCTGGTGGCCGCCATGACTCCGATGTTCTCCGCGTAGGTCGTGGTGCCCGAGCCGCCGCCGAGCCCCGCTAACGTGGTGGCCAGGCCGTCGCCGATCAGCGCGTCGCCGACGCTGCCGTCCAGGTTGCGGCCGGTCACCGCGGCCACCGCCTTGACGTGGCCGACGTTCTCCGCGACCAGCACGATCACCACCGGCAGTACCAGCACGACCACTGAGGGGCGCAGTTCGGGACCGTGCAGCGCGGGCACGCCGAACCAGTCGGCGGCGCGCAGCCGGCTCAGCTTGTCCGCGTCGAGGGCACCGCCCAGCGCGCCGACCAGCCAGCCGGCGAGCACGCCGAGCAGCACCGCGGTCCGGGACAGCAGGCCGCGGCCGAGCACGGCGGCGAGCAGGATGATGCCCACGGTGACCGTGGCCACCAGCGGCTGCGCCTGGTACATCCGGGTCGCCTGGGGCGCCAGGTTGAGCCCGACCAGAATTACCACGGCGCCGGTGACCACCGGCGGCATCAGCGAGTCGAGCAACCGCACGCCCAACGCCTTGACCGCGACGCCGACCGCGATCAGCACCAGTCCAGCGGTGAGCACGCCGCCCAGTTGCGCGGCCATGCCCTGCTCCCGGGCGGCGGTGAGCGGGGCGATGAACGCGAACGACGAACCCAGGTAGCTGGGCACCCGGTTGCGGGTGAGGACCAGGAACAGCAGTGTGCCGACCCCGGAGAACAGCAGGGTCGTGGTGGGCGGCAGCCCGGTGAGGGTGGGAACCAGCACGGTGGCGCCGAACATGGCCACCACGTGCTGTAAGCCGAGACCGATGGTGAGCGGCCAGCTCAGCCGCTCGTCGGGTGACACCACCTCACCTTCGGTCACCCGCCGACCGTCGCCGTGCACGGTCCACAGCGCCACGTGCGCCCCTCCCGGCAGTCCCTCGTTCGCCCCAGGGATACTGCCACGCCACGTAGCGGTTGTGACTAGATAACGATCCGTAATTCACACCAATGCCTTGTCGCCGGTCAGCTTCATCCCACTGTCCGGTTCACTTCAAATACCCTACGTGAGCCACTGTGTTCTGGTTCACATGGCCTCGTGCGGCACCCGCCACCCGGTCAGCGGCTGACATGCCACTGACAGCCTGTTCCGGAACCGGACCGATCCTGCGGTGACGAGTGTCGGAACGCGCCAGGGCGAAGCCCCGCGATCGCGGTGACGGGGCGCCTGATCAGGCACGACCGGAGTGCGGGTCCGATCGCGCCCCGGCGACGCGATCGCGGCGCGCGTTCAGGAACAAGCACTGACACCCACCGAGCCGCGTTCCCGGTGCCGATCAGCTCGGCGAACCGTGGGACAGCTCGCGCAACGCGGCAGCCAGGCCGGCGAGGTGGTCGGTGGCGTCCTCGAGCGCCCGCCGAGGCATCGCCTGGGAACTGGCCGCCACCGCCCGGCCCGCCGCGGCGACCAGGCTGCCGTAGCCGTCCACCCCCTCGTCGAGCTGGGCGCGCAGCCGCCTGACCCCCTCGACCAGCGGGCCCCGCTCCAGCGGCGGCGCGTGCTCCCTGGCCCGCTCCACGGCGCGCAACTGCTCCGCCGCCTCGCGCAGCGCGGCCGCCGCCTCCGCCGCGGTGGCCCTGGCCTGCGCCACCGACTCGGCCGGCACCTGCGGCACGCCGCCGATCGGCCGGGACAGTTGGCGCAGCAGTTCCTCCAGGCTGCTCTCCGCAGCGGCCAGCCGCTCCATCGGCTCCCGGGCCACGGACTCGCGCGGCGGCAGGCTGACCGGCTGCGGGGGCGGGTCGGGCAGCGGCGTGCGGTGCAGGCGGTAGGCGCGGGCCCCGGACCTGGCCCCGACAACGGCGGTGCCCGCGGCGAACCCGCCCAGCACCACGGCGCCGACCGGCGAGTGCGCCACCGCGATCTCCAGGCCGCTGCCGCCGGCCAGTGCCGCGGTCAGCGTGGCCCACGCGCCGGTGGCCCGCACCGCCCGGCGCCGGCGCCGCAGCAGCCGGGCCCGCGGGTCGCGCCACTCGGCGACCTTGCGCCGGAGCTGCTCGGCGACCTGGCCACGCACCTGCCGCTCGACGAGCTGCCGCAGCTCCCAGAACTCCGCCCCGCGCGACCCCACCATCCACCTACCCAGCTCGATCCCGGCGCGGCGGCCACCGCGGCCCGGGGACAACGGACTGCTGGCGGCCGTCCCGACGGCCTCGCCGGTCAGGCCCCGTCCGCCTGCTGCGAGTTGCGCTGGCTGGCCTGCTGCACCCGCTGCTGGATCTCCTGCTGGATGCTCTGGCTCGGCGCGTTCTGGTTGTTCGACACCGCGGGCGTGCCGGAGGACTGGCTACCGCCCTCGACCTGACCAGCCACGGAGCCGCCGCGCAGCGACGCACGGATCTGCTCCAGCCGGCTGGAGCCGGCCATCTCGGTGGTGGACTGCTGGACCTCGAGCATTCGGCCCTGCACCGAGTTCTGCGCCAGCTCGGCCGAGCCAACCGCGGTCGCGTACCGCTTCTCGATCTTGTCCCGGACCTCCTCCAGCGAGGGGGTGCTGCCCGGGGCCGCCAGCTCGGTCATCTGGCGGAGCGACGCGGACACCTGCTCCTGCATCTTGGCCTGCTCGAGCTGGCTGAGCAGCTTGGTGCGCTCGGCGAGCTTCTGCTGCAGCACCATGGCGTTCCGCTCGACCGCCTGCTTGGCCTGGGTGGCCGCCTGCAGGGCCTGGTCGTGCAGGGTCTTGAGGTCCTCGATGCCCTGCTCGGCGGTGACCAGCTGAGTGGCGAAGGACTGCGCGGCGTTCTCGAACTCCTGCGCCCGCTGCTCCTCCCCCTTGGCCCGCGCCTCGTCCGCGAGGACCAGGGCCTGCCGCGCCGAAGCCTGGAGCTTCTCGACCTCACCGAGCTGGCGGTTCAGCTTCATCTCCAGTTGGCGCTGGTTGCCGATGACCGCCGCGGCCTGCTGGGAGAGCGCCTGGTGCTGCCGCTGCGCCTCCTCGATGGCCTGCTGGATCTGCACCTTTGGATCGGCGTACTCGTCGACCTTGGACGAGAACGACGCCATCAGGTACTTCCAGAGCTTCACGAACGGATTGGCCATCTCCTCCGCCTGCTTTCTTGATGCTCCCGGGTTCAAGCCGCCGCGCCCAGGCAAACGACCCGGGGCCGGTGCTGGTTCCATCGTGTCAGGTGCGCCGACCGGCTTCCACCGAACCCGAGAGATATCCGGGATCACCCTGATCCGTCAGCGGGGAGACGAGCACGGTCCTCCTCAGGCGGCCACCACGACGCCGCGCGCGTCGCCGAGCGGGGTGCTCAACCGGTGGCTGAGCATGGGCTCCAGCCGCAGGTCGCACAGTTCCTCGCCGACCGAGGCGGATACCAACTCGCCGCACTCCAGGCGGCCGTCCCCCGCCGATGCCTCGGCGGGCGCCGGTTGACGCGCGGACTCGGGCTCGGGCACCCGAGGCGGCACCGACTCCCCGGAGGTCACGCCCTCGACCGCGTCCACATCGGCGGCGACCCGGTGCAGCAGTTCGGACAGCCGCAGGTCGAGCGCCTCGCAGATCGCCGCGAGCAACTCGCTGGACGGCTCCTTGCGCCCGCGTTCGACCTCCGACAGGTAGCCGAGGCTGACTCGGGCTGCTCGGGAGACCTCGCGCAGCGTGCGCTGTTGGGACGTGCGGGCATGGCGGAGCCGATCACCGATCGCCTCCCGCAGCAGCACGGTCATCGCGCGCCTCCTTCCAGCCTGGCCCGTGCCTCAACGTTACCGAGCAACACCACCACCCGGCAGTGAGTTCATCAGGGCGTCCGCCAAGGGCGAACGATCTACGTGGTCCGGATGTTCCCACGTTCGCCGGACACTACGCCTATTGTCGCAGGTCACGCACGTCCGCCGGGCTCGGGGTCGGCACTTGGGTCGGTCCGGGCCCTTACCGTCGCCTTCGCGTCCCGGCATGGCGCACGCGGCCGCGCGTTACCGCGTTCGGGCTACCGAAGGCAACCGGCGAGCAGGTGCAGGCCGGCGCGCACGGCGGCGCCGCGCACGGCGTGCCGGTCGCCGTCCCGCCGGATCTTCCGGCCGGTCTCGGTGCCCGGCCCGGACACCGCGAGGTACACCGTGCCCGGCGCCACCCCGTCCTGCGGGTCGGGGCCGGCGACCCCGGTCAGACCCAACCCCCAGGTCGCCCCGCAGGTCCGCCGCGCGCCCGCGGCGAGTTGCGCGGCCACCTCGGCGTGCACCGCACCCACGGTGGCCAGCAGGCCGGCGTCCACCCCGGCCAGGCCGGCCTTGAGGTCCGTGGCGTACACCACCAGCCCGCCGCGCAGCACCGCGCTGGACCCGGGGACCGTGGTGAGCGCCCCGCAGACCAGGCCGGCGGTCAGCGACTCGGCGGTGGCCACCGTCTCGCCGCGCTCGCGCAGCGTCGCCACCAGTGCAGCGACCTCCTCGCCGGGCACGCCGAGGGCGGCCAGCAGCGGATCGTCCACGGGTGGCCCGGCGTTCACGGGGCCACGGCACCGCGCCCGCGTACCCACAGCCGCAGCGCGCGCACCAGGTAGTCGGCGCCGGTGACCACGGTGAGCAGCACGGCGGCGCCCATGGCCACCCAGCGCACCGGCTCCGCCAGCTCTGGCAGGGGCAGCAGGTAGAGCCCGATCGCGACCACCTGGAGCAGCGTCTTGGCCTTGCCGCCGCGGCTGGCCGGGATCACCCCGTACCGGATCACCGCGAACCGCAGCAGCGTCACCCCGATCTCCCGCACCGCGATCACCACGGTCACCCACCAGGGCAGGTCGCCGAGCAGGCTGAGACCGACCAGCGCCGATCCGGTGAGCGCCTTGTCCGCGATCGGGTCGGCGATCTTGCCGACGTCGGTGACCAGGCCACGCCGCCGGGCCAAGTCGCCGTCCAGCCGGTCGGTCAGCGAGGCCAGCGCGAACACCGCGGTCGCGACGGCCCGCCAGCCGGCCTGGTGACCACCGTCCTGGAACAGGGTCACCAGGAACACCGGGACCAGCACCAGCCGGCTCAGCGTCAGTACGTTCGCGACATTGAACAGCGGCACGGTGGTCGCCGCGCCCGGGGCGGGTTCCGGCCGCGCTCCGCCGGCTCCCTCGGCCGCCGCACCGGCGCTGGGGCCGGGGCGGGGATCGTCCGAACCGCCGTGCGCGGCGCTACTCACTGCTGCACCTCCCGCGGCCTCGCGCGGTGGTCGCCCCAGGTGCCGCGGCCTGCCACCGGGCTGCTCACACCGGACCACCCCTCGGCAGCACCTCCAGTGGGCTGACCACCAGGTCGACGCCCTCGGCCGCGTCCACCCGGCAACGCACCAGGTCACCGACGGCCAGGCCGGCGCCGTCGGTGAGCACGCACTCGCCGTCCACGTCCGGCCCCTGGTGCGCGGCGCGCCCGGCGCAGTCGGTGTCCGCCGACTCGGCGCGTTCGACGAGCACCACCACGTCCTCGCCGACGCGGTCCTCGGCCCGCTGCGCGGTCAGTTCCTCGACCAGCGCGGAGATTCGGCCCACCCGCTCCGCGACGGTGTCGGCGTCCAGCTTGCCGTCGAAGCCCTCGGCCTCGGTGCCGTCCTCGTCGGAGTAGCCGAACACGCCGACGGCGTCCATCCGGGCCGCGGTGAGGAACCGTTCCAGTTCGGCGAGGTCTTCCTCGGTCTCCCCGGGGAAGCCGACGATGACGTTGGTCCGGATGCCCGCGGCCGGGGACAGCTCGCGGATCTGCTCGATCAGGGCCAGGAACGACTCGTTGGAGCCGAACCGGCGCATGCGGCGCAGCACGGCGGCACTGGCGTGCTGGAAGGACAGGTCGAAGTAGTCGGCCACGCCAGGCGTGGTGGCGATCGTGCGCACCAGTCCCGGCCGGGTCTCCGCGGGCTGCAGGTAGGACACCCGAACCCGGTCCACGCCGGGGGTGGCGGCCAGCTTGGGCAGCAGCGTCTCCAGCGCCCGCGGATCGCCCAGATCCTTGCCGTACGACGTGGAGTTCTCGCTGACCAGGAACAGTTCCCGGGCGCCGTGCTGGGCCAGCCAGGCTGCCTCGCCGAGCACGTCCTCGGGCGGCCGCGACACGAACGCGCCGCGGAAGGACGGGATGGCGCAAAACGAGCAGCGCCGGTCGCAGCCGGAGGCGATCTTCAGCGCGGCCACCGGGGCGTCGTCCAACCGTTTGCGAAGCGTCCTCGGCCCCCAGCCGTGACCGGGCAGCGCGACGCCGTCGGAGGCGGCCGGCCGCCGCACCGGGCTGATGGGCAGCAGGGTTCTGCGGTCCACCGGGGTGTGCGGCTGGATGTGCCGGCCGGCCAGCACGTCGGTGAGCCGGTCGGTGAGCTGCGGGTAGTGGTCGAAGCCGAGCACGGCGTCCGCCTCGGGCAGGTGCTCGGCCAGCTCGGCGCCGTAGCGCTCAGCCAGGCAGCCCACGGCGACCACCTTGGCGCCGGTGTCCGCGGCGGCCAGCAGGGTGTCCACCGAGTCCTTCTTGGCCGACTCCACGAACCCGCAGGTGTTCACCACCACGACGTCCGCGCTGCCCTCGTCGGCGTCGACGAGTTCCCACCCGTCCGCGGACAGGCGCCCGGCCAACTCCTCGGAGTCCACCTCATTGCGGGCGCACCCGAGGGTGAGCAGGGCGACGCGACGCGGGCTTGACGAAGACGACACGTGGCTCAGGGTAGCCGCCCCGAAATCCCGATCAATGTCCCGCACCGCCAGGCAGTACCCGCACTACCAGACGCCAGACGCCGGTGGATGGGTTGCCCAGATGGTTGCTTCCCGCGACCTGCAGCCGCCGGCCCTGCTCGACGGCGGACCGCACGTGGGGCGCAAGGTTGTCGGCGCCGCCGCGTGGGTGGGAGGCGGGCGGAATGCGTTCGACCGGGCCGATAGGTTTGCGACGTGAACGATCGCATCGTCGTGCGTCGTGCTCGCACCGGCGACGTGCGGGCGATGAAGGCGCTGGTGGACCAGTACGCGGGCAAGGTGTTGCTGGAGAAGGCGCTGGTCACGCTGTACGAGGACGTCCAGGAGTTCTGGGTGGCCGAGGACGGCGGCGAGGTGGTCGGCTGCGGCGCGCTGCACGTGCTGTGGGAGGACCTCGCGGAGATCCGCACCGTGGCCGTGGCCCCGCACGCGCTGGGCCGAGGCATCGGTCACGCCATCGTCGACCGGCTCATCGAGGTGGCCGGCGACCTCGGACTGAGCCGGATCTTCGTGCTCACCTTCGAGACGGAGTTCTTCGCCCGGCACGGTTTCGTGGCGATCAACGGAACGCCGGTGCCGCCTGAGGTGTACGACGAGATGCGGCGTTCGGCGGACGAGGGCGTGGCCGAATTCCTCGATCTTCCCTACGCCAAACCCAACACGCTCGGTAACACCCGGATGTTGTTGGAACTGAGCACTTCCGGATAGAGCGTTATTCAGAGCCCTTACCAGCCAAGTCGGTAGAACTCCAGTGCGGTGACGATTCGGATGACATTCGGAAGCTCGGCGAGGTGCCCTCGAAAGCCGGTGGCAAGTATCTTCCAGTTCTTGACATGGGCGATGCATCGTTCGACGGCAGAGCGCAGTGAGGAGATCACCCTGTTGTTTGCCTTGTCGCCGATAGAGAGCTCGCCAC
>NZ_BJFL01000030.1 GCF_005405885.1 Gandjariella thermophila
CTGTAGTAGACTGGTAACGCAACGGCCCCGCCTGTAAGTCGTGTTCTGTGGTAGGAAAACGATCTTACCTGATCGGGGTCGTTGCCCTACTTTGAGGTGATCAAGCCGGCCTGAATAACGCTCTCAGTGGTGAAACGAGATGCGGGCGCGGCGAGACCCGCACGGTGTCACAGCGCGAGACGCACGCGCCGCGCCTGGTCGTTGCGGCGCGGCAGGGCCGGCGGCCACCGGGGAAGGTTCCGCCGGTCGTGGCGGGCGGAACCTTCCCGGTTGGCTCGGGGCGCCGCGGGCCGCCGGCTACTGGAATTGCTCCCAGGGACCGGCGGCGGTGGCCCGGGCGCGCAGCATCGCGTAGCGGCTCCCCGAGTAACCCAGTTCGGCCGAGACGTACCTGCCGTTCGCCGCGGAGATGATGGCCAGGCCGCTGCCCGCGGACACGATGCGGTACAGCTCCCAGGGACCGACGGCGGTGGCCCGGGCCCGGAGCATCGCGTAGTCGCCGCCGGAGTAACCGAGTTCGGCGGAGACGATCCTGCGGTTCGCCTGGGAGGCGATGGAACTGAGTCCACTGCGGGTGTCGGTGCAGATGGTGTAGCGCTCCCACGGTCCGACGGCGGTGGCCCGAGCGCGGAGCATCGCGTAGTTGTTCCCCGAATAACCCAGTTCGGCGGAGACGATCCGGCCATTCGCCCGGGACGTGATGTAGACGTTGTTCGAGCAGACGACCTGCTGCGCGGTGTTGTGCGAAGCGGTCAGGCGGCTCATGGCCTCGGTGAGGCTGATGCCGTTCGCGGGTGCCGCCGCGGCGGCACCGGGCAACACCGCCAGCACGATGCCCGCGGCAAGCAGCAGGGCACCCGTCAGGCCGGCCAGCCGGCCACGCGCGGATAACTCTCTCATTTCGTGGTGTCCTCCCGTTAAGGTGATGTGGAGGGCACAAAGGATGATGTGAATTCACATGTTCGGCGACAGCGAACCTTTGTCACCCTACCGGTCGCTTCCTCGCGGCCGACGATTCGTCACCACTCGGTTGGCCGTACACGCCCGTCGGCGCACCGAACCAGAATCGACATACCCCCTGTTCCCCGTGATTTCAGGCTGGCAGGAAACGGGTGTCAGCGGAAAGCCGCCAGTCGAGTGAGCGGCCCCGGCGACCGAAAAGCGCCCCGACCGTCAGGGGTCGAATGTCGGGTCCACGGTGACCGGAACGTCGAGCAGCAGCGGCTCGCCGCGATCGGCCAGCCCCGGGACGACGTCGTCCAGGATGCCGAGCAGTTCCGCGTGGCCGGTCGGCCGCGACGCGGGGCAACCCAGGGCAAGCGCCAGGTCCCGCACGCTGATCTCGGCGAACCCCGGCCAGGGCGGCTTGCCGCCGCCGTGTCCGCGGGCCAGGTGGTCCAGCACCGCGTACCGGCCGTTGGACAGCACCACGAACAGCGCGCCCACCCCGTAGTGCGCGGCGGTCCACAGCGACTGGATGGCATACAGCGAGGCCCCGTCGCCGACCACGGCCACCACCGGCCGGTCCGGGCGGGCCATCCGCAGGCCGGTCGCCGCGGGCAGGGCGAAGCCGAGCCCACCCATCGCCGCGGACAGGAAGCCCATCGGCGCCCTGGCCGGCAGCAGCGCATGCAGGTCCGGCCGGGTGGACGGGGTCTCCTCCACGACCACGGCGTCCGCCGGCAGCCGCTCGGCCAGCGCGGCCAGCACGTGCGCGGCACGCAGCGGCTCGCTCGGCCCGGGCGGGGGCGGCGGGGCGGCCCGGTGGGTGGCCGGCATCGGCACGTCGCGGGCCGGTACCCGTTCGGCCAGCCGGGCGCACACCTCACCCGGGCCGCCCAGCACGGCCAGCTCGACCGGTGAGCGGTGCGCCTCCTCCGGGTCGTCGGTCACCAGCAGCACCCGGGTACCCGGTTCGGCCAGCGGACCCGGCTCGTACGGGTACTGCCGGAACACCGGAGCGCCCACGCAGAGCACCACGTCGTGCCCGGCCAGGACCTGGCGCAGCCGGGAGCGCGCGGCGGGTAGGTGGCCGGCGAACAGCGGGTGGTCCTGCGGGAAGCCGGCGCGGGCGCCGAACGACTCCTGCCGCACCGGGCAGCGCAGCCGCTCGGCCAGCGCGACCAGGGCCCGCCACGTCGCCCGGTCGTCCGCTCCCGCGCCGACGACCAGCGCCGGCGAGGTGGCCTCGGCGAGCACCTCGACCAGCCGGCCGACCACGGCCTCGTCCACCCCGGTGGCACGGTGCACCTCGGTGGCGGCGGGCAGCACGCCGGAGTCCTCGGCGGGTGCGGACCAGTCGTCCATCGGCACGATCACCAGTGCGGGTCCGCGCCGCTCCCGGGCGGTGTGCCAGGCGCGGGCCAGCGCCCCCGGCACGTCCTGCGCCCGGAGCGGCTGCTCCACGGACACCGGGTAGTCGCCGGCCAGCCCGGTGAGCCGGCCGGTGAGGAACGGCTCCAGCGCCAGGTGCCTGCGGTCCTGCTGGCCGACCAGCACCACCAGCGGCGCCCGGTTGACCCGCGCGGTGGCCAGCGCGCCGACCGCGTTGCCCAGCCCGGCGGTGGTGTGCAGCACCACGAACGCCGGGGACCGCCGGCCCAGCGCCCATCCGGTGGCCATGCCGACCACCGACGCCTCGTGCAGCGCGAGCACGAACTCCAGGTCGTCGGGCAGGTCGGTGAGCATGGGGACCTCGGTGGACCCCGGGTTGGCGAAGATCGTGCCCATGTCGAGGCGGGAGACCACCTCGAAAGCTTCGTCCCGTACCGTGCGCATCGGTCCTCAGGATGCCGGAGTCACCGCGGAGCCGGACGCCTCCGGGGTACCCACCGGGCTCGCCGCGTCCCGCCGTTCCCGCACGAAACACAGCACCGCGAAGCCGACGAAGATCAGCGCCGCGTCCAGCAGCACCGCCTGGGTCCAGCTTCCGGTGACGTCCCGGAGGTAGCCGCCGACCGCGGGCGCGAGCACCGCACCCATCTCGCCGATCAGATTGTTCATCCCGAACGCCGAACCGCGCATCGGTTCGGTGGCCAACTCGGCGATCAGGGCGTGCCCGATGGGCTGCAGCGCGTTGAAGAACAGGCTGGCCGCGAACAGCAGCAACCCCATCACCACCACCGACGGCTTGCCGGTGAGCAGCAGGTACAGGCCGAACACGACGGTCAGCACGCCCTGCGCGAAGGTGAAGCTGACCAGCATGCCCTTGCGCCCCCAGCCGCGCCGCACGCCCAGGTCGGACAGCCACCCGCCGACCGGGAAGCCGAGGATGCCCGCGCCGGCGTTGAACGCGGCGATCAGCGCGGCCTGCAGGAACGACGAGTGCGCGGCCCCGGCGACGATGGCCACCGACCAGAAGCTGAAGAACCACAGGTTCCACAGCACCGCGATGTACGAGATATTGATCATCACCAGGCTGCGGTTGCGCAGCACGGGTCCGATCTCGCCGCGCTTGCTGCGGAACACGAACAGCACCAGGCCGAGCGCGAGCAGGATCTCCATGCCGGCGATCCCCAGCTGCGACGCGCCGAGCCAGACCCCGAGGTAGTAGACGGCCATCACGGCGGCCAGGCAGACCGCCGCGTAGCGGAGCAGCGCCAGGGTGGCCCGGCCGTAGGGCAGGCCGCGCTGGTCGCGGCGGAAGTACCACACCGCGCCGCCGGCAACCACCAGCGTCACCGCGCCCTGCAGCAGGAACGGCATCCGCCACGCGTGCTCGGTGCCCAGCACCGAGCCGAGGTTGATCATCCATGGGGCGAGCAGCGTGGCCAGGGTGATGCCGATGGCCAGGCCGGTGATCACCAGACCCATGGCGAAGCTGCGCCGGTGCACCGGCACCCGCGCGGTGATCAGCGTGCGGTCGTTGGAGTAGAACGCGCCCTCGCCGAGTCCGGTGAGCACGCGCAGCACGATGAACACGGCCAGCCCGCTGATCACGCCGTTGAGCAGGGTGGCGATCCCGGCCCACAGCAGGCTGACGCCGATGATCGTGCGGTGCCCGAAGCGGTCACCGAGGTAGCCGCCGGGGAACTGGGTGAGCATGTAGCCGGCGAAGAACAGGCCACCGATCAACCCCCCGAGCGCGTACGGCATCGGCGCGTCACGCAGGAAGGACACGTGGTGGCCGATCATCCAGGTGACCACCGGGCCGGTGATGGTGCGGTCGGCGGCGCTCACCGTCCAGCCGAGCAGCAGCCAGCCGCACAGCACGTGCCAGGACTGGACGGTCCGGTGCGGGACGGGGTCGGGGCTCGCTGAGGTCATCGTCGACTCCAGACGCACATGTCCTCGGACCGCCGGCAGCGGCCACTTTCCGCTCCCTCGAACGCGGCTGGCCGAGGATGCGCGGCACAAACTAGCCCAGGACAGCAGTATCGGGGAACCATTCGGGCATATAATTCCGCCATGCCGAAAGACCACGGCGCGTCCGGCTCCGACTCGGTGCGCAACGCGCTGCGGATCCTGCTGCTGCTCCGCGAGCGGGAGTCGGCGCGGGTGACCGACGTGAGCGCGCACCTCGGCGTGGCGCCGTCCACCGCGCACCGGCTGCTGTCCACGCTGCGCACCGAGGGTTTCGTGGACCAGGAGGCCGGCAGCCGCCGCTACCGCCTCGGCCTGACCCTGCTGAGCATGGCGCGCGAGGCGCTCACCGACCGCACCCTGCCCCGGGCGGCCCGGCCGCACCTGGAGCGGCTGTGCACCGAGGTGAACGAGACGGTCAACCTGCTGGTGCTGGACGGGGCCGAGGCGCTGTTCGTGGACGGCGTGGAGGGTCGCCACCCGCTGCGCGTGGCGCCCCGCACCGGCGACCGGATCCCGGCCTTCACCGCTGCCGGGGGCAAGGTGCTGCTGGCGGAGCTACCCGAGGGGCGGCTGCGCGGCCACTACCCGCACGGGCTGCCCAGCGTCACGCCGGCGACCATCACCGACTTCGACGCGCTGCTCGCCGAATTGCGGTGCGTGCGCGCCCGGGGCTACGCGGTCAACCTCGGCGAGAGCGTGGTGGACGTGCACGCGGTCGGCGTGCTGGTCCGCGACGGACACGGCGGCCCGCTGGCCGGGCTCACCATTTCCGCACCGGCCAGCCGGCTGCCCCGGGGACGCGCACGGGAACTGGCGCCGCTGCTGCGCCGTACCGCCGCGGCGATCACCGCCGACCTGCCGAGCTGAACAAAGGGGCACGACAAAACAAGGCCTCGGCGCCCTGTCGGCGCGCGAGGCCCTGTCGCCGGGTACCGATGTGCGGCGGGCTGTCACCGCCACCTCTTTAGGCGGCGTTCGCCTTGCCGCCGTGGGCCTTTTCGAAGGCCTCGATGACGTGGCTGGGGATGCGGCCCCGCTCCGACACGTCGTGGCCGTGCTTCTTCGCCCACTCGCGGATGGCCTTGTTCTGCTCCCGGGTGTAGCCGCCGGATTCGGACTTCGCCTTGGGCGTGCTCCCGGCTGTGCCGCGCTTGGCCCGGCCACCGATACGGCGGGCGGCGCCAATGAAGTCCGCCAACTCGTCGCGCAGCTTCGCCGCGTTGGCCGGAGTGAGGTCGATCTCGTAGCTCACGCCATCCAAACCGAACTGAACGGTGGAGATGTCGTCGCTCGTGGTGCCGTCCAGGTCATCGACGAGCTGGACAAGAACCTTCTGGGCCACGGGGGGACTCCTTAGGATGCAACGGTCCAATACCTTCCGGCATCCGGCGGGACGGCGTCCAAAACACCGGATGCCTTCACGGTCGATCACCACCGTAGCACGAAACAACGAGTGTTTCCGCGAACCGGCTTCGAACGAGGGAACCGCGTCGTGATGAGAAGGCATCCGGGGCGGCCACAATGCCCCGAATTAGGGTGCGATACGTCACGCTTCCAACACGGAAGGCACACAGTCGATACCGGCCGGCGCCGGTGCCGCGATGTCCGCAATTTCGGACATCGGCGCCGATCCGCCGCCTGCCGGTAATCGCGGGCGGGCCGGCTCCTGGCCGTCGGGGACAGAGTCGGACAGCCTGTTCCGGAACTGGCCTGACCTGCGATGACGAGTATGGGAACGCGCCGGGGCGAAGCCCCGCGATCGCGGCGCGCCTCATCAGGCACGACCGGAGCGCCGGGTCCCGATCGCGCCCCGGCGACGCGATCGCGGCGCGCGTCCAGGAACAAACACTGACGGTCCGATGACGGATCGGCTCGGCCGGCGGTCGATCCCGCGAACCCTGCCTACGCTCGACGTATGCGTGGTGCTGGCGTGTGGATCGGGGTGCTGTCGATCGGCTCGGCGCTCGCGGTCGGACATCTGGTGGCGGCCGCGACCGGGCCGAACTCCTCCCCCTATCTCGCCGTCGGCAACACCGCGGTCGACCTCACCCCCGAACCGGTGAAGGCGTTCGCCATCCGCGAGTTCGGCGCCGCCGACAAGACGGTGCTCCTCGCCGGCATGGCCGTGGTGCTGCTCGCGCTGGGTGTGCTCGCCGGCCTGGTCTCCCGGCGCCGCGCGTTGCCCGGCCTGCTGCTGGTCGGCGGGCTCGGGGTGGTCGGCATCGCCGCCGCCGCGGCCCGCCCGGACCTCGGCGCGCTCGGTGTGCTGCCGGCGGTGGCCGCCGCCGCGGTCGGGCTCGGCGTGTTCGCCTGGCTGCACCGGCTGGCCACCGCACCCCCGGCGGAAGCCGCGCCCCCGACGGAGGCGACGCCCCCGGCACCCGGCCGGCGGCGGTTCCTGGTCACCGCCGGCTCGGTGGCCGTGGTGGCCGGCGCCGCCGCGGCGATCGGGCAGCGGCTGTCCGCGACGCGCGGCGCCGAGCGGTCCCGCGCCGCGCTCGGCCGCATCGCGCCGGCCGAACCCGCTCCCCCGGTGCCGGCCGGCGCGGACTTCGCCGCCTCCGGCACGCCGACGTTCATCACGCCGAATCGGGACTTCTACCGGGTGGACACCGCGCTGATGGTGCCGCAGATCGAGGCCGGCGACTGGCGGCTGCGGGTGCACGGCATGGTGGACCGCGAACTGGAGCTGAGCTTCGCCGACCTGACCGGCCGCCGCCTGGTGGAGCGGACCATCACGCTGTGCTGCGTGTCCAACGACGTCGGCGGGCCGTACATCTCCACCGCCGACTTCGTCGGGGTGCCGATCCGCGAGGTGCTGGCCGAGGCCGGCGTGCGGCCCGGCGCCCAGCAGGTACTCAGCACCAGCGTGGACGGGTTCACCGCGGGCACCCCGATCGATGTGCTCACCGACCCGAAGCGAGACGCGCTGCTGGCGGTGGCGATGAACGGCGAGCCGCTGCCGGTGGAGCACGGCTTCCCGGTGCGCATGGTCACCCCCGGCCTGTACGGGTACGTGTCGGCGACCAAGTGGCTGACCGACCTGGAGGTGACCACGTTCGACCGGCAGGCGTACTGGGTGCAGCGCGGTTGGGCGCAGCGGGCGCCGGTGAAGACACAGTCCCGGATCGACCGGCCCGCGGCGTTCGGCAAGGTGCCGGCCGGCCGGGTGGTCGCGGCCGGCATCGCCTGGGCCCAGCACACCGGCGTCGACCGGGTCGAGGTGCGCATGGACGGCGGCCCGTGGCAGGTCGCGCAACTGTCCACCGAGGTCAGCACGGACACCTGGCGGATGTGGCGGATCGAGTTGGACGCTCCGCCCGGCGGGCACACGCTGGAGTGCCGCGCCACCGACCGCTCCGGCTACACCCAGACCGGGCAGCGCACCCCGCCCGAACCGGACGGCGCCACCGGCTGGCACTCGGTGTTCTTCACCACCCAGTGATCAGCTGGGCACCGGGTAGGGGCGGCGCCGGGCGGGGGCGCGGCCGGCCGGCTGGCGGGGTGGGACATGCTGCGGCGCCGGCGGGATCGGCAGGGTGACCGGCTCGCCCTCCTTCAGCGCGATCGCCTCGCCGTGGTGCGAGGTGTGCACCGGCTCGCCGCGCACGAGCTGGTAGGTGACCTCGTCACGGCGGATGGTCACGCAGATCCGGCTCCCGGCGAAGCACATCCGGAAGGCGATCCGGCCCAGTTCGGGCGGCAGCCGGGGCGCGAAGGTCAGCTTGCCGCCGTGGTCGCGCATGCCGCCGAACCCGGCGACCGCCACGATCCACGAGCCGGCCAGCGAGGCGATGTGCAGTCCCTGGTGCACGTTGTGGTACAGGTCGTGCAGGTCGGCCAGGGCCGCCTCGGCGAAGTAGTCGTAGGCCAGTTCCAGGTGCCCGACCTCGGCGTTGAGCACCGCCTGGATGCAGGACGACAGCGACGAGTCCCGCACGGTCAGCGGCTCGTAGTAGGCGACGTTGCGGGCCTTCTGCTCCGGGGTGAAGGCATCCCCGCGCAGCCACATGGCCAGCACCAGGTCGGCCTGCTTGATCACCTGCTTGCGGTACAGGTCGAAGTACGGGTAGTGCAGCAGCAGGGGGTAGTTCTCCGGCGGGGTGCCCGCGAAGTCCCAGTAGGCGTGCCGGGTGAACCCCTCGGACTGCGGGTGCACCTGCAGCATGTCGTCCCAGGGCACCACCATCCGGTCGGCCGCGTCCCGCCAGCGGGCCGTCTCCTCCTCGTCCACGCCCAGCTCGCGGGCCAGTTCCGGACGCATCTCGCAGCGGGTGGCCGCCTCACGCAGGTTCCGCTGCGCCATCAGGTTGGTGTAGGTGTTGTTGTCGACGATCGCGGTGTACTCGTCCGGGCCGGTGACGCCGTCGATGCGGAACCGGCCGTGCGCGTCGTGGTGACCCAGCGACGACCACAGCCGGGCGGTCTCCACCAGCAGCTCCAACCCGTACTGCGCCTCGAACTCCTTGTCCCCGGTGGCCGCCAGGTACCGGGCGGTGGCGTCGGCGACGTCCGCGTTGACGTGGAACGCGGCCGTGCCGGCCGGCCAGTACCCGGAGCACTCCTCGCCGTTGATGGACCGCCAGGGAAACGCCGCACCGGCCTGGCCGAGCTGCACGGCGCGCTTCCTCGCCTTGTCCAGGGTGGAATGTCGCCACTGCAGCGCGTTGCGGGCCGCGTCGGGCACGGTGTAAGTGAGCAGCGGAAGTACGAACGTCTCGGTGTCCCAGAAGGCGTGCCCGTCGTAGCCCGGCCCGGTCAACCCCTTCGCCGGGATCGCCCTGGTCTCCCCGCGGGCCCCGGCCTGCAGCACGTGGAACAACGCGAACCGGACCGCCTGCTGCAGCTCGGCGTCGCCGTCGATCTCCACGTCCGCGGAGTCCCAGAAGTCGTCCAGGAACGCGCGCTGCTCGTCGAGCAGGCCCTGCCAGCCGCTCAGCCGTGCGCCGGCCAGCGCGGCGTTGACCTGCGAGAGCAGCGCCTGGGTGGACCGCTGGCTGGACCAGCCGTAGGCGACGTACTTGGTCAGCCGCAGCTTCTGCCCCCGCGGCACCTCGGCGGCCACGGTGAGCCGGCCGAGGTCATCCGACGTGTGGTTCTCCGTCCACACGTCGCCGGGCGCGTCGATCTCGTGGTCCATCGCCGCCGCCATCCGCAGCCCGGAGCGGCGCGTGTGGTGTGCCAGAGCCGCGTGGTATTCCGCCCCCGTGTGGAAATCGGAGACCAGCGCGTTCTCCAGCACGGCGGCGACCCGAGGGTCGTCGGTCTCCCGCTCGATCGGCTCGTTGGCGAGCAGCTCGGACTGGACCACGAGCTGCGCGGGCCCGTCCAGGGGCTCGACCTCGTAGTGAATGGCGCCGATGGCGCGCTGGGTGAACGACACCAGCCGCTCCGAGGTGATCCGCACCTGCCGGCCGGTCGGCGAGATCCACTCGGTGTGGCGGCGCAGTGTGCCGGAACGGAAGTCCAGCACCCGCTCGTGGTTCGGAGCCGAGCCGTAGCGCATGTCCACCGGCTCGTCCTCGACCAGCAACCGGATGATCTTGCCGTCGGTCACGTTGACCACGGTCTGCCCGTCCTCCGGGTAGCCATACCCGGCCTCGGCGTACGGCAGCGGCCGCCGCTCGTAGAAGCCGTTGAGGTAGGTGCCGGGCAGGCCGCGCGGTTCGCCCTCCTCGAACGAGCCCCGGAAGCCGATGTGGCCGTTGGACAGCGCGAACGTGGACTCCGTCTTGCGCAGCGCGTCCAGGTCCAGCCAGCGCCACCGCAGCTCCCACGGGGCGACCTCGTAGCCCGGTAGCTGGCGAGCAGCCGTCACGGCGTTACCCCCTCGAGGATCTCGGCGAGATCAGACACCACGATGTCCGCACCGTGCGCGCGGAGCTCGTCGGCGTGGTGGGTGCGGTCCACGCCGACCACCCAGCCGAAGCCGCCGGCGCGGCCGGCCTGCACGCCGGCCAGCGCGTCCTCGAACACCGCCGCCTGTGCCGGGTTGGCGCCGAGCGCCTTCGCGCCGGCCAGGAACGAGTCCGGTTCCGGCTTGCCGCGCAGCTTCTGGCGGTTGATCACCAGGCCGTCGATGCGGGCCTGGACAAACCGGCTGAGGCCGGCCGCGTCAAGCACGGATGCGCCGTTCTCCGAGGAGGTGACGACGGCGACGGCGAGGCCGGCGTCCCGCACCGCCTCCAGGTAGCGCACCGAGCCGGGATAGGGCGTGACCCCGTGCTCCTGGATGATCTTCAGCAGCGCGTCGTTCTTCCGGTTGCCCACCCCGTACACGGTGTCCGCGGTGGGCGGGTCGTCGTGGCCGCCCTCCGGCAGGGTGATCCCGCGGGAGGCGAGGAACTGGCGCACCCCGTCCGCCCTCGGCCGGCCGTCCACGTACTCGACGTAGTCGGTCTCGGTGAACGGCCGGAACCTCTCGCGCTCGTGCTCCCGCAGGAACGCGTCGAAGGTCTGCTTCCACGCCGCCATGTGCTGGGCGGCGGTGCTGGTCAGCACGCCGTCGAGGTCGAAGAGGCAGGCCGTGATCCCTTCGGGCGCCACCCGTTGCCCCATGTCTGCCCTAGCCCTTCTTCTCCGCGTGGCCGCCGAACTCGCTCCGCATCGCGGAGAGCAGTTCATCGCTGAAGTTGCCGAGGCCGCGGGACTCGAAACGTTCGTTCAGCGCGGCGGTGATCACGGGGGCGGGCACGCTCTCGTCGATCGCCGCGTGTACCGTCCACCGGCCCTCGCCGGAGTCGGAGACGCGACCGGCGAAACCGCTCAGTTCCGGCGAGCGGGCCAGCGCGTCCGCGCACAGGTCGACCAGCCAGGAGCCGACCACCGAACCGCGCCGCCACACCTCCGCGACCTCGGCGACGTCGATGTCGTACCGGTACGCCTCCGGGTCGCGCAACGGCGCGGTCTCCGCGTCGACGGTGTGCTCCTTCTCGCCGGCGTTGGCGTTCTTGATGATGCTCAGACCCTCCGCGATGGCGCCCATCATCCCGTACTCCACGCCGTTGTGGACCATCTTGACGAAGTGGCCGGCGCCGCTGGGGCCACAGTGGAGGTAGCCGTGCGGTGCGGTGCCGTCCCGGGTCCGGCCGGGCGTGGGCGGCGCGCTGCCCGCGCCGGGGGCGATGCTGGCGAAGATCGGGTCCAGCCGGCGGACCGGCTCGTCCTCCCCGCCGATCATCAGGCAGTAGCCGCGTTCCAGCCCCCACACCCCGCCGGAGGTGCCGCAGTCCACGTAGTGCAGGCCGCGCTGGCCGAGTTGCCGGGCGCGGGTGATGTCGTCCCGGTAGAACGAGTTGCCGCCGTCGATCACCACGTCGTCCCGGTCCAGCTCGTCGACCAGGTTGTCCAGCGTGGACTGCACCACCCCGGCCGGCAGCATCAGCCACACCGCCCTGGGCGGGGCCAGCTTCGCCACCAGGTCGCGCAGTGAGGTGGCCCCGCCGGCACCCTCCGCGGCGAGCTCATGGACCGGGCCCGCGTTGACGTCGTAGACGACGCAGCGGTGCCCGTCCCGCATCAACCGGCGCACCAGGTTGGCGCCCATCCGGCCGAGCCCGATCATGCCGAGCTGCATGGGTCTGTCGGTAGCCATGGTGACCTCCCCCTAGTGCCTGAGCGCCCGGTACCTCCGGATCAGCGCGTTGGTGGACGAGTCGTGGTTCAGCTCGGGTTCGCCGGTGGCGGTCAGCTCGGGCGTGATGTTCGCGGCGAGCACCTTGCCCAGCTCGACGCCCCACTGGTCGAAGGAGTTGATGCCCCAGATCGTGCCCTGGGTGAACACGCTGTGCTCGTACAGCGCGACCAGGGCGCCGAGCAGCCGGGGGGTGAGCTTCTCGGCGAGCAGCACGTTGCTGGGCCGGTTGCCCGGCATCACCCGGTGCGCGGCGAGTTCCGGAGACGTGCCCTCGGCCACCACCTCCTGCTCGGTGCGGCCGAATGCCAGCGCCTGCGCCTGGGCGAACACGTTGGCGTTCAGCTTGTCGTGGTGGTCGCCGAGCGGGTTGAGGCTGTTCGCGAAGCCGATCAGGTCGGCGGGAATCAGCGGGGTGCCCTGGTGGATGAGCTGGTAGAAGCTGTGCTGGCCGTTGGTGCCCGGCTCGCCCCAGTACACCGGGCCGGTGGGGTAGTCCACCGCCCGGCCGTCCAGGGTGACGTGCTTACCGTTGGACTCCATGGTGAGCTGCTGCAGGTACGCCGGGAACCGCTTGAGGTACTGGTCGTAGGGCAGCACGGCGATGCTCTGCGCGCCGAAGAAGTCCACGTACCAGACGGCGAGCAGACCCATCAGCACGGGCAGGTTCTCCGCCAGCGGCGCAGTGCGGAAGTGCTCGTCCATCTCGTGGAACCCGGCCAGCAGCTCGGCGAAGTTCTCCGGGCCGATGGCGACCATGGTGGACAGCCCGATGGCCGAGTCCATCGAGTACCGGCCGCCGACCCAGTCCCAGAACCCGAACATGTTGGTGGTGTCGATGCCGAACTCGGCGACCCGCTCGGCATTGGTGGACACCGCGACGAAGTGCCGGGCCACCGCGTCCTCACCGCCCAGCGCGTCGACGATCCACCGCCGCGCGGAGTGCGCGTTGGTCAGGGTTTCCAGCGTGCCAAAGGTCTTGGAGGACACGATGAACAGCGTCTCCTCCGGGGACAGGTCGCGGGTGGCCTCCACGAAGTCGGTGGCGTCCACGTTGGACACAAACCGGAAGGTGAGGTCGCGCCGGGTGTAGTGGCGCAGCGCCTCGTAGGCCATCACCGGGCCGAGGTCGGAGCCGCCGATGCCGATGTTGACGATGTTGCGGATCGACCTGCCGGTATGCCCCCGCCACTCACCGGAGCGGATACGGCCGGCGAAGTCGGCCATCCGGTCCAGTACCTCGTGCACCTGCGCGACCACGTCGACGCCGTCCACGACGAGCGAGCTGCCCTTCGGCATGCGCAGCGCGACGTGCAGCACGGAGCGGTTCTCCGTGGTGTTGATCCGCTCGCCGCGGAACATCGCGTCCCGGCGTTCCTCGACCCCGCACTCGCGGGCGAGCTGGACCAGCAGCCGCAGCGTCTCGTCGGTGATCCGGTTCTTCGAGTAGTCCAGGTACAGGCCGGCCGCCTCGGCGCACAGGCGCTTGCCGCGTTCCGGGTCCTCCGCGAACAGCCGCCGCAGGTGCACGCCGCCGATCTCGGCGTGGTGGCGTTCGAGCGCCTGCCAGGCGGGATGCTCGCGGAGCGGGGTGGTCGGCATCGGTGCTTCCTCCGGGTCGGTGGGTGAACAAGATCCGATTATCAGGGTCAGACCAGCGACATGCGCTGCGCGGAGATCCGTGTCATCAGGTCGTTCCAGGAACGCACGAACGCGGCGGCGCCGTCCCGTTGCAGTTTCGCGGCCAGTGCGGGCAGGTCGACGCCCGCCTCGGTGAACGCGGCGAGCAGCGCGTCGGCGCCGTCGCCGTCGGCCGGCATCGGCTCGCCGACCTCGCCGTGGTCGTAGAACGCCTCCAGCGTCACGTCCGGCATGGTGTTGATGGTGAAGGGTGCCGCCAAACCGCGCACATACAGCGTGTCCGACGCCTCCGGGTCCTTGGTCTTGGTGGACGCCCACAGCAGCCGCTGCATACGGCCACCGGCGTTCTCGACCCGCTGCACCCGGTCGGAGTCGGCCAGTTCCCGGTACGCCCGGTAGGTGGCAAGGCCGACGGCCAGGCCGAGCCGGTCACGCAGCCGCTCCGGCACGTGGTCGGCGACGGCCGCGTCCCAGCGGGACATGAACACCGAGGCCACCGACCCCACCGCCGGGTCGAGGCCGCGCTCGATCCGCCGCTGGACGCCGGTCAGGTAGGCGTCGGCGGCGGCCCGGTAGTGGTCGGCGGAGAACAGCAGGGTGACGTTGATCGGCACCCCGGAGGCGACGCACTCGGTGATCGCCGGCAGCCCCTCGGGCGTGCCCGGGATCTTGACCAGCAGGTTCTTCCGGGCGGCCCGGGTGTAGAGCGCCTTCGCCGCCTCGATGGTGCGGGTGGTCTCGTAGGCCAGCAGCGGGGAGACCTCCAGCGACACCCACCCGTCCACGCCGTCGGTGCGCTCGTGAACCGGCAGGAACAGGTCGGCGGCGCGGCGGAGGTCCTCGATGGCCAGGTCGAAGAACAGTTCCTCGCCGGCCAGGCCGCGGGCCGACTTCTCCCGGATGGCGTCGTCGTAGTAGCCGGACTCGATCGCCTTGTCGAAGATCGACGGGTTGGAGGTCAGCCCGGTCACCGAGTACTCGTCGATATAGCGCTGGATCTGGCCGCTGTCGAGCATCTGCCGGGTGATGTTGTCCAGCCACAGACTTTGCCCGTGCTCGCGCAGGATCTCGGTCGCTCTCATCGGTTACCCGTCCCCTCCGCCACCAACTCGCTGGCGATCTGGGCCACCCGTTCCGGGGTGAACCCGAACTTGGACAGCAACTGCTTGAGCGGCGCGGACGCGCCGAAGGTGTGCATGCCGACCACCGCGCCGGCGTCGCCCACGTAGCGGTCCCAGCCGAGCGTGGCGGCCTGTTCGACGCCGACCCGGGCGCGTACCTCCGGCGGCAGCACCTCGTCCCGGTACGCGCGGGGTTGCCGGTCGAACAACTCCCAGCAGGGCATGCTCACCACACGCGCGGCGATACCCTCGGCGTTCAGCTCCTCCCTGGCGGCCAGCGCGATGGCCACCTCGGACCCGGTGGCCAGCAGCAGCACGTCTGGCCGGCCGGTGGGAGCGTCGGCCAGCACGTACGCCCCGCGCGCCACCCCTTCCGCCGCGCCCAGGCCGGCGCGGTCCAGGGTGGGCAGCTTCTGGCGGGACAGCACCAGCGCGGCCGGTTCGTGGCGCAGCGCCGCCACCACCCGCCAGGTCTCCACCACCTCGTTCGCGTCGCACGGGCGGAACACCAGCAGGCCGGGGATGGCGCGCAGCGAGGCCAACTGCTCGACCGGCTGGTGGGTGGGGCCGTCCTCGCCAACGCCGATCGAGTCGTGCGTGAAGATATGGATCACCGGCAGTTCCATCAGCGCGGACAGCCGGATCGCGCCGCGGGCGTAGTCGGAGAAGGTCAGGAACGTCGACCAGTAGGGGCGCAGCTTGGTCAGCGACAGCCCGTTGGCGACCGCCGCGGCGGCGTGCTCCCGGATGCCGAGGTGGAAGTTGCGGCCGATCCGGTCGTCGGCCTCGAAATCCTCCGCCGAGGTCAGCGTGGTCTTGGTGGACGGTGCCAGGTCGGCGGAGCCGCCGAGCAGCCATGGAATCCGCTGGGCCAGGGCGTTGAGCACCCGACCCGAGGAGTCCCGGGTGGCGATGCCCGCCGGGTCGGCGGGGAACGACGGCAGCGCGTCCTGCCAGCCCTCCGGCAGTTCGCGGCGCTGCATGTGGTCGACCTCGTCGGCGAGTTCCGGGTAGGCGAGCCGGTACTCGGCGAACATGCCCTCCCACGCCTGCCGGGCCTCGCCGCCGCGCGCGCCGACGCCAGCGGCGAAGTGCTCGTACACGCCGGGTGGGACGAAGAAGTCCGCGTCCTCCGGGATGCCCAGCGCGCGCTTGGTGGCCCGCACCCCGTCCGGGCCGAACGGCGCACCGTGCGCCTTCGGCGAGTCCTCCACCGGCGAGCCGTAGCCGATGTGGCTGTGCACGAGGATCAGCGTGGGCCGCTGCTGCTCGGCGCGGAACGTGTGCAGCGCCCTGGCGACCTGGTCGACGTCGTTGGCGTCCGCCACGGTGGTCACGTTCCAGCCGTAGGCGACGAACCGGGCGGCGACGTCCTCGGTGAACGCGAGGTCGGTGTGGCCCTCGATGGTGACCCGGTTGGAGTCGTAGATCCAGCACAGGTTGGCGAGCCGCAGGTGGCCGGCCAGCGAGGCCGCCTCACCGGAGATGCCCTCCATCATGCAGCCGTCGCCGGCCAGCGCGTACACGTCGAAGTCGAACAGCGGGAAGCCTTCCCGGTTGTACCGGGCGGCCAGCCACTGACCGGCGATCGCCATGCCCACCGAGGTGGCCACGCCCTGGCCGAGCGGCCCGGTGGTCGCTTCCACCCCGCTGGTCCAGCGGTACTCGGGGTGGCCGGGGCAGTGCGAGTCGAGCTGCCGGAACGTCCTGAGGTCGTCCATGGTCACCGCGGGCCGGCCGAGCACCTCGTAGTCGGGGTCGACGGCGCGCACCCCGGCGAGGTGCAGCAGCGACCACAGCAGCGCCGAGGCGTGGCCCTCGGACAGCACGAACCGGTCCCGGTTCGGCCAGATCGGGTTGGCCGGGTCGAACCGGAGGAACCGCTGCCACAGCGTGTACGCGACCGGCGCGATACCCATCGGCGTGCCGGGGTGGCCGGACTCGGCCCGCTGCACAGCATCCATGCACAGGCCGCGGACGGTGTTGACGGCCAGCGTGTCCGCGTCGACGGTGATGGTCACGGTCGCTCCCCCCGAATGGTTCTACGGTGCCGGGACGGCGGCGGGCCGGCCCAGCGACAGCGGTGCGAACAGTGCCGCGCCGACGATTCCGGCGTCGTTGTGCAGCCGGGCCGGGACGACCTCGGTGCGCAACTCGATGTGCGGCAGGAACTTCTCCGCCTTCCTGCTCACCCCGCCGCCGATGACGATCAGCCGCGGCCACAGCAGCCGCTGCACCAGTTCGAGGTAGTGCTGCAGCCGGTGCGCGTAGTGCTTCCAGGACAGGTCCTCGCGTTCCCGCACCGACTCGGCCACCCAGTCCTCGGCGTCCCCGTGGTGCAGCGGCAGGTGGCCCAGTTCGGTGTTGGGCACCAGCACCCCGTCGCTGAACACCGCGGTGCCGATCCCGGTGCCGAGGGTGACCACCACGACCACGCCGCCGCGGCCCTTGCCGGCGCCGTAGCGCATCTCGGCGATCCCGGCGGCGTCCGCGTCGTTGAGCACCCCGACCGGCCGGCCGGTGGCCCGCCCGAACAGCTCGACGGCGTGCACCCCCAGCCACGACGGGTCGATGTTGGCCGCCGTCTCCACCACCCCGTCGGCGACGACCGCGGGCAGCGTGACCCCCACCGGGCCGGCCACGTCCAAGTGGTCCAGCACCTCGGCGACCACGTCGGCCACCCGGTCCGGGGTCGCCGGCCGCGGGGTGGGCAGTCGCACCCGGTCGGTGGCGAACCGGCCGACGGAGAGGTCAACGGGCGCGCCTTTGATCCCGGAGCCACCGACGTCGATGCCGACGACCCTGCCCGAGGTGGCACGCCTGGTACTGATGGGCCGGTCCCCCGTTCCCGATGCTCGCCCGGGAACGTCCTGCGTACCCGGCTGACGCACCCAGGCTCATGCCTGGCCACCCGGCGGGGCAGATGGCCAGCGGCCGTCTTCGGATGGACGAAAGGCCCGGACGCGGCGGGGCGGTCGGCTCAGGCGCTTTCCGCCGCGCCTTCCGGTGTGAACGGGGGCAGGCGGTACTCGGTGACGCCGTCCACGGTGGACGACTCCAGCTCGCCCCGGCGCACCAGCAGGGCCAGGTGCGCCGAGGTTTCGCCGACCGCGAGCAGCTGGTTGAACACGTCCAGGTCGTCGAAGTGCCGGTGCCGGCGGGTCCAGCCGAGCCGCCGGGCCGACTCGTACGCGGTGGCCGCGCCGTCGCGGACGGTCTCCAGGGTGGCGGCCAGCCGCTCGTCGTGGTGGCGCAGCAGCTCCGTCACGCGGCCGTGCACGCTGGGCGCCACCGGGCCGTGCGCGGGCAGCAGCCGCATGTCCGGGTAGTCGCGCAGCAGCCGCAGCGAGTCGAGGTAGTCACCGAGCGGCTGCTTCGCCCTGGCCGGCTCGAACCCGATCGACGGTGTGATGTGCGGCAACACGTGGTCCCCGGCGAACAGCAAGGACGACTCCGGGTCGAGGAACACCACGTGCCCCTGGGTGTGGCCGGGGGTGGGGATCGCGCGCAGCGTCCGCTTGTCCAGGTCGACGTCGGCGGGCCCGGTCAGCCACTCGTCGGGCTGGTCGTAGGCCTGCTGGGCCTTGCTCCGGTCGATGCCGGCGTACATCGCGGCCAGCCGCTCCAGCATGGGTTCGGCGCCCCAGGAGATGAGGTCGGCGAGCTGGTCGCTCTCCTGGCCGGCGATGATCCGGTTCAGCGAGGGTTGCTCCCCGATGCCCAGCGCCACCTTGGCGCCGTACATCCGGCGCAGCGTCAGCGCCATCGTGTAGTGGTCCCGGTGCACGTGGGTGACCAGGAAGCGGCGGATGTCCTCGAAACCATAGCCGAGCGAGCCGAGCGCCGACTCGAGCTGGGTGCGGGCCTCCTCCAGGGCCCACCCGGAGTCGATCATGACGAGCCCGTCGCCGTCCTCGATCGCATAGACGTTCACCGCGCGCAGGCCGTCGTTCGGCAGTGGCAGCGGGATGCGGTGCACGCCGGGTGCGACCTCGTAGCTGCCCGGCTCGGTCCAGGACTGCGGCACGGTGGACATGCGCCTTCTCCCGTCGCCTACTTCGTTGAGAACAGCAACCTCCCGACGGTACGTCGGGTAAGCCCCTGTTAACACGCTGACCGTGGCGACCACCACACCCCCAGCCGCCGCGACCGGCCGCCCCCACCGCGCCACCAACCTCCGCGGCATCCGGAAAATGCGCGGCGTTCATCACGGTGCCTTTATTCAGAAGTTCTCGTCATTCAGCGACACCGTGCGGTCTACACGGCCCTCACCACACCGGCCGCTCGCCCGGGCCTGGCGGCCCGTGGCCGCTGGGCCGGTTCTGAACGACGTTCACAATGTTGAGGTTTTCCTTCACACAAATCGGCGCGGTTCCGGCCCTGTTCACGGCACCGGCGCTATCGGCATCACAAAACTACTCTCGCGATGACCGGCCAACACACGTACGGAGTAGCGGGAATCCGACGAACGGTTGTCACGAAAGCGCGGACCAGCGGGCAGAGTATTCCGTCCGGAGTGGCCCCCGATGTGCGGGGTTCTGGCCGGGACGGTGGGCCGGTTTGGTGGAGGAGGACGGGTGAAAATTCGGAGAGGTCTGGTCAACGGGTTGTTCGTGTCGGCGTCGGTATTAGTGCTCGCCTTCGGCGCCGGCGGCACCGCCGCGGCGCAGCAGCAACAGGACGACTACACGGTGCTGGTTGCCGACGGCGCCAGCCGGGATGCCGCCGTGGCCGCCGTTCGCGCCGCGGGCGGCACCGTGGTCAGGGAGAACACCGCCATCGGCGCGCTGACCGTCCGCGCCCCGGCCGCCGGATTCGTGCAGCGGGTGGCGTCATCCCACGCCTTACTCGGCGCGACCCACGCCCGACCCATCGGGCACCTTCCGCACGGCGGCAACACCCCGCAGCAACGCGACGCGGTGGAGAAGGAGAACCACGACGGCGCCGCCATCGGGCCGCGCGTCCAGCGTGGCCCCGCCACGGCCGGCATGGATCCGCTGGACGACAAGCTGTGGGGCCTGAAAATGGTCCGCTCCGACCTGGCCCGCACCCGGCAGGCCGGCGACCGGCGGGTCTACGTCGGCGTGCTGGACACCGGCATCGACGGCACCCACCCGGACATCGCGCCGAACTTCGACTACGGGCTGTCCCGCAACTTCACCGTGGACATTCCCACCGACTCCACCGGGGCGACCGTCGACGGGCCGTGCGAATTCCGTGGCTGCGTCGACCCGGTGGACCACGACGACAACGGCCACGGCACGCACGTGGCCGCCACGATCGCCGCCGCGGCCAACGGGTTCGGCGTCTCCGGCGTCGCCCCGAACGTCACCCTGGTCAACATCCGCGGCGCCCAGGACAGCGGCTTCTTCTTCCTCCAGCCGGTGGTGGACGCGCTCACCTACGCCGGCGACGCCGGGCTGGACGTCGTCAACATGTCCTTCTACCTCGATCCCTGGCTGTACAACTGCACCGCCAACCCGGCGGACAGCCCGGAGGCGCGGATCGAGCAGCGGACCACCATCGCGGCGATGCGGCGCGCCCTCGACTACGCGCACGACCGGGGCGTCACGTTGGTGGCGGCGCTCGGCAACAACCACGAGGATCTGGGCCACCCGCGCACCGACACGTCCAGCCCGGACTACCCGGCTAACGCCGCCTACCCCCGGCCGATCGACAACGCGACCTGCCTGGACCTGCCGGTCGAGGGCCCGCACGTGATCGGGGTTTCCGCGCTCGGCCCGTCCGGCGGCAAGGCCGACTACTCCAACTACGGCGTCGAGCAGATCTCCGTGTCGGCGCCCGGCGGCTACTTCCGGGACGGCTTCGGCACCGACTGGTACCGCACCAACGAGAACCTGATCCTGTCCGCCTACCCGCGCAACGTCGCGCTGGCCGCCGGCGCGATCGACGCCGAAGGCAACGTCACCGCGGCCGGCCAGGCGGTCGGCGTGCAGAAGTTCTGCTCCGGCGCCACCTGCGGCTACTACCAGTACCTGCAGGGCACCTCGATGGCCACGCCGCATGTCGTCGGGGTCGCCGCGCTGATCGTCAGCCAGTACGGCCGGCCCGACCCCCGGCACCGCGGCACACTCACCATGTCCCCGGACGCCGTGGAACGGGTTCTGGAGGGCACCGCGACCCGGCGGCCGTGCCCGGTGCCGGCGACGGTGTCCTACGAGAACGTGGGCCGGTCCGCGGAGTTCACCGCGACCTGTGAGGGCACCGAGGCGTTCAACGGTTTCTACGGGCACGGCATCGTGGACGCCTATGGCGCGGTGACCAGGGGCGCCGCGTTCCTGCGCGGCTGACCCGGCGGGTCCGGCTGGCGTGGCGGCGGCCTTCCTGCACACTGGGAATTCCCGGGTACGCAGGAAGGCCGCACCATGCAACAGCCAGACCTGAAACCGCGCAGCCGCGACGTCACCGAGGGCCTGGAGCGGGCCGCGGCACGCGGCATGCTGCGCGCGATCGGCATGCGGGACGAGGACTTCGCCAAGCCGCAGATCGGCATCGCCTCGTCCTGGAACGAGATCACCCCGTGCAACCTCTCGCTGGACCGGCTGGCCACGGCGAGCAAGGAGGGCGTGCACCACGCGGGTGGCTTCCCGATGGAGTTCGGCACGATCTCGGTGTCCGACGGCATCTCCATGGGGCACATCGGCATGCACTACTCGCTGGTGTCCCGGGAGATCATCGCCGACTCGGTGGAGACGGTGATGGAGGCCGAGCGGCTGGACGGCGCCGTGCTCCTGGCCGGCTGCGACAAAAGCCTGCCGGGCATGCTGATGGCCGCCGCCCGGCTGGACGTCGCCGCCGTCTTCCTCTACGCCGGCACGATCCTGCCCGGCACGGTGGACGGCCGCGAGGTGACCATCATCGATGCGTTCGAGGCGGTCGGCGCCTGCGCCCGCGGTCTGATCACCCGCGACGAGGTCGACCGGGTGGAGCGCGCCATCTGCCCCGGTGAGGGCGCCTGCGGCGGGATGTACACCGCGAACACCATGGCGTGCGCGGCCGAGGCGCTGGGCATGTCGCTGCCCGGCTCGGCGAGCCCGCCCTCGGTGGACCGGCGGCGGGACGGGTTCGCCAGGGCCAGCGGCGAGGCCGTGGTCAACATGATCGCGAACGGGATCACCGCGCGCCGGATCCTCACCCGGGAGGCGTTCGAGAACGCCATCGCCGTGGTGATGGCGTTCGGCGGGTCCACCAACGCCGTGCTGCACCTGCTGGCCATCGCCCGGGAGGCCGACGTCGACCTGAACCTGGACGACTTCAACCGGGTCGGCGACCGCGTGCCGCACCTGGCCGACGTCAAGCCGTTCGGCGCGCACGTGATGACCGCCGTCGACCGGGTCGGCGGCGTCCCCGTGGTGATGCGCGCGCTGCTGGACGCCGGCCTGCTGCACGGCGACTGCCTCACCGTCACCGGCCGCACCGTCGCGGAGAACCTGGCCGAACTGGACCCGCCGGACCTGGACGGCAAGATCCTGCACCGGCTTTCCGACCCGCTCCACCCCACCGGCGGGCTGACCATCCTGCGCGGGTCGCTGGCGCCGGAGGGCGCCGTGGTGAAGAGCGCCGGGTTCGACTCGGCCCGGTTCGAGGGCACCGCGCGGGTGTTCGACGGCGAGCAGGCCGCCATGGACGCCGTGTCCAACGACGAACTGGCGCCCGGCGACGTGGTGGTGATCCGCTACGAGGGTCCGCGCGGCGGGCCGGGGATGCGGGAGATGCTGGCCGTCACCGGCGCGATCAAGGGCGCCGGGCTCGGCAAGGACGTGCTGCTGGTCACCGACGGGCGGTTCTCCGGCGGCACCACCGGGCTGTGCATCGGCCACGTCGCCCCGGAGGCGGCGCACGGCGGGCCGATCGCGCTCGTCCGCGACGGCGACCCGATCACCCTGGATATGGCCAGCCGCACCCTCGACCTCGGCGTGCCCGACGACGAGCTGGCCCGCCGCCGCGAGGAGTGGCAGCCCCGCGAACCGAAGATCGGCAAGGGGGTGCTCGGCAAGTACGCCCGCCTGGTCCGCTCCGCCGCCGAGGGCGCGGTCTGCTACTGACCGAGCGGCGACCGCCGGCGCGGCGGCAGCCACCGGGACACCCGGAACCCGAGCACCATGCCGCCGGCGCCGCAGGCCAGCACGCCGAGCACGAGCAGGCCCCACGCCCAGGACGCGGCGTGGTCCGGATGGTCGGCCGGCACCACGGCCGCGTCCGGGTTGCGACCGCCGCGCCGGCCGCGCTCCACCACGTCCACGGTCCCGGTCAGCGGCCGGACGGAGCGCACCACCGCGTGCCCGGACCTGCCGGACTGCCACCGGACCTGGGCCTGGCAGACAGAGGCCAGGCCCAGGTCCGGCACGGACGTGCGGCAGCTCCGCACCTCGGCCACGCCCCGGTCGAGTACCGGGCCGGACGGGCTGAGGCCGAGCCGGAAACTCGATCCGAACGCGACGATGCCGGCGACCACGAGGAACAGCAGCGTGAACACCGGAACCGGCCAGAGCCGGCTCTCCCGGGTCGACCGCTCGGTCACGGCTGTCGCTGTTGCTGGTTGGTCGCTTCCTCGTCGTACTGGTTGACCGACTTCGCGCCCTCCTTGACGATCTTGGTGCCCCAGTTCTCGTTGAACTTCGCGGCGGCGGACTCGCCCATCCGCCCGGTGTAGTCGTGGTACCGCTTGCCCCACCCGGAGTCGGGTTGCAGGGCCTCCTTGTCCCGGGTGCCGTCGTGCACCAGCTTCCGGCTCTGCCGGCGGATCTTGTTGGCCCGGTGCTGGATCGCGTTCGCCACCTCGCGGGACTTCGTGCCCAGCGAGCGGAACCGGCGGACGAACTGCTCGATCAGTTTGAGCAGCTTGGCCAGGCGCTGGCCCAGCCGGCCGGCGAGGATCGCGGCGTCCGCGGTGACGCTGGCGATGAACGTCGCCACCGAGCCGCCCAGGGTGACCACCGAGGACGCCGCGGCGATCAGTGCCTCGGTGATCACCCGGCTGATGAAGGAGGCGATCATGTCGAACACGATGGCCCGCTCGGTGGCCACCACCATGCCGGCGACGGCGATGCCCTGCGCGGCGTGGTCCACGTGCTCCGCCACACCGTGCAGCCCGCCCGCGTAGTCGTTCGCCACGCCCCGGTACGCGACGGCGGCGTCGCCCTTCCAGCCCGACACCGTGCGCAGCGCCTCGGTGTACTGCGCTCCGGCCTGGTTCAGCTCGTTGCCGATGTTGGTCCAGGTCTTCGACAGCGCCTCGATCTGCGCCGGGTCGCCGGTGAGCACCTCGAGCGGTTCTCGGATGAACTCGACGTGCTCCATCAGCCAGCCGACGCCGGCCTTGACCAGCTCACCGAGCGGGTCGAGCACCATGCCGAGCATGTCCAGCCCGACCGCGGCGCCGTCCACGCCCAGGGCCAGCGCGTCCCACTCGCCCTTGTCGATTCCGCCGGCGATGTCGTCGTACAGCGACTTGCCGCTGTCCACGATGCCGGCACCGGCGGTCGGGCTGACCGGCTCCGGCTGTGCGATCAGGTCGTTGCTCACTTGATCTTCCCCAGCATCTCGGCCACGTCCCGTTCCACCTGCTCGTAGTTCCGTTGGGTGTGCTGGATCCCCTCGGCGCAGGCGTGACCGAGGTCCGCGGCGTTCTTCAGCAGGTCGTCGCAGTCACCGAAGAAAGCGTGCAGCGCGGGGATCAGCACCGGCGAGCACAGCAGCCCGTACATGCCCACCCCGCCCAGGCCGACCTGCTGCGCCGCGCCGTTCGCCCGGCCCACCCGTTCCGCCACGTCACCAGCCTGCCGGGCATGGCTGGCCAGCTCGGCGGCGCTCACGTCGTAACCGTTCGTCATCCTCGCTGCCCTCCGCTACCGGTCCCAGCGGAAGCCGGGGGACTCATCGTCGCCGCCCCCGGGCCGCGCCGGCCGGCTCCGCCGTTCCTCGCCCGGCTCGTCGAGCTGCGGCATCGCGCTGCGCAGGAAGTCCATCGACGCGGAGTTCTCCCCGATCAGCGGCGACATGATCTCCACGGTCCGGCTGGCGCCCCGCGCCATCGCCCGGCGGTAGGTCTCCATGATGGAGTTGGCGAGCTGCGGGGCCCGCATGCCCTCCGCGCGGGACGACAGCCTCAGGTCGGTGAGCACGCCGGCCCGGTTCCGGTCAATGCTCGGGCGCGAACCTGTTGGCTCCATTCCCTCCGCCTCACTGATCACGACGGCCACGGTCGGGCAGCAGGATATTGGGGATGGAACGGACATGGGGTGCGTTCCGGCGGATTCGCTCGGCCGGTCGGCGTCAGTCCCGGGCGACCGGTCGGCGGCAGGCGTACACCCGGGCCGGCGGCAGGTTCCGCCACACCACCTCGCTGACGATCACCTCGTCGAACCGGTCGCGGAGCAGCCGGTGGAACCGCCGCCCGCCGGCGAGCGCCCTGGCATGCAGGTAGGCGATGGTGGTGAACGCTCCGCCCGGCGCGAGCACCCCGCCGATCTGGCCGACGATCCGGGCCTGGGTCTCCGGCCGGAAAAGCGACCAGGGCAGCGCGCTCACCACGGCGTCCGCGGCGTCCACCCCGCAGCCGGCGAGCAACCGGTCGAGGTGCTCGGCGTCGCCGTGCAGCACCTCCACACCGGGCTGCACCCGGCGCAGGTGCTCGGCCATCTCTTCGTCCACCTCGATCGCGATATGTCGGGCGCCGGCCGGGAGGCGACGCTGGATGACCGCGCTGACCGAACCGGTGCCGGGTCCCAACTCGACCACCACCGGCTCGCCGCTGCTGGCCACCACCGAGGTCATCCGCTCGGCCAGCGCGGCGGAACTCGGCGCCATGGCACCGACCACCACCGGCTGGCGCAGCGCGGCGGAGATGAAGACCCGGTAACTCGCGGAGGTCTGCGGAGTGCTCTGCGTGTTCGTCGTCTCGAGGGTCACCGCGCGACGGTAACCTCGCCGCCGTCACGGCCCGACCGCCACCTCGCCGCGTAACCGTCTCGCCCGGCGCACGTTCATGTCTACGACGAGAACGCGTTCCTACGGGCAACGGCGCCCGGCTCACGCGGGAGGTCCGGTCGATGAGCGAGGTCCGCTTCCCCCTCCGACGCGCGACCGGTGCCCTGGCCGCCGCGCTGCTGGCGCTGGCCACCGCGTCCGCGAACACCGCAGGCGCCGCGCCCGCGCCCACCTACCGGGCCGACGACTACGCCGACGGCAACGTGCTCTCGGTCAACCCGCCCGGGGAGAACGGTCTGGTCAACGCGGCGCAGTTGGCCCAGTTCGAGGCGACCGGCCAGCGCCCGGCGAACAGCACCGAGCAGCGCACCCAGTACGCGAACCTGCTCCACGGCTACCCGTCACTCACCGACGCGGCGTTGCCGCAGTACTACAACGACGAGTCGTTCGGCGTGCGCGCGGCGGACGTCACCCGCACCGAGCAGCCGGCACCGTCCGTGCCGGTGACCATCTACCGGGACCGGCACGACATCCCGCACGTCTACGGGTCCACCGACGCGGCGATGTCCTTCGGCGCCGGCTACGCGCAGGCCGAGGACCGGCTGTTCGAGATGGACGTGCTGCGGCACTACGGGCAGGGCACGCTGTCGGCATTCCTGGGCCCGTCGTGCGCGAACGAGCAGATGGACCACGACGAGCTGCTTCTCGCTCCGTACACGGAGCAGCAGGCACAGACGCAGATCGACGCGCTGCCGACGCGGTACGGCGCGCAGGGCGCGCTGGCCAAGCAGATGATCGACAACTACGTGGCCGGGGTCAACGCCTACATCGCCGCGACGGCGACCGACCCGAGCAAGCTGCCCGCGGACTACGCCGCGGCGCTGGCGCCGCCGCAACCGTGGAAGGCCTCGGACGTGGTGTACGTGGCGGCGCTGATCGGTGGCATCTTCGGCAACGGCGGCGGCGGCGAGGTACGCAACGCCGCGCTGCTGCAGTACCTGCAACGCCAACTCGGCCGGGCGTCAGCCGGCAGGGCGTTCACCGACTTCCGCGAGCAGAACGACGGCGACGCGCCCACCACCATCACCGGCACCGCGTTCCCGTACGAGATTCCCGGCAGGATCGACCCGGCGAAGACCGCGATGCCGGACGACGCCGCGCAGCCACTGGCCGGCGGACCGGCGGCGACCACCCCGGGCTGCGACCTGGTGCCCAGCAACGCCACGGCGAACGGCATCGTCGCCTCGCTGCTGGCCATGCCGGCGCACATGAGCAACGCCCTGCTGGTGGACGCCGCACACTCGGCGGACGGTCACCCGATCGCCGTGTTCGGCCCGCAGGTGTCGTACTTCGCCCCGGGCATCCTCGTCCAGGAAGACCTGCACTCCCCCGACTACGCCGCGGAGGGCGCGTCCTTCCCCGGCACCGGCCTGGTCGAGCTGGGCCGCGGCGAGGACTACGCGTGGTCGGCCACCTCGGCCGGCTCCGACCTCACCGATCAGCGGCTGGAACGCATCTGCGACCCGGCCGGCGGCACGCCCCCGGCGCGCGGCACGTACTACGAGTTCGACGGCCAGTGCCTGCCGATGACCCATGAGACGTTCCACGAGACGGCGGTGCCCAAGCCGGGTGGGGCCGGCGCGCCCGCCGTCATCGACCACGACATCTACCTCACCCGGCACGGCGTCGTGCAGGGTTGGACCACCGCCGAGGACGGCAAGCCGACCGCCGTGGTCAACCAGCGCACCACATACCAGCACGAGGTCGACTCGGTGATCGGGTTCCTGCGCTGGGCGCAGCCCGCGCAGACGCACGATGCCGCGTCCTGGATGGCCGGTGCCGCGCAGATCAACTATACGTTCAACTGGTTCTACGTGGACGCGCACGACATCGCCTACTACAGCTCGGGCATGCTGCCGATCCGGTCCGATGTGGACCCGAACCTGCCGACCTGGGGTACCGGGTCGGCCGAATGGCAGGGATTCCTCGCCGCCGACGCGCACCCGCACGAGGTCGACCCGCCGTCCGGCTACTTCGTGAACTGGAACAACAAGCCCGCGCCGCGGTTCTCCGCCGCGGACAACCAGTACGGCTACGGCCCGGTGTACCGCAGCCAGTTGCTCGACGCGGCGGTGCGCGACCAGCTCGCCGCGCACGGCGGCCGGATCGGCCGGGCAAACCTGGTGCAGGCCATGGAGACCGCGGCCACCCAGGACCTGGACGGGGTGGCCGAGATCCAGGAGCTGCTCGGTTACCTGGGCAACCGGCCGGAGCCGCCGGGTGTCGCGGCCATGCTGAACCAGTTGCGGTCCTGGTCCGCGTCGGGCGCGCACCGGCGCAAGGCCGCGCCGGGCGACGCGCAGTACGCCGACCATGCCGCGGTGGCGATCATGGACGTGGTGCAGCCGGCGCTGATCCGGGCGATCTTCGACCCGCTGCTCGCGGCCGGCGGGCTCGGCGGGGAGGGCTCGACCGGGGGCGCGGTCACCCCGAGCTACACCGTGTTGCCGATGCAGTGGGTGAACACGCCGAACAGCGGCGGCGCCCACCTCGGCAGCGCCTACGACGCCGGCTACGAGGGTTACGTGCGGAAGGTGCTCCGCCAGCTTCGCGGCGAACCGGTGGCGCAGCCGTTCGGACCGGGCATCACCGGCAGGCTGTGCGGCGCCGGCCCGGCGAGCTGCCCCTCGGCGTTCGACGCGGCGCTGGCCAGCGCATACCACAGCCTGGTCGACGCCAACGGCGGGGCGACCGACGTCGCGTCGTGGACGTCCACTCCGGACACCGTGGCGGCGAAGCAGACCATGCCGCAGTACGACGCGATCCAGTTCCGGTCCATCGGGATCGTCGGCCAGGACCCGATCGACTGGCAGAACCGGCCGACGTTCCAGCAGGTGGTGGAGTTCCCGCGGCACCGGCCGTGAACGCGGCCGTCACCGCCGGCGGTGGCTGACCACGCGGGCCACGGCGCCGCCGCCCACGGTGAGCAGCAGCAGGGTCAGCGCCCACCGCCGCTTGATCACGGTGTCGTGCCCCGCGGGGGGCGCCGGCCGGTGCGGCCTGGGTACCGAGCACCCTCGGCCGGGCGTGCCGCGCCGTCGGCCGGACCCGGGCCCCGTCTGCTGCCGGGCCGCCCGCAGGCAGCGGTGTTCGGTGCCGTGGCGTGGACGGCCTTCGAGGGTGGCATCACTCCCCTGCTCGGCCTGCCCCGCATGCGGCACACCAGGCGCGCCGAGCTCATCGTGCTGCTGGCCGATCACCTCGCCTACGGCGCGATCATCGGCCAGCGCGACGCCAACCGCTGACCGCACCGTCGCGCGGCTGCCCGCCCCGGTCAGCGGTAGCCGAGGGCGTCCTTCAGCTCGCCCTTGGTCATCCGGGACCGGCCGCGGATGCCGCGCCGCCGGGCGTCCTCCATGAGCTGCTGCTTGGTCTGCCCGCCCGGGCCGGCGCGGGTGCCGGAGCGCTTACCGCCGCGGTACTGCGGCGAGACGTCCTTCGTGGACGTCTTGCTGGCGCGGCGCGACTCGCCCGACTGTGCCCGGTTCTTGTTCACCGTGCGGGCCGCGATCTGCTTGGCGCGGCCCTCGCTCGACCCGCGTTCCTTTGTGGACCGCTTGATGTGCTCGTACTGGCGCTCTCGCTTGCTGCTCCACTGCCGCGGCATCCGGGAACACACCACCTTCCGCGCTACCGTTCACGCCGTTCTCCGATACCGCGTGTAATACCCGGCGCGGCTGTTGGCCTAACCGTTCGGCTGACCGGACGGTCAACTCCGCGCCGGTTCGACGGCGTTGCCGAGCAGCACCATGGTGGTGATGTGGCCGGCCAGCAGCAGGACGGCGGCGAACCCGACGATCTGCTGGTCGTCCAGCCGCTCGCCGTCGATCTCCGCCTTTTTGACAGAGACTCTCAAACGAGAGTAGCACTCATCAAAGGAGTGCCGGCCGCCAGATGTGCCTGTGGTCAGCCGCCGGTAGGCGACCGGTACTCGCGCCGCCGGCCGGACCGCGATGGAGCCGGTAGGGTCTCCGGCGCGGCGAGCCAGGTGAGCAGGGCGAGGACGGCCATGGCGCCGGTGACGGCGAAGGCGGCCGGGTAGGAGAGGGTGTCCACGGCGAGGCCGGCGACCAGGGGGCCGACGATCGAGCCGACGTCGGCGAGCATCTGGAAGCAGGCGAGCACCCCGCCACCACGGGCCCGGGTGCCGAGCACGTCGGCGACCGCCGCGCTCTGCGCGGGGTTGAGCAGGCCGGCGCCGACGCCGGCCACCGCGGAGGCGGCCAGGAAGGCCGGCACGCCGTGGGTGAAGCCCAGCCAGATGGTGCCGGCCGCGGCGACGGCGAGGCCGGTGCAGGCCATCGGCTTGCGGCCGAGGCCGTCGGCCAGCCGGCCGGCGACCAGCAGGGCGAGCACGTTGCCGCCGGCGAACACCGACATGGCCACCCCGGCGAGCCCCTGGTCGCGGTGCAGCGACTCGGCGACGAACAGCGGGACGAGCGAGATCCGCACGCCGAACACCGCCCAGCCGTTGGCGAAGTTGGACGCCAGCGCGGCGCGGTAGGCGGGGTGGCGGAGTGCCTGCCGCACGCCGAGCGTGGTTCGCTGCTCGCCGCTCTCCCGGGCGGCCGGCGTGGAGTTCCGCAGGAACACCCAGGCGACCAGCGCCGCGACGATCAGCGAGGCGGCGTAGGCGAGGAACGGCAGCCGCAGCGAGACGTGCACCAGCCCGCCGCCGAGGATGGGTCCCGCGACGTTGCCGACCAGGAACCCGGTGGCCCAGAGCCCGTTGGCGCGGCCCCGCTGGTGCGGCGGAGACAGCCGGACCAGCAGACCCAGCGCGGACACGGTGAACATGGTGGACCCGGTGCCGGCCAGCGACCGCAGCACCAGCAACTGCCAGTACGCGCCGGCGAAGGCACAGCTTCCGGTGCCCAGCGCGACGATCAGGATGCCGGCCACCAGGATCGGGCGTTCCCCGACTAACGACACCAGCCGCCCACTGACCGGCGCGAACGCGAGTCGGACGAACGCGAACGCGCTGACCACCATGGACGCCGCGGTGACACCCACGTTGAAGCTGGCCGCGAACACCGGCAGCGCGGGCGCGACCACGCCGAAACCCACGGCGACCACGAAAGCGGTGGCGACCAGCACCCACACCTCGCCGGGCAGCCGCCCGCCGGCGGCCGCCCGGCTCCCCGCCTCCCCGATCTCCGTCGCGCCGTGCACCCCGTCCCCCTCGTACGTTTCGTTCGCCGAGCAAAGGGTAGGGAGTGCGGTGGCCGCGTGCCTCGTGCGGAGGTCACTCGGGGCCGAAACGGTGGGGGTGGCTGGCGGCGAGGCCCGTCGGGCACTGCGCCCGTTCCTCCGGAGTCATGGGCCGGGTGAAGAACGTGACCGACTGGCTGCTGTCCTCGATCGGGCCGACCGCCTCGAACGGGACGTACCAGAAGTAGTGGCCGTAGAAACGCTTGCCGAAATGCAACTCGTAGGTGCCGCGCACCCGCTGCATCTGCGGGGTGTGGAACACCTCGCCGATGTGCCACGGCTGGACCGTCATGTTGTCCGTCCTGGTCTCGGTGTGCGACCAGTTCCAGGTGTGCTGGTAGGTGGTGCTCACCGAGACCGAGTACACCTCGGCGAACTTCATTTCCGCGCTGATCGTGATGCCCAGGCTGTTGGACCCTCCGGTCTCGTCGGACCAGGCCACCATCTCGTTCTGGTTGACGTTCGAGCAGTTCAGCACCTGGTTGCCGACCTGGCGCCGCTCGCCGGGAAACGCGTCTCGGCTTTCCGGGTGGAACACGCAGAGGTCCGCGCTACCGCAGCGGTCGAGCAGTTCCTGCGGGGTCGGACTGTCCGCCGCCTGCGCGGTCGGCGCCATGGCCGCCATCGTTGCCACCGTCGTGGCGGCCAGTACCGACACACGTCGCCAGTTTCCGGTCATGGGTTCTCCTTTGAACGTCGTCCCGGGTGGCCGGAAGAATAAGATGATCAGCTTGACGAAGTTTCGTCCCGGGTAACCAGGTGATCGCGGCACATCGACAGCGAGTCCGGGAGGGCACCGGCGATGGAGCAGCGGGACACCATCGAGGTCGCGGAGTTGCTGGCCCGGCTGACCAGGGCGGAGCAGGAGGCGGCGGAGCACGCGGCCAGGACGGCCGCGCTCGCCGAGGACGTGCACGGCCAGCGCCGGTTCTCCCAGGGCGAGGTGTCCGCCTCGGGCAGTCCGGCCGCCCGCACCCCGACCGCGAACTCGGCGACCTGCTCGACCAGCGGGGTCACCCGGCGCGCCGCCTGAGCCGCGCGTAGCGGGCCGGCACGTCGCTGTGGTGGAAGCTGTTGGCCCGCAACAAGAAGATCGTCACGCTCTACCATGCCGCCGATGGCGACACCGTTGGAGGGCTGATGGAGGGCTGAGCGTGTGTTGGCATCGCCGGGTAGGGCGGAGGGTAGGGAGGTGGGACCGTCACGGGCGCTTTCTCCTTCGCCATGTCTCGCGGCGAAGGCCGCCAAGACGGAAGGTTCTGTTACGAGACGCGAGGGTCCGTGTCCGGTTTGTGACCAGATCGAGTTGCGGCTACTACCGTAGCGTTGTCAGTCATGGTTCGGGCCTCTCGTCTGACGCGTTCTTGTAGTCAAGGACATACCTGTGCATCTGCTCGGTGACGACCTGCGGGTTTAGACCGCTAGCAAGCCGTCCATCCCACCCACAGCGGCACGATGTCCGGACAACCACGCCGTGACGCGAACGCCCAGGCCCGTCCGCGGGCCCACCGGCGTGCCCGCGCGGCGCCCGGTGTCCAGCCGTGGGGCGACGCCACGCACGGCACACGTCGTCGCCGACAGCACCGCGCCGGTGACGCAGCAGCGTCCCGGTCACCAGGAAAGGAGCTGCCGGATGGCGATCGAGCTTCCCCCAGCCAGGTCGATCACCGCCAACCCCGACCAAGAGGAACTGAAGCGGTACGTCGCGGAGATGCCGAACGCCCGGCTCACCGAGTTCGGCAACTACAACGTCACCACGCGGGTCACCGCCCGCTCGGCCGGATCGACGTTCATCGTCACCGACGACCCGAGCTGGACGGAGAAGCAGACCATGCCGCGTGCGCGGTACGAGGAGATCGCCCAGGCGCAGGCCGAGTACGTCGCCGGCGCGGACATGATCCTGCTGGAGGGCTACATCGGCCCGGAGAACTCGCCGCTGCGCCGGCCGGCGCGGGTCTACATCGAGCGCAGCAACGCCAACATCCCCGGCATGCAGGCCCAGCTCTACTACCCCAAGGACGCCGAATGGCGCGAGGAGGACGCGCTGACCGTCGTCTACACGCCGAACTGCCCGGCGCCCGGCGACTTCCCGGACGACCGGCTGGTCACCATCGACCTGGACAACTGGGTCACCCGGGTGTTCAACATCGACTACTTCGGCGAGTCCAAGATGGGCGGCCTGCGGATGTGGATGGAGTGGGCCTACCAGCAGGGCGCCCTGGCCATGCACGCCGGTGCCAAGGTGATCCCGACCGAGCACGGCGACAAGACGGCGCTGATCGTCGGGCTGTCCGGCACCGGCAAGACGACCACCACCTTCACCCGGCAGAACAACTCGCTCCCGGTGCAGGACGACATCGTCGCGCTGGTCTCCGGCGGCGACACCTACGCCACCGAGAACGGCTGCTTCGCCAAGACCTACGGCCTGGACCCGAAGCACGAGCCCACCATCCACGGGGCACTGGCCAAACCGTCGGCTTGGCTGGAGAACGTGGCGGTGGGCCCGGACGGTCGGGTGGACTACTTCGACGACTCCTACACCGCCAACGGTCGCGGCACCTTCTCCCTCGCCGAGATCCCCCACTTCGACCCGCGCAAGCTCGGCAAGGCCGACGTCCTGCTGATCCTCAACCGCAACGAGTCGATCGTTCCGGCAGTGGCCAAGATGGCCAGCGTCGACCAGGCGGTGGCCTACTACATGCTCGGCGAGACCAAGGGCACCTCGGCCGGCGGCAAGGCCGAGGCGGGCAAGTTCCTGCGCGTGCCCGGCACCAACCCGTTCTTCATGGGCCGCGAGTACCAGCAGGGCAACCGGCTCGGCGAGATCGTCGAGTCGATGAACTACGACTTCCAGGTCTACGTGCTCAACACCGGCCGGGTGGGCGGCAGCGCCGACGTGGCCGGCTCCAAGGACGTGACGATCCCGCACACCTCGGCGATCGTGCGCGCCATCGCGGAGAACGCGATCGAGTGGGAGCAGGATCCGGACTTCGGCTACCTGGTGGCCACCTCGGTGCCCGACTTCGACGACGAGGAACTGCTCCGGCCTCGGCTGCTGTACCAGCGGCAGGGCCGCGAGGACGAGTACCGCGACGCGGTGGCGGCGCTCAAGGAGGCCCGGCGGGAGTACATGCGCCAGCACACCGGCCTGGCGGACGGCGTGATCGCCGCGCTCGGCTGAGGTCGCCGAGGGTCAGCCGGCGGCGTTCGGCTCGCCGGTGGCCTGCCTGATCTCCGCCACCGCCGTGCACGCGCCCACCGGGTCGGCCGCGTCCAGCCGGAGCGCGACCCGCTGCAGCAGCGTGCGCAGCATGTCCCGATCGGCCGAGTCGAGCGCGCTGAGCAGGTGGTCCTCGGCGCGGCGCAGCCGCTCGTCCAGCCGGCAGAGCAGATCCTTGCCGGCATCGGTGGCGGACAGCCGGCGGGCGCGCCGGTCGGCCGGGTCCGGGTGCCGCTCCACCAACCCGGCCTTCTCCAGGTCGTCCACCAGGTAGGTCATCACGGTGCGGTCCACGCCGAGTTGCTGGGCCAGCTTGAGCTGGCTGCGCGGCTGGTCGTGCGCGGCGGCGGCGAGCACCTGGTAGCCGCGCGGGCCGCCGGGCAGGTCGGCCACGGCGGCGTTGGCCGCCTTCAGGTAGCCGCGGAACACCACACCCAGCGCCCAGCCCAGGTCGGCCTGCACGGCGGCGCATGACGCCGCCTCCGTGGCGGCTGGGCCGGACCTGACGCGCATGTCACACATCGTACCCACCAGCGTGTGGGAGGGAATAGCTTCTGTTGAATAGATGTTCTGTCTGGCATACTATCTGCCAGGCAGTCGTATTCGACGGAAGGGATGCCCTCGAATGAAGCTGTTGCGCGTGGACACGAGCATCCGGGTGGCGGGCTCGGTCAGCCGCTCGGTCGCCGACTCCCTGCAGCGGGCGTGGCAGGACGAGCACCCGGCAGGCACCGTGGTCCGGCGGGACCTGGGCGCCCATCCGCTACCGGCGGATGCGTGGACCGCCGCCGCCCTGGCCGGGATGACACCGGAGTATCAGCGCACGTCGGCGCATGCGGACGCCGCCGCGCTGGCCGCCCGGCTCGCGGACGAGGCGCTGGACGCGGACGCGTACGTGGTCGCCACGTCGCTGTACAACTTCGGTGTCTCGCAGCACCTGAAGACCTGGATCGACCTGCTCATCGCCGACCCGAGGCTCGGCCCCGGCAGCGACCGGCCGCTCGCCGGCCGGCCACTGACACTGGTGATCGCCCGCGGCGGCGGCTACGGCCCGGGTACGCCGCGCGAGGGCTGGGACCATGCCACGCCCTGGTTGCACCGCATCTTCGCGGACGTCTTCGGGATGGACACCCGGGTGGTCGCCGCCGAGCTGACCCTGGCCGACGTCAACCCGGCCATGGCGGAACTGCGCGGCCTGGCCGCGGAGTCGCTGCGCCACGCGCACGCGGCCGCGGCCGAGCACGGTCAGGACATGGCCCGCCGCATCGGCGAGCGCGCCTCCGCCTGAACGCCGCGGAGAACCGCGGACACCAGCTTCGCGATCAAGCGCCGGGTTTCCCGAGGCCCGCTCGGGAAACCCGGCGCGGCCGTTCAGGCGGACGTCGCGGGGGCCACGGCCTCCTCGGGGTCGGGGTCGTCCGGCCCGAGCAGGGTGTCGTTGGGGTGGCTGAGCTGGCTGGCGTCGGCCTGCAGCGCACCGGCCACCACCGGCAGCGCGGCGCCCTCGTCGTCCACCGCGAAACCCACCACCGGCGCGGTGAACGCGCCGGCCGAGTCGACGCGGTGCATGCGCCAGCCCTTCGGCGCCTCGATCACGCCGGCGATCCGATGGCACGGGCGCAGTTCCACGAAACCGGGCATGGACGAGACCGGCACCAGCCGACCCGCCGCCGGATCCACCACGAGCGCGACGCCGTCCCGCGACCACGCCTCGACGCGCGCCTGGAAGATGCGGCCGGAGGACCGGCTCTGGTCGAAGGTGGCGTACCAACCGGTTGGGGTGAAGGTGTAACCGCTCATGCCGGGGCAGTGTGCGCGACCGCGTCGGGCGCCGGAAGCGGTGGGCGGCCGCTCTACTCAGCGTGGACGCCTTATCGTTGGCGTTGGCGTTGGCGAGAAAAAACCCGAATTCTCTTCGGCCCGGCAGTGCCGGAAAGCCGCACCCGGAAACCATGTCGGCCGCCGGACCGGTGATCCTCGGTTGACCAGGGGGCATCCCGGTGTACGGTCAGTGCCCGGACCGCGTACCGGGATCCACGGTGCGTATGTCCGGTGTGGACGGACGCGGGTCGCTCCGCACGGCGAGGAGGCACGGGAGGGATCGGGGTATGTCCACAGTCGATCCATCCGCGCCGGCCGGCGAGGCACCGGTCGCCGGCCCCACCGCGCGCCGCATCGTGCTGGGCGCGCAGTTGCGGCGGCTGCGCGAGGCGGCGCATATCTCCCGGGCGGACGCCGGGTACGCGATCCGCGGTTCCGAATCGAAGATCAGCCGGATGGAACTCGGCCGGGTCCGGCTGAAGGAACGCGACGTCGCCGACCTGCTCAGCCTCTACGGCGTCACCGACGAGACCGAGCGGCAGAGCCTGCTGCGGATGGCCAGGCTGTCCAACGAGCACGGTTGGTGGTACCGGTACGGCGACCTCATGCCGTCCTGGTTTCAGGACTACGTGGGCTTGGAGGAGTCCGCCAGCCTGATCCAGACCTACGAGGTGCAGTTCGTCCCGGGCCTGCTGCAGATCGAGGAGTACGCGCGCGCCATCGCCAGCCACGGCCGTCCCGAGTCGGAGAGCGATGAGGTGGACCGCCGGGTGGCACTGCGGATGCGGCGGCAAGGGGTGATCTCCCGGCCCAACCCGTTGCGGCTGTGGGCAGTGATCGACGAGTCTGTGGTGCACCGGCCGATCGGCGGGCGCCCGGTGCTGCGGAAGCAGATCGAGCATCTGCTGGAGATCACCGGGCAGCCCAACGTGACGCTCCAGGTACTGCCGTACGAGCTGAGCGGCTACGCCGCGGAGGGTGCGTTCAGCGTGCTCCGCTTCGCCGAACCGGAACTCCCCGACCTGGTGTACATCGAGCACCTCGGCGGCGCGCTGTACCTGGACAAGCCGGAGGAGATCGAGCTGTACAGCGCGGTCGTGGACCGGCTGGCGGTCGATGCCCTGACGCCGGCACAGACCCGGCAGCGGCTGAGCAAGCTCCGCGCCGAGCTGTAGACCGCACCCACTGTCGGTGCGCACAGGCCGGCTGTGCATCTGCACGTGCATCTGCATGTTCACCCGACCGCGTGGTATGTTCGCGTTCGCGTGCAGATGCACGTGCATCTGCACGGAACCTGACCGTCGGGGAGGTGGGGGGTCATCGTGACTGACGTGCGGAGCGGAGTGTCGGCGGCGCTGCTGCCCGATGTCTCCTGGCGCAGGAGCCGGCATAGCGGCGCGGTCGGCAACTGCGTTGAACTCGCCCGGCTGCACGGCGACCAGATCGCGGTGCGCCACTCCCGGCATCCCGACGGCCCGGCGCTGGTCTACACCCGCGCCGAGATGGCCGCGTTCATCGCCGGCGCGAAGGAGGGCGAGTTCGATGACTTCCTCGTCTGAGGACTCGGGTGCCGTCGAGGCACTGCTCCGCACGCTGATCGCCCGCGGCTTCCGCTTCCTGCATCCCCGCGACGCCAGCGGTGAGTTGCTCGCGGTCGTCGGGGTGCGGGCCCACCACAACGTGGTGGACGTGGTGTGGCTGCACGGCGAGGACGCGGCCCATGCCGTGCGGATGCCCGCCGACGAGGCGAACGTGCTGGACCCGCACACCGTGCTGTGGCGGACCCGCGGCGCGGCCCACGGCGTGCTGGACGACCTGGTGTCGCTGGACGACCACGTCCCCGGGGTCACCGCCCATCAGGTCGGCGCGGCCACCGGCTGCTGGGTTCCGGTTCGACCGGGGCGGTCCCGGTGGCTTGCCGCAACAGCCTGAACCGGCGCGCGCCGGCCCGCCCGAGCCGGCGCGGCGGGCCGGACATCGTGGCACTCCTGCGGCAGGCCGTCGACCGCTGGCGGCAACGCCGGTCGTGGCGTGCCCGCCGCGCCGGAACGCACCTGGGCCGGCGGATCCTGCTGCGTAACCAGCCCGGCCCGGCAGGTACCCCGCCCCGGCACTGAACGCCGCCCGCACGCGGCGAATGTGTCGGCGCGGAAAGACCGCGCTCAGCGGGACGCCAGCCGGTCCACGAAGGCATCCACCGTGGTCGCCGGCCGTGACCAACCGAGCGCCTCGGACAGCCGCATGAGCTGCGGCGGTTCCACCCCGGCCTGCGCCAGGTCCGCGCCGGCCCGGAACACCTCGTCCGGGCTGCCGTCCCGGACGATCCGGCCGCCGGCGAGCACCACGATCCGGTCGAAGTTCTCCGCGCAGAAGTCCATGTCGTGGGTGACCGCCAGGACCGTCCTGCCCCGACCGGCCAACTCGCTGACCGCGGCGGCGACGTCGCGCACGCCGGCGTGGTCCGCTCCGGTGGTCGGCTCGTCGAGCACCAGGATCGGGGTGTCCATGGCGAGCACCGCGGCCAGCGCGACGCGCTTCCGCTCGGCCAGGGAGAGCTGGTACGGGTGCACCTCCTCCAGCCCGGTCAGCCGGGTGTCCTCCAGGGCCCGGCGCACCAGCCGGGCCCGGCGGTCGCCCGGGTAGCCCAGGTTGCGCGGGCCGAAGGCCACCTCCTCGGCCACGGTGCGGGCGAACAGTTGCTCGTCCGGGTTCTGGAACAGGTAACCCACCTTGGCGGCCAGTTCGGCGACGGTGTGCTCGGCGGTGTCCCAGCCGTCCACGTGCACGCTGCCCGCGGTGGGCCGGAGGATGCCGTTGAGGTGGCGGGCCAGGGTGGTCTTGCCGGCGCCGTTCCGGCCGATCAGCGCGACCCGCTCACCCGGCTCGACACGCAGCGACACCCCGTCCAGCGCGGTCACCCCGGTCGGGTAGCGGTAGACCAGCGAATCGATCCGGATCATCGGGACTCCACCCCCCCGGTGACCGCGCGGAACCCGGCGACGGCGGCGTCCAGGGTCACCGGCAGGTCCCGGTCCTCGGGCCACAGGCCGCGCTCGCGGGCCAGCCGGGCCGCCGCCGTGTACCGGGTGCCGGCCACGCCCCAGTCGGCGAGCCGAGGGTCGGCCAGCACGGTGGCCGGTGGGCCGTCCAGCGCCACCTCGCCGTGGCGCAGCACGAGCACCCGGTCGGCGATCTCGGCAAGCCGCTCCAACTTGTGCTCGACCAGCACGATGGTCACGCCGGCCCGGTGTAGCGCGCGCACCGCGTCGAACACCTGCCCGCTGCCGACCGGGTCGAGCTGGGACGTGGGCTCGTCCAGCACCAGCACGCTCGGCCGCATGACCAGCACCGAGCCCAGCGCGACCAGCTGCTGCTGGCCGCCGGAGAGCTGGTACGGCGAGCGGTCCGCCAGGCCCTCGATGCGCAGCTCCGCCAGCACCGCATCGACCCTGCGGACCATCTCCTCCTGGGGCACACCGAGGTTCTCCAGCCCGAACGCCAGTTCCTCGCGGACGGTGAACTTGACCCCGGAGATCTGGTTGAACGGGTTCTGCAGCACCAGCCCGACGTCACGGACCAGGTCGGGCAGCGGCGTGTCGGCCACCGTCCGGCCGCCGACGACGACCCGGCCGGCGGTCTCGCCACCGAGCGCGTGCGGGATGAACCCGGCCAGCGCGTGCGCGAAGGTGGACTTGCCGGCACCGCTCGGGCCGACCACGCCGCACAGTTGGCCGGCGGGGACGGCCAGCCGCAGCGACCGCAGCGCCGGCCGGCTGCCGGTCGGGTACGCGTAGCTGAAGTCGTCCAGTTCGATCACGCGAACACCCCCAGGGCGTTGGCGACGATGGTGGCGGCGGCGAAGGCGGCGAGCCCCCACCGGGCGAGGCGCTGCGCGGTGGTGTCCGGCACCGGCATCAGGCTGGTGCGCCGGCCGGTCGCGCCGAAGGCACGCGCTTCCATGGCCACGGCGCGCTCCTCGACCTCGGTGAGCGCGCCGAGCGCCAGCGGGCCGATCAGCGGCAGCAGCACCCCGATCCGGCGGCGCAGGCCGCCGCCGGTGGCCATGCCCCGCGCCTGCTGCGCGCGCAGGATGTGCTGCGCACGCTCGCGGAACGCCGGCACGATCTGCAGCGTCGCGGACACCACGTAGCTGATGTTCGGCGGCAGGCCGCGCTGCACCATCGCGTTCATCAGCACCCCGGGATGCGTGGTCAGCAGCAGGAACAGGAACGCGCCGATGAGCACCAGCAGCCGGGTCGCGGTCTGCGCGGCGAACGCCAGCCCCTCGGCCTTGACGCTGATCGGCCCGAGCCGGGCCAGTTCGGCGCCCTCGCCGGGGAAGAACAGGCCCTGCACGAGGAACACCGCCACCAGCAGCGGCCCGACGAACTTGACGGTGAGGGCGGCGAACCGGGCCGGCACCCGGGCCGCGAGCACGGCCGGCACCAGGACCACCAGGAACAGCGCGGCCGGCCACCAGGTGAGTGGCACCGCGAACGCGGCGATCACCACCGCGACGGCGAGCGTCAGCTTGGTCAACGGGTTCAGCCGGTGAACCGAGGATTCCCGATGCTGGTAGAAGCCCACGGTCATGGGCGATCAGCCCTTCTCCGCGAGTTCGCACGCACCGGTTGTCGCCTCGGCGTCCCGGTCGACCAGGCCGGTGCGGTGACCGAACACGGCGAACCGGCGGGCGAACGGGAAACGCTGCCGGAACCGCGGCGGCAGCGCGGCCAGCAGCAGGAAGACGATCAGGAAGGACAGCGTCTTGTCCAGCGGATCGGAGACCAGCCCCTGCAGCGTGGCCGACTTGAGCAACCCGTTGCCGTACGCCTGGAACGCGGCGGCCAGCCCGGACCGCCCGGCGGACGCGTTCGCATTGCCGTAGACGAAGGCGCCGATCGGCGCGGAGACGATCGCGGCGACCACCCCGGTGACGAGTCCGGCGGGCAGCGCCGTCCACAGCCGGCGGAACGCCCCGAACCGGGCGGCCACCCCGGCGAGCAGGCCGATCACCGCCGCCGTCACCGCGAACGGCATCGCGGAGGGGTTGACGGTGATGCCCCAGATGACGTCGGCCAGAGCGCCGGTGGCGGCACCCGCCGCCGGCCCGGCCAGCACCCCGACCAGCACGGTGCCGATCGAGTCCAGGTACAGCGGGATTCCGGTGACGTTGACGATCTGGCCGACCACCAGGTTGACCGCGATGGCCACCGGCAGCAATGCCACCGTCGAGGTGGGCAGTCGTGACATCGCCCCGGCGATAATCAGAACCGAACCGACCAGATAACCGGCGAGAGCGAGAAGCGCCGCGGAACCCGCGCCGCCGTGATGTAACGACGCCGGCCGCGCGATGACCAGGTAGGCATAAGTTGCGACGACGACCAACGCGCCGGCAACCAGGTATGCCCAGCGCGTGCCATGGTGCCGCGGGCCGCCGCGGCTCGACGCGGTCATCCCGTCCTCCTTCTCGTCCGCGGGTCCGCGCCCACGATCCCGTCGGCAGGGCAGCCGTCGCGGGCGACCTCGGCCTGCGTCTTTCCGCGATTCCGCCCAGGTCACGGGCCTGTCCAGGGCGGAGCCACCGGCCCGCCGGTGGCGCGTGATCACCGGGTGCTTCGTGCGGTAGTAGTAGGCCGTGCCATGATCGCGTCCGCAAGGATCGTCCCGCCAAGTGGACAGCTGATCCATGTGGCGGTCACCGAGTCGCGGCAGGCGGAGCCGGCGCGGTATTGGCGAATCGAGCCCGCGGAGATCGAACCGCATCCGGGTCGCCGTACGATACGGCCCGGATCACGCCGGCCATGGGCGCAAAGGGGTGTTGCCGGCATGCCTTCGGGAGCAGGAAAGGAAAACCTGCTCACCTTTGGCGCGGAATTGCGCAGGTGGCGCCAGCATCGCGGGCTGTCGCTGCGCCGGTTGGCGCGGCTGGTGAGCTACAGCCCTGGGCATCTGAGCAAGGTGGAGCACGGCAGCAAACCGCCGACGGTGGAACTGGCGAAGGCCTGCGACCGGGTGCTCGGCACCGGTGGCCAGTTGACGGAACTGGTGCCGAGACGGTCGGAGTGGTCCGCCCGCGTGCTGCGGCCCGCCCAACTCCCCGCCGGAGCGGCCGCCGGTTTCGTCGGCCGCGACGATGCGCTGCGCCGCCTGGACGAGATGCTCTCCGACGACCCGGACGCGGTGGTGCTGGCCGCGATCGACGGGCCACCCGGTGCCGGCAAGACGGCGCTGGCGCTGCGCTGGGCACACCACGCGGCCGGCCGCTTCCCCGACGGCCAGCTCTATGCCGACCTCCGCGGCTACGTGCCGGAAGGGGTGCCGGCCCGGCCGGAGGAGGTGCTCGAGGAGTTCCTCGTCGCCTTCGGTGTGCCGGCGGAACGCATCCCGGTGGGGCTCTCCCGGCGGGCGGCGCTGTTCCGCAGCGTGCTGGCCGACCGGCGGGTGCTGGTGGTGCTGGACAACGCGGCCGGCTCGGAGCAGGTCGACTCGCTGCTGCCCGGCACCGCCGGCTGCGGTGTGGTGGTCACCAGCCGGAAACGGCTGTCCGGGCTGGTAGTCCGGGCCGGGGCGCGCCGGCTGACACTGGGCGCGATGCAGCCGCACGAGTCGGTCGCGCTGCTGCGCCGGGTGATCGGCGCGCGGCGCGCGGACGCCGAGTCGGACGCCGTGGAAACCCTGGCCGGCCAGTGCGGTCACCTGCCGCTGGCGCTGCGCGTCGCCGCCGAGCGGGTCGCCGCCCGCCCGCACCGCGCGGTCGCCGACCTGGTCACCGAACTGGCCGCGGAGGGCGAGCGGCTGGACCTGCTGGCCACCGACGACGACGCCAGCGTGGCCGTGCGCGCCGCGTTCTCGTGGTCGTACCGCAGCCTGGCGCCCGAAGTGGCGGCGATGTTCCGGCTGCTGGGCCTGCATCCCGGCGCGGAGATCGGCCTTGCTGCCTCGGCCGCGCTCGCCGGTCACCCCGAGCCTCGGGTCCGCCGCTGGCTGGACGCCCTGACCAGCGCGCACCTGCTGGACGAGGTGGGCCGCGACCGGTACCGGCTGCACGACCTGTTACGCGAGTACGCCGCGGAACGCGCCCGGGTGGAGGACGGTGCGGCGGAGCGCGAGGCGGCCGTGCGCCGGCTGACCGACTGGTACCTGCATACCGCGTTCGCCGTCCCCGGGGCGCTGCTGCCGCACCATCCGATCTTCATGCCGCTCGACCCGCCCGCCGAGGGCGTCACCCCGGTGCGGTTCGCCGACGCACGCGCGGCACGGGAGTGGTGCGAGGCGGAGCTGGGCAACGTGGTGCCGGTCACCCGGCTGGCCATGCAGCACCGGCTCTACGGCACCGCGTGGAAGCTGCCGGTGCTGCTGTGGAACTTCTTCGCCCGCCGCCGGCCGTGGACCGTGTGGATCACCAGCCACCAGCTCGCCGTGCGGGCCGCGGTCGCGGCCGGCGACCGCTACGGCGAGGCGTGGGCGCTGAACAACCTCGCGCACGCCGGGCCGGCCGAGTACCGCCGCTCCGACCAGGAACTGCACTACCTCACCCGGGCGCTGACGATCCGCCGGGAGATCAACGACCGGCACGGCCTGGGCTGGACGCAGGCCGCGCTGGGTTACGTGGCCAGGGACCGTGGGGAGTTCGAGCGGGCGATCGAGTACTTCACCGCCGCGCTGCCGCTGTTCCTGGAGCTGGACGACCGGCACGGCCAGGCGCAGATGCTCGCTGCCCTCGGCGAGGCGCACCTGCGACTGTCCCGGTTGGACGTCGCGCTGCCGTACCTGGAGCAGGCCGTGGAGACCGCACGTGACCTGGACGGCTCGTGGATCCAGGGCTACACGCTGGTCCGCTATGCGGAGGCGCACCGGCTGCGCGGCGACCCGCGGCGCGCGCTGGACTTCCTGGACCAGGCGCTGGTGGTGTGCCGGGACGCCGAGGACCACGGCGCCGAGGCGGACACGCTGGACCGGCGTGGCCGGGTGCTGGCGGAACTGGGCCGGGTGGGCCAGGCTCGGGCGTCTTTCCTCGAGGCCGCGCGGCTGTTCGAGGAACTCGACGATCCCCGGGCGGGCGCGGTGCGGGAGCGGCTGCGCCGGCTGGCCCCGGTGCCCGAACCTGATCAGCCGGGCTGATCAGGCCGGCAGCGCGGCGCCGACCAGGGCGTGCCGCAAGCGGTCGAGCAGCCGGGAGACGTCCGCCTCGACCACGACCCGCACCGGCCGGCGGGCATAGCCGCACGGGTGGATGGTCGGCCGCAGGTCGGTCACCAGCATGCCGCGGGTGTGCGTGCCGGTGAGTTCCACCGTGACCTCGCGTTCCTCGCAGGTGGTGGCGAGCGCGGGGGTGGCCGCGACGGCCGCGGCGAGCGGATCGTGCAACAGGCAGCCCTCGATGCCCAGGGTGGTGGCGTAGAAGTCCACGAAGTGCTCGAGCATCCGGCTGGCGAAGCGGGCGCGCGGGTCCGCGGACGCCGCGACGGCGGCCACCCACGCCCGGTCCGCCCGCGCGGTCTCGGTGACGTCCAGCGGCACCATGGTCAGGTCGAAGCCGGCGGCCAGCACCAGTTCCGCGGCCTCCGGGTCCTGCCAGGCGTTGAACTCCGCGTGCGGGGTCCGGTTGCCCGCGCGGTGGATGGCGCCGCCCATCCACACCACGGCGCGCAGCAACCTCGGCAGGTCCCGCTCCAGCAGCAGGGCCAGCGCCAGGTTCGTCAGCGGGCCGAGCGCGACCACGGTCAGTTCGCCGGGCCGCCGGCGGGCCAGCCCGACGAGTTGCTCGGCGGCGGAATGGGCGACCGGACGGCGCGCGGACGGCGGCCCGGCGGCACCGCCCAGCCCGTCCTCGCCGTGCGCCCGGGATATCGCCGGCGGCTGGCTCAGCGGGGTGTGCGCGCCGAGGGCGACCGGCACGTCGGTGAGCCCGACCAGGTCGAGCAGCCGCAGCGCGTTGTCCGCCGCCATCGCGGTGGGGAGGTTGCCGGGCGCGGCACCGACCGCGACGATCTCCACCTCCGGTGCCGCGGCGAGATAGAGGATGGCCAGCGCGTCATCGATTCCGGGATCGGTGTCCAGTACGATCGGCCGGCGCCCACCAGCCGCGACGCCGTTGGCTTCGGACATCCGCTCGTTTCCTCCGCCCCGAAGTCCGGTTACGGTACAGCCTTACCGGAAACTCCGGCCGGACGGACAGCCCCGACGAGCCGTTTCCTTGAAGGGCAACAAAGAGGCGACGCCGCGGTGTTTCCCCGAAGAGGAAACACGGCAACACTGGCTCGTGGCCTTCATCACTCCATAGGGTGATTTTCGTGCGGTCAGTAACAGGGGTGACGTCTCGCCCCCGCACCGGGCCGGCCAGTCGGCGGACGGAGCCGCCTGCCGGCGCCACTCACGGTGTCTCCGCCGGGGCGGGCCCGATCGAGCATGGCCGCCGCGTCGCTACCCGTCGGAGCACGGCAGGGTCCGCGGGCGGGGTCGGCTGAGGGGTCACCGGGAGGGAGGACCAGTGCGTTACGACGATCGCGTGCTGCTGGCCGAAATCGCCAACCTGAACAGAGAACTGGTTCGCCTCTCCTGCCAGATGATCGATGAGATGGCCGGCGACCATCCGGCATGCGCGCAGGCGCAACAGGAACTGGGCGAGCGCCTGATCGCGCTCGGCGAGGCGCTGATCGAAAGGGGCCGGCACCCCGTTCTTCCCGCCCCGCCCGCTATCAGATGACCGTGTCGTGGCGGAGCGCGAGAAAGGCCGCGGCCGCCATGGACAGCGTGATGTGCCGATACCAGGGTTGGTAGCCGCGAACCTGGTAGTGGTCGAGTCCGGTTCGATTTCGCGCGATACTTAAGCATTCCGCCACGGTCCCCTGGTTTCCGGCGACCCGGACCAGATCGGGCAGCGTGGTTTCGGCGGGGCCGAAACACACGTAGTACCGCAACTCGGTGGGTTCCCGCGCGCTGCGCCGGGCCAGCAGCCAGTGCCTGCGGTCCGGTCTCCGGCGGGAGCGGATGTCGGTGACCGCCCAGTCGTAGGGCGTCGCGCCGGCCGCGCCGGCGCCGCCGATCCGCGTCCACGCGCCGTCACCGAGGTCGGCCACCATGCGGGCGATCCGGGCCACGGGAAAGTTGGTCGCCGCCGTCGGCACCGCCAGCACATGCGCGATGTCCCGCGATTCCAGCCACGCGCGCAGGTCACCGTCCTGCCCGTAGACGTGGTCCCCGGTAACCCAGGCGAACGGCACTCCGGCGCTCACCACCCGCTCGATCATTCGGCGGGCGAGAACGGGTTTACCGGCGAATCCGATCCCGTCGTCGATACCGGCCTCCCGGCACCGCCGACGATCGGCCGTCCATTCCACCGGCAGGTACAGTTCACGATCTATCAATGCCTGACCGCGCGGCGAGGAATAGGCCAGAAACACGCCGATCTGGCAGTTTTCCAGGCGCCCGGCCGAGCTGGAGTACTGCCGCGCCACCCCCGCCGACTTCCGCCCCTTCTTGGGAAAGGCCGTTTCCTCGACGACCAGCACTCCGTGGTCCGCGTCACCCAGCGATTCGACGACCATATCCCGGACGTCGTCGCGCACTCCGTCGGTGTCCCAGGAGTAGAAGTTGAGCAGCCGCTGCATACCCTCCGGCCCGGCGTCGCCGGCCACCTCGGCCAGCGTCCAGCCGTTCTTCCGCTCCGTCTCGCTGAGTAGTGCGCGCAGGTAGGAGGCCATGCGCCGGCGAGATTCCACACGAGGACACCGGCTCGCGAAGCGGGCGACGAACGTGTCAAACCCGGCCTGCTCGTCTGGTGTCGGCTCCGTCCACACAGGCGAGATCAGGTACCAGAGGTCGACTCGCCATCACAACCTGTCGTTGCAGCACTTAATGGTCGCGTGATCCACCCGGAAGCGTTGCCTCCGCCCTACGGTGTGTGGATCATATCCGCGGCAGTGGAGCAAACGTGGCGCGTTGTCACCGGGGCCGACAATTGCGTTACACATCCTGACATGAATTTACCTAACGGTAACCTCGCACCGAGGACGCTGATGTCTGAACTACCCCCGCCCAACACGCGCGCCAATCACTGGCACGGCCAGGGCAGCCCGGGCCAGTCCAGCGGCATCGACGCTGCGGGCGAACTGCGATCCCACCTGCTGCGGCTGGCGGTGCTGCCCGCGGCCCTCCTGGCAGTCATCGGTGCGGCTACCGTGGCCTTACTTCTCGCCGACCGCTCCGGGGAAACGCGTGTGCTCGTCATCGCCGTGGCGGTGGCCGCCGCCGTCCTGGTCGTGGTCATGGCGGCCAGCCGGGCCAACGCCACGGCCCGCGCGATGGGTGCGCGCGTCGACGAGGCGCGCCAGGCCCAGCAGGACGTCGACACGCTGCGCATGTGGACGGCCCGGTTCGCCGAGGAGATCCAGCGGTTCGCCAGGCAGGCGCGGGACGGTGAGCGGCCGGTACCGCGCGGCCCGCAGCCCCCGCCGGTGGAGGGCAGCCACCCGTTCGCGTTCCTCGCCCACGAGCTGCAGCAGGCGCAGCACGCCGCCGAGGTGGTGATCAGCCAGGCGACCGGCACGCCGATGCCCGGCGACCCCGACCAGCGCGTCGGCGTGTTCGTCAACCTGGCCCGCCGCCTGCAGTCGCTGGTCCACCGGGCCATCCAGAAGCTGGACGAGCTGGAGCACCAGGTCGAGGACCCGGACCTGCTCAAGGGCCTGTTCTTCGTCGACCACCTGGCCACCGGGGTGCGTCGGCAGGCGGAGAGCCTTGCCGTGCTGGGCGGTGTGGCACCCCGCCGGCAGTGGAGCAGCCCGGTGAACATGTACACCGTGCTGCGCTCCGCCGTCGCCGAGGTCGAGCAGTACGCGCGGGTCAAGGTGATCCCTCCGGTGGAGGGCACGCTGCGCGGGCACGCTGTCGCCGACATCATCCACCTGGTCGCCGAACTGGTGGAGAACGCCACCATGTTCTCCGCGCCGGAAACCGAGGTCACGGTGCGCGCCCAGATGGTCGCGGCCGGCCTGGCCATCGAGATCGACGACCGCGGCCTCGGCATGCCCATCGAGGACCAGCGGCGGATCAACGACCTGCTCGCCGCGCCCGGCCACATCGACCTCGGCGAGCTGCTCCAGGACGGGCGCATCGGGCTGTGCGTGGTGGCCGAGCTGGCCCGGCGGCACGGCGTCGCGGTCCGCCTGCAGAACAACATCTACGGCGGCATCCAGGCCACCGTCGTGCTGCCGCACCGGCTGCTCGGCGACGCCAGCCCGGACGCCGACAGCGAGCAGCCCGCCCGCGAACCCGCGTCGCTGGGGAACGGGCGCGTCGCCGGGGCGCTGCCGGCCGCGCCGGGCAACGGGTCGTCGGTCCACTCCACGTCGGCCACCGCCACGGCCTCGGCACCGGCACCGGCGGCCACCGCCACGGCCTCGTCGTCCGCTCCGGAACTGCCGAGGCGCGTCCCCGCGGAGTCCCACGGCAAGTGGCCGGCTGCCGACACCCTGGACGCCCGCGCGGCGAACATCACCGCGGCCTCGGCGGCGCAGCGCCGGCACGAGTCCGAGACCCCGGCGTCCCAGCCGGACCGGGCCGCCGGGAACGGCTCCGGCGCGCACCCCGCCCGCGGCACGGGCGCCGCCGGCGGTTCGCACGGCGCGCATGCCCGCGGCGACGATGCGCGTCCCCGGCTACCGCAGCGCCGCGAACGCACCACGTACCTGGTACCCGAACTGCTCGAGAGTCGCCCGGCCAGCGAGCCGGCCGCCGGTCACAACCCCGGCCTGATGGCCGCCTTCCAGCGCGGCATCGACCGCGGCAGCGGCGCAGAGGGCGACGATCCGCCCGCCGACCGCACCAGCTGACGACGCACCACCCAGGGGAGAGATTTCATTCATGGTGAGCGATTTGCCCGTGAGCCCGACGTCCGATCTCACCTGGCTGCTCAGCAGCCTGGTGCAGAAGGTTCCGCACACCCGCAGCGCCCTGCTGCTGTCCTCGGACGGGCTGAAGAAGCACTTCCACGGCCTGGACGCGGACGGCGCCGACAAGCTGGCCGCGATCGCGTCCGGACTGTGCTCCCTGGCGCGCACCGCCGGAGTGCGCTTCGGCGGCAGTGACGGCGTCCGGCAGGTCGTGGCCGAACTCGACGACGTGGTCCTGTTCGTGACCGCGGCCGGACCGGGTGCGGTGCTGGCCGTGCTGGCCGGCCGGGACGCCGACGCGGGCGTGCTCGGTTACGAGATGGCGCAACTCGTCAAGCGGGTGCCGTCCTACCTGGCCACCCCAACCCGACACGCGGTCGCCACACCCGGCCACACCATCCGATGATCATGGCCGGTTCCCGGGAGGACGCACCCTGGCTCGACGGCGACGCCGGGCAGTTGGTACGCCCGTACACGGTGACCAACGGGCGCACCAAGCCCTCGAAGCCCCTCGACCTGGTGTCCCTGGTCCGGGCCACCGGCCTGGCACCCCACCGGCGGCTGGATCCCGAACACGCGCTGGCCCTCGAACTCTGCCGAACGCCCACCTCGGTCGCCGAGATCGCGGCGCACCTCCGGCAGCCGGTGATGGTCACCAAGGTCGTGCTCTCCGATCTCATCGAATGGAACGCGGTCACCACCCGCGCTCCCGGCGCCACCGCCGACTCCACCGACAGACAAAGACTGGAGGCACTGCTTCATGGTCTCCGTGAACGACTCTGACGCCTTCCCGACCCCGTTCAAGATCCTCGTCGCGGGCGGCTTCGGAGTCGGCAAGACCACTTTCGTGCGCGCGGTCAGCGAGATCGAACCGCTGACCACGGAGGAGACCCTCACCGCGGCCAGCGTGGGCACCGACAGCCTGGACGGGGTGGAGAGCAAGGCCACCACCACCGTGGCGATGGATTTCGGCCGCATCACCTTCGTCCCGGAGAACGTCGTGCTGTACCTGTTCGGCACGCCGGGCCAGGAACGCTTCTGGTTCATGTGGGACGAGCTGTGCCGGGGCGCGCTCGGCGCGGTGGTGCTCGCCGACACCAGACGCCTGCAGGACTGTTTCGCCGCGGTCGAGTTCTTCGAACGCCGCCGGGTCAACTTCCTGGTGGCGGTCAACCAGTTCGACGGTGCCTACCACTACGAGGTCGACGAGGTCCGCCAGGCGCTCGACATCGACGCGCAGGTACCGATCCTGATGTGTGACGCCCGGCAGACCCAGTCCGCGAAGGGCGTGCTGATCGCGCTGGTCGAGCACGTGCTCGCGGCCGCCATGTCCCGCTCGATGTAGCCACCCGCCCACCCGCAGATACGGAGTTCTCCATGTCCACCTTCGACCCCGCCGGCCATCGTCACCTGGAGCCGATCGACGAGCATGTGGTGGAGCGTGCCGCCCGGCTGCGCCAGCTCGACCTCGGTACCAGGCCGGATGCGGAACTCGACGAGTTCGCCCAGCACGTCGCGCGGATCGCCGGCACGCCCAACGCCATGGTCAACTTCATCAGCGACACCCAGCAGTACCTCTCCGGCCTGTTCATGGCGTCCGCGGGAGTCGACGGTGCCGGCGTGGCGCCGTTCTCCCGGTCGGTGCCGATGGGTACCGGGTACTGCCCCCACGTCATCGCCCGGCGCAAGGCGCTCCCGCTGGACGACGTCTTCGCCTACCCGCGGTTCGCCGGGAACGACGTGGTCGACAAGATGGGCGTCCGCGCATACCTCGGGGCTCCGGTGATCGACCGGACGGGTACGGCGCTCGGCACGGTGTGTGTCGTGGACAGCGAGCCGCGCGCCTGGGGCCACCAGGGTGTGCACATGATCAAGCAGCTGGCCGCCGAGCTGGTGGAGCTGATCCACCGGCGGGAGCGGGACCTGCGGTTGGTGTGACTCCTCGCCGGTCCTTCCGGGCCGGCGAGGAGCGTGGTGCGGCCGTTGTCAGCCCCGGCGGAGCAGCGGATCCAGTCCGTACGCCTCACTTGGCCGGTGCTGCTCGATGTCGCCGATCACGTCGGCGTATCCCGCGATGTGATCGGTCATCTCTGCCACACTCGGGAGGTCGCACAGCAGGTCGTGCCGGGCGGTGTGGAGGCGGTCGCGCAGCTTCTGCTCGCACCAGGACGCCGCGTAGGCGTGCATCGCGCTGCGATGCGCGACCGCATTCGTGGTGGCCGCGATCATCGTCCAGCAGGCGAGGTCACCGACGACGTTGGCGAGGATGTGCCGGTTGGCCTCATCCCGGTCGGTGGTGGTCGTGGCCAGTTCCGCCACCGCGGCGGCGAGTTCCCGCACGTGGCGGGATGCGTCCAACTGCTCGTCGAGCATCCCGAAGAACTCGTGGGGTGCCCTGAGGATCGTCGATCCGAGGTAGACGGTGACAGCCTCGGTGGAGCCTTCGAAGATCCGGAACAGCCGGTAGTCCCGAAAGTGCTGGCCGACGACGTTGGTGTCTAGGTACCCGCGCGCGGCCAGCACCTGCACCGACGTGTCGATGACCCGCCACATCAGTTCGCAGCCGAGGATCTTGGCGCAGAAGTACAGCGCGTCGGGCACCACGTCACCGGCGTCCAGCCGCTCCGCGATGTTGCGGACGAGTGTCTGTACCGCCTGGATCGCCGCGGCGCCGTCCGCGAGTTTCTGCCGAATACGACCGTTCTCGGCCAGCCGTCCGGTGGCGACCTTTCGCTCCATGGCGAAGCGGCACGCGATTTCCAGCGAGCGCATTGCCGCGCCGCGGGCCGCCGCCGCGAGCATCACCCGGCCGGCCATGAACGCCGACTTCGCCGCGCGAAGACCTTCGCCCTCCGCGCCCAGCAACGCCGAGGGTGGTACCCGAAGGTCGTTGAACCTCAGGTCGTTCTGAGGAATCGCCTTCAAGCCGAGAGTGAGCATCTCGGGGCCGATTTCGAATCCCGGGCTGTCGGTTTCGACCAGGAACCCGGTGATCCCTGACGCCTGGCCCTTGCCGTCGTACAGTTGCGCGAACACGTTGACGTACCGAGCATCCGCGCCGAGACTGATCCATTTCTTGGTGCCGTTGATCGAGTAGCTGCCGTCCGGGTTCTTGGTCGCCCGCGTGGCGAGGGCGCGCAGATGCGATCCCATACCTGGTTCACTGATCGCACTGGTGATCAGGCTCTTTCCCTGAGCCAGCAGCGGCAGCACCTCTTCCTTGATGCTCTCCGAGGCGAAGTGCCGAACGGGTGGTATGCCCAGGGTGTTGTGGACGACAGTGAGAATGCACGGGTTGACGTCGATGGCGCCGAGTTGCGTGATGACACGTACGGTGTCCACATGCGACAACTCCTGCCCCTGGTAGCGCTCCGGGACCTGAAGGCCGAGTAAGCCGGCGGCCGCGAAGTCCGACACGAGCGCCAGCGGCAGGGACCGGCGCTCGTCCATCAGCCGTGAGTTGATCCGTTCTCGCGCGTACCAGCGAAGGAACTTCAGCATTCGCGCCGCCTTCTCGGACACCGCGCCCTCCACCAGCGCGGAATCATTCGCGGGCAAGGTCATCGTGAGAGTGTTTCCGGCCATGGACTCCACGTCCGGTGACTCCATCGATTCCTCCATGCGTGAGGGCTGGATCAGGTACAGATGGATACGGCTACTGACAGACCAGCATCTCCAGGACTGGCTGGCTGGAGAACTTCATGACCGCCCCACACCCTTGGCGCCCCCGCCTACCGACCGTTGACAACTTGCAGAACGCAATTTACTACGCAGCGTTGTCACAGGGTACCGCTCGGACAGTGATTCGACTGCGTCATTCGTGTAATTTGCGGTGCGTAATCATACACTCTGCGCATGCGGCAACAAGCCGGACAACTTCACGCAACAACGCGGACATCGTTCCGCCGAAATCGTTGCCACATCTGGTAAGCCATGATGACCTGCCGGAACCCGCCAGATCCGGCACCGATTTCGTCTCACATCGGTTCTTCGTTCAGACATCCACCGACCCACGGAGAGCACCAGTGTCCTGTGCCGAGCATCACACGCTTTCGTCACACGGGGCGGCATCCCGCGCCGGAATTGCGCCCATAAGGCCAATAAGCGAAGAACCACCCGTCGTGTGGTCTCGGTCACCGTGGCCGCGCAGCAGGACGCCGCGGCCTGATCTGGCACGACCCGGCGGCCAGCCAAGAAATGGCTGCGGCCCTGGCTGGAGCCGGAAGCTCTGACCAGGGCGTGCCCATGCCGGAGAAGAGTGGAGCTGAGGGGATTCGAACCCCTGACCCCCACACTGCCAGTGTGGTGCGCTACCAACTGCGCTACAGCCCCTTGAGGATCACCGGGCACTGCCACCCGGTGCTGGGGAAAACAGTACACGACGTGGTTGGGACGGACGAAGCCGGGGTGCGCACGCCTCTTCCAGCGGCCCGTTCGGCCTGGTAGGACCTTCTGCCGTGAGCATCGAGGACGGCGTTGTCCCGCTGGTGCACCCGGACGCCGAGGGTGCGGACCCGCAGGTGCGGCGTGAGCTGCAGGCGCGGCGGCTGCGAGGGCTGGTGGACCGGCTACTGGCCGCGGACGGGCTGCAGGCGCGGCGGCTGCGCGAGGCCGGCGTGCGGGCCGGCGCGGACGTCACCCTGGAGGACCTGCCGAAGCTGCCCACCGTCGGCAAGCAGGACCTCTGGGAGCACTACCCGTTCGGGATGCGCGCGGTCCCCGAGGAGGATGTCGTCTGCGTGCACGGATCGTCGGGCACCGGTGGCCGGCCGACGCTGGTCCCGTACACCGCGCACGACGTGGACGTGTGGGCGCAGGTCATGGCGCGCGCCCTGGGTGGCGCCGGCGCGAGCAGGCGCAGCACGGTGCACTGTGCCTACGGCTACGGCCTGTTCACTGGAGGCATCGGCGTCCACCACGGCGCGATGCGGCTCGGCGCCACCGTGGTCCCGATGTCCGGCGGGATGACCGACCGGCAGATCCGGCTGATCCTCGACCTGCGGCCGGACCTGCTCTGCTGCACGCCGTCGTTCGCCATCCACCTGGGCGAGGCGCTGCGCGCCAGGGGCGTGGACCCGGTCGACCTGTCCCTGCGCGCCGGGCTGTTCGGCGCCGAGCCGTGGACCGAGGCGATGCGGTCCACCATCGAGGAGTTGCTCGGCCTGCGGGCGCTGGACATCTATGGCCTGTCCGAGATCATCGGGCCGGGCGTGGCGTGCGAGTCGCTGGACTCGGACGGCATGCTCAACGTCGCCGAGGACCACTTCCTCGTCGAGGCGGTGGACGCCGAGGGCAACCCGGTGCCGGACGGGACCCCGGGCGAGCTGGTGTTCACCACACTCACCAAGACCGGTATGCCGCTGCTGCGCTACCACAGCGGCGACGTGGCGCGGCTGGCCGGCCCGGTGCCCGGGGCGCCGCGCACGCTGCGCCGGATGAGCAAGCTGCTCGGCCGCCGGGACGACATGCTGGTGGTGCGCGGGGTCAACGTGTTTCCCACCGAGATCGAGGCCGTGCTGCTGGCCGATGACCGTGTCAGCCCGCACTACCTGATCGTGGAGGACCGCCGGGTCGCCGCGCGGCCGGAGCTGCGGGTGGCGGTGGAACCGTTCGAGGACACCGTGGACACCGCGGTGCTGGCGGCCGACCTCGGGAACGCCCTGCGCGAGCGGCTCGGCATCGGCTGCGTGGTGCGGGTGCTGGCGCCGGGCAGCGTGCCGCGCACCGAGACGGGAAAGGCGCGGCGGCTCGCCCGGTGGTCCGAGGGCGAGCCACCGCTTCCCGGGCTGCTCTGACGGGCCGTCGCGGAGCCGACGGCGAGTATCCGAACGGGCACCGAGGCTCAGCCGGCCGTGCCCGTCTTGACCAGGTTGTCCAGCCAGTTCGGGTCGCTCCAGTTGAGCGTCTTGCCGTTCACCGCGACGGTCGGTGTGCCGAACGCCTTGCCGCCCTGGCCGGTGTCCTGCTGCAGCGCCGGGTTGCTCGACGCGGCGTCGTACTGCTGCTGGACCTGGCCGCTGTACTTCCCGCTGTTCACGCAGTTGGTGAAGGCGTCGCCCATGCCGAGCGCCTTGCCCAGCCCACCGAGCTGGACGTTGTCGTAGCCGCGGCCACCCTCCTGCGGTTGCGCGTCGTACAGGCTCAGGTGGTAGTCGGGGAACTTCCCGCCCTCCGCCGCGCACAGCGCCGCGTTACCGGCGGCCTGCGAGTAGCCCGGCGGGTTCGACCGGTCGTTGAGCAGGTCGATGATGTGGTACCGGAACTTGACCGTGCCGGCGTTGAGCTGCTGCTGGATCTTGTCGCCGTCCCGCTTCTCGAACTGGCCGCAGACCGGGCAGAGGAAGTCCTCGTAGAGGTCCACCGTGATCTTGGCGTCCTCCTTGCCGGCCAGCACCGTGCCGTTGTCCACCCGCACCGGGTAGTTGGCGGCGGCCACGTGCTTCGGCGCGATCGTGGCCTCGGCCCGCTGGTTGGCCTTGTTCTTCTGGTAGAGCACCCCACCGACCACAGCGGCCGCGAGCACCACGACGACGATGACCCCGACGATGACCTTCGCCCGGTCGTTGCTGGTGCCGCGCGCCGCCGCGACGGCCTTCGCCGCCTGGGTCTGCTTCTGCTTCTGCTTGCGAGCATTGCGCTGCGCGCCGCCCACGTCACCGTCCTTCCTGTGCGCGAGCCGGCGAGGCCGGCTCCTCTTCGGTGCCGCCGTCCGCGTCCCCGGCGTCCTCGGGCACGTCGACCAGCGCGTGCTGGTCCCGGCGTAGCCAACCGTCCACCGACAGCCACGTGCGCGGGCGCACAGCCAGCCACACGGCGAGCGCGAGGAATCCGACGTCCCTGGCGATCTCCTGCGGGTACCGGGTCTGGCTGGCGGAGACCTGACCGCCGCCGCCGAAGCAGCCGCAGTCGATGGTCAGGCCACGCGCCCAGGACTGGGCGACCCCGGCGATGAACAGCAGGAGCAGCACCGCGGACAGCACGGACACCGCCCGGACGCCGATGCCGAGCAGCAGCAGCACGCCGAGCGCCAGTTCGACGAACGGCTGCGCCGCGGACACCGGGCTCACCCAGGCGTCCGGCAGCACCCGGTATGCCTTGACCGCCAGGTAGTTCTGGTTCAGGTCGGCTGCCTTGATGCCACCGGCGACCAGCCAGACGGCGGCCAGACCGAGCCGCACCAGCGTGCCGATGGCATCCAGGAGCCGCGGCGAGACGGAAGCCACGCGGCGAGGGTACCGGGCGATGCTGAGAACCCCCCGCCACGCACCGCCGGCCGCCTCGGCACACCCGATCGTATGAGCCGTCCTGACTGCTCCGACCAGCGGAAACGGTGCTGGACCGGCGCGGCGCCCTCGGGTCGGACACCCCCGCCGACCGATCGGTGAGCCGGAGGTCCGCGCCGCCGGAATTGAGGCTAGCCAAGGCTACGCAAGGCTGTCCTTAGTCCACGATGGACCCCGTACTCTCGGCCGGATGAGCGAGGCGACGAAGGTCGGGGCGACCGAGGTCGGGCACACCCACAACGACGTGTCGGGCGGGTGGCTGCGGCCCACGGTGTTCGGCGCGATGGACGGCCTGGTGACGAACATCGCACTGGTGGCGGGCGTCGGTGGCGGTGGGGCCGGTGCGCACGTGATCGTGCTGTCCGGCATCGCGGGGCTGGTCGCCGGGGCGTTCTCGATGGCGCTCGGCGAGTACGCCTCGGTGGAGACGCAGAACAACGCGGTCCGCGCCGAGGTCGCCGTGGAGCGGGCCGAGCTGGAGCGCAACCCGGACGCCGAGCAGGCCGAGCTGGCCGACATGTACGCGGCGATGGGGCTGTCCCGGGAGACGGCGCAGCGGGCCGCCGCCGAGGTGCACGCCGACCCGGAGCTGGCCGTGCGGGTACACGTCAGTCAGGAACTCGGCGTCGACCCCGACGAGCAGCCGTCGCCGGTGACGGCGGGCCTGTCCTCGTTCCTCGCGTTCTCGCTCGGCGCCCTGGTGCCGATCCTGCCGTTCCTGCTCGGGCTGCGGCTGCTGTGGGCGGGGCTGGCCGTCGGCGGCGCCGGGCTGTTCGTCGCCGGGGTGCTGGTCGCCAGGTACACCACCCGGAGCTGGTGGCGGAACGGCCTGCGGCAGCTCGCGTTCGGGGCGGTCGCGGCGGGCGCCACCTACCTGGTCGGCCACCTCATCGGGGCGGCGGTCGGTGGCTAGGGCAGCAGCTCGTCGACGCGCCGCACGTAGCCGGTGACCGGGTAGGCGGCCTGAAAGCCGCACGCCTCGGCGAACCGCTCGGCCGCGCCGCCCTCCTCCACATGCCCGGTGACCAGCAGCGCGCCGGACTGGCGGAGAGCGGCCACCAGGGCGCGCCGCACCAGGGCCGTGCCGACACCCCGGCGGCGCCGGGACGGCCGCACCACGACGTGGTCCAGCAGCCCCACGCCCCGCTCGACGAAGGTCCCTGGCCCGGTGCGGGTCGAGCAGTTCCGGGTCGTCCGGGTCGCGCAGCGGGTCCACCACACCGGCCGGCCTGGCACGGCCGGCACACTGGGTCCTCGTGGAGCTGCCCGATCTGCCGGTCCGCGCGGTGCTGGACGACGTGGTGGCCGCGTTGTCCGAGCGCGGCGACGCGGTACTGGTGGCACCGCCGGGCACCGGGAAGACCACGCTGGTGCCGCTGGCCCTGGCCGGCGCGTTCCCGGGGCGCGCGCCGGGCTGCGGCCGGACCTGCGGCTGCTGGCCACCTCGGCGACGGTGGCCGCGGAGCGGCTTGCTGCGCTGCTCGGGTCGGCGCCGGTGGTGCGGGCCACCGCGCCCAGCTTCCCCGTCGACGTGCGGCACCTGCCGCCGGCGCGCGGCGAGCGGATCGAGACGTGCGCCGCGCGGGCCGCCCGGCGGGCTCTCGCCGATGGAGACGGCGACGTGCTGGTGTTCCTGCCCGGTGCGGCGGAGATCAACCGGGTGGCCGAGCGGCTGACCGGCACCGACGGCGTGGACGTGCTGCCGCTGCACGGCCGGCTGCCGGCGGCCGCGCAGGACGCCGCGCTGCGCCCGGGACCGCGGCGTCGGGTGGTGCTGGCCACCGCGGTCGCCGAGTCCAGCCTCACCGTGCCCGGCGTGCGGGCGGTGGTCGACGCCGGGCTGGCCCGGGTGCCACGCACCGACCACCGCCGGGGGCTGGCCGGCCTGGCCACGGTCCGGGTGTCCGCCGCGGTCGCCGATCAGCGCGCCGGCCGAGCCGGGCGGGAGGGGCCGGGCCGGGTCTACCGGTGCTGGCCGGAGCACGAGCACGGCACGCTGCCGGCATACCCGGAGCCGGAGATCCGCGCCGCCGACCTGACCCGGCTCGCGCTGGAGCTGGCCTGCTGGGGCACCCCGGACGGGGCCGCGCTGACCTGGTGGGATCCCCCGCCGGCCGGGGCGCTGGCGGCCGGGCGGGAGGTGCTGGCCGCGCTGGGCGCGCTGCGCGGGGACGGCGGGGTGACCGAGCGGGGCCGCCGGATGGCCGGGCTCGGGCTGCACCCCCGGCTGGCCAGGGCGCTGCTGGACGGCGCCGCCGAGGTGGGTGCGGCGGCCGCGGCCGAGGTGGTGGCGCTGCTGGACGACGACGGCCTGGCCGCCGGTGTCGACCTGGCCGCCGCGCTGCGCCGCCTGCGCGCGGGCGACGCGCCCGGGGCGGCCCGGTGGCGCCGCGAGGCACGCCGGCTGGCGACCCTCGTGGCCGCCGCGCCGCCGAACCGCCCCGCGCCCGCGAAGGGCGCGCCACGGAACGCCGCCGACGCGGGAACCGGCCGGTCGGCCGGGCCGCTCGAGCCCGCCGGCACCGGCGGGACGGCGCCGCCGCGCCGTGCGCACGACGATCCGGCGACGGTGGTGGCGCTGGCCTACCCGGAGCGGTTGGCCCGGCGCCGCTCCGCCGGCACGGCGGTGTACCTGATGGCCGGCGGCACCGCCGTCGAACTGCCGCCGGGCCGTGGCCTGGCCGACGCCGAATGGCTCGCCGTCGCCGTGGCCGACCGGGAACCGGGCCGGGCGCACGGCCGGATCCGGCTGGCCGCCCGGGCTGGCGAGGATCTCGCCACCCGGGCGGCGCCGGCGCTGCTGGCCACGGCGGACGAGGTGGCGTGGGCCGACGGCGACGTGCGGGCGCGGCGGGTGCACCGGCTGGGTGCGATCGTGCTCGCCGAGCGGCCGCTGGCCGACCCGGACCCGGCCGCGCTGCGCGACGCCCTGATCGCCGGCCTGCGCGCCGCCGGGCCCGGGCTGCTGCGCTGGGACACCGAAGGCCGCCGGCTGCGCGAGCGGTTGGCCTTCCTGCACCGCGTTCTCGGCCCGCCCTGGCCGGCGGTGGACGACGCGTCGCTGCTGTCCGATGTGGACATCTGGTTGGGGCCGGAGCTGGCCACCGCCCGGCGACGGGCCGATCTGGAACGCCTCGACGCCGGTGCCGCGCTGCGCCGGCTGCTGCCCTGGCCGGACGCGGCGCGGCTGGACGAGTTGGCCCCGGACCGCCTGCCGGTGCCCTCCGGCTCCCGCCTGCGGGTGGACTACTCCGCGGATGACCCGGTGTTGCCGGTGCGGGTGCAGGAGGCGTTCGGCTGGAGCGACACGCCGCGGCTGGCCGGCGGTCGGGTGCCGGTGCGGCTGCACCTGCTATCCCCGGCCGGCCGCCCGGTCGCGGTGACCACCGACCTGGCCTCCTTCTGGCGCACCGGCTACCCCGAGGTGCGCGCCCAGCTACGTGGCCGGTACCCGAGGCACGCCTGGCCGGATGACCCCACCGCGGCCACGCCCACCCGCCGCTAGCCGTGTTTCACAGGCGCGCTCCGTCCCCGCGGGGAGCGACGCGCCGCTTCCGAAACCCTTTCTCAACCTATTGGTACAGACCACAAGGACTGCGGCGTACGGGTGATCAATTCACATTCCCGTCCTTCTGCCGGTGGTCCCGCCTAGCGTCGGGAGGTGAGGGTCCGCCGGCGCAACTTCGGATCGGCAGGTGCCCGCGCCGGCACCGCCGCCGATTGCCCGCGACGGTCAACCGGCACCGTTGTCGCACAAGGGGGTCGCCATGCCGCACGGGGAGCCATCCGGTCGCCGCTTCGGACCGGCGCCGGCCGAACTCGACACCGCGCAGCGGGCCGTGGTGGAGCGCGACTACACCGGCCCCGCCAAGATCGGCGGCCCGGCCGGGACCGGCAAGACCGTGGTCGCCCTGCACCGGCTGGCCCGGCTGGCCGCGCAGGGCCGTGGCCCGCTGCTGTACACCACGCTCGCCCGCGGCCTGGCGCGGGTGGCCAGGACCGCCTTCACCGGGCTCGCGCCCGAGCACGCCGACCGGGTCGAGTTCGTCGACCTGCACGCGTGGGCCGGCGCGTTCCTCGCCCGGCGTGGCCGGCCGCTGCGGGTGCGGGCGGACCTGGTCGACCGGGCCTTCCTCGCCGCGTGGTTCGAGGTGGGCAGCCGGGGCCCGCTGGCCGCGCTGGAGCCCAACCCGGACTACTGGCGCACCGAGATCGACCGGGTGATCAAGGGGCGCGGCGTGACCACGCCGGGCGAGTACGCCGAGGTCATCCGCACCGGGCGGCGGGTGCGGCTGGGCCGCGCCGACCGCGACCGGGTGTGGCTGCTGTACCTCGCCTACCAGCGCGCGCTGGCCGGCGGCGGGCTGGTCGACCACAACGACGTGCTCTCCGCGGCGCTGGAGGAGCTGGACCGCAGGCCGCTGGCCCCGCCGTACGCCTCGGTCGTGGTGGACGAGGTGCAGGACATGCCGCTGCTCGCGGTGCGGCTGGCCGAGCGGCTGGCCGGTGCGGGGCCGAACGGGCTGCTGCTGGTCGGTGACGGCCAGCAGCAGGTCTACCCGGGTGGTTGGCGGCTCTCCGACGCTGGCGTCCCGGTACGCGGTCGCAGCGAGTTGCTGCGGGTGAACCACCGCAACGCCGCGCGGGTACTGGCGCTGGCCGGCCGGATGGACGCGGTGAACCAGGTGGACGACATCGACGGCACCGCCACCGTCACCCTGGGCGAGATCGACTGGCGACACGAGCACGGCAGCGTGCACACCTGGCGCGGGATCGACGGCGAGCTACCGGACGCCCTGGTCCAGGCGGTCCGCGCGTTACCCGTGCCGCCGGGGGACGCGGCGGTGATCGCGTTCACCCGGGGCGAGGCCGAGCGGTACGCGCACACCCTTGGCCGCGCCGGGATCGAGGTGCACTGGCTGGCCGACTACGACGGCCGACCGTCGCCGCTGCTCAAGCTGGGCACCGTGCAGCAGGCGAAGGGCCTGGAGTTCCGCGCCGCACTGGTGCCCCGGCTGCCGCTGCGCGAAGCCGCCGACTCCCCCGCCGCCCGGGAACGGGCCGAACTGGTGGAACGCCAGCGGCTGGTCGCGGTGACCAGGGCGCGGGAACATGTCTGGTTCGGTCTGGTCGATCCGCACATCGAACCGTGAGCCGAGCGGGCATCCTGGAACGGTGACGACCTCCACCCGGCAGGCCACCACGACCGAGCGGCTGTTCCGGATCGCCGTGGCGATCAAGGGCATCGACGGCGGCGTGCAGCTCGTGGCCGCGATCGTGTTGCTGTTCATCCCGCCGGCGCTGGTGCTCAGCCTGGCCCACGCGGTGATCACCCGCGACCTGCTCGGTGACCCGAGCGGGACGCTGGCCGCGCACCTGCTTCAGGCCGCCGGCCACTTCGCTGGCGGCAGCACCCGCTGGTTCGCCATCTTCTACCTGCTGCTGCACGGGATCATCAAGCTGGGGCTGGTGACCGCGCTGTGGCGCAAGATCATGCCGGCGTACCCGGTCGCGGTGCTGGTGCTGGCCGCGTTCGTGGTCTACGAGGTGATCCGCGCCGTGCACACCCACTCGATCGCGCTGCCGTTCTTCGCCGCCCTCGACGTGGCGATCATCGTGCTGGTCATCCGGGAGTACCTGCAGCTTCGCCGGGAGCGCGCCACATAGCTGGCCGGCCGTGCCGGTGCCGCGAACCCGCATCGCGGTGCCGGAACAGACCGTCAGACCAGCGGCGGCACCACGGCCTCGATCAGGTGCGGCCCCGGTTCGGCGAGCGCCCGCTCGAACTCCTTGGCGAACTGCTCGGCGGTGGTGACCCGGCTGGCCGGCACGCCCATCCCGCTAGCCAGCGCGACGAAGTCCAGGTCGGGGCGGGACAGGTCGAGCAGGTCCGCCGCCCTGGGCCCGCCGGCCTCGGCGCCCACCCGCTGCAACTCCAGCCGCAGGATCGCGTAGGCGCGGTTGCTGAGCACCACGGTGGTGACGTCCAGCCCCTCGCGGGCCTGGGTCCACAGCGCCGACGGGGTGTACATGGCGCTGCCGTCCGCCTCCAGGCAGACCACCGGCCGGTCCGGGCAGGCGATCGCGGCGCCGGCGGCCAGCGGCATGCCCTGGCCGATCGCCCCGCCGGTCAGGGTGAGCCAGTCGTGCCGCGGCGCGCCCGCGGTGCTCACCGGCAGCAGCAGACCCGAGGTGTTCGCCTCGTCCGCGACGATCGCGCCCTCCGGCAGCAGCGCGCCGACCGCGTCCGCCAGGCTCTGCACGGTCAGGTCGCCGGTGGGCAGGTCGGGCCGGCGCACCGGCTGCCGTTCCGGCCGCGCGTCGCCGGCGACCAGGTCGGCGAGCTGCTCCAGCGCGGCCACCACGTCGTCCCCAGCGGCGGCCAGCACGTGCACCTGGCACCCTTCCGGCACCAGGTCGCTGGGCCGGTCGGGATAGGCGAAGAACGATACCGGCGAGCGGGCCCCGGCGAGAACCAGGTGCCTGGCCCCGTCGAGCTGGGCGGTGGCCTGCTCGGCGAGGTAGCCCAACCGCTCCACCGGCGGCAGCCCGGCACCCCGCTCCAGCCGCGCCGGGAAGGTCTCGCAGAGCAGCCTCGCCCCGGTCCCCTCGGCGATCCTGCCGGCGGCGAGCAGCGCCTGCTCCCGGGTCGCGGCCCCGCCGACGAGCAGCACGCTCGGCTCACCGGAGCGCAGCGCCTCGGCCACGGCCCGCACCACCTCGTCGGCCACCGGGGCCGGCGGCTCCGGGGCCACCGGCCGGCCCGGCTCGCCACCGGGTGACCAGGACACGTCGGCGGGCAGGATCAGCGTGGCCACCTGCCCCGGCGGGCGTCGCGCAGCGGCGATCGCGGCCGCGGCGTCCGCCCCGACGTCGGCCGTGCTGGTGCTGCGGCGCACCCAGCCGGACACCGACCCGGCCACCGCGTCGATGTCGGACTCCAGCGGCGCGTCGTAACGTTTGTGATACGTGGCGTGGTCACCGACCACGTTCACCATCGGCGTGGCGGCGCGGCGGGCATTGTGCAGGTTGGCCAGCCCGTTGCCGAGCCCGGGACCGAGGTGCAGCAGGGTGGCCGCGGGCCGGCCGGCCATGCGGGCGTAGCCGTCGGCCGCACCGGTCACCACGCCCTCGAACAGCGCGAGCACCCCGCGCATCTCCGGCACCGCGTCCAGTGCGGCCACGAAATGCATCTCGGACGTGCCGGGGTTGGCGAAGCAGACGTCCACGCCGCCGTCGACGAGCGTGCGGATGAGGGCCTGGGCACCGTTCATGCTGGTCGGTTCTCCCGCCGGTGGTGGTGGTTCGGGTCGGTTCGGCGTCGTCCCAGCGGGACCGCCGCCGAGGACGCCGCCCGCGCGGGCGGCTGGCGTCGATGCGGGTGTGACGGCTCGATCCTCTCCGGATTCACCGGCGCGCAAAAGTATCCGGCTCCCCCACCAGCGAACAGGACATATCACCGATACCGCGCAGAAGTGCCGAGACCACGCGTAACGGCAATACTGTCGTGCGTGTGGCGGCGGCTGTCCCTGCGGAACAGGGTGCAACTGTTGGTGGGAGGGCTGTTCGTTCTCCTCCTGATCATCGTTCTCGGCACCCTGCTGGTCCGCGCGCGGATCGACGCGGCGGTGGGCCACCTAACCACGGTCGAGCAACCCGCCCAGACGTCGGTCAGCGCCCTGACCAGGTCGTACGTCGACCAGAACAGCAACGTGTGGATCTTCTTGATCAGCGGCGACCCGGCGTTCCGGCGGGCGTACCTGGCCAGCCAGGCCGACGCCGCCGAGTACACCCGGCGGTTGCGCGGCCAGGTGGGTGCCGATCCGACCGTGGCCCGGCTGCTCGACGAGGTGGAGGCGACGGCAGCCGCCTGGCGCGCGCGGTTCGTCGAGCCCAACATCACCGCGCGGCTGAGTTCCCCCGGCGCCAGACTGCCCGATCCGGTCACGAACCGGCGCGACTACGACGCGCTGCGGACCAGGCTGACCGCCCTGGACGCCCGTGTGGACCAGCTCACCGCGGACCGGATCGCGCAGGTCGACGCGGACCGGCTCGCCGCGAACTGGCTCTGGATCGGCGTGCTGCTCTTCGCCGTCGTCGTCGCCGGCGCCACGGTGTTCGTGCTGCGCAGGTCGCTGACCAGGCCGCTGGACACGCTGACCAGGCAGGTGCGCGCGGTGGCCCGGGGCGACCTGGACCGGCCGGTCGAGCCGGTCGGGCCGCCGGATCTCGTCCTCGTCGCGGACGCCGTGGAGACGATGCGGGCACGCATCCTGAAGCAGACCCGGCAGGTCGCGGTGAGCCAGCAGCAGTTCGCCCGCTACGAGGAGGGACAGCGGATCGCCGAGGGCCTGCACCGGCGGGTCGTCCAGCGACTGTTCGCCATGGAGTTGTCCCTGCAGTCGCTCGCCGACCGGTACCCGCCCACAGCGGCCGCGCTGTCCGCGACCATTGACGACATCGACCGGACGATCCAGGAGATCCGCTCGGTGATCTCCGGGCTCGCCCCGCGGGAACCACGCCACGGCGGTGTCCGCCAGCGCGTGCTGGAGGTCGTGGCCGACAGCGAGCGCGCCCTCGGCTTCGCGCCGAGAGTCCAGTTCGGCGGCACGATCGACGAGGCCGTGACCGACGAGGTCGCCGAGGAACTGGTGCCCGCGCTGCGGGAGACCCTGGACAACCTGGCCGCCAACACCCGCCCCGACCGGGTGGAGGTCAGCCTCGAGGTCGACGACCGCGCGGTGCTGCTGCGGGTGACCGAGCACGGCCCGGTGATCCCCAGCCAGCCCTCCGGCGCCGAGCGCACGCTCGCCAGCGCCCGGCAGCGCGCCGAACGCCTCGGCGGCACGCTCGCCGTCAGCACCGTCCCGGACACCGGCACCACCATCGACTGGCGCATCCCCGTGCCCCGCACCGGATTAACCGCCGCTTGGCGCGGGCCGCTGTCCCGGGCGCGGCAGCCGGCCGCTACTGGAGCCGGTGACCCATGGACCGGGCTCGTCGCGGGCACGGCCGGGGGCGGGCACGCCCGATCCGCACTGCCAGGGGCCGGGAAAGGCGAGGGGGCGGGTGCTCGTCGCGAGCACCCGCCCCCGGTGGTGGGCCTAACGCTACAGAACACGAACACCCTCACGGCGGAAGGTCCTGAGATCAAGATCAAGCCGGTGGGTACCCGTCGCGTGTTCTCGGGCGGTGGTGCCCAGTGAACCGCGAAGAAGTCATCACCGGGCTGACCGCAACCCAGGCCGATGGGCTGGCCTGCATCATCTGCGGACTCGACTACCTGCGCATCCCTGGCTCCGTGTCCGTTCCGGTTGGCCGGTCGATGACCGGCTCGCAGGTGTTCGCCTGCGTCGACCATTGCGCGGAGCTGGCCGGAGTCGATCCGATGACGATGGGTCGCCGTGCGGGTGGTGGTCGCCGATGACCGCCACCGAGTCGAACGCCCAGACTCCTCGGGGGGATCGGGCGCTGTGGTTGCAGTGCGCTTGCACCGCGTTGGTTGCGCTCGGCGCTGCCTATGCCTCGTATCGCCACGGCCGGGAGTTCGCGTTGCGGTTCGGCGCGGACGAGATCACAGCGGCGATCTGGCCGCTGATCGTGGACGGCATGTTGATGACCGCCACGGTGGAGCTGTGGAAGACCGGACACCGCGCACGCAGACACGGCGGCGGTCAGTGGTCGGCGTGGCTGTCCTTCCTGTTCGGGGTCTCCCTCTCGCTCTGCGCCAACGTAGCCGCCGCGCCCCAGTTGAGCGTGCTGGCGATCGCGGTGGCCGCCTGCCCGCCGCTGGCGTTGCTGCTCTCGGTCGAGCTGCTAAACCGCGCGCTCAAGCGCCGCCACGCCGAGACCACCAACGAGACCCGAAACGAGACCACCGAGACCCGCGAGACCGGCGACGAGACCGAGCGGCCGGTGACGCTCTCGCTGGTCTCGGGCCAGTCCAGGCAGGAGCAGGCGGAGCCGACCGCCGAGCAACGGATGTGGGCCTACTACCAGACCGAGCGGACCAAGGGCCGCACACCAACCGGGGCGGAGTTGGACCGGATCGCCGGAACGAACAATTACGGCCGCCGCGTCCTGCGTAGGTGGCGCAAGCGCGGCTGGATTTCAGGCCAGGAACGGCCGGGCCAGCCGTTGCTTCGGGCGGCCTCGGCCGATGCTGCGACCGCTTCGTGAGCGAGCCGTCCGATCCGGCTGGTTACAGCTCGATCCAGCCGGATCGGACATGCCAATGTCGACCCGCTTGCAGGTGGGCGACGACGGCGCGTTGCAGCGTCGTGTCCTGCGGCAACGTCTCCAGCTCCGGGCTGATGCGGCGGAAGACGAACCCCAGGATGTCGGGGTCGCCGTGCTCGATTTCGGGCAGGAGGTGGAAATGCCGCTGGAATTGGATGATGTTGGAGTCGTCGGGCAGGTAGTCGGCGAGCTGCGGGTCCAACAGCCACGAAGTGCAGGTCGCGATGCGGCAGTCGACCTCAAAGTGGCGGGCGAAAAACGCCGGTGCCATGCGCAGCGACTCCTCGCACGCCTTCGGCGTGATCGGGCCGCCGGTTTCTGGGACGTGTAGGCCCAGTGCCGGAGTGCCGGGCGTCAGGTCGGCGAAGTTCGCAGGGATCGCGGTCAGGTTGAACTGGAGCCGTCCGAGCGCGTAGAGCACGCCCCGGAAGTGCAGTGTGAACCAGTCCTGACGGTCGAAGCCGCCGATGTCGAAGAAGCGGCGGTGCAGCCCGACCTTCTCACCGAGATCACCCAGGGAGGCCCAGGAAATCGTGTCCGGTATGCCATGAGCGGCGTGGAAACGTCGCGTCTCCGGCAAAGTCGCCAACAAGACAGCAAGGTAAAAGTACCGGCCGAGCGGACCAAGCTCGCTGGGAAGCTGCGGCCAGGGAGTTGGAAACTCGGTTCCGCCCATGTCCGCAGCGAGCCGGTGGCGGCACCGTTGCAGCAGCCACCGCAGCTCCGGGTGCGCGTCAGGATGTGGCAGCGCGGCGACCGCTTCGGCGGCATCAACGGGCGCGACCTTCAGCCGTGCCAGGAGGCCAGCCGCGTCGACCGCATCCAACGGACGTACCGCGCCGGGCTCGGGGTCCAGAGCGGATAGCTCATCCAACAGGGCATCAAAGTCGTCAGACAGCCCGAGACCGTCTTTCACCGACGCAGCGTCGAGCGCAGGCCGCCGCATAGAACGCCTCCCGGCCAGTTTTGGCAGGATACGACCAATGATGGATCCGCCTTGGCGCGCAGAGATCGTGGGTCTGCGTCGTTAGCCGTCGGTTGGGATATGGCTAAGACTCCTCGACGGGTGTGGTCGTGTGGGTCTTGCCTGCTCGTGCTTCCTCGACCAGGCGCTGAGCACGTTGCAGGGCGTCGGTAACGTCGTCCCAACGGGGTGAGCGCGGGTCGGTGTGGGCCGGGACTGGTCCGGCTTTCACCAGGTCAAGGAGTTTCGTTGCGGCGGTGACGGCTTGCTCAGCAGCGGCGTATCCGCTCAACCATTGGTCCGCCTGTTCGTCGAAGGCGAGTTCAGCAAGGCGTGCCTCGACCCACGCTGCCTCCCAGCGGGCGGCGACGTGGGGGTCTTCGTCGGCCAGTTCGATCGTGTCGGGCATGGCGATGTAGTCGCAGTGCGTCGTCTTCTCCGTGACCTGGGCCAGCAAACGGCCGGTCTCTCGATACAGCACGCTCAGCAGCCCAGCGACTTCGAGATCGTCCCGCGCCTCCTCTGGCCAGTCTTCGATCTCAAGGTGACGTGCGACCACGTTGGGATCGCTGCCGAGATTGCGTAGTGCCTCCCGGGCGCGTTCGGTCATCGACACAGGACCATCTCCTCGTCTGCGGCGGTGTCGCTGATCATGCAGGATGTCAGCCGACGATTCGGGCACGCGCTGCTACCGCCGCGTTCGCGATCGCCACTGCTGATCTTTTGCTTGCGCGCGGGACAACTCGGTCTCCGCGATCCTTCCGCGCTGGTGCGCTTGTGGGGGCTCGGCCAGGGTGATGCCCGCGTCGGTGAGCAGGGACAGATCCAACGTCCACGCGCGGGCCGAACGCCGCTCCCACAGCGCGAACGCATCACGGACGTGGGCCTTGGCCTGGTCGACGCTCATGCCGGTGACCGCGCGCAGGTGCTCGAACGCGGCGTCAGCCTGGCCACGCACCTGGGCCAGCCCGAAGTGCGTGGTGCGGTGGCAATCACTGCACAGGCAGATCAACCGTCGCAGCGCCTGGGTCGATGTTGCCTCGTCGTAGGACCAGCGTTCGTGGGCTTCCAACCACCGCTTGATCTCCCGGTCCTCATCCCGCTCGCAGATCTCGCAGCGGTAACCGGCGCGGCGCAGCAGCATCCGCCGCAGCCGTTCCCAGTCCCGCTCGGCGATGCAGGAGCGGACGTTGGTGAACCAGCACGAGCTGGGCACGAGATCAACGAACAGCCCGGAGCCGAACGTGCGATCTTCTCCGGGCAACAGATCAGGTACTTCCGGTCGTGCGGCCCACGGCTGTAACGCCTCCATGCCCGGACGCGGCGCGTACCACCGCTTGGCCTGCGGGTCCCACCGCGCACCAGCGGCTTTGGCCTCGTCCTTCTCACTGAAGGGCACATCCAGCCAGATCCGATCCGCCACGTCGCCCCATCCCTCCAGCACCGGCTTCTCGATCGGGTTACCGCTTCCGCCGAGGATGGTGGCCTAGATCGACAACATTGGGGTGCGATCAACTTCGCTTCACCCGAAAGCACCAAGTGAGCGTGCTGCGCAGCAGCTCGGCCACGCTGTCGGCCTCGGCCGGTCAGGTTTTGCGCCAGTCGATCTGACGGCCCTGCACGAGCTGGAGTTTCTGCTTGGGGATGTTCCACGTCGCGGCGGCGCTGCGACCATCGAGATGCTGGCGAACGGCGGCGTCGACGCGCCGTTGCTCGTCCGTGGACAGGCCAACGTCTTCGAGGTCGTGGCGCCACTCGCACGGAGCACAGACGATCAGCCGTTTTCCCAGGCGCGTGCGCTTCAGAGTGGCCATTGCGATGGTGTCCCCGCCCGAGTCGCAGACGTGGCAGGAGTAGGGCCACGGCGGGATCGTGACCCACCGTGGCCCACCACCGGGCACGCGGGCTTGACCGAACACAAGATCAAGCAGCGTGCCGATTGGCCGCTTACGCAGCGGCATACGGGTGTCTCCCTCGCAGCCTCAACGGTTCCCGTCCCAGGGTCGCGCGGATGGGGCTGCTGTGACCTGGAAAAGGTCACAGCCCGTCGCGAACGGCGTGTTGTGCGTCATGCGGGTCGGTCGAACCCGCCCGTCTTCGCCTGGTCAAGGAATGCCTGGAACGCGGTCTTGTCGAGTTCGAGGACGGGGCTTGCGGCTCCGAGCTTGGAGTCCCGCACGCCCACGGTGTCGGCGGCGACGCCCAGTTCGACGCAGTTGCCTTGGTCGGTGCCACTGTAGGACGACTTGACGAACCGAACTTCGGTCCAGTCGATGCCGGAGTTGACCATCTGGCTCAGTCCTTCCTTGCGTTGCTCCCAGCGAACTGGCTCGCCAGTTCGAGGACGAAGTTACGCGACTCCACCGGCCCCAAAGCGATGCCGTAGAGCCTGCTGAGGAGGTCGGTGTAGCGGCGTACAGCCTCGGGCGGCTTGTCGAGATAGACCGCATCGCCGTAGATCTCGATGTAGACGATGTCGGTGCTCGTGTCCTGGTCAAACCGGAAGATCACGAAGTCGTAGCCCGTATCAACGTACGAGCGGGTATCGAACGGGATGACCTGGATCGTGACGTTGGACAGCAACGCCAGCTCGGCCAGATGTTGCATCTGCGCTGCCATGACCTCGTGGCCACCGATCTGGCGGCGCAGGGCGGACTCGCTGAGCACGAACGAGAAGTGCGGCGCGTTCTCGCGAGTCAAGATCGATTGGCGTGCCTGGCGAACCCGCACGGTGTCCTCGACGGCCTTGCCGTTGGGGTCGTCGCCTCGCCCGGCGAACATGCCCCTGATGTAGTCCTCGGTTTGCAGGATGCCGGGCAGCACCTCAGAGCTGACCATCATCACTTCCGTGGCGCTCTGCTCGAAGTCCCGGAACGCCCGGAACCACTTCGGGCCGAGGTAGAGGGTGGTCTCGTCATTCGGCCGACCGCGACGGCGACGCGCGCCCTTGGCCAGCTCCCGGCACCACAGCTTGTCCTTCTCCGACGCCTTGTACAGGTTCAGCAGCGCTTCCAGCTCGGCCTTGGAGATGCTGACCTTGCCGTTCTCCACCCTGCTGATCTTGTTGTGCGCCTTGCCCAGATGATCGGCGGCCTCTTCCTGCGTGAGCCCGGCGGCGTCGCGGAGTTTCCGCAGCTCATTGCCCAGTTGGCGCTGCTGCATCGTGATCGTCGCGGACGGAGTTGACATCCCGGTCCCTTCCGTGTCGCCGCCCGGCAGCCGGTACGACGTTCACCCAGAAAGACGTATTTACAGTCTGTACTTACAGATTTACTCTCGGTCGTGCCCGATGGTCAATGAAGAGGAAGTACAAGATGTACGTCCATGCTATCGACAAGGGTGACGCACCCGGAAGCGGACCCCACTGCGGGAGCGACTTCGGTCAATGCCGGCGTGTTGCCGTTTCGTGGGGCGTACATCTGCTTCGCGATCTCCCGGTGGGCCGCGTCAGACCCCGACCTGACGCTGTCCACCGGGTTTCCACTCCAGCCAACACCGTGGCCGTCATACCCCCCTCACGGTGTTGGCCCCACGCGGCGAGAACGGGCTCCGCCCGCCCGAGTCGACGGTGTTCTCACCCCCGCGTGGTCCCCAGGTGCGCGGCGAACACCAGGTGGCCCCTTCCCGGAGAGATCACGTGAGTCGCGGTGATCCCCGGTCACCTGCCGCGCGCCAGCCGAGGTCCCGCACGACCCGGTACCTCCCAGCGCTGGGCCGTGCGGGACCTCCCTCCGCAGGAATGGAGAAGCGAATGTCAGCTTGGCAACACGCGAACTGCACACCCCCACGCCGCGAGGTGCACTGCACAGACGTCATGGGCCGCACACGGCGCGTCGGGGTTTTTCCCCTCAGTCACGGACGGGTCGGCGTGCAGCCGCCACCCGGCGAATGGTTCGAACTCGACGCCGAACAACTGCGAGACCTGCTCGCCGCCGCCCGCGAGGCTGTGCGGGAGTCCCACGACAACCACAGCCCGAAGCTCCGAACAGTCGTGGTGGGTGGCCCATGTTTCTGAGTGAGCTGAACAAGGCAGTGCGGCAGCGGCTTGACGATCTCGCGAACATCGCAGCCAACGGCGATGACCACGCCGTCACCGAAGTCGCCCGCTCGGAAATGCCACATCTGGTCGAGGCCGTGCGCCGGTTGATGGCCGAGCACGAACCCAACGAACGCGGCGAATGCCCCGCCTGCTCGCGCATCCTGCGGCGTTGGCAACGCCCGTTACGACGGCCGAAATGCCCGTGCCGCGTCTATCTCGCGGCGCGGTGGGCACTGTTCAACGAAAGCCCGCCCGAGGTTTGTCGATCTGCTCGCTGAGGTTTCCCGGATCTGGCTCGGTTTCCACATGACTCCGCGCCCCCGGGCGTGGGAGCCGAGTCGCCCGGCCCGGCGACGCAGCGTTCCCGTCATTGCCCCGACCAGTGGCGGGAATCCCCGAACGCTGCGCCGTCGGCCGTGCATCCCCGAACGGAGGCAACGATGGCAACGATCTTGCTGATCGTCTTGGTCGTCCTCATCGCACTGCGATGCGCCTACTGGCTGATCTACGACCGGCCCTCGCCATGACCAGCGAACAAGACGCGGTATGGCTACCAGGACAGTTCCGTAAGCTGCTGCACCACGTTCCCGACGAGACCAACGTGTTGCGCTTCCGTCACCTTGTCCTGCCGTGGTCCTCCTGCGGTGTGCCCACGCTGCCGTGGAGCGGACCACTGCCCCGCTACCCGTTCTGCGCGGAGTGTTTGGCCGAGGCCAGACGGCACGGGCACGAGAACGCGCACCCACCGCCCCTTCGTGATCACGTGGAGGGCCAGCTCCGAACTACTGTCAGTGGCCACACCTCAGCCTCAGCGGAGCTGTCAGGCCACCAGAGTCACGGTCGGGTAGCGACCGATTGATCTAGTCCATTCGGGTGGTGGCGACTGGAACGGACCACGCGCGCGTGCTGCGTAGTTGTAGCGTTCGTCGTTTGGGTCATGATCAGGTGACATCCGAACGAGAAGGGCCGCAACGGACCGTGACACGCGACCGTATCGACCTCGATGGCAGCGACCTCATTGTGGAGCGAGGGGTGCCCGCGCCCAGCGAT
>NZ_BJFL01000031.1 GCF_005405885.1 Gandjariella thermophila
CTTCGCCCATTGGGCATGGGTCCGCACCGCCTGGAGAACAGGATGACAAGAGCCGTATGACGGGAGACTGTCACGTACGGATCTGCGAGGGCCGGAGGGTGCGACTCCCTCCGGCTACTCGACCTGAGCGGCCGGATCAGCACTCCGCGTCGCGGGCGGCGGCGAGCAGCGCCGGGTCGATCGCCGGCTGGCCGCCCTGGGCCTGCTGACCGCCGTGCTGGTCGGGCTGCTGGGCATGCCATGCCGCCAACTGGTCCAGCGCCTTGCGGGCGCTGTCGTTCGGCAGCAGCTGGTCGAACTTCTTGCCGACCACCATGTCCACCGTCGCGTCCTGGCGGTTGTCGCGGACCAGTTCGAAGCACGGCGCGAGCAGGCTGAGCGTGCGCGCCGCGCCGGCGCCGTTGGCGCCGAACCGGAGCTGACCGCGGCAGGACAGGTCCCCGTCGGGATACAACGGATCGTTGTCCGGGTCGGCGGCCTGGGGGAAGCCGAACTCCTGCAGGCTCTCCGCCAGCCTGGTCGCCTGCCCCCGCTGCGAGCTGGCGTTGAGCACCCGGACGCGCGCCTGCGCGGCGGGCATCGGCGTGGTGCGGTCCAGCGCGTCATGCGGCAACACCTGGCCCAGCCCAGGGCCGGAGGTGTGCGGAGGATTACACCGGGTCGCCGTGTCCACGTCCGCGACCCCGTGCACCACCTTCGACCAGACCACGATGGTCGTCACGCCGAGGACCAGGAGCACGATCAGTGCGGGATACGGACGACGCCTCCGGTACCGCGACACCCGGCTACCCCCTGTCACGCTCGCGGCAACCACCCGGCCGCCTGTGTGGGCCCTCGGTCTGACGACCTTTGTTTCGCCCTGCTCAGCCTAGGCGTTTCGGCCTCGTCCTGCGGAATGGGACCGCACTACCCTGACTGCCTGCCCGAATGCCGGGACGCATGATCGGCGGGTGCCGGCGGAGTTGGTCTTCGGGCGCGGGGGTGAGTGCGATCGCAGAAGCAGGGTATCCGGCTGCTATGCCCGCGCCGCTGCAGGCCATGCCACACGGATGGGTGACCCGCTACGCGCTACGGGCTGCGATGGGCTACCCTTCCCGCGCTCCACGCGATGAGGTCGCTCTGGGGAATCGATTCCACAGGGGGTTGCGACCGGGCGATGCGGGCGAGACCTCCGTCACGTTGACGGAGGGCACAAACCGAGGCCCTGGAACGTTGACCAGCGGCACGCACACAGTCTCCGTTGACCGCAGGGGTGAAAGAAATGGCGACCGACTACGACGCTCCGCGCCGCAGCGAGGCCGAGGACCTCGCTGAGGACTCCCTGGAGGAGCTGAAGGCGCGGCGGAACGAGACGCAGTCCGGGGTCGTCGACGTCGACACCGACGCGCCGGACGAGAACTTCGAGCTGCCGGGGGCCGACCTGTCGAGCCTTTCCGGCGAGGAGCTCACCGTCAAGGTGCTGCCCAAGCAGGAGGACGAGTTCACCTGTTCCAAGTGCTTCCTGGTGCACCACCGCAGCCGGCTGGCCGAGGAGCACAACGGTCAGCTCATCTGCCGTGACTGTGCCTGAGTCGGGCTGACCGCGCCACGGCCTTCCCGCGGGAGGCGTGGAACGGCCGGCGTGGTCGGCCGGCCGGACGGCATACGTTCCAGGACTGCCGCGGCGACCCGGTACCGGGCGCACCGCGTTCCGGGCGCCGCGGGTGCTGCGGCCTTCGGGCAGGGTCTCTCCGCAGTGGGGTGCCGGCCCCGCGACGTTCGCGGAGCCGAAGTGGGCGGCACGGCCGGGGCGGCGTGCGCGGGTGCCCGGGATGGGTCAGCTCGGGCGGCGCAGCAGCTCCGCCAGCCGGTCCGCGGAGCGCACGCTGAACACCCAGTACGGGGTGGGATCCCGGGGATCGGTCAGCTCGACGCGCAGCGCGGACTTCACCCAGCCGCGGTGCACGACGAACGCCTGGGGATCCAGCTCCGGGCCGAGCGCCTTGCGCTTGGCCGTCCCGGTGAGCACCTCCACCTCGCCGATGTACTCGACGGGCAGGTGTGCGTCACCCACCCACAGTTCGCCGTCCCGCAGCTCGATCCTGACCCGGGACAGCCACGCCATGGCCAGCAGCACGATCGGGATGGTGATCAGGTACGGCAGCCACGCCCGCACCCCCGGGTAACCCATGTGCACTTCCGCGGCCAGCAGCACCGCCGCGGCCAGCGGCAGTGGCCAGCCCCACCACGGGACGTAGAGCCGCTCGCCGAACGTCGGCGTGCCTCGGCTGCTGCCGGGGGCGCCGCGTCCGGTCGCGGCCGCACCTGCGCTGTCGGTCACGGGTTCAGGGTAGTCTCGCCGGCCGTGGCCAGCGTGGAGGTCCTGCTGTCCCGGCTCGATCCGGGAATTCCGCCGCCCAGTTACGCCCGGACCGGTGACGCGGGCGCCGACCTGGTCACCACCGAGGACGTGGTGATCGAGCCGGGGGAGCGGGTGGTCGTCGGCACCGGTATCGCGATCGCGCTGCCGGCGGGCTATGCCGGCTTCGTCCATCCGCGGTCCGGTCTGGCCGCGCGGGTCGGGCTCAGCGTGGTGAACACGCCGGGCACGATCGACGCGGGCTACCGGGGGGAGATCCGGGTCTGCCTGGTCAACCATGACCTGCGCGAACCGGTGGTGCTGCGGCGCGGCGACCGGATCGCGCAACTGGTGGTACAGCGCGTCGAGCACGCGGTGTTCCGTGAGGTGGACGAGTTGCCCGACTCGGCGCGTGGCGCGGGTGGGTACGGCTCGACGGGTGGGCACGAGATGCTCGCGGAGAAGGAGTAACGGGGATGTTCGGAAGGCGCCGCACGCGCGGGCGGCATGAACTGCGCCGGGAGGCCGGCCGCGCCGCGCAGCCGGAGTTCGACCTCGACGAGCCGGACGACGAGGAGTTCGCCGAGGACACCGGCGGAAGCGGGCCGTTCGACGAGCTGGACGCGCCGGAGGACGGCGTGGCCCGGCTCGACCTCGGTTCGGTACGGCTGCCCGTGCCGGACGGTGCCCAGCTGCAGGTGGAGATCGACCCGTCGGGCCCGGTGCGGGCGGTGCACGTGGTCACCCCGGCCGGCCAGCTCACCGTCAGCGCCTACGCCGCGCCGCGCTCCGGCGGGCTGTGGGCGGAGGTCAGCGAGGAACTCGTGGAGCAGTTGCGGCGGGACGGTGCCACGGTGCGCCGGGAGCGCGGCGAGTGGGCCACCGAGCTGACCGCGGTGGCCAACGGGACGGCGCTGCGGTTCATCGGTGTGGACGGGCCACGGTGGATGCTGCGCGGGGTCGCCGCCGGGCCGATGGAGCAGGCTGGACCGCTCACCTACGCGCTGCGCGAGGTGGTCCGCGGCACCGTGGTGAGCCGGGGCGACAACCCGCTGCCGGTCCGCACCCCGTTGCCGCTGGAGCTTCCGGACGCGATCGCCCGGCACATCCAGCAGCAGTCCGCCCAGGCCTGACCGGCGCGGCCCACCCGCGCTTGGCGTCCGCGGCGGGCGATCGAGTAGGAAGGCGGCATGCCGACCCAGCGGCGGACCGGTCTGATCATCCCGGTGCCGGCGGCGGACCGGCTGCTGGACGCGGTGCGTGAGCGGCATCGGGGTGCGGTGCGGGACGTGCCGGCGCACGTGTCCGTGCTTTACCCGTTCCTGCCCGCCGAGGAGTTGGACGATTCGGTGGCCGCGTCCCTGCGGGAGGTGTTCGCGGCGCACCGGCCGACCGAGGTCGAGTTCGCCACCTGCCACCGGCGGCCCGGGTTCGTCGGGCTGCTGCCCGAGCCGCCGGACGTGCTGGACGCGCTGGCCGCCGCCACCCGGCGGCGGTGGCCCAGCATGCTGCCCTACGGCGGGGCGTTCGGCGAGGACCCCGGCGCTCACCTGACCGTGGCGATGGGCACCGGCGAGGCGACGTCGGCCGAGATCGAGGCCGAGGTCGGCGGGTGGCTCCCGCTACGCGCCCGGCTGGAGACCGCGTGGCTGGTGGTCTACGACGGGGCCTGGATGGTACACAGCATCTTCCCGTTCGGCGGCTGAGTACCGGGTCAGGCGGTGTCCGGGTCCGCGTCCCGGCCGCGCCGGCGCGCCGGGCGCTCCGCGCGGCCCTCGAACCGGCCGAGTTCGGTGATGATCGCGGAAACGGACCGCCGGGCCTCCGGGCTGAGCTGCATGGTGCGCAGCGCCACGTCCCTCACCTGGGCATCCCGCATGGCCTGCAGCAGCTCGATCTCCTCGTCCACCCGGCGCGACTGCTCGTCGTCGAAGAAGTAGGCCACCGGCACACCGAAGAACCCGGCCAGTGCCTCCAGATGCTTCATGGTCGGGTTGTCCCGGCGTCCCTGCCGGAGCTGCCAGATGTACGCGGCGGAGATGGTCGGACCGCGCCGCTCGCGGATCGCCTGGGCGACCTCCTCGTAGGTGTACGGCCCGCGGTCGGCGGGATGGACCACTCGGAACAGGTGCTCGAGCTTCTCCGCCAGCGAGCGTTGCTCAGCCATACCGTCCATCCCTTCGTCGGCCTCGCTCGCGGTGCCTGACGCGGAGGCTCGGGTCTGTGCTGCCACCTTCGGCGGACCGGCGTGGCCCTTACCTCACCGCGCGGGCCTGGTGCCCGTGGTCGCGCGGTGAGGCCGAACCCCCACACGGTCAACGCTGGGTAGCGTAGTCGTTTTTCTCAGTTGCGATCTATCCACCAACGGCTTACCGTGAGCCGGCGATCATAAACTGAAGTAAACAGCCGAGGCTGGTGACCCCGGTGTGGAGTGACGAGGGAGCACACCGCCTCGGGGCGCGCTCGTGCGGGGACCGGCCCGTGGGGGTGGGCCGGTCCCCTGGAGAGGGGCCGCCTTCCGCCGGCTCCGGCGCGTGCCACTCGTTCGAAAAAAGGCGTTGGGCTCCCTCGGCGATCCTGCGCACGGGGCCGACGAAACCGTGCCCGGCGCGGTTAGGCTGGCGGTTGGACGGGCACCGGTACGTGGGGCCCCGAGCGCACAGGAGCGCGGAGATGGGTAGCAACGGAGGCGGCTACTGGCGTCGCCTCGTCCGCCGGTTGACCAGCGACGTCGAAGAGCTGGACGCCGACGACCTGTCCCGGAAGGTGATGGCGGTCGGCGCCCAGCGGGCGTGCGACTGCCAGTCGGGTCAGGAGGTCACCGTGCTCGGCCAGTTGCGCAGCGTCGAGCTGTGCCCGCGGGACGCGGCGGCCACGCTGGAGGCCGAACTGTTCGACGGCACCGAGGGCGTCATGCTGGTGTGGTTGGGCAGGCGGCGCATTCCCGGCATCGAGCCCGGACGGACGATCAAGGCGCGCGGCCGGATCGCCGAGCGGGATGGACGCAAGGTTCTCTACAACCCCTACTACGAGTTGCAGACGACTTGATGAATCCCACCGGACGCGGAGCAGCCGCCGACCACCGGGCCGCCCACGCGGCGCCCGACGAACGCACCCAGCGAGCGGAACAGGACCAGGCCGAGCAGGCGGAGAACACCAACCGGCAACTCACCCTGCTGGAACAGATGGGCGGCATCGCGGGGCTCATCTACTCCACGTTGCCGGTCCTGGTGTTCATCGGGGTCAACGCGGTCTGGAGCCTGCAGCCGGCGATCTGGGCGGCGCTGGGCACCGCGATGGCCGTCGCCCTCTGGCGGCTGGTCCGCCGGGAGCCGTTGCAGCCCGCGGTGTCCGGCTTCTTCGGCGTGGCCATCGCCGCGTTCATCGCCTACCGCACCGGCTCCGCCAAGGGCTTCTTCCTCTTCGGCATCTGGACCAGCCTGGTCTACGGCGGGGTGTTCCTCGCCTCGGTGGTGGTGCGCTGGCCGCTGGTCGGGCTGCTCTGGTCGACGCTGAACGGCACCGGGTCCGCCTGGCGGGCGGACCCGCCGTCGCGGCTCGGCTACGACCTGGCCACCCTGGTGTGGGTGCTGGTGTTCGGCGCGCGGTTCGTGGTGCAGCGGTGGCTGTACGAGTCGGATCTGACCGGCTGGCTCGCCTTCGCCCGGATCGCCATGGGCTACCCGCTGACCGCGCTCGCCCTGCTGGTCAGCGTGTGGGCGGTGCGCAGGGCGGACAAGCGCCGCGCGCTGCTGGCCGAGGCGGAGGCCGCCGGCACCTGACCGGCGGCGACCTCGTCCGCGCGGCGGCCGCCGTCCCGGCTAGCCGTGGCTGACCAGCACGATCTCCAGGTCGCGCGGACCGTGCACGCCCTCCACCCGGGTGAGTTCGATGTCGCTGGTCGCCGAGGGGCCGCTGACGAAGGTGAGCGGCCGGCGCGGGTCGAGCCGGGCCAGCGCCTCGGGCACGTCCGCCACCACCTGATCGGCGCAGACCACCACCAGGTGGTGGTCCGGTACCAGGCTGAGCATCCGGCGACCCTGCCCGGGGCCGTGGTCCAGTACCACGGTGCCGGTCTCGGCGATCGCCACCGCGCAACCGGTGACCACCACGGCGTCCACCGCGTCCAGCACTGCCGGGGTCAGGGCGGGTCCGTCCAGCAGCAGCCGGCCGGGCTCGATGCCGCGCAGCCACTTCTCCGGCACACCCGGCGGCACCAGCAGCGTCCGCACCCGTGCGGCGGCGTGGAGCACCGCGGGCAACTCGTCCGGCAGCGTGTGCCGCACCACCGCCCGGTAGTCGGCCGCCCGCTCGGCGAACAGGTCGACCAAGCCGGTGTCGTGGTGCGCCCGCCGATACTTCCTGGGCACCTCGGAATCAGCGCCGTCGGCCGGCAGGTCGGCCAGCGCGGCCCGGATCCGGCCGAGAACCTCGTTGCGTGCCGTGATCATTCTTGTTCACCTGCCTCTCCGCGGGTTTGCGCGCCCACGATCACCTCAGCAGGGCGCATATGGCGTACGGGTCGCGTGCTGCTGGGCGCCCTGCCTCCGTGATCGTGCGGCCTGGCGGCCGGGAGCGCGCTCTGCGGTTGCTTCGTGTTCATTCCGTTCGGCCTCGGGTGCGACGCCACCAGGCGCGGAACGACTCCGGTGCCGGCGTGGGCACGTCCCTGCTCTCCGCCCACCCGGTCAGCGGCCAGCGCAGCCGGCCAACCAGCCGCCGGGCGCGCGCGGCGGCGCGCTGCGCCATGCCCAGGCGGCGCGGACCGCCGAGGGTCCACGCGGCCGCCGCCATCGCGGCCCGCTCGGCGGTGGGCAGCACGCGGCGGCGCTTCGCGTCCACCGCCTTCGCCCGCAGGTGCACCAGCACCTCGGGAATGTCGATGGCCACCGGGCAGACCTCGTAGCAGGCGCCGCACAGCGTGGACGCGTACGGCAGGCTCGCCTCCAGCGGCCCGGCCGTCCCGCGCAGCTGCGGGGTGAGGATCGCGCCGATCGGCCCCGGATACACCGAGCCGTACGCGTGCCCACCGACCCGCTCGTACACGGGGCACACGTTCAGGCACGCCGAGCAGCGGATGCAGCGCAGTGCCTGCCGGCCGACCCGGTCGGCCAGCACCCCGGTGCGGCCGTTGTCGACCAGCACCACGTGCAACGCCTGCGGCCCGTCGCCGGGGTGCACCCCGGTCCATGTCGAGGTGTAGGGGTTCATCCGCTCGGCGGTGGAGGAGCGGGGCAGCAGTTGGAGGAAGACCTCCAGGTCGGCCCAGGTGGGGACGAGCTTCTCGATGCCGACCACGGAGATCAGCGTGTCCGGCATGGTCAGGCACATCCGGCCGTTGCCCTCGGACTCCAGCACCACCAGGGTGCCGGTCTCGGCGACCGCGAAGTTCACCCCGGACACCGCGACCCTGGCGGCGAGAAACTTCCGCCGCAGGTGCCGCCGGGCGGCCTCGGCCAGCGCCGTGGCGTCGTCGGAGAGATCCGCGGGCACGTCCGCCATCGCCCGCCGGAAGATCTCCCGGATCTCCGCGCGGTTGCGGTGGATCGCCGGGACCAGGATGTGCGACGGCCGGTCCCGGTCGAGCTGCACGATCAGTTCGGCGAGGTCGGTCTCCCAGGCCATGATCCCGGCCTCGGCGAGCGCGTCGTTCAGGCCGATCTCCTGGGTGGCCATGGACTTGACCTTGACCACCTCGGTTTCGCCGGTTTCCCGCACCAGGTCGGTGATGATCCGGTTCGCCTCGGCGGCGTCCCGGGCCCAGTGCACCGTGCCGCCCGCCGCGGTGATCGCCTCCTCCAACTGGACGAGGTAGCGGTCGAGGTGACGGAGGGTGTGGTCCTTGATCGCGGCGCCGGCGGCGCGCAGCTCGGCCCAGTCGTCCAACTCGGCGACGACCTCGGCGCGCCGACCCCGGATGGTGCCGGTGGCGTGCTCAAGGTTGCGCCGCAACTGGGTGTCGGCCACCGCCGCCCGCGCCGCGCGCGGAAACGCGGGCATGCCCAGGTACGTTCCGCTCACACGTGCTCCGTCCTTCGTGCCCCGGGGGCGCGGTGGTGAGGTCGGGCGGGGCTCATGGCTTTCTCCTCCGCGGCCAGGATCTCCGCCAGGTGCATCACCCGGGTGCCGGCACGCAGCCGGGACAGCAGCCCGCCGAGGTGCATCAGGCAGGAGTTGTCCGCCGCGCACAGCACCTCGGCGCGGGTGGACAGCACGTGCCGCAGCTTGTCGGTGCCCATGGCGACCGAGACGTCCGGGTTCTTCATCGCGAACGTGCCGCCGAAGCCGCAGCATTCGTCCGCGTGCGGCAGGTCGACGAGCTCGATGCCGCGCACCTCGCGCAGCAGCCGCAGCGGCCGGTCGCCCAGCCGCAGCGCACGCAGCGAGTGGCAGGTCGGGTGGTAGGTCACCCGGTGCGGGAAGGCGGCGCCCACATCCGTCACGCCGAGCACGTCCACCAGGAACTCGGTCAGCTCGTACACCCGCGGCGCGATGTCGGCGACCTCGGTGGCCAGCCGGTCGTCCCCGGCGGACTCGGCGACCCGGGCGTGGTGGTCGCGCACCGTCCCGGCACACGACGCCGACGGGGTGACGATCGCGTCCAGGTCGGCGAAGGCGCGGGCGAACCGGCGTACCAGCGGGATGGCCTCCCGCTGGTAGCCGGTGTTCAGGTGCATCTGCCCGCAGCAGGTCTGCTCCGCCGGGAAGACCACGGTGTGCCCGAGCCGCTCCAGCAGCGCGGTTACCGCCTTGCCGGTCCGCGGGAACAGGGTGTCGTTGAAACAGGTGATGAACAGGCCGATGCGCATCACAGACATTCCTCAGGGCAACATCCAGTCGAGGACGGGCAAGGACTGCAGGGCGACGAGCAGGCACAGCGCGAGCACCAGCGGCACGCTGTAACGGATGGCGGCGCGGAACAGCCGGCCCTCCTCGCCTTCCTTGTTGACCGCGACCGCCGCGATCGCCAGGTTCTGCGGCGAGATCATCTTGCCGAGCACGCCGCCGGAGCTGTTCGCCGCGACCAGCAGCGTGGGGTTGATGCCGGCCTTGGCGCCCGCGGCCACCTGCAGCGAGGCGAACAGCGCGTTGGATGAGGTGTCCGAACCGGTGACCGCGGTGCCGAACCAGCCGAGCAGCGGGGAGAGGAAGGCCAACAGGCCGCCGGTACCGGCCACAAAGGTGCCGATCGTGGTGGTCTCCCCGGACAGGTTCATCACGTAGGCCAGGGCGAGCACGGTGGCCACGGTGAGAATCGCCATCCGCAGCTTGCGCACGGTCAGCCACCACTCGTGCAGGGAGGTGCGCCATCCCACCCGCAGGACCACGGTCGCGACCAGGCCGGAGATCACCAGCAGGGTGCCAGGCGTGGCCAGCCAGTTGAACGTGAACGTGGCCGCGCTGACCGGCTTGCCCGCGCTGCTGACCACGTGCAGTCCCGGCCAGGTGAACTTCTTGGTGACCGCGTCCAGGGCGTGTGCCACCGCCGGCACCTGGGCGGTGGCGAACACCGCGACGATGATCAGGTACGGGGAAATGGCGGTGAGCACCCGACCGGGGGACACCCGGGTGCTCACCGCCGCGCCCGGACCGCCGCCGGCTGCCTCGACCAGCACCGAGGAGCGCGCTTCCTCGGTGCCGCGGGGCTGCCAGGCGCGCAGCAGCGCGGCGACGGCGAGCAGGCTTACCAGGGCCGCCACGATGTCGGTCAGTTCGATGGACAGGAAGTTGGAGCAGGCGAACTGCGCCAGCGCGAAGGTGATCCCGCACACCGCGGCGGCCGGCCAGGTCTGCCGCAGGCCACGCCGCCCGTCCACCAGGGCGACCAGCAGGAACGGCACGACCAGCGCGAGGATCGGGGTTTGCCGGCCGACCATCGCGCCGATCGTGTCGGCCGGAATACCGGTGAGCTTGCCCGCGGTGATGATCGGCACGGCGATCGCCCCAAACGCCACCGGGGCGGTGTTGGCAAGCAGCGCCGCCCCCGCGGTGCGCAGCGGGGAGAGGCCGAGCGCGGTGAGCATCGACGCCGTGATCGCCACCGGCGCGCCGAACCCGGCCAGTGCCTCCAGCAGCGCGCCGAAGCAGAACGCGATGACCAGTACCTGCACCCGCGGGTCGGTGGAGACCAGGCCGAACGCTCGTCTCAGGTCGTGGAAGTGACCACGGGGGAAGGTGAGTTGGTGGATCCAGATCGCGTTGATCACGATCCACATGATCGGGAAGACACCGAACGCGGCGCCCTCCACCGCGGCGAGCGCGGCCTGGTCGTACGGCATCCGGTAGACGAGGGCGGCCACCACCAGCGCCACGGCCAGCCCGGCCAGCCCCGCGACATGCGCACGGGTCCGGAACAGGCCGAGCAGCACGAAGATGGTCAGCAGCGGCACGGCGGCGACCAGGGCGGACAGCCCGAGCGCGCCGAGGGGGTCGAGCACCTGCCGGTACATGTGTTCTCCCACGACGGTGTGGATGACAGGAGATGTGGTCAGACCAAACTTTGGTATATCTGACGGTAAGGTCCGGCTGCGTGCATGGCAAGATGTGGGGGAGCAGATTTTTTGCGTCCGCCTGATCGAATCGAGGTGCCCGCGATGACGACCGAATGGGAGCCGGTGCAGCGGGCCAAGACGTACGAGCTGGTGCTGGACAAGATCGAAGAGCAGATCCTGACCGGCCGGCTGCGGGTGGGCGATCGGCTCCCACCGGAGCGGCAGCTCGCGGCGGCGCTCGGGGTCAGCCGGCCCGCGCTGCGCGAGGCGCTGCGCATTCTGGAGGCCCAGGGCGCGCTGGTCGCCCAGGTGGGCCGCGGCCCGGATGCCGGGGCCACGATCGCCGCGCAGCCCGCCGACGCGCTCGGCCGGCTGCTCCGGCTACACCTCGCACTCAGTCACTACGACCTGGGCGAGGTCGTCGACGCGCGCGTGATGTTCGAGCGCGCCAGCGTCACCGCAGCCGCAGTGGGCGGCTCACCGGAGCGACTGCAGCGAGCCGAGAAGATCCTCGACGAGATGGAGACTCCTGGCCTGCCCCGTGAGGAGTTCAACGACCTGGACACCCGCTACCACGTGGAGCTGGCGCTCGCCTCGGGAAACCAGCTGGTCGGCACCATGACCGCGGCGCTGCGCGAGTCCGTGCGGCACCTGATCCTCCATGCGTTCGCCCAGCTCACCGACTGGGAGGGGACCGCGGGGATGCTGCGCGCGCAGCACCGGGCGATCCTGCGCGCGGTGCGAAGCGGCCGGCCCGAGGAGGCCGCCGTCGCGGTGGAGGCGCACATTCGCGGCTTCCTCGGCAAGCTCGCTGAACAGCGCACGGCCATCACGGAGCGTTAACGGTCCGGTCCGGATCGTGCCCGCACCGGCGGGCCGGACGGGGGCCGGGCCGCGGCTCAGCCCAGTGCGGCGCGGATCTCCTGCTCGACGTCGGTGGCCGCGACGAACAGCAGCTCGTCGCCGGCCTCCAGCGGGTCGTCCGGCTGCGGCACGATCACCCGGCCACCGCGCAGGATGGTCACCAGCGCGGCGTCCCGGGGCAGCTTCAGGTCGCGTACCGGCTGACCGGCCAGCGGGGTGCCCTCGGGCAGGGTCAGCTCCACCAGATTGGCCTGACCCTGCCGCAGGGTGAGCAGCCGCACCAGGTCGCCGACGCTGACCGCCTCCTCCACCATGGCCGCGAGAATGCGCGGGGTGGACACCGCGACGTCCACCCCCCACGCCTCGGTGAACAGCCACTCGTTCGCCGGGTCGTTGACCCTGGCCACCACGCGGCGCACCGCGAACTCGGTCTTGGCCAGCAGCGAGACCACCAGGTTGACCTTGTCGTCACCGGTCGCGGCGATGACCACGTCGCAGAGCTGCATGCCGGCGTCCTCCAGCGAGGACAGCTCGCAGGCGTCGGCCAGCACCCATTCCGCCTGCTCCACGATGTGCGGCTCGAACTGGGTGCGGTCCCGCTCGATGAGCATGACCTGGTGGCCGCCGGCGATGAGTTCCGCCGCGATGGAACGGCCGACGGCGCCGGCCCCAGCGATCGCGATCCGCATCTAGTGCCCCTCCTCGGGTGGCTGCCCCGCGGCCACGGTGACGTCGGTGACGGTGCCGGACAGCGCGGCGACGTAGACCACGTCGTCGGCCTGCACCACGGTGTCCGCCTCGGGCAGCACCCCGGTGCCGAACCGCATGATGAACGCGACCCGGCAGTTGGCGTTCTCCTCCAGCTCGCGGACGGTGTGGCCGACCCATCCCTCGTGCACCGGCAACTGCAGCACGGCCACCGACCCGGACGGCTCCCGCCACGCGGTGGCCACGCCCTCCGGGAGCAGCATGCGCAGGAACCGGTCCGTGGTCCAGGGCACCGTGGCCACCGTGGGGATGCCCAGCCGCTCGTACACGGCGGCGCGCTTGGCGTCGTAGATGCGCGCCACGACGTGCTTTACGCCGAAGGTCTCCCTGGCGACTCTGGCGGAGATGATGTTGGAGTTGTCGCCGCTGGACACCGCGGCGAACGCGCCGGCCCGCTCGATGCCGGCCTCGGCCAACACCTGCCGGTCGAACCCGTTGCCCACCACCTGCTGGCCGTGGAAGTCGCTGCCCAGCCGGCGGAAGGCCTGCTGGTCCTTGTCGATCACGGCGACCTGGTGGTTGAGCCGCTCCAGGGCGTTGGCCAGGGATGCACCCACCCGGCCGCAGCCCATGATCACCACGTGCACGACGTGCCCTCCTCGCTGATGCGGGCAGCACGGTACCTGAGTACCCGCTTCCCCGGTGAGTGCCGTCAGTGGCACTTCGGTGCATCACCGGGCAGCAACCTACCGGCCACTGGTCTGACCCGGTGATATGGGCGCCTACGCTGTGTCGCCATGCCAGGGTATGTGGCCCCGATCGGGCGGCGGGTGACGCGGCGGTGACGGAGCACGCCGAGCCCGCGGACTGGACCGGCCGGCGCTTCGAGGTGACCGCCGGCCCGGTCGCGCACGGCGGGCACTGCGTGGCCAGGGTGTCCGGTCGGGTGGTGTTCGTCCGGCACGCGCTGCCCAGCGAGCGGGTGCTGGCGGAGGTCACCGAGGACCACGGCGGCTCCTACTGCCGGGCGGACGCGGTGCGGGTGCTCGCCGCCGCCCCGGACCGGGTGGATCCACCGTGCCCGGTGGCCCGGCCGGGCGGCTGCGGCGGCTGCGACTGGCAGCACGCGTCCGCCGCGGCACAGCGTGAGCTCAAGGCGGTGGTGGTGGCCGAGCAGCTGCGGCGGCTGGCCGGGCTGGAGTGGCCGGTGCGGGTCGAGCCGCTGCCCGGCGGCGTGCTGGGCTGGCGCACCCGGGTGCGGCTGGTGGTGGACGGGCACGGCCGCCCGGGGTTCCGCGCGCACCGCAGCCACCGCGTCGTGCCGGTGCCCGGCGGCTGCCCGATCACCGTGCCGGGCGCGCTGGACGGCGTGCTCGCCGGTACCTGGCGGCCCGGCGCCGAACTCGAGGTGGTGCGGGACGCCGCCGGCGAGGTGCACGTCACCGAGCTGCCGCCGGCCCGGGATCGCCGGGCCAGGCCGAGGCGGGTGGCCGGCAGCGACGTGGTCACCGAGCGCGCGGCCGGCCGGGAGTGGCGGCTGGCCACCCACGGGTTCTGGCAGGTCCACCCGGCGGCCGCGGACACGCTCGCCGCGGTGGTGGGCGAGTGGGCCGCGGCGCCGGGCGGGGGAGTGGCCTGGGACCTCTACGGCGGCGTCGGGCTGTTCGCGGCGGTCCTTGCCGACCAGGTCGGTGCGGACGGGTCGGTACTGGTCGTGGAGGCGTCCCGGCGCGCGGTCGCGGACGGCGCGGCCAACCTGGCCGACCTGCCGCAGGTCCGGTTCGCCACCGGGCCGGTGGATCGGGTGCTGGCCCGTCCCGACCTGGCCGGCGAGCGCCCGGACGTGGTGGTGCTGGATCCGCCGCGCAAGGGAGCCGGCCGGGCGGTGGTCGGCGCGATCGCGGGGCGGGCGCCCGCACGCGTCGTCTACGTCGCCTGCGATCCAGCCGCGCTGGCCAGAGACGTCGCCCTGTTCGCTGGGCACGGCTACGCGCTCACCGCGGTGCGCGCCTTCGACGCGTTCCCCATGACGCATCACGTGGAGTCCGTCGCGCTGCTCGCTCCGTCACCCGACGTGAACTGAAGCGACGGCCGAGCCGGCGGCCGGCCGAGCCCGGCGCCCGGCCCGCGGGGGCCGAGGCCACGCGTACCGGGTCGCGGCCCGCGATCGACATGTGCTCGAGGGTCGGTTTTGTCGGTGCCGAGTGCCAGGATCGGCGCATGGAACCGGTGGAGAGGTTCGACCGCGCGGCCGCCGCGGTCTCGGCCGTGGTGAGCAATCTCACCGGCGACCGGCTCGACCTGCCCAGGCGGCGGGCCGGACCGCCCGGCCCGGAGGCAACCCCCGGCCCGCCCGGCGCGTCCCCCTGGATGGCCGCGCCGTGGCAGGTGCGTGCCTCGGCCGGCTCGTGCCGGTCCTGGCCGACTCGCCCGGGTGGACCAACCTTGAACAGGCAGACGCGATAGATCTCCGTAGACTGGCCGGAGTTGCCTTCCGGCCGCCCGGTCCGGAGTAACGGCGATCAGACGCCCGGTACCCATGGCGAGGTGAAGCGGTGACCCTGCTGGAGTCCGTGCACGGCCCGGCCGACCTCAAACGGATGGATCACGCCGAGCTGGCCCAGCTCGCCCAGGAGATCCGTACGTTCCTGGTTGACAAGGTTTCCCGTACCGGGGGCCACCTGGGCCCCAACCTCGGCGCCGTGGAGCTCACCCTGGCCGTGCACCGGGTCTTCGACTCCCCGCACGACGCCCTGGTGTTCGACACCGGCCACCAGAGTTATGTGCACAAGATCGTCACCGGGCGCGCCGACGGGTTCGACCGGCTGCGCAAGAAGGACGGGCTCTCCGGCTACCCGTCCCGCAGCGAGAGCCCGCACGACTTGGTGGAGAACAGCCACGCCTCCACCGCACTGTCCTATGCGGACGGTCTCGCCAAGGCGTTCCAGCTGAGCGGCGCGCGCCGGCACGTGGTCGCGGTGGTCGGCGACGGCGCGCTCACCGGCGGCATGTGCTGGGAGGCGTTGAACAACATCGCCGCCGACCAGACCCGTCCGGTGGTGATCGTGGTCAACGACAACGGTCGCTCCTACTCGCCGACCATCGGTGGGCTCGCCGACCACCTGGCCGCGCTGCGGCTGCGCCCCGGTTACGAGCGGGCGCTGGAGAGCGGCAAGCGCGCCCTGCAGCAGACCCCGCTGGTCGGCAAGCCGCTCTACGCCGCGCTGCACGCCGCCAAGCGCGGGCTGAAGGACGCCCTGAGCCCGCAGATCCTGTTCGAGGATCTGGGCCTGAAGTACCTCGGCCCGATCGACGGGCACGACATGCGCGCCCTGGAACAGGCCTTCCACCTGGCCAAGTCGTTCGGCGGGCCGGTGATCGTGCACGCGGTGACCCGCAAGGGCAACGGCTACGCCCCGGCCGAGAACGACGAGGCCGACCAGATGCACCAGGTCAAGGTGATCGACCCGGAGACCGGTCTGCCGATGGCGCCGGCGCCGCCGAGCTGGACCTCGGTGTTCTCCAGGGAGCTGGTGAAGATCGGTGGCGAGCGGGACGACGTGGTGGCGATCACCGCCGCCATGCCCGGCCCGACCGGGCTGGAGGCCTTCGCCAGGGCGTACCCGGGCCGGTGCTTCGACGTCGGCATCGCGGAGCAGCACGCGATGACCTCGGCCGCCGGCCTGGCCATGGGCGGTATGCATCCGGTGGTCGCGGTCTACTCCACCTTCCTCAACCGGGCCTTCGACCAGTTGCTCATGGACGTCGCGCTGCACCGGCAGCCGGTCACCGTGGTGCTGGACCGGGCCGGTATCACCGGCGACGACGGGCCCAGCCACAACGGCATGTGGGACATGTCGATCCTCGGCGTGGTGCCCGGCCTGCGGCTGGCCGCGCCGCGGGACGCGGTGACGCTGCGCGAGGAGCTGCGCGAGGCGGTCGCCATCGACGACGGCCCCTCCGTGGTGCGTATCCCCAAGGGCGCCGTGGTGGACGAGGTGCCCGCGGTGGACCGCGTCGGCACCGTGGACGTGCTGCGCCGCCCCGCCGACGCGGAGGGCGCGGACGTGCTGCTGGTCGCCGTCGGCGCGTTCGGTGAGCTGGGCGTGGCCGCCGCGCAGCGGTTGGCCGACCAGGGCATCGGGGTGACCGTGGTGGACCCGCGCTGGGTCACCCCGGTTCCGCCGGAGCTGGTGGAACTGGCCGCGCGGCACCGGCTGGTGGTCACCGTGGAGGACGGCGGCCGGCACGGCGGGTTCGGCTGGGCGCTGGCCGCCGCGCTGCGGGACGCCGACGTGGACGTGCCGCTGCGCGACCTCGGCGTGCCGCGGCGGTTCCTGGCGCACGCCTCGCGCGGCGAGGTGCTCGCCGACCTCGGCCTCACCGCCCAGGACGTGGCCCGCCGGGTCACCGAGTGGGCCGCGGACCGGCTCGGCGAGTCCGGCCCCACCCCGGCCACACCGTCCGCTGTGGACGGTCATGGCCAGCCGGTGGAGAAGGGCGAGACCACCTGACCGCGCGTCCGCGGAACGCGACCAAATCGCTGGGGTGGTGACCGGCCGGCCGCTATCGTCTCTCCGGTGTCGCGGGAGAAGGTGCTGGTAACCGGCAGTTCCGGGCATCTCGGCGAGGCGCTGGTCCGGGTGCTGCGCGACCGGGGGCACGAGGTCGTCGGCCTTGACGTGCTCGACTCGCCGTACACCACCGTGGTCGGTTCGATCGCCGACCGGTCCGTGGTGCGCCGCTGCCTCGCCGGGGTCGGCACGGTGCTGCACGCCGCGACCCTGCACAAACCGCACGTGGTGTCGCACGACCGGCAGGCGTTTGTGGACACCAACGTCACCGGCACGCTGACCCTGCTGGAGGAGGCCGCTGCCGCCGGCGTCGGCGGTTTCGTGTTCACCAGCACGACCAGCGCCTTCGGGCACGCGCTCAGCCCGCCGCCGGGTGCCCCGGCGGCGTGGATCACCGAGGACGTCGCCGGAGTACCGAAGAACGTCTATGGCGTCACCAAGACCGCGGCCGAGGACCTGTGCCAGCTCGTGCACGCCGACCACGGCCTGCCCGTCGTGGTGCTGCGCACCTCCCGGTTCTTTCCCGAGCCCGACGACTCCGACGACGTGCGGGCCGCCTACGCCGACGCCAACGTCAAGGCCAACGAGTACCTCTACCGCCGCGTCGACATCGCGGACGTGGCCAGCGCCCACCTGCTCGCCATGTCCGCCGCGCCCGCGCTCGGCTTCGCCCGGTACGTCATCAGCGCGACCACCCCGTTCACCCGGGACGACCTCACCGCGCTCGGCGAGGACGCGCCCGCTGTGGTGCGCCGGCTCTTTCCGGCCTACGAGGCCGAGTACGCGCGGCGCGGCTGGCGGATGTTCCCCCGGATCGACCGGGTGTACGTGAACGCGCGCGCCCGGGCCGAACTGGGCTGGGCGCCGCGTTACGACTTCCGCTACGTGCTCGATTGCCTGGCCGCGGACGAGGACCCGCGCAGCCCGCTCGCCCGCGCCGTCGGCACCAAGGGCTACCACCCCGTCACCACCGGCGTCTACACGGTCCGCTGACGGGCCGATGAGTTCCGGTCCCGCGCCCGGTAAGTCCTACCGACGCCGAAGCGAAGGGGAGGACCATGACACGGAACGGCACCATGCTGGATCTCGGGCCCGCGGCGGGGCAGCTCACGACCATGCTGGGCAACGTCACCGATGAGCACCTGCTCGCACCGACACCCTGTGCCGAGTACCGGGTGGCCGACCTGCTCGGCCATCTCATGGGACTGACGATGGCCTTCCGGTGGGCGGCGACCAGGTCGACCCCCACCGAGGAGGAGGGGCAGCCCGGGGTTTCGGCGGCCGGCCTGGACCCGGAGTGGCGTCACCGGCTGCCCGTGCGGCTCGACCTGCTGGTCGCCGCCTGGCGGGATCCGGCGGCCTGGACCGGGGTCACCGAGGTCGGCGGGGTGACGCTGCCGGGCACGACGGCCGGCGGGTTCGCCCTGAACGAGCTGGTGCTGCACGGCTGGGACCTGGCCCGTGCCACGGGCCAGCCGTTCCACTGCGATCCCGAGGTGGCCGAGGCGTCGCTGCGGTTCACCGCCGCCGTCGTCGAGCAGGGATTCCCCGCCTACGGGCCGCCCGTCGACGTGCCGGATGACGCTCCTGTGGTGCACCGCCTGCTCGCCCTCGCCGGCCGCGACCCGGACTGGGCGGCGTAACCGGTACCAGCCCGGACCACGTCCCGGGTCGGTGATCCTTGCCGTGGCTCACGGACGCGCGCGACCTGCACCGTCCACACGGGGCGGTGCTATGGCACGGTGGAGGCGTGCGCATCCTGGTGGTTGAAGACGAACAGCCGCTCGCCGAAGCGATCGCCCGCGGCCTGCGGCGCGAGGGCATGGCCGTGGACATCTCCCTGGACGGGGACTCCGGCCACGAGAAGGCGATGGTCACCCGGTACGACGTGGTGGTGCTCGACCGTGACGTGCCCGGCATGTCCGGGGACGAGCTGTGCCGGGAGATCGTCAGCTCCGGTGCGCTCACCCGAGTGATCATGCTCACGGCCAGCGGCGCGGTCGAGGACCGGGTCGAGGGGCTGTCCCTGGGCGCCGACGACTATCTGGCCAAGCCCTTCGCCTTCCCCGAGCTGGTGGCCCGGGTCCGGGCGCTGGCCCGGCGGGCGACCCCGGCCACGCCGCCCGTGCTGGTCGCCGGTGACGTCGAGCTGGACCCGGCCAAGCGGACGGTGACCAGGGCCGGCCGCCCGATCGAGCTGACCCGCAAGGAGTTCGGCGTGCTGGAGGTGCTGCTGTCCGCCGCCGGCTCCGTGGTCAGCAGCGAGGAGCTGCTGGAGCGGGTGTGGGACGAGAACGCCGACCCGTTCACCACCACGGTCCGAGTGACCGTGATGACGCTGCGCAAGAAGCTCGGCGAGCCCGGCATCATCGAGACGGTGGTCGGCTCCGGCTACCGGGTGCCCAGCGCGGGCGACGGCGCCGCGGCGGCCCGCACCGGGGTTGACGCTGCGGAGGGCTGACATGCGTGCCGGGGTGCGCACGCGGCGCGGCCCCGGGCTGCGTGCTCGGATCACCCTGCTGGCCACCGGGCTGGTCGCCGCGGTCAGCGGCCTGCTGCTCTGGCTGGGCTGGCTGCTGGTGGGCCGGGTGGTCGGCGCGGTCCCGCAGCTTCCGGCCGGCGCCACGGTCCGGGTGCGCGGCGTGGACGTCGACGCCGGCCAACTCGGCGCCGCGCTCCGGGACGGCGCACGGGCCCAGGTGCTCCAGGCCGGGTCGATCGCGTTCCTGTGCGTCGTGGCCGCGGCCGCGATCCTGGCCTGGACCATCACCGGCCGGGTGCTGCGGCCGCTGCACGAGGTCACCGGCACCGCGCGCCAGCTGTCCGCGGAGTCCCTGGACGAGCGGCTCAACCTGGGCGGTCCCCGCGACGAGGTCGCCGAGCTGGCCGACACCTTCGACGGGATGCTGGACCGGTTGCAGGCCGCGTTCGACGCGCAGCGCCGGTTCGTCGCCAACGCCAGCCACGAGCTGCGCACCCCGCTGTCGGTGATCCGCACCGAGCTGGAGGTCACCCTCAGCGATCCCACCGCGGACGTGGCCGAGCTGCGGCGCATGGCCGAGGTGGTGCGCTCGGCGGCGTCCCGGGCCGAGCGGCTGGTCGGCGCGCTGCTGCTGCTCGCCCGCACCGACGGTGCCGGCCTGGGCGTCCGTGAGCCGGTGGACCTCTCCAACGTGGTGACCACCGCCTGGCAGGCGGTCCGGGCCGAGGCGAAGGACCGCAAGGTGCGGGTGTCCCTGCACACCAAACCGGCGCCCGCGGTGGGCGATCCCGCGTTGCTGGAGCGGGTGGCCGGGAATCTGCTGGAGAACGCCGTGCGGCACAACGTGGACGGCGGCTGGATCGAGGTGGACACCGACAGCGGTCCGGAATGGACGGAGCTGCGGGTCAGCTCCTCGGGCACGGAGGTCGGCGCGGAGCGGGTGGCCGACCTGTTTGAACCCTTCCGCCGGGGGGCGGCGGACCGCACCGCCCGCGGCGGCTCCGGTCTGGGCCTGTCCATCGTCCGCGCGGTGGTCGTCGCGCACGGCGGCTGGGTGCACGCCACTCCCGTCCCCGGCGGCGGCCTCACCGTCACCGTCCAACTCCCCGCCGCCCCCTGAACGGCGCCGGGCGGCCGCCACCTCGCCTTACCCGGCGCTCGCCGCGGCGGCCCGGGTACGCGCGGCCACCCATGCGCCCAGCAGTGGACCGGACACCAGCGAAGGGAGCGTGTACGCGGTGACCACGGCGCCGGCCAGCAGGCTGCTGCCGGTGCGGTCCAGGACGAGCAGCACCACGGCACCGCCGACCGTCTCGTCGGCCACCCTGGCCAACGTCGCCGCGGCCAGGTACGCCAGCACCGGGCGCCGCGACACCCGAGCGGCGGCGGGGGCATCGGTCACCGAGAGCGCTCCAATGTCCGGGAGCTAGCCCGCCTCCGGCCGCCACTCAGCCGAATATGCCGGCGCGACGACCGGCCGCCGCCCTCCGCCACGGCCCACCGCCCGGACGGCCGGCCCGAAGCGGCCGGGCTTGCGCGACCCGGGGTGGCGACGCGGACGGCGGCGCATACGCTGTCCTCCCGTGTCGAAGGTCGCTACCGCCGCCAAGCGGCTGTTGGTGGGTAGGCCGTTCCGCAGTGACCGGCTCGGCCACACCCTGCTGCCCAAGGCCATCGCGCTGCCGGTGTTCGCGTCCGATGCGCTGTCCTCCGTCGCGTACGCGCCGGAGGAGGTCTTCCGCACGCTGAGCGTCGCGGGTCTCTCCGCCTACAGCTTCTCCCCGTGGGTCGGTGGCGCGGTTGCCCTGGTGATGCTGGTGGTGGTCGCGTCCTACCGGCAGAACGTGCACGCCTACCCGTCCGGCGGCGGCGACTACGAGGTGGCCACCACCAACCTCGGCCAGTGGTTCGGGCTCACCGTGGGCAGCGCACTGATGGTGGACTACGTGCTCACCGTGGCCGTGTCCACCTCGTCGGGCATCGCCAACATCGGCTCCGCGATCCCGTTCATCGGCCGTAACGAGCTGCTGTTCTGCCTGCTCGTGGTGGGGCTGCTGACCGTGATGAACCTGCGCGGTGTGCGCGAGTCGGGTACCGCGTTCGCGATCCCCACCTACGGCTTCATGGCCGGCGTGTTCGGCATGGTCGCCTGGGGTGTGGTGCGCCTCGGCGCGGGCGCCGACCTGCACGCGGAGAGCGCCGCGTACCAGCTACGTGGTGAAGGCTCCGTGGTCGGGCTGGGCTTCGCCTTCCTACTGCTGCGCACGTTCTCCTCCGGGTGCGCCGCGCTGACCGGGGTGGAGGCGATCAGTAACGGCGTGCCCGCCTTCCGCAAGCCCAAGTCGCGCAACGCCGCGACCACGCTGCTGATGATGGGGTTGATCGCGGTGTCCATGCTGATGGGCATCATCGGCCTGGCCATCGCCACCGACGTGCACTTCGCCGACGACCCGGCCACCCAGCTCGTCGGCGCCCCGGCCGACTACCAGCAGAAGACGATCCTCGCGCAGATCGCGCAGGCGGTGTTCAGCAACTTCCCGCCCGGCTTCTACTACGTCTCCTTCGTCACCGGAATCATCCTGGTACTGGCGGCGAACACCGCGTTCAACGGCTTTCCGGTGCTCGGCTCGATCCTGGCGCAGAACCGCTACCTGCCCCGCCAGCTCTACACCCGTGGCGACCGGCTGGCCTACTCCAACGGCATCCTGTTCCTCGCGGTGTTCGCCACCGTGCTGATCGTCGCCTTCGACGCGGACGCCACCAAGCTGATCCAGCTCTACATCGTCGGCGTGTTCGTCTCCTTCACCTGCAGCCAGGCCGGCATGATCCGGCACTGGAACCGGTTGCTGCGCACCGAGACCGACCGCGCGGCACGCCGGCGGATGCGCCGCTCGCAGACCATCAACGCGATCGGCCTGTCCTGCACCGGTGTGGTGCTGGTGATCGTGGTGGTCACCAAGTTCGCCGCCGGCGCGTGGATCGCGATCGCCGCGATGGCCGCGATCTTCCTGCTGATGAGCGCGATCCGGCGGCACTACGACGGAGTCGCCCTGGAACTGCAGCACGGCGAGCGGGACGCCGTGCTGCCGGCCCGCAACCACGCCATCGTGCTGGTCTCCCAGCTCCACCTGCCCACCGTGCGCGCCCTGGCCTATGCCAAGGCGATCCGGCCGGACCGGCTGGAGGCGGTGACCGTGAACGTGGACGACGCCGGCACCCGGGAGCTGATGCGCCGCTGGGAGGAGGAGAACATCAGCGTCCCGCTGCGGGTGGTCGAGTCGCCCTACCGCGAGATCACCCGGCCGGTGCTGGAGTACGTCCGCCGGGTGCGCACCGACAACCCGCGGGACGTGGTCACCGTGTTCATCCCGGAGTACGTGGTGGGCCACTGGTGGGAGCACCTGCTGCACAACCAGAGCGCGCTACGGTTGAAGACCCGGCTGCTGTTCCAGCCGGGCGTGATGGTGACCAGCGTGCCGTGGCAGCTCACCTCGTCCCGGCGGGCCTGGGAGCGGGCGAAGCGCCGGCAGCTCGCCACCGCGCCCGGCTCGGTCCGGCGTGGCCTGTCCGAGGGCCCCGCCAGGACCGGTCCCGCCGCCGGCTCCTGAGGGCATCTCCCCGAGCCGGTTGACCTCCAGCGCGGTGCAGGCCGCACGCTGCCCGGGTGGATCCCGAGATGGTGAACGCGTACCTGGCCCGGATCGGCGCCCGGCGGCCGGCCGCACCGACCCCCGAGGCGCTCGCCGACCTGCACGAGCGCCATCTGCTGGCGGTGCCGTTCGAGAACCTGAGCGTGCACCTTGGCGAGCGGGTGGTGCTGTCCGAGGACGCGCTGGTCGACAAGATCGTGCGGCGGCGCCGCGGCGGCTTCTGCTACGAGCTCAACGGTGCGTTCGCCGCGCTGCTGCGGGCGCTCGGCTACCGTGTCACCCTGCTGGCCGGCCGGGTGTTCGACGAGCACGGCCGGCTCGGCCCGCCGTACGACCACCTGGCGCTGCGGGTGGACGCGGGCGAGCCGCTGCTGGTGGATGTCGGTTTCGGCCAGCACACCCGGCGACCGCTGCGCCTGGACGAGCCCGTCGACCAGCGTGACCCGGACGGCGTGTTCCGCATCGTGCCGGCCGCGGAGGGCGATGTCGACGTGCTGCGCGCCGGAGAGCCGCAGTACCGGCTGGAGACCCGGGCCCGGACGCTCGCCGACTTCACGGCCACGTGCTGGTGGCACCAGACCTCGCCGCACTCTTACTTCACCCGCTCGCTGGTCTGCTCGATGCCCACCGCGACCGGGCGGATCACGCTCAGCGGCAACCGGCTGATCCGCACCCGCGACGGCCGCAGGGCGGAGCAGGTGCTGGATACCGACGCCGCCGTGCTCGCCGCTTACCGCCGCCACTTCGGCCTGCACCTCGACCGCGTGCCGGCCGTCTCCTGACCGGGCGGCCAACCGCGCCGGTTTGCCCGCCGGCACGTCGTCGGGAAGCAGCCGGAACGCGTCGTGCCGGGTAAGCGGGCGGATCATGCGGAAGTGCTTCGGGTCCAGGGTGGCGATGTCCGGAACTCGCGAGCGAGAACCGGGTTCATCGCGTCGGCGAGCCCGACAGCCGGATACTCGTCGAGCAGCGCTCGGGCGGTCGGCAGGTGCGGCGCCCGGCTCGAACAGCGCATGCGAGACGAGGGCCGGATCCCCGGGGAACGGGGGGACCCGGCCCTCGCCCTACCTGCCGCGGGAGGGCGGCAAGACACTCACGCGGCTGGCACGGAAGCCACGCCGCGCTCCAGGAACGGCTTGCCGTTGACCTTCTCCGACACGCCGGTGCGGTCCAGGTACGGGGTGATACCGCCAAGCCAGAACGGCCAGCCGGCGCCGAGGATCATGCACAGGTCGATGTCCTGCGCCTCGGCCACCACGCCGTCGTCGAGCATCAGCCGGATCTCCTCGGCCAGCGCGGCCAGCGCACGTTCCCGCACCTGCTCCTCGGTCAGCGGGTTGTCGCCGGGCTGCCACAGCTCGGCGACCTCCGGGTCGACCTGCTGGTTGCCCTGCTCGTCGGTGATCCACACCGCGGTCTTGCCGGCCTCGACGAAGCGCTTCATGTTCTCGCTGACGCCGAAGCGGTCCGGGAACGCGTGGTGCATGGTCTCCGACACGTGCAGCGCCACCGCCGGCCCGACCAACTGCAGCAGCACCATCGGGCTCATCGGCAGGCCCAGCGGCTCCAGCGCCCGGTCGGCCACCTCGAACGGGGTGCCCTCGTCGACCGCGCGGATCACCTCGCCCAGGAAGCGGGTGAGCAGCCGGTTCACCACGAATGCCGGCGCGTCCTTGACCAGCACGCTGTTCTTCTTCAACTGCTTGCTGACCGCGAACGCGGTGGCCAGCGACGCATCGTCGGTCCGCTCGCCGCGGACGATCTCCAGCAGCGGCAGCACCGCGACCGGGTTGAAGAAGTGGAAGCCAACCACCCGCTCCGGGTGGGACAGCTTCGACGCCATCTCGGTGATCGACAGCGACGAGGTGTTCGTGGCCAGTACGCACTCCGGCGACACGTACTGCTCCAGCTCGCCGAATACCTGCTGCTTGACCGACATCTCCTCGAAGACGGCCTCGATCACGAAGTCCGCGTCCGAGAACACCGCCTTGTCCAGCGAGCCGGACACCAGCGCCTTGAGCCGGTTCGCCTCATCCGGCGAGATCCGCTTCTTGGCCAGCAGCTTGTCGATCTCGTTGTGCACGTAGCCGACGCCCTTGTCGATGCGGGCCTGGTCGATGTCGGTGAGCACCACCGGCACCTTCAGCCGCCGCACGAACAGCAGGGCGAGCTGGCTGGCCATCAGGCCAGCGCCGACCACGCCGACCTTGGTGACCGGGCGGGCCAGCGACGCCTCCGGCGCGCCGGCCGGCTTCTTGGCCCGCTTCTGCACCAGGTTGAACGCGTACAGGCCGGCGCGCAGCTCGTCGGTCATCAGCACGTCGGCCAGCGCCTCGGTCTCCGCGGCGTACCCGCGGTCCAGGTCGTTCTCCCTGGCCAGCTCGAGCAGCTCGACCGCCCTGGTCACTCCGGGGGAGGCGCCGTGCGTCTTGCTGTCCGCAATGGATCGCGCGCGGGCCAGGGCGGCGTTCCATTCGGCAGCCCGGTCGATCTCCCTGCGTGGCACGGTGGTCTCCCCGCGCACCACCCTTGCCAGCCAGGAAAGCGACTGCTCCAGGTAGTCCGCGGAATCCAGCACCACGTCCACGATGCCCAGCTCGGCGGCCTGCGCCGGCTTGAGCGTCTTGTTCTGGTTCAGGGCGTTCTCGATGATCACCGTCACGGCGGCGTCCGGGCCGATCAGGTTGGGCAGCAGCTGCGTGCCGCCCCAGCCCGGGAACAGCCCAAGGAAGCACTCCGGGAAGGACAGCGCGGCCGCGTTCGCCGCCACCGTGCGGTAGTGGCAGGACAGCGCCAGCTCCAGGCCGCCACCCATGGCCGCGCCGTTGACGAACGCGAAGGTGGGGATGGTCGACTCGGTGAGCCGGCGGAACACGTCGTGCCCGAGCTGGCCGATCTGCTGCGCCAGGTCACGCGAGGCCAACTTCTCCACGCCGGAGAGGTCCGCGCCCACCGCGAAGATGAACGGCTTGCCGGTCACCGCGATCGCCTTCGGCTCCGCCGCGAACGCCTCGTCCAGCGCGGCGTTCAGGCTGAGTAGTCCCTGCGGGCCGAAGGTGGACGGGCGGGTGTGGTCGTGCCCGTTGTCCAGGGTGATCAGGGCCACCGGGCCGTCCAGCCCCGGCACGTTGACCAGCCGGGTGACCGCCCTGGTGACGACCTCGTCGGGGAACGCGGCCTGGACGTCGGCCGCGGACAGCGTGCTGGTCACTTCTCGCCCCCGTTCCAGTGCGGGTTCTCCCAGATCACGGTGCCGCCCATGCCGATGCCGATGCACATCGTGGTGATCCCGTAGCGGACGTCGGGCCGCTCGGCGAACTGGCGGGACAGCTGCGTCATCAGCCGCACGCCGGAGGACGCCAGGGGGTGACCGGTGGCGATGGCGCCGCCCCACTGGTTCACCCGCGGGTCGTCGTCGGCGATGCCGAAGTGGTCCAGGAAGGCGAGCACCTGCACGGCGAACGCCTCGTTGATCTCGAACAGCCCGATGTCGTCGATCTTCAGCCCGGCCCGGGACAGCGCCTTCTCGGTGGCCGGCACCGGGCCGACGCCCATCACCTCCGGGTCCACCCCGGCGAAGGCGTAGCCGACCATGCGCATGCCGATCGGCAGGCCCAGCTCCTTCGCGGTCTCCTCCTCGGCCAGGATGCAGCCCGTGGCACCGTCGTTCAGGCCGGCGGCGTTTCCGGCGGTGACCCGGCCGTGCGGGCGGAACGGGGTCTTCAGCTCGGCCAGGCCCTCGACCGTCGTGCCGGGGCGGGGCGGCTCGTCGGTGGTGGCCAGACCCCAGCCCTGCTCCGCGGACCGGGTGGCCACCGGTACGAACTCCGGACCGATCTTGCCGGCCTTGACCGCGGCGTCGTACTTGGCCTGCGACGCGGCGGCGAACGCGTCCGCGCGCTCCTTGGTCAGGTGCGGGAACCGGTCGTGCAGGTTCTCCGCGGTCTGGCCCATCACCAGGGCCGACTCGTCCACCAGCCGGTCGGACAGGAACCGGGGGTTGGGGTCCACGCCCTCGCCCATCGGGTGCCGGCCCATGTGCTCGACACCGCCGGCGATGGCGATGTCGTACGCGCCGAACGCGATGCCGCTCGCCGTGGTGGTCACGGCGGTCATCGCGCCCGCGCACATCCGGTCGATCGCGTAGCCCGGCACCGACCGGGGCAGCCCGGCCAGCAGGGACGCGGTCCGGCCGATGGTGAGGCCCTGGTCGCCGATCTGCGTGGTGGCGGCGATCGCGACCTCGTCGACACGATCCGCCGGCAGTTCCGGATGCCGGCGCAGCAGTTCCCGGATCACCTTCACGACCAGGTCGTCGGCGCGGGTCTCGGCGTACATGCCCTTCGGACCGGCCTTGCCGAACGGCGTCCGCACGCCGTCGACGAAGACCACGTTCCGAACGGCGCGCGCTGCTGCACTTCCGGTCGGCGCCGGCGCAGCGGGTGCGGCCACGGCGTGCTCCTCACTTGGTACGACCAACAGGTGCGGCGGGGTGACGACCCGGCGTGGGAACGTCACTACCAGCCGGTAACAAGGACTCTAGACCAGGTTACTCGCTGGTAACCAGCGGGCGCCCCCTGTCGGGTCGGTCACACCATGACACGCCGGCGGGCGGTTCGCGCGGGCTCAGGTAGCGGTGGCCCGCAGCGCGTTGGCGAGCGCCTCCGCGGCGAGCGCGACCTGCCAGGACCGCGCACCGCCGGCGCGCAGCACGTCCGCCACGGTGGCCGGGTCGGTGTCGGCCGGCGGTTGCCAGCAGGTCCGCCGCACCAGGTCGGGCAGCAGCAGGTTCTCCACCGGCAGCCGGTTGGTCTCGGCGATCGTGGTGAGCGCCGCGCGCGCGGCGGACAGCCTGGCCGCGGCGTCCGGGTCCCGGTCGGCCCAGCGGTTCGGCGGCGGGGGACCGTCCTGGGGCGGGGTCGCCTCCGGCAGTTCGGTCCTCCGCAGCGCCTTGGCCTCCTTGATGGCGGCCAGCCAGGTCCCGCTCATCCGGCGCTGCGCCCGGCCGCGAAAGGTGGGCAGTGCGGTCAACTCCGCCTCGCTGTCCGGGCTGGCCAGGGCCGCGTCCACGATCGCGGTGTCCGGCAGCACCCGGCCGGGCGCGATGTCGCGTTGCCGGGCGACGGCGTCCCTGGCCTCCCACAGCGACCGCACGACGGCGAGCTGGCGGGGGGTGCGCACCCGGTGGATGCCGGAGGTGCGCCGCCACGGCTCGGCCCGCGGCCGCGGGGAGCCGGCGGTGCGGACCGCCTCGAACTCCTCCAGCGCCCACTCCAGCTTGCCCTGCGCGGCCAGCTCGCGTTCCAGCGCGTCCTTCAGCGGCAGCAGGAGTTCGACGTCCAGGGCGGCGTAGGCGAGCCACTCCGGGGGCAGCGGACGGCGGGACCAGTCGGCCGCGCCGTGCCCCTTCTCCAGCCGGTAGCCCAGCATCCGCTCGACCAGGGTGCCCAGGGCGACCCGGTCGAACCCGGCCAGCCGTCCGGCCAGCTCGGTGTCGAACAGCGCGGCCGGCCGCAGATCCAGCTCCGCCAGGCAGGGCAGGTCCTGCGAGGCGGCGTGCAGCACCCACTCGGTGTCGGCGAGCGCCGTCACCAGCGGGCCCAGGTGGCCGTCCAGGGCGATCGGGTCGACCAGCACGGTGCCCGCGCCCTCGCGGCGGAGCTGCACCAGGTAGGCCCGCTGCGAGTAGCGGTAGCCCGAGGCCCGCTCGGTGTCCACCGCGATCGGGCCGTCCGCGCCCGCGAGCGCCGCGGCAGCCTGCCGCAGCGCTCGCGGGTCCGCGACCACCGGCGGAACCCCTTCGGCGGGTTCCGTCAGCGGCACCGGATCGCGTCCGGTGGGACCGGCCGGGTCAGCGCAGGGTGCGTCCACGGCGGATGACCCTACGTCCTCGACCCGCCGGCGCGGGCGAACCTGGGCCGTTCGGATACTCCGACACGGCCCCCTAGCGAATCACGCCGGCGCGCATCGCCAGCGCCACCATCTGCGCCCGATCCCCGGTACCCAGCTTCCGCCCGATCCGCGACAGATGGCTCTTCACGGTGAGTGCGGACAGGTTCAGCGCCTCGCCGATCTCCTTGTTGGACTGGCCATCGGCGACGAGTTGGAGCACCTCGACCTCACGCGCGGAAAGCTCCCGCGGCGTGTTGTCGGTGCCGGGTACCCGGGTGCCCGCGGCGAGTACCGGAGCCACGCTGGGATCCGCGTACACGCCGCCGTCGAGAACGCGCCGCACCCCGTCGGTGACCACCATCGGCGAGGCCGACTTCAGCAGGTACGCCTGGGCGCCTGCCTGGAAGGCGGACCGAACCGCGTAGGGGTCGTCGGAGGATGCGAGCACCACGACGCGCGGCCAGCCCTGGGCACGGAGCTCCGTGACCAGGTCGATACCGCTTCCGTCGGGCAACCCGAGATCGAGAATCGCGAGGTCGCAAGGACCGGTAGCCAGGGCCCGCGCCCGAGCCTCCGCTACCGATGCGGCCTCATGGACCGTGCCGGCGCCCATCTGTGTCAGACGGGCGGCTATCGCCTCCCTCAGCAACGGGTGGTCATCGACCACCAGAACCGAGAACAGCTCCTCCCGCGGGTGCGGGACCATGTTCGCCGGCAGCGAGCCGGCGGGCGTGGTACGAACGGCCTGACCTAAGCCGACGGCAGCCACGTCACTACCTCCCTGGAGTCGGTCGTGCCCCCCGACCGGCACCGGGACTCTCGACCGAACAGCCGCGCCACTGCTCGACCGAAAGTGGTGTCGACGGCTGCAGCGTAGCCGCCCAGGCGGTCGAGCGGGACGATCAATTGGGTATCTGTCGGGGACGACTTGTCACCAAGTAACCCTGATGTCGCACGATCGGATGACATCTGGTCGGCTGAGCTAACACGAGAGAGCTTCATAACGACTTCAAGGAGTTAACCGTGACGAAAAGCGGCGCCCTCGATCGCGCGCGGTCACTGCTGCGCCGCGTGCCGCTGGCGGACGGTCACAACGACCTGCCGTGGGCGCTGCGCCGGCTCGCCGGGCCCGACGTGCTCCGCGACTGGACCCGCATCGACCTCGCCGAGGAGCGGTCCGACCTGCACACCGACCTGCCCCGGCTGGCCCGCGGCGGGGTCGGGCTGCAGTTCTGGTCGGTGTACGTGCCGTGCCGGATCGCCGGGCACGAGGCGGTGACTACCGTGCTCGAGCAGATCGAACTGGTCCACGCGCTCGCCGACCGGTACCCCGAGCGGCTCACCGCCGCGCACACCGCGGTCGAGGCCGAAGCCGCGTTCGCGGCCGGGCGTGTCGCGTCCCTGCTCGGCGCCGAGGGCGGCCACTGCATCGCCGGTTCGCTGGGCGTGCTCCGCGCCCTGCACCGGCTGGGGGTCCGGTACCTCACGCTCACCCACAACGAGAACGTGCCGTGGGCGGATTCGGCCACCGACGTGCCGGCCGCCGGGGGGCTCACCGAGTTCGGCCGCGAGGTGGTCCGGGAGATGAACCGGTTGGGCATGCTGGTCGACCTGTCCCACGTCGCGGCGTCGACCATGCACCACGCGCTGGACGAAAGCACCGCCCCGGTGATCTTCAGCCACTCGTCCTGCCGCGCGGTGGCCGACCACCCCCGCAACGTGCCGGACGACGTGCTGCGCCGGCTGCCCGGCAACGGCGGCGTGATCATGATCACCTTCGTGCCCCGGTTCGTGTCGCCCGCCTACGCGGCGTGGGACGACGCGCTGCGCGAGGCGATGACCGACGTCGGCGAGGACCACCGCGACCTCGCCGCCCGTGCCCGGTTCGCCGAGACGTGGCGCGGCGCCGGGCCCAAGCCGCACGTCACCCTGGCCGACGTGGTGGCCCACCTGGAGCACGCCAGGGAGGTGGTCGGCGTCGACCACATCGGCCTCGGCGGCGACTACGACGGTGTCGACGTCCAGCCGGAGGGGCTGGCCGACGTGTCCTGCTACCCGAACCTGTTCGCCGCGCTGCTGGAGCGCGGCTGGAGCGAGCAGGACTGCGCCAAGCTCGCCGGGCGGAACACGCTGCGGGTACTGTGCGACGCCGAGTCTGTCGCCGCCGCCCGGCGCTGACCGGAACCCGATCGCCGACCCGGTTCCGTACCGTCCGGCGCCGGTGGCTAGCCCTGGCGCTGGCCGAAGGCGGTCACGCCGACCGGGGGCAACCCGGCCGCGCTGGCCAGCAACGTGCAGAACGCCTCGCCGTGCGGGGCCAGGTTGGCGTCCTCCGCCGTCCAGGACGCGCGCAGCTCCAGATCGTCGGTGCGGGGCGGTCCGGAGATGTCGCCGAAGCGCGCGGACGAGGTCTGGGTGACCGTGCCGCCCAGTGCCCGGAAGCCGGCCGAGGAACTCTCCAGCGCTTCGGTCAGCCACGACCAGCCGACCGCCGGCAGCAGCGGGTCGCTGGCCAGCTCCGGGTCCAGCTCCACCCGGAGGTACGCCACCAGCCGCAGCACGCCGTCCCAGGCCTGCTCGCCCTCGGGGTCGTGCAGTAGCACCAGACGGCCCATCGCCACTTCACCGGCAGGCCCGTCCACCTCGGCGGACAACGCGAACGACCACGGTGCCAGCCGTTGTGGCGGCCGTACCTCGGCGATCTCGACCTCCGGTCGAGGACGTACCGATCGCAGCGCCGCCACTGCCTGCCGGAACAGCTCGGGGGCTCCCGACATCCCGGTCACGGTTGGTGACTGTATGCCCAGGCTGGACGTTTGGTTGCGGCGGCACGCCGAGTGCGCCGGCCACACGACCACCTCACTGGGCGCGCTCCCGGTTCGTGGGACGATGTGCTCCTGATGACGAACACCGCACCCGTCTCGGCACGCCGGGACCTTTCCGAAGCGCCCCTGCTGGCGGCCGCGCGCGGGGACGTCCCGGCCCGCATCCCGGTCTGGTTCATGCGCCAGGCCGGCCGTTCCCTGCCGGAGTACCGCCGGGTCCGGGAGGGCGTGCCGATGCTGCAGGCGTGCCTGACCCCGGACCTGGCCTGCGAGATCACCCTGCAGCCGGTGCGCAGGTACGGGGTGGACGCGGCGATTTTGTTCAGCGACATCGTGGTGCCGCTTTCCGCCGCGGGTGTCGATCTGGACATCGTGCCCGGCACCGGGCCGGTGGTGGCGTGCCCGGTCCGCACGGCCGCGGACGTGGCGGCGCTGCCCACGCTGGCGCCGGACCGGGTCGAGCCGGTGGCGCAGGCGGTGCGGCTGCTCGTCCGCGAACTGGGCGACACGCCGCTGATCGGATTCGCCGGCGCCCCGTTCACCCTGGCCTCCTATCTGGTCGAGGGCGGCCCGAGCCGGCACCACGAGCGGACCAAGGCGCTTATGCATGCCGACCCGAAGACCTGGCACGCGCTGCTCGACCACCTGGCCGACCTGACGCTGGCGTTCCTGCGGATGCAGGTGGCCGCCGGGGTGGACGCGGTGCAGCTGTTCGACTCCTGGGCTGGGGCGCTGTCCGAGCGGGACTACCGCGAGTTCGTGCTGCCGCACTCGGCGAAGGTGCTCGGCGGCCTGGCCGGCACCGGGGTGCCGCGGATCCACTTCGGCGTGGGCACCGGCGAGCTGCTGGTCGCGATGCGCGAGGCCGGCGCCGACGTGGTCGGCGTGGACTGGCGGGTGCCGCTGGACGAGGCCGCCCGCCGGCTGCGCGCGGCCGCCCCGGACGGGCCGGTCCCGGTGGTGCAGGGCAACCTCGACCCGGCGCTGCTGCTGGCCGACTGGCCGGTGGTGGAGCGCGAGGTGCGGCGGATCGTCGCCGAGGGCCGGGCGGCCGGCGGGCACGTGTTCAACCTGGGCCACGGCGTGCTGCCGGAGACCGACCCGGACATGCTGGCCCGGGTCACCGAGCTGGTGCACGACCTCGCCCCGGGGGAGTAGCGCCGTGCGCGTCGCGGTCGTCGGTGGCGGGCTGTCCGGGTTGGCGGCCGCGCACCGGCTGCGCGCGCTGCTCGGCGAGGCCGTCACGATCACCGTGCTGGAGCAGGGCGACCGCCTGGGCGGCAAGCTGCGCACCGTGGAGCTGGCCGGCCTGCGCTACGACGTGGGCGCCGAGGCGTACCTGCACCGCCGGCCCGAGGTCACCGAGCTGATCGGCGAGCTGGGGTTGGCCGGCGAAGTGGTGCACCCCTCCGGCGCGCCGTCCACCGTCGCGGCCGGCGGCCACCGAAGCCGCATCCCGGCGCGCACCATGATGGGCGTGCCGGCCTCGGCCGACGCCGTGCGTGAGGTGCTGTCCGCCGACGGGCTGGCGAGTGTCGCCGCCGAGCCGTCGCTGCCGCCGGTGACCCTGGACGGCGCGGACGTCGCGGTGGGCGCGCTGGTGCGGGACCGGCTCGGCGACGAGGTGGCCGACCGGCTGGTCGACCCGCTGCTCGGCGGGGTATACGCGGGCCGGGCCGATGCGCTGGGCCTGCGCGCCACCATGCCGGCGCTCGCCGCGGCCCTGGACGCCGGCGCGGGCTCGCTGCTCGCCGCGGCGTCGGCGTCGCTGCCCGACCCGGATCCGGGCGCACCCCGCACCCCGGTGTTCGCCACCCTGCGGGGCGGGCTCGGCATGCTGGTCGGCGCGCTCGCCGCCGGGCTCTCCGTGCGACTGTCCACCACGGTGCGCGGGCTGCGCCGTACCGGCAGCGGCTGGCGGCTGGAACTCGGCTCCGCGGCGAATCCCGAGGCGCTGGACGCGGACGCGGTGGTGCTCGCGGTGCCCGCACCGGCCGTCCGCAAGCTGCTCGGCGACGTCGCCCCGGCCGCCTCCGCCGCGTTCGGCCGGATCGAGCTGGCGTCCATGGCGGTGGTGGCGCTCGCGCTGCCGGCCGGCGCGGTGCTGCCGCCCGCTTCCGGGGTGCTCATCGCGGCGGGGGAGCGGCACGCCGACGGCACCCCGTTCACCGCCAAGGCGTTCACCTTCTCCAGCCGCAAGTGGAGCCACCTCGCCGGCGCGGGCGTGGTCGTGGTGCGCGGCTCGGTCGGCCGGTTCGGCGAGGTCGGCGTGCTGCGCCGGGAGGACGCCGACCTGGTCGGCACCGTGCGCGCGGACCTGGCCGAGCTGACCGGGATCACCGCGGCACCGGTGGACGCGGTGGTGACCCGGTGGGGCGGCGGGCTGCCGCAGTACGGGGTGGGGCACACCGACACCGTGGCCACCATCGAGCGCGCCGTCGGAGAGCTACCGGGCCTCGCGGTGGCCGGGGCGGCGCTGCACGGCGTCGGCCTGCCCGCATGCGTGGCCACCGGACGCGCGGCCGCCGACCGTGTCGCCGCCCACCTCCTGCGCAACCGGGGTTCCCGCGGTGGGACGATAAGCGCATGGCCCGCCTCAACTACACCGAGCTGAACAACACGATCCGCTACACCATGTGGTCGGTCTTCCGGGTGGAGCCGGGCCACCTGCCCGGCGACCGCGGCCCGGTGGCCACCGAGGCGCAGGAGTACCTGGACGCCCTGGACGCGAAGGGCGTCACCGTGCGCGGCGTGTACGACGTCGCCGGGCTGCGCGCGGACGCCGACTACATGATCTGGTGGCACTCCGAGGAGATCGAGCAGGTGCAGGCCGCGTACACCGGCTTCCGCCGCACCGCGCTCGGCCGGGCGTCCACCCCGGTGTGGAGCAACGCGGCGCTGCACCGGCCGGCGGAGTTCAACAAGAGCCACATCCCCGCCTTCCTGGCCGGCGAGGAGCCCCGCAAGTACCTGTGCGTCTACCCGTTCGTGCGGTCCTACGACTGGTACCTGCTTCCTGACGAGGACCGCCGCCGGATGCTCGCCGAGCACGGCAGGCAGGCCCGGGACTACCCGGACGTCCGAGCGAACACGGTGGCCTCGTTCGCACTCGGCGACTACGAGTGGATCCTCGCCTTCGAGGCTGACGAGCTGCACCGGATCGTCGACCTGATGCGCCACCTGCGGGCCAGCGAGGCACGCAGGCACGTGCGCCTCGAGGTGCCCTTCTACACCGGCACCCGGGTCGCCCCCGCCGAGCTGGTCACCAGCCTCCCATAGGTAGCCGAGCACGCGGAGCCGGCGACCCCGGGCCGTTGGCCCCTTGGCGGGCCGGCGGGAAACCGGTGTGCTGGTGGGCCGAGGGGGCCGAAGGAATCACCGTATGTCGGCCCGCCGGCGCCACCACCGGCGCCGGCGGGCGTGACGGGCGGCGAGCAGGCCGCGTGCCGCCAGCCACGCGGCGAACGCGGCGGCGTCGTCCGCGGCACCGGTGCCGGTGCGCCGCGGGTTGGCACGCGCGTACTCGTCGAACCGCGCCGGGAACTCCTCGCCGAGCAGGTGCGGCAGGTCCGGGCGGAGCGCTGCGACGACCCGGCGCCGCTTGGCGCGCAGCGCGTCGGCCTGGGCCCGCAGCCGGGCCGGGTCGAACCCGGCCGGGACCGGGCCGCCGGCCAGCAGCGCGGTGAGCAGCGCCTGCTGCCGGGCCGCGAGGTCGGCGTGGGCCCGCTCGGTCACCGCGGCTCCCTCTCCGCCGCTTCGCGCACCACCGACGACCGGGTCGGCAGGGCTCTGCCCTGCCACCCCGGTCGCGGGCCTTACGGCAGGGCGCGCGCTGTGGTCACCTCGGGTATCGCGGCTTGATACGCGCATCAGGGAGTCCCCTCCCAGGCCGCGCGGATCGCGGTGAGTTCGGCGGCCAGTTCCGCGTCGGCGGGATAGTCGTCGTCCCGTTCCAGCAGGACGCCCGGCGGCCGGGCACGGTCGCACAGCGCGGCGAGCAGGTCGAGCACCTCGCCGGGCACCGGGTGGGCGTGGCTGTCGTGGTACAGGCCCTCCCGCCACACCCCACCGGCGACGTGCACGTACGCCACCCGCTCCAGCGGCACGGTGTCCAGGAAGGCGGCCGGATCGGTGCCGATGTTGTGCGCGTTGGCGTACAGGTTGGCCACGTCGACCAGCAGCCGGCAGCCGGTGCGCTCGACCAGTTCGGCGAGGAACGCGCCCTCGGTGAGCTCGGCCTCCGGCCAGTCCAGCAGCGCGGCCACGTTCTCCACGGCCAGCGGCACCGGCAGTTCCGCCTGCGCGGCCCGCACGTTGGCCACCAGCACGTCCAGCGCGTCCCGGGTGCGCGGCACGGGCAGCAGGTGCCCGGCTTCCAGGCCGGCGGCGCGGACGAAGCACGCGTGGTCGCTGACCAGCGGGGCGTCCAGCACCTCGGCGAGGCGCGCCAGGTGTTCGACCCGGTGGCGGTCCACCGGCTCGGCGCCGCCCAGGGACAGCGTCACCGCGTGCGGCAGCACCGGCAGGCCCCGGTCGCGCAGCAGCTGCACCGACTCGGGCAGCGCGTCCGCTCGCAGGTTCTCCGCCACGACCTCGACGAAGTCCACCCCGGGCAGCCGCTCCACGGTCAGGTCGATCTCCGGCCGCCAACCGATGCCGACGCCCAGGCTCGGTAGCCCGGCGCCGCCCCGATCAGCCGCCACAGCCACCACCACCGCCACCGCAGCCACCGCCACCGCCGCACGAGGACCCACCGCCGCACGACGCGCCCCCGCCGCCACCCGAGGACTGGCCGCTGCGCAGCGCGGCCCGCACGTCGTCGTCCGGGAACGCCGCCAGCCCGCTGAGGGCGACCAGGCCGGCGGCCATCGGGGCGCCGCCCGGCACGAACGACGTGTCGCCCGCCCGGCGCCGGCGGCGGGCGTCGTTCAGCGCCTGCTGCCCGCGGACGGTGATCAGCGGGTCGGGGCGGCGCAGGAAGGCCACCACCAACCAGGCCGTCAGCGCCAGGTACGCCACCAGCCAGCCGACCGGGCGGTGCAGCACGATCCCGTTGACACAGCGGGTCACGCCCACCACGAGCAGCACCACCAGCGGGGCCACCGCCAGCCGCAGCCGCGCCCTGGCCACCGAGGGCTCCACCAGCAGCCCGCCAGCGACGAGAGTCGAGCGGATCGGATCCAGTGCGGCGTGCCGCCGCAGCGCGGTGACCAGGTGACCGACCGTGGTGCTGTGGTGCTCTGCGGCCTCGGCGAGTACCGCGGCCTGCACCGGGTCGGTCACCGTCCGCGCCGCGTGCACCGGCCGTAAGGTGCCCCGCCGTGAGGCGCGCAGCGCACCGGCGTCGACCAGGGCGGCGATCGCGGTCTCGATCACCCGGCGCGAGCCGCCCGCCAGGTACGCCACCTCGTGCACGCCGAGCGGAACGTGGTCGGCCGCGCCCGAGGCGAATCCGTTGCGGCGGATGAACCAGCGGGACAGCACCGCATACCCGACCGCCACGATCAGCAGCAGCGTGTAGACGGCGAGGAACTGCGGGCCGGAGATCCCCCACGGCTCGCTCGCCAGGGCGGGGCCGGCCAACACCGTCGGGCCGGTCATGGTGCCGGCTCCCCGAGCGCCATCACACAGCGGTCGCCGCCGACATCGCGGCCTAATGTGGTGCGGCACATGGCGGTCTCCTTCCCCCGGGGAAGCCTATGGTGTGGGCGACCTCACGCCGGAACAAGGAGACTTGATCGAGAATTTGGGTTGATCTGGCGGAGACTTAGGGTTCGGCGTCCTCGCCGGCCGGCACCAACCGCAGCGCCACCGAGTTGATGCAGTAACGCTGGTCGGTCGGCGTCGGGTAACCCTCGCCGGAGAACACGTGGCCGAGATGGCTGTGGCAGTTCGCGCACAGCACCTCGGTGCGCACCATGCCGAGGCCGCGGTCCTCGCGCAGGATCACCGCGTCGGTGTCCGCGGGGTCGTGGAACGACGGCCACCCGCAGTGCGATTCGAACTTCGTCTCGCTGCGGAACAGCTCCGCGCCGCACGCCCGGCACTCGTACACACCGACGGTCTTCTCGTCGACGTACTCCCCGGACCATGGGGGCTCGGTACCCGCCTGGCGCAGCACGGCGTACTCCGCCGGAGTCAACCGCTCGCGCCACTCCTCCTCGGAGCGCGCCACCCGAGGTGTCGCACCGACAACCGGTTCCATGCCTTCCACCGTAGCCCGGCCAGCCACACCGGTCCCGGAGTATGGGACGCGCACGGGCCCGCTGCGGCGGGCGTCAGCCGGAGCCGAAGAAGGTGGACAGCACCAGGCCGAGGGTGTCCCACACGGCGACCGCGACGCCCAGCAGGATCAGCCCGATCAGCACGATCGCGGTCATCCTGCGGTGCCCGCCGAGCCGGTTGGCGGCGTCGGCGAAGTCCTGCACGCCGCCCAGGTAACCCTCCACGGTGAAGCCGGGCCGGTTGCGCTCCATCCGGTCCAGGTGCTCGGCGAAGGCGCGCGCCTCGGGATCGTTCGGGTCCAGGCCCACGAGGTCCTCGGTGAACCGCCGCTCCGGCCCCTCCGGCCGGCGCGTGTTCGGCCCGTGACGGTCGTCCCGGGGCCCGAACCGGTCCGTGCTGCCCACGCCTCCACGGTAACCGCGGGTGGCGCGACGGTCCCGCCGCTCGGCGGCGGCCCGCGGCGCGAGGTCAGCCTCGGCCGGCGGGCAGCGGACCCAGCGCCGGGCGGACCGCGCCAACCGGCCGGCCATGGCCGAGCACCGGTTCCTCGGCCAGCCCGGCGAGCGGGGCCACGTCCACGCCGAGCCGGGCCAGCGCGGCCACCGCGACCACGGCGCGGGCCCGGGCGGCGCCGTCGGCGATCTTCACCGCCACCGCGGAACCGTCCGGCAGCCCCACCGCGTAGACGCCCTCGGCGCCGTCCTTGGCCACCGCACCGGGCAGCCGCCGCATCAGCGTGGTGACGTCCCGGCCGGTGCCGCCGACCCACTCCGGGTGGGCGCGCATCGCGTCGGCCACCCGGCGCTCGGCGGTGCCCTCGCCCGCGCCGGCCAGCCGCCCGAACGCGGTGGCCAGGCCGCGCAGCGAGACACCGAACAGCGGGGCGCCGCAACCGTCCACCGACACCGCGCCCACCGGCTCGCCGGCCAGGTCGGCGAGGGTGTCCGCGATGGCCCGCTGCAGCGGATGCTCGGGGTCGAGGTAGCTCTCCGTCGGCCAGCCGCGAGCCACGCAGGTGGCCAGCATGGCGGCGTGCTTGCCGGAGCAGTTCATGAAGATCGGCGCGGCGTCCCGGCCGGCGGCCAGGTGGGCGCGCCGTGCCGCCTCGCCGAGCGGCAGGTCCGGCGTGCAGCGCAGGGCGTCCTCGGCGAGCCCGGCGGAGGCGAGGACGCGCCGCGCCCCCTCGACGTGGAAGTCCTCCCCGGAGTGGCTGGCGCAGGCCAGCGCGAGCAGTTCGGGCGGCAGGTCGAGCCCGCAGCGCAGCATGGCCAGCGCCTGCACCGGCTTGTTCGAGGAGCGGGGGAACATGACGTCCTTGGGCGCGCCGGCGGTGAGCGCGGTGCGGCCGTCGGCGTCCAGGGCGACCACCGAGCCGTGGTGTACCGACTCCACCAAGTCACCGCGCCAGACCTCGGCCACCACCTCGTGCACACCCGCTCCCTTCCCGCTGCCCGGACACTGGCCAGCCAGAATGGCATCCGAGGTGGCCGGTGCCAAATCGCCGGCGGCCGGGTGCGGGCCACATCACGAACCTGCGGTGTCCCGGCGCGGGTGCCGCACCGGGACACCGCACGCCGGGTCAGCCCAGGACGCCGCGCACGCTGGCGTGCCCCTTGATCAGGTTGCGGGCGATGGTGCGGCGCTGGATCTCGTCGGTGCCCTCGTAGATGCGCAGCAGGCGCAGCTCGCGGTACCACCGCTCGACCGGCAGCTCACGCGTGTAGCCCATGCCGCCGTGGATCTGCAGCACCCGGTCGACGATCTCGTTGGCCTTCACCCCGCCGTAGAGCTTGGCCATGGACTGCGCCTGCCGGGAGTCCATGCCCTGGTCCACCTGCCACGCGGCGTGCAGCACCAGCCAGCGCAACGCCTCGATCTCCACCGCCGAGTCGGCGATCATCCACTGGATGGCCTGCCGGTTGGCGATCGGCTCGCCGAAGGTGACCCGGGTCTTCGACTGCTCGATGGCCATCTCGACCAGCCGCTCGCAGGCACCCAGCGCGCGGGCGGGCAGCAGGTAGCGGCCCTGGCCGATCCACTGCATGGCGAGCTGGAAGCCCCTGCCCACCTCGCCGAGCACGTTCTCCTCGGGCACCCGCACGTTGTCGAAGATCAGCGACGCCGGGCCCCACTCGCCCATGGTGTCGATCGGCTCGGACTTCCAGCCCATGTCCCGGTCCACCAGGAAGCAGGTGACCCCGCCGGCGGCGCCCTTGTCCTTGTCGGTGACCGCGAACACCATGGCGAAGTCGGCCTCGTTGCCGCCGGTGATGAACGTCTTCTCGCCGTTGATCACCCAGTCCGCGCCGTCCTTGCGGGCGGAGGTGCGGATGTTCTTGGCGTCCGAGCCGGCGCCGGGTTCGGTGATCGCGAAGCAGGAGATCCGCTCGCCCGCGATGGTGGGCAGCAGGTAGCGCTGCTTCTGCTCCTCGTTGGCGTGGAACAGGATGTTGTCCGCGTAGCCACCGAACCGGAACGGCACGAACGAGCGGCCCAGCTCCGCCTCGATCAGCGCGGCCATCACCGCGGGCAGGCCCATACCGCCGTACTCCTGCGGGGTCAGCACCCCCCAGAAACCCGCCTGCTTGGCCTTCTGCCGCAGTTCGCGGTGCTCCTCGTGGGTCAGCCCCGGCTCGCCGCGCCGCTCCCGGCGCAGCACCTCGGGTTCCAGCGGCATGATCTCGCGCCGCACGAAGGTCCGCACCCAGTCGCGGATCTCCCGCTGCTCGTCGCTCAGCGAGAAGTCCATCGCTGCCGTCCTTTCCGCCACCGTCCCCGGAATCGCGCCGCCGCCCACCCGCCGGACGAGTGTCCCGAGGATTAACCGAACGTCGTTAGGTTGTACTGTACGTGTACCAGGCGCGGTGGGGACACACGACCCGGTGCGGCATGCGCCACGGCGACGTGACCGCGGTCGGTCGCCGACCCGCGGAGGAGGAGGCAGGCGGTGGGACGGCCGAGCGTTCCGATCCTGAGCAAGCAGCGCATCCGGGACACCGCGCTGGAGATCATCGACCGGGACGGGCTGTCCGGGCTGTCCATGCGCAAGCTCGCGGTGGCGCTCGGCGTGCAGGCGGCGTCCCTGTACAGCCACGTGGCCACCAAGGAGGAACTGCTGCACGCGGTGGCCAACGACCTCGCCGAGCAGGTCGACGTGTCCGGCTTCGCCGGCGACGACTGGCGCGCGGCCCTGGCCACCTGGGCCCGGTCCTACCGCGCCGTGCTGGCCGCGCACCCGAACTTCGTGCCGTTCCTGGCCTACGGCCCGTCCCGGCGGGAGGCGTCGCTGCGGATGGCCGACGCGGTGCACGGTGGCCTGGTCCGCGCCGGCTGGCCGCCCCGGTACGCCACCATGATCGGCGCGTCCACCAAGTACCTGGTGGTCGGCGCGGCGATCAGTTCGTTCTCCCGCGGCTTCGAGGACGACGTGCGGGTCTACTGGGACCGCTATCCCAACCTCAGCCAGGCGCACAAGCTGCGCCAGTACGCCGACGAGATCGACAGGGACAGCTTCGAGCTGGCCCTGTCCACCTTCCTCGACGGCCTGGTCGAGTTGCACGCCGCGGTGGCGGTCAGCGCCGCCGGCGCCCCGTAGCCGCTGCTCCTCCACAGTGGACGGTGGCGCGGCTGGCCGGGGGATGACGCGGGCGCCGCTCGGGCCGTATCGTCCACTGTGGAGTAGTGCGGCGGCGCGAGCGGCGTTCGATTCTTGTCGGTGCCATGCGGCAGGCTGCATCCCGACAACGCAACGGTCCTGATCGAGGTGAGGCCACAATGGCCAAGGTGCGCTCGCTGTCCGAGGAGGATCTCCAGTTCCTGCGGGCCGAACTCGCCGCAGGGCGGACGCCCACCGTGTGGTTCACGCCGAACGCGGTGGGCATGACGGCCGGGCGCTCGGCGAAGGTGACGGCGTTCACCGCACCCGAGGAGGGCGACTTCATCCAGGTGCGGCCGACCGGCTCGCGCGACGTGCTGTCGTTCTCCCCCGCGGAGATGACGCTGACCAAGCCGCCCCGGAAGAAGCCGGCCACATCCGCCGCGAGCGCCGTCTCCGGTTCGGGCACGTCGGCCGCGAGCCCGTCGCCGGGTGGCCCGGCGGCGGACCCGGTGGGGAGCCGCCGCGCGCAGCCGGCCGACGACCCGGGCGGCCGACCGGCCAGCGTCCGACGAACATCCGGCGGCGGTGCTTCGGCCGTGGTCGGTGCGGAGCAGCCGGCCCGGCGGGGCGGTGCGCGGAAGTCGCGGCCGGCCGAGGTGACCGTCACGCTGAGCTCGACGGCCGAGGGCGAGTGGACGGTCGACGTGGTGGCCGGGAAGAAGCGCACCGTCCGGGCCGTGCCGGTGCCGGCGTCCGCGGTCGCCAAGGCGGCCAAGGAACTGCATCCGGACGTCTCCGAGGCGATCGAGGCCGTACTGGAGGCGGCCAGGGCGCAGCAGCGGGCCCGCATCGAGCAACTGCAGGCGGAACTGGACGCGGCGCAACGCGCGCTGTCCGAACTCTCCGGCTGACCGGGGCCGGACGTTCCGCCTTCCCTCGCGCGGCGGTATCACCCCGTGCCGCACGGAAATACCGTCGTGGGGGACATATGCACCCCGACTCATGGGAGGGCGTCATGGCGGCACCTGTGGAGCGCACGGCGGCGGAGAGCCCGCACCTGGGTGGCTGCAGCTGTTGCTCGAGCTGCACCGGGCCGGGTTGCGGCTGCTGCTCCGGCTGCCGCTGACCGCTGATCATCCCCGCGGCGAGCGCCTCGCGGACGCGCGGCCCGTTCCGCCGCACGATGGCCGCCCGGGGATACCGCATCGCCGAGGCCGGGCGGCGGGCGACATCACGGCGGGCAGACGGTGCCGTCCGTGGGCGCCCGGCCGTCGACCAGGAAGTGCTGCGCCGCCGTGGTCGCGCACGGCGACGTGGCGAGCGCGCCGTGCCCGCCGCCCTGCCAGGCCACCGAGATGCCGGTGGTGAGCTGCTGGGCGGTGCGCTCGGTGCCGGGTGCCGGCGTGATCGGGTCGCTGGCGGTGCTGAGCACCAGTACCGGGGGAGCGCCCGGCACGGCCAGTGTGGTCGGCGGGGTCTGCTGCGGCACCGGCCACGGGCTGCACCACAGCAACCGGTCCGCGAACAACCCGCCGAACAGCGGGTACTTGCCTCGCCAGTCGGCGGCGGTGCGAGCCACCCGGTCCGGAGACAGCCGGGTGCCGGTGTCGTTGCATCCGGTGACCAGTTGCGGGTCGAGCCGGGCCGGGTTGCGGTCCGGGCCGCCGAGCAGCGGTGCGACCAGCGCGGCGAGCCCGCCGACGTCGCCGATACGCGCCCTGGCCAGCGCGCCGGCCAGATCCGACCAGTGCGGCCGGTCGGCCAGACCCAGCAGCATCGCGGTCAGCGCGGTCCCGGCGGTGACCTGGGTGCCGTCCGGCGCGGTCACCGGGCGCTGGCGCAGCCCGTCCAGCAGGCCCCGCACGGCCTGCCGAGGGTCTCCGCCCAGCGGGCAGCCGTGCGCCACGCAGTCCGTGACAAACGCGCCGAAGGTCTGCTCCGCGCCGGCCGCCCTGGCCTCCGCCTGCCCGGTGCCGTCGAGCGCCGGGTCGGGCGAGCCGTCCAGCACGATCCGCCCGATCCGGTCCGGATAGCGGCTCATGTAGGTGGTGAGCACCCGGGAACCCTCGCCGTGGCCGACCGCGTTCAGCCGCGGCACGTCCAGTTCCTGCCGCAGCCGCTCCAGGTCGGCGGCCGCCCGCCAGGTGTCCAGCGCGGCGAGCCGCTGGTCGAGGTCGAGCACGCACTCCTGGCTGGCCCGCCGGGCGGCGTCCAGCAGGTCGTCCAGCCGCGCCGAGGACGGGTCGTAGCCGACCACCCTGCCGCGCACGTCCGGTGGCACGCACTCGGCCGCGTCGGACGCGCCCGTGCCCCTGCGGTCCACGCCGATCAGCGAGAACGTGCTCAGCATGGCGCGGGGTAGCTGGCTGGCCAGCCGGGCCGCGTAGAGGGTGCCCGGTTCGCCGCCGACGTCGTTGACCACCACCAGCGGCACCGGTCCGTCTCCGGCCTTGAGCACGCTGATCCGCGCGGTGCCGCTGCCCGGCTGCCCCGGGGCGTCCAGCACGTTGACCACCCGGCCGCACTGGTACGGCACGCCCGCGGCGTTGCCCAGCCCGGCAAGCTGGTCCCTGGTCGGCTGGTCGCAGTCCGACCAGGTGATCCCGGGCGAGCCCGGCCGCTCCAGCGGCGGCACCGGTTTCGGGCCGATGGTGCTGATCGGCGGGCTGCCGGAGGAACCGCCGTCCTGGCGCACCGCGATCACCGGCCGGTTGGACGGCCCCGCCGCGCACCCGGCCAGCGTGCCCAGCAGAGCGGCCGCGAACAGCGCGGGAAGCGCCGCCGACCGCACCGGACCACGCCGGGCCGGGCGGGATTCGCGGGCCACCTGGCGGCGCGGCACGGCTGCTCCTCGCTGGCGTGACTGATCGGACGTCGTGGACTTTCCCGAAACGAGGCTGGCACGCGGGGAGTGAGAACCCGGTGAGAGGGCAGCCCGGCTGGTTTGCCGGCATGGTGCAGCAGACAGTACCGTGTGGTACAGCAGAACGACCGGAGGTGCCCGTGGCCGACCAGGACGCGCTGGCCAGGGCGATCGCCGCGAACGTGCGGGCGGCCAGGGCGGCCCGCCGCTGGAGCCTGGACCGGTTGGCCGCGCTGTCCGGGCTGAGCAAGGGCGTGCTGGTGGCCATCGAGCAGGGCCGGGGCAATCCCAGCATCGGCACGCTGTGGCGGATCGCCGAGGCGTTCGGCACCGGCCTTGCCCAGCTCGTCGAGGTGGAGCGGGAGCCGCCGCTGCGGGTGGCCGAGCCGGGTACCGGCGCGGTGCTGTGGCGCGGCACCGCCGGGGGCGCCGGCACCCTCCTGCTCGGCGGCGATCGGCCGGTGGTCGAGCTGTGGCACTGGACGATGCGGCCGGGGGAGGAGCACCACAGCGATCCGCACGCGCCGGGCGTCCGGGAACTGCTGCTCGTGGTCGAGGGGGAAATTGAGCTGCGGGTGGCCGGGCAGCGGGCGAGGATCGCGGCCGGTGGCGCGGCGTCCTTCGCCGGCGACCGGCCGCACGGCTACCTCGCGGTGGGCGAGGTGCCTTGCCGGTTCGCCATGACCGTGCTGGCACCCGAGCCGGCCGGTGCGGCGGCCCAGGACACGCCGGGCTGAGCGCTGCCGTCGTTCGCGACGGTGCGGAAGAGGAGGGCGGACAACCGTGGTGGCGGTACAGGTGCAGCGGTCCAGGACGACCTGGCGTCCGATGCTGGGGTTGGCCACGCTGGCCGGCCGCGCGGTGAGTGCCACGCCTCCGCCGGCCCTGGTGCTGCTCGGCATCGTCAGCGTGCAGCTCGGCGCGTCCGTGGCCAAGCAGATGTTCGCGGTCGCCGGATCGCTCGGCGTGGTCGCCATGCGGCTGGTGTTCGCTGCCGTGGTGCTGCTGGTCGTGTGGCGGCCGTCGGTGCGCACCCTGCGCACGCTGCGGGCCGACCGCCGGTTGCTCACCGTCGTGCTTGGCTACGGCGCGGTGCTCGCCGGCATGAACATGGCCTTCTACCAGGCGCTCGCCCGGATCCCGCAGGGCGTCGCGGTGACCGTCGAGTTCCTCGGACCGCTGTCGGTCGCGCTGCTCGGCTCCCGTCGCTGGCTGGACGCGCTGTGGGCGGCGCTTGCCGCGGCCGGGGTACTGCTGCTCACCGAGGACGGCGGCGCCGTGCGGTGGACCGGCGTCGCTTTCGCTCTGCTCGCCGCCGCCTGCTGGGCGAGCTACATCCTGCTGGGTGCGGCGCTGGGCAGGCGCACCACCGACGGACAGGGGCTGGCCGTGGCGATGGCCTTCGGTGGTCTCTTCGCCGCGCCGCTGGGTGTCGCGCAGGCCGGTGCCACGCTGCTGCGCCCGGAGGTGCTGGCGGCCGGGCTCGCCGTGGCGCTGCTGTCCTCGGTGGTGCCGTACTCGCTGGAGCTGGAGGCGCTGCGACGGATCCCGCCCCGGGTGTTCGGCGTGCTGATGAGCCTGGAACCGGCGGTGGCCGCGCTGGCCGGGCTGGTGGTGCTCGGCGAGGCGCTGGCCCCTACGCAGTGGCTGGCGATCTGCTGCGTGGTGGTCGCCTCGATCGGTGCCACCCGCGGCGCCCGGTAACGCGCCGACCCGACCCGCGGGGCCCGGTATCGCGCCGGCGCCGGCTCGCGGCGCGGGTGACGCGGCTACCGGGGCCTGCGGTAGCGCAGCAGCAGCGTGTCGTCCTCGCAGAGCACCGTGTCCAGCCGCATGCGCGCCGGCGCCGGGGGCAGCGCGCCGCTGGCGATGCGGCCGGCATCGCCTCCGGTGAGCAGCGGCGACACGGTCAGGCACAGCTCGTCCACCAGGTCCTCGGCGATCAGCGCGGCGAACAGGGTCGGGCCGCCCTCGCAGGACACCCGGCGCAGCCCCCGCTCGTCCAGCGCGGCCAGCGCCCGGTGCGGGTCGACGGCGTCCTCGCCGGCCACCACCACCTCGGCGCCGGCGTCGCCCAGCGCCTTGCGCCGCTGCGCCGGCGCCGCCTCGCAGGTGACCACGATGGTCGCCACGGAGACGTCGGTGACCAGCGGCGCGTCCGGCTCGATCGAGCAGCGCCGGGTGACCACGGCCAGCGGAGGCACCGGGGAGAGCCCCAGCCGCTTCCGCCGCTCCACCCGGACCTCGCGCGGTTTGACCCCGTGGTAGCCCTCGATCAGCGCGGTGCCCGCGCCGACCAGCACCACGTCGGCCAGATCCCGGCTCAGCGCGAACACCCGCTTGTCCGCCGGGCTGGACAGCCCCCCGGAGCGGCCGGCCACCGTCACCGCACCGTCCACACTGGACACGAAATGGGCCTGCACCCAGGGCCGGTCCAGGTTGGCCGGGTAGGCGTAGAGCCGCTCCAGGTCACGGTCGTCGACCTGCGCTGTCTGGTCCGTCACAGGGGGCCATAGTTGGTGCACGGTGCCATCCCAACACGCGGTTAGGCTGCCCGTCATGCCCGCCCAGCGCCTGTCCGATCGTCATCCCGAGATCGCGGCGGACGAGCTGGTGGCGTCCATGGTGCCGCCGCCGCGGTTCGACCACGTGCGCTTCGAGAACTACCTGCCCAACCCGGACGAGCCCAGCCAGATGGCCGCGCTCGCCGCCTGCCGGGAGTTCGCCGAGCGGGTCGCCGCCGGCCGCCCGACCCGCGGCTGGCTGGGCGGCTGGCTGGGCGGCGGGCAGAAGTCCCGGCAGCAACCCGGGCTGTACCTGGACGGCGGCTTCGGTGTGGGCAAGACCCATCTGCTCGCCTCTGCCTGGCACGCGGCGCCCGGGCCGAAGGCGTACGGGACCTTCGTCGAGCTGACCCACCTGGTCGGCGCGCTCGGCTTCGCCGAGGCGGTGCGCCGGCTCGCCGACCACCGGCTGCTCGCCATCGACGAGTTCGAGCTGGACGACCCGGGTGACACCATGCTGATCACCCGGCTGCTGGCCGCACTCACCGACGCCGGCGTGTTCGTCGCCGCCACCTCCAACACGCTGCCCGACAGGCTGGGCGAGGGCCGGTTCGCCGCGGACGACTTCCTGCGCGAGATCCACAGCATGGCCGCGCGGTTCGGGGTGGTCCGGGTGGAGGGGCCGGACTACCGGCACCGCGGGCTGCCCGACCCGCCGGAGCCGATGTCCGACGACGACCTGGCGGCCAGCGCCGAGGCACTGCCCGGCGCCACCCTGGACGACTTCGACGAGCTGTGCGCGCACCTGGCCCGGCTGCACCCCTCCCGGTACGGGCCGCTGGTCGACGGGGTGGCCGCGGTGCACCTGCGGGGTGTGCACGCCGCGCCGGACCAGGACGTGGCGCTGCGCCTGGTCAGCCTCGCGGACCGGCTCTACGACCGCGCCATCCCGGTCGCGGTGTCCGGGCAGCCGCTGTCCGCGCTGTTCACCGAGGAGATGCTGGGCGGCGGCTACCGGAAGAAGTACCTGCGCGCGCTGTCCCGGCTGGTCGCGCTGTCCCGTGAGGTGGCGTCCCCGGTGCCGCGTTCGGCGGGCTGAGACGGGGCGCCCGCCGAACGCGGTGGCGACGTCTGCCGGGTGTGGGGTCGTCGGCGACGTCTCGCGGCCGGGTTCGGGGTAACGTGCGGACGCCTCAGCGGGTGAGCACCTCGGCGATGGTGTCGATGCCGCGGTCCAGCTCGTCGCGGCTGATCACTAGCGGCGGTGCCACCCGCAGCGTGGTGTCCTGGGTCTCCTTGCACAGCACGCCGCGCGCGGCCAGCGCCTCGCTGGCCTGCCTGCCGGTGGGGCCGCCGGGAGAGATCTCCACGCCGGCCCACAGGCCCCGGCCGCGCACCTCGGCCACCCCGGCGCCGACCAGCTCGCCGAGCCGCGCGTGCAGGTGGGCGCCCAGCTCGCGGGAGCGCCGCTGGAACTCCCCGGTGGCCAGCAGCCTGATCACCGCCCGGCCGACCGCGCAGGCCAGCGGGTTGCCGCCGAAGGTGGAGCCATGCTGGCCGGGGCGCAGGACGCCGAGCACGTCCCGCCGGCCGATCACCGCGGATACCGGCACGATGCCACCGCCGAGCGCCTTGCCCAGCGTGTAGAGGTCCGCGCGGACGCCGTCGTGGTCGCAGGCGAGCAGGTCACCGGTGCGGGCCAGGCCGGACTGGATCTCGTCGGCGATCATGAGCACGCCGTGCTCGTCGCAGATCCGGCGTACCTCGCGCAGGTAGCCCGCGGGCGGCACGATCACGCCGGCCTCGCCCTGGATCGGCTCGACCAGCACCGCGGCGGTCCGCTCGGTGATCGCGGCGGCCATCGCCGCCGCGTCGCCGTACTTGACCACGGTGAACCCCGGCGTGAACGGGCCGAACCCGGCGCGCGCCACCGGGTCGGTGGAGAAGGAGACCACGGTGGTGGTGCGGCCGTGGAAGTTCGAGGCGGCCACCACGATCTCCGCGGTGCCGTCCGGCACGCCCCTGACCTCGTGGGCCCACTTCCGGGCGACCTTGAGCGCGGACTCCACCGCCTCCGCGCCGGAGTTCATCGGCAGCACCATCTCGGTGCCGGTCAACTCGGCCAGCTCCCGGCAGAACAGGCCGAACTGGTCGTGGTGGAACGCACGGGAGGTCAGCGTGACCCGGCCGAGCTGCTCCGTCGCGGCGGCGACCAGGGCCGGGTGGCGGTGGCCGAAGTTGAGCGCCGAGTAGCCGGCGAGGAAGTCGAGGTACCGGCGGCCGGTCACGTCGGTCACCCAGGCACCCTCGGCGTGGCTGATCACCACGGGCAGCGGGTGATAGTTGTGCGTGCTCCAGTGCTCGTCGAGCGCGATGTAGTCGGCGGCGCCGCCCGGCGTGCCGGTGGCGGGGTGATCGGCGGTCAGGGTCATGCTGACAAGGCTAAGGCGGCCGTCACGTTCGTTTCATCGGCAAGCTGTTGCGTGGAGCCGGACAACGTTGCGTGATATGGCGCCATATCACCCGTTCGTTGCGTCACCGCGCGCCGGCCGGTTCGCCGGCAGCCCGATCGTCGGCCCCCGGCCCCGGCGGGTTCCGATTGGTGACCGTCTTACGTGACACGACGGTAGTTCGTTCGGGGTTAACTCTTCACAACGCGAGGTCAGTCGGCCACTTGGCGTGTAGGTAGGTCATGTTCCTCACATTTCGGGCGGAGGCCGCCATGCGTCGTGTCCGTGTTCTCGCCACCCTCCTCACCGCTGTCGCTGCCGCACTGCTGCTCGCCGTCCCGGCCAGCGCCGCCGGCGCGATCCGCTACGCCGCGCTCGGCGACTCCTACGCGTCGGGTACCGGCACCGGCCAGTACGACCCCGCCAGCGGAAGCTGTAACCGCAGCGCGCTGGCCTATCCCTCGCTGTGGAGTTCCGCGCACCAGGTCGCGTCGTTCTCCTTCGTGGCCTGCTCCGGAGCCACCACGGACGACCTGCTGGCCAACCAGGCGTCCGCGCTCCGCACGACCACCACGCTGGTCACCGTGTCCATCGGCGGCAACGACGTTGGCTTCGGTGACGTGGTGACCACCTGCACCATCGGCAGCGACCAGGACTGCGCGAACGCGGTGCAGCGGGCGGAGACCGAGGTGCGGAACACCCTGCCCGGCAAGCTGGACCGGACCTACGCGGCGATCCACGGCGCGGCGCCCTCGGCCAGGGTCGTGGTGATGGGCTACCCGCGGCTGTTCGCGACCGGCGCCTGCTGGTTGAGCGCGAGCAAGCGGACCACCCTGAACGACGCCGCCGACCTGCTGGCCACCACGATCGCCGGCCGAGCGGCCGCGGCCCACTTCACCTTCGTCGACGGCCGGTCGGCCTTCGCCGGGCACGGCATCTGCGCCGCCAGTCCGTGGATCAACGGGGTCACCTGGCCGGTGAGTGACTCGTACCACCCGAACCGGGCCGGGCACGCCAATGGCTACCTGCCCGCGCTGGACGCGGTCACCGGCTGACCCCGGAACGCGGCATCCGCCGGGCCGTGCCCCCAGCGCGGCCCGGCGGCCCGCGTCCCCCCCGCCCGCACCCCGAGCACGAGCACCCGTGGGATGACCGGAATTGACCACGGATTTGATCGCGGGGACTTGTGCCGGCGGCGTCGTCTCGCGTTAGCTACGCGGCGACGCGCGGACGGCGAGCGGGTGAATCGGACAACCGGCCGGCCTGCCGTGCGTCCACATCGACAGGGGGGTGATGAACTCACCATCCGGGGACGCGAAAACGGGAGGTCGGGGAATGGCGCAGCGCGGGACCATGCCGCTCAACTACCAGCGACCGGGTCCACCGAGGGAGTGGTCACAGCAGGTGCGGAGGCGACGGGGGCGACCAGGCCGGGTCTTTCTGAGCATCCTGCTCGTGATCGTGCTGTTCCTCATCGGCTTCGCCATCTACCTGGACTTCTCGCTGAAGCGCACCAACGCGTTCAGCGACTACGCGGGCCGCCCCGCCGCGGGCGCGGGCACCAACTGGCTGCTCGTCGGCTCGGACAGCCGGCAGGGCCTGAGCGCCAGCCAGGAGGCCCAGTTGTCCACTGGCGACGCGGACGGCGGCCGCACCGACACGATGATGCTGATGCACATCCCCAGCGGCTCCGGCAAGCCCACCCTGGTCAGCCTGCCGCGCGACTCCTACGTGCCGATTCCCGGGCACGGCAGGAACAAGCTGAACGCCGCCTTCGCCTTCGGCGGTCCGCAGTTGCTCACCCGCACCGTGGAAGAGGCCACCGGGCTGCGCATCGACCACTACGCGGAGATCGGCTTCGAGGGCTTCGTCGGCGTGGTCGACGCGGTCGGCGGGGTGAACATCTGCGTCGACCAGCCGCTGAAGGACCCGGCCGCGGGCCTCAACCTCAGCCCGGGATGCCAGGACCTCAACGGCACCCAGGCACTCGGCTACGTGCGCACCCGGCACCTCTACGCCCGCCAGGACCTGGACCGCATCCAGCACCAGCGCGAGTTCCTCTCCGCGCTGCTGTCCAAGGCCACCAGCGTCGGCGTGCTGGCCAACCCGTTCCGGCTGTTCCCGCTGGCCACCAACTCGGTGGACACGCTGACCGTGGACAACGGTGACCACATCTGGAACCTGGCCGGCCTGGCGTTCGCGCTGGGCGGCAACGGCTCCACCACCGGCACCGTGCCGATCGGCAGCACGCAGACGATCTCGGGGGTCGGTTCCGTGGTGCTGTGGGACAAGACGAAGTCGAAGCAGCTCTTCGACGACTTCCGGCAGGACTCGACGGTGCCGGACGGCCTGCTGTCCAAGTAGCCGTTCCGCCCCGCGCCGCGGCCCCGCCCGATCCGGCGGGGCCGCGGCCGTTCACGGTGACGGTGGCCGCGGGGCGGGGTGGCTCACCACATCCGCCACAGCGAAACGTCCACCCGGTTCCTGCCCCGGCGTTCCCCGCCGACCAGCCGGGATAACGATGTGCGTGCGGTGAGCAGCGCGCTGCGGGCCTCGTCGTACTCGCCCGCCTGCAGGTGCCCCATCGCCTGGGCGAGTTCCCCGGTGACCTCGGGAGCCCGGTCCTCCAGCGCGCTGTGGGCCGGCTCGGTCACCGCGCGCAGCCGGTGCAGCACCTCGGTGAGCGCGTGATCGTCACCGCCGACGATCATGTGCTCAATGGCTGAGGTGACCTCGCGGTGCAGTTGGTCAAGCAGCGTCTGTGACTCACTCGGGTCTGGCACGCGGAACACCGTACGGCCGGGTCGGTCCGGAGTGGACGGGACTCACCCGTACGTGGGTCAGCGCTCCACTCGTGCCGGCACGGTCGCAGGATGCCCGTCACCGGCGGCCGGGTCCGCCGGCCGCCCGGCAGGTTCTGCGGGTTCCCCGGCCGGCGCCTCGACCGGCTCCAGGCCGGCCAGTTCGGCGAACAGGTCGTAGCTCCGCACCCGGTCGGCGTGGTCGTGCACCATCGTGGTCAGCATCAGCTCGTCCGCCTCGGTGGCCGCGAGCAGCTCGTCCGCCTGCCGCCGGACGGTGTCCGGGCCGCCGATGAGCTGCCCGGCCAGCCGGGACCGGACGATCTCCTCGTCCAGCGGGGTGTACGGGTAGCTGGCGGCCTCCTCCGGGGTGGGCAGTGGACCGGGCCGCCCGTGCCGCAGGTGGACGAACGCCAGCGCGGCCGGGGCGGCGATCCACCGCGCGTGCTCGTCGGTGTTCGCCGCGTACAGCGCCGCCGCGACCATCGCGTACGGCCGGTCCAGGTGTGGCGACGGCCGGAACGACTCCCGGTACAGGGCGAGCGCGGGCAGCGTGTTGTCCGCGCTGAAGTGGTGGGCGAACGCGAACGGCAACCCGAGCAGCCCGGCGAGCTGGGCGCTGTAGCCGCTGGACCCGAGCAGCCACACCGGCGGCCGGTTACCCGCCGCCGGCACAGCCCGCACCCGTGGCGCCGAACCGTCCTCCGCCGCCTCGGCGAAGTAGTCGACCAGCTCGGCGAGCTGCTGGGGGAAGTCGTCCGCGGACAGCGGGCCGGCGCTGCGGCGCAGCGCCCGGGCGGTCGCCTGGTCCGTGCCCGGAGCGCGGCCGATGCCCAGGTCGATCCGCCCCGGGGGCAGCGCCTCGAGCATGCCGAACTGCTCGGCCACCACCAGCGGTGGGTGGTTCGGCAGCATGACGCCACCGGAGCCGACCCGCAGTGTCGAGGTGGCCGCGGCGAGCTGGCCGATCAGCACCGCCGGCGAGGAACTGGCGATGCCGGGCATGTTGTGGTGCTCGGCGACCCAGTACCGGGTGTAGCCCAACCGCTCCACCCGCCGGGCCAGGTCGAGGCTGTTGCGCAGTGCCCGTGCGGTGGTCGACCCGCTGGGTACGGGGGCGAGGTCGAGCACGGACAGCGGCACACGGCGACGAAGGCTCATGGTTCGAACAACGCCGAACGAGTGTTGATGTTCCCGGAGCCGTCGGTGAATGGTCACGGCTCGGTCAGGAACTCGAGCACCCGCTCGGCGAACAGCGCCGGCGCGTCCACCATGGCCAGGTGCCCCTGGTCGGGCAGCGACACCAGCCGTGCGTCCGGCAGGGTGGCGGCAAGCTCGCGCAGCCCCTGGGCCATCCACTCGCTGCTCGCCGTGCCGAGCAGCAGGAGCACCGGGACACCCAGCCCGGCGAAGCCGTCCCTGGCCCGCCGGGACTCCTCCTGGATGCGCATGTCGTAGGGCACGGTGTGGGCCAGCGCGACCGACGCCGGCCAGGTCGGTGCCCGGCGCACCAGGTCGACCTGATCGGCGGGCAGACCAACCCCTTCTCGGAGGAAGGTGAGCACCGCGGTCTCCCGGTCGCCGGCGGCGACATGGGCGGCGAGCCGGGCGGACAGGGGCGGGTCCAGGGCACCGGTGTCGCGGCCGATCGGCGGCTCGTAGCCGACCACCCGGCGGACCCGGGCGGCGGCACGGGCCGCGCCGAGGACGAGAAGGGCGCCGGAGGAGTGACCGAGCACGTTGACGGGCCGACCGGTCTCCTCGGCGACGGCGTCCAGCACCGCGACTACGTCGTCGATTTCCAGCCGCGGGTGGTAGCCGTCCGTGGCGTGGCCCGTGCGGTCGCCGGAACCTCCGCGACCGCGCCGGTCCACCGCGTACACCGCGTGCCGCTCGGCGAGCAGCGGCAACACCCTGCGCCACTGCGTTCGGTCGGTCAACGCGCCGCTCACCAGTACCAGGGGGGATCCGGTTCCGGTTCGTTCGACGGCGATCGTCGTACCGTCCGGCGACCGTATCGTGCGCACCGCAGTGTCCATCGCGTTCCTCCGCCGCTCACCTGCCAGGAACAGCGCCACACCGGCGGGGATCGCCCGCTGGTGGCGCGGTGGGGGTGGTACCCCTGACAAAGATCCTGGCCCGGCGGAACCGCAAACGCGTTACGCCATCCTGGTCTGGGCCAACAGGGCGGCCAGCCGCGGGATGAGGATTCTCCCGATCGAGGCGGCCACCCAGGATGCCTGCCCCCTCACCGACGTGAGCGGGCGGGGATGTGCTGGGACGTCGTCCGACGCCCCGACGGCGTACGGCAACCTAGTCGATGCCGCGGACGATGTGGTCCTCGGCGTCGATGTCGGACGCCTCGTGCTGCCCGCCGTCCAGCGCCGTCCTGGCCGGCGGCACCAGCGCCGTACGGCTACCGTGCCGCTCGGCGTCGGTCTCGGCTTCCCGTGGTTCGCTCGGCGCCTCGGTTCTGCCCATGATCTCCTCCGTTCTCCCTCGCCAGCCTCCGGGTTCCCCATGGGGCATTCGGTGGAACCTGAGAGTGTGTTCTATTTCACCTTATCCTGCCCGTGTTACGCCTGCGAATTCGCGTACCTTGGTCGGTTCTCGTGTCCGACCTTGGTCCCGCGTCCGGCATGTGGGTGGCCGTCCGGTCACGGGGCGATATCCAGGTTGCCCGTTGTGGCGGCGCGCATGATTACGCTCACGCTGAGTCGCGGTAACGGGACGCGGACGGGAGGCCCGATATGACGAGCACCTTGTGGGTCCAGGACAGCGCGGCCCGCCGGCTGATCCGCGCCGACCAGATCGTGGAGATCGGCACCGTCGAGGTGCACCTGGCCACCGCGCCGAGCCGGGAAGCCCGGTGGCGGCTCGAGGTGGAGACCCGGAACACCTATGGCGGCGTGGACGTCGCCTCCGAGCGCGGGGACTGGGAGATCGAACCCAGGCAGTTCACCCTCGCCTACGGCCACAGCGACGACTTTCGGCAGCACGCACATGTCCGGCTGGCGGAGACGATCGCCACGTACCTAACCTCCGGCGGCGTTGTCAGGGTGTCCGACGAGACCGCGTCGCACCCGGCGCGGTTCGCCTTCGCCCCGTTCGCCGGCGAATAGCGGGTCAGCGCGGGCAGAGCCGGCGGATGTCGCCGGCGTGGTCCGGATAGCGGCTGGCGAGTTCCCCGGCGCGGCCGAACTCGACGGCGTCGTCGGTGTAGGGCGGGGCCATGAAGGTGCCGAGCAGGCTCCACGCGCCGAGCGTCTCGGTGGCCTGCCAGGTACCGGCCGGCACCGCCACCTGCGGCCGCTGCCCCGCGACCAGGTCCGGGCCGAGCACCGGCCGGCTCACGCTGCCGTCGGCGTGGGCCAGCAGCATGCGGGCCGGCGCGCCGGCGTGGTAGGCGAACACCTCGGGGTGGGCCAACCGGTGCAGGGCGGAGAACTCCGGGGCCACCAGCAGGTAGTAGATCGCCGACCCGTGCGCGTCCCGCCAGGTCTGCGCCCACCGGCCCCCCTCGGTGGGCAGCGGCGCCAGGCCCAGCGCCTCGATGATCTCCGCCGGTTCCATCGCGCTCACTCCCCGTTTCCCGACGCGCGCCGCGCTCCCGGGCCCGTCACCAGGTCGGATGGGCGGACACGCCGCCGTCGACGACGAGGTTCTGCCCGGTGATCCAGGAGGCCAGCGGCGAGGCGAGGAACACGCAGGCGTTGCCCACGTCCTCGGGCGTGCCCAGGCGGGTGAGCGGCGCGGCCCGGCGCCACCGGGCCACCCCGTCCGGCCAGTCCCGCTCGATGCCGTCCCGCTCAACCAGGCCGGGGGAGACCGCGTTCACCCGGATCCCGTAGCGGCCGTACTCGAGCGCGGCGGCCCTGGTGTGCATGAGGACCGCCGCCTTGGCCGCGCTGTAGTGCGCGTGGCCGAACGCCGGCTGGCTGCCCTCGATGGAGGCGATGGAGACGATCGAGCCACCGCCGCCCCGCTCGATCATCCGCGCGGCCGCGGCCCTGGTCGCCAGGAAGGTGACGGCCGCGTTCCCCGTCATCACCTCCTGCCACTGCTCGGGCGGCATCTCCGGCAGCGCCCGCACCGGCTGCACGCCCGCGTTGTTGACCAGCACGTCGATCCGGCCGAACGCGGCCACGGTGGCCCGCACCGCGCCGTCCGCCTGCTCGGCGTCCCGCAGGTCGGCCGGCACCGCGGTGGCCCGGCCGCCGGCCGCGCGCACCTCGGCGACCAGCCGCTCGGCCGGTTCCCGGCTGGTCCGGTAGTGGACGGCGACGGCGGCCCCGGCGGCGGCGAACCGGCGGGCGATGCCGGCGCCGATCATCCCCCCGGCGCCGGTGACCAGGGCGACCGTGCCGGACAGGTCCGGCAGCGACCCGGAGGACATCGGTATTCCACCTCCTCGACGACCGTGCGCGGGCCCCGATCATGCCAAGCGCGGCCGCCGTCCCCGGGCACGTCCGCCGCTGCCGGGTGTGGCGGGGAACGTACCCGGAGGTCACCCGCCTTCACCGCGCAGACGGCGCCGAGCGGGCACCCACCGGCTGTGTCAGCCTCGGTGCTGTGCCCGCCACCGAACCGCCGCTTCCGGCGCCGCCCCGCCCACCTCGCCGCCCGGCCAACGACATCGGGCTCTACGACGAGCTGGCCGAGCAGTGGTGGCGGCCGCGCGGCGTGTTCGCCACGCTGCACTGGCTAGCCCGTGCCCGCGGCGCGCTGGTGCCGCCCGCCACCCGGCGCGACGCCGTGCTGGTGGACCTGGCCTGCGGCGGCGGCCTGCTCGCCCCGCACGTGGCCGGCAAGGGCTACCGGCACGTCGGCGTCGACCTCACCGCCAGCGCGCTGCACCGCGCGTCCGCGCACGGCGTGCTCGCCGTGCGCGGTGACGTGCTGGCCGTGCCGCTGGCCTCCGGCTGCGCCGACGTGGTGGTCGCCGGGGAGGTGCTGGAGCACGTGCCCGACCTGGCGGGCGCGGTGGCCGAGGCGTGCCGCCTGCTCCGGCCCGGCGGGGTGCTCGTGCTGGACACGCTGGCCGACACCGCGCTGGCCAGGTTCGTCACCGTCACGGTGGGAGAGCGCGTTCCGGGCGGCCCGCCGCCGGGTGTGCACGACCCGGCCCTGTTCGTGAACCGGGACCGGCTGGTCCGCGAGTGCGCCCGGCACGGGGTGCGGCTGCGGCTGCGGGGCCTGCGCCCGTCACTCGTCGACCTCGCCCGGTGGCTCGCCGGGCGCGTCGAGCACGTGCGCATGGTGCCGACCCGGTTCACCACCGTGCTGTTCCAGGGACGTGGCGTGAAGGAGCCTTCGTAGTCGGGACGCACGCGACATCGCGGAAGGGGGAGACCGCATGCCCACCAGCGAGGACGCCGCGGCGGCCGGCCGGTGGCGACCCGGACCGGATCGGGAGGTGGTCCGGTGGTAGCCGCGCACCTCGTCGGCACCGGATCGGCGTTTCCCGCGCCGCTGGACCAGGACGACCTGTGGCACGGCTACTTCCACCGGCACTTCGGGCGTAGCCGGGCGGCACACCGCATCTTCCGCACCGCCGGGGTGCGCCGCCGGCACGGTGTGGTCAGCCCGCTGACCGAGGACGTCGCCGGGTGGTCCACGGAGCGGCGGATGCGCCGCTACGCCGAGGAGGCGGAGCCGCTCGGCCGCCGCGCGGTCAGTGAGGCGCTCGCCGCGGCCGACCTCGACCCCGCCGACGTCGGCCTGCTCGCCGTCGCCTCGTGCACCGGGTACGGCACGCCCGGCCTGGACATCCGGCTCGCCTCGGGGCTGGACATGGGCGCCGACGTGCAGCGTCTGCTGGTCGGCCACATGGGCTGCTACGCGGCGCTGCCCGGGCTGCGCGCGGCGGCCGACTTCGTGGCCACCCACCGGCGGCCGGCCGTGCTGCTCTGCGTGGAACTCACCACGCTGCACCTGCAGCCGCCGACCAGCGACGTCCAGCAGATCGTGGCGCACGCGCTGTTCGGCGACGCCGCCGCGGCGGTGGTGCTGAGCCCGGAGCCGCTGCGCCGGCCGGGGGCGCCGCCGTCGCTGCGCATGCTGGACCTGGTGGCCCGCACCGACTCGGACTCGGCCGGCGACATGACCTGGGAGGTTACCGACCACGGGTTCCGGATGCGGCTGTCGCCCCGGGTGCCGGACGTGCTGGCCAGGCACCTCGGGCCCGCCCTCGACGAGTTGCTCACCCCGCACGGGCTCACCCCGGCCGGCGTGGCCGGGTGGGCGGTGCATCCTGGTGGGCCGAAGATCCTGGACACCGTGCGGCGCGAGTGCGACCTGCCGCCCCAGGCGCTGCGGCCGTCCCGCGAGGTGCTGGCCGAGCGCGGCAACTGCTCGTCGCCGACCGTGCTGCTGGTGCTGGAGCGGCTGCGCTCCGGCGGTGCGCTCGCCGACGGCGGCCACGTGGTGGCGCTGGCCTTCGGCCCCGGGCTCACCCTCTACGCGGCGCTGCTGCGCGCCGGCTGAACCACCCCGACGCTACGTCAGGCGCCCCGCCAGTACGGCCGCCTGGCTGTGCTCGACGTCCCTGGTGGCGGTGAGCAGGGTGAGCGGGCCGCGGCGGGAGAGTTCCCGCAGCCGGTCGAGTGCGGCGCTGCGTTCCGGCGCGCCCAGTTCGTCCTCGTAGCGGCGGCGGAACTCGGTGAACCTCGCCGGGTCGTGCCCGTACCACTTGCGCAGTTCGGTGGACGGGGCGACGTCCCTGGCCCACTCGTCCACGCGGGCGGACTCCTTGCTCAGGCCGCGTGGCCATACCCGATCCACCAGGACGCGCGTCCCGTCCTCGGGCGAGGGTTCGTCGTAGACACGGCGCAGGCGCACGGTGACGGACATCGTCCTCCCCTTCCGCGAGTCCACGAGGGCCGGCGCGCGCCGCGATCAGCCGTGGTGTGCGCCGGTCGGCGACGCTTCCCGGTGGTCGACGCTAGCGCCGTGACCGTGTGGGGCACGCTCACCGCGGCCGCAGCAGCCGGTACTCCCACCGGCCCTCGTCGGTCCGGTACAACTGGTAGAACGTCTCGATCTTGGGGCCGGCGTGCAGGTAGGTGTGGGTCACGATGCTGCCCGGGATGGCCCTCGACTCCGGAAGATCGTCCTCCCGGCCGTCCAGCGGCCCGCCGACGTACTGCGCGGTGTACTGCTCGGTCATGCCGGCGACCTGGCTTCCGATCGTCCCTCCGCTGCCGCACCGGGAGGGGCCTGGACCGGGCCGCGGGCGAGTTCGGCGGAGAGCACGGCGCGGGCGAAGCGCAGGGCGTGCTCGTCCACCTCGTCACCGGCGCCCCGGGCGGCGGCACGCAGCCAGCCGGCCAGGTGCGGGGCCACCGCCGGCTGCATGGTGACGATCCAGCGGGCACTGCTGGACCGTGCCTCGGCGACGTGCTCGGTGCCGCCGTGCTGGTGCGCGATGATCTCCGGCCGGGTGGCCAGCAGCCCGCCCACCCGCCACCGGCCGGCGGTGCTGCCGGCGGCGAGGGTTTCCAGCAGGTCGGCGGCGCGGCGTAGCGTGTCGGTGCCCTCTTCGGTCAAGCGGATTCTCCTTTGCCGGCGGTCTCCCTCCAACGCTACCCCGGCATCGCGATCGGCGGCGCGCTTTCGGGTGGCGGCCGGTCATCCAGGCGGCCTACCGGTCCCGGCATAAGCCTCCCTTATCAGCTTGTTTCCTTTCGATGAAAGAGTCCCGTCAGCGCTTCCGCTGCGCTACCTTGCGAAGGAAGCAACCGTTGGCGTGCCTGTGAGGGGGTCCGCTCATGAGCGCGACTGGAGGTATGGTCCGTTCCGGCCGGGAACGGACGGTCGAGTATCCGCGGGGTTCTCGGCTGTCCTCATTTTCTCCCGAGTTACGTCGTGCGCTTGTGCGGTTGGCTCGTACGCCGCGGTTGTTGGTGGCGTGTGATTACGACGGGACGTTGGCGCCGATTGTGGCGGATCCGGAGCGGGCGTTGCCGTCGTCGGAGTCGGTGGGGGCGTTGCGGTCGTTGGCGGTGTTGCATGAGACCACGGCGGCGGTGATTTCGGGGCGGGCGTTGCGGGATTTGGCGACGCTGTCGCGGTTGCCGGGGGAGGTGCATCTGG